>JAYRKY010000060.1:0-1503 GCA_041905525.1 Rhodospirillaceae bacterium
GGGCGAGCCGCCGAGGCCTTCCAGAAGCGACTTCGCGAAGCTGAGCGTGCGGCCGGAATCGAGGATATCGTCGATCAGCAGAACGGCCTGACCGCGAAGGTTTTCGGGCAACGTGCCGATGACGCGAACCTGACCGGAACTGGTCGTCGCGTCGCCATAGCTCTTCAGGTTCACGAACTCGACCCGGGGATGCACGTTGCGCTTTGCAAGCGCGCGCATCAGGTCGGCCGTGAACACGAAGGCGCCATTGAGCACCGAGATGATGGTGAATTCGCCGGGCATCGCGACGGCGATTTCGCCGGCAAGCGCCTCGACGCGGGCGGCGATTTCGGCGGCGGAATGAAGGGTCTGCTTGGGGACCAGGGCCATTGTGTGTGAACCTTGCCAAGAATTCCGTTGAAGCGCGGTGTCGGGGCCGGTAAACGGCCTGTGTAGACATGCTTTTCGCCCAACCGACCGATCCGGCGCAAGCGCGCGCCTTGTGGGTCCGCGATCTGGCCGTCCTGGCGGTCCTGATCGGCGGCTTCTTCCTGCTTTTCTTGGGCCATCGGCCGCTGGCCGTGCCAAGCGAGGCGCGCTACGCCGAGCTCGGGCGCGAGATGATCCAGAGCGGCGACTGGATCACCCCTCGTATCAACGGCATCAAATATTTCGAGAAACCGCCGTTGTTCTACTGGCTGCAGGCGACGGCGACGGGCCTATTCGGCCTTTCGGAGTTTGCGCTGCGCCTTGCGACGGCGGTATTCGCGGCGCTCGGCAGCCTTCTCGCCTATGTCGTCGGCCGGAAACTTCATGGCCGCACGACGGGTATCGTTGCGGCCGTCACGATGAGCGCGTCGCTTCTTTGGTTCGCGCTGTCGCGCATCATCCTGCTCGACGTTCCGGTCGGCGTTTTCCTTTCGCTGAGCCTTGCGTCCTTCCTGTTTGCCGTGCGCGAGGCGCCGGAGAGCCGGGCTCGTGCCGTCTGGCTCTATACGATGTACGCCGCGGCAGCCGCCGCAACGCTTACGAAGGGGCTCATCGGCGTCGTATTCCCCGGACTAGTGATCGGGACGTGGATCGCGCTGACGTGGAACTGGCGACTGCTGACCCAGGTCCGTCTGGGGAGCGGCCTGCTCGCCTTTCTGACGCTGACCGTTCCTTGGCACGTGGCCGTCGGGATCAAGTCGCCCGAGTTCTTCCAGTTCTATTTCGTCCACGAACACTGGGAACGATTCACGACGACCGTCCACGGGCGCACGCAGCCATGGTGGTTCTTCTTCGCGATCCTGATCGTGGGCTCGTTCCCGTGGATCGGATTTCTCTTCCAGGCGCTCTGGCGCAACATTGCCGGCGCCTTGGCGCGTACGGCGGAGGCGCAGGCCGATCTCTTTCTGGCGCTCTGGTTCTGGCTGATCCTGATTTTCTATTCGGTTTCGGACTCCAAACTGATCCCGTACGTGACTCCGCTGCTCGTGCCGCTCGCGTTTTTCTTGGGGCGGTATCTCGTCGAGGCGTTCGGCT
>JAYRKY010000019.1:0-8824 GCA_041905525.1 Rhodospirillaceae bacterium
CACCGGCGGCAATTCCCAACGAGAATACATCGTAACCCGGGACCGTGCCCTCTCCGTCGCCCGAACCGAAGCTGGTGACGTTTTGAAGCCAGAAGCCCGAGCGAAACCGGCCCAGGGGATCGGTCTTATTCGTCAAGAAACCACCCATACGGCGCTGAATGGCGCCCTGAGACAGGCGGCGTGAGGTCAACGCAACGCGCCGCGCAGCGTCGCTCGTGTCGGGCACCATCTCGGCCAGCGCCGCATCGAACTTGGCGCGGTCGGTGAAGGCAGCCATTACGCCCGCGAAATCGATGTCTTGTCCCAATCCCGCGATCGAGCTGTCGTAAACCGACCCGAGGATCGGGGACAGACCCAGCTCAGAGGCGGTCCGGCGGGTGATGCGATACTGCAGGACATTCGGATTGGCGTCGGCCAGTCGGATCTCGCGCTTGTACATGACGGTCGATCCCGGCTGCAGGCCGGCGAGGTTCGCGCCCAGGGTGAGTGACTGAGCTTCCATCAGATTGACGGTGAACTGATCGACGACCGCGCCGGTGATGGTGGTATTGAGCACCGTGCCGCTATCAACGATGAGGCTGCCGGACGCCTTGAGGGCGCCGACGGTTTCATTCAACGCGTCGATATTGAAGTTGAGGATCGATCCGCCGGTGATGCGGCCGTTGGTGAAACTCACGCCCGACGTCGTCGGTATCGTGAGCGTGCTGCCACTGACTTGCAGGCTCGCCGTGCCGGTCCCCAGCAGGATGCCGCCTTCCAGCGTGCTGTTGGTGAGGGTGACCGCGTGCGCGCCATCACCGAGATCGAGAGTTCCGGTCAGGCTGGTGTTCGTCAGAGAAACCGTGTCGTTCCCCGCGCCCATGTTCACGTTGCCGAGGAAGAGGCCTCCGGTGCTCGTGAGGGTGTCGACGCCGGAGCCGAAGAGGAGATTGCCGGCGAATGAGCCGGAATTGCGCACAGCGACGCCCGAGACGTTCCGGCTCACGTCCAGCGCCACGGCGGTCCCGGTGCCTTTCCGGCTCGCGATGACCGCGCCGTCGTTCTGGAGCGAGGTCAGCGTACCGGAGTAATCGACAATGCCGTACCCGTTATAAACGACGCCGCGCGAGTCGCCCTGGATTTTCCCCGTGTTCACGATGGAAGGCAGACGGCCATTCGCTTCAATGATGATGCCGTAGGCGTCGCCACCGCCGGAGCCGGAGGTACCGGTGCTCGCATTCTCGCCGGAGTCCACGCCGCGGCCGAGAATGAGGCCGCTATTGAAAAGAGACGGGACCGACGCGTAGTCGCCGATGCGGACCCCTTGTCCGGTGAAGTCCTTGCTGTTGGCGGTAATGTCGCCGCCTTCGTTACGGAAACCGCCATCGAGCGTTGTGCGGAAATTCGTGGTGCCAACAGTTGTGCCGGTGATGTTCACAGCGCGCACAGGAGCGGTTGCCTTGGTGTCGTTCTCCACCGCAATGTTGCCGCGCGACACGATGCTCGCCCCGTCCGCATTTCCGGCAAGGCGTCCGACGGTGATGTTGGCGTTCCCCGACGGCCCGCCTTGTCCGACAAAGAGGCCTTCGCCCGCGCCGCGCACGCTGAGGTCTGAGTCGCCCGGTGTGCCGGCGGGGATCAGGGCCGTCGGCTCTTGCTCCTTCGTGACACCGTTTCCTTCGAGGAAGATGCCGTTCACGTTGCCTGCCACCCACAACGCGCGCCCGCCGCGCACAGCGGCCAGGGCGGTTGTGCCTTCGGTCGTGGCGATAGCGCCGGTCGTGATGGTGCCGCGGTTGATGATCGAACCGCCCACGCCCCCACCGGCGTAAAGGCCGATGGCGTCCTGGCCGCTCACGGCGATCCGTCCTCCGTTGTTGATGTTGCCGGAGATCGCGCCGGTCGTTCGAATGCCGTAGGTGTCCTGGCGGCGAAGTGTGATCGCGCCATCGGTAACCAGCGAACCATTCATCGTGCTGAGAACGGCAATCCCGGTCGAGCCATTGCCGCCGACGGTCAGCGCGCTGTTCGCGCCGCGGGTGATCGATCCGTTGAAGGCGCCAGCGCCGCTGACTTCAATCCCCGTGCCGAGGACGTATTCGGGCCAAAGTGAGCTTGACTGGGCCGGACCCGGGAGATTGATGGTGCCGTTGTCGATCAGCGATCCGGTGATCCCGCTCGCACCTGTATTCAAGAGCACGCCGAGCGCACGGTTCTCGGCGCTCACTTCGATCGTGCCGTTGTTGGTGAGGCTATTATTGCTGTCGATCGTAACGGCGGGCCCAGAGCCGACCTTGACGCTGCCTTCGGGGGTTATGGTGAGGTTCCCGGGGGCCGAGCCGTCGGCTCTGGACGTCGCCACGGAGGAGGTTCTAGCCGTCGAGATGACGGCGTCTCCGGCCTGGACGGCGGTGGCGGCGAGCGAACCGGCCACAGCCAACGAGACGTACGAAATACCCAGTCGGAAACGCTTCTTAACGGACAAAACAGCCCCCTTTTCGCTCCATGGGTAAAATACCCATGATTATGGCATGACTAAGGCGGGGAGCCTCCGGCGCACCCGCCGGAGGCTCCCGGCCCCCGAATCAAGCGACTGTGTGCCATACGAGATCGCAACTGTCATTTTTCCCGAGGTACAATGGCCCAGATTTGACCTGGGGCTCTGAGGGGACGCTTGATGCGAAAGGCTTTTTTGGCCGCTTTGTGCGGATTAACGCTGGCCGGCGGAGAAACCGTCGCTGCCGAGGGACCGCCCAAGCTGATTGTGGCGGTATCGGTCGACCAATTTTCCGCTGACCTTTTTGCCGAGTATCGCGGCCGCTTCACCGGCGGCTTCGCGCGCCTCCTCGGCGGCGGCGTATTTCCGGCGGGATATCAAGGGCACGCCATGACCGAAACGTGCCCTGGACATTCGACGATCCTCACCGGTTCACGGCCGGCGCGCACCGGAATCATCGCAAATACCTGGACTGATCCGCGCGCCGCGCGGGAGGACAAGTCCGTCTACTGCGTCGAAGACGAGACTGTTCCGGGATCCTCTTCCTCAAAGAGTACGATCTCGCTCGTGCACATGCGCGTACCGACGCTTGGCGACCGTCTGAAAGCCGTGACTCCCGAAACGCGCGTCGTCGCGGTCGCGGGGAAAGACCGCGCCGCCACGACCATGGCGGGACATAAGGCGGACGAAACCTGGTGGTGGCGATCGAACGAATTCCAAAGTTATGTTGGCCGGAAGGCGCCGGAGGCGATCGTCGCCGCGAACAAGGCCGCCAAGGACCGGCTCGCGGCGGGCCGTCCCGCCGCCGACCTGCCGGACCTCTGTAAAGCTTACGACAAGGATGTGGTGATCTCGCCCAATCTCACCGTTGGGCGCGGACGCTTCCAGCGCGCGCCCGGCGACACCGCCTCCTACCCCGCGAGTCCCGACGCCGATGCCGCCGTTCTCGACGCTGCCCTGCAACTTGCGAAGGACATGAAACTCGGCAAAGGCTCCGCCACCGACGTCCTTGCCGTGGGGCTCTCGGCGACGGATTACGTCGGCCACTTCTATGGGACCGCGGGCACCGAGATGTGTATCCATCTCATGACGATCGATCAGGCGCTCGGCAAGTTTTTTGACGCGATCGACGCCACCGGTACGGACTACGCGGTTGTGCTCACCGCCGACCATGGCGGTCATGACATTCCCGAGCGCGGCAAGGATCATGGAATTCCGGAAGGCACGCGTATCGACGGCAGCCTCGCCGCGGCCACCATTGGCAAGCAGATTGGCGGTGAACTCAAGCTCCCAGGCCCGGTGCTTTACGGCGACGCGGTGGGGCTCGGCGATTTCTGGATTGATCCGAAGCTGACCGAGGCGCAGCGGGCCGCGGTGCTCAAGCGGGCGGTTGCGATCTACAGCGCGCACCCGCATGTCCAAGCGGTTTTCACGCGCGCCGAGATCATGGCGGCGGCGGGGCCGAAATCGCCTCCCGACGAATGGTCACTGATCGAGCGCGCCAAGACGTCGTTCGATCCCCAGCGCTCCGGCGACTTTGTCATCATCTTGAAGCCGCGCGTCATGCCGGCGCTTCAGTCGGCAAAGCCTTATACCACCATGCACGGAACGCCGTGGGACTACGATCGGCGCGTCCCGATCCTGTTCTGGCGAAAGGGTATGACGCGCTTCGAACAGCCGCTCGCGGTTGAAACCGTCGACATTCTGCCCACCCTCGCAGCCATGATTGGTCTCAAGATTCCGGCGGGCGAGATCGACGGGCGTTGTCTCTTTGGCTGCGCGCCGTAGGACTTTAGAGAGGGCAGAAAAACAGGATCAGCGGCACGCCCGCCACCAGCACGAGAAGTGTTAGTGGTGCCCCCAGGCGGGCGTAGTCGCCGAACCGGTAACCGCCCGCTTGGAAAACCATCGTGTTGCACTGATGGCCGGTCGGCGTCAGGAAGTCGCACGCGGCACCGATGGAAACGGCCATCAAGAACGGATCGGGCTTGTAACCCAGGTCTTGGGCAAAGCTGACGGCAATCGGCGCGAGGACAAGGACCGTCGCGGCGTTATTGAGAAACGGCGTCGCCGCCATGGCCGTCGCCATGATAAGCGCGATCGTGGTCGACGGCGAAAGCCCCTGCGCGGCACCTGAAAGCCACGCCGCGATCTGCTCCGCGCCGCCGTTGCTCTGGATCGCTTCGCTCAAGGGAATGAGCGCGCCCAGCATGACAAGAATCGGCCAATCCACCGCCGCATAGGCTTCGCGCGGCGTCAGCGCCTTGAAAAGCACCATTGCCACGGCCCCGGCGAAGAAGGCGACCGCCACCGGCACCGCACCGGAGGCCGCGCCCGCCATCGCAGCGAGCAGCACGGCGATCGGGATAACCGTGTTCGTCACCGAGCCGAGGGGAACGGGACGCTCAGCCAGCGGCAGGCATCCAAGTTCGCGCAGCCGGTCGGGCAAATCGGTCGGGTCTCCTTGAAGCACCAGAACGTCGCCTTCGTGCAGCGTGATGTCGCGCAGCCGTTCGGTGAAATTGCGCTCCGCGCGCGAGACCGCCAGGAGGTTGATGTCATAGCGGGCATGCAGACGCATGCGGCCGGCGGACTGTCCGACAAGGGGTGACGCCGGCCCGACGATGGCTTCGATGCTTCGTAAGTCTTCCCCGACTGCCGTCTGCGGCATCTCGCGGTGATCGCCCTCGACGCGCAAGCCCGCGCGCTTGATCGCGGGCTGCAAAGACGCCGACTTTCCGACGAGGATGAAAACATCGCCTGGTTCGATGGCGGCGTCCGGAAGCGGGGCGATCGGGGTGTTGTTGCGCAGCACCGCGTTTATGGCGACATCGTCGCCAAGGTCGGCCATCAGTTTGCTGAGGGGCTCTTCCATGATCGGCGAGCCGTCGGGCAGAAACGCCTCGGTCGAATAATCCTGAAGATCGAGGACTTCATCCAAGGTCGCCGTCGGCTTGCGGCTTTCAGGCAGAAGCCGGAAGGCCGCAAACAGATAGAGCGCGCCGAGAACGGCGATGGTGACTCCGACCGGCGCGAAGTCGAACAGCGCGAACGGCTCACCTGTGGTCTCCTCGCGAAACCGCGACACGATGATATTGGGCGAGGTCCCGATCAGTGTCGTAAGGCCTCCGATCAACGCCGCAAAGGACATCGGCATCAATAGTCGCGCCGGCGATAACCCCACGCGGTTGCTCATCCGCAAGGCGATCGGAATCATCAGTGCCAGGGCGCCGATGTTCTTCACAAAGGCCGAAAGCAACGCCACGGACCCGACCGCGAAAATGACCACGGCCTGCGGCGAGGTGATATGCGGGGCGACCCGCTGTAACACATATTCGGGCAATCCCGACCGGGCGACGCCGGCGCTGACCACAAGCGCGCTTGCGACGATGATCACGATATCGTCCGCAAATCCCTTGAAAGCATTGTCGAACGACACAACGCCGGTTGTGATCGCCGCCAGGAGGGAGAGAAGCGCGACCAGGTCGTAGCGCAGGCGGCCCGTGATGAAGAGGATCATCGTGCCGGCGAGGATGACGAAGGAGAGGGTTTGTTCTGACATCACTGGTGCAGCGCCCCAGTAGGAAGGCGGCACACGTTAAAATGTTCCGGCCGAGGCCCACATATCCGCGGGAGTCGCACCCTTTTCCCGCCACGACCGGATGGTCGCCGCCTTGTCGCGTTTGGAAAATTTCTTGCCGGCCGCGTCCGTGAGCAGGCGGTGGTGGGCATAGCCCGGCGGAGCGAGGCTGAACAGCGCCTGCAAAAGCCGGTGGAGATGTGTGGCGGCGAACAAGTCGTGTCCGCGGGTCACGAGAGTGACTCCCTGCGCGGCATCATCGAGCGTGCAGGCGAGATGGTAACTCGCCGGCGTGTCCTTTCGGCCCAGCACCACATCGCCGAAAATTCCCGGCGTCGCTTTCTGGGTCCCCGCCTCCGCATCCTGCCAGTGCAGCTCGCCGACGCCGCTGACTGCTTCGTCCATGCGCAGGCGCAAGGCGAAGGGATGGCCTTCGGCCTTCCGGCGCTGTTGTTCGGCTTCGGAAAGATGACGGCATGTGCCTGGATAAACCGGTCCTTCCGGCCCCAGGTGCAGATGAGGCGCCGTACCGGCCGCGGCGATTTCCCGCTGGATATCCGCGCGGGTGCAGAAGCAGGGATAAAGGAGACCACGGCGCTCGAGTTCATTGAGGGCCGCGGCGTAGGTGTCGAAATGCTCCGACTGGCGCCGGACCGGCGTCTCCCACGCGAGCCCCAGCCACGCCAGATCCTCATAGATGGCGGTTTCAAATTCCGGCCGGCACCGCGCCCGGTCGATGTCTTCGATCCGCAGCAGAAAGCGCCCTTCGGGCCCGGCCTGCGCCGCGGCGAACCGGGCGGAGAAGGCGTGCCCCACATGGAGCAGCCCCGTGGGGCTAGGCGCGAATCGGGTCCTCTGTCCGGCCATTAAATTTATATGTCGCCTCAAAAGTGCGGGCAGGAGGCCCATACCCGCCTTCATACCATATTTTGTATTTGCCTCCCGGCCTGCTACACTCGCGCCGCTAGGGTTTGGGATATCAGTGGTGCTTTGCGTGTCGCTTGAAACCTGTCCAGCGCTTGTTCTGAACGCCGACTTCCGGCCGCTCAGTTATTTTCCGCTCTCGCTTTGGTCCTGGCAGGAAACCATCAAGGCGGTTTTCCTCGGACGCGTGCAAGTCGTTCAGGAATACGACCGCATGGTCCGTTCGCCCACGTGGGAGATGAAGCTCCCCAGCGTGATCTCACTCAAGAAATACGCGCCCATGGAACGCTCGCCAGCGTTCACGCGGTTCAACGTCTTCCTGCGCGATCACTTCAAGTGTCAGTACTGCGCCACGCCGCACCCCACGAACGATCTGACGTTCGATCACATCATTCCGCGCTCGAAGGGTGGCCGCACGACCTGGCAGAACGTCGTCACCGCCTGCTCGAGCTGCAACCTGATGAAGGGCAACCGTCTTCCGCAAGAAGCCGGCATGTTCCCGTCGCACCGGCCTTATCGGCCGAATTCACATCAGCTCCAGGAAATTGGCCGCGGCTTCCCGCCCAACTATCTCCATGAAAGTTGGCGCGACTATCTCTATTGGGACACGGAACTCGATCCCGCGTAGGCCGCGCGGCGTTACGGCTTTTCCTGGATGTTCAGCGCGGCCAGCGCGATGTCGCGCGCCACACTTGCCCCGTCCGAGGTGTTGGCCAGCACGATCACGGTCAGGTGGTCGTCCGGAAAATTCGCCAGCGAACTATTGAACCCCTGGATACCGCCGGTGTGGCTGATCATTTTGTGGCCGCCCAACGTGCCGGTATAGAGACCGAACCCGTAATTGCGCACCGGATCTCGCCGCGGGGGAGGCGGTGGCGCGCCGGCCGGGCGGAAGATGGCCTCGCTCGCTAGGCGTCCATCGCTGAGGCGCCCCGGCGTCAACATCTCGGCGTAACTCTTCGCACTCACAACCTTTCCCGATGCCAGCGCCTGATGCCACGCGGCGAGATCGGCCGCCGTGGACCGCAGCGCGCCCGCGCCGCCCGGCACGGTCATCGAGATGAAGTCGCCTTTGATGTAGGCGCCGGGTTTTCCCGCGACCGCGTCATACCCTTCGGCCCTGCGCGGCAGCACCTCGCGTTCGTCGTCATCGAGCGCGGTGTCCGCGGAAAGTCCTGCCTTCGCGATCACGTTCTTCTGCAGATAATCGCGCAGGCGCTCGCCGGTGATTTTCTCGACGATCGCGCCGGCAATGAAATAGCCCGAATTCGAATAACGCCACCCGGTGCCCGGTGCAAAATCGTAGGCCGGCGTGATGGCCGCGATGCGTTTGATCATCTCGTCGGTGGTATAGGCCTGACGCCACTTCGGCGCATCGGCCAGATCCTGGCCGGTGTAATCGGCGATCCCCGACGTATGAGTCAGCAGGTGGCGGATCGTCACTTCTGCGCCGCGCGGAAAATCCGGAAAGAACTTCGAGACCGGGTCGTCGATCTTCACCCTTCCCTGTTCGGCCAGCTGCATCAGCGCGGCTGACGTGAATTGTTTGGTGATGGAGCCGACGCGGAAGATGTTCTCGCCCGCCATCGGGACATTGTGTTCAAGGTCGGCGGAACCGAAGGCCATGGTATGGACCAACTTGCCGTCGGCGGCGATCCCCACGACGATGCCGGGCGTTTTGCCCGCCTTGACCCATGCGGTCGCGACCGCGTCGACGCGCGCTTTATCTGCGTCCGTGAAGGACGCCGCGGACGCGCTCACGGCCATGAGCAGCGACGCGACAATTACGGCAGTCCGAGCCATCCATGTCATGCGGTTCTCCCCCTCAGCGCGCCGCGCGGGGG
>JAYRKY010000019.1:8834-73042 GCA_041905525.1 Rhodospirillaceae bacterium
GCGCGATCCAAAAAAGCCCCAGTCCCACCGCGGCGATTGCCGCGACAATGCCCCACGTCGCCGGCGCCGCCTGCGTGCACGCGATCACACATAGAAGAAGCGCGACCGCGGGGATGATGCGCCCGCCGGGAGGCCGGTAGCCTTGCTCTTGTGCCTCCGCCGGCAATGTTTTGCGCAGGCGCGGAAGCGCGACGATGCACAGGATGTAGATCAGAATGCGCGCAAGCGAACTTGCGGCGGCCAGAAAAACGAAAGTGCTCGACGCGGCGAAGACGAACACCGCCACGCCGAACAGAAGGATCGAGTTGTCGGGCGTCGCGTATTTCCTGTGAATGTGACCGAACCAGCGCGGCAGCCATCCGTTTTCGGCAAGCGAGTAGGTCATGCGCGGCGACGTCACCATGGCGGAGGCGACGTTTCCCGCGACCGAGAAGATCGCGGTGAACGTCATGACGGCCGCCGCGCCCGGGCCGGCGAGCGCCGCGGCGGCGTCGGCCAACGTCTTTCCTTCGGCGCCGCCCGTGGGCAGCACCGCCACATAGACCAGGGTGAGAAGCCAGTAGAGCAGGGCGGTGCCGACCATGGTCATCATCAACGCGCGCGGAAGCGAGCGGCGCGGATCTTTCGTCTCGCCGGCCGTCACCAGCGCCGCCTCAAATCCGACGAACGCATAAATGAACAGCAGCGCGGCGGCGCCCATCGCGGCGGCGGGCGGCGGCGGACCGGGGAGCAATGAGGGCGCGGCGGCCGAGAGGCCAAGCGCCACCAAGGCGAACAATGGGACAAGCTTCAGCACCGTGAACAGCGCCACCGTGCGCACGCCCTGCTTCACGCCCACGATATTCGCCAGCACCAGCAGCGCGCAAATGGCCCCGATGAAGATTATCCTGCCGGGACCGGTCGCCACCCAGGACCACCACGGCCCGAGGTATGTCACCACGACGTTGAGGTTGGCGGCGATCGCCGTCACGCGTCCCAGCCACAGCATCCATCCGGAGGCAAAACCGGCGGCCGGTCCAAAGGCCGTTCCGGCGTAGAGCACCGGCCCGCCCGAGTCGCGGAAATAGCTGGCCAGTTCGGCGAACGACAATGCGATGGCGATAAAGAAAAGACCCACGGCCAGAAAGAGCCACGGCGCCCAGGTTCCCGTCGTAGCCGACACTGTCGCGGGCAGGACAAAAATGCCGGCGCCGATCATGCCGTTCAGGACAAGAAGCGCGGCGCCGAAGGGTGAAATCGCCCGAAGCAGTCCGGGTGCTTTCTCCGTCATTTCTCAACCGCCCCCGATCCGTCGATGGCCCGCGCAACCGGCCAGTCCGTCTTGCATCTCATCGCACGATCGCATGATAATGAGCGTTACGCGGCATGTTTTAAACACTCTTTCTAATCAAGGTTGAAGCCCTTAGGGACGCGGGATTTGAATACTCTACGCGGGAATGGGACCCTCTTCTTGTGCGCTGGGAAGAAATACCTGTCCGAAAGTCGCTCAACATGGACCGGCTTCTGAACGACACTTATCGGTTGCTGGCCGCGAAATTTGCCACCGCCAAAAGCATGCTGCGGTAACGCTTCCTTAAGGCGGCGGCAGTACGAGGAAACCATGGCGCTCTTAACTGGCGCGTGGTGCAGGACAGAATGTTCAGCCTGTTATTGATCCTCTTGCTTGGCTGTGCGGCCCTCGTGCTCGCCAACGCGCTTTCGCGTCCGCACCGGCGGACCGAACAGCCACGGTCCCGTTTGGCGTGATCCGATCGCGCTAAATCCGATCGAGGTCTGGCACGCCGGTTCCGACCCAAGCCTTCTTGAATAGAATCGTGTATTGCGTCGCGGCCGTCGCGTCGCCTGCGGCTTTGTAGGCCTGCGCCAATGCATACAGGACGGTGCCGTTGTTCGGCGCATCTTGAAGGGCGCTCCGCAACGCTTCGATGGCCTCCGCCGTTTTGCCGGCCTTCAACAGCGTAAGTCCGACGGCCTGACGCAAAGGGAAGTCCCACACCGGCGGATCGAAACTGCGCAGCTGGTCCTGGAGTGTCGCCGCTGTTTGGAAATGCCCAACGGCTTCGTCCCACTTCTTTTCCTGCGCGGCGATGCGCCCCGAGGCGACATTCTCCGCAAGCTGAAGAAGCTGCGGGGTGCGCCCACCCGATAAAATCATCTTGTCCGGATCGGTTTCAGTGCGCAGCGTCTTGAGCGACGCCACTTCTTTGCGGGCGCTCGCGAGATCGTTCTTGAGAGCGTAAGCGCTAGCGCGGGCATAAAGGCGTATGCCGCGCGGATAGATCGCATCCTGGGGCGGCTCGCCGATCTTCAATATGTCATCGGGACTCGCGAATTTGACCCGGGGCAGCAGCGCGGCGGCGGCGTAAAAGTCGGGGCGCTCGATTGCGCCGGTGCCGAGGAAGGTATCGAGCCGTGCCGCCAGCGCCAGCGCGTTCCGGGCATCGCCGGCCATGCCGGCGGAGGAGAATGCGAAGTGAAGATTATGGGCGTAAAGCTGGTTCCGGTAGACGCCGTCCGCGTTGTTCGATTGCGCGAGATAGGCGTCATCAACCTTGAGCGCCTCGATATTGGCGTTCAAGGCGTCGATGTAGCGTCCGCGCCTGAAATATATGTGTGCCGGCATATGCACGATATGTCCGGCGGCGGGCATCTGGGCCGCGAGCACATTTGCGAAAGGCTCGGCCTTTTCCGGGCGAGCGCCGCTGTCCATCGCGTGGATGTAGTAGTGGATCGCGCCCGCATGCGTCGGCGCGGCTTTCAAGGCGCGTTCCAGGGCCACCAGGGCCGACGCGTTGCGCGGCGTCGGTAATTTGCCATTCGCCGTCCACCACCCCGAGGCGCGGCTATCGTTCAGCGCGGCGTCCGCGTGGAGGCTGGCGATATCGACGTCCGTCGGATACTGCTGATGGACCTTGAACATGGCGTCGGCATAAGCGGCGTTCAGCTGATCGCGCGACATCTTCGCATCGTCCGAGTAACGCTCGCTCAAGGCCGCGATGAGGGCCTGCTCCGTGGCCGAGGCTGCGGGGGACAGTTCGCGCGCCTTGCGCACTGCGGCGAGGGCCGGCGCATTATTCTCATCCGGCATGTTTGCATTGAGCGTCGGCCCGAGCGCGAGGGCTTCGCCCCACGCGCACATCGCGCATGAGGGATCCAGGCTGCGCGCCGCCCGGAAAGACGCCAGGGCTTCGCCGTAATTAAAAGCGTAGACGAGGCGCAGCCCCTGATCGAAGAACGCCTGCGCTTGCGGGTTGGAGGTGGTGACCTTGAAACTATTGTTGCCAAGGCCCGTGAGAAGTTGCGTTGCCGCAGGCGTATCGGCTGCGGCCGCCGGGGGAAAGAACATGGCCGCCATGGGGCTGGCGCCGCACATGTTGGCCGCGAGAAACGCGGGATCAAAAAGCTCGGCGACGTTCGCTTGCGGTTCCGGGCGCAGCAGGATCGCGCCGACGAGCGCGGTGCCGACGGTCAGCGAGAGCAGGAGAGCGGGTGTCTTCATGGAGAAACGGTAGCCGACTCGCTCCACGCACAACACCGATTTTTTGAATCATTAAATTTGCACTTAGGCCAAACTTCGCTCGACGGAAATTCAGCCCGCGCGCACCCTCTGCCGTGCGCCGACGGCGGCGCGATGCTGGTCTTTGACATTGTGAATAAGGAAGGATAGGCGGCGGGCCACGCGCCTACGCGCGTCTCTTCGATAAATGTAACAGAGTTGCCGCGCGGCTGCCGCGTGATTATGCGGCAATCTAAGGTCCTGATACGGATTGAAATAACCGATTTTTCCGTCTGCCGCGTGCCGCGTAAAAGCGTGTCAATCCGATTGGACACTCATACGGAGCGGCATTCTGGTGAGCTGCCCCGCCTAGCTGCCGGAGAAACTCTGCACCAGGCTGCCGACCAGCAGATACCACCCGTCGACAAGCACGAAGAAGATCAGCTTGAAAGGTAGCGAAAGCATCATTGGCGGCAACATCATCATCCCCATCGACATCAAGACCGAGGCAATGACCATGTCGATGATGATGAAGGGCACATAAATCAGAAAGCCGATCTCAAACGCTCGGCGCAGTTCGGAAATCATGAAGGCGGGCACCAGCGCCTGAAGTGGCGTCTCTTCGGGCGTCGCCGCCTGCGGCGCATTCGCCATGTTCATGAACAGCGCCAAGTCCTTCTCGCGAACGTGCTTCATCATGAACTGGTGAAAGGGCTGCGCGCCGCGGGTAAACGCCTCTTGTTCGTTGATCTTTCCGTCGATCAAAGGTTTTACGCCGGAGTCCCAGGACGCTTGAAAGGTCGGCGCCATCACGAAGACCGTGATGAATATGGCCAAGGACATCATCACGACGTTCGGAGGCGTGGTGTTGGTACCGAGGGCGCGGCGCAGGATCGAAAGGACAATCACGATACGTGTAAACGACGTGACCATCATGAGGATCGCCGGCGCAACGCTCAGGACCGTCATCAGAAGGAGCAACTGGACGATGCGGCCGGTGGTCGAGTTCGGTCCGGTGGCGTCGGTGGCCCCGAGGTCGATCGAGAAGCTCTGGGCAAAGGCCGGGCCGGCGAACATGACCGCCGCGAGGCCGGCGAGGAGCGCGCCGAACAGCACCCGGTTGCGTTTTTTGTCGCAGCTCATTGTCTCATCCATTGGCTGAAGCGGCTGGCCCCGGTCTCGGGGGCGTGCGGGTCGGCCGCGGGCGTATCGCCGGGCACCGGGGGCGCCGCAGGCGCGGGAATTCCACGTTCAATCACTTGGCTGGTGTTGGGCCCGATCAGCACCAGGTGTTCGACCTCGTCGCGCCGCAGCAGCACGGCCTTATGACGGGCGTCGATCATCACCGCTTCCACCGTCGAAAGGCGGCGCTTACGGCCCAGCGGCCCGCGCAGACCGTCGCCGAATCCCAGACGCTTCAGCGCCGCCGACAGGCCGAGAATCAGCCCGAGGACGATCGCGAGGCCGAGAAAGGCCTTGAGGTAGAGGGCGAAATCCATGTGAGGGTCAGCGGCTTTCGGTAACGAGGTGCTTCAAGGCCTGCCCGTACGCGCTCGAGGCGGCATCGGCGCCCACGGTGCTGGTGAGCGCCGGCAGGTCGCCAAACTTCTCATTGAGGTCCGCCGTCAGCTTATCGAGGCCATTCATGAGGGCTTCCATCGCGGGGACGAGGGCTTTGCGGTCGTCGCCTTCGAGTGCCAAGGCGGCATCGCAGACCTGGCGCGTGCGGGCTTCCAACGCGGTCAGTTCCACCACGCGGCCCTCGCCTAACAGGCGGATGGCCGTACCGATCAGCGAATCGACCTTCAGCAATTCGGCTTTCACCGTCTCGAGATCCGCGGCAGCGTTGGTCATGGCGTGCTCCAGTTGAACGCGGGCGGGGTCTCGGCATTCGCCCGGTAAACGTAGGTCAGGATCTCGGCCACTGCGACGAAGGCCTCCGTCGGGATCTCGCTGTCGACCTCGACCGCTTCGAGGATCTGAACGAGGTCCGCGTCGGTGCGTACCTTCACGCCGGCCGCAAAAGCGACCTCTAGAATTTTTTCCGCAAGATGCCCCCGGCCCGAGGCCGTGATTTTCGGGGTCGACCCGTCGGCCTGTTCCTCGACCGCGACGGCAATGGTTTTCGGGGGCTCTGCGCTCATACCGGGCAATATCTGCCCTTCGGCTTAACAAACACTTAAGCGGTCGGCCGAAGGACTCTGGATAAAATAAGCGAATTCAATGAGTTAAGAGAGCTAACGAAGATTCATCAGTTGTTAAGGTCTCTAGGTCATTTTTGCCGGGTCGAAAAGGACGGGGACGGGCATGGACCTGAACAGCCTTAAGCTCTTCAAGATGGCGCTAACGCGGATGGATTGGGCGGCCCAGCGCCAGAAGGTCCTCGCGCAGAACATCTCGAATTCAGACACCCCGAACTATCGTCCGCACGACCTCAAGCAGATCAATTTCAAGGACGTTCTGCGCGGTCAGATGGAACCGCATGTTCCGGTCGCGCGCACCGACTCCCGGCACCTGAAGGGCACGATCCCGGAGCAGGAGACGTTCCGCGAGAATTCGACCCGCAAGACCTTCGAACAGTCGCCCGACGGCAACCAAGTGATCGTCGAAGAGCAGATGCAGAAGGTCGCCGACACCCGCAGCGACTACAACACCGCGGTTCAGTTGATGCAGACCCACATGAAGATGTTGCGCATCGCCGTCAAAGGCTCGAGCGGCGCATAAAGAATTAGGCGGAGAATAGACCATGGCTGTTGATGATCTCTCGGCAAGCTCGGAAATCGCTTCCAAGGGTATGAAGGCGCAAGCAACGCGCCTTCGCGTCATTTCGGAAAACCTCGCCAACGCCGATTCCACGGCGGAAGTGCCGGGCGGCGAACCGTATCGCCGTAAGCTGGTCACGTTCCGCAATCAGCTCGACCGTGAATTGGAAGCCAATACCGTGAAGGTGAAGCGCATCTATAACGACCGCTCTCCGCTCACGTCGAAGTACGACCCGACGCATCCGGGCGCCAACGAACAGGGCTACGTGCTGCAGCCGAACGTCAATCCGCTCATCGAAATGATGGATATGCGCGAGGCGCAGCGCTCGTATGAAGCCAACATGAACGTGATCTCGACCTCGCGCCAAATGGTCGCTAAGACACTCGATCTTCTGCGCTAGACACTAGGGGCACAACATCATGGCGATTGATTTCGGATCGGCTGTTAAGGCCTACGGCGAAGCCGCCAAGATCGCGCAGAATGCGGCAAGCGGGATCGCGAAAGCGTCTGCGCCGGCGACGGGCGAGAATTCGTTCGTCAACATGGTCACTGACCAGTTGCAGTCGGCGGTTCAGACGGGGCGCCAGGCCGAAGAACTCAGCTTGAAGCAGATCAGCGGCGAGGCGGATCTCAAGGACGTCGTGACCGCCGTCGCCAACGCCGAACACACCTTGGAAACCGTCGTCGCTGTCCGCGATAAGGTGCTGAGCGCTTACCAAGAAATCCTGCGGATGCCGATCTAGGTCCGCATCGATGAACGAAATCGAAGTCCTCGATATTGCGCGCGACGCGATGATGGTGATGCTGCTGGTCTCGGCCCCGATGCTGTTGATCGGGCTGGTCGTCGGCCTCGTGATCTCCATCTTCCAGACGCTTACGCATATTCAGGAAATGACGCTCACGTTCATTCCGAAAATTCTCGCCGTGTTCGGCTCGATGGTCATTTTTATGCCGTGGATGCTGCGCGAACTGACCGAGTTTACCCATCGCATCATGGATAAGATCGTCGCCCTCGGTTAGGGGATGACTGGCGGGACGCCGTGACCCTCAACGACTATCTCGCCATCAATGTCTTCCACTTCCTGCTGGTCTTTGCGCGTCTGGGCATCGTCTTCCTGATGCTGCCCGGGATCTCGGCCGTCTACGTGCCGATGCGCATTCGCCTCGTTCTGGCGATCCTCGTGGTCGTGGTGATCCTGCCGCTCGTTGCGAACACGCTGCCGCCGCAGCCCGAAAGCGTCGCGGAACTGGTCTGGCTCATTGTCAGCGAAAGCCTGGTCGGCGGCTTCATGGGCGCGCTGATCCAGATCGTGATGTCGTCGCTTGAACTCGCCGCCTTCATGATCTCGAACGCGGTCGGCATCACCAACGCGATGATCGACGATCCGGTCACCGAAGAGCAGACCAGCATCATCACGGGGTTCCTGTCGCTGATCGCGGTGGCGCTGATTTTCATCACCGGCGTCCACCACTTCATCCTGCAGGCGATTGTGGACAGCTACACGCTTATGGTGCCGGCCGCGCCGCTCTTTACCGGCGACATGCTCCAGCTCGGCGCGCGCCTGCTCGATCAGGCCTTCGCCATGGGTTTGCGCCTCTCCGCGCCGTTCATCGTCTATGAGATGGTGTTCCAGATCACGTCTGGCGTGCTCGCGCGGCTTTCGCCCCAGCTCAACGTCTTCTTCGTCGCCGTTCCGGGCAAGATCATTCTCGGCATCGCGGTGCTGATGGTCAGCCTGCCGGTCATGATGCTTCTGTTCATGAAGTTCTTCGAAACCAACATGGTCAACTTCCTGAGGTAGGCCATGGCGGAGGACAAAGACGCAAAAACAGAAGAACCTACATCGAAGCGCCTGGGGAAGGCGCGCGAGGAAGGCGATATTCCTGTTTCACAGGAAGTCAAAAGCGTCGCGATGCTGGTGGGCGTGCTGATCGTCGTCGGTGTCCTGGGGCCCTGGGTCTCCAGCGATATGTCGCAGTATCTGCGCACCTTTATCGAGCGTCCTGAAACGATCTCCCTGGACAATGATTCCATCGGGCCGCTGTTTCTCCAGATCATTTGGCGGATCGGCGTCCTGCTGGCGTTTCCGGTCCTCGTTCTGATGATCGCGGCCTTCGTCGGGACGTTGATGCAAGTGGGCCTTGTCTACACGCCCAAGAAGATCGCGCCGCGCATGGAGAACATCAGCCCCATCGCCGGGTTCCGCCGTCTGGTCTCGATGCAGTCCCTGGTCGAAGCCGGCAAGGCGATCGTGAAGATCGTGCTGATCAGCGTCATGGTGGGACTCCTGATCGTCCCCACCATCGCCAGCCCGGACTGGTTGATGGGCCAGGACGTCAGAACCACCTTGCGGGATATCCACCATCTGATGGTGTTGATCCTGTTCCTGGTGGTGCTGGTGATCGGTGCGCTCGCGGCGGCCGACTACCTGTATCAAAACTGGTCACACAAAGAAAAACTCAAGATGACCAAGCAGGAGGTCAAGGACGAGCATAAGGAGGCCGAAGGCGATCCGAAGGTGAAGGGCAAGATCCGCCAGCTTCGCCTCGAACGCCATCGCCACCGCATGATCGCCGCCGTCCAGAAAGCCTCCGTCGTCATCACCAACCCGACCCACTTCGCCGTCGCCCTCCAGTACGACGTCGACAGCATGGCCGCGCCGGTCGTGGTGGCAAAAGGTGTCGACTTCCTCGCCAAACGCATGCGCCAGGTGGCCGAGGCGAACGACGTGCCCATCGTTGAGAACCCGCCGCTTGCCCGCGCCCTCCATGCCGCCGTCGAGGTTGATCAGGAGATTCCGGCGGAGCACTATAAGGCTGTTGCCGAAGTCATCGGCTACGTCATGCGCCTGAAGGGCAAATTTGCAAAGTGAGACCACTTTGGTCGCGGCCGTCATCGCCGGCGTCCTCGTCTTGCTCGCGCTCATGGGCGTGATCTGGCGCGCCCGCAGGGCTCCCAAGCGCCGGATCGATTCACGTGTGCTCGAGATCCTGGTCGGATCTTCGGTCGCGCCGCGCCTGGTGACTTTGGGGGAAGGGCGCGTGGTCGCCGCCAACGCGCCCGCGCGCGAGTGGCTCGGGGATCTGCCGCCCCTGGAACTCCTCTCCCGCGATGCCGCGCGCGATTACGCGGGCGATGAGGCCGTCGCGCGCCTGCGCCAAGCGGCCATGACCAATCTCGGGGCGTCGGCCGAAGTCCCGCTTGAGGGCGAGACCGACGAAACCGAATGGTTCGACGTAACGGTCCGGCCGCTCGGCGAGGGCTATCTCCTGTGGGACGCGGTCGACATCACGGCCCGGCGTACCATCACCGACATCTTGAATCAGGAACGTCAGGACCTCGCCGATTTTCTCTATTTGCTGCCGGGCGGCATTTATTCCGTCGACGTGGATGGCGGCTTCCGCTTTGTGAACCAGCGCTTCGCCGACTGGCTCGGCTACCACATCGATGAGCTTACGGCGCTGAAGTTGGACGACATCATCGCCGGTACAAACCGCCCTCAGCCGGATGGCGAATGGCAAGGCGAAGTGCATTTCAAGTCGCGCACAGGCGAAACGGTGACGGCCCTTGTGCTTCAGTCCACCTACGACGACGCCGGGGTTACGCGCACGCGCACCCTGGTGGTGCGCGACGGTATGCGGCGCGAACCGGCCGGCGCGTCGGGGCGGATTGCCTACGAGCGGTTCCGGGCGCTCTTCGATGCGGCGCCGGTGGCCATCGCGATCACCGACGCCGACGCGATCATCGTCGATTGCAACCGCGCCTTCGAGAAACTGACGGACCAGCCGCGTGCGGGCCTCATCGGCAGCCCGCTCTTGGAGCGTGTCGTCGCGGAAGACCGCCGCACGTTCGCGGGCGAACTCGATCGCGTTCTCGATGGCGAGAGTGAAGGCAGCCATGTCGATGTGCGCGTCACCGGCACAGGGGTTGCGCAAACGTCCGTGTTCGTCGGACCGATGTCGGCCCCCGGCGATCGCCAGATCGAAGGCGTCGTCGCGCACTTCATCGACGTCACCGAACAGAAGGAACTCGAGGTCCAATTCGCTCAAGCCCAGAAGATGCAGGCCATGGGCCAGCTCGCGGGCGGCGTGGCCCACGACTTCAACAATCTGCTGACCGCGATGATCGGCTTCTGCGATCTCCTCTTGCAGCGTCACGGCGCGGGGGACCCGTCCTTCGCCGACATTATGCAGATCAAGCAGAACGCCAACCGCGCCGCGAACCTGGTGCGCCAGTTGCTGGCGTTCTCGCGCAAGCAGCCGCTGCAGCCCAAGGATCTCAATATCACCGATGCGCTGATGGAGCTCTCCCACCTCCTGACGCGCCTCATTGGCGAGTCCATCGAGTTCAAGCTGATCCATGGCCGCGATCTCGGACTTGTGCGCGTGGATCCGGGCCAGTTCGACCAGATGATCATCAATCTCGCCGTGAATGCGCGTGACGCCATGCCCGGCGGCGGGACGCTGACGATCACCACCGGCACCGAGGTGTTCGATCAGCCCACGCAGCTCGGCGCCGAACAGGTGCCGGCCGGCCGCTATATCTGCATCTCGGTCGCCGACACCGGGACGGGTATTCCGCCTGAGAATCTGGGACGCATTTTCGAGCCGTTCTTCTCCACCAAGAAGGAAATCCCCGGGGCGGGCACGGGACTCGGTCTCGCAACGGTCTACGGGATCGTGCGCCAGACAGGTGGGTTCATCCTGGTCGATTCCTCGCCGGGCAAGGGCGCGACCTTCTCGATCTATCTTCCGCGCGCGACGCCGGAAGTCGAAGACGCCGAAGCGGCGGCTGCCTCGCAGCGGGCGAAGGCCGCGGCGGCGAAGGTGGCCGCGGTCGATGTCGAGACCGCCGACCTTGCCGGTCACGGCACGATCCTCCTGGTCGAAGATGAAGACGCCGTGCGCGTCTTCGCCGCCCGCGCCCTGAAAGCCAAAGGCTATAAGGTGCTCGAGGCGCGGACGGGCGAGCAGGCCCTGGACATCTTGCGCGATACCACCGGCGTCAACCTCATGATCACCGACATGATGATGCCCGGCATGGACGGCGGCACGCTCGCCAGGCTCATTCGGGTCGAACGGCCGGAAATCCGGATCATCGTCATTTCGGGGTACTCGGAAGAGGTCGCCCGCGGGGACATCGTCGATACCGCGGATTTCCATTTCCTGCCGAAACCATTTTCACTGGGCCAGTTGGCGAGTAAGGTGAAGGAAGTTCTCGCCGGAGCCTGAGGGCCGCATGCCGAAGCTTCCTATCCCCATCGAGTCCTTTCCGCGCCGGATCGTTCCGGCAGGTGAGATTGTCTTCTTCGAAGGCCAGCCCGGCGACACCGCCTACGTCATTCTCAAGGGCGAAGTCGAAGTCGCCGCCCAGGGGGACTCCGAGACGCGGGTGGTGAACCGCATGAAGGCCGGGGAGATCTTCGGCGAAATCGCGCTCCTGCGGCCGGACGGCAAGCGAACGGCGACCGTCGTTTCCCGGGGGGGATGCGAACTCCTGGTCGTCGACCGCAAGTTCTTCGACGACGCCATGAACAATGCCGACCCACTCCTCCGCTACGTCATCGGGCTGCTCTGCGAACGCCTGATCAACCTGACCGGCCGGGTGGCTCAGAAAGGCTTCGGCGACGACGCTTAAGGGCAGGCCGACGCCCCCTGCCAAACTCAATCTAAAAGGAGAACTGTTGCGATCAGACAACGTGTCCGGGCGCAGTTCTTCCGTCTATCCCCTTGTAATTAAACAAGTCGAGCATCGCTGCGCGAGTTCGTTTTTTGTTCTATTTTATTCTTGTGCGTGAGAACAAAAGATGTACACTCTGGCTTCAGGACGCGATTGAACGCCCGGGAAAATCTGAATAGACACAGGGGAGTCACCAATGCCCGCCGATGCCGCCCTCCGCCTCGTAGAAAGAGATTCAATGGATAAGAATAAGGCCCTTGAGGCTGCCGTTACTCAGATCGAACGTTCCTTCGGGAAGGGCTCGATCATGCGCCTGGGCCAGAACGACGCGGCGGTGGAAATCGCTGCGGTCTCGACCGGCTCGCTCGGCCTCGATCTGGCCCTCGGGATCGGCGGCCTGCCGAAAGGCCGAATCATCGAAATCTACGGCCCGGAAAGCTCGGGTAAAACGACCCTCGCGCTGCATGTGATCGCCGAAGCCCAGAAGACCGGCGGCACCTGCGCCTTCGTCGACGCCGAACATGCGCTCGATCCCGGTTATGCCCGCAAGCTGGGCGTCAATCTGGACGATCTCCTCATCTCGCAGCCGGACGCCGGCGAACAGGCGCTCGAAATCGCCGATACGCTGGTGCGCTCCGGCGCCATTGACGTCCTCGTCGTGGACTCGGTCGCGGCGCTGACGCCGCGCGCCGAACTCGAGGGCGAAATGGGCGATTCCCATATGGGCCTCCAGGCCCGCCTGATGAGCCAGGCGCTGCGCAAGCTGACCGCGTCGGTCGCGCGCTCCAACACCCTCATCATCTTCATCAACCAGATCCGCATGAAGATCGGCGTGATGTTCGGCAATCCCGAAACCACCACCGGTGGGAACGCGCTCAAATTCTACGCTTCGGTCCGTCTCGATATCCGCCGCATCGGCCAGATCAAGGACAAGGAAGATGTCGTCGGCAACCAGACCCGCGTGAAGGTGGTCAAGAACAAGGTCGCGCCTCCGTTCAAGGTGATCGAATTCGACATCATGTACGGCGAAGGCGTCTCGAAGACCGGGGAACTGCTCGATCTCGGCCAAAAGGCCGGCATCATCGAAAAGTCCGGGTCCTGGTTCTCCTATAACTCGGAGCGCATCGGTCAGGGGCGCGAGAACGCCAAGACTTTCCTGCGTGAGCATCCTGAACTCGCCGCCGAGATCGAGAAGAAGATCCGCGTCAACGCCGGCCTCCTGGCGGGCGCGATGGCGGCCGCTCCGGAAGACGGCGAAGACGACGAATAGCCAGCCGGCGCTGGCCTGATGATTTAGCCAACAATCCCCTCACTATCCCCTCCGTTGGCAACACGGGGTTCTGGAGCAGCCGGAACCCCGTCTTTTTTTGTGCTTTTCGCGCCCCATATAGGTCGGACGCGCCTTTGGCCGTTACGAGCGGGTTTCTGGACACTTCCGCGCCGGACAGGCTAAAAAGTGTTAACGTCGCACGGCCGTTCCTGGCCTATAAGACGGCCCAGCCTGGCAATTTGGCCCCCGATCACTTGGACCTTTAATTCGCATGTCGACGACGAAAGAAATTCGCACGGCCTTCTTGGACTTCTTCGCCCGGAACGGTCACACCATCGTGCCCTCGAGCCCGCTCGTGCCGCGTAACGATCCGTCGCTGATGTTCACGAACGCCGGCATGGTTCAATTCAAGAACGTGTTCACCGGGGTCGAGACGCGTCCCTACAACCGCGCCACGACGTCCCAGAAGTGCGTCCGCGCCGGCGGCAAGCACAACGATCTGGACAACGTGGGCTACACCGCCCGCCACCACACCTTCTTCGAGATGCTCGGCAACTTCTCCTTCGGTGACTACTTCAAGGAAGAAGCCATCCGGCTGGCGTGGGAACTGATCACCAAGGACTTTGCCATCGATAAGAAGCGCCTGATGGTAACCGTGCACTCCTCCGATGAAGAAGCCGCGGGCATCTGGGCGAAAATTTCGGGCTTGTCGCAGGACAAGATCGTCCGGATCCCGACCAGCGACAACTTCTGGGCGATGGGCGACACCGGCCCCTGCGGCCCCTGCACGGAGATCTTCTACGACCACGGCGCCCATATTCCCGGCGGTCCTCCGGGATCCGCGGACGCGGACGGCGACCGCTTCATCGAGATCTGGAACAACGTGTTCATGCAGTTCGAGCAGGTTACGCCCACGGAGCGCATCAACCTGCCGAAGCCGTCCGTCGACACCGGCATGGGTCTCGAGCGCATTACCGCGCTTCTGCAAGGCACGCACGACAACTACGAGATCGACCTCTTCAAGTCGCTGATCGCCGCGATCTCCTCGGCCGCGGGCACCGATCCCACCGGTCCGCACAAGGCCTCGCACCGCGTCATCGCGGATCACCTGCGCGCCTCGGGATTCCTCATCGCCGACGGCATTCTTCCGTCGAACGAAGGCCGCGGCTATGTGCTCCGCCGCATCATGCGCCGCGCGATGCGTCACGCGCACATGATGGGCTGCAAAGATCCGCTGATGCATCGCCTCGTCCCCGCGCTCATCGCCGAGATGGGAAGCCAGTATCCGGAGCTCGAGCGCGCCCGCGCGCTGATCACCGAAACCCTGCTTCTCGAAGAGACACGCTTCAAGACGATGCTCGATCGCGGCCTGCGCCTGCTGGACGATGAAACGAAGACCTTGGGGACCGGCGCCCGGTTCTCCGGCGAAACCGCCTTTAAGCTCTACGACACCTACGGCTTTCCTCTCGATCTCACGCAGGACGCCTTGCGCAGCCGCGACATTACGGTGGATGTCGAAGGGTTCAACGCCGCCATGGCCCGCCAGAAGGCTGAAGCCCGCAAGGCCTGGGCCGGCTCAGGCGAAGCCGCCACGGAAAAGGTGTGGTTTGACCTGCGCGAACAAGTCGGAGCCTCGGACTTCCTGGGCTACGCCACCGAGAGCGCGGAAGGCCGCATCGTCGCCCTCGTCGTCGACGGCCAGCCGGTGCGGGAAGCGACCAAAGGCCAGAAAGTCGCCCTCATCGCTAACCAAACGCCGTTTTACGGAGAGTCGGGCGGCCAGATCGGCGACACGGGCACGATCGTTGTCGGCAACAAGGCGGTGATCGAGATCTCCGACACCCAAAAGAAGCTCGACGACATGCAGGTGCATTTTGGCACAGTGACCAAGGGCTCCGTCGTTGTCGGCGATGAAGCGCAGTTTCGTGTCAACGGCGAGCGCCGGACCGCAATCCGCGCGCATCACTCCGCCACGCACCTTCTGCACGCGGCGCTCCGCAAAGTCCTTGGCGAGCACGTGACCCAAAAAGGCTCAATGGTCGCCCAGGATCGCCTGCGCTTCGACATCAGCCACAACAAAGCGCTCTCGCCCGACGAGATCCGCGTGGTCGAAGATCATGTGAACGCCGAAATCCGCGCCAACGAAGCGGTCACCACACGGCTGATGGCGCCGGAAGCTGCCGTTGAGGCGGGCGCGATGGCGCTGTTCGGCGAAAAGTACGGCGAGGAAGTTCGCGTCGTTTCCATGGGCCGCATGAGCGATGCCGAGGCGCGCAATTACTCCGTCGAACTCTGCGGCGGGACCCACGTCTCCCGCACGGGAGACATCGGTCTGTTCAAGATTGTCAGCGAGTCCGCGGTCGCCGCGGGCGTGCGCCGTATCGAAGCCGTGACAGGGGCCTCCGCGGAAGCCTACGTGGCCGACGAAGAGCGTATGTTGAAAGAGGCGGCTGCCGTCCTCAGGGTCGGCCCGGCCGATCTCGCGACCCGCATCGCCGCGATGGTGGAGGAGCGGCGCAAGCTCGAACGCGAACTGTCGGACGTCCGTCGTAAGCTCGCGACCGGCGGCGGCGGCGGCGGAGCATCGGCGGCTCCCCAAGCAAAGACGATCAGCGGCATCGCGTTCTCGGGCCGAGTCCTCACCGATGTCCCGGGCAAGGACCTCAAAGGCATCGCCGACGAGATGAAGAAGCAGATCGGCTCCGGCGTCATCGCGCTGATCAGCACGATGGAAGGCAAAGCCAATGTGGTCGTCGGGGTGACCGACGATCTCGTCGGCAAGATCAGCGCCGTCGATCTCGTCCGCGCGGGATCGGCCGCAGTAGGCGGCAAGGGCGGGGGTGGCCGTCCCGATATGGCCCAGGCCGGCGGACCGGAAGGCGACAAGGCCGCGCAGGCGCTCGAGGCGATTGAGAGTCAGCTCGCGGCCATAGCTGCTTAATTAATCATTTCAATGAGTTGCGCTGCGCCATGATTTTTGTGTGCAGCGCACCATTTTTCCTTGACCCGAGGCCCCTTCGCGCCTATCTTGTGTGCAATGCAGCATAACGTTGCGCTGCAAGAAAGAGAAATGGCTCGGCCCTCAGGGACGTTTACGGACCGATCCTCTTGATCCGTCAAACAACAAGGAATGAAAAAAATGACCTCCTACTCTGATATCGCCGCCTGGGGCCAGGACGGCATCGAAAGCATCGTCAAGGCGAACACGGCCGCCGTGAAGGGCTTTGAAACCCTCGCGAAGCATTTCGTCGAGCTGACTGGCAAGACCTACGAAAACTCCGTCGAAGCGGGCAAGAAGCTCGCCGCCGCCAAGAACGTCTCGGATCTGTTCCAGATCCAGACCAAGCTGGCGCAGGACTCGTTCACCGCGTTCGTCGAAGAAGGCAAGACGGTCTCTGAACTCGCGACCGAAATCTTCACCGACGTCACCGCGCCGCTGACCCCGAAGTTCGCGAAGCCGGCGACCGTAAAGAAAGCTGCCTAAGATCCTCCCCCTTCGTGGAATAGGCAGACTCTAGAAAAGCCTGGATGGTCCTCCCCCATCCAGGCTTTTCGCCGTTTATGGGCCGGGCTCCGTGTACTATAGGCACGGCTCCGCTCCGCTTTCGTTAGGGAGATTCCATGCGCTTTTCCGGTACCGAGACCTACGTCGCCACCGAGGACCTCATGGTCGCGGTCAATGCCGCGGTGACCCTCGAGCGGCCGCTGCTGGTGAAGGGTGAGCCGGGCACCGGCAAGACGGTCCTCGCGCATGAGATCGCCGCATCGCTGAAGCTGCCGCTGCTGACGTGGCATGTGAAGTCGACGACGAAAGCCCAGCACGGGCTTTACGAATACGACGCTGTTTCGCGCCTGCGCGACTCCCAGCTCGGCGACGCGAAGGTCAAGGACATCGCGAATTACATTCGCCCCGGGAAGCTCTGGCAGGCCTTCGCGGCCGAGAGCCGCCAAGTCCTTCTGATCGATGAGATCGACAAAGCCGACATCGAATTTCCAAACGACTTGCTGCTCGAACTCGATCGCATGGAATTCTTTGTGTTCGAAACGGGCGAGACCATCAAGGCGCGTCACCGTCCGGTGGTCATCATCACTTCGAACAACGAAAAGGAGCTGCCGGACGCTTTCTTGCGGCGCTGCTTCTTCCACTACATCCGTTTCCCCGACCGGGAGACGATGGAGCGCATTGTCGCGGTCCATTACCCGGACGTGAAAAAGAACCTCGTGCGCGAGGCTCTGAATATCTTCTTTGAAATCCGGGAGGTCCCCGGCCTCAAGAAGCGCCCCTCGACGTCGGAGCTTCTCGATTGGATCAAGCTGCTGATGGCCGATGACATTCCCCCCGAAGCCCTCAAGGCGAAAGACGTGAAGACCGCCGTGCCGCCGCTTTATGGCGCATTGCTCAAAAACGAGCAGGATGTCCACATGCTGGAGCGCTTGGCCTTTCTCGCCCGCAGGGAAGGGCGGTAGCCGCACATGTTCTTCAATCTCCTCGAGGGACTGAAGAAAGCGGGATTGCCGGTCTCCATCACCGAGTATCTCGCCCTGATCGAAGCCGTCGAGACCGGTGTCGCGGGCTATAGCGTCGAAGATTTCTATTATCTGGCACGCGCCGCCTTGGTGAAAGACGAGCGCAACCTCGATCGTTTCGACCGCGTGTTCGGCCAGGTCTTCAAGGGATTGGAGGGAGACTCCACCCTCGACGGCATTCTCGCGCACATCCCGGAGGAATGGCTGAAGACCCTGACGCAGCGCATGTTCTCGGAGGAAGAGAAGAAGCAGATCGAAGCTCTGGGCGGCTGGGAAAAGTTGATGGAAACCCTGCGCAAGCGCCTCGAGGAGCAGAAGGAGAAGCACGCCGGCGGCTCAAAGTGGATCGGGACCGGCGGGACATCGCCGTTCGGCGCGTACGGATACAACCCCGAAGGGGTGCGCATCGGCCAACATGAAAGCCGCCACCGCCGCGCCGTCAAAGTGTGGGACAAGCGCGAGTTCGCCAATCTCGACGATACGGTCGAGATCGGCACCCGCAACATCAAGCTCGCTCTGCGCCGCCTGCGCAAGTTCGCGCGCCAAGGGGCTGCGACCGAGTTGGACCTGGATGGCACCATCCGCTCGACGGCTCATCACGGCGGCCTTCTTGATTTGCAGATGGTTCCCGAGCGTCACAACGCGGTGAAGGTGCTCCTCTTCCTCGATGCGGGCGGTTCCATGGACGAACACGTCAAAGTCTGCGCGGAACTGTTCTCCGCATGCCGCACCGAATTCAAACACCTCGAGTCCTATTACTTCCACAACTGCGTTTACGAGACGGTCTGGCGCGATAACCGTCGCCGGCATACCGAGCGCATTCCCACGTGGCAGGTTTTGCGGACTTATCCCGCCGACTACAAACTGATCTTCGTCGGCGACGCCTCCATGAGCCCCTACGAGATCGTCCAGCCGGGAGGCTCCGTGGAGCATTGGAATCCAGAAGCCGGGGCTGTGTGGATGAGCCGCGTGCTCGAAACCTGGCCGCGCGCTGTCTGGCTGAATCCCGTCCCCCAGAAACACTGGGCCTACACGGACTCGATCGGGATGATGCGCAAGCTTCTCGATGGCCGCATGTACCCCCTGACCTTGGCGGGCCTAGACGCTGCGATCGGCGAACTCAGCCACTAGGGTTGAGGGCCCGTCCGAGGAGATAGCCGATCCATACGCCCGCAAGGCAAAGTACGACCGAGAGCCCGATGTTCCCGGCGGCGGGACCCCATTGCCCTCCTTGGATCAGCGTGAGCGTCTGCAGGCTGAACGCCGAAAAAGTCGTATATCCCCCGCAAACGCCCACCATGAGAAAGAGCCGGACATCCTCGCTCACCGGGAAGCGTCCACCTTCGTGCATCGTGGCGGCGGCGAAGCCGATCACCATCGATCCCAGCACATTGATCACAAGCGTGCCCCAGGGGAAGGCGACACCGAAGAGGGATGCGGCAAGGCTGTTACACCAATGGCGCGCGATGCTTCCGACGGCGCCGCCGAGTCCGATGACCACATAGGTTTGCATGATGTCCCCCACCGACCGGAGCGGAAGTTTCGCACAAAATCCAAACCGGGAAGAAGCTTCCCAATACACACCCCTCCCGCTATACCTGAACACACGCGCGAGGGGCGCGGTTCTGTTCCAGTTGTGATGTTGTAAAATGGGTACGATTTCCGCACGCGACTACGGTGTCGTGTTCGACGGCTTCCAGGCGCCGATCTCGAAAATCTACAACTGCGGCGCCAAGTGCGCGCCCTACAATAATGGTACGCCGGTCTGTTGCGACGCGGGCCATGCCATTCCCATCGTGGACAAGACCGAATACGCGCATCTCAAGACGCGCACCAAGATGTGGAAGCCGTTCGTTCCGCGCACGCCCGACCAGAAGGCGGAGATCGCCGATCTAAAGGGCTCGGAAAACTGCGCGGTAGAATGCAACGGCGCCGAATTTTGCGAGCGCGACAATCGCTCGCTGGCCTGCCGCTCATTCCCCTTCTTTCCGTACTTCGACAAGAAGGAATTGGTGGGCTTGGCCCACTATTGGAATTTCGAAGGCCTTTGCTGGGTCATTCACAACCTGACCATTGTCGAGCAGCCTTTCATCGACCAGTTCTTGAAGATGCACGAGTTCATCTTCAAGAAGGACGACAATTGGCGTGTGACCTACGTCGATCACTCGGCCGTCATGCGCCAAGTCTATTCGCGCCGGGGCGAGAAGTTCGCCATCATCATGCGCGACGGCTCTTACCGCTGGGTGCTGCCCAAGTCTGGCGGCAAGACGGTGCCCGCGACCAAGAAGGAGCTCCTAAAGCTCCGCGCCGGGTTCACGCTTCCGAACGATTAGCATCGACTGGTGAGCGGTAAACGCGCCATCGCCGTGAGAAGCGAAAGCGCGGGGAGAGTACCGTTACTCGGCGAGGTGGAAGGTTCCGACCGAGTCGCAAAGGAACAGTGACGCGGTTTCCAGGTCGAAGTACCAGCCGTGAAGCTCAAGCTTCCCGTCGCGCACGCGTTCGGCCACCCATGGGAACGTCATCAGATTTCCAAGCGAGATCTTGACCGCCTCCTGCTCGCAGCAACGCTGCGCGGCGGCGGGTTCCTGGGTGGTTGCCCGAGCGAAATTCCGAGCAGGCTCGGCAATCTTCATCCATGAAGAGATGAAGTCGTCTCTTTGCGTTTCCGCGTGCATCAGCGCATGGATACCGCCGCACTTCGCATGGCCCATGACAATGACGTGTTCGACTTGGAGGTCGCGCACGGCGAATTCCACCGCGGCGCTGGTCCCGTGGTAGGCGTTATCTGGCCCATAGGGCGGCACGAGCGCCGACACGTTGCGCACGATGAACAACTCGCCCGGATTCACGCCGAACTTCAGCGACGGGTCGATGCGTGAGTCGGAACAGGCGATCATCATGGCCTTGGGCTTTTGACCCTTGGCCATGAGTTTTTCGATCGTCTCTCTGTTATCGCGAAAGTAGTGATCGCGAAATTGGCGGTAGCCCTGGAAGAAATGTTCGAGGCTATTCTTGTTTTTTGCAGCCATCCCCGTGGCCGCTATTTCATCGCCGATTTGAGCATGTCATCGAGCTTCGACAGGAACTGTGTCGTTGTCATCCACGGCTGATCGGGGCCCACAAGCACCGCCAGATCCTTCGTCATGTGGCCCGCTTCGACGGCTTGGACGCACACCCGTTCGAGGGTCGTCGCAAACTCGACCACGTCCGGCGTGTTGTCGAAACGACCGCGGTACTGCAGTCCGCGCGTCCAGGCGAAGATCGAGGCGATCGGGTTGGTCGAGGTCTCCTTGCCCTGCTGGTGCAGGCGATAGTGACGCGTCACGGTCCCGTGCGCGGCTTCGGATTCAACGACCGTGCCTGCCGGATTCAAGAGGACCGAGGTCATGAGGCCCAGCGAGCCGAAGCCCTGCGCGACCGTGTCGGACTGAACGTCGCCGTCGTAGTTTTTGCAGGCCCACACGAACGCACCGGACCACTTGAGAGCCGAGGCGACCATGTCGTCGATGAGGCGATGTTCGTAGACGATCTTCTTGGCGTCGAACTTGGCTTTGAATTCGGCATCGAAGACGCGCTGGAAGGTGTCTTTGAAGACTCCGTCATACGCCTTCAGGATGGTGTTCTTGGTCGACAGATACACGGGCCAGCCGCGGTCCAGGCCGTAATTGAAGCAGGCGCGGGCAAACCCTTCGATCGAGTCCACCAGATTGTACATTCCCATCGCGCAGCCGGCGCTCGGGAAATCGAACACGTCGTATTCGATCGGGGCGCCGCCGTCGGCCGGGGTGAACTTCATCGTCAACTTGCCCTTGCCGGGCACTTTGAAGTCAGTGGCGCGGTATTGGTCGCCGAAAGCGTGGCGGCCGATGACGATCGGCTGGGTCCAGCCCGGGACCAGGCGCGGGACGTTCTTACAGATGATCGGTTCGCGGAAGACGGTTCCGTCGAGGATGTTGCGGATCGTGCCGTTCGGCGACTTCCACATCTTCTTGAGGTTGAACTCTTTCACACGGGCTTCGTCCGGCGTGATGGTGGCGCACTTCACGCCCACCCCGTACTGCTTGATCGCATTGGCGGCGTCGACCGTGATTTTGTCTTCCGTCGCATCGCGGCTTTCGATGCCGAGGTCGTAGTACTTAATGTCGATATCGAGATACGGCAGGATCAGCTTGTCCTTGATGAACTGCCAAATGATGCGGGTCATCTCGTCGCCGTCGAGGTCAACGACCGGAGTTTTTACCTTGATCTTCGCCATGATTTTCCCCTTCGAAGCTCGGTTTAGCGGTCTCGGAGCGACCGCAGACGCCCAAATTTATTGGTAAATACGCGAAAGTGGCCGCGAAAGTAGTTCATCCCCGAGCCGGGGTGCAAGCTATGAATCCGCCGCCGTTTTCTCGGATTTCGGCGCGTTTTTCGCACTTAGACTTTGAAGACCACCGGGGGTTTCGGCGCGGCCAACTCGGCTTCGATCGTCCCGATGACCTCTTCAGGGCGATCGATCACGGTGATGAGTGCACTGTGCCCATGATGCATGAAGCCCTCTTCGGCAATGCGGTCCATGAGACTGGCGAGGTGCGACCAATAGCCGTCGATATTGAGGAGCACGATGGGCTTGTTGTGGCGGTGGAGCTGGCGCCACGTCACGACCTCGAACATTTCTTCAAGTGTGCCCACGCCGCCCGGCATGACACAGAAGGCGTCGGAGCGTTCGAACATCTCGCGTTTGCGCGTGTGCATGTCCGGCACAACGATCATGTCCGTGGCGCCCGGATGGGCGAGTTCCTTATCCACGAGGAATCCAGGGATGACGCCGGTCACCTTTCCGCCGCCGGCGAGAACCCCGTCGGCGACCGCGCCCATCATTCCGACACGCCCGCCGCCGTAGACCAATTCGGTCCTATTTGCCGCGAGGGCACGGCCAAGGGCGGTCGCGCTATCGCGGTAAACGGCCCTGGAACCAGTGTTTGCGCCACAAAAGACGCATAAGGAGGTTAATTTCGGCAACGTCATGGGGTCACGTTCCGGTGAGGGGGGCGCAGAGAAACTGTTTGCCTTAAAGTGGACGCTCTTGCCACCTAGTCTTGTTCTTTGTAAACCTTGGCCGTCAAATTTCTTAGGCGGGGTGGGCACTTCGCGGCGGCGGCCGCACCCGGACCCGTGAACAGCTCGAAGCAAGTGGAGGCTTCCTCAATGAACCGTCTGGTCAAGTGTGGCTTGGCTCTCGCCGTTCTCGTCGCTCCGGTCATGGCTCACGCCGACGACCAGGACGTCATGAACTATCGTAAGAACGTCATGAAGACGATGGGCGAACAATCCGCCCTCATGAACATGGTTGCTCAGGGCAAGGTCCCGGCCGACCAGTTCGCGTCTCACGTGAAGGCGCTTCACCTGGCGACCACCCAGGCGAAGAAGGCCTTCGAACCGAAGGTCGTTGGCGACGGTTCGACCGGTTCCGCCAAGGCCGAAGTATGGTCCAACTGGGCCGACTTCTCGAAGCGCCTCGACGATCAAGTCACCAAGCTTGCGGCTCTCGAGAAAGCCGCGGTCGAAGGTGGCGTTGCTAAAGCCGGCCCGATGATCGCGACAAGCCTCGACTGCCGCGGCTGCCACGAAAACTACCGCGTGCCGAAGAAGTAAGATCACCTTTTTTTCGGAGTATTGTTAATGACCCTTCGTACGAAAATCCTCGCTCCGATGTTTGCAGCGGCGGTTGCTTTCGGCGGGATCGCTCCCACGTTTGCGGCCGAAAATCAGGACGCCATCGACTACCGCGAGCGCATCATGAAGGCGCTCGATGCGCAGGTGGCGAACCTCGGCCAGATCCTCTCCGGCGCGACGCCGGACGATCAGGTCGTCTCGCACCTCGAAACCATCGCCGAAACCGCTTCGCAGTCGCTGAAGAGCTTCGAACCGAAGGTCGAGGGCGGTGAATCTCTGCCGGTGGTGTGGACGAATTGGAAAGATTTCGAAGCCAAGATGAAGGACTTCCAAACCAAGACCCGCCTGGCCGCCGATACCGCGAAGAAGCAGGGCAAGGATGCGGCGCTCACGAACATCCTCGATGCGCTTCGCTGCAAAGACTGCCACGACGTCTACCGCAAAAAGCAGTAGCCATTAAGGTTTTCTAACGAAACGCCCGCCTCCTCCGAGGCGGGCGTTTTGCTTTGAAACATTGCCTAAAAGGCTGGTTGGACGTACCTTCCGCCCGCCCGCGTCAGCCCGTGGGCTGATGGCTGGGATTCTAAGGGAAACTGACAATGAATTTGCGCAAGACGGTAGTGCAGGGGGCCGTGCTGGCTCTGTGCGCGGGGATCTATATGTCGGCGGCGACCGCACAGGACGCGCCGGTGACCACGGACACGCCCGGCGTCGATGTTCCGGCGCCCGTTGATGTTCCACCCGCACCGGCTGTCGACTCGCAAGTCACGCGCGGCGAATATCTCGCCCGCCTCGGCAACTGCATCAGCTGTCACACAGTCGTGGGCGGCGAGCCCTTCGCCGGCGGTCTGCCGTTCAAAACGCCCTATATGTTCCTCGGCACGTTGTACTCGACCAACATCACCCCGGACGAAGAGACGGGCATCGGCAAGTGGAGCGAAGAAGACTTCGTCCACGCGATGCACACCGGTGTGGGTCCCGAAGGAAGTTTGTTCCCCGCGTTCCCCTACACCAACTTCACCAAAGTGACCGACGAGGACGCGAAGGCGATCTACGCCTATCTGCGCACGGTTAAGCCTGTGAAGGCCGAAGCGCCGTCGAACAGCATCGCATTTGCTTTCCGCTTCGTGATGAAAATCTGGAACGCCATGTTCTTCGAGGAAGGCCGCTTCGTCGCCGACAGCAGCCAGTCCGAAGAGTGGAACCGCGGCGCTTATCTCGTTGAAGGCCTGGGCCATTGCAGCGCCTGCCATACGCCGCGCAACCTGGCGCTGGCCGAAAAGAAAGACCAGCACCTGTGGGGCGCGGTCATGCCGGACGTGGTGCTTGAAGGTCAGTATCGCCCGTGGTTCGCGATCAATCTCACCCAGTCCAAAAAAGGCGGATTGGCGGCGTGGTCGGTGGACGATCTCAAGCGTTATCTGAAAACCGGACATAACAAGTTCGCCGGCGCCTTCGGACCGATGAACGAGGTGATCGCGAACAGCCTGTCGTACATGACCGACGAAGACGCCAAGGCCATGGCGACGTACATCAAGAGCCTGCCGCCGGCGCCCGATACCGAGCCGATGCAGCTCACCGAGGAAGAAAAGAAGGCGGGCGAAGCGCTCTATCTGAAACACTGCGAGGAGTGTCACTCCCGCTCGGGCCGCGGCGGTTTCATGAAAGCGCCGCCGATTGCCGGCAGTGCCATCGTGCAGGGCCGCGATCCGGCTTCGCTCATCAACATCATTTTGTATGGGGCGGAGCCCGCGAAGAACCTGGCACCCCCGGGAGCGTGGGAGTCCATGCGTTCATTCCGCGATCGCATGAACGATGCCGAGATCGCAGCCGTGGCGAATTACGTCCGTTCGAGCTGGGAAAACACCGGGTCGAAGATCACCGCGCAGGACATCGCCAAGCACCGGTGATCTTGTGGGAGATCGAAGTCGGATAGGGATCGTGCTCGGGGCGGGCGCCGCGCTTATGTTGGCGCTTGCGCTCGCCCCCGATGCCCACGCGGCATCGGAGCCCGATGCGGTGAGCTATCGCCGCCATATTATGAAGACGCTGGGTGAGCAGGCGGCCGCGCTGGGCCAAGTGTTGCAGCAGAGCTCGCCCGCGGAGAACGCGCCGCTGCATGCCCGCACGATCGCGATCACCGCAAAGACGGCCGTAAAAGCCTTTGAGCCCCGTGTTCCGGGTGGAGAAGCAAAAGACGATATCTGGCGGCGCTGGGATGACTTCGCGGCGCGTCTCAATGCCCTTTCGGTCAATGCCGAGACGCTGGCGGAGATTGGCGAGCGCGACGGTCTGCCCGCGATGCAGGCAAAAGTCATGGACGTGCTAAACTGCAAGTCCTGCCACGACGCCTACAAGATGCGGCAGGGGCGCTAGTGCGGGGGTTCGCGGCGCTCAACGGTCAACTGGGGGCGCGTTCTTGAAGATGCTGGCGACGCTTTTGGCACCGTTCGCGCTGACGCTGGTTCTGTCGGTGGCCTTGCGCGTCCTCGCGAAGGAAAAGTCCGAACGCGCCGCGGTCATCCCCGCAGCCATCGGGATCCTCGGATGTTGGGCCTTCCTTGCGCGACCCGGATGGGTGCCTGTCGATGATGTGCGCCGTATTCTCCACATCGGGGTCGGAGCAGGGCTTCTCGGACTTGCGCTCGACGCCCTTCGGCCCCACCGCGTTGTAACCGCCATTCTCGCGGGTGGATTTGTCGTGGGCTGCGCCCTTGCCTCCGTCACCGGCGGGATCATCCCCAAGAGCCCGCTCTCGCTGCGCGATGGCGTCATCATCGCCGCCCTGGCCGCAACTGCGTATCTGACGCTCGCGCGTTTCGATGCGATGAGGGAGCGGCCTATCAGTCTCGGGATCCTTCTGACGCTGGTTGCCTTTGGCCTCGCGCTCCTTGCGTCGATCGCGCAGGAAGCCATGTTGGCAAAGCTCTCGTTGATCCTTGCCTCCGGTCTTGCGGGATATCTTGTGTTCGTCGCCTTCACGGGGGGCGTGGCGAGCGATGGCATGATCCTCATCGGCGGTGCTTCGGCCCTCGCCGTGGTCTGGGCGCTGGCCCAGGGGCACCCGGAACTGCGCCTTGCGCTGCTGTGCCTGCCGCTGGTTCTTTTCGCCGAAGCCACCGCGCTGCGTGTCCCGCTGCCGGCGGCGCGGATTAGCGCGTTACTTTACCCCCTCGTTCTGGGACTTCTGGTGGGACTGCCGCTCGGACTGGCCGCCCTTATCTCTTTTGTAACCACTGGCCCTTAAACTAGTCCGGCTGGGAATTTGCCCGCGAAGGGGGCCTTATTTCCGCCACGGTCGGTTGCATGACTATCGGCAATCTCGTAAACCCTTCAGACGTTGCGAAAAGGACACGAAAGTGGATTTTTCCCTAGAGCGGCCCACGGCTGAGACACCCGAAGAAGCTCCGACCCGTCGTGGCTTGGGAAAGCCCGTGATCGCGGCATTGATCGGTATCGTCATTGTCGCCGCAGCTCTCGTCTTCAATTTCACGCTCCAGGGTCCGCTGCATTTCGGCCGTGCGCCCGCGCTGAACACAGGCGCCGGGGCCCCGTCATTCGACGTCGTACGGATCGATCCCAAGGGCAACATGGTCATGGCGGGCCGCGCCCTCTCGGGCGCGACCGTCATCATTATGGACGGTGACAAAGAGATCGGGCGCGTCACGGCGGATGGCCGCGGCGAGTGGGTCTATATTCCGGAAACTCCGGTGGCCCCAGGCACGCGGCAGTTTTCCCTGCGCTCCAAGGATGACAAGGGCAAGGACGTCTATTCGAAGAACGTCGTTGTCATGTCGGTCCCCGAGCGCGATGGCGAGATTCTCATCGTCGAACAATCGCGCGATGGCGGTCGCAGCCGCGTTCTGCAAGGCCCGACCGCGCCGGCCGGGGCCGGCGCACTCTCGATCGAGACGGTCGACTACAACGCACAAGGTAAGTTCACCTTGTCCGGGAAGGCCGATCCGTCAAGCGTCGTGCAGATCTATATGGACAATAAGTTCATCGGCCGTGCGACCGCGGATGAGAATGGCTATTGGCAAGTGCAGCCGTCCGGCGTCGCGACGGCGGGTAAGCATGTCATCCGCGCCGATCAGATTGGCGCCAACAACAACGTCATGGCCCGCGTTGAAGTGCCGTTCGCATTAGATGCCAGCCAGCTGCAGATGGGTGCCGGCGAGATTACCGTGATCAAAGGTAACAGCCTGTGGCGCATTGCCCGGCGCGTGTACGGCGCCGGTATCAATTACACGCTGATCTATGAGGCCAATAAGGATCAGATCAAGGACCCCAACCTGATCTACCCCGGTCAGGTCTTCAATCTTCCGGCGAAAGAACGCGGCTAGCGCCCTCCAGAGCGGAAGCCCTAACTCCCCCAAACCCCCGCCGAAAGGCGAGAAGCGGGCAAAACACGCGCGCCCCAGCTTCTTTTTTGCGCGGCTGATGGTAAGAGTACCCACATAGGGATGACGGGCGCCAAGGCGCCGTCCAGGAAAAGGCCGTAGCGATTTATGACCGACGCGAAAGACATGATGACATCGACTGAGATTGGCTGGCGCCATTACCTGCTCCCGCCGTTGCATCCGGAGGGTCCGGGCTTCGTTGCGGTCTTCGCCCTCGTTTCGCTCATCCTTTATTGGATTTGGGATCCGCTTGGGCTTGTCGGCGCCGCCTTGACGGTGTGGTGCTTCTATTTCTTCCGTGATCCCGATCGCGTGACGCCGACGCGCCCGGGCTTGGTGATCAGTCCCGCGGACGGAATTGTCCAGATGATCGGCCTCGCGCCGCTCCCGCCCGAACTCGGGATGGGAACAGAGCGCGTCACGCGCGTTAGTGTCTTCATGAGCGTTTTTGATTGCCACGTGAACCGGGCCCCTATCGCCGGCACGGTCGTAAAAGAAGAATACACCCCTGGGAAGTTCGTCAACGCGACCTTGGACAAGGCCAGCGAAGACAACGAGCGTCAATCGCTCGTGATTCGCACGGCCGACGGACGCGACTTCGGCGTCGTGCAGATCGCTGGCTTGGTGGCGCGGCGTATCCGCTGCGACGTGCGCGAAGGTCAGCAACTCCTGACTGGGCAGCGGTTTGGGATGATCCGTTTCGGGTCCCGTCTCGATGTCTATCTCCCGGCCGGCGTCGAACCCTTGGTCGTTGTGGGTCAGAAGGCCGTCGCGGGTGAGACGGTCCTCGCCGACGCGGCGGGCAGCGAACCGCAGCGCGCCGGAGAAATCCGTTAATGAGCGATCCTCTCCAGGATCCCGTTCCCCTGGTGGAGGAATCTGCCCCGCCGGTCCGCCGCCGATTCCGGGTCGGCGGGACCAAGCTGCGCAGCCTTTCGTTCAATCGCATCTTTCCGAATATGATTACGTTGCTCGCGCTTTGCGCGGGCCTCACGTCCATCCGCTACGCCTTCAACGAACAATGGGACCGCGCGGTCCTGGCTATCGTGATCGCGGGAATGCTCGACGGGTTGGACGGCCGTATTGCCCGCTTGCTGCGCGGGACCAGCGATTTCGGTGCGGAGTTGGACTCTCTCGCGGACGCGATCAGCTTCGGCGTCGCTCCCGCGTTAGTCCTTTTCTTATGGGCTCTGCATGATGCGGGTGGCCTGGGATGGGCGGTGTGCCTGCTGCACGCCGTTTGCACGGTGCTGCGCCTCGCCCGGTTCAACACCATGATCGGACAGGACCTGCCCCACTGGGCCCATAATTATTTCACCGGCGTTCCTTCGCCCGGAGGCGCGGGCATCGCCCTCATGCCGATGTTCTTCTGGCTCCTGACCGATGAACGGATTTTTCGCCATTGGGCTGTCGCCGGCATTTTCCTAATCTCCGCCGCGCTCCTTATGGTGAGCAGAGTCCCGATCTACTCGGGCAAGCATATGCGCCTGAAGCCGCAGCTTGTCATTCCGCTGATGGTCGGCGTCGGCGTCCTGGCCGGCCTCTTGTGGGCGGAACCGTGGGCGACGCTCAGCTTCATCGGCCTCGCCTACATCGCGATGATCCCGATGAGCGTCTGGTCTTACCGCCGGCTCAAGAACGGCGATGCCGCGAAAGCTGCCGCGGACTCCTCTAGCGTTTAAATCCGCCGCGAGACCTGCGCCCCGTCGGCCTTCCGCTCTTCGTTTTGGGGTGACGGGTCGCCTTGCGCATGGCCTGTTGACTCGGCGCCTGAGAGGGCTCCGCCGACAGTGCCGGGCCATCGTTTTCGCCGACCGCCTCGCGTTCGCCGCCGTATTCAAGTTCCAGCATCTCGAGGCGCTTGATTTCGTCCCGCAGGCGCGCGGCTTCCTCGAATTCAAGGTCCGCCGCGGCGGCACGCATTTTCGCCTCAAGGTCGTTGATGGTTGCGCGAAGATTGTGACCGATGAGGTGCGGCTCCTCCGCGAGACCGGTATCAACCGTGACCCGATCCTGCTCATAAACGCTTTCCAGCACGTCGGAGATTCGTGAGCGCACCGTTGCCGGCGTAATGCCGTTGGCGGCATTGAAGGCTTGCTGTTTCTCGCGGCGGCGGTTGGTCTCGCCGATGGCCTTTTCCAGCGAATCAGTCATCCGATCCGCGTACAGGATGACGCGTCCTTCGACATTGCGGGCCGCACGGCCGATCGTCTGGATCAGCGAACGTTCCGAGCGCAAGAAGCCTTCTTTATCGGCATCAAGGATGGCGACTAGGCCGCACTCGGGGATGTCCAGACCTTCACGCAAAAGGTTGATGCCGACCAAGACGTCGAACGCGCCTAGGCGGAGATCGCGAATGATCTCGATGCGCTCCAGCGTTTCGATATCGGAGTGCATGTAGCGGACGCGCACGCCGGCCTCGTGAAAATACTCCGTCAGGTCTTCCGCCATGCGCTTGGTCAGGGTGGTGACCAGAGATCGCATGCCACGCAAAGCCACGGCCTTGACCTCGCCAAGGAGGTCGTCGACTTGCTTTTCGGCCGGTCGAATGATGCACACCGGATCGATCAGTCCAGTCGGACGGATCACCTGCTCGACAAACGTGCCGCCGGTCCGTTCCATTTCCCACGCTCCGGGGGTCGCCGATACGAACACCGTATCAGGACGCATGGATTCCCATTCTTCGAACTTCAGCGGTCTGTTGTCGGTGCAGGACGGCAGGCGGAAGCCATACTCCGCCAACGTGGACTTGCGATTGTAGTCGCCCTTGAACATGGCCCCGATTTGCGGGACCGCAACATGGCTTTCGTCGACGAAGAGGAGAGCATCCTCGGGCAGATATTCGAACAGGGTCGGCGGCGGTTCGCCGCGCGCGCGGCCGGTCAAAAACCTCGAATAGTTTTCGATGCTCTTGCAGTGGCCGGTTGTCTCCAGCATCTCGAGATCGAACATAGTGCGTTGTTCGAGGCGCTGGGCCTCCAGAAGCTTACCTTGCGCGTTGAACTCCGCGAGGCGCTCCTTGAGCTCCTCCTTTATGCCCTTGATGGCCTGCGAGAGCGCGGGCCGCGGCGTGACGTAGTGGCTCGACGGATAAACGACTTCGTCCAGCAGAGTCGCGGTCTTCTCTCCGGTGAGCGGATCGAATTCATGAATGAATTCGATGTCGTCGCCGAACAGCGACACGCGCCAAGCGCGGTCTTCGTAGTGCGCGGGAAAAATTTCGACCACATCACCGCGGACGCGGAAGGTACCGCGGTGGAAATCGGCGTCGTTGCGCTTGTACTGCAACGCGACCAGTTGTTTCACCAGATCGGACCGGGGCAAGGTTGCGCCCTGCTTTAGAGGAATCGTCATCTTCGAATATGATTCCACGGACCCGATCCCGTAGAGACAGCTGACCGATGCAACGATCACGACATCGCGACGCTCCAGGATCGAGCGTGTCGCCGCATGGCGCATGCGGTCAATCTGCTCGTTAATGCTGGAGTCTTTTTCAATGTAGGTGTCGGTGCGCGGGACATAGGCCTCGGGCTGGTAATAGTCGTAGTACGAGACGAAATACTCGACGGCGTTCTCGGGGAAGAAGGATTTCATTTCTCCGTAGAGCTGCGCCGCGAGGGTCTTATTGGGCGCGAGGATCAAGGCCGGGCGTCCGGTCTGGGCAATCACATGGGCCATCGTGAAGGTCTTGCCCGACCCGGTGACCCCGAGAAGCACTTGGTCGCGCTCCTGGGCGCTGACACCGGCCACAAGATCGGCGATCGCTTTGGGCTGGTCGCCGGCCGGGGTGTATTCGCTCTTCAGCTTGAACTCCGCCCGTGGACCGGCGGGCGGTTTGGCATAGAGGGGGGCGAGGAAGGACATGGACGCAAGATCTCGGGTCAGGATTGGGTGCCATCATACATAGGGTCGAGCGATGCCGCGTGCCATCTTTTCGGCCCTTCTTCAGGCGTTTAGTGTGCTTTTCGCACTCCAGACGCAAAGACCCATGACGCCACAACTTCAATTCGAGCAGGCCCTCAATCTGCATCGGCAGGCGCGTTTAGCCGAAGCCGAACGGCTTCTCCGAGAAGTTGTCGCGGCCGAGCCGCTTCATGCGGCCGCGCACCGCATGATCGCCCTCGTCAGCTACCAGCAGGGCAATTTCGCGCAGGCGTATGACGCCATCGACCGCGCGACCCAGCTTAGCCCCGCGACCGCCGAGCCGTGGGTGCTGCGCGGTGTCATTCTCCATTTTTCAGGGCGGTCGGACGAGGCGGTGGCGAGCATCGACCGTGCGACGGCGCTCGATCCGTCGGATGTGGGCGCCTGGTACAATCGCGGTGTCATTCTGAGTGAGATCGGCCGCTTTCAGGAGGCCGTTGCCAGCTACGACCAAGCCTTGAGCTTTGGCCCGCATTTGGGCTCGCTCGCCAATCGCGCGGGGGCGCTGATCAATCTCAAGCGCCCGAAAGACGCCCTGGAGTCGGCGGAGCGGGCATTGGCGCTACGCTCTGACCATCTGGAGGCCCTGTGCAATAAAGCGCTGGCTTTGACGGAATTGTCCCGCCACACCGAGGCGCTCGCGATTTTTGATCAGGTGCTCGCACGCGCGCCAAACATCGCCCAGACATGGGCCAACCGGGGCACGGTGCTCCATGAACTCGAGCGGTTCGGCGAGGCAGTCGCGAGCTTCGATCGCGCATTGGCGCTCGATCCGGAGAATGCGGCGGCTTGGGGTAACCGCGGACGGAGCCTTTACAATATTCCGCGCTTCGACGAGGCGCGTGCGAGTTTTGAGAAGGCCATCGCGCTCTATACGCCGCAAACCTCTGTCGACTGGGACCTGCGCGGCGACGCTCTTATGGGTCTCAAACGCTATGATGAAGCGCTTGCGGCCTATGACACCGCGATCGCCTTGGTGCCGGACGGCGCGCGGCTTTGGTCGAAGAAAGCGGCAACCTTGTTTATGTTGGGCAAATTCGAAGACGCGCTCGCGTCCGCCGATCAGGCCGTTGCGTTAAGCCCCCGTCTGCCGGCCGCGCTCGACATTCGCGGGAAAATTCTCATGGAGATGAACCGCATCGAGGAGGGCCTCGCCGACCTTTATCAGCGGGGCCTCGCCGAGCAAAAGGTGAACGCCTCCCCAGTCCACAAAGCGAAGCACGACGCCGAGCAGCTTGAATATCTCGCCGCGCGGGGAATAGTCCCGGAACCCGGCAGGCCGCACATCGAGGGCGGCGGCAGAATTCCGGGGCGCGCCGTCAACCCAGCCAATGCCGACGTCGTGGCTAAGGCGTGGGCGAATACAAATCCGCAAATCGTTGTGATCGACAATCTTCTCACCCCGGAGGGGCTTGCGGCGCTGCGCGAGTACTGTTGGGGATCGACGATGTGGGCGCGCGCGTACGATAGCGGCTATCTTGGCGCTCTGCCGGAGTCTGGCTTCGCCGTGCCCTTGCTGGCACAAATCGCCGAAGAGCTCCGTGAAACCTTTCCGACCGTGATCCGCGACCACGGCCTTCGTTTGCTGTGGGGGTTCAAATACGACAGCGCCCTCAAGGGCATCACGATCCACGCCGATCAGGCCGCGGTGAACGTCAATTTCTGGATCACACCGGACGAGGCCAACCTCAATCCCGATCGCGGCGGCCTTGTGATCTACAACGCGAATGCGCCGCCCGACTGGGAAGCGGGGGACTACAACGGCAACGATCCGCGCATCTGGGACTTCCTCAAGCGCGTGGACGCCAAACCCATCACGGTTCCCTACCGGGCCAATCGCGCCGTGATTTTTGATTCGGACCTGTTCCATGAGACCGACCTGCTGGAGTTCAAGGAGGGGTATCTGAACCGGCGCATAAACCTCACCATGCTGTTCGGGCGGCGCACCTTTTACGGAAATTGAGCGGGATTCCGCGGTTTGCCGGCGAGTCTCGGGTTGCGAGGGGCGGGGGCCGGAAGTAGGTTACGGGCCCTTTCACCAGAGGAGTCTGCAGTGTCTATTCTCGCCAAGCGCCTATCCGCCATTAAGCCGTCGCCGACCATCGCGGTGACCACCAAAGCGGCGGAACTCAAAGCGCAGGGACTGGACGTGATCGGCCTGGGCGCCGGTGAGCCTGACTTCGATACCCCGCAACACATCAAGGACGCCGGCAAGGCGGCGATTGACCGCGGCGACACGAAGTACACGCCGCCCAACGGCACGCCGGCGCTGCGCAAGGCGATCGTCGCCAAGTTCAAGCGCGAGAACGGTCTCGACTACAAGCCGGAGCAGGTCACGGTCGGCGTCGGCGGCAAGCAGGTCATTTTCAATGCTTTCCTTGCGACGGTACAGGAAGGCGATGAGATCATCGTGCCGGCTCCGTACTGGGTCAGCTACCCGGATATCGCCTTGCTGTTCGGCGGCAAGCCCGTGTTCGTCACGTGCGGGGAAAACGCGCGCTTCAAGCTTTCGCCCGACGCGCTCGCCGCGGCCATCACGCCGAAGACCAAATGGCTTGTGCTCAACTCGCCCAGCAACCCGACAGGCGCCGCCTATACACGCGACGAGCTGCGGGCGCTCGCGGACGTGCTGCTAAAGCATCCCCATGTGTGGGTGATGACCGACGATATCTATGAGCACCTGACCTATGACGGCTTCAAATTCGCCACCCTGTGCGAAGTCGAACCCAAGCTTCTCGACCGGACGCTGACCCTGAACGGGGTCTCGAAGGCTTATGCCATGACCGGATGGCGGATGGGCTACGCCTGCGGTCCCGTGGAGCTCATTAAGGCGATGAACATGATCCAGTCGCAGAGCGCCAGCCATCCGACCTCCATCACTCAGGCCGCGACGGTCGCCGCCCTGGACGGCCCGATGGATTTCCTCGCGCCGCGCAACGAAGCCTTCAAGCAGCGCCGCGACATGGTCGTGAAGATGCTCAACGAGGCCCAGGGCATTACTTGCCAGACGCCGGAAGGCGCCTTCTATGTCTATCCGTCCTGCGCGGGAGCCATCGGCAAGACGACCCCAAAGGGCCGCAAGCTCACGAACGATACCGATTTCGTGGAAGCGCTGCTTGACGAAGCCCTGGTCGCGGCGGTGCAGGGGGCTGCTTTCGGTCTGTCGCCCTACTTCCGCATCTCCTACGCCACCTCGACGGAGGCCCTGGAGAAGGCCTGCAAGCGCATCCAGGATTTCTGCGCATCGCTGAAATAGCGCCAGGAGCGATCTCCTGGAGGGATTGGGGGCCCGGCCGCATGGTCGGGCCCTTTTTCATTCTGGTCGGGCCCGCGCAGGCCCGAAGACGGTCCAGGAGACATGGTGGCGAGCGGTAGAAAGGAATTCGGCCCTGAAGGGGGAGGACCTTCAGGGCCGATGGATTTTACGTCCGGAGACGGGTCTTTCGACCATTGGCGGCTTCCGGGGGAGGACCGGTTACCGCCGATCTGCAGTGTTTGCTGCGATGCACAAAACCTAGCCTCGAACCGTTCTAGGGACCACACCTAATTTTGGAGGCGGCCTATGCGCTTCGCGCATGGCTAACTGTTTAGGAAAGATGACGTTTTTTGCAGTTTTTCAGGCTGAGCGCGCGCCATCGTCCATATTGTGGGCGACGACTCTCAACTGCGACTTCGCACGTGCGATCTCGCGGACCAGGAAATCCCTGAAAACCGCGACGCGGGCGGACTGGCGAAGTTCTTCCGGGTACACAAAGTAGGCCTCGATGGTCGGCCCCTCGATCCCCGGCAGCACCTGAACCACGCCCCGGCCCTCCTGGAGGAAGTATTCCGGCAGCGCGCCGACCCCGATTCCCGCCTTCACGGCCCGGTAAATGCCGTAAAGGTTGTTCACGCGCAGCGCCGAGTGCGTCTGGATGCCTTTCTCGCGCAGGATCTCCGGCAGCCAATTGATCGACCTTACGGGCGCGACTCCTTCGCCGAAGAGGATGAGATCGTGGCTGCGCAGATCTTCCAGCGTGTGCGGAACGCCGCGTTCCTTCAGATAGTCGGCCGAGGCGTAGAGATTCGCGCGCAATGTGCCGACATGTCGTTGAATGAGGTCCGGCTGGGTCGGTTCGTTGAAGCGGATTGCGACATCCGCTTCGCGCATCGCGAGATCGAGTTCGCGGTCGTCGAGGCGCAACATGACCTCGATCCCGGGATAGCTCTTGATGAATTCCTTGAGGCGGCTCGTGAGCCATACGGAGCCAAAGGCGACGGTGGTCGTCACGCGTAGAACGCCTTCCGTGCTCTCCTTCGTTTCGGTCAGGAGACTTTCGACACTGTTCAGTTTTGCGAACACGTCGTGGACGGTCTTGTACAGGAGGTCGCCTTGCTCGGTCAGAATCAAACCGCGCGCGTGACGATGAAAGAGCGAGACGCCAAGCGATTCCTCGAGCGCGCTGATCTGCCGGCTCACCGCCGACTGCGAGAGGTTCAGGGTCTCGCTCGCGTGCGTGAAACTGCCCGCCTCGGCCACCGCGTGGAAAACGCGCAGTTTGTCCCAATCGAGACGACTATTTTGACGCTGTGGCACTTGAGATCCTTTCCGCGCGCAAATTGCGCGTCCAGCAGCCCATTAAACCGCGGTTCTTAGTGCGCGGGCACTCGCAGGAATCTAGCCCTGCGCGGCGAGGAAGCGGTCGGCCTCCAATGCAGCCATGCATCCCGTTCCCGCGGCGGTCACGGCTTGGCGGTATACATGATCCTGCACATCGCCCGCCGCGAAGACGCCCGGAATATTCGTGCGCGTCGAGTCAGGCTGCGTCACCAGATAATTGTTTTCGTCCATGTCGAGCACACCCTTGAACAGGTCCGTGTTCGGCGTATGGCCGATCGCGACGAACATGCCGTCCGCCTTGAGCTCCTGGACGGCGCCGGTTTTCAAATTGCGCACGCGCACGCCGACGACGCCCGGGGGAGCATCCTTGCCGAGAACCTCGTCGACTACAGAGTCCCAGATCACCTGGATCTTGGGATGCTCGAACATTCGTTTCTGGAGAATCTTCTCGGCGCGAAGCGAGTCACGGCGGTGGATGAGCGTCACCTTGGTGGCGTGGTTCGTGAGGTAAAGCGCTTCCTCGACAGCGGTGTTCCCGCCGCCGATGACGACGACCTCTTTACCGCGGAAGAAAAAGCCGTCGCAGGTTGCGCAGGCCGATACGCCGAACCCCTGGTATTTCTTTTCCGATTCGAGGCCCAGCCAGCGCGCCGACGCGCCGGTCGAAATGATCAAGGTGTCGGCGGTGTAGGTGTCGCCCGAATCGCCGACCAGCGTGAACGGCCGTTTCGTGAGGTCCAGCTTCACGATCGTGTCGCTGACCATGCGCGCGCCGACGTGCTCGGCCTGCTTCTGCATCTGCTCCATGAGCCATGGGCCCTGGATCACATCCGGAAAGCCCGGGTAATTCTCGACATCGGTCGTGATCGTCATCTGGCCGCCCGGCTGCATGCCGGCGACCACGATGGGGGAAAGATTCGCGCGGGCGGAGTAGATCGCGGCGGTCAGGCCGGCGGGACCGGAGCCCAGGATCAGCACTTTGGTATGAGTATTTGTCATAGCTGGAAAATGGCCTCACCGAGGGCAAAAATTGCTTTGCAGCGCAGCAAAATAAGGGTCTCCAGATATACGTTTGGTGCAAACAGGGCGCAAGGACCGGCCAACGCTCGCGTGCGCGGGGAGCATAACTCGTTTCGCGTGTCCTATAGTAGTTGCGTTTATCCCTCATTCTTTATAACAATATTTCGCGCCGCTCAGGGGGGAGCGTCCGCCGTGTCCTGATGTTGGGGGCTAAATGCAACGCGTGAAACTCGACCGGATCGACCGCCAGATCCTTTCGGATCTCCAGGCGGACGGCCGGATGACCAATGTCGAGCTGGCGCACCGCGCCGGAATCTCGGCGCCGCCCTGTCTACGGCGCGTCCGAGCGCTCGAGCAGGCCGGTTACATCAAAGGCTACCACGCCCAGCTCGACCAGGCGCAGTTGGGCTATGCGGTCTCTGTTTTCGCCCACGTCGGCCTCAACAGCCAGGCGGAGGCCGATCTCTCGGCGTTCGAGACCCTGGTGAAGGAATGGCCGGAGGTGCGCGAATGCCACATGCTGGCGGGTGAGACCGACTTCCTCCTCAAGATCGTCGCCAAAGATTGGGACGCCTATCAGAAGTTTGTCACGGAGAAGCTGACGGCCGCCCCGAAGGTCGCGAACGTGAAGTCGGCGTTGGCCATCCGCAGCGCCAAGAACCTGCCGGGCGTTCCCATCGCCGTAGACGGCGACAAGCCGGTGCAGCCGCCGCTGACGGTCCCCGCGGGCGTGGGGACCTAAAGGCTCCGTTCCTCCGAGATCACAAAAAAGGGCGCCTTGCGGCGCCCTTTTTATATGGTCTTCTCGGGCCCTATTTGAATTTGACGCTCAGGACTTCGTAGCCCTTCGAGCCGCCTGGCGCGCTGACCTCGGCGGTGTCGCCGATGGTCTTGCCGATCAAGGCGCGTCCCAGGGGAGACTGGACCGATATCTTGTTCTTCTTCAGGTCGGCCTCATAGGGCCCGACGAGCTGGTAGGTTATTTCCTCATCGCTATCGACATCAGCCACCGTCACGGAGGCGCCGAAGCGCACGGTTTTACCGGACAGCTTGGTGACATCGATGATATCGGCGCGGCTGACAATATCCTCCAGCTCGCTGATGCGGCCCTCAATGAAGCTCTGGCGCTCACGCGCCGCATGATATTCGGCGTTTTCGGAAAGGTCCCCGTGCTCGCGGGCCTCGGCGATCTGCTTGATCACCGCATGGCGCTCCACGGCCTTAAGCTGGTGCAGCTCAGCCTTTAGGGGCTCTAAACCTTCCGCGGTCATTGGAATCTTTTCCATGACGCTTCCTTGTCCTCAAGAAACAGAACAGCCCACGCCATGACGGCGAGGGCTCGGGCCTACAATCAGTATGTCGACTAGCGACTAAAATAGGATTGCAGGGGCGCAACATCAAGGGCTCCATCCTTGAGCCCCCCGATGGCCGTCGCCGCCGCTTCCGCACCCGATAAGGTGGTGTAATGGCAGATGTTCCGGGTGAGGGCCGTTCTGCGGATGGTAAAGCTGTCCTTGAGGGATTGGGCCCCCTCGGTGGTGTTGATCACCATCTGGACGTTGCCGGAGATCATTTCGTCGACGCAGTGGGGACGACCCTCCGCCACCTTATTGACCGGCTCGGCCGGTATTCCGGCGTTCGCCAGGGCCTGCTGGGTGCCGCGAGTCGCAATGACCTTGAAGCCCAGGTTCACCAGACGGCGCGCGAGATGCACGGCCTGGTCCTTGTCGCGTTCGCGTACCGAGAGGAACGCGGTCCCGGACGATGGCAGCGCCAGACCCGCGCCGAGCTGCGCCTTGGCGTAAGCGCGCGGGAAATCGGCATCGAGGCCCATGACTTCACCGGTCGACTTCATTTCCGGCCCCAGCACGATATCGACGCCCGGAAAACGGTTGAACGGGAAGACGGCTTCTTTAACCGCAACATGTTGCGACGCCAGCGGCGCGTCGCGTCCGACGAGACCGAAATCGGCCAGCTTGGAACCGGCCATCACGCGCGCCGCGATCTTCGCGACGGCGACGCCGGTCGCTTTGGCCACGAACGGCACGGTGCGGCTCGCGCGCGGATTGACTTCGAGGATGTACACGACGCCGTTCTGAACGGCGTACTGCACGTTCATGAGTCCGACCACCTTGAGCGCGAGGGCAAGGGCCTTGGTCTGGCGGCGGATGTCGTCAACGATTTCCTTCGGCAGCGTGTGTGGCGGCAGCGCGCATGCGCTGTCGCCGGAGTGAATGCCGGCTTCCTCGATGTGCTCCATGATGCCGGCGATGTAGACGTCCTTGCCGTCCGACAGGGCGTCGACATCCACTTCGATGGCGTTGGAGAGATACGAGTCGATGAGGAGCGGGTTGTCGCCCGTGGCCTTCATCGCGCTGCGGATATACTCCGAGACGCCGGCTTCGTCGTAGACGATGCGCATGGCGCGGCCGCCGAGCACATAGGACGGACGAATGACGACCGGATAGCCGATCCGGTTCGCCGCGGCGCGCGCCTCGTCGGCGTTGCGCGCGGTTCCGTTCGCGGGCTGGCGGAGTTTCAGATCTTCCAGCAAACGCTGGAAACGCTCGCGGTCCTCGGCCAGGTCGATCGCGTCGGGCGACGTGCCGAGGATCGGAATGCCGGCGGCTTCGAGGGCGTGCGCAAGCTTCAACGGCGTTTGGCCGCCAAGCTGAACGATGACCCCTAGAACTCTGCCGTTCGACTGCTCGGTGGTGATCAGCTCGATCACGTCCTCGGCCGTCAGCGGCTCAAAGTAGAGGCGGTTGGAAGTGTCGTAATCGGTCGAGACGGTTTCGGGATTGCAGTTGACCATGATGGTCTCGAACCCCGCGTCGCGCAGCGCAAAGGCGGCGTGGACGCAGCAGTAATCGAACTCGATGCCCTGGCCGATGCGGTTCGGTCCGCCGCCGAGGATGATGACCTTGTTCTTCGCCGAGGGCTCCGCTTCGCACTCGGGCTCGTTGAGGCCGTCACCTTCGTAGCAGGAGTACATGTAAGGCGTCGGGGACGCGAACTCCCCCGCGCAGGTGTCGATGCGCTTGTACACGGGCCGAACGCCAAGTTGATGACGCAGCTTGAAGATGTCGGCCGCCTTCTTGCCGGCGAGTTCGGCGAGGCGGGAGTCGGCAAACCCCATCTTCTTCAGGCGCAGCAAGGCCTGCCGGTCGGAGGGAATGCCCTTGGCACGGACATCGGCTTCGGCATCGACGATCGATTTCAATTGCCGCACGAACCACGGATCGAATTTGGTGGCGCGGTGGACGTCGTCCACGGTCATGCCGGCGCGCAGACCCTGGGCGGCGACCAGGAGCCGGTCGGGGCGCGGCTTGGTCATGGCGAGACGGAGCGCGTCCTTGTCCATCGTCGGCGCGCCGCTGTCGTCGAGCGAGATCTCATTCAAGCCGTTGAGACCGGTTTCCAGCGAGCGAAGACCCTTCTGCAGGCTTTCGGCGAAAGTGCGTCCGACGGACATCGCCTCGCCCACCGACTTCATGCTGGTGGACAGAAGCGGGTCGGCGTCAGGGAATTTTTCGAAGGTGAAGCGCGGAATCTTCGTCACGACATAATCGATGGTCGGCTCGAAGGAGGCCGGCGTGGCTTTCGTGATGTCGTTGGTGAGTTCGTCGAGCGTGTAGCCGACGGCAAGCTTGGCCGCGATTTTCGCGATGGGGAAACCCGTCGCCTTGGAAGCCAGCGCCGACGAGCGCGAGACGCGCGGGTTCATCTCGATGATGGTCATGCGGCCATCGGCGGGGTTGATCGCGAACTGCACGTTCGAGCCGCCGGTATCGACGCCGATCTCGCGCAGGCAGGCGATCGAGGCGTTGCGCATCACCTGATACTCTTTGTCGGTCAGCGTAAGGGCCGGGGCGACCGTAATCGAATCGCCCGTGTGCACGCCCATCGGATCGACGTTCTCGATCGAGCAGATGATGATGCAGTTGTCCTTTTTGTCGCGGACGACTTCCATCTCGTACTCTTTCCAGCCGAGCACGGATTCCTCGACAAGGACCGTGCCGACCGGCGAAGCGGCGATGCTCGTGCCGACGATATGTTCGAATTCTTCGGTATTGTAAGCGATGCCGCCGCCTTCACCGCCGAGGGTAAAGGACGGGCGCATGATCGCGGGCAGGCCGACGTACTTCAGCGCCTCGCGCGCTTCTTCCAACGATTTCACCATGACGCTGCGCGGGCTTTCGAGCCCGATTTTGCTCATGGCGTCGCGGAACAACTCGCGGTCCTCGGCCTTCATGATGACGTCACGCTTGGCCGCGATCATCTCCACGCCGAATTTCTCAAGCACGCCGGAATCGGCCAGCTTCATCGCGGTGTTGAGCGCCGTTTGCCCGCCCATGGTGGGAAGCAGCGCGTCCGGGCGTTCCTTCTCGATGATCTTCGCGACGATCGCGGGGGTGATCGGCTCGATGTAGGTGGCGTCCGCCATCTCCGGATCGGTCATGATGGTGGCGGGGTTCGAGTTTACGAGGATGACGCGATAGCCTTCCTCGCGCAGCGCCTTACACGCCTGCGCCCCGGAGTAGTCGAACTCGCACGCCTGTCCGATGACGATCGGACCCGCGCCGATGATCATGATGCTCTTGATGTCGGTACGCTTCGGCATCGGCTCACTGCGCCTTTTTCTGATCGGCCATCAGCTTCGTGAAGCGATGGAACAGATAGTGACTGTCCTGCGGGCCCGGAGAGGCCTCCGGATGATACTGAACGCTGAACACCGGCTTGTCGGTGGCGCGCATGCCTTCGACGATCCCGTCGAAGAGGCTCTTATGTGTCTCGACCACGTTGTTCGGCAGCGTCGCGCGATCGACGCAGAAACCGTGGTTTTGCGAGGTGATCTCGACTTTCCCGGTTTCCAGGTCCTGCACCGGCTGGTTGGCGCCGCGGTGACCCAGCTGCAATTTGTAGGTCTTGGCGCCGAAGGCCAGGGCGAGCAGCTGATGGCCCAGGCAAATGCCGAACACGGGTTTTCCGGTCGCTATGATCTTTTGAATCACGGGCACGGCGTATACGCCGGTCGCGGCCGGATCGCCGGGCCCGTTCGAGAGAAACACGCCGTCGGGATTGTGCCGCAGGATGTCGTCCGCCGTGGCCGTGGCCGGGACCACCGTCACCTTGCAGCCGGCGTCGGCGAGGCAGCGCAGGATGTTGCGTTTCGCGCCGTAATCGACGGCCACCACGTTGAACGCGGGTTTGATGCCGTCTTTTTCGAGATCCCCGAAGCCCTTCGTCTTGGACCAAAGCGTCTGCGTCCAGGTGTAGGTCTGGCTGCAGGAAACTTCCTTGGCGAGGTCCATGCCGTTCAGGCCGGGCCAGGCTTTTGCTTGCGCTTTCAGCGCGTCGAGATCGAACTTGCCCGAAGGTTCATGACAAATGACGCCGTTCGGGGCGCCCTTGGTGCGGATGCGGCGGGTCAGGCGGCGCGTATCGATTCCGGAAAGGCCGATGAGATCGTTGGACCGCAGCCACGTGTCGAGGTGCTGCGCCGAGCGGTAATTGGACGGATCGGTGATGTCGTCGCGCACGATGCAGCCGCGCGCGGCGGGCGTCATGCTTTCGAGGTCTTCGGGGTTAACGCCGACGTTGCCGATGTGGGGGAATGTGAAGGTGATGATCTGACCGGCGTAGGAGGGGTCGGTCATCACTTCCTGGTAGCCGGTGATGGAGGTGTTGAACACCACCTCGCCGACCTTCGCCCCGGTGGCCCCGATTCCTCTCCCCCAAATGACCTCGCCGTCATCTAGAACGAGAACGGCCGTGGCACCGGAGGGTTGTTTCATCGGTCGTGTCAACTCGGCTTCAGGTTTGCGCCCATTCGCGCCGTCCTTCCGCGAGGCCGCGGCTGGACAGATGGGAATGGATCGTCGTGTGTTTGGATGGCGCGCGGGCGAAAACGCACGCTATCTGGCGCGGTGTAAGCAAAGCGCACCTGTGAGTCAAGTGCTTGGGCCTGGGTTAGGCCATGTGAACTATAAGTATGATTTTTGGCGCCCGAAGCTTTTGCAAAGCCGCCGCGAATCGCGCTACGCTGACTCTTTCCGCAATAGAAATCCGAGTACGTGAACATGCTGCGCACCCGTTTGGCCGATGCGTTAAAGGACTCCCTGCGCGCGAAGGAAGACCGCAAGGTCGCGACCATCCGCCTGATCCTGGCCGGTCTCAAGCACAAGGACATTGAAGCCCGTCCGTCCGGCAACACGGCCGGCATCAGCGAGCCCGAAATCCTGCAAATGATGAACGGGATGATCAAGCAACGCCGGGAAAGCATCGAGATGTACGAGAAGGGCAACCGGCCTGAACTCGCCAAGCAGGAAGCCGAGGAAATCGAGATCATCCAGAGCTTCATGCCCAAACAGATGGATGAGGGCGAAGTTGCCGCCGCCGTCAAAGCCGCCATTGCGCAATCCGGCGCCGCGTCCGTGAAGGACATGGGCAAGGTGATGGCGGTCCTGAAAGAGAAGTACACGGGCGTGATGGACTTCTCGAAAGTCTCCGGCGTGGTGAAGCAGCAGCTTGGGGCTTAAGCTTCATTCTGCTCCTCTTGTAGGTTGAGGCCCCATGGCGTTCCCGCCGAATTTCCTCGACGATATTCGGGCCCGGTTGCCGGTCTCTTCGGTGGTCGGGCGCCGTGTGCGCCTGATCAAGCGCGGACGGGAATATGTCGGCCTGTCGCCGTTCTCGAATGAGAAGACGCCGTCCTTCACCGTGAATGACGAGAAGGGCTTCTATCACTGCTTTTCGACCCAAGAGCACGGCGACATCTTCACCTTCCTGATGAAGACGCAGAACCTGTCGTTCGTCGAAGCCGTGGAACGGTTGGCTGAAGACGCGGGCCTGGAAATGCCGCGCGCGACTCCGCAGGAGGCCGCGGAGGCGGCGCGCGAAACCCAGCTTCGCGAGGCGGCCGAGGCGGGCTGCGCGTTCTTTGAACAGATGTTGCAGGCTCCCGAAGGGCGCCACGCCCTCGAGTACCTGCGCAACCGCGGCCTCAGCGATGCCACCATCAAGCGCTTCCGGCTCGGTTACGCGCCGAACGGAAATCTCCTCAAGACCAAGCTCACCGCGCGCGGGGTGAAAGAAGATCTGCTGCTCGACGTACGACTCGTCTCCCCCGGGAAAGAGGGGCGTGAGTCCTTCGACTTTTTTCGCGATCGGGTGATGTTTCCGATTCTGGACATGCGCGGCCGCCCCGTGGCCTTCGGGGGGCGCGTCATGGGCGAGGGCGAGCCCAAATACCTGAACTCGCCGGACACCCCGCTCTTTCACAAAGGCCAGATGCTCTACAACTTCTCCCTTGCCCGGGCGGCGGCGGGAGACAAACGCGAAGTCATCGTCGCCGAAGGCTATATGGACGTGATCGGCCTTTCGCAGGCCGGATTCACGCACGCCGTCGCGCCGCTCGGAACGGCCATGACCGAAGGCCAGCTTGCGATCCTTTGGCGCCTCGCGCCGGAGCCGATCCTGTGTTTCGACGGCGACCGCGCCGGACGGGCAGCGGCGCTGCGGGCGGCCGAGCGGGCGCTGCCTCTTCTGAAACCGGGCCTTTCGCTCCGGTTTGCCATGATGCCCGCCGGGAAGGACCCGGACGACATCTGCCGTCGGGAGGGCGCCGAGGCCATGCAAGCGGTCCTGTCGGCCGCTATTCCGCTTTCCGAGGTGGTCTGGCAGCAGCTTCTGGCGCAGAACCCCGCCGACACCCCGGAGCGCCGGGCCGGCCTGGAGCGCGCGGCGCAGGCCAAAGCCGGCGTGATCGCCGACGAAAGTGTGCAGGCGCAGTACCGGCAGCTGTTCAGGAACCGTCTGTTTGAGTTGTTTCGAGCTCCTCGCCCGACGTTCGGCGGGGGCGCGGGCGGCAAAGGGAAGGGTTTCCGCCCCGCCCAGGGTCAAAAAGGATCGACTCCGGGCCGGTTCGCCGGATTCCCTGCGCCGCGGGCGTCGGGAGACCCTGACTCGGCGCGCAAAGTGCGCGAGCGCATCCTGCTTGCTACCCTGCTGACCCACCCGGATATTTTCGACCATGTGGAAGAGCGGTTGGGGCGCATGGACTTCGCCGACTCGCGCCTTGACTTGCTGCGCCAAACCGCATTAATCCACGTCGCCCAAGACCCAGAGCTTGATTTCGGCGGTCTTCAGGCCCACCTAGCCACTGTAGGGTTTGCCGCCGAACTCGAAACTCTATTGAATTCAAATACTTATGTGCACGCGGGCTTCGCCCGTCCAACGGCACCCAAAGAGCAAGCGATCAATGGGTGGGATCATACGTTTGCTCTATGCCAGCGGGCGGACTTAGAAGCTGATCTCAGGCGGGCGGAATTGGAACTGGCGGAGAACCCCTCGGAGCAAGCTTTCGCGGTGTTTGAGGCCCTGCAACGGCAGGTCCGCCCACCTGGAGACGAGGACAGCGACGAACTTTGAGATCGGCAGACCAATTATCGTAAAACAAAGGCACACGGCGAACGGCCGGCAGAATCACCGGCGGCAGTTTCGCGTGGAGTTATGGGTGTAGCGATGGCGGCGAAAGCCTCCCCGAAGTCAGCAAAACAATCCGCGAAGGCAGGCAAGGCGTCCGCAAAGGCGCCGGCGAAGTCGGCGTCAAAGCCCGCCGCGAAGCCTGCCGCCAAACCCGCGGCGAAGTCTGCACCGGTAAAGTCCGCGCCCGCAAAACCGGCGGCCAAGTCGGCCGCCCCATCAAAAATGCCGGAGAAACCTGCGGCGGCGAAAGCCGCGGCGGCGAAGCCGGCACCGGTCAAAGCGCCCCCCGCGCCCGTGGCCGGCAAAAAGCCCCAGGAAGGTATGAAGTTAAATCCCAAAGCTAAAGCGCCCGGCGAAGAGGCGAAGGAAGAAGGCGCGGCTCCCGCGGCGCCCGGCGATAGCCCGTTGCTCGATTCGACGAACGCGTCCGTTAAGAAGCTCATCGCGAAAGCGAAAGAGCGCGGTTACATCACGTACGACGAACTGAACGCCGCTCTGCCGTCCGAGGAGATGACCTCCGAGCAGATCGAAGACACGATGTCGATGCTGTCCGAGATGGGCATCAACGTCGTTGAAGGCGAAGAACAGGACGCCGAGGAAGGCGCTGAAGCTGCCGACGGCGAAGCGAAATCGGAAGCCTATAGCGGCGGCAACATCGACGAAGACGATGTCGGCCGCACCGATGACCCGGTGCGCATGTACTTGCGCGAAATGGGGTCGGTGGAACTTCTGTCGCGCGAAGGCGAAATCGCCATCGCAAAGCGCATCGAAGCCGGCCGCGAAATGATGATCGGCGGGATTTGCGAAAGCCCGATCACGATTCGGTCGCTGCTGGCGTGGCACGACGCGCTGCAGGACGGAAAGATGCTGCTGCGCGACATCATCGATCTCGACGCCACCTATGGCGCGGGTTCGAGCGATCTCGCATCCGATGCCGACCTCGAAGTCGACGTTGTCTCTGAACCGGCCGACGGCGAAGAAGCGGAAGGCGGAGCAAAACGTCCGGCGCCCGCCAATGGCGGCGCTCGTCCGGCCCCGGCCGCCCCGGCGCCCGGTGCTGCGGCTCCCGCCGCCGGCGCCGCTCCGGGCATCCCCGGACAAGCGTCCATGGACGAGAGCGACGAAGCGGCCGTCTCCCTCGCGGCGATGGAAGCGCAGTTGATGCCGCAGGTTCTCGAAGCTTTCGAGAAGATCGCGGCGACGTACAACAAGCTCAAAAAATCTCAGGAATCACGTCTCGTCACGCTGCAGCAGGGCCAGGAGATCGACAAGACCGTCGAGCGCCGGTTCCAGAAGCTGAAGCTGGAACTCGTCGAGTTGATGGAAGCGGTGCATCTCAACAATGCCCGTATCGAAGGCCTTGTCGAGCAGATGAACGAGCTGAACCGCAAGCTGCTCGGGCTTGAGGGCCAGATTCTGCGCTACGCGCTGAAATGCAAAATCAAGCGCGAGGAGTTCCTGGACGAATACTACAACAGCGAGCTCGATCCGAAGTGGGTGGCTCGCGTCCAGAAGCTGACGACCAAGGGCTGGAAAGAATTCGCCACGAAGTATCAGCCGATGATCGAAGATCTGCGTGCGCAGATCTCCGCCATCGCCGGGGAAGCGGGCGTTTCGATCGCCGAGTTCCGCCGCATCGTGAATACGGTGCAGAAGGGTGAACGCGAGGCGTCGCGCGCGAAGAAGGAAATGATCGAGGCCAACCTGCGCCTTGTCATTTCGATCGCGAAGAAATACACCAACCGCGGCCTGCAGTTCCTCGATCTCATCCAGGAAGGCAACATCGGCCTGATGAAGGCGGTGGATAAGTTCGAATACCGCCGCGGCTACAAGTTCTCGACCTATGCGACGTGGTGGATCCGTCAGGCGATCACGCGCTCGATCGCCGACCAGGCGCGCACGATCCGCATTCCCGTGCACATGATCGAGACCATCAACAAGCTGGTGCGCACCAGCCGCCAGATGCTGCACGAAATCGGCCGCGAGCCGACGCCGGAAGAATTGGCGGAAAAGCTGCAGATGCCGCTGGAGAAGGTGCGCAAGGTTCTGAAGATCGCGAAGGAACCGATCTCCCTCGAAACGCCGATCGGCGACGAGGAAGACAGCCACCTCGGCGACTTCATCGAAGACAAGAACGCGGTGCAGCCGCTCGACGCCGCCATCCACGGCAATTTGCGCGAAACCACGACGCGCGTGCTGGCAAGCCTCACGGCGCGCGAAGAACGCGTGCTGCGCATGCGCTTCGGCATCGGCATGAACACCGACCATACGCTCGAAGAAGTTGGACAGCAGTTCTCGGTGACGCGCGAGCGAATACGCCAGATCGAAGCCAAGGCCTTGCGCAAGCTGAAGCACCCCAGCCGGTCGCGTAAGCTGCGCAGCTTCCTCGACAACTGAGATCGGAAGCGGATAAAGACCAAATGGCCGGCGCCCAAACGCCGGCCATTTTGTTTGCGGAAGACGCGGCGCCCAACGTGCGCCGCGGACAGGAAAGGTGGGGCCTGTAGCTCAATTGGTTAGAGCAGGCCGCTCATAACGGTCTGGTTGCAGGTTCAAGTCCTGCCGGGCCCACCAATCTTTCAAGGACTTACGGCGCTCGCCGATTTTCGAGGAGCGCCGTAAGTGCACCGTAAGTGCAAGTTTGATCGCTGGACGTTCTTGGTCCTGCCGGGATGCTTCTAGGCGAAAAGCTCATTCACGTCGGTAAACCGGCGAGAGTGGCGTACCCGCCTCTCTGCCGAAAAGCCTTCTTCAATGGTGAGGTCATGAAGCAGATCATTAAGGGAGCGATGTACGACACCGATAAGGCTAAGCATATCGCGCGCGGCGACCACGACAGCGATCTCTCGGATGCCTCCTGGCATCTCTATCAAACGCCTGGCGGCGTCTTTTTTGAGGCGATTTACGGCCATGATGGAGCGCCGGAAGGCATCAAAGTTCTTACACAAGAGGAAGCTCGGAAGTTTCTCGAGATAAACGACATCGACAAGCTGGAAGAGTATTTCGGTCCGATGCCCCAACCCCAAGCCGACACCATCACGGAAGTCACCCGGAGGGCTATCATCGATCAGATCACGGCTGGCGAAATTCAATGGTCGGGCCGCCTTCCGGACGACGACTTTCTCTCTCGGCTATACGATCTATCGTCAATGCCTTCACATGATCCCCGCTACTCGAACGCGGCCGGTGATATCTACAAGCACTGTGTTCTCAACACCGATTGGTCGGCGGATTGGGTCTTCTTCGACGAACGTTTTCGCTTGCTAGAAGCAGGAGACGCGGAGTTTCTAAAATTCCTTTGTGAAACCCTGCATCCCGTGGTGCGTCCGAGCGGCGAGCAAGCGGCCCAGATACTTGCGATCTACAATGAGGAACTGGCCAAAGACGGATGGGAACTTACCGAGATCAAAAAAATTTCCGGTAAATCCATTTTTGGGGCGCGCAAAATCGGAAGTCGCGCCGTCATTTTTGATGAGCCCACCGGCTGGCAGAAGGTTGATCGCCAACTCCAGGAGGTACGTTCACGACTGGATACGGCGCAGTCTGAAGAACAATTCCAAGCTGTAGGGCTGCTTTGCCGGGAGGCTTTGATTTCTGCTGCTCAGGAAGTTTACGACGCTCCCAAGTACCCCATCACGGATGTCGAGAAAGTAAGCCCTACCGATGGGAAACGCATGTTAGGCGCAATCTTTGATGTTGAGTTCAAGGGAAACGCCAACGAAGAGGCGCGGAAACACGCGCGGGCCGCCGTAGATTTTGCCGTGGCCCTCCAGCACAAACGCACAGCCAATTTCAGATCGGCGGCGTTGTGTGCTGAGGCAACCCATTCCGTCGTGAACATGCTGGCGATCGTGACGGGGCGGCGGGGAAGGCCCCTGTAATCCGGCCTCTCCGCCTTCCGGGCCCCGGGCCCCGGTTTTCACGGAAAAAACATCGGCATTCCCCACCTGTTTAGTTGCGGCGAAGGGGATTTCCTCGCGGGTAAATGAATTTCTGTAATTACTTCAATGCATTACCAACGCCCTTGAATGTCTGAAAATAACACATTATATACTTCGTTAGTCGTCGAAAGACACGGGAGTTGAAATGGCAGTCACAACCCTCGCAAAACCAGCTGTCGCAGCTTTTCCCGCCGCTGAAGTAGAGGCCGCTTTGCGGACAGAACTTTTGCAAACCATCGAGACCGAAGCCGCGATCCAAGGAATCGCACTTCCCACGGATGCTGCGGGCCAAGCGGCAGCATCAATCCAAATCGACTCACTTGTTGTAGTCGACATCATCCTTGCAGTTGAACCGCTTGTTGATTTCGAACTACCCGACAGCGTCGTGCGTGCGGGCGGGTATCGATCTGTCAATGAAGCGATAGGTCATTTGATGCCCGGAATCGCCAAAGAATGGCAGAAGCGAAAGGGAGGCAAGAAATGACCGGCGCAACGCTGAGGGAAGACAGAGACGAAGTTGAACGCCAGCGCCTAGGCGAAAGACTTCGGGAGGCTCGAAAATACCTCGGCCTCAAACAAGAAGAAGTCGCGACTTATCTTAAAATACAACGTACCGCGCTCACGGACATTGAGAGCGGACAGAGGCGAGTAGAGGCCATCGAACTCACCCGACTGGCAAAACTGTACAAGCAGCCTGTCAGCTACTTCACAGGGGAAGACGCCGAAGCATCGGCGCTTCCGGCATCGGTTGCGCACCTAGCGAGACAAGCGGCCGAGTTGTCAGACACCGACCGCGAAGAATTGGGGCGTTTCGCGGAGTACCTGCGCGCGCGCTCGAAAACGGGGCAGGAATAGTCATGGCGACTGATTATGCCGGCGCGGTCCGCAATGGCACGATGGCTGCGGGCCGTCTTCTTCGCCAGATGGATGTGCGCGCCAGCATAGAGCGCCAGGGTGGAAACGTTGATGTCTTCGAAACGATGTTTCAGCTCAACCTTCCGCTACTACTCCGTCCGCTTAAGGGGCTACTTGGCGCGTTCCTGCGCGAGCCAATTCCCGGTGCGTTGGTAACGACGGAAAGACCGCTGAGTATCCAGCGATTCACCGCTGCGCACGAGCTTGGCCATTTCTTTCTCAATCACGAGCCTAGCCTCGATGATGAAAAGTTCATCGGTCGGTCGCTCAAGACAACGCCCGTACAGGGTGATTTTCAGGAAACGGAAGCCGACGCATTTGCGGTCGGATTCCTGATGCCCCATTGGCTCGTTGGCTGGCACTGCGCCCGCCAAGGCTGGCACAAGGACGATCTGTCTAAACCGCTTGTCGTGTATCAATTGGCACTGCGGCTCGGCGTCAGCTATGAGGCCACGACACGGACATTGCAGCGGTACAACTATCTATCCGTGTCTCAGGGACGTGCTCTTCGGAATATCGAGCCTCGCTCCTTGAAAGCTGAACTGTTGCGTGACTATCGGCCTGATAACTATCGCGGTGATGTTTGGCTCCTCACAGAGCGCGATGCACAGATGCAGATCGATGGCAGCCGCAATGACTTGTTCGTCTTGCGCCTATACGAACATGCCGGTGGCGGCTATCTCTGGAATTTGGACGAACTTCGCGCAAGCGGTTTTGTTGTTGTGCGCGACGGACGCGACTCCATTGACGCAGAAGGTGTGGGCAGCCCTGTTATCCGGCATGTTACGGCCAAGGTAGAAGAAGCACAGCGCGGCCAAGTATTGATCGATGAAAGCCGCCCTTGGGAAGCGGACGAACCTCTGACTCGGCTCATCTTGGATTACGACCTTACCGGGCCGGAAGAAGAAGGATACTCCCGCGCTGAACGACGTCATCAGCTCGAGGCCGCATGATCGTCATCAAGAAGGATCTGCGCGCTCTCTTTGGTGCTGTGCGAAATCAGGGACAACGTCCTACTTGCCTTGCATTCGCAGCGAGCGACACACATGCGGCCCTTCGCAATCCTTGGGACCCGTTGTCCTGCGAGTATCTATTCTTCCATGCACAGCAACGAGCTGGGCGACCGAATCACGTTGGGGCGCTGTTGAAAACCGCCCTGGAGGTCCTGCGTGATGAAGGCCAACCTCGGGAAGCGAGTTGGGCTTATCTTCCGAAGATTCCGCCGGCGCCCTATGTCTGGCAGCCACCCAACGGTATTTCTCCCTTGTTCCGACGAAACGGGCAGAGCGTGTCGAGTGCGTTTGGCACTATCGTTTCCGAACTGGACAAAGACCGCCCTGTCATTGTGCTCACAAGACTCTCCCATTCTTTCTACGTTCCCGACGCGAATGGCATAGTCGATCCCCCGGGGACGGAGATTCCAGATCCGACGCGCCGCCACGCCGTAGTTGCCGTCGGACATGGTGAGGTAAACAAGCAACCCGCAATCCTGATCCGCAATAGCTGGGGACCCAAATGGGCCACGCAGGGTTACGGCTGGCTCACCGAGAATTTCCTGAAACCGCGCGTGTACGCCATCGCCATTCTGATGGAGGATTTGAGTGTATCTACCACTTCCGCCGCAGCCTGACTGCGCAACTGCCTGGCTTACCGCGTCTACGAAAGTGAACGGTTTGCCTGGTCACGAAGGGTACAATGTGATCATCCACATTGCCGATCCAACGGCGCGGGCCACGATAGCCGATCCGATCGTAGCTCACGTCAACGACTTCCTTGTGGCGCGAAATAAGTCTGTTGAAACCGTCGCTAACACGATCTTTCCCGAAGCGCTTTACCGCAAATACGGTGCTCCGAAATTTATGGACGTTTTCGAGAAACGTATTCTGCCCAAGGTGAAGAAGACCTGCAATTGGTCGGGCTACTACTTCGAACGCATGATTCGCGTCCCGAAGGCGGGCGGCGGACACATGAATCAGTTGTGGGGCATCGTCGAGCGTATCCGCAATCCAGCGATTACTTCGCTAACAAAATATGAGCTCTCTCTTTTCGATCCCGAGCGTGACGTGAATGAATCGCCCTATGGCGGACAGTGCTTGAGTTTCCTCAGTTTCAAGTTGACCTCGGCCTCGCCGCAGACGCTTCACCTGACTGCGGTCTATCGCAATCACTACTACACGGAAAAGCTGCTCGGTAATCTGATTGGTTTGGGCCGGTTAATGGCGTTCGTGGCGAAAGAAACCGGTACCAAGGTTGGGACTTTGACGATCCACTCGACTCATGCCGAGGTCGACACGCTAAAGGCATCGCGTGGAGAAATCGCGCATCTGCACAAGCAGTGTAGTCAGGCCGCGTAGCTCGGCGCTCTCGCGGACGTGGAATTAAAGAGTGACGGCGCTTCCGCGTTTTCGATTCCGTATAGGTCTCGGATTCCGTCGGTAAATTCCCGCTGGCCACCATAACTCGGATGGCGGACCGAGGTGCTCGCAACGCCGAGTTCTCCAAGCGCCGCTTGGGCATCCTTACCCACGGCGACCACTCTGCCGGGCTGCAGCAGTTCCAAAAGCTCCATGAGGATCGGTCGGCATGCCAATCGCTCGGCTTTGGAATGTGAGCGGTTTGTGAAGGGCTCATCTTCTTCGTGCGGGTGCAGCGGGAATACGTTCCACAAAAAGACGGGCGCTCCAATGGACCTGAGTGAGTCCCAAATCACCGTTGCGGTTCGCTCGACAACCGGCGCTCCTGTGGTGGCGCGGCTAAGATTGGAAATCCCCATGATCTCAGACCAGCAGTTCAAGTGGCCTTCGTCGGTCAGAGGCAGCCCCGTCCGCCTCCCACCGCGATAGCCAAGATCACGTGCGACCCACATTGAGTCCGCTTTTTGAGTCAGCGCGGCAATCAGAACCAATTCGAGATTGCGCCGGCGGATAGTGGGTGCATTTGGCTTATCGTGAACTTCGCACGCTTCCGCGTACGGGTTGAAGACGTTGCTGAACCGAAGGGAGGCGAGCCGTTCCACAAACGCAGCAGCTTTCTTCTTCGTGGATTGGGACATCAACACCTCGAAGCTGGGTCGTTCTTATTGAGGGGATTGAATCATGGATACCCATCTTTGGGAATCCCCTATCGACGGCTTGCTTTCGTGGAGGGAGGGCGCGGCAAGTAGGAAATAGATCGCTTGTTAAAGTCGGCGATCACGATGCCGCCGCGATGGCGCCGTAGTATCCGGAAGACTCCATACCCGTCCAGGATCGCCTTCTCCCATACCCAGAGGGGAATTTTCTCGGGCTCGTATCCGCGTACAAAGTCACGGACGGCCTTCAACAGGTCAAAACCAAGGCTGGGCGTATAGAGGAAAAACTTATGGTCCTTGGCCTTCTCGAAAATCCATGTCGTCAGCCCTTCCTCGATAAGAATGGCGCGCGCGCCGTCTTCATTCTCATCGATCTTTTTTTCGCTCTTTCTCTTCACGCGGAACAGGGCGCGCATGACTGGAGACCAGCCAAGAATTGCCGCGTAAGACAGATGAAAAACATCGTGAAAGCGGTAGTCGTCGGGCTCCATATGGTTATCGGTCAGGCGATCCCCAATGAGGACTCCATTACACTTCTGGTAAACGAATGCCGTGCCGTTGATTTTGCGCTCGTACATTTCCATTCGGATCATGGACGGTAGTTGCTCGTCCACATGCCCTATCGGATAGCGCGGTGGCGGGAATGTGCCGGGCACCCACCGGTCTTCGATCTTTGTTATGTTCTCGAAGGCAGCGTTGGCGAGACTAACGCGCCCCGCGCTGGCGGCGCGTATAAGGGGTCGAGCCAATTTGATGAGGTCGCCCCGTAGGGCATCGGCGTTTTGTTGATAGGCGCCGCTGCTATACCGCTTAATCACGTCGCCGGACTCGCCGGCGAGTTCCATCAGCGCGTTTTCGAACTTGGTCTCGCGTGGAGACTCTGGATGACCGTCGAGTTGAGCGAAACGAAAGCGCCTAGAGCGAAGGCCAGTTTTTGATTGTGCCCGAAGGAATACGTCGGCCAAGGATATGTCGGCGCGGCGGGTGATTGCAGCCATATACCACAGCACGTCGCCCAATTCCTCGAGCACGGCGGCCTCATAGCCGAAGTAAGCGCCGGCATCCCTTCGCTTCTTTTTCAGCGCACTCAAGAGGCCTCCCACTTCTCCGAAAAGACCCAGGAGTGGGGTGTCGAGTCTTGCGCCCAGCTTGTCTGTTTGGCTTGAGCGGTGTTCGTATTCATCAACGGTCAGGGCCGATGCACCCTGACGTGCCGAGAATCTACGCGATGGTTTTTTCGTGCTTCGGTCGGCTGCCATAGCTGTTCCCGACAGGAATCGCCGATGACACACTATATCAAAATGCGCGGCAAGAACGAATCGCCAAGTGGAGATTGTGGGTCAGGCAGCCAGGCGGGCGACAGCTTCTGCTTTGTATTCCGGAGCCAGATGCGCATAGCGCAAGGTCATTTGGCAGTCCGCGTGCCCAAGTAATTCTCGAACAGTGTTGAGGCCGACGCCGGGCGATAAGGTGCGCGTGGAACCGGGCTTCTTCGGGGGGTGATAGGATTCTCGGGGTCTTTGCGCGCACCGCCTTGGAAAGAACGGCCAGCAGGTCACCCAAGTCGCGATTGACGACGTTGTGGGACTTGCCTTTCTTCAAGCGTGATGCACGCCAGTCCTCAAAGCGCTGCGCGGTGACGTGCGCGAGGCGGCTTCGGTGAAATCTCCCAAAATTCGACCGAAGCCGCTGGAGCAGCTCCGCCGCGGTCTTGAGGTGGCTTTCGGCCCAGGATCTTTTCCCTTGGCCAAGTCGGCGAGGTGATCGAGGGCGATCTCGCGCACGATGTCTATCTCCAGGGACGCTCGGCCAATCTTGATGCGCCGGCCGCGCCCAATCTGGAGGTAATAGGTCATGACTCCAGAGGGCTGGACACGGATCAAGAGGCCAGCCGTGCGCGTGTCACGGATTTCGTAGGGCTTTGGTTCAGCCTTCAGCCTGCTGATGAGGGATTTGCAAAGGATCGCGCGCATGAAAACGTACCGCCCAAACTCGCCGTAAGTGCAGATGAAGTGACATCGCCATAAGTGAAGGGTAAGCGCAGGCCGAAACGCCTGCCAACTACCTGCGAACTTCTTGGAAGATTTGGCGAAATCGGCTGAGTGCCGGATAGCAAAATAATCAAAAACACCGTAAATACGGGTTTGAAATGGTGATGTCTAAGTCATAACGGTCTGGTTGCAGGTTCAAGTCCTGCCGGGCCCACCAATCCCTCCGACGCACGACCTCAATACCGTCGCATTCTTGTTCACGTTCATTCCGCCAAGTACGTTGGAGGCCGTATGCACCCTCCTCGCGTCACATCCCCCGTTCTCATCGCCGGCGGCGGACCGGTCGGCCTCGTCGCCGCGCTGACGCTCGCGCGGGAAGGTATCGCATCGACGGTTCTTGAAGCCGATGGGGACGTCTGTGAGGGAAGCCGCGCCATCTGCATCTCCCGGCGCAGTCTGCAGATCCTCGCGCGTCTCGGTGTCAGCGCGCCGTTTCTGGCAAAAGGGTTAGGCTGGACGGAAGGGCGCAGTTACCTGGGCTCCGCCGAGGTTTTTCATCTGCGAATGCCGCATAGCGCCGAAGATCGGTTTCCGCCCTTCATCAACCTTCAGCAGTATTACGCGGAGCGGTTCCTCGTCGACGCCTGTCTTCGGACCGGGCTCGTTGACCTGCGCTGGAATACACGCGTCACGGCCCTGACGGCGCGTGCGACCAGCGTCGCCGTCGGCGTCGATTGCCGGGGCGCCGCCGAGACACTGCGCGCAGAATGGCTAGTGGCCGCGGACGGGGCTCGTAGTTTCGTGCGCGAGCAAGGGCTGGGGCTGTCGCTGGAAGGCGCGAGCTTCGAACGGCGATATTTGATCGCCGATATCTCCATGGCCTGCGATTGGCCCGTGGAACGCAAAGTGTGGTTCGATCCCGCTTCGAACCCCGGCTCGACGATCATCATGCATCGCCAACCGGACGACGTGTGGCGCGTGGACTATCAATTGCTGCCGCACGAGGATGGCGAGGAGGCGCTGCGCGAGGAGAACGTGCGCGCCCGCATCGCGGCACATCTGGAGATGATCGGGCTGCGCGGGCCGTGGCGGCTGCTCTGGCGAAGCCTGTACCGCGCCCATACCTTGTCCTTGCGCGATTATGTCCATGATCGGGTCATCTTCGCCGGCGACGCCGCGCATCTGGTGCCCATTTTCGGGGTGCGTGGGCTCAATTCCGGGATCGAGGATGCGCAGAATCTGGCATGGAAGTTGGCGCTTGTCCTGCGGGGGCTCGCCCCGGGGGGCATGCTCTCAAGCTATACCGATGAGCGGCGCGCGGCCTGCCTCGAGAATATCGCGAGCGCGACGAAGAGCACTTGGTTCATGTCGCCGCCGACGGATGGATTCGCTTTGGCGCGCGACGCCGTTCTGGAACTCGCGGTGAACCATCCGTCCTTCCGCGTGTTGATCGATCCGCGCCAATCCGCGCCGCATCGCTATCGCTCTTCAGCGATCGGACCGGAGACATCGCCGCTTGTGGGTCACCCGCTGCCTGATGTGAATCTGGACGATGGCGCATGGCTGCACGATGTCCTTGGGTCCGGTTTTGCGGTTGTCCGCTTCACCTCGTCCGCCGCGAGAACTGTTCAGTCCCGTGCTGACCACGGGCCGGCTTATCTCGAGGTTGAAATCGCCGGAAACGATCGCGCAGCCCAGGCTCTCAATGTCCGTGCGGGTGAATGGCTCCTCGTCCGGCCGGACGGATACGTGGCCATCCATGCGTCCGCATCGGATGAGCTGGCGCCCGCGTGGCAACGAATCGGTCTAACCCTTCGCGAGGAAATTCATGCAGCCCAACGGTAACAGCTTACACTCCGGCCTCGGCCGAGATGGGCTCGAAACTCTGTTTCCGCGCCTCGCCCAACAGATCGACGCCGTGCCACGGGAAGCGCGGGAGCGCTTTCTGGTGAAAGCTTTTCTTCTCCTCGCCGACAAGCACGGCGATGTCGCGACCGCGATCAGTTGTCTGGAAGAGGCCGCTCTCCAGCCTACGGCGGGTCGCGGAACAGTCTAACGCTACTGAAGGCGGGCGCCGCCCTTCATCACCATTTTCACTTTACGGACCGCGCTGATGTCGGCGGTGGGATCGCCTTCCACGGCCACGAGATCGGCGAGCAGCCCGGGCCGCAAGGCGCCGACCCGCTTGTCGAGCTTGAAGGCTCGCGCATTTCCCGAGGTCGCAGCCATCAACACATCCGCCGCGCTCATGCCGCCCGCGACCATGAGTTCCATTTCGCGCGCGTTCTGGCCATGGGCGAAGACGCCGACATCGCCGCCCATGCACATGGGGACGCGGGCCTTCAAGGCTGCGGCAAAGGCCTTGCGGGCAAGGACGACGGCCTCCGGAGCGGGCTCGCTTCCGTTCCAGCCGCGATAACGCGAGACGGAATCCGCAGCCGCAAGCGTCGGGCAATAGGCGATGTTCTTGGCCGTCATCGCAGCGAAGATTTCGGGCGTACCGCCATAGCCATGTTCAATGGTTTCGGCGCCGGCCTCGATGGCGCGCCGCATGCCTTCCGCGGTGCCCGCATGAACAGCGACCAAGCGCCCCGCGTCGTGGGCGGCGGCGACACCGGCCTTCACTTCGTCGAGGCTGAGCGTCGGGCGGCTGTCTTCTCCAGGCCCCCACCGATAATCGGCGTATAACTTGATCCAGTCCGCGCCCGCGGCAATCTGGCGGCGGGCCGCAGCCACGACGCCATCGGCGCCCGATGCTTCCTCGGCGCCCTGCGGAACCTCAACACCCGGCTCGAAGCCCTTCGGGCCATAAGCGCCCAGCGCGACGATGGCGAGCGTGGACACGCCGAGCCGCGGGCCGGGGATGATGCCTTGATTTATGGCCATCTTGAGACCGACATCGGCATACCCCGCGCCCTCGGTCCCCAGATCGCGCGCGCTGGTGAACCCAGCGAGAAGGGTGGCCTTGGCATGTACAACGGCGCGCGCGGTGCGCAGCGCCACGTGTTCATGAAGGACTTGGTCGTCCCAGCTCGTCTCATTGTAGGGGTGCAGGAAAAGGTGCGTATGCCCTTCAATCATCCCGGGGATGATTGTCTCGGCCGGAAGTTCGATGATGTCCGCGCCCGGCGGCGGCGCGAGGTTGGGACCGACCGCGGCGATACGTTCGCCTTCGACAAGCACTTGCCATCCGGTGTGAATTTTTCCGTCGATCCCGTCGAACACCCGCGCGGGCTTGAGCAGTGTCGCACGCGCGGCGATGCTTTCCGCAGCCGAAAGCGGCTGAAGCGCAGCCATGAAAACGGCCGCTGACACAACGAATCCTTTTGAAATCATCTTAGCCCCCAGTCTTACAGAATTAACCCGGCCGGTAGCGCTTGACGGCATGCCCTTCGAGTTCATCCGGATAAAAATAGATCGGCCGCAAAAAGCCGTCGGCATAGTTACCGATCTGATCGGCAAAGTGAGGCGATGCCGGGTCTCCGCTCTGCCCCCCGGCCATCACGGCCATTGCTTTCACGCGGCGTCCAAAGCTGACGACGGCGACAAAACTATTCCCGCTGGTTCCGTAGTAGCGTTTCGTGCCGGGCCAAGGCTTTGCGCCAAAGGACGCAAGGCTGCCCCACTGCGCGGACGTGAAGGGAACGGGGAACGAGTCCGCTCCGTCGTCGAAATGCGGGCGGATCGCATTGTCGAGACGTTGGAAACGATTGATCTCGCGCCAGGGCGTGCGCCACGAGCCAAAGTCCGCGGTTAAACGATCGACGGCCGCAGTGAAGGCGATGAGCTTATCAGCATCCGTGACGCGCTTTTCGATGTACGCCGGCACGTTCATACGTTCGGCTTGCGCGAAGCTACCGACCTCACGCCACAATTGATCTCCCCAAAACACAGCAAGGCTGGTGGGGACGGACTCGTAACCCCAGCGGAAGTCCCAAGCCCGCAAAAGCGTTATCGGCTCCGCAAGGGTCTTCCGGCGCGGATCGTCGGCCGGCAACTGGTCCCAGGCCCGGATCAAACCCGGAATCAATGTTGCGAAGGCGGGGAGATAAGAGTCGAAGGCCGCGGCGCGCAAGGCCTCCGCCGTCCAGCCGCTTTGTCCCATCAGCAGAAGATCGGCGTGGGCGCCGCGGGCGTTTGGGCCGGTTTGGTCCATGTACCGGGCGTAATCCTCGGCCTTCGGGCTTTCAGGGCCTGCCGCACTCCATGGCCAGTCATTTGTGTTCCGAACCCAGCCCAGCCCAGGGCGAATCACATTGGGCAAGCTTGCCACCGTATGCAGGCCCTTCCAGTCCGTCGCCGGATTGCTGCCGTCCACCGGGCGGGTGTAGTCGAAGCGGTTGTCGCGGCGTGGGATAAACTGCGGCATCAAAAACGCGATGCCGCCGCGCGCATCGGCGAAGATCGTGTCGTTCGAGGAATTGGCTTGCCGCATCGACACCCGCACAAATCCATTGAGGTCGGACGTCTTCGTGCGCAGCCAGCTTTGTTCCAAAGCCGGGATCGGTTTCCACATGAGCGCGGTGGAAACCCAGCGACCGTCCTTTCTGGCGACAATCGGGCCATGATGCGTGCGGTAAGTCGTAAAGGTTCGCGAAGCGAGCGTTCCATCGGCTGCGCGAAACCTTAGCGTCACCGGAGACGACGCAACGCGCCGCCTCTCAAGTCCGTAACGATAGGTGTAATCGCTGCCCTGTTTGCTCACACGTTCCGCAAACTCGTCGACGTTATCGACCGTGGAGGAGGTGTGCATCCATCCGGCCTTGGCGTTGAATCCTTGATAGACAAAAAACTGCCCCCAGGTGGACGCGCCGTAGACATCCAGCCCTTCACCGCTTGTCACATGAGCTTCCGAGCGGAAATAAAAACTGGTGTGCGGGTTGATCAGGAGCAGGGCGGCGTTCTCTGCCGTCAAATTCGGGGCAATGGCGATGCCATTGGAGCCGGATGGTTCGCGCGGAGCGGCGCCTGTTTCCTCCGGCGCGGGCGGCGTTGGCGTGCCGTAGAAGGTTTTCAGCTCACTGAGTGAGATGCGCTCGATATCGCCGCCGATGCTGCCCTCGGTGAAGCTGAGGGCCATCCACGGTTCGAAACGAGTAAGCACCTTCGGTTTTGTGTCCGGATGCTTCGCCAAATAGAAATTGAGCCCATCGGCCCAGGCGTTCATCAGCGCCTTCAGCCACGCGGGGCTGCGCGCATACTGGTCTTTGAGTTCCTCGGGGTCGACAAAAAGACGCTGGCGAAGGTCCGCCCACAGCGCCTCCTCGCCGTCGGCCTCCGCGGTACGGCCAAGTGCCGTGAGATAATTGGCCTCGATTCGCGAAAAGTCGTCTTCGGCTTGCGCGTACATCATGCCGAAGACGGCGTCGGCATCGCTTTGGCCTTCGATGTGAGGAATACCCCAGTCGTCACGGGTAATGACAACACGCGCTGCGTGGGCCTGCCAGCGTTGCGGTTCGGGCAGGGGGGGCTGACAGCAGTTGATGCCGAGTGTCGCGGCAAGCGGCGCGAATATCTGGGCTAGGCTCATCCCCGCGTCTCCCCCTGATCCTTACCCTTACGGTATCACATCGGGTGCGCAGCGCGTCATGGACTTATCCTTTCGCCGCCGCGATGATGCGCCCCTGTGTTTTTGTGGAGGGTCCGGTGAAAGCCATTTTTTCCTTGATCTGCGTTGTCATAGGCCTTGCCGGTCCGAGCGCCGCCGCAGATGTGCCCCAGTCCGGAGACATCGCCAAACGCGGCCTCACAAAGGCCGATTTTCCGCGCTGGATCGATCTGGCGCCCGGCGTTTTTGCCTACGAGGGCCTGGAGTTTCCCGACACCGCGGAAATTGTGGTGACCACGGTGAGTCTGGTCGTCATCACCCCAGACGGAGCGGTCGTGGTGGATGGGCAGGGGGACTTGCGTCAGACGCAGGACTTGATCGATGGCATCAAGAAGAGGACGCCGAAGCCGCTGCGCTACGTCGTCGTGGCATCGGACCATATCGATCATGTTGCCGGCAATGCGGCCTTCAAAGCCGCTTTTCCCGATGTCGTGTTCATCTCGTCCCCCGTGTCTCAACCCAACTTGGCCAAGAACGAGAACCCGCCAACCGAGACCGTCTCGGACAAACGCTCCCTGACGCTCGGCGGCACCGAAATCCAAGTCCTCAATATCGGCCGGGGACACACCGGTGGGGACCTGGTGGTCTATCTGCCGCAGAGTAAGGTCCTGTTCATGGGCGAGCTTTACATGCGCCATATCTTCCCGGCCCTGCGCAGCGGATTCCCCTCGGAGTGGCTGGCCACGATCAAGAAGGCGCAAGCCATGAACGTCTCTTGGTACATTCCCGGTCATGGCTTTGTCGACGATATGGCGTCGATGAAAGCCGATCTGGAAGGCTACCGCGTCGCGCTGGAGTATGTGATCAACGAGGGAAAGCGATTGCATGCCCTGGGTGCGCCATGCCCCAACACGGGGAAGCCTCCAAGCTGCGAGGCGCTGAAACAGGCGAATTGGGGACCCTATCTGGGCTGGGCTTGGGACGAGACTCAGGCGAGGCTCGCGATCGCGAAGGTCTATCAGGAAATCGAAGGCAAGCTTCCGCAGTAGCGGATCATTCCTTGAGCGGTTCGGACCCCATGCCTCAACTTCTTCAATCGGTGCGAAGTCCGTTGGCACGCGTAGGCGCTTTCGTCCTTTGTGCGGTTACGCTCCTCGGCTGTAGCAAAGAGGTACCTCCCGCTCCCTATCAGCTTGAAGAGCGGACCTTGGTGCAATTGGCGGAAGATCTGGCCCAGGGGAGGATTACCTCTGCCGTAGCGACGCAGAGCTATATTGAGCGCATTAACCGTTACGATGCCCCGTTGCGTGCGATCATGGCGATCACGTCAGACGCACCCGAGCAGGCGGCTGCATCAGATTCGCGGCGTAAAGAAGGAAAGACACGTGGCGTCCTTGAGGGCATCCCGATTGTGTTGAACGACAATATTGATGTCGAAGGACTTCCGACGACGGCAGGGTCGTTCATACTGGAAAAAAATATTGCGGCCCATGATGCCGAAGTGGTCAAACGCCTGCGCGAGGCCGGCGCCATCATTGTCGGCAAGACAAACCTTTCGCAGTTCTCCGGCGTACGCGCTGTCGCCGTCCTCAACGGCAGCACGGTCGGGCACGCGGCACACAACCCTTATGACCTCGCGCGATCACCGGGGAGTTCCAGCTTCGGGTCGGCCATCGCGGCATCGACTAGTTTTGCTGCGGCAGCCATCGGCACCGATACCGATGGGACACTGACCGAGCCCGCCGCAATCAACGGGGTGGCCGGAATGCGGCCCACGCTCGGTCTGGTTTCGCGGCGCGGCGTTGTCCCGGTCGCCATGAGCCTGGATACGATCGGTGCGATCGGGCGCTCGGTCGCCGACGTGGCGGCGGTTCTTAGCGTGATTGCGGGTTCCGATCCCACCGACGGGGTAACGCTCTCAGCGGACGCGCACCGCGCGGAATTGGCTAAGGCCTTGGATCCGCATGCGCTGAAGTCTCGTCGGTTCGGGCTTCTGCGCGGAACGACGGGGTACGACGCGGATACCGAGGCTGCGTTGGAGGAGGCGGTTAAGACTATTCGCGCCCAAGGCGGCGAGGTGTTTGAACTTCCCACCGACCTTTTGGAGGATATCAGCCCGGAGATGGTTACGGTCAAGCAGTGCGAGTTCAAGGAAGACATCGCCGCCTACCTCGCCAACGCGCCAGACACGCAAAATGCCCGATCACTTTCGGACATCATTGCCATCAACAGATTTGATCCGCGTGAAAACATGCATGATCAAGAAGCCCTAGAGGCTGCGCAGGCGTGTCGGGGTCGGGTAGACCCTCAGTATCAGCGGATGCTCGAATATGTGAAACGCAGGGCTGGTCCGGACGGCCTCGCGCTGGCCTTCACCAAGTTTGCGGCAGATGCGGTGATCGGATTGACGGCCGCCCCTGGGGCATTTTTGGCCGCCGATCGCACACTTCTCGATCGTTCCCCGAATGTCGCTCTGCCGAAAGGCTCGGCCCCTCCGTCACTTGCCGGGAACGCCTCCGCCGCAGGTCTGCCGCATCTCACTGTCCCGATGGGCTCTGTGGGCGGGATGCCGGTGGGGCTATCGTTCGTGGGACCGGCGTGGTCGGACGCGCTGCTGATCTCTTTCGGTTACGCGTTTGAGCAGGCCGCAAAGAAGCGAACGCCTCCCGCCGCATATAAGGACGGATTCCCCACACGGTGAGTGCGGCTTTACTCCGAAAAAAGACGCCCGCCGGCCTCCGTTCGGGAAGCGCGGCGGGCGAGGGGATCGTGGGTATCTAGCCGTTAAAGCGCACGCCCATACGGATCGTGCGGCCGTTGCAGTCAGACCCGTTACCGCAGTCACCGACGAGCGACCGGAAGCTATTGCCCGCAGGCCCCGGGAACGCCCGGGCGGGATCGCGATCGAAAAG
>JAYRKY010000050.1:0-7507 GCA_041905525.1 Rhodospirillaceae bacterium
AGATCGTGATGTCGAACGTCTCGCCCGGCTTGTCGTCGCCGCTCTTCGGGGCCTGACCCGAACGCGTGATCACCCAGCCCGAGTAGTGGCACAGGTTTTCGTAGTTATCGCGGAACGCGGTGAAGTTGGTCAGCAGGTTCATGTCCTGCTGGATCGGCTTGAAGAACGCCGACTCTTCCTTCAGGTCGTAGTTCGCGCCGGTCTTCGTCGGGGTGAAGATGCCCGTCTGCATGCCGAGACCCCAGAACCAGGTGCCGAAGCGCAGCGGCATCGGCTTGCCGTCGGCAAGCGCGGTTCCGTTGCCGTTCAGGAAATAGTTGAGGAGCGGCAGGCCGACCGTGACGGCGCCACCGCCAACCATCCCGTGTAGAACACGTCGTCTATTCAGGTTTTTAAAATTCAACACGACCAGTTCCTCCTCTTGATCCGTTAGCCCTATTTCGTGTTCCCCGCGGTTTCACGCAATGCGCCGCGTCAATTCAGACGCGACCGCGAAAGACCACGCGGAGGGCGGTTTCACGCGCCTCGGCGAGGCTGACCGTCAAAACGCCTTGATTATCAAGCACTAACGCATCCACCGTTGCCCTCGTGGCCGTTCGGACGCGCGCCTCCAGGCTATGAAATATTTGTAAGCGCTTTATGTCCCGCCTGAGACGCGCGAAGACGCCGCCGTAACGAAGTGCAACGCGCAAAAAAGCTTCGGCTGTTCGCCCCGTCCGGGCAATTGAAATTATTGGCCCGCCTATTTTGAGAAAAAATACACCGCATGCGACTTCGGTGCGAATTCCAGGGGTATCTGGAGGGTCGTGATTTTGGACCAAAGGCGGCGCGCGCTTGGCAAAGCGGGGAATTGGGGGCATGTTGAGCCCCCTTTCAGGACTGTTTGAGTTGCATGCGAAAGCGCCTGCCGCCCCTTAATCCGCTGCGAGCCTTCGAGGCGACCGCACGTCACCTGTCCGTGTCGCGCGCGGCGAAGGAATTAAACGTCACGCCAGGGGCCGTCAGCCACCAGGTGCGGGCCCTTGAGGAGGCGCTGCGGGTGAAGCTGTTCCGCCGCACGGCGGGCCATCTGCAGCTCACCTCCTACGGATCGGCCTACCAACCGGCCATTGCCGCGGCGTTCGATTCCATCGCCGAAGCATCCGCCCTGCTGACGCGCCAAAAGACCGAGGGCGATCTTGTCGTGAGCTGCGTGCAGGCTCTGGCGTCGTTCTGGTTGATCCCGCGGCTTGGCGGCTTTGCCGAGCGGTACCCCGACATCCGGCTGAAGCTGGTGGCGGCCGAGGAAGCCGATCCGGCGGACGTGGACGTGGCGATCCGTTACGGCGTCGGACCTTGGCCCGGCTTCCATGCGCAGCTCTGGACTCATATGGAGCTGTTCCCCGTCTGCAGCCCGTCGCTGGTGAACCAGAAGCCGCTGCGCAGCGTCGCGGACCTTGCCGCGCATACGCTGATTCACGGCGACGAGGACGGCAGCGAGTGGCAGATGTGGCTTCAGGCCGCCCGTGCGCCCACGATGGTCGGCGCGCGTTATCTCAAACTTTCAAACTGGCACCTGGCGATCGAAGCGGCGATCTACGGCCACGGCATCACCCTGGGCGACAACATCACCACGTCGAGCTTGCTGGCGGAAGGGAAGCTCATCGTCCCATTCGGCGCGACGGTGCCAGCGACCGGAGCGTTTTACATCGTCTGCCGCAACGAACTGCGCAACGCGGCGACCTTGCGCGCTTTCACGGACTGGCTGAACAGCGAACTGGTGCCCGAGAAGCGCATTGCCGCGCCGCCGGCGAAGAAATCGCGCAAGACCAAAGGCGCGGACTGACCGCTACTTCTGCTCGGCCCACGTGAGCGGCGCGACGCGCGGCAAAATCCAGATCCAACAGACGAAGCCGGCGGCGAACACGCCGGCCGCAACCGTGAACGCCGAAACGTAGCTCGACGTACGATCGATCAGGAAGCCCGTCAGCGGCAGGGCGATGAAGCCGGCCGTATTGCCAATGGCGTTCTGCACGCCGACCCAGCGCCCTGTAGCCTGCGGCCCGGCGATGATCTGTGCGACCGCGTAGTAGCCCGGTGACGCAATGCCTAAAAGGACGTTGAACACAAACAGCGCGATCGTGAGGCCGAACATATCGAGATAGGCCATGCCGAACATGCAGCCGATGCCGCCGATGTGCAGCGCCGCCATTGCGCCCTTGTAGACCAGATCCGCGCTGCGTCCGCCCGCGATCCAGCGGTCCGTCATCCAACCCATGAATAACGCGCAGAGCGCGTTCAGCGCGTAAGCGGCGAAACCCATCAGGGCCATGTCGTAGATCGAGATTCCGCGCTCTTTCACCAGATAAGTCGGGAGCCAGAAGATCACGAAATAAAAGCCGTAGTTGGCCGAGAACAAGCCGAGCGCCGCGCCCCACAATCCGCGCTGCCGCAGGATTTGACCGAAGGAAGGCTCAAACCCCGCATGCTCGTTCTGGAGTGGACGCGGCGCGATCACGACACGGCTCCAGGGCAACAGCCACAGCAGCGACATCACCCCGAAGACGTAGAAGATCGGACGCCATCCATAGTTGGCAAGCAGGACGCCGCCGAGCGCGATGCCGACCGCCGGGCCGAACAAGTAGCCAAAACTCATGAAGCCGTTGGCCACGCCGAGGCGCTCCGGCGGCACCACCTGAGCCAGAATCTTGGATGAGCACGGGAAAGAGGCGCTCTCGCCGAAGCCGAGCAAGACGCGCAGCACGAGGATGACGATAAAACCGCTGGCGAAGCCCGTGAGTAAAGTCGCGATCGCCCAAATTGCCGCGCCAAAGAATAGAACCTTCTGCGCCCCGAACCGCTCGGCCAGCCAGCCGACCGGGATCATGCCCAGCACATAGCTGTAGTAGAAGGCCGACCCGAGAAGACCGAACTCCATGGCGCTCAGCCCCAATTCTTCCTGGAGCTTGGGGCCCGCAATCGCGAGGTTTCCGCGGTCGATGTAATTGATGAACATCGCGAGCGTGATCAGCGCGACAATGCGCGCCTGGCTTGCGGGTTCGCGTCCCGTCGCAGCGTCGGTCATGTGGAGCCCCCTGAGGGGCGAGTGTAGAAACCCGCCGCCGCGCCAGCAAATGAATTGCACTTTAGCGCAGCCGTGAGCCCTTTTCCGCAAACACGTGGAAAAATTCTCACGTCGATTTGTCCGCCGGGACCCACTATTTTTGCTGGAAGGAGCGCAATTTCATGATCTCACCGGCGCAAGAAACAGCGTTGGCCGCGGTTGACGCACGCCGTTCACTCCTGTCGGCGGGCGCGAAGCATATCTTCGACCTCGGCGAAACCGCCTGGCGTGAGTACGAGTCCGCCGCCTGGTACGTGAATCTCCTGCGCCAAGAAGGATTCACCGTCGAAGAAGGCTCCGGCGGAATGCCGACCGCGTTCGCGGCGCAGTGGTCGAATAGTGCAAGCGGCCAGGGCCCGCAGATCGGCCTTTATGCCGAATACGACGCGGTACCCGGCAATTGCCAGGATGCCGCGACCGTCAAGCGCCCGCGCAGCGGCCTCACCGAACAGGCGGGAGGCCACACCGATCCGCATTCGGGACTGGGCATCGGAAGCCTGGGCGCACTTCTCGCGGTGAAGGCCGCCATGCAGCATCATGGCCTGAAGGGCACGTTGCGGTTCACAGGCGAGCCCGCGGAAAAGGTGCGCGGTTCCAAGCCGCTGCATGCCGCGAAGGGCTATTACGACGGGCTCGACGCCATTATTTCCTTCCACCCGTTCTACATGCTGCCGTTGTGCAACACGGTCCGCTGGGACACGCATTGCGGGGCGGCCTACGCGATGATCTATCGCTTCATCTGCGACGCACCGGAAACGTGGCTCGCCGGGCAGAACAACGCCCCTATCGCGCAAAATCACTCCGCCGTGCGCGCGCCTGGGGCGAACGATGCGTTGATGCTGATGTACATGAGTTCGAAGTCGCTGCGGGAGTCCATGCTGCCGCATCAAGGCGGCTGGTCCATCAGCGAGGCGATCCTGACGGCCGGGCAAGCGACAGCGGATAACCTTCCGGCCGGTCTTGCCGAGATCCAATACATGATCCGCACACCGACGCTGGAGATGGCGGAGCAGATCACCGCAGTACTCGACCGCAATGCCGCGCACGCGGCCGCCATGGCGGGATGCCGTCACGAGCGCCGGTGGGTGTCGAAATCCCGCCCCGGCCTCGCCAATCACGCGGTCGCGCGCCTGACCTATGAATCGCTGGAGGCCGTTGGGGCGCCCAAATGGGGCGAAGACGCCCGCTGCATCGCCCGCGAATTTCAGAGGAATGTGGGTCTTGCCCCCCTGGAGCGCCCGTTCCTGGACGTCTGCGAGGCATTGATAGCGCCCGAGGAGGCGGAGCGCCTCTTGCGCCAGGATCTGCCTCCGACTCAGACGCACGCCACCTCCGACGACTATACCGACATGTGCTGGCATGCGCCGACGGCGCGTCTGTACATCGCGCGTCCCGCCCTGAAAGCGCCCGCAGGCTTCCGCTATCCGGCGTGGGTCAGCAATGCCCTGGGCGGGATTCCCGAGACCATCGACCCGATGGTCACGACCGCCGCGAAAGTCGTTGCCATGACAGCCGTCCGTCTGCTTCAAGACGAGGCGGCCCGCAAGGCCGCAAAAGATGAGTTTGTCGCGCGGACCGGAGGCGGCATCGGCGGCGAGAGGTGGATTAAGCCGTTGGCCGACTACGAGGCCCTGACCGAGTTTCGATGGCCGGAATACATCACGACGCGGCGGGGCCGCGAGTGGTGGATCCCGACCGGCAGCCCTTAAAGGAGACGCAGAATGAACGCTCAGAACGATGTCGCCGGCGAAGCCTTCTCGCTGAAACGCCGCAATCCGAACGGCGGCACCAAGCCGCTGACCAAATGGGGCTTCCGGAACGAGACCGATGTGCTGACGGACGTCTTGTTGTGCAAGCCGACGTACGGCCGGCATCTCGCGACCAGCTCGCTTTCGAAGAAGTATCTGCGGGACAATCCGGCCAACATGGAGACCGCGCGCAAGCAGCACGATGAGCTGATCAAGGCATATGAGAATTTCGGGGTGAAGGTGCATCTGGCGCCGCCGCAACCGGACCTGCCGATGCAGCATTACACCCGAGATTCCAGCGTTATGACGCCGTGGGGACCAATTATCACCGCAATGGCGCAGTGGTGGCGCCGCGGCGAAAACTACGCCGCGATCCGCCACTATGAGACGCTCGGCATTCCCATTTACGACATGGTCACCGCCGGCACCTTCGAAGGCGGCGATTTCAACGTGATCGAGGACGGCGTGCTTCTGCTGGGCTGCGGCGGCGCCCGCACCCAGGACGAAGGCGCCGCGCAGGTGAAGACGTGGATCGAGAAAGAAGGCTGGGAAGTGCGCATGGCCTTTTTCGACGAATACTATGTCCACATCGATCTCATGGTGGTGCCGATCGCGCCGAAACTGACGGCGGTGTGCCTTGACTGCACGGAGCCCGGCATCGTGCAGTGGCTGAAGGACAAAGGACACGAACTGATCCATGTGCCCTTCCAGGACACCATGACGCTCGGCTGCAACTTCATGTCCATCGGCAAGGATCGCGTGATTGCGCCGAAGAGCAGCCAGACCCTGATCAAGCAGCTTAAAGCCCGCGGCTTTGAGGTCGCCGAAGTCGAGATGGCGGAACTGTCAAAAACAGGCGGCGGCATTCACTGCATGGCGCAGGCCCTGCGCCGGGTCCCGGCCTGAAGATGAAAAGGGTCCTCCTCGCGTGCGCGCCGGCTCTCCTGTTGGGAGCATGCGCGCCCGCGAAAACGAGCGAGACCATTGAGGCCAGCTTCGAATGCGCCGCGGGCGCGCGGCTGTCGATCACATTCGAGAATAAAACCGGCGTCGCGATTGTGCGCACCCAGGCGGGCGGGCTGCACGTGCTCAACCGCACCATCAGCGGGTCCGGATATTCCTACGAAGCCGACGGCCGCACGCTTCGCGGCAAGGGCCGCGAAGCGATCTGGACGGATAAGGGCGCAGCGCCCCTCGCCTGCCAGGAAAAATAGCCGTCAGTGCTTCGTGCGCTGGGCGGCAATCATCTGCTGATAGGCGGACTCGATGTTCCGCGCGAAGGCGTCCGTATCGAACAGCGGCGAGGTCGCGCGGTTCTTCAGCACTTTTTCCTTCAAGGCGGCTAGCCGCGCCGGATCCTTGGCGAGCGCAATGGCGGTCTGCTCGATTTCGTAAAGATTGGCGAAGATCAGCTCTTTCAGATCCATCGCCGTGAGCAGGCTGGCCGCTACGCGAGACGCGAAAGTATCCCCGGGACAGGTCAGCACCGGCAGCCCCACCCAGAGCGCGTCGCTCGCAGTGGTGTGGGCGTTGTAGGGATACGTATCGAGGAACAGATCGGCATGCGCGTGGCGCGCGAGATGGTCTTCCGGCGAGATGCGATCCGCGAACACCAGGCGCTTCTTCTCGATACCGCGGCGTTCGGCCTCCCACTGCAGGTTCTCCGCCGCGGTCGGGTTGTCGGCGATCAGCCACAACACGCTGTTCGGCACGGAATGCATGATGTTGATCCACATGTCGAAGATGTAGGGCATGATCTTGAAGTTGTTATTGAAGCAGCAGAGGACAAAAGCGTCCTCGGGCAGCCCCAGTTCGGCGCGGGTGAATTTCCGGTCGGAGATTTTCCGTTTGCGGTCGTTGACTTGATAGCTGCCCGGCAGCGTGACGACCTGCTCGGCATAATGCTGACGGGATTCCGCCGGGATGACCACCTCGTCGGCGATGATGTAGTCGATGTAAGGCGCACCGATCGTGCCCGGATAGCCGAGGTAATTGACCTGAATCGGCGCGGCGCGGTGAGAGAAAATTCCGAGCCGGTGACCGAAGGTAATGCCCTTGAGATCCACAGCGATGTCGATCTCCATCTCGCGCGCGAGGGCCGCGATGTCCCGGTCCGTCTTGTCGCGCACATCGATGAAGCGGTCCGCGCCCGCCTTGAGGCGCTGCTGCATTTCGTCGTCCGTCGCCGGGCCGAACGAGAAGGCAATGACCTCGAAATTCGCGCGGTCGTGCCGCTCGAACAGCTCGGCAATCAAGTGAGCGGTGGCGTGGCGGTGGAAGTCGGCCGAGAAGTAGCCGATGCGAATGCGATCGTGGTTCGGATAGCTCGGCGCCGGGCCTAGCGCCTTTTGCTCCGGCGCGTTGCCCGCGACCCACGCTTCTGCCGCGCGGCGTTGAAGGTCGGGTCGGTCGATCAGCGGCAAGAGCGCCCACGGCGGCGCGCCGGGTTCGCCCCGGTCCAATTGCTCGCCCAGCGTTTGCAGGGCGCGCTGAAACCCGCCCCAGTCGCAGATATAGATTTTATTCAGCAGACGAAGCCCGGCGACCAGCGGATAGCTCGGGTCGATGGCGAGCACCTGCTCGAGGCTGGCGATGGCGGCCTTCTGCTGCTGGAGCTCAGTGAGGATGCTGCCGCGGTTGTTGTGGGCGTTGGGAT
>JAYRKY010000020.1:0-64659 GCA_041905525.1 Rhodospirillaceae bacterium
GCTCAGTGAGGATGCTGCCGCGGGTGTTGTGGGCGTTGGGATTGTCCGGCTGCAGCTCGATGGCCTTATCGAGGCTGGCGAGCGCGCCGGCGGCGTCGCCGCGGCGATGCAGAATGACGGCGCGATTAATGTACGGCGAGGCGAAGGTCGGCTCGATGCGCACCGCTTCGTTGTAGCTGGCAAGCGCATCGTCCTCCTGGCCGAGGGAGGACAGCGCGAGGCCAAGGCCGTTCAGGGCCATGACGTATTTCGGATCGCTGCCCAGGGCCGCGGTGAAGCGCCCGTGCGCGCCCGCGTAGTCGCCCGCGCGCAGGAGAGCGATGCCCGCTTCGTAGAGCGTCTCGGCTTCGGATTTCGTCATGGGTCCTTCGGAGAAAAATTGACCGGGTTGGCCTATCGCATAGGGCAAAAAGCTCTCGCGGCGCAAGGGAGTGCCGGACTTGGACGGCGGGAGGTTTGCAGGCCGGGCCGGCTGTTGTAGTGATCGTCCCAGGTCCCCTTCCCGCAGGAGCTTCCATGATCGACCTTTATTATTGGACGACGCCGAACGGCCACAAGATCACGATGTTTCTGGAGGAAGCCGGGCTGCCCTATAAAGTGATCCCGGTGAACATCGGCACCGGCGAGCAGTTCAAGCCTGATTTCCTGAAGATTGCGCCTAACAACCGTATTCCGGCGATCGTCGACCGTGCGCCGGCCGACGGCGGCGCCCCGGTGAGCCTTTTCGAATCCGGCGCTATCCTGCTTTACCTTGCCGAGAAGACCGCGAAATTCATCCCGAGCGATTTGCGCGGCCGCGCCGACGCGCTGCAGTGGCTGTTTTGGCAAATGGGCGGACTTGGCCCCATGGCGGGCCAAAACCATCACTTCAATCGCTATGCGCCGGAAAAGATCCCTTACGCGATGGAGCGGTATGTGAAGGAGACCAACCGTCTCTACGGTGTGCTGAACAAGCGCCTCGCGGACCGGGAATTCGTGGCCGGAGCCTATTCGATCGCGGACATGGCCTCGTATCCCTGGATCGTTCCTCATGAAGCCCAGCAGCAGAACCTTGCAGACTTTCCGCATCTGAAGCGCTGGTTCGAGACGATCCGCGAACGGCCCGCGGTGAAACGCGCCTACGCGATTGCAGATACCTTCAAGACTCCCCCCACCATGAGCGAGGAGGCAAAGAAGGTGTTGTTCGGCCAGACGGCGGCTGTCGTGAAACCTTAGGCGCCGCCCCGGCCCCTCCAAATCGCGTTATCCGGCAGTGGCTTAGGCGAGGCCCTTCGCGATTATCACCGCCCCCACAAGACTTCTTACCGCGCCGGGCGTCCGTCGTTGTAGCCTAGGCGCTTCCGAAGGATGAACACTGTGGGGGCTTCCGTGAAATTCATTCCGCGTCTCATCGCGCAGGCGGCGATCGCCTGCTGCGCCTTATCCAGCGCCGCGTCGGCGCAAGACGCCATCGCCAAGACCTATGGCTTAACCGCGCAACGCATCATCGCCGAAGCGACCTCGGCGCGCAGTGCCACCGGCGCGTGGCAGCGCCTTGCCGAACTGACCGACAAGTATCCCGGCCGCCTCAGCGGTAGTGCGAATCTTGAAGGCGCGCTGCGCTGGGCGGAGGGCGAGATGAAGAAAGACGCCCTCGCCAATGTCCGCATCGAGAAGGTCATGGTCCCACACTGGGTGCGCGGCGCGGAAAGCGCGGCGATCGTTCGCCCTTATCCCGCGCCGCTCGTCATCGCCACCCTCGGCGGCAGTGTCGGCGGAAAGGTCGAGGCCGAAGTTCTGGTGGTGAAGAGCTTCGAGGAGCTCGACAAACGCGCAGCGGAGGCAAAGGGCAAGATCGTCCTGTTCAACGTGCCCTTCGATGAAAAGGCGGAGCCTCTGTCGGTGTACAAGGTGGTAACCACCGTACGCGGCACGGGCGCCTCGCGCGCCGCCGCCCACGGCGCCGTCGGCGCCTTGGTCCGCTCCGTGGGTCCCGTCGGCCACCGCACGCCGCACACCGGCGGGATGCGCTATGACGAAAAGCTCCCGAAGATCCCTGCTGCGGCCGTGTCGGCGGAAGATGCGGATAAGCTTCAGCGCATGCAAGATCGCGGCGAGAAGACGGTTGTAAATATGTCCCTTGGCGCGCAGATGCTGCCGGATGCGGAATCAGGCAATGTCATCGCCGAGATCCGTGGGCGTGAAAAGCCCGATGAAGTGGTTCTGATCAGCGGCCACATCGATTCCTGGGACATCGCGGCCGGCGCGATGGACGACGGCGGCGGCTGCGTCGCCATGTGGGAAGCCTTGCGCGTTCTCAAGCGCCTGAACCTGACGCCGCGGCGGACCATTCGCCTCGTTCTTTTCACCAATGAGGAGAACGGCACGCGCGGCGGCACGTCGTACCGCGATACCTACAAAGATCAGCTGTCCAAGCACGTGCTGGCAATGGAGTCCGACGACGGCGTTCTTCCCATCGAAGGTTATGATTTCGCGGGCACGCCGAAAGCGCGCGAGATCATCAAGCAGATCGTGCAGCTGCTCGCGCCAGTCGGCGGCACCGTGATCAACGAGGGATTCAACGGCGCGGACATCACGCCCATGGTCACGGCGGCGAATATCCCGGCGATGTCCGCGGACGTCGACATGCGGCGCTACTTCTACCTTCACCACACACCGGCGGACACGGTGGACAAGGTGGACGCCAATGAAATGGCGCGCATGACAGCGGCGATGGCGACCATCGCTTATGTCGTCGCCGATCTGCCGGAGCCGCTCGACCGCGCACCGGCGCCCTAGCGGGCTCCGCGGCGAACGCCCGCGGGCACGATCGTCAGGACTTCGTCCCCGGCCGTTTCAGCACCTGGCCGGGGCCGGCGCCGCTCCACTTGCCGTTGTCGACAACCGGCACGCCGTTGACGATCACATACGGGATGCCTTCTGGATATTGGTGCGGATTCTGGTAGGTGGCCTTGTCCGCGACCGTTGCGGGGTCGAAGACGACCACGTCGGCCCAGGCGCCTTCCGCGAGACGGCCGCGGTCCTTCAAGCCCATGCGGTCGGCCGGCAGGCTGCTCATTTTGCGCACCGCGTCTTCCAAGGTCAGCACTTTCAACTCGCGCACGTAGCGCCCGAGCACACGCGGAAAGGTGCCGTAGGAGCGCGGATGCGGGCTGCCTTCGCCGAACTTTCCGACCCGGCCGTCGGTCGCGATGGCCGTGAGTGGATATTTCATGATGCGTTGGACGTCGTCTTCGTTGATCGCATGGAAGATGGCGCCCGCATTGCCGCGACGGATCGCCTCGATCACGAGCCGCGCGCCATTCTCCGGGGTCGGCGACATCCCCTCGCGCACCGCCCAATCCTTCAGGGTCTTACCTTCGAGCGATTTGTCCCAAGGCACGATGGAGAATTGAACGTTGCCGATATCGCCGGCGCCCCGGTCGTTAAGAATGTTCCAGATGATGCCTTCCATGATTCCTTCGCCCTGGGCGCGGTCGTCGACACGGGCCAGGAAGGCTTTGGTGCCGCCCGCGAGCGCGGCGGGCGGTACGAGGATATCGATCTCGGTGTGCGAGGCGGTGTAGGGGTACTGATCGATCATCACATCGATCCCCTCCTTGCGCGCCGCGTCGACCATGGCGAGGGTCTTTGTGCTTGCGCCCCAGTTGGGGCTACCCACCGCTTTGTGATGCGTCAGGACGATAGGGATTTTCGCTTTTCGGCCAATCTCGATGGCTTCGCCGACACCCTCGATGAGCTTTGCGCCTTCATCGCGCAGGTGCGAAGTGTAGATGCCGCCCATCTCGGCGGCGACCTTCGAGAGCTCGATTACTTCGCCGATCTCGGAATAAACACCGGGCGTATAACGGAGCCCCGTTGAGAGACCGAACGCGCCATCGCGCATGCCTTGGGCAACGCGCGCCTTCATCTCCATCAGCTCGGCCTCGGTTGGCGCCCGGTTGTCCAACCCCATGACCGCTTCGCGAATGGTGTTGTGACCAATGAGGTAAGCCACATTCATGCCGAGATCCAGCGCGTCGGCCTTCTTGAGGTAGTCCGCGAGAGGCCACGGACTACTACCGTCGGGTCCGCCAAGCGCGGTGGTGACGCCCTGGCGCACGAGGTTCTCCCCGGACGGGAGCGCGACCGGATCCATATGAAGATGGAGATCGATGAAACCGGGGGCGACAGCCTTACCCGCCGCGTCGATAACACGGGCGGCTCCCTTGCGCGCGAGAGGTTCGCGCGAGATGCGCACGATCTTGCCGCCGTCGACCGCGATATCGGCGCGGTATCCCGGCTTGCCGGTTCCGTCGATCACCGTCCCGCCGGCGATGAGCAGGTCCCAACTGTCCGCCGCGCGCGCATGGGCGGTTATTGCCAGTGCCGCAACCGCCAGCACCGCCGTGCGTACCAGTCTCATAAATCCCTCCCCCTTTTATGATCTCAAGCGCCGGGGCGCTTCAGCACACGGCCTCCGCCGGCGTCGATAAACTTGCCGTTGTCCACCATCGGTACCCCATTCACGAACACATATGGAATTCCGTCAGGGTACTGATGGGGCGCGGTGAAGGTGCTCTTGTCGTTCACCGTGGCGGCGTCAAAGATCACCACATCCGCCCAAGCGCCCTCGGCAATGCGGCTACGATCCTTCAGCCCGAGGCGATCAGCCGGCAGTGTCGTCATTTTGCGCACAGCCTCCTCGAGCGTGATGACCTTGAGGTCGCGCGCGTAGTGTCCCAGCACCCGTGGATAGGTGCCGTACGAGCGCGGGTGCGGCGCGCCGTCACCGAATTTGACGACTTCGCCGTCGGACGCAATCGCCGTGAAGGGGTGCTTCATGATGCGATTCACGTCGCCTTCGTCCATCGAATGATAGATCGCGCCGGCGCCGCCTTTGCGGATGATCTCGATCGCGAGACGCGCGCCGTTCTCCGGCGTCGGCGACAGCCCCTCTTTTTCGGCAAGGTCCTTCATCGTTTTGCCTTCAAGGGATTTGTCCCATTCGACACGCGCGAATTGGATCTTGCTCAGATCACCGTCCGTACGCTCCATGATGTTGCCGATGATGCCTTCGAGAATCCCTTCGGACTGGCGGCGGTCGTCGGCGCGTTGAATAAAGGCCTTCGTGCCGCCGGCGAGCGCGGCGGGCGGAATGAGTGTGGCGATCCCCGTGCTGGAGGCCGTGTAGGGGTATTGATCCATCATGACGTCGAGGCCTTCCTTGCGGGCGGCGTCAACCATCGCCAGCGTTTTCGCGCTGAGGCCAAATTGCGCCACACCCATGGGCTTGTGATGGGTCAGAATCACGGGAATCTTCGCCTTTCGTCCGATCTCGATGGCCTCCGTGACGCCCTCAATCAGTTTGGCGCCTTCGTCGCGCAAGTGTGAGGTGTAGATTCCGCCGCTCGCCGCGACCACTTTTGACAATTCGATGATCTCGTCCGTCTTGGCGTAGAAACCAGGTGTGTAGCGCAGGCCAGTGGACATTCCGAAGGCGCCGTCCTTCATCGCCTGCGCGACGCGCGCTTTCATTTCAGTCAATTCGGCGTCGGTCGGGGCGCGATTGTCCATGCCCATGACGTCGCGCCGGATCGTATTGTGCCCCGCGAGATAAGCGATGTTCATGCCCAGCTTCAATTTGCCGAGTTGGGCCATCGTCTCCGAGAGCGGCCAAGGGCTCGATCCATCGGGGCCTAGCAGAGCCGCAGTGACTCCCTGGCGGACACTGTTTTCCCCGGACGGGATTTTGACCGCATCCATGTGGAGGTGCAGATCGATGAAGCCCGGCGCCACCATTTTTCCGGTCGCGTCGATCACGCGGGCCGCGCTCGCCTTCGGCAACGGAGAGGAGGACACGCGCACGATTTTGCCGTCATCGATCGCGACGTCGGCGCGGAAGCCGGATTTGCCCGTCCCGTCGATCACCGTTCCACCGGTGATCAAGATGTCCCACTTGTTGTCCGCCGCATGAGCGGAGCTTGTCATCATCAATGCCGCGAACGTCAGTCCTAAAATCTTCATGGAGAGGCGAGCCCTTCTCGGTTAACCGCCCGGCAACGGTAGCCGAGCCCTCGAACTTTCGCATCAAGGATCGGTTTAGACGGAGTAAAACGCTCTTTTGTAACCGCCGGAGGCGATGGCCGCACGGCGGCCTCCGGGCTACTATCTGCTCCTGGTCGGGTGGGAGAGCGCCAATGACGCCATTGAACCGTAGCCGAGTCTTGATTGTGGCCGCTTGCATCGCGGCCGGGACATCCGCCGCCCACGCCCAGAATGCGGCCTTCGAAGCTAACCCGGGTGTGCAGACTCTTGTGCAGCGCCTCGATCTTGAGCGTTACAAGGCAACGATCAAGGGACTGACGCAGTTCGGCGACCGGCGCGAGGGCACCGACCGCAACCGCGCGGCCGTGGATTGGATCGAAGCCCAACTCAAGAGTTACGGCTGCACCGGTATCGAGCGCCTCAAGTATGATCATCAGCCGCCGGCTCCCGGGGCCGCGCGTGCCCCCTCAGGCGCGCAAATTCCCGGCCGCGGGCCCGGCGGATCCCAGCCGCGCGGGATAAAGGCGCCGACGGGTGTGAACATCGACCCCAACAAGCAGCCCGATGTGAAGCTCCGGGAGTTCAACAAACAACCCTCCACGCCGGGCGCCCGCGAGGAGGTGTATTGCACGAAGGTCGGCACAAAGTTTCCCGGCGAGATGTACATCATCGGCGCCCACATGGACGGTCACGGATGGGGTGAGGCCGCGAACGACGACGGGTCCGGCACGGCGCTGGTGATGGAACTCGCGCGCATCCTATCCAGCCCCGACGTTCAAACCGAGCGTTCGATCCGGTTCGTTCTCTGGAACAACGAAGAGACGGGACTCAACGGCGCCCGCGCTTACGTGGAACAGCGGGCCAAGCTTCAGGGTCAGGAAAGCCCGCCGGGGTCGGGGCGTTATCCAGAACCCAAGTGGCTCGGAATGGTCCAACACGACATGATGCTGTTCGACCATGGAATGCCACGCGCCGACGGAACCGTGTCGCCGACACAACGTCCCGAAGCCGATGTGAACATCGAATTCCAGAGCGCGTCCAAAATGGCGGCCGAGTCACAGGCCTTCGCGTGGCATTTCTCAGCGGCGAATGAAAAGTACGCGGCGAACTACCCGGCCACCGTCGGGAGCCATATGACGAACACGGACTCGGTTCCGTTCCAAGACCTCATTCCGTCGATCAGCCTGCGCGAGAACGAACGCGGCGCGCATATCGGCAACGGATGGGATCCGCATTGGCACCAGCCCACAGACGTCTTCGCCACGTTCAGCGACGATGACTTTCGTCTGGGGCTGAATGCGGCACAGACCACCTTGGGCGCGATCGGTGAACTCGCCGGAGTCACTCTTACGAAGTAGCGACGCTATTTCTTCGCCATCATCGACACGGGACGCTTGGCCGAGGCCTTCTCGTAGGCATAGCCGAGCGAGAGGATATGGGCTTCCGACCACGCCGGACCGATAAACGAGATGCCGACCGGCAGAGTCTCGACCGTGCCCATCGGCACGGTGAGGTGCGGATAACCGGCGACCGCAGGCAAGGTGGTCGATGACGGCCCGCCGGCGTCGCCGTTGACGGTATCGATCAGCCACGGCGGATTGAGCGTGGGCGCGATCAAGGCCGTGACGTTGTGGTCCGCCAGCAGTTTGTCGATCCCGTTCTCCTGCGCTTGCTTCCGCACCGCTTCGCGGTCGGCGATGTAGCCCGCATCGGTCACATCGACCATCGCCTGCGCTTTCTCGAACAGGTCCTGTCCGAAGTGCGGCGTTTCGCGAGGCTCGTTTTTATTGAAGGCGATAATGTCCGCCAGAGTCCTGTTTTTGACGGCTGCGGGCGTCTTCGCGAGATAAGCATTCAAGTCCGACTTCAGTTCGGTCAGGAGCAGCGGAAACTCTTTGTCCTGGATAACGCCGAAATCGAATTTCTCGATGTCGACGACTTCCGCGCCTTGCGCCTTCAAAACCGCGAGGGCTTCGTCGAAAACGGCGAGCGTTTTCGGTGAGTAACCGTCGATAAAGCGGATCACGCCCAGGCGAGCGCCTTTCAGAGCGTCGGGATTGATTGCTTTGACGTAGTCGGCCTTATGGGCATCCGCGTCCTTGGTGGCTGGGTCGGCGGGATCGGATCCCGCCATCGCCGTCAGAATCGCGGCGGCGTCCATCACCGTCAGCGTCATCGGACCGGCGGTGTCCTGGACGTGGCTGATCGGGACGATGCCCGTCCGCGAAACAAGACCCACGGTCGGCTTCAAGCCCACGATGCCATTGGCGGCCGCCGGGCACGTAATGGAGCCATCCGTCTCCGTGCCGATGGCCGCGGGCGCAAACCCAGCCGCCACGGCGCTGCCGGAGCCTGAACTCGATCCGCAGGCGGTCCGCTCCAATGCATGTGCGTTACGCGCCAAGCCGCCGACCGCGCTCCAGCCGCTGCTTGAATGCTGCGAGCGTATGTTGGCCCACTCGGACAGATTGGCTTTTCCCAGGATCACCGCACCGGCCGCGCGCAGTCCGGCGATGGACGGAGAGTCCTGCTCCGCGCGGTTTTCAGCCAGAGCGAGTGATCCGGCCGTCGTCACGAGGCCGCGCACGTCGATATTGTCCTTGATGAGGATCGGCATACCGTTCAGCGGGCCCGCCGCGCCGCCGGCGGCGCGCTTGTCCGCCTCGGCGGCTTCGTCGCTCGCCGCGGGATTGACGCCGATGACCGCGTTGAAGCCGGGATTCAGCTTCTCGATGCGGGCGAGGTAGGCCTTCGTGACCGCGACAGCAGTTGTCTTTTTCGCCGCGATGTCCGCCGCGAGGGCCGACATATCCTTCTCCGCGACCGGATATGACGGCGGAGACGAGGGCGAACACGCGCCGACAGCGAGAAGTGTGCCAAGTGCCATATGCCGGACGCGCATGCGATGATCCCCCAAAGCGTGAATGGACCGGAATTGTTCACGACTTCCGGGACGACCCGCAAGGGCGATTCAAAGGGGGTTTTGGGAAATATACTGTCCCGACCGAGCCGCGCGCCCGTGTGGACGAGCGCGCGGCCGGCCGAGCAACGATCAGGCCTTCATGTCCTTGCTGCAGATTTGCACGCCGAAGCCGTCGGGGTCTTTGACCGATACGCTGAGTTTCTCGGCGTCGACGGTTGGATTCAGGTTCCGGCGTTTCAGTTCCGCTTCCACGGCGGCGGCATCCCAGTTGTCGAGGGTATACGCAATGTGATCGACAAAGGGCTTGTTATCCGGCTGACGGGTTTTCCTGACCACGAAGAAGCTGTCGCCGAAGCCAAGATTGCACTGCTTGCCGTCGTCCTTGCTCACCTTCATCCCAAGAAGGTCCGCGTAGAAGTCACGCGTGCGGCCATAGTCCGCGACACCGTATGAGATGTGATTGATCGAGACGGTCTTGAACCCCTTGGCCTGTGCGAACGCGGGCGTTGCAGCTGACCCGGCAGCAATACCGGCCGCGAGTGTCTGCACGAGGTTTCGGCGTGAGATGCGACCGCGCTCGAACTGTTCCAAGAGCCCCGATACCAGTTTTTCCATCGTTTCCTCCCTTTGGCTATGAAAGTTGAAGCTGTGTGGTGATAGCGTAGGCGGCCTATCGCGCGGCTGCGACCGTGCGTTCGGGCTTCTCCGAATGAAGGATGTGCGCTTGCACAAATTTCAGCTCGTGCGCCGAGGATATCGCTGTGTTCTTGCCGGTCGCAGGATCCGGATACGCGTCCGCCAAACGCCGCGCCGCTCGAACGATCGAGGCCAAGGCCATTTGACCGTAGCTGGCATGATGCGCCGTGCCCCAGTTGACCGACAATTGATGATGCCAATCGTCGATGTCGACGTAGGCGCCCATGAGCCCCTCGGCCGACGTAGGCGTGAGTTTCAAGCGCAGGCGCGCCGCTTTGAAGGATTGATCGACATTTGTTTGAAAGGTGTCGGCATAGGGAATCATCAGGTCCCCTGGTTCCGTGATCAGAACGCCGTCGACAATCTTGCCCTTCAGGCTATGGATATAGCGTTTTCCCCATCGCTCATCGACCCTCTGCGTCGCCCCGGGAATGATGTCCTTTCCGTTGGCGCTTGTGAGCAGTCCATTGAGACCCCGGTAGGTCGTCACGGTGACATCGGGATCGTTCGCAAGATCGTCGACGTCGGTGATCTCAAGTAGTACGCGGTTGAAGTTGTACCGCCGCATGTATTCGTTCTGAAAGAAGTAGTAGGAGCCGTCCGGGCCGCGAAATCCAGCCACGCAGCCGATCACCCGGTAGAGCTCGTTATCGATTCCCTTCTCCCCTTCGGGGCTGACAAAATCCTTCTGACCTTCCCTGCCGTCAAGATTGAGGCCGATGCCCACTTTGCTGCGGACTTCGTAGTACGGAAGCGCGCCCTTTGCCGTGACGGGCTCGCTCTCGCCGGGAAACCAAATGTCCGCTTCACGCGACAGATGCGAGTCCACGACAGTGTGCTGTTTGTCTTCCGGAAAGAGGACTTTGAACTGCTCTCGAGGGCCGTCGTTATAGCCGTTCGGACACTCGCTCTTTCCATCGGGGGTCTGATAAACCGCCCAGGCCTTGTCGACCAAAACATAGCCGATCTTGCGTCCAGGCGGGCCTTCCGCGTGCACGCCGGAGGCCGCAAGCGCGAGCGCCGTCAACGCAGCCGGCATCAACATCCGTAGGTGAGCTTGCTTCATGTTGGCTCCCTTCGATCCGTCATCAACCAGCGTTATTGTAGAAGTCGTCCCGCAGCCAGAAGGCCTTGAAACCATTTCGCGTCCCATAGAACTCGCCCAGAGCATCGCCGTTCACGTCGCCCGGCTTGTCGTTGAAGTAGGTGTAGACCGGACGACCGCGATACGCCCAAACATGCATCGCTCCCGTTTGACCGGGCGCGGCGAATCGCCCTGTGGCTGGATCAATGTCGATAGCCGTCCAAATCCTGTTGGGCGCAGCCGCGCCTGCCGCCGCCGGGACATACTTCCACGTCTTGAGACAACGGGAGACATCCCCGCCGCCGCAAACAGCTAGTCTGAATTCCTGCGGTGTCGTTGGGTGATCGCAGGCGAGCTGATCGAGAGCGTCGTCTCCGCAGGAATAAAGATAGATGGTCTGTCCGTGCGCATCGGCGAGAACGATACCCGCGTGGGTATCTTGTTCCGTGAACCCGGCGGGCGCCGCCGGCGCGCGCATCGTATAGACGTTGTGCCATCCAGGCTCATCGCTGCCGATTTGACTGCGCAGTTTCGGATCATCGTTGTAGGTGTAGAGAGGACGCCCGCGATAGACCCACTGGCGGACCCCCTGCGAGCGCTCAAAGACGGACCACTCGCCATTGGGCTGCGCCGACTTGCCGGCAAGGACGGGGGTCCACTTGGTCAGGCACTCCTTCAGGCACTGGGACGCGTTCGTCTTGTCGCCCTCCCAGCTGTAGACGGAGTAGCCGCTCTGCAGGACGATCATCCGACCCGTGCCCACCTGCTTAACTGCAAAGGCGGGCGGAACGTTAGAACGCGGCGCTACGGGCTTGCGGATGGCCGGTTCATCTCCGCCGCCGATTTTGCGGTTGCTGCCTCCAAGGACGTCGCCGGGTTGGCGGTCCAGCACCGAGGTGTAAACGGGGTAGCCGTCGTAGGCCCATTGTCTAACGCCATCGCGCCGCGGAATGACCGACCACTTTCCCATCTCGACCGCGCCGTCCGACGCAAGGACCGGCGGCCAAACGGCCTGACAACTGGGGCGATTGTCGACATCAGGCATGATGAGCCCTGCAGGATACGGGCTCATCAAGCCGGAACTGGTTCGCTCTACCTTGTCCGTGCAATTGGACGGAGTGTTTTTGCGGTCGCCCGCTTCACCATTACGAAGACTGCGTGTGGGCCATGTATAGAGCGTGCGACCGGCGCCATCGGCGAATACCGGGCCTTCGAGCGCGTTGACGATAACGCTGAAACCGGGCGGCATCGGCTCGGGGACATAGTCTTCCACATCCCGGGTCGTCAGCTCCGCACCGATCGTCGGCGCTGCAGCCGCGAGCCCGGATAGCACCAAGGCGATCCCGCATACTCCGCGCGACAGCTTTCCCATGCACCCCTCCCAGGTCCACATGCGCTGCTCTCCCCCAGACGAGAGTATGCCTCCGGGCAGGTGAATTGGATGCCAAAATTCGGATTTAGGTACGGTTTTCGCGCAAGACCGCGTGTGCGCTTTCCGTCTTTGCATGAGTTTGTGAGACCGGTTAATGATGCACCGCACCCAACTCACGCGGCCGGCCATCAGCCGCGCCTTAAGGGCAAGCTCTCCAGCATGAATGTCACCCGCCACACCTTCCGAGGAGCTCATGGCGACGCCATGGCCTACCACGAAGTCGGACCCGCCGACGGGCGGCCGGTCATCCTGATCCATGGGCTGTTTTCCAACGCGCACGTCAACTGGATCAAGTATGGGCATGCCGCGAAACTCGCGGCCAAGGGCCGCAGGGTCATCATGCCCGACCTGCGGGCCCACGGCGAAAGCGCCCGCAGTCATCGTGCCGCCGACTATACCGCCGATATTCTTGCGGACGATAATTTAGGACTCGTGGATCAACTCGGCCTCCAGCCCGGCGCGTACGATCTCGGAGGATATTCGCTCGGAGGCCGCACGACGGCGCGGATGCTGACCCGGGGCGCGAAGCCCGCCAAGGCAATGCTGGCCGGCATGGGTCTCGAAGGTCTTCTCGACCTAGCGAACCGCGCCGATTTTTTCCGCCGCGTTCTCGAGGGCGCCGGAACGCACGAGCGATTTTCGAGCGAGTGGATGGCTGAAGCCTTTCTCAAGACGACGGGGGGCGATCCGAAAGCGCTGCTGCTGCTCATCGGCAGCTTCCCGGCGGTTCCGCGCGAAGCGCTCGCCACATTCGGGATGCCGATCATGGTGCTCAGCGGCGCACAGGACCATGACAACGGCTCGGCCAAGGCTCTTGCGGACGTTCTTCCGCAGGCGACCTACGTTGAAGTACCGGGCAATCACATGAGCGCCGTCACACTTCCCGACCTGGGCGATGCGATCGCAAACTGGTTCTGACGCTCATTGCGTTAAATGCTGCCAATGAGCTACGCGCCAATGTGGCCGCGGCCGTCCAATTAAGTGACGGAGTGATGGCGAGTCACGCGCCCTGCGTGCACCGCTGCCGTGCAAGGCTGCCGTCCTCACAATCGCCGCATTTTCATCGAGTAATGGGCTGCGGGGGTGACAGGAAGGATACCCAATGCAGAGAATCAAAACCGCGAAATTCGCAGCGACAGTCCTTGCCGCCGGCGCATTGAGCCTCGGCGGTTGCGCCACAAAGAATTATGTCAACGAACGCGTCAACGTCGTCGACTCAAGGGCCCAAGCCACGCAGAAGCAACTCGAGCAACAGCAAGCGCAGCTGAGCCAACTCGACAAGACCGCGCAGGACGCGCTGAAGCGTGCGACCGATGCCGGCAAATTGGCGGAAGGCAAGTTCCTCTACTCGATGGTCCTTTCCGACGACTCCATCAAATTCCCGCTCGATAGTTCTAAATTGTCGCCGGAAGCCGAAGAGCGGTTGTCGGTTTTTGTCGAGAAGCTGAAGACCGAGAACCGAAACATCTATCTTGAAATCCAAGGCCACACCGACGCCAGCGGTCCGGACTCCATCAACCAGCGACTTGGCGAGCAGCGTGCGGAAGCGGTGCGCATGTTCATGAATCGCCATGGCGTGCCTTTGAATCGCATGGCCACGATCTCCTACGGCGAGAAAGACCCCGTCGCGGACAACAAGACCCGTGCCGGGCGCTCCGAAAATCGCCGCGTCGTTCTGATTGTCATGTCCTAAAATGGAGGGCGGGGCCGCGTCCGCGGGCGCGGCCCTTCGCTATCGATCAAGCGGTGTCTTGGCGAGGCCGAGAAGGTCGGACCAGCGCCAATGCTCCGTTCCGATGGCGAACCGCGTGCCGTCTTGGAGAGACAGCGTGATAAGCCCGCGCATTTCCTTGGTTCGACATGCTTCGGGGGCAAAGCCGAGTTCCCAGAGCAACGCCTGACGGACACCCGAGAGACCTCTACCGTCCTGGTCGCCCGCGCGGATCCATTCTCCATCCCACAGCCTGACGGCCTTCCCCGCGCGGCCGGCTTTCGCGACCGCACTGAGCACCATCGGATCCTTGCGAAGCGCGGCCTGTAGGACGCGGGCTGTATTGCAGCCCCCCGCGCCACCGCCCGACCCCGCACCATCCTCAGCGGCCCCATACGCACCGGTGCCATCGCCGCCGGCATCGGCGCTCGCAGCCTCGGCGAGTTCCGCTTCGGTCATGAGATCCGACGTATTGATCGGAGCTGACTTTACTTCCAGCGCGACGGCCTCCTCGGCCAGCGGCTCAACGGCAGGGTCGGCCACGGGCTCGAGCGGCGCCTGAGTCTCGGGCGCCTTGGCCGTCGGCGTTTGATCTGCGCCGCCGCTCGTCCCGCCCGGCAGCCCCGAGTCCTCCTCCATGAGATTGACGACGATGGACGATTGCGTCGGGACCTCTTCTTCCGCGCCGAAGCGAAGAGCAATCAGCGTCAGGACGAGGACGGCATGCGCCGCGATGCTGAGCGGCCAGCCCAGCCAGTCCCTGCGCGGCTTCAGCGAACTCTCGTTGCGTAAGCCCGGGTCGGGCGCTCTGCGCGTCATAGCCCGATCACAGCAGACTCACGCGGCAACAAAATGGCGGACTTGTCGCAGGGCAAGAGAAGTTGCGCACGCCACCCGCGCCACGCGCATTATCACGCGGTCGGGCGCGCGGGTCCGGTCTCGATCTGGCGATTCCCGGTTTCCGCCAAAGCGACGCGGTTGCGTCCGCCGTTCTTGGCGACATAGAGCGCCGCATCGGCGCGGGCGAAAAGAGAATCGAAGCTCTCGTTCTTCTCCAGAAGGGCCAGACCGATACTCGTCGTAAATCGGACGCCGTGGCCGTCCACATCCACGATGGTATCCGCCACCGCCTGACGCAAGCGTTCGGCAAGGATGTGCCCGCCCTCCATGCTGGTGTCCGGCATGAGAACCGCGAACTCTTCCCCGCCTATCCGCGCAAGAACGTCGGACGTACGGACGTGGGCCCGGTAGGTTTGCGCGGCTGCGCACAGGACGCGGTCGCCGCCGACATGTCCGTAGGTGTCGTTGACGCGCTTGAAGTGATCCAGGTCGGCGATCAGGAGCGCGACCGGCAAACCACTACGATGCGCCAGGGCGATCGCCTGATGTGCGCGTTCCACGAGGTGACGGCGATTGGCGCACCCCGTCAAAGTGTCGGTCGTGGCGAGATCAAACAAGCGCTTGTTGGCCGCGCTGAGTTCCAGCGTGCGCTCGGACACTTTTCTTTCCAGCATGTCGTTCTGGGCTTGCAGGTAGGCCGTGCGAACACGCACCACGACCCATACCAAAGCCAGCGCCGCCAAGGCTTCGATGACGTAGAACCACCAGGTTTGATACCAAGCGGGCAACACCCGCACAGGCACCGCGAGCGGCGTTTCACTCCAAACGCCATCCCGGTTGGAGCCTCGGATGCTGAGTGTGTATTGGCCGGGCGGAAGATTGGTGTAGGAGGCCAGGCGCTGGGTCCACGGCGTCTCGATCCATTCCTTGTCGTAACCCTCCAAACGATAGGCATAGAGATTGCGCTCGGGGGCCGAATAATCGAGCGCGGCGAACTCCATCGTGAGGCTGTTTGCCGCCGCCGGAATGGTCAAAGTTGCGCCCGGCGCCCAATCGGTCTTCCGCCCGCCGACCCGCACGTCCACGGCCGCGATGGGCGGCTGATATGTCCAGGGGCGCAGACGGTCGGGACGAATGATTGTCAGGCCACCGGAACCGCCGAAGATCACTTCTCCTTGCGCCGAAACCGCGCCGGAGTTCACCCAGTTGAAGCTGATCGCCACACCGTCGGCGCGGCGCAGGGCGCGAACGCCGAGAGTCTTGGGGTCGACGACGGCAATACCGTCGTTGGTGCTGACCCACATGTTTCCCGCCCGATCCAACTGGAGCATCGCCGCGCTTCCATTGGGCAATCCTTCCGCCTCACCGAGGCGCAGAAAGCGGGGACGACCGCTCTCGTCGCGGCCTTCCAGGATGTTGATGCCGCCGCCGAGCGTGCCGACCCACAAGCGGCCCAGCGTGTCGTAAGCGAGCGCCGAGGTCCACGCCGCGGAAAGCGAACGAGGATCGCCGGTATCCGGTAGGATTTTCTCGGTTGCGCCGGTGGCGATGTCGAACTTATTCAGGCCCGTCGATCCGCCGACCCAAAGCGCGCCATCCGCCGACGGCAGGATGACCTCGACGCGTTCGCCGGTGAGTGTTTCGCGGCTCCAATGTCCGGTGGCGACGCCTTTGGCCGGATCAAACCGCCACAGCCCGTCCCAAAGCGTCCCGATCCAGAGCGCGCCGTCAGCCATTTTCATGGTGCGTATCGGCAGCTCCGGGTACGCGGGATTTACGATGATACGGCGCACCGACTTGCCGACGGCATCGGCGCGATAGAGCCCGCGGTTCGTTCCCAGAAAAACGTCCCCGGTCTCGGTCTGCAACATGGCGTAGACGCGCTCGGCCGGAAGGGCGGACATCGGGCGGGTCGGATCGGAGCGCAGCTGACCCACGCGAAGACCTTGGGGATCGAGGATATCCACGCCCCCTTCCCGCAACCCCGCCCAGATGCGGCCATCGGCGGCGGCGAGGACGGACCACACATCAACATCCGAGAGGGAGCCCGGCCGGCCCCACTCGCCGAAAATCGTGTGAACAGCGGTTTGGCGGGTATCGTAGCGGCTGAGGCCGCCGGAGGTCCCGATCCAGAGAAAGCCGGCGCGATCCATGTGGATTGCTCGGACGTCGTCGTGCACGAGGCTGGAGGGGCGATCCGATTCATGCTGGATGCGCCGGGTTTGCCATGACGCCGTATCGACGACGACGACCCCCTGGCCGAAAGTACCGATCCAGATTTGCCCGGGCGTGGCTTCAGCGACCGTATTGACGGTCTGGCGCTCCAGCGGCCCGCCGCCGGTCTCCCGGACGGGTCGCGGCTTCGCGCCCTCGGACTCGATGACATAGACGCCCCGGTTGCGGGCGCCTATCCAAATGCGGCCCGCGGCATCTTCATATACGCGCCAGATTTCCGGCTGAGGCCCGCCCTCTCCCGGAAGGGGGACGACGATGAATTCGCCCGAAGCCGGGTCCTGGTACGCGACACCTTTGCGCGTACCAATCCAAAGACGGCCTTTCTTATCGCGCGTGAGCGCGTTGACATGGTCGTCGGGAATACTTCCGCTGGTGTCTTCGTGACGCCAACGGGTCCATGCCCCTTTTGAATCGCGGTGATCGAGCCCGCGGTCCGTGGCGACCCACAATCCGCCCGTGCCATCGTCGGTGATGGCCCAGATCTGGCCATGGCTGAGACCTTGCGGTCCCACGCTGAACACCTTGAAGCGGTCGCTGCCGTGCTCGCGGCGCGCCAAGCCCCCACCGGCGGTTCCGACCCAAAGATCTCCACGCGCATCGACGTGCAGGGAAACGACGTAGCTGCTCGGGAGGGAGGTAGGATCGTTGGTGAGGTTCTTATAGGTCGTGAAGTGGTAACCGTCCCACCGCGCGAGGCCGGCCGATGTGCCGATCCAGATGAACCCTTCCCCGTCCTCGGCGACGGATGTCGTAAACCGTGTCGGAAGTCCTTGTTCAGGGTTCAATTGGGTAAAGAGTGTGTCGGCGAGCTGCGACCACCGCTCGGTCTCCGCGTGCGCGGGCGGCGTCACCGCCACGGCGAGCATAAGCGCGCAGGCGATAGATCGCATAAGAGCGGCGACCGTCGCCGCACGTGCGCCAAAACACAAACGGAGCATCATTGCCGTCGGCCGGATGGCCACCCCTCATCCCGGGCGGATATTGTCCCCGGCGGCCTTCCGGGACAAATAAAATCGTGCACTTACGAAAATGGCGCCCGTTAGGGGTGCCATTTCCGCGTCTGGTTGGTTCACCGAACGATCATCGTTCCGCAGGGGTCCGGACGACCCCGCCAGAGGCGACTTGTTTCCCAGTCGGCGGTTCCGGGTGCTGGATGAAGACCTGGGTCATATTGAGGGTTATGGCCGACGAAAGGGCGGTGTTCTCGCCGGTCTTCGGGTCGGGATAGGCATCCGCGACGCGCCGCATCGCCCAGTAGAACTCCGGCGAATCCAGCCGGTCATAAGCGAGGTGATGAGTCGCATAGCCGTTCGTCCAATCGAGCAGCGTGTTCACGTCGAAGTAGCCGCCCATGAGCCCGTCGGCCTTCGCCGGTGTGAGCGAAAGGCGCAATCTCATGTCCCGGATGTGAAGCGAGCGCGGATGTCCGCCCTCGATCTGCCAGGCCCACGTAATTTCTTTCTCCGGTTCGGTGATCAACACACCGCCCTCGATCTTGCCCTTCAGGTGCTGAATGAGCGGCTTGCCATACCGCTCGTCGACCCGCTGCGATCCACCCGGCGCCGCGCGCTCCCCGCTGGCATCGAGAAGAATGGGATCGCGGCCGCGCATGATCGTGACGTCGACGCTGGGATCGTCAGCGAGACTATCCACGCCGGAGATCTCGATCATCATGCGGTTGTACTGGAAGCCGCGCAGGAATTTGCTGGCGAACAACTGCACCTGACCGTCGGGACCACGGAAGCCGGTATTGCATCCGGTGACGCGATAAAAGGCGTTGTCGATTCCCTTCTCGCCCTCGGGACTGGTGAAGTCTTTCGGGCCGATCTTGCCGTCGAGGTTCAGGCCGATCGCAGTGTTTCCTGAGGTTTCGATGTAGGGGAATTGCGCCGGATGATCCGCCGGGAAGGAGTTGAGCCCCTCGCGCGCGAGGATCGTATCCTCCATCTTTCCGCCGTTGGGCCAGAGAGCCTTGAAGATTTCGCGCGGGCCATGCGGGTTGAGGCCTTGCGGGCACTCCGCTTTGCCGTCCGCGGTCTGATAGACCGAGAAGTGCGCGTCGGCGACGACGTAGCCGATGCGCCCGTCCTTGAGCGGACCTGTTTCCACCGCGCCGGCGCCGCCTGCAAGACCCATCGCGGCGACAAGGGCGATGAGCGAGGTGGATGTGAATGTCTTCGAAATGATGTTCATCATGTTTTCCTAACTCAGTTCCACCGCTCAGCCGCCGCGACCGCCGAGGTCGCGGACCCAGAATGCCTGGTATCCATTCCAGCGCCCATGCCATTCACCGGTATTGTTGCCGTAGAAATCGCCCGGCGCTTTGTCGAGAGCGTAGGTGTAGACCGGCCGATCCCGGTAGGCCCATACGTTGAGAGCACCCGGCTGGTTTGGCTGGGCCCGGCGGCCGGTATTCGGATCGACCCACACCGTCGACCAGATCCGCGAGTCACTCTTCACACCCGGCGTCGCCACGACGTACGGCCAGGTCTTGAGGCACTTCGCCACGTCAGCGTTTCCGCAGACGGCAAATCGATACTGTTGCGGGCTCTCCATGGTGTCGCACGGCGTCATGTCCGTGGAGTCCTCGCCGCAGCTGTAATAGTAGACCGTCTTGCCGCGGCCGTCGGCGAGCACGTCGCCGTTGAGCGTGGCTTGGATCGTGAAGTCCTTCGGCGCCGCTGGCGCGATCTGTGTGTAGACGTTGTGCCACCCAGGCACGTCGCCACCATCCAGTTTCGCCGCCGCCTCATCCTCGGAATACGTGTAGAGCGGCTTCTTCCGGAAGGCCCACTGACGCACGCCGAGACCGCGCTCGACGATGGTCCACTCACCTTGCGCCTGCGCCGAATGCGGCGCCACGATCGGCAACCAAGTCCGCGCGCAGTCGTCAATGCAATTGGACTTGTTGGGCCCGTCGTTATCGGAAGCGTAAACCGAGTAGCGCGAGTCCGTGAGCAGCATGCGGCCGCGGACAGTGGAAATCACACGGAAACCCGGCGGTATCGCAGGCGGCGGGACCGCCGGCTCGCGCGCGGCCGGGGAGTCGCCACGCCGTGCCATGGTGCTGCCACCAAGAACATCACCAGGCGCGCGGTCGATTGTGGACGTGTAGAGCGCGTGCTTGTCGTAAGCCCACTGCTTCTTGCCGTCCTCGCGCGTGATGATGGACCAGCTTCCCACCGGCTTTGCGTTATCGTCGGCGTAGACAGGCGGCCAGAACGCGATGCAACTGACCCGCTTCTCCGGATCAGGCAGATCAAGACCCGGCGGGTACGGGCTCATAAGGCCCGCACTTTTCAACACGATCTTGTCGCCGCAGACGGACTTGTTTTCCGGATCGGCGGCGTAACCATTGCGCATGGCCTTGATGGGCCACGTGTAGAGCGTTCGCCCCTTGGCGTCGGCGAACACAGGCCCCTCAAGTTCGTTCACGATGACTTGGAAGCCCGGCGGCATCGGGATATTCACGTAGGCTTCCGTCGTACGTGGCGCCGGACGTGTAGCGTCAGCGGCGGCCGCATTGCCGGCCAGCGTGAAGATCACCGTGGTTGAAATGAGAGCCGCCGCAAGGCGGAAAGTCGTCGTCATCCTCGAACCTATCCAAATCAGGCCGACACCGGAGGAGTTTACCACCGAAATCGGCCAAAAATTCATAGAGATAGGTTTGTCGCACCGCACACGAGGGGTGGGAAGCTCAATCGCTTTTTAGAAAAACCGGGGAGAGACGCTAATCGTCTGGTTTATCAATAGTTTGCCGGCAGTTCGGTCATGCGCCGGGACTACACGCGGACGGGGTGTGGCTAGCCGCCGGCCTTCTCGCTCCAAGAGTCGACAAAGGCCTCCACCCGGGCGATTTCCACAAGCAGCCTGTCAAGCGCCACCTTGGCTTCCTCGGCGCTTTCGACCTTTAGCTCGATCATCTTCGCGATCTCGACGCTGTGGGTGGCGCCGAATTGCATGCACAACCCTTTCAAGCCGTGGGCAATTTTCTTGATCTTGCGGATATCCTTCGCCGCCACTTCTGCCTGCATGCGTTTGCAATATTCGCGGAGATTGAGCTTGAACAGGCCGAGGATGCGGGCCGACTCCTTCGCCCCGATGTCGTCGACGAGCCTGTTCAAGAATGCGACGTCAATCGCGGGATCTAGCTTTCGCGGATCCCCTCCGGTCACTTCGCCCCCCTCACTTCTTGGAGGAACGCTTCAACCTGTCGCGTCAGGAGTTCGCCGTTACGGCTCAGTTCCTCCGCCGCCGACAACACCTGACCCGCCGCGGACCCCGTCTCCTCGGCCGCGTGCAGAACGCTATCGATGTTTGACTTGATCTCGCTCGAGGCGCGCGACGCCTCGGAGACGTTGCTGGCGATGCTGACAGTGGCGGCCGACTGCTCGTCGATCGCCGCCGCAATCGCGGTCGAGATTTCCTTCACTTTATCGATCGACGAGGTGACGGCGCTCATCGCCCCAGACGACTGCTGCACCGCGGATTGGATGGCCCGGATCTGACCTTCGACTTCCTCGGTGGCGCGGGCCGTCTGCGAGGCGAGCGCCTTCACTTCCGACGCGACGACGGCGAAGCCCTTGCCGGCATCACCGGCACGCGCCGCTTCGATCGTCGCATTCAGCGCGAGCAAGTTGGTCTGCTCGGCGATGTCGCTGATCAACTTCACGACTTCGCCGATTTTACGCGCCGCTTCGTCGAGGCGTTTCACATGGCCGGAGGTATTTTGCGTCTGGCTCACTGCTTCCTCGATCGTTTCGGTCGAGCTTGCCATGCGTTGGTTGATCTCGTTGAAGGACGCCGACAGTTCCTCGGTCGCGGCGGCGACGGTATTCGCATTCTGCGCGGTCTGCTCGGAGGCTGCGGCCACCGAACCCGCCTGCGTCACGGCAAGCTGCGAGGTCTTCGTCATGGATGACGCGGTCGCCTGCAGCTCGGTCGAGGCCGAGGCGACGTTGCGAACCAATTCGCCGACCCGTGTTTCGAAGTCCTCGGCAAGCTGCAGCATCGACGCGCGCCGCGCCGCTTCGCTTTCCTTCTTTTGCTGCTCCTGCTCCTGCTCGAGGCGTACCTTCTCCTCGGCATTGCGCTGGAAGACGACCAGCGCCGACGCCATCGCGCCGATTTCGTCCTGACGGTCGGTATAGGGGATGACAACATAACGCTCGCTGCGGGCGAGAGAGGTCATGACATCGATCAGGCGCGACTGCGGCGCAAAAAGCAGTATGCGGGAGAGCAGCGGGATGGAAGCGACCACGATAATAGTGATCGCGGCAATCAAGATCTCCTTATTGGTCGAGTCCTTCGCTTCGTTGATTTGATCGGCGCTGAGTTCATGAGAATAGGACTCGACGGCGTCACTGATCGCTTCTTGGACCTTTTCGAGCTTTTCGAACGAGTCGAAAAACGCCGGCAAAGATTGCATCGCCGTCGTTCCGTTCGTCTTCACGTCCACGGCCGCTGTATCGATATATTTACGGGCATCGTCAGCGTAGGCCTTCAACGCGGGCTCCGCTTTCTGGATCATCGTGCGAATCTCAGGCGGCAGCTGTAAGGATAGATTTTTCCGGATATCTTCCAGGAAGGAGCCGGCATGCTCTTCAAGCTCCGTCCGCGCTTCAGCGATCATTGCGGGATCTTTCGACTGGACGCCGAGCGTCGCCTTCAGAACGTCGGCGCGGATGGCGTCGTGCATCATGTCGACGTTCATGTGTTGGCGGAGCAAGGTTTGAGCAACCTGGGTCTCCCTTGCTTGCTCCGCCATGCTCGACATCATGCGATAGTTCGCATAGGCGGCGTAGAACGTCATGGCTATCGCGACCAGCGACAAGAGCATGAACTTCGTCTTCAACGACCAAGATGACATGGCGGATTACTCCCGTGCGAAGCTATCGAAGAAGTGAAAGAGGATTGATTTCGAAACGAAGCCCGGCGACGTAGCCGGTTTGAGCGCCGGCGCCGAAGCCCGGCCGGATGATTGCCTGGAAGTCGGGTTGCACGGCGATCCAAGACGCGAGCTCAGCGCGGTAGGAAAGCTCGAGAATGGTTTCAGCCCGCGCGCTTTGATCGCCCGACGCCACGATGAACTGACGGTAGGGCGCGCCCGTGCGCGCGTAGCCGACCGCGAGACCAAGCTTGTCTTCGGGGCGGCCGGGGATCAGCCCGGTGACCACAAAACCGCCACCGGCGTAAGTGCTGACGGTGTTGAACGCGGGCGCCGCCGCGCCGACGCGGACATAGGCTTCAACCATGGGCTGGCCCGCCTCGCCGAGGATCAAGCCGCTCAAGGATCCGTAGACCCCGGCGTTGCCTCTGCCCGTCGTCGGGACAGCCGCTGCGGCTGTCCGGAAATCATCGAAACGCGCGGTGTAGGTCCATGCACCGATATTCGCTTTGCCGCCGTCCCAGAGGTACTGGACTTCCCCCGTGACGAGCGCGCCTTCATCCTTGCTCAGCTTGATGGCGGTGCGTTTCGGGTGGTTGGGACTGCCGGGCGCTCCGTCGAGCACCGCGACAAGGACCGAGAATCCGGACGGATCGATCCAGGCGACACGCGCGCTGAGCGAGGTGACCGGGAAAATCGACGGACCGTTGAACCCGGTTTGGCCGAAGTCGGTGCCGATGCCCTGAGATGCGTTGAGGAACAAGGTGGAGGGTGGCGTGACGTCGAATTCGGCGTTCAGATCGTAGAGACCCGCGCGGATAGAAAGGCGGTCGTCCTGGAAGCGCTGCTCGTACCAAGCCTCGTAGAGTCTTACCGCGGTGAAGGTGTCGATGTTGCTGACCTTCTGGAACTCGCCCAGATGCGAGCCCGAATAGTCGCTGGCAAGGAACGCCCGGCCGGACACATAGGCGGTGCCGTGGGGAATTCCGAGGAGCGCTTCGGTATCGACGACCGCGCTGAGCCGCACATCGTCGATGTAGTCCACGTTCTTCTTGGCGCCGCCCTGGAGGGTGCTCAGGACATCGCCGACATAAAGCGCATCGACCTCAACCGGCTGGACGTCCTGGGCCAACGCGACGGAAGAAACACTCAGCAACAGACCGGCCGCGGTGGCCAGCTTCATCGTCTTCATTATGCAATCGCTTTTGTTGTTCTTGGGGGAAAGACAGCCCGTTCGATGGCGTTGCGGAGCAGATCGGCCGAGACGGGTTTAATCAGGTAACTGGAAACTCCCGTGCCCTCGACCGTCTTGTAGGTTTCGAGATCGTTGCTGCCGGTGAGGACAATGGCGGGGAAGGTCTTCGCGCGCGGCGACGCGAGGGCACGTAAGTTCTTGAGGAACGTCGCACCCGAGGCGCCCGGGAGGGTGAGATCGGTGATGACGACGTGGAATGGCTCTTCGGTCTTGCTCATGAGATGGCTCCAGCCGTCCTCGGCCGTGGCGCATTCCACGATGTCCTTGATCCCGATTGAGCGGAGCAGGCGCACGACAATCTCCCGTGTGATGCGCTCATCCTCGATGAGAAGGACCCTGACTCGCGTCAGGCTCCGGCTTTGTTGAGGAGCGACATCCGACCCCACAAACAGCACCCGTAACGGTTTAGCAGGCGCAGTATTGGGTATTCGGAGGCCGGGGGGCAGATTGCGAGGGGGGTAGTCAGCCGGGGATACAGGACATATCCCGAGGGATAGTCGCCGGTCCGCTAGAAGCGGAAATAGTGGCGTTCGAGGTGTTTTGTCAGTTCGAGCTTCCGCTCGGCCGCCAGCCCCTCGAAGACGACATGGAATAGGTTGGGCTGGGCCGCGTGAACGCGCCCCGCCACAGGTTCCGCGAGGCCGTCGACTTCGATCTTATAGCGCCCGCCATCGGTTAGCGGCGCTTCGCAGCAAATCAGGGCGCCGCCGGCCGACATGTTATAGACCTCGGCCTCGATCGCCGGGGCGCCAGGTGCGAATTCCCGGAGGCACGCCATCGAACGTTCGTGAACCCGCGGCGTGGTCCGATTGTCGGTGAGTCCGGGGACTTCCAACTTCAGGCGGGCCAGCGCGAGGTGTTGCAGGATCTCATTGCACTGCGCCACTTCGCCGTCGCGCGGGAGGTTCTCGAGCACGGACAACAAATGTCGCTCGGCTCTCTCGATGAGCGCCACCACTTCGCTGATGCTGGAGGCCGTTTCGCGCGGCTTCTTATTCGGGGTCATCTCGATTACGAGTTCGCTGGAGGAGAGGCAGCTTCGATCTCGCGGATTTTCCGCATGCCGTGCTGCAAATCGTTAAGGATAAAGTCGGCGCGGCGGCCAGGAGACCCGGCGCGGCTGGTCGGAAACAGTTCCGTCCAGGCGTCCATCTTTACCGTCAAGGCACAGAGGATGCCGCCCATCATCTTGTGGAACGTCTTGATCACCGCCTCGATCTTGCGGAAGCGCTCCGCCGAGAGGTCGTTCCACATATCCTTCGTGTGCCGATCGAAGCTTTCAATACGGCCGGTCACGGACGTCAGGAGTTCCGTGAAGGTATTCTCGATTTCCTTACACGCCGCCATGAGTTGGGCATTGCTGCGCGCCTGGTGGCTCTTGCGTAGATCCTTCAGCGAGTCGAAGAAGTCGTAGACTTTTGGGGTCACCACATCGAGGCACTGTTTGTAATAAGACAGCGACAAGAAGATGTCGGCGTAATCCTCAAGGAAGCGCGGGATGGCGAAGATATCGATACCAAGCTTGGCGGCCATTACCGTCAACTTATGACGCGCGCGCTGCACGTCAGGATCGCGGAACAGTCCGACCACATCTTCGAACGAGTCGATCTGAGCCCCCTCCTCGCCGTAGATTTGCATCATCAGCGGGCGGGTGAAGCTTTTCATGTACGAGGACAGCTCTTTCGTCTTGCTCGGCGAAAGACGCAGCGCTTCAAAATCTTCGACCTTGATTCCTTGCTCGCGCAACGTGACGCGCAAACTGTAGACGTCGTAGGACGGCATGATCGCCAGGGTACGGACCGTCTTGAAGTCTTCAGGCAGAAGGCCTTGGGCACCCAACTGCTGCGGCAGCTTTTCGATGTCGATCTGACCGCTGCCGATGGACTTATCGCGGTAGAGCTCGATGACGCTGTCGAGGCGCGAGTTCTTGATCATACGGGCGCGCTTCAGCGCCGGCGTCGTGATGGGCATATACTTCAACGCAAGCGTATGAAGCGTGTCCCGATCATCCACGCCGAGCGGCGAATCGCCGTCCTTATGTTCCTTCACCGAGCTCATGGCATTCATTTCTAGTCGCCCGCGAGGATGCGGTCGATGTCCGATTGCGAGGGGCCCTGTCCGGGCAAGGCTGGGCCGTGTAGGACGCTGCCTTCAGGACGGCGCGGTTCGCTCTGCGCCCCCTCGGCCGCGGGGAGTTTGAGGTCCGGATCGGCCTCGCCCATCGCCACAACCATCTTGTCGATACGCTCTTCGATCACCTTCAGCATGCCGACGATCTTTGTCACGCGCTGCCCGGTGATATCCTGGAACGTGCACGCCTCGTAAATCGACATCACGGCAGCGGTCACTTTATCCGAAGCGTCTTTCTCCAATCCTCCAGCGACGTCCATAAGCGCATCCGCCGCATCCATAATCCGGTGCGTCGCGGAGGCCGTGCTTTGCACGATGGCGTCCAGTTCGTCCGTAGCCTTGACAAGGAATTCCTGCTTCACGTCCCGTGGCACGAGGGTCGAAATCTCGGACCGCGTTTTCGTGATGAATTCCGCCAGCTTCTGCAGCTGCAGATAAATCCCGCGCTCGTTTGGCCAGCTCGACATTACACTTCTCACCCATTCGCCGGCGCCATGGAGGTCATGGGGCGTTAACGCCGCCCCTTCCTCTAACCGCGCCGCTATTTCCTTTGCAGATCCAATCTTCGGCATCGCCCGGCAAGCTAGATCTTGCCCAGCACGCTCTCGATTTTGCCCTTGAGAACTTCGCTGCTGAACGGCTTCACAATGTAGTTCGACACGCCCGCGTTCTTCGCCTCGACCACGTTATCGGTCTTGCTCTCGGCCGTCACCATGATGAACGGCGTCGCCTTGAGTTCGGGATCGGCGCGGACGTTTCGCAGGAATTCGATGCCCGTCACCGGCTGCATGTTCCAGTCGGAGATGACGAGGCCGTATTTCTTCAGCTTCATCATCTGGAGAGCGGCGCCGCCGTCCGTCGCTTCATCGACATTCTCGAAGCCAATTTGCTTCAGCAAGTTCTTCACGATGCGCAGCATCGTCGCGTAATCGTCGACGATGAGAACAGGCATCTTCAAGTCCACCGACATGATCGTCACCTTTCCTAATTTTTACTACTAACGGTTTCGCGCTTTGCCTGTGGCTTCGCAGGCTTTGCGCTTTTCTCGGCGGCTTCCGCCTTCCGAGCCGCATCTTCCTTGTTGCGCGCCGCCAACAAACTGCGGCCGGTGCTAAAGCGCGGCGCCAGAAATCGATAGAGGCTGTGAAGCGCCTTATCGGTTTCGGGGTTCGGGCGCGCATGCCATTTCGACAGATCCTCGATATGCGGGTCCCATTGCATGATGAGGAAATGGAGTTCGTCGCGCTTACGCCGAATGTACGAGACCTGACGGTCGATCGACTTCAGGGCCGAAATGATTTCGCCGGTCTGGGCATCGACTTCAGAGAAGAGTTCTGAATACTCCGCGACCCCACTCTTGAGGAGCGTCTGGACACGGTTGAGTTCCATCTTGGCGGAGCGATCGCCGCCATACGACTTGGACAGTTCCGCCATTTTTTCCGCGATCAGCGGAATCATATTGAAACGGTCGCGCAACGCCTCGATGTAACAGAGCTCGCGCGCGAGCAATTCAAGCTGACGAATGACCATCTCGGTGTCGTCGTAGCCAATGGCCTTCGCCGCGTCGTGAAAGGCTTTACGCAGCTTTTCCTTATTTTCCAGCTGTTGAAGGAAATTTGCGATCTCCTTGGGATCGGTGAGGAGAAGCTCTTTGCCCGACACCCAGGAGAGCAACTGGACCTGCAGACGCTGCTCGGCAATGCGCTTGTGGCGCGGGCCCACCGCCCACGACGCTTCTCCGGTCAGAAGTTCGGTCGGAATGGTATCTCCGGGCTTCACGTCCGGCACGTAGCGCAGGGCCGCAACAGCAGTATCCACCAGGCGGCCGTCATGCGTATCCGATCCCAGATGGAATTCCTTGCGCAGGATGTCGACGTCGATAACGCCTTCCAGCTCGCCCATGCTGACGCGGAATGTCGGCGTCTTGTCCGGACCTTTAAGCACAAAACGCGCGCCCGGCGCTTGAAACACGCGGTGCTGAAAATCGAAATGCGTGATTTTCAGCCCGGCCAAGCGGGGGTCGTGGCTCGGCTCGTGCGCCGTGTCTTTCGAAGATGTGGCCTGCATCACCCCCACCTCATATTGCCGCCCGCGCGGCTGACGGCGCCGCCGCAGCCTTCGGCAGATAGAGACCTCTGCTGCCGGGAGCTGCGCTGAAGCGCTGGGTCAAGTCTAGCACGGTTTCCGCCCCACCGAGGACGAGGTAGCCGTCCGAGGCAATCTGGTTCGCAAGCCGGTCGAGGACATTACGCTTGGTCGGGGCATCGAAGTAAATCAGCACGTTCCGGCAGAAGATCACGTCGAATTGGCCAAGCTCGGTGAAAGGCTCGAGCAGGTTACAGGTGCGGAACTTCACCTTGTCGCGAATGATGGGCTTCAGCTTCCAGGATTGGTCCATGCGATCAAAATACTTCATCAGCATTTGGACCGGGAGACCGCGCTGCACTTCGAATTGCGTGTAGACCGCTTCTTCGGCGCGCTTGAGGATCTTCGTATCGATATCCACCCCGACGATCTCGACGCGCCAGTCCGCGATCTGAGCGCCCATCTCCGCCAGGATCATGGCTAGGGAGTACGGCTCCTGGCCGCTCGACGCGGCGGCGCAGAGAATCCGCAGTGCCTTCTTTTGCTTTCTGCGCACCAAAAGATCGGGAAGGATGACCGTCTTGAACTTGTCGAACGGCGTGACATCGCGGAAGAATGACGTCTCGTTGGTCGTCATCGCCTCGATGATGTCCTGGCGGATCCGCGGGTTGCGATTGAGCGTCATTGCGGCGACGAGATCCTCGACCGCCTTGAAACCGTGTTGCTCCGCCACCGGCGTCAGCCGGCTCGTGATCAGATAGGCCTTATCCGGCGTAAGTACGAGGCCGGACGAAGTCTTCAGGAAGTTGGCAAGTTGTGTGAACGCCGTGTTGTCCATCAGCGTCCTACCTGTTTTGCGATTTCGGGGCCCAGCGTATCGAGCGGGAGCACCGCCCAACAGAGACCGGCCTTAGCGACGGCGCCGGGCATCCCCCACACCACGCTCGAAGCTTCATCCTGCGCAACGACCGAACCGCCCGCCTTTGTAACGTCCTGGGCTCCCAGCAAACCGTCCTGTCCCATGCCGGTCAACATCGCGACCAACAGGCCCCGCTGATAGACCGGCGCCAGCGAGCGGAGCATCGGGTCCACCGCAGGGCGGCAGAAATTTTCTTTGGCGTTCTGGTCGAGCGACACAGTTAGCCCGCGGGCCTCCCGGTTGATCGTCATGTGGTAGTCGCCGGGCGCGAGGTAAACGCGCCCCGGCGCAACCGTTTCGCCGTGTTGGGCTTCCGCGCACTTATGTCCGGTATCGCGGGTGATATTCTCGGCCAGCATGCGCGTGAAGGTCGGCGGCATATGCTGGGTGATGAAAATCGGCAATGAGCTCGGCGCCGGCAGCGCCTTCAGCAGTTTCGTCAGCGCCATGGGTCCGCCCGTGGAGGAGCCGATCGCAAGAGCTTCGAGGCGCTGAATCGGCTTGGGCCGCAACGTGAAATCGGCGGGCTTCGCAGCCACGCCGGGGATTCCAGTGCTCGCGCCTTGAACCAGATGCGGCCGCCGGTAGCGATTCCCGAGCGTCCGGATTTTCTCCAGGAGGTCGCGTTTGAACTCGGCGAGGCCGGCGCCCGGCGTCAGCAAGGTGGGCTTGGGGACGTAGTCCTTCGCGCCGAGCGTCATGGCGCGGAAGCTGATGTCGGCGTTCCGCGTCGTCAGGGTGGAGGCCATGATCACGACGGGCTTGGGGGTAATGGACAGCAGGTGCGGCAGCGCCGTCAGCCCGTCCATCACCGGCATCTCGATGTCGAGGATGATGACGTCGATATCGCCCTTGCGGGCGCGGTCGACCGCTTGCTGGCCGTTCCCGGCCAGCGCCACCACTTCCGACGTCTGTGTATCCTCGGCGATGAGGCGCGAGATCACGCCGCGGATGACGGCGGAATCATCCACCACCATCACACGCAGAGGCGACGTCGCCGCGTTTTTCGCGGCCGGTGTCGGGACTCCCGTAGACATTGACCTAGATAACCCCAACGAGCTTGAGCTTCGACGACAGGATTTCCTCGTCGAACGGCTTCATGATGTATTCGTCCGCACCTTCAGCGAGGGCCTGAGCAATCTTTGAGAACTCGGACTCGGTGGTGCAGAAGAGCACCTTCGGCTGCGGCTTCAGGGGAGAGCCGCGGAGAGCGCGAAGAAACTCCATACCGTCCATAACCGGCATGTTCCAATCCAGCAAGATCATGTCGGGCATCGACTTGGTGCATGCGTCCAGCGCCACGGCTCCGTTCTCGGCCTCGGTCACCTCCAGGCCGATGTTCGTGAGCATCTTTCGCGCCAGCTTCCGCGTAACACCAGAGTCATCCACGACAAGGCAAGTTTTCATTTCATAACCCCGTAATAGCGCAAGCGCCCTAGAGACTCAGCAGCTGCTCGATGTCGAGCAGCAGCAGCAGGCAGTTCGGCATCCGGTGGACGCCCCGCATCATCGTCGCCCACTCGTCCGGCACAGACGCCGGGGTAGGCTCGATAGCGGAGTCGGCAATGGTGATCACGTCGCCGACCGCATCCACAATAAGACAGAACCACTCATCGGCGCCTTCGACGACGACGCACATGGTGGTTTCGTCGCGGCCGCGCGGCGCCGTGCCAAGACGCGAGCGCATGTCGATCGCGGTCACGATATGGCCGCGCAGATTGATCGCACCGGCGATTTCGGGCGGCGCCAACGGCACCCGCGTCAAGGGTTGGCGGCGCAGCACATCGCGCACCTTTAGGGCCGAGATTCCGAAATTCTGGCCATCGACGACGAAGGTAACGAGCTGTTGCCCGTAGCTTCCCGGCACGCCTGTCTTGGCGCTGTCCACGGTCCCCATGGTCATGCTGCTCATGCTGCGGCTCCTACCTGGAGGGAGGGCGTCATGTCGGCGACTTGATCCAGGAAGTAGGCCGTGTCGACGACGTCAGCGGCGCGGCCGGCAATGATCGCGCTTCCCAGCAGACCCGCCGCGCGGCTGGGTTTCTGGAACGCGATATTGTCTTGAACGATGTCGACGATGGCATCGATCGCAAGGCCGACCGAGCGGCCATCGCGGGAGAACACCAGCACCTGCTGGCGGCCTTCGCGACGGATGCCGTGATCGCCGTCCATCGACAGCAGCGGGAGGAGCGTGCCGCGGTACTGAATGACACATTCGCCCTGCACCACTTCGACCGTCGCCATATCGAAGTGCTCGATACGCTGGACCTCGCTGAGCGCCACGGCCTTGAGGCCGGGTTGCTGGGCATGGAAGAGAAGGATGCTGTCCGTGGCCACCGTCGCTTCCGTCGTCTTGTCGGCCGTCTGCGCCTGCACCGCATCGAGCGAGAGGCTGGTGGAAAGGCCGTTGATGTCCAGGATGAGCACCACGCGGCCGTCTCCGAGGATCGTGTTGCCGGAGAAATACTTCGGCCCGCCCAGGATCTTGGAGAGCGGCTTCACGACGATTTCTTCCGCGTCGGCGATGCCGTCGACGATCACACCCATGGCCTGGCTGCCGTTATCGCACACGACCACGTAGCCTTCGTACGTGTTGCGCGCCGGCGTCCAGCGGTGGCCGTTGTCCTCGAGATTAAGTAGTTCGCTCAAGTTCACGAGCGGCAGAAGACGGTTGCGCAGGCGCAGGATCGGCGCGCCCTTCAGGGATTCGATACGGTGTTCCGAGCGTTCAGAAATGCGAACGACTTCGTTCACCGCGATCTGCGGAAGCGCGAACTTCTCCTCGCCGCACTCGACGATCAAGGAGGAAATGATCGCCAGTGTCAGCGGGATCTTGATGGTGAAGGTCGAGCCCTGTCCGAAAACCGAACGGAATTCGACGGTGCCGCCGATCTTCTCGATATTGGCGCGCACCACGTCCATGCCGACGCCGCGGCCGGAGACCTTGGTGATCTTCTCGGCGGTCGAGAAGCCGGCGCGCATGATGTACTGGTTGACGGTGGCGTCATCCATCGCCGCGACTTCAGCCGCGGTGGCCATGCCGCGCTCGATGATCTTCTCGCGCACTTTGGCGGTATTGATGCCGCGGCCGTCGTCGCTGATTTCGATGATGATGTGCCCGCCTTCATGGAAGGCGCTGAGGCGAATCGTGCCGGTGACGTCCTTGCCGGCGGTTGCGCGGTCATCCGGACGCTCGATGCCGTGATCCGCCGAATTGCGCACCATGTGCGTCAGCGGGTCCTGGATCAGTTCAAGCACCTGGCGGTCGAGTTCGGTCTCCTCCCCGTGCATGGAGAGGTTGATCTTCTTTCCAAGTTCATTGGCCAGATCGCGCACGATCCGCGGCAGCTTGCTCCACGCGTTGCCGATCGGCTGCATGCGGGTCTTCATCACGCCTTCCTGGAGCTCACTGGTCGTGCGGCTGAGGCGCTCGATCGGTTCCTTGAAGGTGCTATCTTCGTGAGAGCGCGCGAGCTGGAGCAGCTGATTGCGGGTGAGCACCATCTCGCTCACCAGGGTCATCAGGTTTTCGAGCACTTCGACGTTCACGCGGATGGTCTGGGCGGCGACCTTTTCCTTGCCCGGTTCGGCCTTTTCAGCGGCCTTTTCCGTCGCCCGCGCGGCATCCGGCTTCGTTTCCACGGGAACTGGCGGCGGGGCAGGCGCCGCGGCGGCGGCGGGAGTCGGGGCAAGTCCGAGTTCGGCGAGCAGTTCGGCCGCGACCGGGAAACCTTGGTCGGACAGGATCGGGCCACCGGAACTCGGCGGTTCAGCGGCGGCCGGCACCGATTGAGCCGCGGCGGCGGACGCCAGTTCGACTTCCGAAAGCAGTTCCTGGGCGACCGGGAAACCTTGTGCCGACAACACCGGACCGGCCGCCGGGGCGGGCTTTTCTTCCAGCAGGGCTTTCAGATCGGCGATCAGTTCGCGGTCGTCGCCGTCGCCTTCCGCGCCATGGGTGCCGAGATGTTCGACGATGCCGCGGATCTGGTCGATGCACTTGAGGATGAGGGTGACCGATCCCGGCGTCGGCTGGAGCGCGCCGTCGCGGAATTTGCCGAGAACATCTTCACCGGCGTGAGCCACCTTCTCGAGACGCGGCAGCCCGAGGAAGCCGCAGGTCCCTTTGATGGTGTGCATCATCCGGAAGATGTTGCTGAGAATATCCTTGTCGCTCGGAGACTGTTCAAATCTCACGAGCTCCTGGTCGAGAACCGAGAGGTTCTCCATTGTTTCGGTGACAAATTCGGAAACGAGATCATCCATGGTATTGCCGCCCTGTTTACTGCCTCGGAGATTATCGCGTTCCGCGGTCAAACTGGTTCTGCCCGCGGGATAGCGGTCCGGGACAAAGGGATAGTTTCGCCTATCCCCTTGCTCGGCCTTGCTGATTGCGCGGGCCTTCGGAACCAGTTACCTCTATCGGGAACTGGGCGCTTTGATTTAGGTCAGGTTAAGCACTGCCCGGGGGGGATAGAGTACGACCCAGGGCGAGAATCGCCCAAGGTCAGGACTACGGGCCTAAGAACATGCCGACCATTCTTGTTGCCGACGATCACGAGCTCATTCGTGAGGCCGTAAAGCCATACCTGCTCCAGCTTGTCGAAAATCCGAAGCTGGTGGAGGCGTCGTCCTATGGCGAAGCCTTTGAGGTATGCTCCCGGCTCAAAGCGGAGGACGCCCGGGTCATTCTGGTGCTGCTCGATCTGACCATGCCCGGCGCCGCCGACGGCGACGCCTTTCTTGGCCTTAGAAAAATTAAACAGATCCTGCCGTCCGCCCCGGTCGTTAACTTTTCCGGGACGGAAGACCCGGCCGCGATCAGCGAAGCGCTGCGGAACGGCGCACAAGGGTTCATCCCCAAGAGCACACGGGGCCGGTCGCTCGTGAATGCCCTGCGACTCGTGCTGGCCGGCGAGATTTATGTCCCGCCCGTGATGGCCACCGCCGCTGCGGACGCCGCCCAGGCGGCCAATGCCCCCAGCTCTTCTGAAGAGCTGAGCGCCCGCGAACTCGAAAGCCTGCGCATGTTGGTGCGCGGCATGTCGAACAAGGAGATCGCGCGCGAGCTGGGGCTGCAGGCCGTGACGGTGAAATTCCACCTGCGCAAGGCGTACCGGAAAATCGGCGCCACGAATCGTGTCGATGCGGTCAGAATCGCCGTAGAGAGAAACCTCGCTTAGGGCTTCTAGGCTTTCAACCGCCCGACGCGGATCGGTTCAACGATCTTTTCGAGCTTGCGCAGCGCCTTCAGGCGTTCGATCTGGACCATGGTGATGTTCAGACCCGCGCTAAGCAGCAGCTTCCCGCCCACCTGCGTGATGTCCGAGAGCAGCTTATCGCCAGGAAGCAGTCCGTCGATCGAGACTTCGCTTTGAACACGTTGCGCCGGCGCCGCGGACGCGCCGCCGTGCCCCCACAGACGCTGGACAGCCTGAAGCAGCTGCGGGTCGTAGAGGGCCGCTTGCCCGCGCAGAACCCTGATCATCGCCGCGTCCGGTACATCCGCGTCCCCTGCGGCCGCGAGGTCCTTCAGGATCTTCAAGACTCGGGCGCCTTCGGGAATATCGTCGCCGATGGGACCGTCTTTGGGAAAGCCCGACCCGTCGTACCCGCGGTCCTGATTGAGCACGATTTGCGCGACGTTTTTGAGGCGCGGGATATGAGAGATGAGCCGGAACGCGGTTTCCGGGGCCTGTTCGATCATCTCCTTCTCGCCCTTCGACAGTTCCTTCCGCCGCTCCACCTTGGCCGCGACATCCTCAGGCACCCCGATAAGCCCGAGGGCGAACAGAGACGCAGCGAGTCCGATCTCCCAGCCATTTGAGAAACCAACATCCTTGCTGAGAATGGACGCCCACTGCCGCACGCGCTGGACTCTTCCATAGGTTTCCGGGAGGGAGACGCCGAGCACATCGGTGAGAACGCGCACGCTGCCGGCGAGCGTTTTCTCAAGCAACTCCTTTTCCGCCGTGACCAGTTGGTGTTGGCGGATGCCGCTGCGGATCACTTCACGCAGAACCGTGTCGGGGCACGGCTTGGTGAGAAATCGGAAAATATGGCCTTCATTGATGGCGCGCGCGGCCGTCTCGCGGTCGGCATTGCCGGTGAGCATGACGCGGGTGGTCGTGGGGCTGGCGCTGGCGATACGCTTGAGCGTCTCAACGCCGTCCATCCCCGCCATACGCATGTCGCACACCACGACGGGGAAGGTTTCCAGTGCGCACGCCGCAATACCCTGGTCGCCGCTGCCGGCGGTGACGACTTCGAACTCCGACCTCAGCGTACGTTGAAAGGCCGAGAGGACGTTCGGCTCGTCATCAATGAAGAGGACCCGGTCCATTTTCCGACGCTTCCTTCTGAAGTTCCGCGCACATCTTTCTCCACGCAGGGACCTGATCACTGACCCCGGCGAAATCGAGATAGGTCGTATCCAGCGCTTCGGCCACGGCGCCGGAGCGAGGCTTTCCCGGCTTCAGCAGATACTGCGCCGCGTAAACGGCGGTGAGGACTTCGTTGTGGAAAGTGCCGGCCTCGCTCGGATGATGGTGAAACGCGACAGCATCCACGATGTCATGGTTGAAACCCCACAGATTGAGCAAGTAGGCGCCGAGGTCGGCGTGACTCGCGCCAAACACGGAACGCTCCGCCGCCTCGATATGCGCGCCGTGGTCGACTTCCCACATCGCCTTGCGGAAGGCGTCCGAGGCGTTGGCCAACAAGAGCAGCGTTCCGATATGGCTGAGGAGCCCGGCGCTAAAAGCATCGTCGACAATGCGGGTGTCGTACTTCTGATGCTCCGCAATGCGCCTGCTCAAGACGCCGAGGATGAGGCTGCGTTTGGACAACGTCGTCGCCGTTTCCGCCGCCTGCGGGCTGAGATTATGGAACTGCTGGAACACACCGGCGAGCAGCACGACGGCGCGGACGTTCTCGAAGCCGAGATACTGGATCGCCTGTTTGATGGTGGTCACACCGCGCGACGTGCCGAAATAGGCGGAATTGGTGATCTTTAGGAGCTGGGCGGAGACCGCGATGTCGCGTTCGACCACCTTCGCCAGGGAGTCGGCCGAGGCGAACTCGGACGCGAGTTCCTTGAGAATATCGTTATACAACTTGGGCAGCGTCGGCAGGTGCGTGAGACCCGCGACACTGCGCTTAAGGTCGTCGGAGCCGAGGCGGGTCCTCAGTTCCAACGATTTATCAATTGTCCCGATCAAGACGTCCTGCGGGCACGGCTTGGCCAAGTAACGGTGCGACGGACCGATTGTCCGCAACACAGCCTCGCGGTTGGCATATCCCGAGAGAATGATGCGGACCGTGTCCGGGTAAAGGCGCTGGACCTGGGTCAATAACTCCGCGCCGTCCATTTGCGGCATGCGCATGTCGCTGACCACGACATCCGCCGGCACCTCGCGCAACTTGCGCAGCGCCTCTTCGCCGCTGGTGGCGAAATCCATATTCCAGTCGTCCCGTTTCGAGCGAAGAAGCCGCTTCAACCCGTTCAGGATGTTGTCTTCGTCGTCGACAAACAAAATGGACGGACGTTTGTCCGTGGGAGACGTGGTGACGTTGCTCATGCGGACTCCTTGCTCGGCGGTACGTCGGCGCGCGACCCATCGAGCGGGAGCACGAAAATGAAGCGCGTTCCCTTGCCCACTTCGGAGTCGACGGTAATACGCCCGCCGTGGCTGGTGATGATCTTATGTACGAGCGCGAGCCCCTGCCCCGTCCCCCGACCCGGCGGCTTCGTTGTGAAGAAAAGATCGAAGATGCGCGCGCGGATCCCGCCGGGGATCCCGACGCCCGTATCGGTGATGGAACAGGCGACGGCATTTCCGACACGCTTCGTCGAAATGGTGATCTTGCCCTTGTGCGCCGGATCGTTCTTTTCCTCGATCGCGTGCGCGGCGTTCACGATCATGTTGATCAGCACCTGATTGAGCTCGCCCGCGTTGCTTTTAATCTTCGGCAGTGTGGGATCGAGGTCGAGATCGAGGTCCGCGACGTACTTCCATTGATTTTTGGACACCGTCGCCGTTGTGGAGATGATCTCGTTCAGATCGTTGGGCTCTTTCGCGTCGCCGCTCGGGTGAGAAAACCGCTTGATGGCGAGGACGATATCGGCGGCGCGGCTTAGCCCTTCCAGCGATTGCTCGATCGCTTTGGGGACCTCATCGTTGATAAAGCTGAGATCGTTCTCCTTCTCGACCCGCGCCACGAGGGCAGGCTCTGCCGCCGCGGAAAGCGCGCTCACGGCGTTGCTGAGGTCGCGGAACGCATCGCGCAGGAAGCGCATATTGTCGCTGACGAATTGGATCGGCGTATTCAGTTCGTGGGCAATCCCGCCAGCCATTGTCCCGAGGGCCTCCAGGCGGTGCGCCTGCTCAAGTTCCTTCTCAAGACTTTTCTTCTGATTTTCTATTTCCGTGCGGAGACTGACGTCGCGAATCACCCACAGGAGGTAGTCGCCATCGGCACTCTGCAGACGGCTCAGCGCCACTTCGCAAGGCACCTCCCCGCCCGCCGCGGATACGCCGATCATGTGATCGCCGGCCGTATGCAGGAGTTCCATGGCCATGCCCGCCGTGGCGACGCCGTGAAAGGCGGGCAAATAATGATCCACGCAAGTATCGGAAGGGGCGGCTTCCTTGACCCCAAACGACGCCCGCGCCGACGCGTTGACGCGGACAACTGAAAGGTCAGACCGGCTGACAATAATTCCGATCGGCATGCCCTCGAAGATGGGCCAAAGGCCCTGGCGGGCCGGCGACAAGCCGGGGCCCGAACCGCTCGCGACGCCCGGCACACCGGCTTGGTTCAGCAAAATTGTCGGATTCGATGCAAACATGGCACGCCCAATAAGTCCCTGCTCCCGCCGTGGAAGCACCCGCAATAATCGGACCGGCCCCACAAAAGGGCATGCTTAAAAAGGGATAGTGGCGTGAGCCAGGAGGATACTCCCCCACGGCAGCACAGAGGGGGGCTTGGCCTATCGTCGCGAGTCGGATATTCAGCAACCCCTTGATAAAAAAGAAGGGCCCGAGGCCGTGGCCCTCCGCAGCACGGATGCGCTTTGACTCTCGCCACTCTCACCCCGGCTGAGCAGGAAACCCTCGCGGCGTGGGCGCCGCGCTTGGGCGCCAGTCTCATCAATCCGCGCACGCTCCTGGCGACGGACTACCTGAATCATTTCAACGAAATGATCATGCTGATCGGCATGGCGGGCGACATGCCAGAGATCTTGGAGGATCTGAAGCAGTGGAAACTCAAAAGCTACGCCGAGCATTTTCAGCAAAGCGGGCTCAACTACGGCGACCTGGCCGCTGAGGCGTATAATGACGTTCCGGCCGTCTACAAAACGGCGTTTGAGCAGACAGTAAAACAAATCGTCCAAGTCATCGATCTGACGCGCAAGCGCCTGGAGGCGGATCTCGCCGTCGGGGACATGGACGAACTGCGGCGCACCAGCGCTTCAGCCGCGGCGCTCTTGACCAACCTGATCGGCGCGGCGAGCGGAATTATCGCGGGCGATCAGGAAACCGTACCGCAGAGCGAAATCGACAAGCTGTTCGGCGCCTAAGGCGCTATTCCCCCACACGGAGCGGATGCCCCGGTTGGTCGCGCCCGCGCAGCCGCGCCGAAAGACGCATCCATTTCTGCGGCACCGCCGCGATGACGCCGTCTACCGCCTGCCGGAGCGTACCCGGCGCGGCGGCTGGATTGCACAAGACTCTGTCAAGATTGTCGAGTGCGGAAAGCAACCCACCTTGGGAAGAAACATCAATCTCGCGGCTGAAACGGCGAAAGTTATCCGCGGACACCGCGAGTGCAGCCCGGTCCGCGCGCCCGTCTGCAGCCGCCGGCGCACTCTTCAGCGCCGACGCCGCGCGCATAAAATTGACATAGGTCGAATTGGGGTCAGGAAAGTAAATCTTCTCGCCGTGCAGCGGCGCGCAGTCAGCGGCGTGCACGCTATGTGGTATGCACGCCAAAACAGTTACCGCGGCCAACACGCCTGCCGTGAGCAAACGATAACGATTCGAAAATGTATGCGCTCGATCCGATGACATACTTCGATACATCTCCAATGTGTTGGAGATGCAATGTACGCCCCCTTTCTGACAATTCGCTGTCAGCCGAGCGGCATGAGGTGAGTTCCGGCATCGCTTCCCTCCTGCGGAACCCTCACCCGTGTACGCACGGGCCGCAGGCGCGGATCACCGCAGCAGGCAGCCTACATCGCCCGGACGCCGTGAAGGAATTTTGCGACCTCCCGCTGCAGCTCACCGGAGCGTTGCGCCAGCGACTTCGCGGACTCCAGAACTTCAGCCGCATAATGGCCCGCCGTTTGGGCAGAGTCCTGAATCCCGCGAATGTTCTCGGATAATTCGCGGGTCGACGCCGCTTGGGCGTCGACCGCGTCCGAGATGGACTGGCTTGTTTGGCTGACCGTCGTGATTATCGATCCGATCTGCTTCATCGACGCGACGGTCGAGTGCGTCGAGGATTGAATCTCCTCGATTTGTTTGGAGATTTCACCGGTCGCCTTCGCGGTTTGACCTGCAAGATTTTTGACCTCCGACGCCACAACGGCAAAGCCTTTGCCAGCTTCGCCGGCGCGCGCCGCCTCGATGGTAGCGTTCAATGCCAACAAATTGGTTTGCTCGGCGATGTCGGCGATAAGGCCGGAGACCGCCCCGATCTTCGCCGTGTCCGTGGCCAATGAGTTGATGAGCGTCTGCGAGTTGTCGACCGTGGTCACCCCTTCGGCCACGACTGCAGTCGCGGCGGCCAGTTGCCGGGAAATTTCGCCGATGGACGCATACACCTCCTCGGTCGCCTGAGCGCCCGACGCCGACCGGGAACTGGTTGCTTTTGCGCCCTCGGCCAACGTCTGCGCCGTGCTTTGCAGCTGATTGGCGGACTGGCTGACGAGATCCACCAGCACCTTCACCGTCGCCTCGAACTCCTTGGCGAGGGCTGCGTTCGCACTCTTTCGGCGCGACAGATCGGTTGCGAATTTGACGACTTTGAAAGGCTTTCCGTTCAAATCGAAGATCGGATTGTACGACGCTTCGATCCACACCTGGCGCCCATCCTTGCCGATCCGTTTGAATTGACCGGCCTGGAATTCGCCCTTGTTAAGACCGGTCCACAAAGCGCGATATCCCGCAGAATCCCTTTCCTCCGGCGCGACGAAGAGGCTGTGATGCTTGCCTTGAATTTCCCCAAGGCGATAGCCGAGCGCGTCGAGGAAATTCTGGTTTGCGGTGATGACCGTGCCATCCAAGTTGAACTGGATGACCGCCTGAGACCTCATCATCGCGTTCACCTGGCCGGAGAGATCGGCGAACTGCAATTTTCTTTCCGATACATCCGCGGCGCTCTTCACGATCCTGATGGGACGGCCGTTCGCGCCGATGACGGGGCAATAGGACGCCTCCAGCCAGACTTCCTTGCCGCCTTTACCAATGCGTTTGATTTCGCCGGATTGAAATTCTCCGCGCGCGAGCCGATCCCAAAAGGCCCTGTAGTCCGGTGAGTTCGCGTATGATGGCTCGGCGAAAATGCGATGATGCTGGCCCTTAATCTCCGCCAACCGATAGCCCATCACCCGCAGAAAGTTTTCATTCGCGGTGATGATGGTTCCGTCGGTCTCAAACTCAATGATGGCCTGGGCGCGATGGAGCGCCTTTAAGGTGGCGGCTGCGGTGGATCCAGACAAAAAGGGGAAATTGAGCAAGAACGACTCCAGGTGCGAAGATTTTCTGGAGTATGCGGCGCGCGGCAGCTGCCTGCCTTGGTCGGCACATCCATTCGGTGATGGATGCTAATCAGCACTTGGCGGCGGCTATTGGAATTATCCAGTTGGCTAACTCACCCGCGCGCCGGGCTCACAACGCTGTGAGACCTTGATCTAGATCAAGTTCCCAATGCCAGGAGCCCTCGGAGTGCGCAGAAGTGAAAGCAATCCGAAACAAATCAACCGGGTCGATCGGTCGCCCAGCGCGGCGGTTTTTATTCAAAACCATAACTTAACAATTCGTCGACGAACTCGGTTTACCCATGGAGCACAGTGACTGTGCGGAATGCCCCATGCTCGACTCGCTCAATATTCTTCTCGTCGACGATGATCCTTCGGCCATCGCAAGCGTGCAGATGATGTTGCACCGTCTTGGCGCAACGCACGTCACCGCGTGTTCCTCGGGCAACGAAGCCTACTCGCAGATCGTCAATGCCGGGCGGCGTTTCGATTGCATCATCGCCGACGTCAGCATGCCAGATGGCACCGGCCTGGAACTTTTGCACCGAATCAGAAGCGTTCGCGTCCCGCGCAACTTCCGACCCGACATGTGCGTGGTCCTCATGTCTGGCGTGGCGTCCAAGGCCATCGCCTCGACCGCCAGAGACCTCGACGTCAACGCCTTCCTGGTGAAGCCGTTCAACCTGTATGCGTTGCATAACGCGCTGATCGCCGCGCGCAAGCGCACGTTCCCCCTTAACCAGGAACGTTACTGGCAGATCTCCCAGCCGTCATTGAGCGTCGCCTAAGGAAGCGCCGGACGGCGAACGGCCCTAGCCGTAGGCCGGAGCCATGGCGAGCGGCCCCAGGGTCATGACCGCCGCAAGTATCCAGAAAACATAGTCTTTTGCGGAATAGTACTGCATTTTCGCTCTTCCTGATGGTGAAAGCTGTACCCAGGGGAACGGGCCGCCTGGACGCATGTTCCGACTTTTCCGCCTTTCGGTGTAAGTTCGGCCCCACTACGATTCTGGGTAGGTAAAATAGGGGGACGCGCGTGACGGCTGACGGCACTTCTCGCGTCTCACCCGTTCCTTTCGGGAAAGCCGATCTCACGAGCTGCGACCGGGAAGCGATACATCTGCCCGGCTCCATTCAGCCGCACGGCCTACTGCTCGTTATCGAGACTCCGTCTCTGCGCATCGTCCAGGCCGCCGGCGACACACGGGCCGTGGTGGGCGCGGAACCGGATGAACTCCTGGGCGCGGTATTCCAGGAAACGCCGGTCGGACGCGCGTTACGCCCGGGCGATCGCGAGTCCTTTCTCACATACGCGGCGCGCGAGGCCGGGATCCGCAAGCCGCACCATCTTCTGTCCTTCGAATTCAATGGGGAAACCGTTGAAGGCACTGTCCACGGCGCCGAAGGCCTCATTCTTCTGGAACTCGAGAAACAGCTTGAGCCGGAGCCACACGACTCGCTCGGGCTGGTGCAAGAGATGATTCAGCGCGTTCACAACGCCAAAACGATCCCGGAGACCTACGGTGCGATCGTGGACGCGGTCTCCGCCGCGTCGGGGTTCGATCGCGTGATGCTCTATCGCTTCTTGAACGATGGAACAGGCGCAGTGGAAGCGGAGGCGAAATGTGCCGAGGCGGCGTCCTACCTCGGGCTCCATTTCCCCGCCTCCGACATTCCGAAGCAGGCCCGCGCCCTTTATCTCAACAACTGGATCCGCGTCATCCCGGACGCGAGCTACACGCCGTTGCCCCTTCAAACGAAACAGGATCTGTGGAGTCGCGGTCCGTTGGACCTGAGCAGCTGCTCGTTGCGCAGCGTTTCGCCCATACACCTGGAATACCTTCGGAACATGGGCGTGAAGGCCTCCATGTCCTTGTCGTTGATCATGAAGGGACAGCTTTGGGGCCTTATCGCCTGCCATCACCTGCAGCCAAAATATCTTGGATCCCGGAAGCGCGTGGCGCTCGAGTTATTCGCCCAGATGGCGTCATTTCAGCTCGAGACGAAACTCGAGGCCCACGACCTGGACATCCGCCTGCGGCAGAAGAGCATCAGCGAAAGCATGCTGAGCACGCTCGCCTCCGAGAGCGACATCGCGGCCGGACTGCGGCGGTTCCAGCCGCGCCTGCTTGAGTATGTGCAAGCCGAGGGAATCGCCCTTTGGATCGACGGCACCTTCAGTGGCGCGGGAAGGGTCCCGGCACGGGATGACGTCGCGCGCCTGGTGGAATGGTTGAACGACAACTCCCACGAAGGAATTTTTGAAACGGATTGCCTGAGCGCCCACTTCCCAGATTCGGAACGCTTCGCCTCCGATGCGGCGGGGATGCTGGCGCTGTCCATCTCCCGTTCACCGCGTGACTATGTGATCTGGTTCCGTCCCGAGATCGTGCAGACCGTGACGTGGGCCGGCGATCCCAACAAACCCGTCGACGTCGGGACGTCCGAGCGCATCTCGCCGCGGCAGAGTTTCGCGGCCTGGAAGCAAATCGTGCGCCTGCACTCGGAGCCGTGGACAGCCACGGATATTCGCACGGCAAAAGCCTTGCGCGTCGTACTGCTCGAGGTCGTGCTGGAGCACACCGACCAACTGGCCCGGCAGCGGGAGCGTGCGCAAATCCAGCAGCAGTCCCTGCTGCGGGAGCTCGACCTCAAAATCTCCCAATGGGAGAGCTTAGCGCGCGAATTGAAACTGGAGACCGATCGGCGCGCCGTGGTCGAGAAGGAACTGTCCGAGGTGCTGCGGCGAACGGTGCTGGAGCAGGAGGCGGAACGCCAGCGCATCGCGCGGGAACTGCACGACAGCCTGGGGCAATATCTAACCGTCATGCGGATTGACTTGGAAGGCATTGGGCGTGAGACAGGCGCCGGATCCCCTGTGAAGGAGCGGATCGAAAAATTGAAATCCCTGACGGACGACGTCGGTCAGGAGATGAATCGTTTGGCGTGGGAGATCCGTCCGACGGCGCTGGACGACCTCGGCCTCCAGAAGGCGATTCAACAGTACATCGAAGAATGGATGGAACGGTCCCATCTGCGCTTCGATGTTCATCTTGAGATGCATGACAAACGGTTAGATACCGCGGTCGAGACAACCCTTTATAGAGCTCTGCAGGAGTGCGTGCGGAACGTGATCAAGCACGCCCGGGCAACACGGGTTGGAATCATTCTGGAATCGACGCCGAAGGAGGTCCGCCTAATCATCGAAGACGACGGCGCCGGCTTCACGCTGGACCCGGGGCAGAACGGGGAAACACCGCGCTTCGGACTCGTCGGCATTCGCGAAAGACTGGCTCTTGTCCACGGGGTGCTGGAAGTGGAAACTGCGCCCGGCAAAGGAACGACGATTCTCATTCATGTCCCGCTCTGATCACAAACCTGTGCTTGTCACCTCGGACTACTCCGAGCCCTCGCCGCACGACTTGAACGAATTGCGCTCACAGCTGGCGAGAGCCGAGCGGATGATGCGCGACGAGATCGCACGGGCCGCCGCCGACAAGGACGCCATCGCCCGGGAACTTCACGACAAGGTCGGGCAGGTTCTCACCGCGATTGATATTGAGGTGGCGGGCATCCTTGCGGTAGAGCCCCTCCCCCCCCATATAACTGGTAAACTGGAACGGCTCCGGAAATTGGCGGCCGAGGGTCAGAGCGACGTTTCGGATCTGTGCTGGCAGATTCGGCCCGCCTCGCTCGACGGTCTCGATCTTGAGCACGCGACGCGCAGGCTCGCCGAGGAGTGGCAAGCGAGAAAGGGCCTCGTCTTCGATCTGCACCTTTCGCTGGGCACAAGAAAGATTTCTCCGGCGATCGAGACAACCCTTTATCGGGTGCTGCAGGAAGCACTGCGAAACGTCGCAAAACACGCAGACGCGACGCGGGTGGGAATAATATTGAGATCCACACCGAAAGAGGTCGTGCTGATCGTGGAAGACGACGGAGATGGCTTCATTTGGGCCGACGACAATGTGCCGGTCCTGGCATTGGGATTGAAGGGTATGAAGGAACGCGTGGCGCTTCTCGGCGGCAGTCTGGACGTCGAAACCGCGCCGAACGCCGGTACGACCCTTCTCGTCAGCGTGCCGCTTTGAAGCAGGATGCCGCCAAGAAGCTGCGCGTTTTCCTCGCGGACGACCATCCGGTCGTCCTCGCGGGCATTCGCTCGCTTATCAATAACGATCCCACACTTGAGGTCGTCGGTGAGGCCGCCGATGGGCGCGTGGCGCTGCGGATGGCGACGGACTTAAGCCCCGATGTCCTGGTTCTGGACATCTCGCTGCCCGGCCTGAACGGGATGAAAATGGCCGAACTGCTTCGGAGCGCCGTCCCGCAGTGTAAAATCGTGGTGCTGACGGTGCATGAGGACAGAAGTTATGTCCGCCGTCTGCTGGAACTGGGTGTGCGCGGGTACCTGTTGAAGCGTTCCGCGAGCGCCGAACTTCTACGCGCCATCGGCGCTGTCGCCGGCGGCGGTCTCTACCTCGATCCCGCGATCGCAGGGAAAGCCCTTGCCAGCGCGCCAGCCGCCGGCGTCGCGACAGGCACGATTGCCGCCGACTTGAGCGAACGTGAGATCGATGTTCTGCGGCTCACCGCGTCCGGCCACAGCAATAAAGCGATGGCGACCACCCTGGGAATTGCCATCAAGACGGTCGAGACCCACAAAGCCCGGGCCATGGAAAAACTGGGCTTCCAGAACCGCGTCGATGTCGTGCGCTTCGCGGTCCAACAAGGCTGGCTTAGCGACAACTGAGGCCTCAGGGTTTTCCCTGATGCGACTCGGGTAATCCTGACTTGTGCGTCCGTGCGAAAGGACGGCTAAAGGAGGTGTCCGGCCCTCTATAAGGACAGGATTACTGTCCTAATCACGCCGTTTTTTGGAAGGGTGCGGAGCGTGCAGTTACCGGTTTTTTCGCCGATGAACGAGTGATGGCTATTGTAAATTCCGCAGGTGCGAAGGTCAGACTCATCCTCGCCACCCGGGACCTGGACCAGTCTAATCAGCTGGTCCGCGATATAAAACAGTCCGCAATCCCTTACGTTGTCGACCTCATCTCGGACCCCAACGGCGTCGATTCCGCGATCACAGACGCAGTCGCGGGACCGGCGGAAATGGCCACCGTCATTGTGCTCGACTACACCTTAACGACTGATATCACTGGAGAAATCGCGGCGCGGATTAAGAGTCTCAGTGCGACTTTTCCGGTGGAGTGCGTGGTCGTCAATCCACCCGACGACGCGCGCGCGCGCGCCGGGCTGACCGCCCTCGGCGTCACCCTGTACGACGATGCCGGCGCCGCCTTAGGCGCCGGTGCCTCTTTTCACTGACGCCGCCACCTTCTTCCTTGCGGCAGTGCACTTAGGTCGGGACGCTTGCCTGGACCGGGCGCGGGCGGGGTTTTCCCCTCTTAACCCTCACAAGCTCCAGGCGAATTGAGTTGCCCCGTTACAGCCGCCGACCTAGCGTCATGGAACGCGGGGTCGGGTCCCAGCGTCCGTCGCGAACCCATCGGCTTACAAAGTCCGTGGGAGGGGCAAGTCCCCGGGGGGAGGAACGATGGTGAAAGCGCCGAACTATTCCGGCACGAAGGCCACCTATCAAGCTTTCACGGTCTCCGATGCCGCCGAGACGGACAAGGCGCGCGGTCCCATGAAAAAAAGCGCCGGCAGCGGCTTTACGGGCGCGCGGCGTCTGGCGCTGATCCAGGTCATCGAAGGGGAGATCATTCCCCGGCTCCTGCTGACCCATAGCGCCGATGCGCATGCCCATACGCAGCTACTCTGCCCGGCCTCGCTGCGGTGGACAGAAGATCCGCAAACTCTCGCCGCCTGGTTCCTTCGCACGAGCGAGGAGGATATTCTGGCGTCGCTGCAGCTTCTTTCGGAAAGCGAGCAAGGGCGCGAGGGGGTTTACTACAGAATTCTGGCGGCGGTGCCAGCCGCGCTTGAGACACTCTGGGAACGAGGTGAGTGCACGCTCGATGCCATGACGCACGGGCTCGCCCTACTTGACCATGTGTTGGAGGAACTCCATCGCCGCGAACGCGGCAACACAAGTTCCCCAGGCTTAGATTCCTAACCATCAATGCAAACTGTGACTAAGGAGGATTGAGTGAAGCGTTTTTCTTTGATGTTCGGCTTGGCGTGCACGCTTGCTGCGGCGTCTTACGCGCCCGCGTTCGCGGCCATGGTTGATATCGGCGTGACCGACGCCGGCAAGCCGGTTCAGGGAGACCCTGAAGCCGGCAAGAAGGTCTTCGTGCGTTGCACGGCGTGCCACTCGCTCGACGAAGGCGTCAATAAAATCGGCCCTTCGCTGCACGGCATCATCGGCCGTCCTGCAGGTACGGTTCCGAAGTTCGCTTATTCCGCCGCGAATAAGTCGTCCGGCATCACCTGGAACGAACAGGTCATCTACGAATACCTGAAGAGCCCGCAGACCATGGTCAAGGGCACCAAGATGGCGTTCGTCGGTATTCCGAAGGCGCAGGAACGCGCCGATCTGATCGCTTATCTGAAAGACGCCTCGAAGTAAGCCAACCAATCGTGAGCCGGCGGCCTCAGGGCCGCCGGCGCCACAGATCCAAAAGGTGGGACGGAAACGACAGCGCCAAGAAGAACGCTGTCCAGGTCCACGGCCGGTCGGACAGCGCGGCCCAAACCGCCAGCAACAAAAACACACCCGGCAAGGCCGCGAAGAAGCTGGCCGATGCGGGGCGCTTGAAAACCACCACCAGCGCAAGAAACTCGATCGCCAATACGGCGCACGCCGCAAGCGCAATAGCTCCGCTCGCGAACCAACTTTCCAGCGTACTCATCCGAACGGACCGTTGAGCCGCACGACCTCGAAATTGAGGAAGGCCGCGATTCCGACCCATCCCAGGTAGGGAATAAGCAGGAGACTGGCGAGCGGCGCGCGGCGCTTCAAGAAGACGATCAGAGCAAGGATCGAAATCCACAGGGCGCCGACCTCGACCAGGGCAAAATCGGGCCTCCGGAGCTCGAAGAAAACCAAGCTCCACAGAACATTCAGGAAGCCGTTGATGGCGAAGAGGCTGACGATCCACTGCCGTCCTTGCAGCGTTTCGTCGCGTTGCCACGCGATCGCAGCCGAGGCCGCGGCCAAGCCGAATACGACGGTCCAGATGGGACCGAAGGCGGCGTCGGGCGGACGCCACGGCGGCTGCCGAAGCTGTTGATACCAAGGACCGGTGTCGGTCAACGTCGCGCCAAGGCCGGCCGTAACAATAGCCGCAGCCGCCGCGATCGCGACGGCTTTAACTGCGACCTTCGGTTTGGTCATACCCGCGCGAAACCCAGGATGTGACCGAGATCCTGGAAGAAGATGCGGACATGCGCAATGAAGCCGCGGCGGACAAGTTCCTTACGCATGTACGCTTCCCACGTCAGGCGCTGCACGTCGGGGTCCGCGCACATGGTCACGAAGCGCTCGCGCATGCGATCGCTGCCGTACCAAAAGTACTGCATGATCGCGAGAACCTTGAACACCAAGCCATGCGCACGCAGAAACCGCGCGCGGGCGCTCGCCAGCGCCGTCGTTTTTCCGGTCACAAGGAATTCGTTGACGGCATCGGCGGCAAGGCGGCCGGTGAACATCGCATAGTAGATGCCCTCCCCGGAGGCCGGCGCGACCACGCCGGCGGCATCACCCGCAAGCACGATATTCCGCCCGTCATCCCACTTCCGTCTGGGCTTCAAAGGGATCGGCGCGCCTTCGAAACGAATGGTTTCATGCCCGGCGAGCCCGGCGCGCTCGCGCAGTTCTTTCACCGCGCCGCGCAGGCTGAAGCCTTTGCGGGCGCTTCCCACGCCGACACTGGCCGTTCCGCCATGCGGAAAGACCCAAGCATAAAAGTCCGGGGACAGTTTTCCTTCGTAGTAGATGTCGCACCGGGCGCCGGTCTCAGGGCCGGAGGGCGTCCGAATGACTTCGTGATAGGCATAGACATTCTTCGGGCGATCCTTGCGCGAGAACGCGGCCCGCGCGACGGCTGAGTTCGCGCCGTCTGCGCCGACGACGCTGCGGGCACGAATGCATTGCAATTCACCGCCGCTGGCGCCTTCGGCCCTATAGAGCACCCGGACGGTTCCGTCGGCCTCGTACTCGATGCTCTCGAAGAGTCCCTTCACCCGCTCCGCGCCCGCCTTGCGCGCGCGTTCACGCAGCCATTCGTCGAAGTCTTGCCGGTCGACCATGCCGACGTATCCGCCGTCGATAGGCATCGAGACCTGGCGCCCGGATGGAGAAATCACAAGCGCCTCGGTGGCGCGCGCGACGATAAGGTGGTCGGGAATTTGAAAGTCTTCGATCAGACGCGGCGGCACGGCGCCACCGCAGGGTTTCACGCGGCCGGCACGATCCAGAAGGACCGTACGCCAGCCACTGTGCGCCGCTTCGGTGGCCGCGGTCGCTCCAGCGGGCCCACCTCCCACGACAACCACATCAACGATGTCATTGGACATAGTGCGCGTCCTTTTCCGAGAACTGTGCGAACGTTGGTTTGGCGGTCATGCCGCGCTCGCGTCGGCGGCGGAGGCGTGATGCGGGATCGCGGCGCGCGAGTCCTGCCCCAGCGAGGACGCGACCGCGGCGGCGACGAGGAAAAGCGCCGCTTCGGCGATGAATACGCTCGCAAACGCCGTGGCGTTACCGAGGTTGGCGCTGCGGAGCGCATCAAGACCGGCCGCGCCGAGGAACCCACCGAGGGCAAAGGCAATCGCCTGCGCCGCCCCCCACAGACCGATGCGAATTCCCTCGCGGCCGCCTTTTCCTTCACCGGCGAAGGACATCATCAGGCCGATCGCGCAAACGGCAAAGATCCCGTTCGAAAAGCCGAGCGCGCCGACAAGCGGTTGCAAAGGAAGCTTGAGAATTCCGGCGCCTGCCGCCGCCAGTCCGCCAAGCGAGAGTGCAGAGGCGACACAGCCGAGGATGACGTTCATCCGCATCCAGGAGAACGCGTCGTTCTTTAATCGTGCCGCGCCGCCCGCGACCAGCATCCCGAGAAGAACGCCGCCATGTTGGACCCCGGCCAATTTTGTGGACTCGCCGATGGTAAAGCCGAAGACGAGCCCTGCGAACGGCTCCATGACCATATCTTGCGTGCTGTAGGCCAGCATCGAGACAAAGACAAAAATCGTGAACCGGCGCACGAGCGGGTCGCTCCACATATCATGGAGTTCCCGGCGGAAGTCCGCGGCGGGTTCGCTCCGCTGAGGCTGACTCGCACCCTTCTCGACCCCCCAGGTGGCGAGCAGCGTGATGGTCAACGCGGTGCACGCGACACCCGCCACGACGAGCGCAAGCCGTTGCGTAGAGAATGGGTCGAGCAGCGAGCCGGTGATGCCCGCCGTCATGACGATGCCGAGGATCATCATGATCCACGTAGTCGCGGCCGCCGCAGGCTTGCGGCCGGGCGAGACCGACGAAGCGAGCAAGGCGAGCAAAGATGTGCCGCAAGCGGCAACCCCGCCGCCGATAAGGATGTAGGCAATGATGCCGAGCACGATGCCAAGCGTTGGCGATTCCGACGAGACGATTGCCGAGTTGGTCGCGAGCAAGGCGCCGAGGACGAGGACCCCCATGCCGCCGACGATCCACGGCGTTCTGCGGCCCCCGCGGTCGGACGAATGACCCCACTGCGGACGGGTGACTTGGACGACGTAATGAAGCGCGACGAGCGCCGCAGGCACACTGGCCGCGACCGCCATCTCGACCACCATCACACGATTCAGGACTGAGGTGACGAGCACGACGATCGAGCCGATCGCGCTCTGAACGAAGCCGAGGCGCACGATCCTGATCATCTCGCGCCGCGCGTCCGTCATCTACGCCACTCCCAAAGTACGCACGGCAAACGCCGATATCATCATCCCGGAGACATACAGGGTTGTGCCGGTTGCGTTGTACCAAGGCGCGAGGCGCCGCGGATCTCCAAGCAGCTTCACCATCAGCAGCGCTTGCGCCACGAGGACCGCGGCAACACCGAGCGCGTGATAGGGGCGTTGCCAGTCGACGAGAAGATAAATGACGAGGAGTTGGGGCACGATCATCGTGCCGCACGCAGTCAGCGCCGCGTTCCGCACGCCCAAAAGAACGGGCAGCGAGTTCACGCCGCAACGTTTGTCGCCTTCGATCGCCTTGAAGTCGTTGAGCGTCATGATGCCGTGCGCGCCGACGCTGTAGATAAACGCGAGCACAATCGTTTCCGGCGCGGGGAGTCCGCCCGCCATAAGAGCCGCGCCGGTGAACCAGCTGAGTCCCTCGTACGCGAGGCCCACGACTGCAGGGCCGCTCCATCCGCTTTGTTTCAAACGGAGCGGCGGCGCGCTGTAGAACCAGGACAGCAGAAGGCCGAGCGCCGAGGCCGCCAGCACCCACACCCCGAGAAAGGACGCGAAGGCCAGCGAAAGTCCGGTCCAGATGAATGAGATATAGAAACCCCAGCGTCCTGGAATTCGCCCGGAGGGAATTGGCCGTCCGGGCTCGTTGATGGCGTCAACGTGACGATCGAACCAATCGTTCACCGCCTGGCTGGTCCCGCACAGCAGCGGACCGGCGAGAACGAGTCCGGCAACGACGAGAGCGATGTTATCGCCGAGAGCGGCGCCAGATGAGATCGCTCCGCACAGGAACGCCCACATCGGTGGGAACCATGTCACCGGCTTCAAGAGCTCGATGATCGTCCGCGCCGAGGGCATGCCGAGAGACGCAGGAGAAGAAGCCAATTGTGCCATACTGTATATTTGAATAGACACATTTTAGTGTCAATTCAAAAGTCCAGTTACAGCAGGGTTTTAGCTAGGTCCGCTCGTCAGTGTCCGGCTCAAAATTCGCCAGCCCATAGCGGTTGAGCTTCGAGTAAAGCCCCTGCCGGCTGAGACCGAGCATCTCGGCTGCCGAGGCGCGGTTGTTGCCTGTGAGGTTGAGCGCCGCCTCGATACACATTTTCTCGATCACATCGGTCGTCTCGCCGACGATCTCCTTCAAGGACGCGCGGCCGACGAGTTGCGTCAGTTGCTCCGCCGTGCGCGGGAGTTCCTGGAAGCGTTCCGACGGCGTAAGCGCCTCGCGGCGTTGAAGGCGAATGATCAGGCCGACGTAAGACTCCAATCCCTCCTTCACCGAGACCGCGGAGATCTCGACGTCCTCTTCGGAGCCGTAGAGCGTGCGCAGCACCGTGGCGAAATTACGCACCCAGCCGTGATCGCGGAGGTTGGACGAAAGCACGGCCATATCGATTCCGGGACGGCCGATGAACCTGCTGAGCGGCTCACCATGCGCGGCCTCATTGGTCGCCAGCTGCGTCATTTCAAGGAACGCAAGATTGCTGTCGATGATCGTGAGGGATTCGTCGGTGACAACGAAGGCGTCCGGAATCTTGTTGAGAACACGCAGCAGCTTGCGCTTGGGATCTTCGTTTTGAGGCGCCTCGCCCTTCTGCGCGGGCTGCAGCCGGACCAGCGCATGAGTCGCGTCCTCGTGACGGAAGAACGAGACAGTCGCCAAAAGTTCAGTGCGGCCATCGGCAAGGCGAAGTTTGACCGGCGCCGCCGATGGTGACGCTGCGGTATCGCTCAGTAGAAGCTGTGCCTGCTCGCGCGACGTTTCATGGAACAGGCGGGTGAAAGGCTGGTTGGCCAACGACGGCGCGGTGGCATCGATCATCTGCGCGGCGGTGGCGTTCACCTCGACGACCCGCTTCGTGATCTGGTCCACGATAATGACGGCTTCGGTTGTGATCTGAAACAGCACGCGATAGCGCGACTCCGCCTGCCTCAGTTTGATGTAGTCGCGTTCAAGTGTCTGCTGGGCGTGGAGCAAGCGTTGCTGAAGGACCGCGACCGGGCCGAGATCGCGCCCGAGGACGATCGTGCGACCGCCTTTTGCATCAACGGCGATGCACTTGAGAGGCACCCCGCCGCCCGCAAACTCATGATTTATTTCGCGCCACTGGATGGCCACGCCGTCCTGCGCCATGCGCAGAAGTTCCTCAACCTTGCGGCGGCTTTCCAAGGCGACCGTGTCGACCCATCGCCGCTCGACGATTGAACTGAACTGCTCGGCGGACAGATTGGGACTGGAGACGGCCACGTCGCGGATGACACCGTCGCGGTCGACGACCATCGCCACATCGCTGGACGCGGCCATGACCCGCGCAGCGGTATCGGCGTCGAGGTCACCGATGGTCGTTTGAGGCCGTTTAAAACTGGCGCTCGCTACACTTTGTGGCATCACGATACTGAAGAACTGAACTCAGGCTACGGTGAGACAGCTTCCCCCACATCACCGTCAACGCGGGATAGCGCTTTTGAGACGGCGTCCAGCCCGTCGTTTGCGATGACGGTGTTCTTGAATTCACGGGCGAACCCGGGAAAGCGCTGGAAGACGTTGCCACCGAGCAGGACCGGAAGTTTCCTGTTCCGCGACGCGCGCCGAGTTTTATCGATGGCTCGGCGCAGCGGGTCAAGAAAATCCACGCGTCCGATGGAGAAACCAACAAGATCGAAATGTGATTGCCCGACGGCGCGGACGATGTCCGACTCCGTGGCGGCGCAGTCGCAGGTCACCTGCCAACCGGCATGAGCGAACAAGCTCTCCACCATTCGCAATCCAAACACATGCTGCTCGCCGGGCGCGGAGGCGAGATAAACCGACTTTGCCGCCGCACCGCGGCCGGAGTTGACACTCCAGTCGCTGGAATCCAAGTCGCGCAATACGCGATGGAGCGCGTTCAGGGCCATCGTCACATCGAAGAAGGTCCACCGATCTTCTTCCCAGTACCGGCCAACCGTTTGAGCGAGCGGCGCGAGCAGTTGAAGGAATACTTTTTCCGGCGACACGCCGTTGGCGAGAAACGGACGGATGACGTCGCCGACCTCGGTCGAGCTTCCCGTCAGCAGCATCTCCGCGAGATCTTCGCTCTCACCGAGCGCGCCAATGGTCGTTGCGTCGCAAAGTGCCTTGCGCTGGGCCGGGTGGCGCATTGCCAGCTTCGGCAGGACCTGCCGCTCAATAATGTTGAGGAGGAGCCCCGCGCCGGCCTTCCGGCGGCTGCTCGGGCCATTTTTTGATGATTTTTCAATATCTTGAGGGAAACCGCCGGGAGAGTAGGCCTCCTCGGCCGGACTGAAGCCGCCAATATATCCGTCATTGCTTGTGACCATTGCGACGCGCTCTCCCCAGCCCCTCAGCCAGTTCCCCCAGGCCAACTAGCCTGGCGGCCTCTGTGAACGCGCTTTTTCGCCCTGGTTTATAAACTTCGGATTGCTCGGAAGCCCGTTGGTCGGACCCCTTCCTTCCCCAGAGATCAATCCCAGCATAGGCGCATTACCCACCACTGTAAAGGCAACTTTACACTGACCCCAATTGACGGTTAATGTCAATTTGTTTTTACGTCATTTAAACTTGACATAAAGGTAGGGCAGGTCTCTACTTTTCGGGCGTTTTCAGGGATGGGGGTCGCCATGGGTTACCAGAGGTCCGACAGAGATATGCCGAGGGCCGACAAGGCACCGAGTGCCTCGTGGATCGACTTCTTCCCAGTCCGGCACGGCCAAACGCGGCTCGCGTCGCCCAGCGGATCGGACTCACTTTTTTCCGCGGTCGGCTCGGCCTTCGACTACTTCATCGACCGCTTCGCGCCCTCGCCCTGGGCGCCGCCGGTGCGCCACAGAACACCGCACGGCCACGCGAGCAAGTCCCGCCAGCTTTACACCGCCGAAGAACGCACGCGCCGCGATTCAACCAAATGGACGCTGGTCCAAGGCATTCTTGCGCCGCTCCAACTGCTGGTCTTCATGGTCAGCGCCTGGCTGGTGCTTCGCTACCTGTCGAGCGGCATCGGTTATGAAGTCGCCTCCGCCTCCGTGATCGCCAAGACCATGATCCTTTACTTGATTATGGTCACCGGCTCGATCTGGGAGAAGAAGGTGTTCGGCAAGTATCTCTTCGCGCCGGCGTTCTTCTGGGAAGACGTTGTGAGCATGCTCGTCATTGCTCTGCACACCGCCTACCTGATCGGCGTTCTCACCGACTGGGGCACACCGTACGACCGCATGATGATCGCGGTCGCGGCGTACACGAGCTACGTCGTCAATGCGACGCAGTTCATCCTGAAGTTCCGTCTGGCCCGTCTGGAAAGCACGACTCCAGTCACGAACGCCGCCGAGTAGCAGTCATGCACTCCGCTCTCGCAACGCGGCCCCCGCAGGGATGCACCTCGGAAGAGTCTCCCCGCCCCGCGGCGCGCGGCCAGCGCGAGGTTTTCTGCGGCCTCACCGGCATTCTGTGGCTCCACCGCAAGATGCAGGATGCGTTCTTCCTGGTGGTCGGCTCGCGGACGTGCGCACATCTGCTGCAGTCGGCGGCCGGCGTTATGGTGTTCTCCGAACCGCGCTTCGGAACCGCGATCATGGAAGATCGCGATCTTGCAGGACTTGCGGATGCGAACGTCGAACTCGATTCCATCGTCGATAAACTTCTCACCCGCCGTCCTGAGATCAAGACACTATTCCTTGTCGGATCGTGTCCGTCGGAAGTGATCAAACTGGATCTCTCGCTGGCGGCGCGCCGTCTTTCGGCGAAGCACCTGCCGCGGGTCCGCGTCCTCAGTTATTCCGGCAGCGGGATAGAAACCACCTTTACCGAAGGCGAAGACGCCTGCCTGGCGTCCCTCGTGCCGCTGATGCCGCGCGCGCAGCCGGGCGATGCGGCGAACTTGATCATCGCAGGCTCCCTCCCGGATATTGTTGAAGATCAGTTTCGCCGCCTGTTCGCGGAACTCGGGATCGGGCCCGTTGGATTTTTGCCTGCGCGATCCGCGGACGCGCTGCCGGCGGTCGGCTCCAATAGCGTCGTGCTGCTAGCCCAGCCGTTTCTGGCGGACACGTCGCGGCTCTTACGCGAGGCCGGCGCCACGCTTCTTTCCGCGCCTTTCCCCTTCGGCGCGGAAGGCACCGCGGCCTGGTTCGCCGCCGCCGCGCGTCACTACGCCGTTGCCCCCGCGCACTTCGAGAAGGTGATCGCCCCGGCGCGCGAACGCGCGCAGCGGTCCCTCGCGCGCAGCCTTGCCGTTCTTAAGGGAAAGAGCATCTTTTTCTTCCCCGATTCTCAGCTTGAGCTTCCGCTCGCACGTTTCCTGAGCCGCGAAGTCGGTATGACGGTGTGTGAGATCTCGACCCCCGCCCTTCACGCCCGCAACCATGCGGCCGAACTCGAGCTTTTGGCGCCGGGCCAATCGGTCCTGGAAGGGCCGGACGTCGATCAGCAGCTTGACCGTTGCCGCGCCGCGCGGCCCGACATTGTCGTCTGCGGGCTCGGGATCGCAAATCCGCTCGAGGCCGAAGGGATCACGACCAAATGGTCGATTGAGCTCGTCTTCTCGCCCATCCATGGATTTGAACAGGCCGGAGATCTCGCCGCCCTGTTCGCGCGCCCGCTGGAACGGCGCCATCTGCTCAAGGTGGCCGTATGAAGCTGACGGTATGGACCTATGAAGGGCCTACCCACGTCGGGGCGATGCGGGTCGCGACCGGTCTCTCCGACGTGCATTTTGTACTGCACGCGCCGCAAGGCGACACCTACGCGGACTTGCTCTTCACGATGATCGAACGGCGTGACCGCCGGCCGCCGGTCACCTACACCACCTTCAAGGCGCGCGACCTTGGCGGCGATACAGCCGAGCTATTCAAAACGGCCGTGCGCGAAGCGCATGACCGCTTTCGTCCGAACGCCATTCTGGTTGGCGCGTCGTGCACGGCCGAACTCATTCAAGACGATCCGGGAGGGCTCACCCAGACGCTGAACCTTCCCGTGCCGGTCATCAATTTGGAACTCCCGTCGTATTCAAAGCGCGAGAATTGGGCCGCGAGCGAGACCTTCTATCAGCTGGTACGCCAGTTGGCCGACAGGACCGTGAAGCCAGCGTCGCGCGAAGGACGCCGGCCCACGTGCAACCTTCTCGGCCCAACCGCACTCGGTTTCAGACACCGCGACGACGTTGCCGAGATTACCCGCCTTCTGGGCCTTCTCGGAATCGATGTGGCGCTTGTGGCGCCCATGGGCGCGAGCGTCGCACAGCTGCGCGCCATCGGATCGGCGGACTTCAACATTCTGCTTTACCCGGAAACGGCGGAGTCCACCGCCAAATGGCTCGAGAAGAATTTCGCTCAGCCGTGCGTGCGGACAATTCCTTTGGGCTACCAAGCGACGCGCGAGTTCATCGCCGAAGTCGGCCGGGTGGCGGGAATCGACCCCTCTCCAGTGCTGGCGCAGGACTCCTGCCGCCTGCCGTGGTGGTCAAAGTCGGTCGATTCCACCTATCTCACGGGAAAACGCGTCTTCCTGTTCGGGGATGCCTCCCATGTCATTTGCGGCGCCCGGATCGCGGCGGAGGAACTTGGCTTTGAGGTTGTCGGCCTCGGCTCCTACAGCCGCGAATATGCGCGTGAACTGCGCGCCGCCGCGGAGAAATACGGCGTCGAAGCGCTGATCACCGAAGACTATCTGGAAGTGGAAGCCCGGATCGCCGAACTGCGTCCGGAACTGGTGCTTGGCACCCAGATGGAGCGGCATATCGCCAAGCGGCTCGGTATTGCCTGCGCCGTCATTTCATCGCCCGTCCACGTACAAGACTTTCCGGCGCGCACATCGCCGCAGATGGGGTTCGAAGGCGCAAATGTCATCTTCGACACGTGGATCCATCCGCTGGTGATGGGTCTGGAAGAGCACTTGCTGACGATGTTCCGCGACGATTTCGAGTTTCACGACGAGGCCGGCGCGTCGCATCTCGGCAGCCACTCCCGCCGCGCGGCCCCCGCGCCGGAAACGGAAGCGCCGGTGGTGCCGGCAGTGCCCATACCGGAACCCGAGGCGCAGTCGGATAATGTCATTTGGCTGCGCGAAGCCGAAGACGAGCTGAAAAAGATTCCCTTCTTTGTGCGCGGTAAGGCCCGCCGCAATACCGAGCTCTACGCGGCCGGGCGCGGCATCACCCGAATATCGATTGGAACTCTCTACGATGCGAAGTCGCACTATGCGCGCTGAGCACACGTCATTGCGGACGGTGATCGTTACGCTCGATCTGCACCTGGCGCGCATCGTGGCGCGGGCGGCGGACGAGCTCGCGCGCGAAGTTCCGGGCCTCGCGTTATCCATCCATGCCGCCGCCGAATGGGAGAACAATCCCTCCGCGCTGGCACGCTGCAAGGCCGACCTGGCTTCCGCCGACATCATTTTCTGCACAATGATCTTCCTTGAAGACCATGTGCGGGCGATTAAGGACGTGCTGGTCGAGCGCCGCGAGACGTGCGATGCGCTCTTTGCGATGATGAGCGCTCCTGAAATCGTCAAGCTGACGCGGATCGGCGATTTCAGCATGGACAAGCCGTCCACCGGCGTGCTGGCGCTGATCAAAAAGCTGCGCCGCCCACCCGATGCGAAGGGTATGAACGCGGCCGAAGGCGCGAAGCAGCTGCGGATGCTGCGGCGCCTGCCGAAAATCCTTCGTCTCATTCCGGGCAAGGCCCAGGACGTGCGGGCGTACTTCCTGGTGATGCAGTATTTCATCGCCGGGTCGCAGGCGAACATCGTCAACATGGTCCGTTTGGCGATCTCCCGTTATCCGGATGGCCCGCGCCGCGCCTTACGCGCCGCCGTCGGCACGCCAAACGCGCCGATCGAGTACCCCGAAATCGGCGTCTATCATCCCGCCATTCCGGCCAAGATCTCGGACAGCGCGGCGGATGTACCGAAGTTGCCGGGCCAGGCGACCGTTGGCCTGATCGTGCTGCGCTCGTATGTGCTGGCAAACGACACCGCCCACTACGACGGTGTGATCCGCTCGCTCGAAGCCAAGGGACTGCGGGTCGTCCCCATCTTTGCCTCCGGCCTCGATGCCCGCCCGGCGATCGAGAAATACTTCCAAGGGCCACGCAGCGCCCGCCTCGACGCCCTGGTGTCGCTGACCGGATTCTCCCTGGTCGGTGGGCCGGCGTACAACGATTCCGCGGCGGCGCAAGAAACCCTGGCGCAGCTCGATATCCCCTATGTCATGTCCCAACCAGTGGAGTTCCAGACATTGGAACGCTGGGCGGAATCCATCGGCGGCCTGACTCCGGTGGAAGCGACCATGATGGTCGCGATCCCCGAGATCGACGGCGCCATTGCCCCCATTGTCTTCGGCGGCCGTTCGGAAGGGTCCGGGCGCGCATGCAAAGGCTGTGCGCGCGCCTGTCGGTTCGAAACCAACTCCTCGGCCATGCAATCGTGCGGTGAGCGCGCGGACCTGTTGGCCGACCGCGTCGCGCGCCTCATCGCCCTGCGCGCCACGGCCGCGGCGGAGAAGAAACTCGCGATCGTGCTTTTCAATTTCCCGCCGAATTCCGGCGCTGCCGGGTCGGCCGCTTATCTGAGCGTGTTCGCCTCGCTCTTCAATACGATGAAGTCGCTGAAGCGCGACGGCTATAGCGTCGAAGTCCCGGAGACCGTGGACGCGCTGCGCGACATGCTCCTGCAAGGCAACAGCCAGATTCTCTCCACCGATACGAATATTCACGCGCAGATCCCGGTCGACGACCACATCCGGCGCGAGACCTATCTTTCGGAAATCGAAAAGCACTGGGGCTCCGCACCTGGGCGGCACCTCACGAATGGCCGCGCGCTGTACATTCCGGGCCGTCGCTTCGGCAATATCTTCGTCGGTTTCCAACCGAGCATCGGGATCGAAGGCGATCCGATGCGCCTCCTTTTCGACGGGGCATTTGCTCCGACCCATGCTTTCAGCGCGTTTTACCGTTACCTGCGCGAAGACTTTGGCGCCCATGCGGTCCTGCACTTCGGCACCCATGGCTCTTTGGAGTTCATGCCCGGGAAGCAGGTGGGGCTGTCGGCCAAGTGCTGGCCGGAACGTCTGCTGGGGGCGCTGCCGAATTTCTACTTCTATGCCGCGAACAACCCGTCGGAAGCGGCGATTGCGAAGCGGCGCTCGGCTGCGACGTTGCTCACCTACCTCACCCCGTCCGTCACCCAGGCGGGCCTGTATCGCGGGCTCACCGAACTGAAAGAGCTCGTCGATCGTTTCGGCGCGGCCCAAACGGACGACGAACGCCGGACGCTGCGTGAAGCCCTGGAGGCCCAAGCGGGCGCCGTGGACTTGGGCGCCGGCGAAATTGCGGCCAATGACGATCAATCCTTCGTCGAGCGGATCTCATCCCAGCTCTACGAATTCGAACAGACCCTTATTCCGCATGGTTTGCATGTCATCGGAGAAGTCCCCTCCGAATACGACCGTGTCGATACCCTTGAATCGATCGTTAGAGCTCGCGGCGGCTTAACCCCTGCTCGGGCATCCCTGGAGTTCCTGGTCGCAGGTGGGGATGTCAAACATGCTGCCGCGCTCAGTGCATTGCCACCTGCGCCGGAATCGCTTGCGCTCTTCCGGGAACTCAAGGCAATCGCCGATCTTCTCGCGCACAACGAGGAATTGACCGCCCTCGGACGCGCGCTGGACGGAGGCTATATCCGTCCGACCGCCGGCGGGGATTTGATCCACTCCGCCGCCATCCTGCCCACGGGCCGAAATCTCCACGGCTTCGATCCGCTGAAAATTCCGACTGCGTTTGCGATCAGGGAAGGCGCGCGGCAAGCGAAGCTGCTGCTGGACCGTCATTTCGCCGATGAGGGCGCGCTGCCGGAGACGGTCGCATTCGTGCTGTGGGGCACCGACAATCTGAAGACCCAAGGCGCACAAATCGCCCAAGTGTTGGCCCTGATGGGTGCGCGCGGCCGGTTCGACAGCTATGGCCGTCTGTGCGGCGCGGAACTGGTCCCGCTCGCGGAGTTGGGACGTCCCCGAATCGACGTCATGACCACCTTGTCGGGCATCTTCCGCGATCTTCTGCCGATGCAGACCAAGTTGATCGCCGAAGCCGCATATCTGGCCGCGACGGCGGACGAGCCCCTGGATATGAACTTCGTGCGCAAGCATACGCTGGCGCACCAATCATCGCTCAACTGCGACCTCGAAGTTGCCGCCTTGCGCGTATTCTCGAACGCCGAAGGTGCCTACGGCTCCAACGTCAATCATATGATCGATACCGGATGCTGGACGGACGGCGACGAACTCGCGAACGCCTATCAGTCCCGCAAGTGTTTCGCTTACAACCGCGCCGGCAAGTGCGAGAAGCAGTCCGATCTGCTCGGCGGCGTGCTGGCGAGCGTCGACCTCGCCTATCAGGACCTCGAGTCCCTGGAACTCGGCGTCACTAGCGTCGACCACTATGTCGACACGCTGGGCGGCATCAGCCGCGCCGTGCGCAGAGCCAAAGGCGCGCAAGTCCCCGTGTACGTGGGCGATCAGACCCAAGGCAAGCCGAAGGTCCGGACTTTGGCCGAACAGGTCGTGCTTGAGACGCGAACCCGCACCTTGAATCCGCGTTGGCATGAAAGCCTACTAGCGCACGGATATGAGGGCGTCCGCCAGATTGAAGCTCATGTGACGAATACCATGGGCTGGTCGGCGACGACGGATCAGGTGGCGCCGTGGATCTACCAGAAAATCAGCGAGACCTTTGTGCTCGACGAAGAGATGCGCGAGCGCCTGGTGAGCCTCAACCCCAAGGCTTCGGCGCGGCTTGCGAACCGCTTGATCGAAGCGCACGAACGCAAATTCTGGACGCCGGACGAAGCCACCTTGCGCGCGCTGCGCGACGCCGGAAACGAAATTGAAGATCACCTCGAGGGCGTCCATGTCGCGGCGGCCGAGTAGCAGGACCACACACATATGAATATTCAAACCCCGATAAACGCTCCCACGCGCGGCGACGGCGACGGGAGCGTCCAGGTCCAGATGGATCCCTCGGTGAAGATCGGCGGCGCCAAGGTGTTTGCCGTCTATGGCAAGGGCGGCATCGGCAAGTCCACGACCTCGTCCAATCTCTCCGCGGCCTTCTCGAAGCTGGGCAAACGCGTCCTGCAGATCGGCTGCGATCCCAAACACGATTCCACTTTTACCCTCACTAAGCGCCTCGTCCCGACTGTGATCGACGTGCTCGAGAAAGTGAATTTCCACAGCGAGGAACTGCGCCCGGAAGACTATGTGTATGAGGGCTACAACGGGGTGATGTGCGTCGAAGCGGGCGGCCCGCCCGCCGGCACGGGCTGCGGCGGCTATGTCGTCGGCCAAACCGTGAAGCTCCTGAAGGAGCACCATCTGCTTGAAGACACCGATATCGTGATCTTCGATGTGCTGGGCGACGTGGTCTGCGGCGGCTTTGCGGCCCCGCTCCAGCATGCCGAACGCGCGCTGGTGGTGACGGCGAACGACTTCGACTCGATTTTCGCAGCCAACCGCATTCTCGCGGCCATCCGCGCCAAGTCGAAAAACTACGATGTCCGCCTGGGCGGCGTGATCGCGAATCGCAGCGAGAACACGGACGAGATCGACCGGTTCGGCAAGGCCGTCGGAATCGAACGCATCGCGCACTTTCCGCAACTGGACGTTATTCGCCGTTCGCGGCTGAAAAAATCGACCCTGTTCGAAATGGAATCTTCGCCCGAACTGGACAAGGTCCTGAACGAATATCTCCGGCTCGCGGCTTCGCTGCTTGCCGGCGAGCGCAAGTACGACGCGGTCCCCATGAAAGACCGCGACATTTTCGACTTCCTTGGATTTGAATGATGGACGGCTCCGCCTACATCCAACGCCGCGACGATCTGCAGGCCTACTTCGACCGCACGGCGCTCGAAGCTTGGCGCACGCTGACGTCCGATACGCCAGTCGGAAAGATCCGCTCCAGCGTCCGGGCGGGCCGCGACCGTATGCGCTCGCAGCTCCTGGAATGGCTGCCCTATGATCTGCGCGGCCGCCGCTTTCTCGATGCCGGCTGCGGCACGGGCGCCATGTCGTGCGAAGCCGCTCGCCGCGGCGCGAAAGTGACCGCGGTCGATATCTCGCCGAGCCTCATCGAGATCGCCCGTCAGCGGACCCCCACGGATCTGCTTCAGCGGCCGACCTACTTTGCCGGCGACATGCTCTCGGATGATTTCGGGCGTTTCGATCATATCGTCGCGATGGACTCGCTGATCCACTACGACACGACCGACATCGTGGACGCTCTGGCGCGTCTTGCGCGGCGCGCCGAGCGCTCCATTCTCTTCACCGTTGCGCCGCGCACATTCCTGCTTCAGGTGATGCATGTGGCCGGCCGCGCGTTCCCGCGCAGCAACCGCGCCCCGGCGATCGTTCCGGTGAACGAACAGGATCTGCGCGAGCGGATTGCGCACGAGCCGCAGCTTGCCGGCTGGTCGATCGTGCGCAGCGCGAAGATCATGACGACATTCTACAAGTCTCAAGCATTCGCCTTGGTGCGTGCATGAGCGGACTGTCCGCACTCAAGGGAAACATGTGGACGCGGTTGAGCCTCCGCTTCCTTCCGTTTGCCGACAGCGCGGGCCCCGAGCTGCCGCTTAGCAGACTGCTGCGCTTGTCCTTGTTTCAAGTCTCCGTCGGCATGGCCGCGGCGCTGAGCGTCGGCACGCTCAACCGCGTGATGATTTTGGAGCTGGGCGTCTCGGCGACGTTTGTCGCCTTGATGATCGGGTTGCCGCTCGTGTTCGCGCCGTTCCGGGCGCTGATCGGGTTCAAGTCCGATACTCACCGTTCGGCCCTCGGCTGGCGGCGCGTGCCATATATCTGGTTCGGCACCCTTCTGCAGTTCGGCGGACTTGCCTTCATGCCCTTCGCGCTGCTGGTTCTCTCCGGCGACAATAATGCGCCCGTGGCGCTGGGCAAGTTCGCGGCCGCCGCCTCGTTCCTCATGATCGGCGCCGGCATGCACACCACCCAGACCAGCGGCCTCGCGCTTGCGACCGATATTGCCTCGGAGTCCAACCGCGCCAGGTTGGTTGCATTGATGTACACGATGCTTCTCTTGGGCACGGTCGTCAGCGGATTGGTGTTTGGTGAACTCCTGTCCACCTTCACCCCGATGCGCCTGATCCAGGTCGTCCAGGGAACCGCGCTCGCGACCCTCGTCTTCAACGTCATCGCCTTGTGGAAACAGGAGCAGCGGCGCCCCGAGCCCTCCATCCGCGAGGAAGTGGAAGAGTCGTTTAGCGAACGCTGGAAGATCTTGGTTTCGACCGGGCGCACGAAGCGTTTTCTGGTGGCGGTCGCCATTGGTACCGCTGCCTTTGCAATGCAGGATGCCCTGCTTGAGCCCTACGGGGGCGAAATCCTGGGCCTCTCGGTGGGAAGCACGTCCATGCTGACCGCGATCACGGCCGCGGGCTCGCTGATTGCTTTCTTCGCGGCCGCGCGCGCCCTGACGGCCGGGTACGACCCGTGCCGCCTCGCCGCCTACGGTTTGCTGTGCGGCGTGCTGGCATTCCTTTTCGTATTGCTGTCCGCCCCGTTCGGTCTTCCAGTCTTGTTCCGGATCGGAGCATTGCTGATCGGGCTTGGAATGGGCCTGTTCTCGGTAGGGACGCTGACATTCGCGATGCAACTCAACGAGGGCGGCCTGAGTGGCCTTGCGCTCGGGGCGTGGGGCGCCGTACAGGCGACCGCCTATGGCATGGCCGTATCCGTGGGCGGCGTGCTGCGCGACGTCATCTCTGAATCCGCGCTGGGAGGCAACCTGGGGA
>JAYRKY010000021.1:0-62097 GCA_041905525.1 Rhodospirillaceae bacterium
TGGCCCGCGTCCTCTTCTAACCCAGTGTCCCCAAAAACAAGGGTGTCTCGCGCCGGATCGTGGCGCGAGACACCTCTTGGTCTTACTTCTTCGCGGCCGGTTTCGCAGCGCCGGCGGCCGGCGCAGCGCCGGCGGCAGGAGCGGCGCCAGCGGCAGGAGCGGCGGCCCCAGCCGCGGGAGCGGCGGCGCCTTCCGCAGCGGCTGCGGCGGGCTTTTCTTCTTCCACGGCCATGACCGTCGGCGGAGCGATGGTGCAGATCGTGAAGTTACGCGCGATGGTCGGCTTGATGCCGTCCGGCAGCTTCACCGCGTTGATGTGAACCGAGTCACCGATTTCGAGGCCGGTAAGGTCGATGTCGATATGGTCCGGAAGATTGTCCGGTTTACCGCGCACCTCGACGTCGTGGCGCACGATGTTGAGCACGCCGCCGACCTTGATGCCGGGCGAGGCGCCTTCATTGTGGAAGCGCACCGGAACCGGCACGCGCACCAGGGTGTCTTTTTCGATGCGGCGGAAGTCGGCATGGATCGGACGGTCGCTGACCGGATCGAGCTGCACATCCATCGCCATGGTGCGCTGCTTCTTTCCGCCGATTTCGACTTCGAAAATGTTCGTCTTGAAGGCCGGGTCGTGCATCAGCGCGACGAGGGTCTTCGGTTCGAGAGCGATGAGCGTGGCTTCTTGGCTGCCGCCGTAAATCACGGCCGGAACAAGTCCATTCCGGCGTGTTGCACGAGCTGCCCCCTTACCTGCCCGATCGCGCCCATGAACCTGCAGAGTGCTGGTCTTAGGCATCGGTCGTTCTCCTTAATTTTCAATGACATAGCTTCCGCTACGTCCGGCGTGGCCTCCAGGGGTGCCACCGCCGCGTGCTCGGAAATCGAGCGGGGGTCATGTACACGCTTCACACCCCCAAGGCAAGCCGTCCGGGCGGCTTTTCCGCCGGGTTTCCGGCCAAAAACGGGCCTTTTCGCCCGTTCCCGGATCGGCGGTGACGCCGGGGGACGGAGGCCCCCCCACCCCCCGCTGCGCAAGGGCGGAATGCAAACTTGCGCGTATCCCGTGAAATCCAGCCGCGTAAAATGCTGGACGCGCAGGGACGACTCGTTCTAAGTCGCGGCCATTAAAAGGTGAATTTTCTAATGCTTACGTCTTCTATTGGCCTGCCCCAGGCGCAGGAGGTCGCACCCATTGTCGCGGTGTTCGACCTCGATCGGACCATTACCCGCCGGGGCACCTACACGCCGTTCCTGATGCATTGCGTTCCCGCGCATCAGCGCACGCTTGAGCGCCTTCCCATGGCGATCTGGCTCACGGCCATCTATGCCTTCGGCATGATTTCGCGCGACGACGTCAAAGCGCGCATGATCGACGTCAATATCGTCGGCGCCAGCCGTGCGCAGGTGGCCGAGTGGGCGGCCAGCTATGTCGAGACGTGTCTTGAAACTCACGTGCGTCCCGGCGCTCTTGCCGCCATTAAGAAGCACCGTGCCGCCGGACACCATATGGTGCTGGCCACCGCCAGTTTCGATTTCTACGCCCAGGTCTTTGCCGACATTCTCGGCTTCGATCATGTGATCGCCACCAAGTCGGCGTGGGACGAGCGCGGCCGCCTGCGCGCCGCCCTCGGCAGTGAAAACTGCTACGGACAGGTGAAGTTCAACGCCGTGCAGGATTATGTCGCCGCGATGATCCCGCGTCCGCGCGTCGTGGCTTACAGCGACCATCACAGCGATGTCGATCTTTTGCGCTGGGCCGATGAAGGCATCGCCGTGAACCCCAACGGGCGCTTCCGCCGCATGGCGGTGGCGAACGGGTTCGAGATTGCCGACTGGGAAGAGCGCGCCGCTTAAAGGAGCGTTTCTGCCCGCGTGCCGGAGTCATAAGTCGTTAATTTGTGCCACCTATCGTCGGAACAGTCCTGATTCTGGCCTGCGTCATGCGGACATTCAGCTTCATCTGCCGCACCCTCGCGCTCCTGACCGCTGTCCTAGCGTGCAGCGTACCGGCATTCGCGCAGTCGAATGGCGCGACCTATGACATTCAGGCCAACGGCATTCCGAAGTTTGTCGGCACGGTCTACATCGATCTCCACAAGGTCACGCAGCTTTCGAAATTCCGCTCGGGCGCCGGGCACGACTATTCGGACAGCACCCAATTCGGGCGCGACGCTTATAAGAACCCGCCCGACAACGTGATCGAGGCCTGCGCCTCGATGAAGCACTATTTCATCGCGCCGGACGCCACGACGCAGATCTACGCGCCGGTGACCGGGCGCGTCACGCGACTGTTCAGCGAGACCATCGGCGGCAACCAGATTCAGATCACCTCCGACGACCAGCCGGCCTTTACCTTCATTATGTTCCACGTCGAACTCAACGGCCCGCTCGCCGAGGGCGACAGCGTGACTGCGGGCCAGAATATCGGCCACCATACCGGCACGCAGACATGGTCCGATATCGCGGTTTTCGCGCGCACCCCGCGCGGCAACCATCTCGTTTCCTATTTCGACACGCTCACGGATGAAGCGTTCGAGACCTTTCGCGCGCGCGGGGTCGAGTCCCGCGAGCAACTGCAGCTCACCCGCGACTATCGCCGCGCCAACCCGGTGTTCTCGTGCGCGGGTGTCGCCAAAGTCGTGCCCGACAGCGAGTACGTCCGCCTCACCGGTGGAGCGGTGTCGCAAACCATTTCCGTCAGCGGCATTCGCAATTCCAGCGTCGTGATGCTGACCGATCCTCCGATCCGGGTCGCTGCCACGGCGTCATCGGGATTGCCCGTCGCTGCGGAATCGCGGTTTCCCAAGGTCTGCACCTACGCCGACGGCGTGATCGCGTGGCGCAAAACCGGAACCTGCATCATCACGTTTGCTCAGCCGGGGAACGCCTCCACATTCGCGGCTACTCCGGTCGATGTCATGCTCACGGTTGTACCGGATCCCGCGCCTGCCGCGCGCGGACCGGAACTCGGGGGACTCCATCCGTCGTTCACGAGCACGACAGAATCCTACCTACTCTTCCACAACTACGGCGCCACCGCCGGAACCGTGACCGTTTCGCTCTTTAATGGCGATACGGGAGAGACTGTCGCGACGTGGACCAGCCCGTCCATCCCGCCGCGGGCCTCGCGCCAATTCCAGATCGATGATCTTGAGCGTGCGGCACCCGGCGCGTTCAATAAGCCGGCCGCCTGGGGCGTCCGGGTCGAGCCGGCGACGAGCATGATCGGCTATATGCAACACATCTTGTTCGACCGCGCCGCAGGGGCCATCACGAATGCCAGTTCCTGCGATGCCGGCGTCACCGCAACCCCGCTCGCGCTTCCCTACCTCTATACGTCGCTCTTCGCCGACTTCCCCAGCACGCTCGTCTATACCAACGCGACGACGGCGGGGGTTTACCCGGGCGCGGAACTCTTCGCGGCGGACACCGGAGCCACGTTTGGACCCGGCGCCTATTACGCCTCCGGGCCGTTCAATACCCCGCTGCCTGCCCGCTCCGCCTTGGCGCTGTCACTTACGGACCTCGAGAAGCGCCTTAGCACTTCGCCTACGCCCGAAACCTCGCGCCTCGCCATAAGGGCGACCGATCCACGTCTGGCGACGGCATATCTCCAGCACATCCTCGAAAGCCGGCGTGCCGGGGTCCTCTCGGACATGAATGCAGCCTGTTACCTCACGAGCAACGTCACGCGCACGGTCGTCTCGCCTCTGTTTACGGGCCAGGTCTATTCCGGCGGCAATCTGAAGGCCCAATCGTCGCTGCGCTTCTACAACGCAGCCGGACCCGCGGGGCCGGTGACCGTCGCGCTCCGTGATCTGGAAACGGGCGGTATCGTCGCCCAGTGGACCTCGCCCTCCATCGCTGCCGGCGCCATGCTGGACGTTCCCGTTGCCATCATCGAAGCTGAAACGGGCCTCGCGCGGAAGGACACGTACAACGTCACCGTCGACAGCGGATTTGACGGCTTCTTTCAAAATCTCACGGCGTCTGGCGGAGCGATTTCGAACTTCAGTACCTGCACCGCCTCCACAACGGTGAACGGCCGGGTTTTGCTGGGCGTGCACGCTACCAGCCGCGCGGCGGCGGGCTATTCCAGCAGCGTCGTGGTGAACAATACGGGCGCGGTCGCCGCCGCGGCGGTTTTGGAGATCTATGATCCGCGAAATGCGGCGCTGCTGGGTGTGTACACGTTGGAAGGCATCCCCGCGCATGGACAGCGGCGGGTCGACCCCGGCGCAATCGAAGCGCGCCTCACGCTTCCCGCGGGCGCCGCGCCGGACACCTATATCGTCAAGCTGGCAAACGGTTTTTCAGGCTACCTGCAGCACTTCATGATGAACCACGAGGCCGGTGTCATCACCGACCTCACGGCCATGTGCGAGATGTAGCGTTTACAACGACGGCTGTTTCGCGAGTTGTTCGAAGGCGCTCATGCCGTCGTCCAGGCTGCGGTGTCCGCGCGATGTGCCTTTGTCGACCACGAAATAATTGATGCGCGGCGCGCCCTGCTTGCGGATGGCGGCGCAGCGCGGCGTCGGGTCGGGGCGCGCTTGGTTCACCGCGACGATCCCGACGCAATCGACGCATTTCTCCCATTGGAAGAAATTCGAGAACTGATATTTGGCTTCGGCGTTCGGGGGCGCGATCGCATGCGGCAGGCGCGGACGGCCGCCGCGTGCTGCGACCACCTCGCGCGGATCGTGGCCCGCGGCCATCTTGTCGCACAGCTCGTCGATGAAGCTGTTCATCGCCGAGACTTCGCTTTCAAAGGCCGTGACGTTCGTCGCCATCTCATGACGGAAATAGCTCGCGGCTTCGTCCAGGGTGGCGAAGCTTTTTGTCCCGCCCAGGCTGACGACCGTAAAAACCGCTTCCGCGCCGCGTCCGTGACGAAGCAAACAAGGGTTCAGCACGCTCTGGCTCATTTCCCCGCAATGGAGCCGCAGGTACTCGGGGACCGCGATCTGCGGTGGGACCACCCCGTTTTCGAGGGAGACGATCTGCTCGTCGGAGAAGCCGGGCGGATAAACGAAATTGCGAAGCGCGGCCAGATCGTTCTGGCGCTGGCGGGCGGAGAAGTCGGGGGCGGCGTCCTGAGCGGCGGCCGTGATCGCGAACAGTGCGGTGACGACAAGTCCCAAGAAACCGATACGCATAGGGCCTCGCTGACATTATTGCGGTCAGCAAGTGAAACCCGAAACGCGGAAACTGTCGACTTAAAATTGGGGGCGGACCCCCGCTGCCTTATTCGAACAGGCTGGAAACCGAGGCTTCCTGGCTGATGCGCTTGATGGCTTCGCCCAACAGGGGAGCGATAGACAACTGGCGGATGTTGTCGGCCAGGCGGACCGCCTCGGTCGCCTGGATACTGTCGGTAATCACCAGTTCCTTAAGCGGCGACGAGGTGACACGGCCCACCGCCCCGCCGGACAGCACGCCATGGGTGACGTAGGCCGAGACCGACTTCGCCCCGGCATCCATCAGCGCTTTCGCGGCGTTACACAGCGTCCCGGCCGAATCCACGATGTCGTCCACCAGGATGCAGGGGCGGCCCGAGATCTCGCCGATGATGTTCATGACTTCCGAAACGCCCGCGCGTTCGCGGCGCTTGTCGATGATCGCGAGGTCGGCATGGATGCGTTTGGCGATCGCGCGGGCGCGTACCACGCCGCCGACGTCCGGCGACACGATCACCAGCGGTTCGCCTTTGTAGCGTTCCATGATGTCGTTGGTGAACACCGGCGCCGAGAACAGATTGTCCACCGGGATGTCGAAGAAACCCTGGATCTGGCCCGAGTGCAGGTCGAGCGAAAGCACGCGCGCCGCACCCGCCTGGGTCAGCAGATTCGCGACGAGTTTCGCGGTGATCGGGGTGCGTCCGCCGGTTTTGCGGTCCTGGCGCGCGTAGCCGAAATAGGGGATCACCGCGGTCACGCGGCGCGCCGAGGCGCGGCGCAACGCGTCGAGGGTGATCAGCAATTCCATCAGATTGTCGTTGGCGGGGTAGGAGGTCGACTGGATCACGAACACGTCCTCGCCGCGGACGTTTTCGTGGATTTCCACGAAGATCTCCATGTCGGAGAAGCGCTTCACGCTGGCGTTGGTTAACTGCAGCTTCAAACAGGATGCGATGGCCTCGGCCACCGGTTTGTTGCTGTTACCCGCCAGAATTTTCATGTGATGCGTCGCCCCGTGGCCTCGAGCCGGTGCCTGCGTCCCCCACAGGCGCGCGGAAAGTATCAACCTGTCATGGGACTGTAAACCGCGACTTCGAGAGTCCGCGCGTCCTTGCGCAAAGTCTATGGACCCTGTGGATTATTTCGCGGGGGGTGTCGAGGTGATCAGCCGCATCAGGTCGGCGGCGGCGGCATCGGCGATGGCGAAGGCCGTCGGACCCCAGGGGCCGTCGAGAGCGCCGTTGGGAATGGTATTGTTAAGCCGCATCGTGCCCAGATCCGCGCCGTCTTTGGTTTTGGCCTGCCACACAATCTCGACTTGCTGGAGCCCTTCGGTGGCCGGTTTGCTCGTCAGGGAGCAGGTGAGCGTGACGTCCGGCATCACATCGTCGCGGCGCACGCCCTGTTCGTTCAGGATCTGAATGACGGCAAGCCGTAACGATTCGCGCCCGTCTCCCGGCGCGCCCTCCACGGGCTTCACCGCGACGGTGGGAAGTTGCACCGCGGGCTTCGCGCCCGCGACAGGCGCCGGAAGCCCCACACCCAGGAGCGCGGCGATCGCCGTGGCCGCCTCGCCCCCGATCAATGTCGTCGTCGGCCCATCACCCTTTTGCCAGGCGTCGTTCGGGATCATCACATTCTGGCGATGACTTCCCGTCACGGCGCCGCGCCGCGATTTCAGCACCCAGAAAATGCTGACGGTATGGCCCGCGGCGGAAGGGGCGGCGGACTCGGCGGTACCTTCAAGCGTGAAACCCAGGCCCGCGTTTGTCGGCACCGCCTCTGCGGGAATTTCAAGCGCCTGCAACCTGTCCGCCGCTGCGCGCGAGATGGCGACATTTAAAGTGTCGGGTAATCCGCGTACGGGGACGACGGCGATGCCCACCGCCGTGGGGATGTCGATCAGGGGGTTGTCGGCCGTGGCCTGAGGGGCGCCCAGAAACGGACGTCCCACTTCGCCGCAACCGGCCACGATCAGACACAATACGAGCGCCGCGATCGCGGCGAGCCCGGAGCGTATGGTCATGGGCATCGGGCGAGATCGCGCGGTCACGGCAGCAGTCCGATCGCCGATACCTGGCGCCCGTAGTCGGGTTCCTTGCGCAAGGTGGAGCGGCGGTAGCTGAAGAAACGGTCGGCAAGGGTGCACGTGTCGCTGCCATCGACAAGGATACGGCCGACCCCGGCGATGCCCGCGAGATGCGCGACAAACGCGGGCAAATCGAAATGCGCGTGTTCAGGCTTCGGCGAAGGTCCGAAGAAGCGCGCGAGGTCAGGATCCATCTCGACAAAGCGCGCGACGAACTCCGCGCCGACTTCGTAGGACGGTTGCGCGATACAAGGGCCGATCACGGCCACGATGCGCTCGGCGCGGGCGCCCAGATCTTCCATGGCCTCGACTGTGTTCCCGATCACGCCGTCGAACGCGCCGCGCCAGCCCGCGTGCGCGGCGCCGACGACGCCGGCCTCCGCATCGGCAAACAGCACGGGCGCGCAGTCGGCCGTCAGGATGCCAAGCGCGACGCCGCGGCGCTTTGTCACCATGGCGTCGGCGACGGGCGTTGTCTCGCGCGTCCACGCCTCTTCGACGAGGACAACTTCGGGCGTGTGCTTTTGATTGAGCGTCACCAGGCCCGCGACACCCAGGCGCCGCGTGGCGCGCGAGCGGTTTTCGTCGATATGCGCCGGATCGTCGGCCGCGCCATAGGCAATATTGTTGGACTCATAGAGTCCCGTGGACACGCCGCCGTTGCGGGTAAAAAAAGCATGCGTCAGTCCCGGCAAGAGAAGTGCGGGGCTTTGGATGGCGAGCGCAGGATCGAGATTGGTCATGATGATGCATCCTCGCTGAATCCCTCGCAGGCCGCCAGGGCTGGATTGGCGAAGACCAGAACCTTGAAGAGAAGGCCCATCGCGTCGGGTGCGATCAAGCGTTGGACCGCGCTTTGGATCGCGCGCGCGGCCGCGGTATCCTTCCCCGCTGCGAGTTGGTGCGCCCGCACGGTGATCCCGAGACGGGTGAGCCATGCTCCCTGCGGCGCCGGCCCGAACACCTTGGCGCCCATCTCGCGCGCCGCCGTTGCCACCGCCTCGAAGTCGACATGGGCTGTGATGTCCACCTCTCCGGGGTCGGCGAGCACGTTATGATAGCGATGCGCCTTTACGGCTTGCAGCGTATCTCCGAGGGCGGTCTTTGCATGGCCATAGTCGATGATGAGTGCGGCGCCGCCATATTCGGTGACCCGTGCGGCCGCGCGCCGGGTCCAGTCGAGGGTCGCCGGGGAGGTTTCAAAAATGGCGCCGCGCGGCGCATCGGCCGACATCGCCAGCGGAATCTCCAGTGTGCGCGGCGTTGATGACGGAGCTGCGGTGAAGGCAAAGTCTCCTTCGGCACTCAGGCCGACGGCGCGTTCGCACCACCCGCGCTCGGTTTTTTCCCACTGATGTATGGGCAAGGCGTCCAGGAACTCGTTGGCCAGGACGATCGCCGCACCGGCGGGCACATCCTCGATATCGTCGTGCCACGTCGCTAGCGCGCCCCTCAGAGCCTCGCGCTGTTTCTCGCGCAGCTTTGCGCTGCGTTCGACAAGATGAACCCGCGCGGCATCGCGGAAGCCGGGCACACGGCCGGCGGCGCGCAGGACGTCCGCCATCAGGGTGCCGCGCCCCGGGCCGCACTCAATCAGCCGGAAGGTCTTGGGCGCGCCCAGCGATTGCCATGTAACGGCGCACCACAGGCCGATGATTTCGCCGAAGGTCTGGCTGATCTCGGGCGCGGTGATGAAGTCGCCCGCGGCGCCGAATACTTCGCCGTGGGCGTAATAGGCGTTCGCGCAAGCCTCCATATAGTCCGCGACCGAGAGCGGGCCGTCGCGGCGGATGCGTGCCTTCAGGGTCTCCGTCAGCGTCATTTCGTCGCGGCGACAGGCCCGGCGCGGCGCGCGCGCCAGATGCTGTACAGACCGAACAGGATCATGGGCACGCACAGCCACTGGCCCATCGTCGTGCCGCCGGGCAGGAAGCCGATGAAATTGTCGGGCTCGCGAAAGGTTTCGCCGATGATGCGGAAGATGCCGTAACCGATCAGGAAACATCCGGTGAGGATGCCCGGGCGGCGGCGGATCTCCTCGTTACGCCAAAGCAGGTTCAAGATGATGAACAGGACCAGCCCTTCAAGGAATGCCTGATAGAGCTGGCTGGGATGGCGCGGGACGTCTCCGGCGCCCGGGAACACCATCGCCCACGGCACGTCCGGAGCCGTACGCCCCCACAGCTCGCCGTTGATGAAGTTCGCAAGGCGCCCCAATCCCAAGCCGATCGGCACGGCGCAAGCCACGTGATCGCCCACGTACCATTTGTTGATCTTCGCGTGGCGGGCAAACAAGAGGATCGCGATGATCACGCCGACCAGGCCTCCGTGGAACGACATCCCGCCTTGCCACGTCTTGAAGATCGAAATCGGGTCGCTGAGATATTCGCCGGGTTTGTAGAACAGCACGTATCCCAGACGGCCGCCCAGGATCACGCCGCCCAGGACCCACAGGAAAAAGTCGTCGACCTGGTCCTTGGTCATCAGCGCAGGGGCGTGCTTCACCTGCCAGCGCATGTACCAGACACCGGCGAACAGCCCGGCGATATAGGCAAGCGCATACCAGCGGATGGCGATGGGCCCGATCTGTAGCAAAACCGGGTCGATGGCGGGGAAGGCGATGGCGAACATATTTACCTGTATGGATCAGGCTGCGAGAGGATCTTCACGGTTTTCGCGACGCCGTCCTCAAGACTTGTGAACGGGGCCGTGTAGCCGAGGCCGCGCAGGCGGTCCATGCGCGCCTCGGTAAAATACTGGTATTGGTCGCGGATGTCTGCGGGCGTGTCGCGCCACGTGATCATGGGCTCGCGCCCCGTGGCTTTATATACGGCGCTTGCGAGGTCGAGGAACGAGCGCGCCTTCCCGGTGCCGAGATTGAAAATCCCGTTGGCGGGGGCAAGCTCGTGCAGCCATAGCAGCACATCGCAGCAGTCTTCCACGAAAATGAAATCGCGCATCTGGCCGCCGTCGGAATAGGCGGGATTGTGCGAGCGGAACAGGGCGTAGGCCTCGCCGCGCGCGGCCTTCGCGTAAACCTGGGGCACAAGGCTCGCCTGCGGGCCTTTGTGAAATTCGTTCGGGCCGTAGACATTGAAGAATTTGACGCCGGCCCAGCGCGGCGGCGCAGCTTCTTCCCTCGCCACCTGCTCCGCGACCCACAGATCGAAGCTGTGTTTGCTTTCCCCGTACGGATTGAGTGGGTGCAGATGCGCCAGCGCTTCCAGGCGGTCGTCGTCGGCAAAACCCGTCTTGCCGTCGCCGTAGGTCGCCGCCGATGACGCGTAGATGAAGGGCACCCGATGTTTCGCGCACCAGCGCCATAAGTCCTGGCTGAGGTGCACATTCACCTCCGTCAGTTTCGCGACGTCGCGCTCGGTCGTCGAGGTCAGTGCGCCAAGATGAAAGATACCCTTGATGTCGCCGGCGCGTTCCGCGAGATGTTGGGTCAAGTATTCCGGCGGCACACGATCGGCGGCGCGCTTGGCGAGGTTGCGTGTCTTGTGATCGTCCTCGCAGCGGTCGATGATGCTGACGGGGCCGCGCCCGCGCTCTTCCAGAACGGCGACCAGGTTCGATCCGATGAAACCGGCGCCGCCGGTGACGATATACATGCTCACACTATATAGGTTGCGCCGGGCCAAACCCGAGCCGATATTATGGCCAAGCAAGTCCATGGAGAGCCGCGATGCAATCGCAAAATCGTATCCTCGATGATCTGGCGCGTTTGTCGGGCGGCGCATTGAGCGCGCTGTCGGGGTTGAAAACTGAAATCGAAGCGATGGTGCGCGACCGGCTTGAGCGTGTGATGGCCGACGGCGGTTATGTGCGCCGTGAGGAATTCGATGTCGTGCGCGCGATGGCGGCGGAAGCGCGCGCCGAGCAAGAACGTCTGGCGGCCCGCGTCGCCGAACTCGAGAGCAAGCTCGCGAAGTAAATCGACCGGCGCGCAGCGCGCGTAAGGTCCTGCGCCGACTCACGCATTTGACTTATCCACAAGATTTGCGCGACTCGGCGGTTTTCCTGGCTATTTTGTATTGCTAGGCTTTTTTCCCTACTATATCTTGAATCTGTGCCCTTGTTTCTCAAGGGTTCGGCCCAGGGGATGGGCCGGGGTCCAGACCCGCTTTTGGTATGAGGGGAGGGTCTTTTGCAGTCCAAAGATACGCTTCGCCGGCAGACCGCCAGCGTCAGTAATCCCATCGATTTCATCGAGGAATTCATCGCCGGCAAAGAGTGGGTGCACGACCGTCGGTGCGACACCGAGCTCGCGGTGGAAGCGCCCGGCTCCTGGTGCGACTACGGCATGTTCTTCGCCTGGTCCGAGGATCTGAAAGCGCTGCACTTTTCCTGCGCCCTCGATATGCGGGTGCAGTCCAAGCTGATGGCGCAGGTCTACGAACTTCTTGCCAAACTCAACGAGCGGCTTTGGATGGGGCACTTCGCCATTTGGGTGGAGGAGGGCATCCCGATGTTCCGCCACACCGTGCGCCTGCCGGACCGGCTGGATGGCGACCAGATCAGCGAACTGATGGATTTGGCCGTTGCCGAGTGCGAGCGCTACTACCCCGCGTTCCAATTCGTGATCTGGGGCGGCCGGACCGCCGAGGACGCCATCGCCAGTTCACTCCTCGACACGGTCGGCGAAGCCTGATCCTGTAACGGACGCCACCGTTGTTGCCTCCCGCGCCGCGATGCTATCGTCGCGCTTATGCAAGGTACGATTCTCCTCGTCGGCTGCGGCAAGATGGGCGGCGCCCTTCTCGACGGCTGGTTCAAGCGCGGGCTTTCTCCGGTTGATGCGATTGTCGTGGAGCCGGCCGGACGCGGCAGCGTCAGCGCCTGCTCGGATCATCGCGCGCTGACCGTTCTGCCCCATATGACCGATGTGCCGCGCGACTTTCGCCCGGACGTCATTCTGTTTGCCGTAAAGCCGCAGATGGCCGACCAGGTCGTGCCCGCCTACAAATCTTTCACGGCGCAGCATCCGGTTTTCCTCTCTGTCCTCGCGGGCAAACCGACGTCTTATTTCCGCAAGCACCTCGGCGAGGAAGCGGCCGTCGTGCGCGCCATGCCCAATACGCCCGCGGCCGTCGGCAAGGCCATCAGCGTGCTGTACGCCGCGCCGGGCGTGCAGGAAGTGCAGGCGCGCGTCTGCGAGGTCCTGATGAGCGCCGTGGGCCAGGTCACATGGATCGGCGATGAGTCGCAGATGGACGCCGTCACCGCGGTGTCCGGAAGCGGTCCCGCTTATGTCTTCCTCCTGACCGAATGCCTGCGCGACGCGGCAATCGAGGCGGGTCTCTCGCCGGATCTCGCAGCGCAGCTCGCGCGCGCCACCGTCGCTGGCGCCGGCGCGTTGCTCGAAGCGGGCGAAACGGACCCCGCCATCCTGCGAAAGAATGTCACCAGCCCCGGTGGAACAACCGAGGCCGCCCTCAACGTTTTGATGGGCGATGGCGGCATGAAGCCGCTCTTTGCGCGCGCGGTCGCGGCGGCGGCCAAGCGCTCCAAGGAACTTGCCAGTTAGTTGATGCGGAGGGTCCTCATGGCCAAGAAGCCGACCGGGAAAAGCGCGAAACCATCTGCCCCGCTCCTCATGAGCGATGCGGACCGTATCGTAGACGCGACGCTCGCCGAGGCGGCGGCGGTGGGATGGACCAATCTCTCCATGGCCGCGGTCGCCACGCGCGCGGAATTGCCGATGTCGGCGGTGCTCTTGAAAGCGCCGACCCGCGCGCACCTGATCGCCATGCTGTACGACCGGCTCGATGCGCGCATGTTGCAGGATCTCACGGCGCCCTCGGAAGAAGATGGGCCCCGCGACCGCTTGTTCGAGATCGCGATGAAGCGGTTCGATGCGATGAACCTCAATCGTGATGGCATGCGCGCCATCGTCTCCGGAGCGCGTTTCGATCCGCCGTCGCTTGCCATTGCGCTCTGCCGCTCGGACCGGACCGCGGCAATGATGCTCGCCGCCGCCGGTGTGTCGCCCGACGGTCTTCTTGGCTACGGCCGGATCCAAGGCATGAAGTTGATCCTGGCCTGCGCGCTCAAGGCGTGGATGGACGACGACAGCGCCGATCTGGCGAAAACTATGGCCGCGCTCGATCGCGCCCTTGAACGGGCGGAGAACTTCGCGCGGTTTCGAGGCTTCCGCCGGCCGCAGACTGAAGCGGCCTAGGCGTCTTCATGCGTTCGGCTTTCTTTACGCTCGGCGTGGCCATTATTCTCGCGCTGTCAGCCGCTCACGCCGCGGACGGCGACCCCAACCCCAATCATCCGGGCGAGGTCGCCCTCGGCCGGGACGGGGACAAATGGGTCTACAAATCTTTCCCGGCTTTTTTGCCTCTCTATACCTATGAGGGCGACACCGAAGGAAAGTCGAACTGTGATGTCGTCTGCGCGGCGGTGTGGCCGATCATCCGGGCGCCCGAGCATGCGACCCCCACGGGCGAGTGGACCATCGTCCAACGCGACGATGGGCGTAAGCAGTGGGCCTACAAAGGCAAGCCGGTCTACACGTTCTACTATGATCGCCCGTACGAACCGCATGGCGATGGCCGCACGGCCGATTGGTGGCTCGAGGAGAATTTCGACGGGACGCCGTTGCCGGGCGTGAAGCCGAAGCCGCGCGCCAAGAATGCGCCGCCGAAACCGGCGTGGCGGCTGATCGTCCCTTAGACGTCCGCGCCCCGCCGCCTAGGCGCGCGCGCCGATCAAATCTTCCGTGGCCTCGGCGAAACAGCGGCAGCCCTCGCATTGGAACGCGGTCTTACGGCCCGCGCCGCCGGCGATAAATCGGCCGCTGATGGCTTTCAGTTCTCTCAGGAATTTGGGGCGGTACGCTTTCCACTCGGCGGTTCCGCTGTGCCCGCAGCCCGGGCACTTCAATTTCGCGACAACAATCATCTCACGGTGCTCGATCAGGTAGGACTCAAACTGCCAACGACAACGGCCGCGTGCTGCGCTTGTTCCAGGTTCGCCTTTGAATCTCAAAAGCCAAAAATGAAATGGGCCGCGGGATCGTTTTCGATCACCGCGGCCCATCCGCGCCCGGCCCCCGCCGAAGCTTCATTTATCGAGAGAAGTGACGGCCGATGGCGATGGCGTATGGGGCGCTGAGCGAAGGGCGCTGGGAACATGGCCAAGGGGAGGGGACCCGAGCCATATCGAGCGCGCCGCGCCGCTCCAGCCTCCGCACCGGACCTGTCGGTCCATCGGCCGCCGTTGGGTCACACCTCGCCGCGCGCGAGTTCCAAGGCGTCGCGATCGACGACCTGGATGCGGTGGAGATTGTTTTGGAGAATCGCCCCGCTGTGTTTGAACTGTCCGAGGACGCGGCTCACGGTCTCGATCGCCATGCCGAGATAGTTGGCGATGTCCGTGCGCGTCATCGGCAGATGGATCTGGGTGTTTCCGGTCCCGGACTGATCGGCCATTTCCAAAAGGAACCAGGCGATCCGCTCCTGCACCGATTTGTGGCAGAGCAGCACCATGCGCTGGTACGCGTCTTGAAGACCGCGCGCCGCGACCTTTCGCACATACCGGGCGAAGCCCTTGTCGTCCGTCAGAAGTGTTTCGACCGCGCGGCGTGAATAGCGCACCAAGGTGCATTCGCTCACGGTCTCGGCGGAAAAGTAATGCGTGTCGTCCACATTGAATCCCAGCAGATCGCCCGGCTTCAGGAAGGCGCAGATCTGGCGGCGGCCGTCGGACATCAGTTTGACCAGCCGCACGCAGCCGTCGACCAGCCGATAGCAATCTTCCGATTGATTCCCCTCGGCGAAGAGCTCGCGCCCGCGTTTCATCGTGATGCGTGTGCCGAAACGCGCCAGAAGATCCAGCGCGTCGCTGGGCGCAAGTGAGCGTGCTTCCGTCGCCCACAAGGAACGGCCGCGCACACTGGCAAGAGTTCCTTGGACCGTCTGTAGCATGTTAGGTTCCTCGTCCATTCGGGAGTTAAGGTCCGATGAAACCAGGATGGATGAGTTATTCCGTGCCTAAAATTGGGAGTTGTGCGTACGGGCTTCTACGTAAGCAGTGTCCGCGGCGGCAGGGGGCGAGTGCCCGCCTACCCTCGAGTCCCTAGGTATGGAGCGTTTGTGGCAAACCGCCGGTCTGTCGGCGGACGCGGTCCGCGCGCGATTTGATATCCTCGTTACTACCGCTGCGAGCGGAATCATCGTGGCGGACGGGGTCGGCCGCATCCAGCTTTTCAACCCGGCCTGCGAACGCCAGTTCGGGTATCCCGCGGCAGAAATTCTGGGCCGCGAACTCACGGTGCTCCTGCAAAAGCCGCCGCCGCTGGCGCAAATCTTGCGGCCGGATTCCGCCGCGGGGGCCCCGGCCCGCGAGATGATGGGCCGCCGCAAGGACGGCGGCTGTTTTCCGCTCACCATGTCCATTGGCCAAGGCGAACTCGAAGGCGACAGTCTGTTCGTCCTCCTGATCCAGGACATCACGGCGCAGAAGGACGCCGAGAACGCTCACCGCGAGCGCGAGGAGCGTCTGCAAAGCGTCTTCGAGACGGGGCCCGATGCCATCATCATCATCGATGAGATGGGACTCATCGAGACGGTCAACTCCGCTGCGGTCTGGCTGTTCGGCTATCTCGAAAGCGAGGTGGTCGGGAAGAACGTGAAGATGCTGATGCCGTCCCCCTACCGCGACCGGCACGACGGTTATATGGCGCACTACCGCACCACCGGCGAGAAGCGCGTGATCGGCATCGGGCGCGTTGTCATGGGCCAGCGGCGCGACGGCTCGACCTTCCCGATGGAGCTGAATATCGGTGAGATTCGCATCGGAGAACGCCGGTTTTTCACGGGTTTTATCCGCGATATCACCGAGCGCGAAGGCGCGGCGCGGCGCCTGCAGGATCTGCAGGCCGAACTCGTGCACGTCTCGCGGCTCACGGCCATGGGGCAGATGAGTTCCGCCCTCGCGCACGAGCTCAATCAGCCGCTGACGGCCGCGGCGAACTATCTGAAAGCGGCGCGGCGTACGCTCGACCAAGGCGGCGAGTCCGGGCACACCAAGGTGCAGGAGCTTCTGGACAAAGGCGCCGCGCAGATCCTTCGCGCCGGCCAAATCATTCGGCGGCTCCGCGACTTCGTCGAGAAACGCGAGGACAATCGCGCCGACGAGGATGTCAACAAGGTCGTCGAGGAAGCGCTGGCTTTGGCCTTCGTCGGCGCCTCGGATTCCGGCGTGACGGTGACGGGCCATCTCGGCGCCAATCTGCCGCCGGTGCTCATCGATAAGATTCAGATCCAGCAGATCGTGCTCAACCTGGTGCGCAACGCGCTCGAGGCCATGGCGGGGCTCGAGCGGCGCGAACTTCGTCTCACCACCGAACTCGACAACGACGATTTCGTCGCCGTGACGGTCGCGGATACCGGTCCGGGTCTCTCGGACGAGGTCGCCTCAAAGCTGTTTCAACCTTTTGTGACGACCAAGAGCGACGGGATGGGGATTGGCCTGTCGATCTGCCGTTCTATAGTTGAAGCGCATGGGGGAAGGATGACGGCCACGCCGAACCCGGGTGGCGGCGTGATGTTTCGGTTTCAGTTGCCCGTCGTGCGCGACGGTGATGAGGGAGAAGCGCAGTGATGAGTCAAACCATGGGCAAGGGGTCCATCTTCGTTGTGGACGACGACGCGGCGGTACGGGACTCGCTCGGCGCGCTCCTTGAGGCGGAAGGCTTCGCCGTCGAGACCTTCGAGTCCGCAAAATCATTTCTCGCGGGCTACAAGCCGAAGTCGTCGTGCTGTGTCATCGCCGACATTCGCATGCCCGACATGGACGGGCTCGAACTTCAGGAAGAGATTATCCGGCGAGGCTGGGGTCTCCCGGTCATTATCGTGACGGGCCACGGCGATGTTCCGCTGGCGGTCCGCGCCATGAAGGCGGGCGCCGTGGATTTCATCGAAAAGCCTTTCGACGATCTGGTGCTCCGCGCCAGCATCGAGCGCGGGATCGAGCAAAGCCGCCGAACGCAAGGCGAGAGCGCCGTCGCGCAGGAGGTCGAAAGCAGGCTCGGCCAGTTGACCGCCCGCGAGCGCGAGGTCATGGAGCATCTGGTGGCGGGCCGGCCCAACAAGGTGATCGCGCACCGCATGGACATTTCTCCGCGCACCGTCGAAGTCCACCGCGGGCGGGTGATGGAGAAGATGCAGGCGCGGAGTCTCTCGGATCTTGTGCGCATGGCGCTGGCGGCCAAGATCGAGATCTCCGTTTCGGCGTAACCTGCTCGAAACGCTGTGTAATTTCTTGCGCAAATCTAAGGATTAATACGTATATCGGGTGATCGGGGGCTGGCGTAGGGTCCGGCCATGAACCTGAACCCCGAGTGTCACATGGTCGTTCGTGAACCTGCGGTTTTTGTCGTCGACGATGATGAGCCGGTTCGCGATTCGACCACCGCTCTTTTGGAGTCCCATGGACTGCCGGTCACGGCCTATGAGTCCGCTGTCGCTCTGCTGAGAGCGGGCGGCTTTCAGCCCGGCGACTGTTTGGTGCTGGACAATCACATGCCGGGCATGACGGGCATCGAACTCGTCGAGACGCTGCGGGCCCGCGGCGTCCATATCCCGGTGATCATGTTCACGGGCCGCGGCGACGCCAAGCTCAAGCAGCGTGCCCTGCGGGCCGGCGTGCTGATCGTACTCGACAAGCCTGTGAACGAGCAGCATTTGCTCCAGGCGATCTCGATTGCTCGCCTTGAGGCGAAGAATTTTCACTGATCACACCGGCGCGCGAGCGCTCACCTGACCCGCCCGGCCTCGGCGCGGCGGGTTCTTTTTTCAGAATCGCCTTAGAGTGGGATCGTGACCGTGGCGCGCAGGCCGCCGAGCGGGCTGTCGCCGAGGGTCACATCGCCGCCCATGCCGCGCACGATGTCGCGCGTGATGGTCAGTCCGAGGCCGACGCCGCCGGTTTCCACGTTGCGGGACGGCTCCAGGCGATGGAAGGCGCGGAACACTTCCTCGCGCTTTTCAGCCGGGATGCCCGGCCCGTCGTCATCGACATCGATCTGAATCGAACCTTCGATACGGCGGGCATGCACCTCCACCCGCGTTCCATAGCGCACCGCGTTGCTGATCAAGTTACCGAGCGAACGCTCGAAGGCCACGGCCTTCAACGCCATCTGCTTCGGCAGGCCCGTCATCGCCAGGCCGATGCCCTTGCCGTCGCGGCGGAACCGGCTCACCACATCCTCGATCACCTCGCCGACATTCGCGGGCGCCGCTTCTTCGGCGCCATCGCCGCGCGCGAAGGCCAGATAGGCCTCCAGCATGCGCTCCATCTCCGCCACATCCTCGCGCAAGTCCGCGATATCCTCCGAGCGGTTCTCCATCATCGCCAATTGAAGCTTCAGCCGCGTCAGCGGCGTGCGCAGGTCGTGGGATACGCCCGCCAGCATTTCGGTGCGTTGGGCGATTTGCCTTTGAATACGCGCGCGCATCAGGTTGAAGGCCCGCGCGGCCTGGCGCACTTCGTAAGGGCCGTCGCTGGGGAAGTCCGGCACCTCGCGCCCTTTGCCGAAGTTCTCCGCGGCGCGCGCCAGACGGCGCACGATCGCGACCTGGCTCCGCAGGTAAACCGTCGCCACGCCGAACAGAAGCATCGACGAGCCCACCATCCAGATCACGAAGACAAGCGTGCTGTTGGAGAAGATGCGCCGGCGCGGCGCCAGCATCGTGATCACCCCGTCTTCTGTTTGCACCCGGATTGCCACCAGGCGGTCGGTGCGGAAGGCAAAACGGTCGATGGAGAAGGGCTGGCGCAGTACGCTACGCAAAGCTTCCCGGAAAAGGGCGAGGTCCTCCGGCTCGTTCACCGCATCGACGCGCTCCAGCTTCGCGCCCGGCTCGAAACTGATATCGAGTTCCATGGTTTGTTTGGCGTTCGCGGCCACCCACTGGCGCTGCACCGGATCCTGGAATTGCACCATCAGCTGCGAGACCGAGGCGATGTCGCCCGCCAGGTCCTGCGTCATCCGGCGGCTCATCGTGTCCCAGTGATTGTCGTAGAACACATAAGTGGAGATCAGTTGCACCAGGATCAAAGGCACGACGATGGTCAGGCTGACGCGCGCCATCAGGGTGCGCGGCATGATCCGTTCCAGCGCGGCCGGTTCCGGCCATTTCAGCCACGAGCCCTGCGGCATATGCGCGCCCGGCTGTCCCGCTTTGTCCGGCGGTGTCATGAGCGGCACCCGCGCTGAGGTGATGCGTCGATCGCGCTCACGGGTCGGTCCTCAGCATGTAACCGGTCCCGCGTACGGTCTGCAGATAGCGCGGCTGGCGCGGGTCCGGTTCGATCTTGCGGCGCAGGCGGGTGATTTGGACGTCGATGGTGCGCGGATTGAATCCGGCCTCTTCCGTGACGCCAAGGTCCGACCGGTCGATGGCTTCGTTGGCCTTCTGCGCAAGGGTGTGCAGCAATTCGCCCTCCGCCATCGTCAGATGCACGGGCTGTCCGTCTTGGGTGAGCTGCTTGCGGGCCACGTCGTAGCGGCAGGCGCCGAACTTCAGTTCCGTTTTTGAAACGCCCGGTGTTGGCGGGGGCGCGCGCCGCAGGATCGATCCGATCCGCAGCACCAGTTCCTTGGGCTCGAACGGCTTGGCCATATAGTCGTCCACGCCCAGCTCCAGACCTTTGATCCGGTCCGTCGCCTCGCCCATCGCCGTCAGCATCAGAATCGGCACGCTGCTGCGGGCGCGGATCGTTTTTGTGAGCGCGTAGCCGTCTTCGCCTGGCATCATCACGTCGACGACTAAAAGATCGAACGTGAGCGCGTCCATCTGGCGCCGGGCTTCGCCGGCGTTGGCCGCGGCGCTGACCATGTAGCCGTTCTCGCGCAGGAATTTTTTCAACAGCGTGCGCAGACGCGTATCGTCGTCCACCACCAGGATGTGCGGCGGGTAAACGTCGCTGCTCTGAGTGGAGGCGGAAAGGCTCATGTTTCGAACGGGCTGAGGAAGCGCTTGCGGGCTTTTGCGTCCATGATGCCCAGCATCACCTTGCGGAATCCTTCGACCGCCACGGCGCCTGCGTCCTTATAGGCCGCGGCGAAGCGCATGCGCTGCTCGCTGGTCAGTTCCCGTTCCAGGCTCTTTCCCTTTTCGGTCAGATATAGGAGCCGCTGGCGGCGGTCGCGGGTGCCTGGTTTCTGCATGACATACTCTTCGCGCACCAGCTGGCTCAGCACCCGTGACAGGCTCTGCTTGGTGATGTTGAGGATATCCAGAAGGTCGCCGACCGGAATGCCGGGATACCGCCCCACGAAATAGAGGATGCGGTGGTGCGCCCGGCCGAAATGCTGGCGGGCGAGGATCGCATCGCCCCGGGCCGTGAAGTCGCGATAGGCGAAAAACAGCAGTTCGATCGCCTGCCGAAGGTCGTCCTCGCGCAGGAACAGCGGATTGACGATGGTTTTTGGTTCGGCCATGGTCGCGCACTTTCTCGAAAGCTTCACCCAAAGCATAGCGTGTGGGAGAACTATGTCAGCAAAGTTGACATAATCGCCTCCGTTTGTTACCGGTATTGACGTGAAGATGTTTCGAATGTTACCAGTTATCCGTCGTTTTGAGAAATAATATTTCGCGCCCGGCTGAAGAAGCCAACGGCGCGTTGGCGTAGGAGGTCTCCATGGGCGCATCGTTTGATGATCGTGACGGCTTTATTTGGATGAACGGCCAGCTGCTTCCCTGGCGGGAAGCGAAGGTTCACGTCCTCACCCATGCCCTTCACTACGCCTCCTCGGTCTTCGAAGGTGAACGCGCGTATAGCGGCAAGGTGTACCGCTTGGAGGAACACACGGATCGTCTGTTCTTCTCCGCCCAGGCGCTCGACATGAAGATCCCCTTCACTGCGAAGCAGATCAACGACGCTACCTATGAAGTGCTGAAGGCTAACAATCAGACCGACGCCTATGTGCGTCCGATCGTGTGGCGCGGCAGCGAGATGATGGGCGTCGGCGCGCAGGACACGCGCATCAACGTCGCCATCACCAGCTGGCAGTGGGCGCAATACTTCAGCCTCGAAGCGCGCCTCAAGGGCGTGCGTCTGCAGTGGTCCGATTGGAAGCGCCCGTCCCCGGAAACCGAACCGGTGAAGGCGAAGGCGTCCGGCCTCTATATGATCTGCACCATCAGCAAGCATAAGGCCGAGCGTGAAGGCTACGACGACGCCATGTTCCTCGATTGGCGCGGCCGCGTCGCCGAGGCCACAGGCGCCAACGTCTTCTTCGTGATGAACGGCGAGATCCATACCCCCGAGCCCGACTGCTTCCTCGACGGCATCACCCGCCGCGCGGTCATGGAAATGGCGCGCAAGCGTGGCTACAAGGTCGTCGAGCGCGCGATCATGCCGGAAGAACTCGCGAACGCTACCGAATGCTTCCTCACCGGCACGGCCGCCGAGGTCACCCCGGTGCGCGAGATCGGCCTGTACAAATTCACGCCGGGCGATGTGTGCCGCACGCTGATGGCCGACTTCGACATCGCCGTGGGCAAGCCCGCGATCGCCGCCTCGAGCGCGGCGTAAAAGCCACCGCTGGAGTTTGATTGCAAACCGCCGCGGTTCATCCGCGGCGGTTTTGTTTTGGCCCTACGGCCGCTCCTCGCGCAGCGCGGCGGGCATTTGGGTCCCGGCGCGCACCGCCTTGTGCCAGGGGATCAGCGCGGCGGCCATCGACGGCCTTTCCTCGGGCGTATTCAGATAGGCCTTCATCCCGGCCCGGCCCGACGAAAACAGTGCGCTGTCCGAATGATCAAGTGCCCGCGCGTCGTCGAGAACATCTTCCACATCCGTGCGCAGCGCATCCGGCGAGAGGCGCCCCAGAAGATCCAGCGGCGCGGGCATCTCGAGTTGAGCGGCGAGCTCGCTGACGCCGCCGGCGAGATAAATCGCGAGACCGCGGCGGCCCGTGGCGTCCGCGAGAGCCTGCACCGAGTTCTCCGGCGCGGCGTCGGCGAAAAAGCGTGCGAGTGTCACCTGCGCCAGCGTCAGGAAGTGCGACTCATCCGCGGGGGGCGCTTTGCGCGCCGGCACAATGCTGCGGACAAGCGCCGGCCTGGGACCCGATGCAGCGCGAGGGTTGGCGGGCTGCGGCGCCGGAGCCTGTTCGAAATGTGCGCCGAGCGTGCGGGCGAGACGCGATATGCCCAACGGGCCGCGCAACATCGTGAACACGCTCAAGAGCGCCACCGCCACAAACAGCGTTGTCGGCGTTCCCGCCGAGGGCGTGCGCGCCAGCACGCTGGCGAAGCTTTCCGGTTGCGTCGTCATGATCCAAGTGACGATCGACGTCACAAGCAGCGCGGTGAGGAGCCCAACGCCCAGGGCCATGGTCGCCCGAAACACCAGCGGCGCGGGCCTGCCGGTCGGGCGCGCCGCCGCGCGCTTCGGCGCGGGGCGTTCCGCGTGACTCTCGCGCCCTGGGCGCGCGGCTGGACCGCGCGCGCCCAGGGCTTTCGCGCGATCGCTTTGATAGATCGTGTATTCCTGATTCCGTCCGCTTTGCGGATCGTAGATGTCGCGCACGACGCGCGCCGGCAGCATCTCGTTCAGGTCCACGCGGCGGGCTTCGGTGAAGGCGCGGTCGCGGTCCGATCGGGGAAAGCGGGCACGCACATGCCAATGCCCGCTTTCGAACACCTGAACTTCGTACTGAATGATCTCGAACAACGCGGTCACTGCGCCCTTCTGGCGAAACAAACTCCGCCATAAGAACGCGCAAAGCGGCGCGGCCGTTGCGAGGAATACTACAACCAGCGATTGGAAACGTTAGCTTTTTTCCCAGCGCTCGGCGCGCGCGTCGTCCGACGCGGCGGCGTCCACCCATGACGCGCCGCGCGATGTCGTCTCTTTCTTCCAGAACGGCGCTTTGGTCTTCAGCCAATCGATCAGGAACGTGCAGGCCTCCAGCGCATCGGCGCGGTGCGCTGAGGCCGTCGCGACGAAGACGATGGGCTCAGCCGGCGCGAGATCGCCGGAGCGGTGGATGACGCGCACGTGGTCCAGCGCCCAGCGCGACCGCGCCTCGCTCACCAGCGTGCCAAGTTCTTTTTCCGCCATGCCGGGATAATGTTCGAGGGTCATCGCGCTCACCGGCTCGCCCGTCGCGCGGTCTGGCCCCTTGAAGTCGCGCATCTGGCCGATGAACACGGCGATGCCGCCGGCATGCGGCGCTTCCGCGAGAAAGGCGTTCAGTTCCGCGCCCGGATCGAAGGGCGAGGCTTGCACCCGCACATGGTCGGCGCCGGCGGTCATCCGCCCGTCACCGGCGGGAAGAACGCGATCTCGCCCGCCCCGACGATCGACGCGCTATGCGGCACATGCGCGTGATCGACAGCGCTTTTGATGGTGGCGCGGCTCGCGAAGGCATCCGCGTGCCTGGGACTCCGGCTCGCCAACCAATCGATAAGGCCGCTCACGGTCGTCACGTGTGAGGGCGGATCTATCTTTTCCTCGGAAAGACCGACCTTCTCCTTCACCGAGGCGAAGTAAAGGACGGTAATCACGCGCGCGCGTCTCCGGCCATATGCTTAAGTCCGGCGCGCAAGTAGTCGTAGCCGGTGATCAAGGTAATGAGAGCGGCGATCCAGATCCCGATCTCGCCGATGAACCGGGCCGGGATCTGATCCGGGCCCGCGTCGCCGACAATCAGGAAGCCCAGCGCGACCATCTGCACCGTGGTCTTGAATTTCGCCAGCTTGCTGACCGGCAATCTCACCTGCAGTTCGGCGAGAAACTCGCGCAGGCCCGAGACCATGATCTCGCGCAGCAGAATCACCAGCGCGGGGAACAGCGACCATTCGTTCACGCGTCCCGGCAGCGCCACCACCAGGAACAGCACGGCGACGACGAGAAGTTTGTCCGCGATGGGATCGAGGAAGCGCCCCAGCGCCGACACCATGTTCGAGCGCCGGGCCAGGTAACCATCGAAGAAATCGGTGATCCCCGCCGCCGCGAACAGGCCGCAGGCGGTCCAGCGCGCCCAGGCTTCGTCGAACACGATCAACACCAGCACGATCGGAATCACGAAGATCCGCGAGATGGTCAGGAGATTGGGTAAATTGAGCAAAAGGCGCGTCCTTGTCTTCCCGCCGACTCTACCCGCCGGGATGGAAATGGTCATAGATTTTTTTCGCGGTCGCCGCGCTGATTCCCGGCGCATTTTGAAGATCCGACAACCCCGCCGCCGCCACCGCCTTGGCGGATCCGAAGTGCCTTAACAACGACTTCTTGCGCGCCGCGCCGATGCCGGTCACTTCGTCCAGCAGCGATTGTCCGATCGCCTTGGAGCGTTTCGCGCGGTGCGCCGAGATCGCGAAGCGGTGCGCCTCGTCGCGCAGGCGCTGCAGGAAATAGAGTGTGGGGTGGTTGGGCGGCAGCATGAACGGTTCGCGCCCGGGCATGAAGAACTGCTCACGGCCGGCGTTTCGGTCCGGCCCCTTGGCGATGGCGGCGATGCAAAGGTCGGAAATGCCGAGATCCGCCAGCACCTTCAGCGCTACATTCAACTGTCCGATCCCGCCGTCCAGCAGCACCAGATCGGGCCATTGGCCCAGGGAGCGCTCCGGATCGTCCTTCTGCGCGCGTGTGAATCGGCGTGTCATCACCTCGCGCATCGACGCATAGTCGTCGCCGGGCGCGAACTCCGCCGCCTTGATGTTGAATTTCCGGTAGGCGTTCTTCACCAGGCCGCCCGGTCCGGCGACGATCATCGCGCCCACCGTGCCGGTGCCGGAGATGTGCGAGTTGTCGTAAACCTCGATGCGCTGCGGCGGATTGGCCAGGCCGAACACCTGCGACGTCGCCTCCAGCAGTTTCCGCTGCGCGGTGTTCTCGGCCATGCGGCGCAGCAGCGCTTCGCGGGCGTTGATCTCCGCGTGCTCCATCAGTTTGCGCCGGTTGCCCCGCTGCGGCTGGGCGATCATCACGCTGTGGCCCGCGCGCAGGCTCAAAGCCTCCGTGATCAGTTCCACATTGGGTGGGGCGACGCTGGTGAGAATCTCCTTCGGCGCGGCGAAGGACTCGTAGAATTGGGCCAGGAACGCTTCCATGATCGCGCCGTCGTCCTCGTCGCCGGCGTGGGCGGGGAAATAGGCGCGGTTGCCGAAGTTCTGCCCGCCGCGGAAGAAGAACACCTGCACGCACGCATTTCCGCCGGCGCGGTGCAGCGCCACCACATCGGCTTCGCCCACACCGGACACGTTGATGTCCTGATGGGCCTGCACCTGGGTCATGGCGCGGATGCGGTCGCGGAACGAGGCCGCGGCTTCATATTGCATCTCCGCCGCGGCGGCATCCATGCGGCGCGCCAGTTCCTGCTGCACCGTCTGGCTGTCGCCGGTCAGGAAGTCGCGCGCCTGGCGCACCAGTTCGGCGTAATCCTCCTTGCCGATCCGCCCGACGCACGGCGCCGCGCAGCGTTTGATCTGATGGAGAAGGCAGGGGCGCGTACGGCTGGAATAGACAGAGTCGGTGCAGCTGCGCAGCAGAAACACCTTCTGCAGCGTTGTTAGTGTGGCGTTGACGGAATGGGCGCTGGCGAAGGGACCGAAGTACTCGCTTCCCTTGGCGCGCGCGCCGCGGTGCTTCAGGATGCGCGGGAAGTCGTGACCGCCCTCGATCATGATGTAGGGGAACGATTTGTCGTCCCGGAAAATGATATTGTACCGAGGCTTCAGCTGCTTGATCAGGTTGCTTTCCAGCAGCAGCGCCTCGGCCTCGGTGTGGGTGACCACCACCTCGAAGCTGTGGGTCTCGTACACCATGCGCTGCAGACGCAGCGGCATCCGGTCGACCCTCAGGTACGAGGACACGCGCTTCTTCAGGTTCTTCGCCTTACCAACGTAAAGCGCGTCACCCTTGGCGTTTAGCATCCGGTACACGCCCGGCGCGCCGGTCAGGGTTTTGACCGCCTCTGTCAGTACCCCCAGGCCTTTGCCTACGTCGGCGGGCACGGTCTCTTCGGCCGGCGCGGCGCTGGCCGGCTCGTCGGGGGCGGGCGGATCTTCGGGCGCGGGTACGTGAGCGATCATGCTTTTACTTGCGAGGTTTAGGCAGAGGCCGCAATCCCAAAGCTGGGTCGGTTCCACCCCCATTTACCGACATCATCCACAGGGCGCGGCGGGCGGGGGCGAAGGCCGGTTTCTCCCCTATGACCGTCCGATGACGGATATCCACCAAATCTGTGGATAAGTCTGTTGAAACAGCGGTGCTGAGACGGCCTGTACCCCCGGTATTGGGGTTTTTGTTCCCTATGCCCAAAAAAACGGCATAAAAAACATCACGTTGATTTATTTACATTTTTTTGTGACAGGCTGGTTTTTGTTGCGACTCCGCTATGGTTTGCGACGCCGCACGGCGCAAGCGGAAACCCTATCTGATCCTTGTGCACAACTTGCCTTGACTTGACCCCCCGCATGGCACTGGAAAGCGATTCGATTGCAAAAAACCTAAGGTTTCTCGCGAGTCCGGGGCGGGAGTTGCGTTGGCTTTGTAACTACCGGGGCGGGATTTTGGACAACCGCTCGATTTCGACCCCGGCCCCGTTCGCATCCGCGAACACGTCCAGCTTTTCAACCCGGACCCGGGCCGACCGGCACAGGGGGTTCTGGAGGCAGACGCTGGCGATGCGTTCCGCCAGGGTCTCCGCCAGGTTGATATGGCCGTCGGCCACGATCGCCCGCACCCGTTTGGCGATATCTTCGTAGCAGACCACGTTTTCCAGGCGGTCTTCATGGGGCGTGTGGCTCTCGAGGACACCCAGGTCCACATTGATCCGCACCCGCTGAGGCCCAGTTTTCTCGTGCTGGTGGATTCCGATATTGCAGGCCACAACCAGGTCGCGAAGAAACACATGCCGCAGCCCTTGGGCGGCGTCTGCGATGCGCAGGGGCTCGATGACGGACTTTCCGGCCGGATTGCTCATGCGCACCTCAGTCATGGTCCTCGGCGTCATGTCTCCAGCCCAGATGCTGGCCGCCGTCCAATGCAATCATCTGGCCCGTCATGGCGGGCGCTTCAAGGATGAATCGCACCGCGCTGCAAATTTCCTCCGGCGTCGTGCCGCGTCCCAGGGGCATGCGCGCCTGCTGCTGATCGAATTGGGCCTGATCCTGATAGGGATTGGGCAATGTAGGACCGGGGCCGATGGCGTTCACCCGGATGCGCGGCGCCAGCGCCATCGCCATCGTTTGCGTCAGTGTCCACAGGCCTGTTTTGCTCACCGTGTACGACATGAACGCGGGCGTCAGTTGCCACACGCGTTCGTCGATGAGGTTGACGATCACGCCCTGCGCTGTGTGCGGCAATTGTTTGGCGAAGGCTTGGCTCAGGAAAAAAGGCGCATGCAGGTTCACGGCTTGATGCCGTTCCCATGACTCGAGCGTCGCCGTATGCACGTCATCGCGCTCAAAAATCGACGCGTTGTTGATGAGACAACCCAGCGGACCCGCCTCGCGCACCGCATGCGGAACAAGAGTGGCAACTTCCGCGGCGTCCGCGAGATCCGCGCGCAGTGTCACCGCGCGTCCGCCGGAGGCATGAATAGCGTGCGCGACGGTCTCCGCATCCGTCGACGACCCATTGTAATGCACCACCACCACCCAGCCCCGCGCGCCGAGATCCTCGGCCAGCGCGCGGCCGATGCGGCGCCCCGCGCCTGTGATCAGGACCGTGCGCGGGATGCGGGAGGCTGAGTTTTCAAGTGTCACGGGAGGTCCTTTTTCCAGGTCCCTACCTAACCACGGTGCGGCCGGCACACAAGACTGTTACCGCCGGCACACAGGAGCCGCGAGGCTCCACTTGCGGCCTCACCGGCATCCGGGACAGAGTGCGCCATGGCTGTTCACGTCGATAAATCGAAAACGCCGCCCCGGCGTATCCCTTCCTGGGTGCTTGGCGGCGTTCTTAGTCTGGTTTTGATCGGGTTTTGGGCTCTTTACCTGACGCTCGCACCCGTTCCCACCGCCCGCCCGCCCGAGTCAGGGACCGCGGCGGGTCCCGGCGCCGCGCCGGCCTCGGGCGATCTGCGCGTCCTGGTGTGGCGGCGCGTGCTGCCAACCGATGTTATCGCCACCTTCGAGGCCGATACCGGGGCCAAGGTCACCATCGACCGCTACGACACGCTTGAGGAATTGCAGGCGCTGGCCAGCAGCGGGGCGCTCACTCACGATCTGATCCTCGCCTCCGGCATCGGATTGAAGCGTCTCGCGGACGCCGGTCTTCTCAGCGAGCTTTCGCCGAGCCGTCTTGCCAACGGTGGAAACCTCGATCCGGTCATTACGGCGCGCGCGGACTCTTATGATTCCGCAACGTCTCACGGAATCGTCGCCGCGTGGGGCACGCTGGGTCTCGCCTACGATCCGGCGAAACTCGCGGCGCGCCTGCCGCCCGAGACCGCGCTCGATTCCTGGTCGCTCTTGTTCGATCCCGAGCGGCTCGCGAAGCTCGCTGATTGCGGCGTGCAGGTGGTTGACGCACCGCGCGGGGCGTTCCCCATCGCTCTGCGTTATCTCGGCCTGCCCCCGGACTCTGCGGCCGTCGAGGATACCGAAACCGCGACACGCCTTTGGGAGGGCATCCGTCCGTCGATCGCAAAGTTTACCGCGTCGGATGTCGTGGAAAGCCTCGCCGTCGGCGATGTCTGCCTCGCATTGGCGGCGTCGGGCGACGTGCTCCAGGCGCGCGCCATGGCGGCGGCCGCAGGCCGCGGGCCCGAGTTGAAATATGTGCTTCCCAAGGAAGGCACCGTCGCATGGTTCGCGATGTATGCGATTCCCAAGGCCGCCGCCAATCCCGACATGGCGCGCAAGCTGATCGATTACACGCTCCGCCCCGAGGTCGCCGCGCGCGCCAGCAACGCGACCGGCTACGCAAACGCCGTGGCGGCGTCCACGCTCTACGTGAAGCCCGAGATCAAAAGCGACCCGGCCTTGATGCCCGCGCAGGCGCGGCTCAAGGACTTCATCGTCGAAACGGATTTGCCGCCCGAGGTGAATGCCCTGCGCGAACGCTTCTGGCAGTTGATCAACACGCCGCGCGGCGCGGCGCCGGCCCCCGCCGTGGAAACGCCGCCGGCCACGGACGCGCCGGCCCCGGCCACCGAGCCCACACCAGAGCCCGCACCGGAATCGCCGCCGACGGAATGACGCCGCCTACTTCAGGCTGCCGCCCTTCTTTCCGTCGATTTTCATCATCTGCATGCTGATTTGGATCGGCTTGCCGGTGAACAGCGCGCCGGTTTCGTTGCCGGCAACCAGCGTGAACAGATAGCCGTCGCCGCTTTTGTCGTCGGTGGCGCTCATCGACAGCATCAAGCCCGGGCCGCTTTTGGTCGGCAGCGTCAGGTCGCTCTCGGTCTCGACGCTGACGCCGGGCTGCGCGGCCCGTTGTACCAGCGAGCGGAATTCCTTCTCCACCACTTCGCGGTTGGCGGCTTCCACAAACACCGTGCAGGCGCCCGTGTCCGAGGCCAGCGCCAGGACGAAGCGGCGCTCGCCGCGGCCGGGCAGACGCCACGCCTGACCCTTGCGGTCGTTGCCGATGTAGTTGGCCAGCTCGCCGGGATCCTTCACCGGCTGATAACGACGGTTGGCGCGCTCCTTGATCGCCTCGGGATTGGCCAGATTGCTGACGCAGGCCGAGGTGAAGAAATTGATCGCCGTGATGGCGTAGTAATCCTGCGCCTGCGCGGGCACAGTGGCCGCGGCGAGGAAGGGGACGCCGAGAAGAAGGTGGGCAAAGCGCATGGGTCGGTCCGGTACGATGATCGGTCCGGCCAGTCTAGGGCATCTTCGGGAAAAGGCTAAGGCCGTTCGCCGCCCGCGCTCTGTGACGCTTGCGATCCTACGAGTTACGGGAACTAGGCGAGTTCGCCTGCGCCGGGCGCGGGAACTGTAACGCCGTCTTGGACATAGGCGTTCAATTTATTCCGCAGCGTGCGGATGGAAATACCCAGGATCTTTGCCGCATGCGTGCGGTTCCCGAGGGTGTGCTTCAGCGTATCGATGATCAAATCGCGTTCGACATCGGCTACCGTACGGCCCACGAGGCCCCCGGTGCCGGCCGCGGCCGCGCCGCCGCCTTCGCTGCCCATCAACATGACCGACTCCACGTCGATCTCGTCGCCGCCCGCCAGCAGGACCGCGCGGTGAAGTGTGTTCTCCAGCTCACGCACGTTGCCCGGCCAATTGTGGGCCTTCAGCGCCGCCATCGCGCCGGGCGAGACCGGTTTGTACGCGAGGCCGTTCTCCTCGGCGCAGATTTTTGCGAAATGCGTCGCCAGCACTTCGATATCCTTCGGTCGCTCGCGCAAGGGCGGCAACACCAGCTTCACGACGTTCAGGCGGAAGTACAGGTCGTCGCGGAATTTCCCGCTCTTCACCGTCTCTTCCATGTTGCGGTTGGACGTCGCCACGATGCGCGCGTCCACCTTCACCGGCGTATTGGAGCCGATGCGCACCACTTCTCGTTCCTGGATCGCGCGCAGCAGTTTCGCCTGCAGCTTCAAATCCATCTCGGTGATTTCGTCCAGCAGCAAGGTGCCGCCGTTGGCTTCCTCGAACTTGCCGAGGCGCCGGGCGATGGCGCCGGTAAAGGCGCCTTTCTCGTGGCCGAACAGTTCGGATTCCAAAAGCTCGCCTGGAATCGCCGCGCAGTTGACCGCCACGAACGGGCGATCCTTGCGTGGGCTGTTCCGGTGCAGGAAGCGCGCGACGAGTTCCTTCCCCGTGCCGGATTCGCCTGTAACCAGCACCGAGGCGGGGCTGGCGGCGACCTTCTTGGCCATCTGGAGCACGCGGTCCATCGCCGGGTCCTGGTAGACCAGCGTGTCCTGATCGGCCGAGACCGCTTCCAGTACGGCCGCGATCAGATCCGCGTCCGGGGGCAGGGGAATATATTCTTTTGCGCCCGCCTTGATGGCGGCGACGGCGGCCCTGCTGTCCGTCTCGACGCCGCATGCCACGACCGGAAGGGTGATCCGCTCGGCCTTCATCGCGGCCAGCAGCTGCTCGATATCGAAGGCGACATCGACCATGGCCACGTCGGCGCCCTGGCCCGAACGCAGCACGTCCATCGCCTGGCTGATGCTTTCAGCCTGGATGACCTTTGCGCCGCGTTGCATGGCAATCCGGCTTGCCGCGCCGACCTGCCCGCCCAGCGATCCGATGATCAACAACCGCATGACGTCTCTGAGCTCAAAACTGTTCGCTTGTTATCGACGCAGGCGCGCCGCGCGTCAACTCGCCGCATGGCCGCTGCGCCCAGGGCCATGGGAAGAAGTTAATCGCGCTCGTCGCGCTCTCCGGCGAAGCGCACCTTGCTTTCCGGCGGAAGGGCGCTGTTCAGCAGCATTTCCAGCCGCCGCGGCGCGTCCTTGCGGATGATGGAGAGCGTGCCGAGCGTGTAGATGTAACCAATCAGATGTTCTTCCGCGGCGTTGCGTTCCAGCTTCGCGGCCAGGGGATTGAACACCATATTGGCAAGCACGACTCCGTAGAATGTCGTCAAAAGGGCGACCGCCATGGCCGGCCCGATGACGCTGGGGTCGGACAGATTGCCCAGCATCTGAACCAGACCGATCAAGGTGCCGATCAGGCCCATGGCCGGCGAGATTTCCGCCGCCTTGCGCAGCACGTTGGCCGAACGTTGGACCCGGGCCGTGGTCGCGGCCAGGTCCTCGTTGAGAATGTCGGCGATGTCCTTCTCCGGCAGGCCTTCCACCAGCATGGACAACGCCTTGAACAGCAGGGGCTCCTTCACGAAGCGCTGCAACGGCTGGCCCTGCAGGCGCAGCACGCCGTGCTTGCGCGCGAAGTCCGACAGTTCGAGCATGGTATAGGCCACGTCCTGCGGATCGCGCTCGCGCGCCATGAAGGTCGAGCCGATCACGGCCACCGTGCGGCCCACGTCGGACATGGTGAAACACACTGTCGTCACGGCCATCGTGCCGCCGACGACGATCAGCAGCCCGGGGATATTGAAGAAGGCGCTCGCCGAGCCGCCCAGGCCGATCGCGATCATCACCAAGAGGATGCCACCGGCCAGCCCCAGAACGGTGGCGCCGTCGAACATCGTGCGTCGCGCGAGGTGAGGAATCTTTTCGACGTGCTCGGCCATGGAAGTCTCTTTCATGTTCCCGCGCCGCCGGGGGCGGCGAGGAGGGAGGTGCCTAGGATTTCTGCGTCTTGATGATTTCCGTCATGGTGATGCCCAGACGGTCGTCGACCACGACGACTTCTCCGCGCGCCACCAGGCGGTCGTTGACATAAATGTCGATGGCTTCCCCGACTTTGCGGTCCAGTTCGACCACCGCGCCGCGTCCAAGCTTCAGCAGCTCGTTCACCTGCATCGAGGATTTGCCCAGCACCGCGGAGACGCGCACCGGAATGTCGTAAACCGCTTCCAGGTCCTGCGCCGAACGGGGTTTGTCGGGAATATCTGCGGGATCATCCCACGAATCGTCCCCGTCGTCGGCCTTCATCGACTTGGCGTCGGCTTCGATCTCGTCCAGCGAAAGCTCGCTGACGGACTTACCTTTCTTGCCGCTGTCTTGCTCTGACATCTCTTCTCTCCTGCCGGCGTTGCGAAAGCCCCGGCCTAGCGAATTCGTGTGGCCACTCTACGCGGCCGGATAAAACAGACTCTTAATGCGTCTCGGGCGCCGCTTCCGCGGGCGCCGGCATCTGGTCTCCAGCCATCGGATCCGCCACAATCTGGTCAGCCGCGGTGTCGAGCGCATCGGGATCCACGTCGCCGAAGGTGCCCGCGATCACCTCGCGGATCTCGGCCCAGATGCGGGCCTCACTGCGTTCCGCGCCGCCGCCGTCCCACTCCAGGCGGCAGTCGCCCGGCTGGACTTCGTAATCGGTCACCACGGTATAGCTGCCCTGGAACGACGAGCGCTCGAAAACCTCTTTCAGGCGGACCTGCAGGTCTTCCGCGATCATCGGATGGCTGCGCACCACTAGGCGCGGCTCGCCCACGGCCAGCGGAAGCACCTTGCGGACAAAATCCTCGATCGAGTCCACGGCGTAAGCCTGGGCATGCCGCGGCAACAGGCGCTGCGTGATTCCATAGACCATGCGCATCGCAAGATGCGCCAGTTCCTTGTTCGCTTCGGCCTGTTGGGCGTTGAGCCCCGCCAGTCCTTGCGCGATCAGGTTGAGCGCGTCGGCGGCGTAATGTTCGCGGGCGGTGGCCGCTTCTTCCAGCGCCGCGGCGTGACCCTGGATATAGCCTTCTTCCTTGGCCGCATCGAGCTGCGCTTGCGTAAACTCCAGTCGCGCGATCGGCGCGGGCGGCGGCAGGTTGGCTTCGCGCGCCATCTGCTCGCGCATTTCGAGCTCGCGCAACGCGGCGGCCTCCGCGGCCGCCTCGGCCTCGATCTCCGACCGCCGGCGCTCGCCCGGCAAATACAGTTTCGACGGGTCGTCGAACGAACGCTCGAATAGGAATTTCGCGTTACGTGCCATCTAAGACTTCCGTTAGTACACCAGCTCGTCGTCTTCCTTGCCTTCGGAGATGACGATCTGACCGGAGTTCGACAGTTCCTTGGCGAGCGTAACGACGGCGTTCTGCGCTTCTTCCACGTCCTTGAGGCGTACGGGGCCCAGGCCGTCCATGTCTTCCTTGAGCATCTTGCCCGCGCGTTCGGACATGTTGGCGAAGAACAGATCCTTGACGCCGTCGGACGCGCCCTTGAGGGCCAGCGCCAGCTTTTCCTTTTCCACATGACGCAGCAGGGTCTGCGCGCCGGCCGTGTCGAGGCGCACGAGGTCCTCGAAGGTGAACATGAGCTGTTTGATCTTCTCGGCCGACTCGCGATTGCGTTCTTCCAGGGCGGTGAGGAAGCGCGCTTCGGTGTTGCGGTCCAGGTTGTTGAAGATTTCGGCCATCATTTCGTGGCTGTCGCGGCGTGCGGTGCGCGCCAGGTTCGACATGAACTCGGTCCGCAGCGTCTTTTCGATCGATTCCAGAACGTCCTTTTGGACCGCTTCCATGTGCAGCATGCGCATGACGACTTCCATCGCGAAGCCTTCCGGCAGAAGCGACAGGACGCGGCTGGCGTGGTCGGGTTTGATCTTCGAGAGAACGACGGCGACGGTCTGCGGGTATTCGTTCTTGAGGTAGTTCGCGAGCACCTGTTCGTGCACGTTACCGAGCTTGTCCCACATGGTGCGGCCGGCGGGGCCGCGGATTTCTTCCATGATGAGCGCGACGCGGTCTTTATCAAGCGACTTGATGAGCAGGCGTTCGGTAGATTCGTAAGAACCGACCAGCGAGCCGGTGTTCGAGATGGCGTCCGCGAAGTCGACGAACAGGCGCTCGACCAGATTGGCGCCCACCGTGCCCAGGTTGGCCATGATCTGCGAGAGTTCTTTGATCTCGTCGTCTTCCATCATGGCGAACAGCTTTCCGGCCTGCTCTTCGCCCAAAGACAGCATCATGATCGCGGCCTTCTGGGGGCCGGTCAGGCTGCGATAGTCTTCTTTGATACGCGCCATCTTCTCTTATCCTCTGATGCCGCCAGTACCCATGGTGGCATTATACGCCCAGCTGGTTTCTGCGCCTAATCGGCGCGCCTCATTAACTTTCCTGATAAAGCCAGGTCCTGATGATCGACAGGGCCTCTTCCGGATGCTTGTCGACGATGTCCCCGATCTTGCGCAGGCTCGAGGCCTTCACGCGGCCTTCCACCTTGTCGATGTCGATAAGCTCGTCCAGATCCTCTTCTTCTTCCTTCTGGCCCATGGGCATGGGCACGCCGCCCGGACCCGTGAGTTGCGCCATCGCGCCGTCGGTGGTGAGCAGCGCCTCGTCGCCCTGCGGCATCGCTTCGAAGGCGCGCGTAACCAGCGGGCGCACCACCAGCAGGATGACCAGGACCGCGACGATCGCTACGCCCAGCCCTTCGGCCATGCGCATGATCTCTTCCTTGTTGAAGCCAAGGAGGTTGAAGTCCTCGCCGCTGCCCATCAGGTCGTCGAAGCCGGTGAACGGCATGTTGACCACTTCGATCTGGTCGCCGCGGTCGGCGTTGTAGCCGACGGCCGTGTTCACCAGGGCGCGGATCTTCTCCATCGTCTCGTCGTTGAGCGGCTGATAGGTGCGCTCGCCGGTCTCGGCGTTGGTCGTATAGGTGCCGTCGACCAGCACGGCCACGGACAGGCGCTTCACCGAGCCCGCTTCCTTGACGCGGTTGGTGGTGGTTTTCGAGATGTCGTAGTTGACCGTTTCTTCCGTGCGGTTCTCGCTGGTCGTCATGCGCGGGCCGCCGCCGGTATTGGCTTGCGCGTCCGGCAGCTGATTGGCGACCGTGACGTCGGACGGGTTGGTTTCGTTCTGCTGGTTGTTCTCGGTGACCGTGACCTGCGAGCGCACGACTGCTTGGTCGGGATTGAACTCTTCCGCCGCCGTCACGACCTTATCGAATTCCATTTCGGCGCGTACTTCGGCGCGTACCTTGCTCGGACCCAGCGAGCTTTCCACCAGCGAGATCACGGACTGCGACAGGCGCCGCTCCATGTTCTTCACGGCTTCGTCCTGCTGCGCCGCGACCATGGCATTGTCGTTCTCGAACGAGCGCGACAAGAGGGTGCCGCGTTCGTCGACGATGGAAATGTTGGACGGTTTCAGCTTCGGCACCGCGGCGGCGATCAGGTGCTGCACGGCGTTGACTTGGTTTTCCGCCAGACGGCCCGTGCGCATCTTGATGTAGACCGAGGCGGTTGGTTCCTGGGTGTCGCGGGTGAACATCTCGCGTGTCTGCATCACCAGGTGGACGCGCGCGTTCTGGACGCCTTCAATCGACTTGATGGTGCGGGCCAGCTCGCCTTCCAACGCGCGGACCAGGTTGATGTTCTGGATGAAATTGGTGGCGCCCAGGGCGTCCATGCTGTCGAACACTTCGTAGCCGACGGAGCCTCCGGACGGCAGGCCGAGTTCGGCCATCTGCATGCGCACCGACGTTACCTGCTCGCCGGGGATCAGGATCTGGCTGTTGTTGTCGGTGGTCTGGAAGGGAACGCCGGAAAGTTCGAGCTGCTTGATGATTTCGCGCGAGTCCGTCGCCGAGAGGTCGCCGTACAGCACCTCCATCGGCGCCGTCGAAAAGCGCGTGGCGAAGAAGATGATGAACGCGATCAGACCCACCGCCACGCCGGCCATGGCGGCAAGACGGGCAGGACCCAGGTTCTTGAGCTGTTGGACGAAGGGGTTCACGGGCTCTCTTCCTCTCGGAACATTGTCGTTCGCCGAGGGGCCCTGGCTCTTGAAGGCAAATTCTGGACAGTCGTCCCCCGGTCCCCGGACGCTACCGCCCGCGCCGTGAAGAACAGGTTAACGATGGGAAATTTTTGCCGGTTTGCCGGTTTTGTGGGCGGCAAGTTTTGCCCTATAGAGTGACCCCATGAAGTCAGCCGCCGCCGCCGAGCCGGCCCGTCTCGCTGGAGTTGTCGTCGAACTCTCGGCCGCCATCGCGGCCGTAACCGACGAATCTCCCAAGGTTCTCTTGGTCCAGCCGCCCGATACCGCGGCCCGGGCCGGCCTGCCCTGCGGCCCGTTCGATCCCACCGGCCACCGGACGTTGGAGGAGGGGCTGCGTACCTGGGTCAGCGAGCAGACCGGCCTCGCCCTCGGCTATGTCGAGCAGCTTTATACCTTCGGCAATAAATTCCGCGATCCCGAGGAAAGGGCCGGGGGCCCGCGCCCGGTCTCGGTCGGTTATCTCGCCCTGGTCCGCCAGACCGAGGTCAAAAGCACCGCCAAGGCCGATTGGGTCGACTGGTACCGTCACTTTCCCTGGGAGGATTGGCGCAAGGGCGCGCCCGCGGTGCTGGATTCGCTGATTCTGCCGCGCCTTTTGAGCTGGCGTGACGACGCCAAGGGCCCGGAAAAGCAACGCCGCCGCGACCGGATCGTTCTGGCCTTCGGCATCGAGGGCGCAGCCTGGGACAACGAGCGGGTGCTTGAGCGTTACGAGCTTTTGTATGAGGCGGGCCTGGTGTTCGAAGCCAGCTTCGACAGCGGCCTGAAGGTGGAACCGAACCTTGTCGCGGCCCAGATGGTCACCGGCGCCGCCCTCACCAAGGATCACCGGCGCATCCTCGCCACCGCCCTTGGGCGCCTGCGGGCCAAGATCAAATACCGCCCTGTCATTTTCGAGGTGATGCCGCCCACCTTCACGCTGTTCCAGCTGCAGCGGGCGGTGGAAGCCCTCGCGGGCGGGCCGCTCCATAAACAGAACTTCCGGCGTCTGGTCGCCAACGAAGGCTTGGTCGAACCCACCGGCCACATGTCGGCGCAAACCGGCGGCCGCCCGGCGGAGCTTTTCCGCTACCGGCGGGAGGTCGTCCACGAACGCCCCGCCCCCGGCGTCCGCCTCCCCGTCCGCGTCCGCAAGCATTAACCATATAGCATTAATTATATCAGAGATAATTTAAGTATCTGAAATAGTTATTGTTTCATCCCCGGGCGGTCCGGGTCGTTTTCGGCCTCCACGGCCCGCCCATCGCCTTGACTCACCCCCTTATGCTCTTTAAGGTTCCAAGTCGAACACGTGGGGCCCACGTGCTTTTTTAGCGGCCCATATATGCTCATAGTAAGCACAAGTATCGCCGGACCGTCATGAACCGGTGGACGAACCAGAGGGACGAGGGCGATCTCATGAATGTTGTGAACACGCACATCACCCGCGCGAAGGACCTGCGCTTCACCTCCGAAGTCGAGCGCGACACCGCGCACCTTTATGACAAGGTGAAGACCGTCATCCCCGAAATCGAGTGGCCGGTGTTCGCGCCGCTCATCGCCCGCATCAACAAGCTGAAGGCGGAGAAGAACGCGGTCATCCTCGGGCACAATTACATGACGCCGGAGATCTTCCACTGCATCTCCGACATCACCGGCGATTCCCTCGCCCTCGCGCGCAGCGCGGTGAAAGTGGACGCCGACATCATCGTCATGGCGGGCGTGCACTTCATGGCCGAGACCGCGAAGCTTCTGAACCCGGCGAAAAAGGTTCTGATTCCCGACCTCGGCGCCGGCTGCACCCTTGCCGAGTCCATCACGCCGGAAGACGTACGCAAGCTGAAGGCGCAGTACCCGGGCGTTCCGGTTGTGACCTACGTCAACACCTCGGCCGCCGTGAAAGCCGAATGCGATATCTGCTGCACGTCGGGCAACGCCAAGGAGATCGTCGAAGGTCTCGGCGTGCCGCGCGTCATCATGCTGCCGGACGAATACCTTGCGCTCAACACCGCCAAGCAGGTGAGCTGCGAGATCATCACCTGGAAGGGCCGCTGCGTGGTGCATGAAACCTTCACGCCCGCGGACATTCGCGGCCTGCGCGAATCGAACCCCGGCGTCGTTGTGCTGGCCCATCCCGAGTGCGCGCCCGAGGTCGTGGCGGAAGCCGACTACGCCGGCTCCACCGCGGGCATGGTCGACTACGTGGCCAAGCACAAGCCGCCGAAGACCGTACTCATCACCGAGTGCTCCATGAGCGACAACGTCGCGGCCGAATATCCGGAACTGGAATTCGTGCGCCCGTGCAATCTGTGCCCGTTCATGAAGAAGATCGAGCTGTCGAACATTCTGCAGACACTGGAAACGGAACAGCACGAAGTGACCATCGCGCCGGAGATCGCCGTTCGCGCCCGCGTCGCGGTCGAGCGCATGCTCACCGGCTGGAAGCCCTAGGTATCGGGCCCGCGTCCGCGCGATGAAACTCCCGGATTATCTTCCGTCCAAGGAGTGGACCGACGATCTCATCCGCAGGGCCTTGCAAGAGGACCTTGCGGAGACCGGGGACATCACGACCTCGGCCACGGTGCCGCCCGGCCGCTTGGCCGCGGCCGTGATCGCCGCGCGCAAGCCCGGTGTGATCGCCGGCCTGAGCGTCGCGCGCCGCGTCTTCGAACTCATCGATCCCACGCTCGAGGTGGTGCAGATCGTCGACGACGGCGCCAAACTTGCGCCCGGCGACGTGGTGCTCGAGTTGGAGGGCAGCGCCGCGTCGATCCTGATCGCGGAGCGCGTCGCACTCAATTTCCTCGGTCATCTCTCCGGCGTCGCCACCGCGACATCGGCGTTGGTGGCGGCTGTCGCCCACACCCGCGCGCGCATCTGTTGCACACGCAAGACCACGCCGGGATTGAGGGCGCTTGAGAAATACGCCGTGCGTTGCGGCGGCGGCGTCAATCACCGCATGGGACTCTTCGACGCCATTCTCATCAAAGACAACCATATCGCCGCCGCCGGCGGTGTGACCGCGTCGATCCGCGCCGCCCGCGCCATGGTGAAGAAGGGGACCAAGCTGGAAGTCGAGGTCGATACCTTGGAACAGCTTGAGGAAGCGCTTGCCGAAGGCATCGATCAGGTCCTGCTCGACAATATGACCCCCGCCCAGCTTAAGCGCGCCGTCGCAATCGTGAACGGGCGCGCCATCACGGAAGCTTCGGGCTCCATCACCGCGGCGACGGCGGGGCCGATCGCCGAAGCGGGCGTCGATCTCCTGTCCGTCGGCTGGATCACGCACTCCGCGCCGTGCCTCGATCTCGGCCTCGACTTCAAGAGCGGCCTCTAGTTACGCCCGGCCGCGCGCACCCGCGACGACCAGTCCGACGCCAACCACGGCCGCAAGAATGGCGGCGATCTGCGGAATGGGAATGCTCTCTTTGTTTTTGGCTTCGAGCTCGATCGGCCCCACGTCCAGGACCGTCTCTTTCTTGGTGTAAGTGACGCCGCCGAAGATCAGCGCGGCAATGCCGCCGACAATCAACAGAATGCCGACAATCGTGATGGGCTTCATGGGAGGAGGCTTTCCTTGTGATGGGTTAGTCGCGCCGGATGACCACGCGCTTCGTTGGCTGCGAGAGGACAACAACGTTGGTGGCGTCGATTTCCGGGTGATCGAAGAGATCGTCGCCGTTCACGACGCCGGACACCGTGACGCGGCTACCGGGGCGTAACCTGCCCACGGCCACCGGATCGTTGCGCATGGCGCCGGTGGTGATGTGAAACTCGCGCACCCCGGTATCCAGAACGAAGTTTCGGCCGGATACGCCCTTCACGGTGCCGGACAGGTTCACCCAGCTCGCATCCGCGGGCTTCGGGTCCATGGGCGGAAAGAAGCGCGCGTTGCTTGTGTCGGAATAAAGATAAGTCTGCGTGGTGGGGCGATAGATCGAGTTCGCGTCGATCTCGCGCGCCGCGATGGTCTCGGCGTCGATATGTCCGTTGACCGTCACCGGCTCGCCGATGGTCAGGCCCGGGGTGCCGGGCGGGAACCAATCCAGACCGTCCTCAAGATCGATCCGTACGCGTCCCGCGCCATAGTCGAGCGTAAAGGCGTTCTCCTCAATCGCGGCGACCTTGCCGGACAGACTGATCTGACTCTCGGCCGGCGCCGCGCGCCCGGGCTCTTGCGCAAGTGCGGCAACAGTCAGGCTCATCGCCGCCAAAGTGATCGGGAAATAGACCAGCCGCACCATCGCCGCCTCCATGCACGCGCTTCGGCAGATGCAACGGACCATCCGCAGACAAGGTTCCGAGGACACGGCACACGCGCGCAACTGGCGCGAGAAGGGTACGAGCCGGTGCGCCCCGGCCTCTAACACGTACGAAAAAAGCCCGGGGCTTTCGCACCGGGCTTTTCCGTCTTCAGCGAACCCCGGGTGATGGGGGCCTCGCTAAACTCAGGTCACTTACCGCTTGATGTTGAGCAATTCGCTCAGCATGTCGTCGGCGGTGGTGATGATCTTGGCGGCCGAGGAGTAGGCGCGCTGGGTCGTGATCATGCGCGTGAACTCCGTGCCGAGGTCGACGGTCGAGGCTTCGAGGGTCGCTGAGTTGATCAGACCGGCCCCGGCCGAGCCCGCTTCGCGCAGCGTCGGATTGCCCGAGAAGTCGGTTGCGATCCAGACGTTGCCCGACAGCGACTGGAGGCCGTTCGGGTTGGTGAAGCTCGCCAGCGGGATCATGAACACCGGACGTGTCACCCCGTTGTCGAACAGCGCCGTCACGATGCCGTCCTGGCCGATCGAAACGCCGGCGAAGTTACCGAACTTCGCGCCGTTCTGTTGCAGGTAGTTGAGCTGGAAGTCGCCCGAAAGCTGCGTGATACCGTCCGGCGTGTTGTAGTTGCCGAAGAAGGTCTCGATCGCCGGGCTGTTCGGGTTGCCCGATTCCATGTTTTCCGCGCCGTTGGCCCACACGAGCTCGACCGTGAACTTGGGCGAGGGGGCTTCCGACGGATCGCGGCCGTAGAACTTCGCCGGTGTACCGTTACCCGCGAATTCGATGCCCGCCACGCCGCGCTGCGGTGTGCCCAGGTTGATTGTGCCGGTGGCGTCCGGGTTATAGCCGCCAAGATCGTACCACGCGTAGGACAGATCGGCGCCGGTGCCGTCGCCGTCGTCAAGCGCTGGGACGCTATAACCGGCGGGATCGTTCTGGAACACGATCTGCTTACCGGCAGAGTCGACGATCGGGTTGGCCGGGTCGACCTGGAAAGTCATTGCGGCGGTCTGCGAGACGTTGTCGAAGGTGATGCCGTTTTCGCCCGAGATGCGGCGCGCCCAGTTGCCCGGGACAGCCGGCGCATCGCCGCCCGTTCCCGCGCCGCCATAAGCGGTGATCATGTTGTTGTTGATGACGTCGGCCAGCTCGTCCAGCACCTGGCTGATGGTGCGATTCTCGGTGGCGATGACGGAGATGTCATCGTCGACGGCGCCCGCGGTGCTGTCGAGCGTGATGGTGATCGGGCCGGAGCCGTTGACGTCGATGATCAGCGCGCCCGAGATCGGAAGCTGGGCTTCTTGGTTGAAGTCGATTCGGCCGCCCGAATAATAGACCTCACCTTTCTGCGTCTTCTGGGTGATGACGGCGGACTGCGCCGGCTGTTCGACGGTGGCCGACCACTTGTTCGGGCCCGTCTTGGTGTAGTTGTAGCTGATGTTGTGCGGGTTGCCCAAGCTGTCGAAGATCAGCGCGTTCACGCGCTCCTGGTCGTTGATCAGCGAACCGGCCGGCAGGTTGGCCCCGACCGACAAGGTGGTCGTCGGCGAGGCGGTGCCGCCGATGGTCTGCAAATTCATCGGCTGCAGATTGCTCTGGTCGATGATGTTGTCGTTGATGATGACCTTGTCGCCGTTCTCGCGGATGTAGGCCTTCATGAAGGTGTTGTTGCCCACGGTCACTTGCTTGGCCGAGGCGGTGCCGTCGTAGAAGGTGAGCGGCCAGCCCTGGAGATAACCGCCGCCGACGTTCTGCAGGTAGCCTTCGTTGTCGACCTTGAAGGAACCCGCGCGGGTGTAGGTGAACAGATCGTTCGCGCCCGCTTTGGCGGCCGCGCTGGTGACGAAGAAGCCGGCGCCCGAGATCCCGACGTCAGTCGAGGAGGTGGTCGCCTGCAGGAGGCCCTGGATGTCCACGTTCTGGCGCGGGCTCGATTGCACGCCGCCGGGCGAGTACTGGGTCAAGGAGACCTGCGCCGTGACCAGCGTCTTGAAGTTGACGGCGGTGCCCTTGTAACCAATCGTGTTCACGTTGGTCACGTTGTCAGCGATGGCGCCCATGGCGGAGGACTGCGACTGCAATCCCGACACGCCCGAAAACAATGCACCGAACAGCGACATCTTTCGTCTCCTTAGTTGACCGTCTTTCTGGCCGTCGCTAGTGAGTTTCCCTCAGTTCGCGAACTTGACCCGGCCGGGTTAATTTCTTCCTAAGCGCAGTGTGAATTGCGCCTTCAAAATCCCTAGTTTCCGCTCGTTTCCGGCTCCGTGATGGACAGCACTTTGTCCATCGGGATGCCGACCTTGCCGGTCAGAAGTACGGTCTGACCGTTGATCTGAGTGACGCCCGTCACGCGCCCGAAGGCGGTGATGTAGTTTTCGACCGGCTTGTCGTCGGCGCCCTGCGCCGTTACCGACAGCGTATACGGGCCGTCTTTCAGCTGGTTGCCGTTGCTGTCCTTGCCGTTCCATTCGAACGCGTGGACGCCGGCCGTCTTGCCGTCGGCCGTGTCGATCGGGCGCGAGTAGACGATATCGCCCGCTTCGTTGCGCACCACGACCGTAACCTGCTTGGCTTCGGCCTTCAGGCCGTAAGCCGCCTTCAGCTTGCCGTCCTGCAGCGCCGCCTGCGTGCTTTCGCCTTCGATGACCGTGCCGATGTAGTTGACCGCGTTCGACACGATGCTCTGGTTGGTGAGGCCGATGAGGCTCGCGAACTTGTCGTTCATGCCGATCTGCTGTTCGACCTGCGCGAATTCGACGAGCTGGTTGGTGAACTCGGATGAGTCCATCGGCGACAACGGATCCTGGTTCTTCAGCTGCGAGGTGAGCAGCGTGAGGAACGAGTTCAGGTCCTTCGCGAGCTTGTTCTTCGACGTCGCAACCTGGTCGGCTGCTTGCTGCGCGGTGGTGATGCCTGAGACTGCCATGGCCGGGATCCGGTTCTTTCTTTTGTTCTACGCGAACGTGTCCACGCCGCCGCGGGCGAACGCGGCCGCCGCGTAGTCGTAGTCTTGGTCGGGGTTCTCGTTGTCGTTCTCGGCATGCGCGTTGCCGCTGGTGTCGCTGCCGCCGTTGCCGCGCTGGCCGTTCGCCGCGCCGGCGTCACTGTCGCTGCGCAGGTTGAAGGACAGGTTGTTCGCGTCGGTGCGCAGGCCCGCGTCGTTCAGGGTGCGCTCCAGCGTGCGGCTGTCGGTCTGCAGAAGGTTCAGGGTGTCCTTGTTGTCGGCGGTCACGGTCACGCGCACCTTGTGATCTTCGCTCATCTCAAGCTTGATCTCGATGCGGCCCAGTTCCACCGGCTTCAGATTGATGGTGACGCGGTCCAGGCCCGCCTTGGCGGCCTTGGTGATGTTCACCTTGATCTGGTCGATGACCTGCTGCGCGGTCGCTGCGGGACGGTCCGTCGGGTTCGCCTGCGCCGCTTGCTGCGTCACCTGCGTGCCGGTCGATCCGCCCTGGGTGAAGGCGCTGAAGCCCATGTTCGCGTTCGAAGCGCCGCTCGACGACGCGCTGGCCTGAACGGCGATGCCGGAGATGCTGTCGGCACGCGCGGGAGCGGTCGCGGCGTTGTTGGAGTTGGCCGAGCCGCCGACGGGCTGCGCGGCTTGCGCCATGACGGCGGCCTGGGCGGCGCCTTCGCTGCGCGCCGCGGGAGCCTGCTGGGTCACGGCGTTGCTGTCGTCGGCCTGGCCGAACTGACCATTGGCCAGCGAAATCGCATCGGCGGCCGTGTACCCTGAATAGATATTGTAGATCGAGACATCCGGCAGCGCCTGCTTCGCGGTGTGCGCGGCATTGACTTGCACCTGCACCTGGATGCGGTTTTCGCTGCCGAGAAGACGCGCCAGGCTGCTCGCCTGGTCTTGCGCGGTGGTCGAGCGCGCGGCGTCCGTGCGCACGGTGGTGTCCTTCGCGGCGGTCTTGGTTTCGACGGCGGCGGTTTCGGTCTGCACGTCGACGGTTTCTGTATCGTCGGCCGCTTGCGCCGGGGCATAGGCGCTGATCGCCTGTTGCACGCGCGCCGTGTCCTTCACGATGGCTTCAGGCGCGACCACCTTTTCAGCGGTCTTCACTTCGGTCTGCTGCGTCGCCTTCGGATCCACGACGGTCTTCACGACCTGAGCTTCGGTTTCCGCAACCGGAGCGGCGACATCCACCTCTGTTTCAGCGACCACTGTTTCGGTCGGAGCTTCCGTCACGGCCTGAACGACCGGGGCGACCGTCACGGCGGCGGCTGGGGCCACCAAGGTGACGTCCACGGCCGCGGCCATGTCGGCCTGCACGGCCTGCTGCGTGCTGGCTTGCGCGTTTGCGTCGTTGTCGGCGGTGTCGGCGCTCTTGTCGTCGGCCGCCGCGGCTTCATCAGCCTGCTGGTCGGCGTCGTCGGCATCATCCTGCGCCGCTTTGGTCTTGGCATCTTTGTCGTCCGAGCGTTCGGGACGCGGCTTTGCGTCGCGCGGTTCGGGCGCGCGGACGGCTTCGGCCTCGGGATCCTTCTTCAGGACCGCCGGATCCATCGCGCCCATGCCCAAGGTCGCCTTGAACTGCGACCCGACGAGATCCAGAAGCGCGGCAAAGCCCGTCGCGGGCGCGTTGTCCTCGTCCGTCGAGGTCTGCGCCGAGGAGGCCGTCTTGCTGCCGCCGTAGATGCTCTGAATTTCCATCACACGCTCCGTTCGGTTACGCGGGAGGGTGGCGGACAAGATTCGGGTGTCCACATACACCTTCCCGGACCAAGCTTTGCAAAGGCCGGGCCAAGTGCCGGGGCGTTTCTAGATATCTGAATTTATTGGTGTTTTTTTGAAGGGCGGGCGCCGAACAGTCTCGCCGCGCCGTCTTCGGGCAAAAGATTCCGGGGTGAGGGCGGCAGTTTTTGCCGCCTCGCCCTTACGCGATGAGGCTGAGGCTGGCCTGGGTAAAGGGGCTGTCGATGAAGCCCGCGAAGGCGTTCAAATAGTTCTGCTGCTGCGAAGACAGGTTCTGCAGGTTGGTCAGCATGGCTTGATACTGCTGCGCCGCCTTCACCTGAGCCTCCTGCATCTGGCTCATCTGTTCGAACTGGACCTCGCCTGACTGCTTGGTCAGCTCGTCCAGGGCATTGTCCACCCGGCGCTGATCCATCTTGGTCTGCACGGCGGAGCGCTCCAGCTCGGCGCTCGCGCTGGTCAGCGAGATTTCGGCCTTGGTGATGTCTTTATAGGCGCGGTTGCGGTCGGCCTGCGTCGCGAAATTGTTATAGAACCACGACTGCATAACGCCGTTGCCGGTGCGCTTCAGGGTGCCCGTCACCGTGATCGGCGCTTCGTGCGGCACCACGCTGATCTTCACGGTGATGGCGTTCGTGGTGGCATCAAAGCTCACCAGCTCCATGCCGTTCCGGGTTGAGGTTGCCTTGCGGATTTCGATGCCTTCCCCGGTCGTATACTTCTGAGCCGTGCCCCCGAGGCTGGAGTAAGCCTCGATCAGGTCCGATCCCAGATCGGGTACCCATACGGTCCCGTCGTTGGCCTCGATCCGGAAATCGCTGCCGGCGTAGGTCCCGGTGAGCTGAGTGAAGCCCATGCCAAGATTGTTGCGGTATTCGATCTTGTTGGGCGTGCCGTCGACGCGATTGATATTGCCGATCAAATTGAAACCGACGCCGCCGCTGTCGGCCTCATTGTTAATCTGTGTGACCTGGCTGTCGTAAAGGTCCCGGTAGAACGTCGGGTCTTCCGCGGTTCCGCCCACGCTGCCGCGCATCAGCAGCAGCGTCTGGTTGATCCGTTCGATGCTTTCCTTGCCGTTTTCCACGGCGATTTCCGCGTTGTTCACCTGCGCCTTCACCGCGATCCAGCGCTCGTTTTGCACTTCGATCGCGTCGCGCTTTTGGGTGGCGGCCTCCTGGATGGCCGTCTGCTGCTCGGTCAGGCGTTCGTTGGCGTTCGCCTTGATCTGTTTGATCAGGGAGTTGGTGGTCGAGCCGATATTGCCGAGAAGGGCGCTGGTGCCGTCGGAGTTGAAGGCGCCGAGCACGGACGCGCCGGCGGAGCCTGCTGTTCCCAGCAAGCCGGACCCACTCACGCTGATGGGAAGGCTGGAAAGAAGGCCGACCATTTAACTCCTCGGGTTCGTCCCTACGCCCGGCTGTTCGGGCCAGGGGGTGTCTTGCGGCAAAGCTCACCTGCCGCGAGTCGTATCACGGCAGGGGTAGTTTTCCAACTTTGGAGGATTCAGGAGGAAGATTGAAGAAGCGTTAACGCCGCCCGCACCCGCCACATCACGGCCGCCCAGTCGCCGGATTCTTCCTGCCGGAACAAGAGCATGGACGGATACCAGGGCGAATCGTCCCGGCCCAGCAGCCAACGATAGTCCGGCATCTTCGGCAGCAGCACCCACACCGGTACGCCCAAGGCGCCGGCAAGATGAATCGCCGCGGTATCGACCCCGATCACCAGATCCAGTTGGCTGATGACGGACGCCGTGTCGGCGAAGTCCGCGACCGCCCCGTTGCATGTCAGCACGAGCCGTTCCTGCGGAAGCGCCCGCACATCCTCTGATTTTGGACCCACCTGCAAGCTGACGAAATCCGCCGCCGTCTCTTCGATCAACGGGGTGAACAAGGCCGCCGGCAGCGTGCGCCGCTTGTCGATCTTGTTGTCGGGTGATCCCGCCCATACCAGCCCGATGCGGCGGCGTTCGTTTTTCGCGAGCGTGAGACCCGCGCGCGGTGGGGGCGCTGTCAGATAGGGCGTACGCGCAGGAACCGTCTCCGGGGTGCTGCCGAAAATGCGCGGCAGGCTCATCAGGGGCGCGTGCGCGGCGAAGTCCGGCAGCGCATCGCCCGCAGCGATCACCGCGTCGACCGCGGAGACTGTTTGAAACAGGCGGACCAGTGGTTTCGGACATTCCAGAACGAGGCGCGCGCATCTCGTTTTCGCCTGTGCGGCGTAGCGCACAAACTGAATCGCATCGCCCATTCCCTGTTCCGCGTGAAGCAGAAGGGTTCCCGCAATCGGCGCGCCGTCCCAGAGCGGCGCGGTGAAGCTCCTGCGCTTCGAACTGAAGTGGCGCATGCGCCAGCGCCACTCATATTCGCGCCAGCCTTCGTCCCATTGTCCCGTGAGCAGCAGGACCCAGGCGAGATTGTAATGCGCTTCGGCGTTGTCGGGGGCGAGCGAAACGGCTTTGCGGATCGAGGCTTCCGCGTCCGCCACGTCGCCGAGGTCCAGTTGCGCGACCCCAAGATTGGTCCATGCGTCCGCGTGACCCGGCGCGCGCATCAGCACATCGCGGAACAGAATCACCGCCTCCTGCGGCCGGTCCTCGCGCGTCAGGAAGATCGCGAGATTGCAGCGGTGCTCCACCGATCCCGGCGCAAGCGCGACGGCCAGCCGAAGATGTTCCTCGGCGGCCTCCAAGTCCTTCAATTCCGTCAGTGCGTTGCCCAGGTTGCCGTGGGTCAGGGGGTCGCTCGGCGCAATCTTGAGCGCGGCGAGGTAGATTTCCACGGCATCTCGCGTGCGGCCCTGCGCGCGCACCACTACGCCAAGATCGTTGAGAATGCTGGCCTCGTTGGGAAGCAACTCCAAGGCGCGGCGCAGGCTGCGCTCGGCTTCGGCCGGCTTCAGCTGCGTGCGCTCTTCCTGGCCCTTGGCGATCCACACGTCCGCGCGGCCCGGAAAGGATTGCGCTGTTTCGGCGAGGATACGCAAAGCTTCGGGACCCCGGCCCAGGCGCGCCAGCGCGCGCGCAAGATGGATGCGCGGTTCGGCCAGGTTTGGCCGCCGGTTTGCGGCATCGAGGAACTGGGCGGCGGCGTCCTGCACCTTGCCGAGTTTCATGAACGCGAGGCCCAGGCTCGTGCGGTAGATCGCATTGTCGGGCGCGATCTGCAGGCAGGTGATGAGGAACGGCAGCGCCTTGTCCGCGATGCCTTCGTCCACCGCGATCAGCCCCAGTCCGTGCAGCGCCGCGGCTTCGCGTGGAGACCGGCTCAGCACTTCTTTGTACAGCGCCTGCGCCGCGTCGATCTGTCCGGCGGCATGCAGGCGGGTCGCCTCGTCGAGGAGCGTCGGGATAGGAGTGGCGGAGTGGGGGGCGCGAACGAGGTCTTGCGTCATCTCTGGCTCGAATGATATCGCGGATCATGCCCGACTCAGGCAAAGAGCGCGAGATCATTGGCGGCCTCCTTGAGGACGCGGCCGCGGCCTTTGAACGCGGCGCCATCGACAAGGCCAAGGCGCTCTATTCGGGCATCCTGCGCCTCCATCCGGACGAAACGGTGGCGCTGAAGCGCCTGGGCGAAATGGAGCTCAACGGCGGTGATCCGGCCTTCGCGCTGGAGCTGTATCAGCGTCTCAGCACCAGCGCGCACGTTGACGCCGACGTCTGCTATGGCATGGCCACGGCGCTGCGTCTCATGGGCGATGCGAAGGGGTTCCGGCTCGCGCTCGAAGCGGCCTTGCGCATCAATGTGAATTACCCGCCGGCGGTTTACGATATCGCCCTCCTTTATCAGCAGGAGAAGGACTACGCCCGCGCCCAGCGCGCCTATCAGCGGCTTGTGGCGGGCGGCGCGAAGGACCCGAACACCTTTTTCAACGCGGGCGTCGCGGCGTTCAAACATGGCGATCTGGTCGGCGCCGAGCGTTGGTTCCACGCCAGCGCCATGATCGATCCCAAGGCGCCGCGTTCGTTCATCAACCTGGCGATGATCTACCGCACCTGGGGGTACCTCAAGGAAGCCGTCGCCTGCCTTGTGCAGGCGGTCGCGCTCGCGCCCGACAGCGCCGAGGCGCACTGGAATCTTGCCAACGCCCTGTTGACGTCCGGCGACTTCGAGCGAGGCTTCGCCGAGTACGAATGGCGCTTCCGGCGCCCCGGGCGCGAAGAGCGCACCTTGCCCATCCCCCGCTGGCGGGGCGAAGAGCTGAGCGGCCAGACGCTCTTGCTCACGCTTGAGCAAGGCATGGGCGATGCCATCCACTTTGTCAGGTTCGCCGCGGCGGCGGCCGCGCGGGGCGCACGGATTGTGATGGAATGCCATCCGGGCCTTGAGGCATTGCTCGCGACCGCGCCCGGCGTTGCGCGCGTCGTCCGCGCCGGAACGCCGGTCCCCGAGGCCGATTACTATCTTCCGTTCATGAGCCTTCCTCACGTGCTCGAGGTGCGCCTTGAGACGGTGCCCGGCGCCACCCCTTATCTTGCCGTGCCGAGCGACGCGCCCCGCTTTGCGCTCGCGGGGGGATTCAAGGTCGGTTTAGTGTGGCGCGGCAATCCGAAGCACGAAGCGGACGACAAGCGCTCCGTCCCGCTGGAATTGCTGGCGCCGCTGCGCGATGTGCCCGGTGTTTCTTGGTTCAGCCTGCAGGTGGGCGACGTGGCCGCCGAGCGGGACGCGTCCAAGTTTGCGCCGGCGATGATCGATCTGGCGCCGCAGCTGAAGGATTTCTCGGCCACCGCGGCGGCTGTGTCCGCGCTCGATCTCGTCATCAGTGTCGACACGGCGGTCGCGCATCTTGCGGGCGCGCTCGGCAAGCCGGTTTGGACGCTTGTGGCCGAAGCCAACGACTGGCGCTGGTTATCGGTCCGCGATGACACGCCCTGGTATTCCACCATGCGGCTGTTCCGCCAGCGGCGCGGCCGCGATTGGCAAACCGCTATAAGACTCATGGCGTTGGAACTGGCAAAAGCCGCAGCTCCTTCGGCCTCTGGCGCGGCGCCCTAGCCGTTCCTACATGGGGCTCATCATGCCCCTCGATGCCGCACAGACTGGGAACCCCGACGCCGCGCTGTTCGACGCCTACAGCCAAAGCGTCATCAACGCCGTGGATCATGTGGCGCCCTCGGTCGCGCATCTGCGTGTGCGCGGCAGGCGCAAAGGCAAGGAGTCCGAAGGCTCGGGCTCCGGGTTCCTGTTCACGCCGGACGGCTACATGGTCACGAACAGCCACGTCGTTCATCAGGATGGCGGCGGCGCACCCGCCATTCGCGCCACCCTTCCCGACGGCAGCGAGTTTCCGGCCTATCTCGTCGGCGACGATCCCGACACCGACCTTGCCGTGCTGCAGGTTCACGGCAGCCACGTCCCGGCGCTCGGGTTCGCGGACTCTTCGGCGCTGAAAGTCGGCCAGCTTGCCATCGCGGTCGGCAATCCGCTGGGCTTCGAATGCACCGTCACCGCCGGCGTCATCAGCGCCCTCGGCCGCTCCTTGCGCGCCCAAGGGCGCAACGGTCTGGCGGGACGCCAGATTGACGATGTGCTCCAGACCGACGCCGCGCTCAACCCCGGCAATTCCGGCGGGCCGCTGGTCGACAGCAAAGGCAATGTCATCGGTGTGAATACCGCCACCATCATGGGCGCGCAGGGGCTGTGCTTCTCCGTCTCGTCGAACACCGCTCTCTTCACGGTCACGCAGATCCTGCGCCATGGCGCCGTGCGCCGGTCCCATCTCGGGCTCGCGGCGCAGACCACCGGGATTCCCCGCCGCATCGTGCGCGCGCTGGAGCGCGGGCCCGAAACGGCGGCGCGCATCTTCAAGGTCGAGACCGGCGGACCGGCCGACAAGGCGGGCCTGATGTCGGGCGATCTGATGTTGACCTTGGATGAGCACGCCATCACCGGCGTCGATCACTTGCACCGCCTGTTGTCGGCGGAGCGCATCGGCAAGGAGGTCTCCATCACCGTCCTGCGCCACGGGAAGATTGTGACCGTCGCGGCCACGCTGACCGAACGCCGGCCCCACTAACCTCTTTGCGGCTCCGTCCGCTGCTGTCATCTTAGGCCGCGTCGGACATGCTCTCATGTCCGCTCGATCGTAGTGGGGGCCATGAGCGACGATATTCCGATCATCTTCGCCGAGGATTTGCGCCGGCAGGATCGCGCGGCGGTGCCGACGGCGGTTTTCTTCTCGGCCGGCTCCACGTCGCAGATGCAGCAGTACGCCACCGCCGGCTGGCAGGTGACGGCCACGCCCGGCTTCCGGTCTGATTTGAAAATCGATCTCGCCGAGGTGCCGGCCGCAACCACGCCGGAAGCTTCCATCGCCGCCTGCACCTTACTTTCGTGCGAGGCCAAATTCCTTCCCGCCGATCTCGCCGCGCATATCCGCCGCTGGACGCCGCCGGTGGTGAAGTTCAATTGCGCGTTCTACGACATTGCAGACGCCAGCGCGCTCGCCCAGTCCCTGGGCGGCCTCGGCTACATCACGCTGGCCTCGACATGGCGCGACGACAATAGCTTCGGGTACCGCGCGGTGTCGGGCCTTGGCCCGCTCGCGGCCTTCCCAACCCTTGAATGGGATCGCACCAACATCATCGGTTTTCGCGACGAGGGATTTGCCAAGGCCGTGTTGACGGTCGCGCGCCTCTACGTGGGCGAGGAGCGTCGCATCCAGGAGCTTCGTGTCGCCAACGCGGTGCGCAACGATTACATCGCGCGTCTCGAAGACGCGCTGCAGGCCCACCAAAAGTGAGCGCCGCGGGTCAGGTCGCCTATCTGGTGATCGGGGCGGCCTTCGTGGCCTTCTTCGTGATGGCCAGCATCGCTTACGACCAGATCCGCGCGAAGGCATGGCAGGCGCTGCTCATGTGCGTCACCGTGCTCCTGCTGCTTTTGATGATCATGAAGCGCGCGACCGACATCGCCACCCACGAACAGGAGCGCGGCGCCGTCACCGAGGACAGCAACGCCGCGCGTTAAATCGCCGCCGCTTTCAACTTTTTCTTCAGCGCCGCGATCAGCACGTCGCCGACCGGGCCGCCGATGCCGCGGGCGCCGAGGCGTGCGCCCCGCGTGGCGTCCTTCACGGCATCCGCCATCTCGCGCCGCAGACTGTGATCGGTGAGCAGGCGTTTGACCACGGTCACATAGTCTTCCATCGACCGCGTCACCAGCACGTCGAGGCCGATCTCCTTCAGCAGCGCCGCGCTTTGACGGCAGCGCGCCGTGTGACCCTCGCGCACCACGGGCGGGCATCCCATGCTCAACGGATCGAGCAGGGAGACGGCGCCGGAATAGGGGAAGCTATCGAGGTAAAGGTCGGCGAGTTTCAAAACGCCCAGAAGCGGTGCCCGGCTCGGCTGGGATTCCAGCACGTGAAGGCGGTCGACGCCCACGCCGCGCTCGGCGAACCGCTCCTGCACGAAGCGCAGGAAGCCGTCCTTGTGCGGATAATGCGTCGTCCAGTTCGGATTGAACGGATACATCACGAGGTGCGCGTTGGGCACCGCCTCGAGAATGCGCGCCCATGTGGTCAGAAGCTCGGGCCCGATCTTGAAATAATTGGCGCCGGTCGCCAGCAGCAGTGCGGCATCGGGCACGCCGATCCGCTCGCGGCTTAGGGGTTCGGGTTCGATCTGCTGCTTGCTCGCGAAGATATAGTGGTTCGACGATCCCGGCACGAGCGCCAGCTCTTCCGTATAGTCGTCCTGCGCATCCTCGGGCTCGTTGAGCGCGCCGTTGATGAACAGATCGACGCTCGAAAGTCCGGTGGTCAGGCTGCTGCAATGCATCGCCACCTGCAGGCGCGCGAGCCGCTGCGCCATCAACAGGGTCCACGGGAATTTGCACGTGTTGGTGATATTCGCGCCCGCGATCAGGACATCCAAGTCCTCCTGCGCCAGGATCTGCGCGCAGGCGGCGATATCCGCCACAGGCAACGCGACGAAATCATCGGCCACGTCCTCGAAGCCGGCGCTTACCGAGGTCGCCGCCTCGTCGGGCACATAGGCCGTCACTTGAAACAGCCCACGGTCCAGACCCGCGAGATGTCCGCGCATCGCGGCCACTTCGCTGATGGTGCCCGGGCAAAGAATGCCGACGCGCACCGTGGTCTGGTTCTCTGCCCGCGGCGGCGGTGTGATATCGTGCGCGAGGCCCTGGATCTCGAGATATTTCCGGATCAGGTCGCCGCGGCGCTGGGCCAGCGTGCGCAGAGGCACGTCCTCGCCGTAGATCGACGAGACCATGTAGCCGTCCATGAAGCCGGCCAGCACTTCGCGGCGAAACTCCAGTTCGTCGATCACCATCACGGCTTTGTGGATTTCCGCCACCGTGGCTTCCACATGGGCCAGCGCCCGGCGGCGCGCGCCTTCGCGGGTGAAGAACATCGGCACCGCCAGCAACACCTTCACGACGGTACACAGCAGCGGCGTCGGGACATCGACGATGTCAAAGGCGCGCTCGATTCCCTGGGGGGCCGTGAACAGCGACAGCGCCAGGTAAGCGCTGACCTTGCGGGTCACGTCGTGCTCGACCGACAGGATGCGGTGACAGCGTTCGGCCACAGCCTGATCGCCCTTGGTCATGGCCAGATGCCGGACGCCGGAGTTGATCATGGTCATGATCGCATCCCCGGCCGGGCTGCGGCATAGCGCGCTGATGCGCTCGACCCGCCCTTCCAGGCAGATTTCCGCCAGGTTCAGGCGCAGTTCGCGTAGTTTTCGTTCCGACTCTTGATCCATGCCCGCTGAATCTACCGGATTTTCGCGGTCTCAAGATAGGGCGAGAGCGCATTCAGCGTCTCTTTCACCGCATGCGCATGGTGCGCCATCACGGCGCGGCCCGCGCCGCTCATTTTTTCGCACGCCTCCGGATCGCGCAGCAGCCGGGCCACGGCGTCTTTCAGCGCGGCCGCGTCCTCCACCTGCACCGCCGCGCCGGCGGCAAGAAGCTCGGCGGTCATGTCGCGGAAATTGCTCATATCGGATCCAAGGACCAAGGCGCGCCCCAGGATCGCGGGTTCGGCCGGATTTTGACCGCCGCCGACGGCCAGCGATTTCCCCATGAACACGATATCGGCGGCGCGGAAGAACAGGCCCAACTCCCCCATGGTATCGGCGATATAGATGTCCGCGTCGGCCGGGATCACGCGCGTCTCGGAGCGCAGCACCACCTTCACGTCCGCGCCGGTGTCCCGCATCGTGTCCCTCATCGCGTCCCGCATGGCGCGCCCCTTGTCCGCATGACGGGGCGCCACAAGGGTCAGAAGCGAAGGGAAGTCCGTCTTCAGCGCGCGGTGGACGCCGGCCACGATCACGTCTTCGCCGGGATGGATGCTGGCGGCCAGCCACACCGGCCGCGCGCCCATCTCATGGCGCAGCGCGGCCATCTCCGTTTCATCGCAAGGCAGCGGCGGCGCGGCCAGTTTGATGTTGCCCAGCACGCGCACATCAAGCCCGCCGAGCGCGCGAAACCGTTCCGCGTCGATGGCCGATTGGGCCAGGATCAGGTCGAACGCTCCCAGCACCTGCGCCGACAGCCCGCGCCAGCGCCGCCACCCGCGATACGCCTTGTCCGACATCCGCGCGTTCACCAGCGCCGCCGGAATCTCGCGCGCGCCGACTTCGCCCAGGAGATTCGGCCACAGCTCGGACTCGCTCCAGAGGACGAGATCGGGGCGCCAGTGGTCGAGGAAGGCGCGCACCCATGCCCTGCGGTCCAAGGGCACGAACTGGTGCACGCAGCCCGGCGGCAGACGCTCGGCCATCAGCGCGGCGGAGGTGACGGTCCCGGTGGTGACAAGCACCTGCCATCCGCGCGCGCGCACGCCGGAGACAATCGGCAGCAGCGACAAGGCCTCGCCGACGCTCGCGCCGTGGAACCAGGCGAGCTTTCCCGCCGGCCGCGCCGCGGACGTCCGCCCGCGCCGCTCGCCGAGCCGCGCCGGAATCTCTTTCCCGCGCGACGCACGCCAGCGCAGCCAGCCGCGTAGCGGCCAGCCGAGAAGGGCGGTGAGAAGGGTATAAAGGAGCCGCACCATCAGCGTGCGGCTCCCGGATGAAGGGGTGGCTTACTTCTTCGCAGCGGCAAGAAGCTGGTCGACGACCATTTGCGCCTTGGGCGCCTCGCTGGCGTTGCCGGTCTGGCCTGCGATCCAGTCCTTGACCTCTTGCGCATCGACCGGGCGGTCCTTGAGCATGACGCACAGAATGGCCTGGGTGGCGAACAGGTTGGCGGCCAGATCGTTGATCGCCCCCAGCAGCATGTCCGTGGTCGTGTTGGCGGTTTTGTTCATCTTATCGAGGTCATCGCTGACCTTGGCAAGAAGACCCTGCACCTGGCTCATCATGAAATCGGACATCGTATTTTTCCTTCCTCAAATCCGGCCCAGTTTCGGCGCTCGCCGTGGACCAAGATCCGGCCCCAGATCCGTATCGTGCTTATGCGCACCAGTTCGTTAATCCTGCCACGCTTACAGGATCACCGGTAAATAACACTTTAATCGGGACCGAAGGACCGTGTACCCAGACCGGTATTCGCCCGGAACTGGGTCAACTCTTAAGAGTCGTGAAACCATGGCGCCTCGGCAAATCGGGATCGGCTGGCAGGTCGGGGTGCCCAGCGGCTGGGGCACCTATGGGGCGAATCTCGCGGTCGAACTGGTCAAACGCGGCATTGCGCCGGAGTTGTTCTTCCTCGCCGCGCCCCTCGCGTTGACCTCGGGCCAAACGCAGGCGCTCGCCGATCCGCTCGACCGCCATGCCGCCTGGCGCGCAGCGCGGGCGAAGGGCGATGTCCATGTCGACTTCCCCATTCTGCACGCGCTCGGCGACAAGCTCGACTTTCCTCCCGTGCTCGCTGCCCTTCACGGCGCGCCGGACATCGGCGTCGTGTTCTTCGAGACCGCGACCATTCCCCCCGCCAATATCGAGACCGCGCGCCGCTTCGCGATGATCGTCACCGGCTCGACCTGGAACGCCGAGGTGCTCGCGCGCCATGGCGTCGCCAATGTGCGCAATTGCTTCCAGGGCGTTGACCTCGACCTTTTCTCGCCGGGCCCGAGCACGGGCCGTTTCGCGGGACGCTTTGCGATCTTCTCCGGCGGTAAGCTCGAGTACCGCAAGGGCCAGGACCTCGTCGTCGCCGCCTTCAAGAAGTTCCACGCCCGCCATCCCGACGCGCTTCTCGTCGCGGCGTGGCACAATCCCTGGCCGCAGGCGGCCCAGGGCCTCGCCCGCTCCCCGCATGTCGCGGGCCCGCCGCCGGTGGCCGACGGCCGCCTGGATGTCGCCGGTTGGCTCACCATGAACGGTCTGCCCGCGGACTCCTTCGTCGATCTCGGTCCGCTCGCCAACACGGCGACCGGGCCGCTGCTGCGCGAGGTCGATGTCGCGCTGCTGCCCAGCCGGTGCGAAGGCGGCACCAATCTCGTCGCCATGGAGGCAATGGCCTGCGGCGTTCCGGTCATCCTGTCGCGCAACACCGGCCATCTCGATCTCGTCGCCGCCGACAATTGTTATACGCTCGACTTCCAGATCCCCATGGGCGAGGTGATGCGCCGCCCCGATCTCGAGGGCTGGGGTGAATCCTCCATCGAGGAAATGGTGTCCAAGCTTGAAGACGCCTACACCGACCGCGACACCGCCCGCCGCCGGGGCGCGAACGGGGCCGCCTTCATGCGCGACTGGAGCTGGGAGCGCCAGGTCGGCAAGCTCCTGGACGCGCTGGCGCTCTAAGGCTTATGCGCCGCCGCGCAGGATCTCGTTCATCGCCGCGGTGAAGTCGGCCGCAAAGCGCTTACCGTCGCACAAGGTGGCGCTCACCTGCGCGCGCAGGTTCGCGCGGTAGCTCTGCAAGCGGGTCCTGTCGTTCGCCAGCGCGGCCGCCAGATGCTCGAAGCCGGATCGGTCTTCAGCCACGAGTTCAGCCGCGCCGGCGTGTGTCAGGTAACTCGCCGCATGCCGGCCGGCGAAAGTGGCGCCGGGGAAAGTCACGACTGGGCAGCCCATCCACAGCGCCTCGCAGGTGGTCAAACCGCCCGAGTACGGGAAGGTGTCCAGTGCGATATCGATCTCGTTGTAGGTCTGCAGGAACGCCGCGCGCGGCGCGCGGCCGGAGATGACCAGGCGCTCGGCCCCAATCCCTTGCGCCGCGAACGCGTCTTTCAATCTCGCCTGCACGCCGCCGTCTTCGAGACCACGGAATTTCAGGATGAGCTTTGACCCGGGCGTGCGCGCCAGGACCGCGGCGTAGCTCGCGATCACCGCATCGCTCAGCTTCGCCGGATTGTTGAGACTGCCGAAGGTGACGAATCCATTGCGCGCCGCGGGTGTTTCCGCGGCGGCGGCGGCCTCAGTGGGTGGATCGAAACAGGTGTAGCCGTGCGGGAGGCGAATCACGCGCTCGCTGTAGTGCGCTTCGACGCCCGGCGGGGCCTGCACGGCATCGGCCAAAACGTAATCCATCGTGGGAAGGCCCGTCGTCCCCACATACCCGAGCCATGAAACTTGGATCGGCGCGGCCTTGCGCGCAAAGACGCCGAGGCGATGCCCCGCCGTGTGGCCGGAAAGATCGAACAGGATCTGAACCCCGGCCTCCCGCACCGATGACGCAAGTGCGTCTTCGGACCATCCATCGGCGCGGCGCCAGTCCGCCGCCGCGGCGATCCGCGCACTGATCGGATCTTCGCTCTGCTCCGGGCGCGTGCTGAACACCACGGCGCGCACCTGCTTCGGATCGAGGTTCTCGAACAGCCGCACGCTCAGCAGTCCGACGGGATGTACGCCGAGGTCGGGAGAAAGAAAGCCGATCGAGATCGGCGCGCGCGCAGAGACGCGGGAAGGGGAGGCCGTTCCGTGATCGCGCGCCCCGTGGCGCGTCACCCACTGCGCATGGGCGCGGGCAAGGCTTTCATCCGTCACGCCCGTCACGTACTGCTGCGCGCTCAGCCAGTTGCTCGCCGCCGGCATATAGGACGGATCCTCCGCCATCGCCGCGGCGAAGGCGCCGACCGCGTCGGCCGAGCGCCCCTGGTCCGACAGGATCACGCCCAGCGCGTTGAACGCCTTGGCGGAGCGGCGGAGCGCCAGCGCGGCGCGGATTTCGGTTTCGGCCGCCGTCAGCTTTCCCTGATCGCGATAGGCGTTGGCGAGATTATAGCGCGCCTCCGGATAGTCGGGCCGTTGCGCGGCCGCCGTCTCGAAGGCGAGGGCCGCGCCCGTGAGGTCTTCGAGATCGCGCAGCGCGCTGCCCATGTTGGAGTGCGCCTCGGGGTAATGCGGTTGCAGGCGCACCGCCGTGCGATACGCCTCCACCGCTTCGCCCGCACGGCGCTGGGCCGCGAGCAGATTGCCGAGGTTGTAGTGGAACGTCGCGGTGCCGGAGGCAAGCGCGATGGCTCTGCGTGTGGCGGCTTCGGCGTCCATCATCCGTCCCGCGGTGTGCAGCGCCGTGCCCAGATTGCCGTAGGCTTCGGCGAACGAGGGTTTCAAGGCGACAGCCTTTTCCAATGCGGGGATCGCGTTCGCGACATCGCCGGTCTGCACCAGCGCGATCCCTAGAAAATGCCACGCTTCGGCGACCTCGGCGTTCAGCGCCAGTCCCTGCCGGTACAGCGCCGCCGCCGCCGCGGGGTCGCCCGCTTGATGGCGCGCAAGCGCCTGCGTGAAAAGCGCCGCCGCGTCGCTCACCTGAGCGCCTCGGAGAAGGTCACCGGCGCAGCCTGCGCCTTGATGTGCCCGACGGCGACTTCCTGGAACCGGTCGTAGAAGTCCGCCAGCATCGCGACACCTTCGGCATCGCCCCCGGTGCCGCGTTTGAACACGGCGCCGTACAGATGCTGGAGAAAATCGAACATGAAGTCGAACTGGCGCCCTTCCGCCCGCGGGTTTTGGCCGCGGGTCGCGCGCCCGAGTTCCAGCACGTAGGTGATCAGCGCATGGAAGAACAGATAGACCGTATCGTCCCAGCGGGTCTCGTGCGCCGCATGCAGCGCCACCGGCGAGTTCAACGACTTGATCGGTTTTCCGCGCAGCAGCGTCACCAGCGGGAACCAGTAGTCCCAGAAGGGCATGCCCATGCAGAAAGGGCTGTCGGCGTAATCGTCCAGGAATTTTCCCGGTAGGAAGAAGTAATCGTATCCAATGGAATACGCCTCGCTGCCGGTCGGCTGAAACGCCGTGAATTGTTCGGCGTTCGCCACATCGACACGTGGACCGCACAGCAGCGCGCCTTGCGCTTCGCGCTGGATGAAGGCTTTCAAGCCGGGAACGTCGCGTAAGAAAATGTCGGCATTGATCAGTCCGGCGACGCACGCCCCAGGATCGTGCCCGGGTGCGGCGATGGCGGCGCGCAGGGCCTTCAGCATGTCATGGATATAAGGAACCGGCTTCTTGGCGAAACGCTCCGCCGTGCTGGCGGGCACGACGACCTGCACGTTCGGAAAAGCCGCGCGCACGGCCTCGGCCTCGGCCGCGCCGTTGACGGAGATCACCTCGAAACCCGCGGCGGTCCAGGAGCGCACGGTCGCGGTCTGCAGCGCGGCATCGCGTCCGGGGACGAGGCTCGTGGCCAGGAAAATCGGCGCTTCGGCCATGCGGACCCCTACGTGCTTTCTTTATGATGCGCCGCCGTCAGCACGACGGGCATGAACTTGCTGCGATCCATCGCCGGCAACTTGGCCTCGCGGCGCAGCTTATCGGCCAGCGCGAAATAGTCGTTCATAGGCACAAGGCCGCAGAAATGGCACAGCACGCCGGACCATAATGCCGCAGGCTCGCCCGCGGGCTGTTTCACCAGGCGCAAGTCGCCCGTATCCAAATCCATGATGCCCTCGACGATGTTCGGCGTCGTCACCTGCAGCCGCGCCGTGATCGGCGGCTCCTCCGGGTCGATCCCGAGTTGGGCAAGCGCGGCGGCGAAGAAGGGCTCGTCGGCGTATTCGCCCTCGTGTTTGTAGCGGTAACTGATCGTGTCCCGGTGCGGCCCTTCATACAGTGCGCGCACCTTGTCGAACACGGCTTTGGACGCCGGCGTGCGCTCGAAATACATCACACCGGCATTGAAGACGGTGAGATAACGCACGCCCAGCAGTGCGCACAGGGCGCCCGCGTCCTTCTCGCCCAAGGAGCAAGCGAAGGCCGGCCCTTTGCTCTGGCGATGTCCCTCCACCACAAACGGGCGGTCGCGGAACTTGCGCCAGAAGAATTCGATCCGCGGGCTGAACAGCAGGCAGTCGGCGTCGATATAAAAGGTGCGCTCATACGGCGTCAGGTCGAAAAGCCGCGCCTTGTTCATGGCGCCGCGCATGTGCGGGTCGTCTTCGGCCATGATCACGCGGTCGAATAGGGCGGCGAGGGCCGGGTCGACTCCGACCTTCGCGTTCACCGCGACGCTCACCGGACGGCGTTCCACCCGGCGCACCGACAGCGCGAAATTGGCCGCCAGCTCCAGGTATCGGGCATCGTCAAACGCCAGGACGAGATAGCCTTCGCTCATATATTTTCGGGTCTTACAGCCAATAGTTGCCGCGCCGGGGCGGGGCTCCGGCGCAGGGTGATCCCCTTGTGGCGGGAATTCCTCAAGATAAGGCAAATATTCTTGCTTCCTCAGCCCTCGAGGATTAACGTTTTGATAATACTCATTAAATTTGAATTACCGCAGTGTTTGACACCCTCGCCGCAAACATCTATAAATTGCGGTGCTTAGAGGTGCTCCTGAATGGAAGCCTCTCTAGGCCGACAGAAATGTCGTCAACACTGTCCTAGAAAAGGAGCTACGCGTTATGAGTGATATTACCCTTTCCAGTGCGACACGCGCGAACCTGCTGTCGCTCCAGTCCACGACGGACCTGATCGGCCGTACGCAAGAGCGTCTCGCCACCGGTCTTAAGGTCAACAGCGCCATCGACGACGCGCTGGCCTTCTTCAAAGCCCGTAACCTGAACAGCCGCGCGGCGGACTTGTCGTCCCTCAAGGACAGCATCCTCGGCGGTATCAACGTCATTAAGGCTGCGGTCCAGGGCCTCGAGTCGATCGAAAGCGTCATCAAGCAGATGAAGGCGCTTGCGCAATCCGCGATTTCCTCGCCGGAAAGCACGACCCGCGCCAAGCTGGCCAGCCAGTTCAACGAACTGCGCAGCCAGGTGGACAACCTCGCTGAAGACGCCAGCTTCAACGGCGTCAACCTGCTCAAGAATAGCACGGAAGCTTTCACCGGCGGCGCCGACCAGCTCACCGTGAAGTTCAACGAGCGTACCGACACCGACGCCGTCAACCAGCTCGTCGTGTCCGGTCTGAACTCGACCGACTTCAGCACGATCGTGGCGAACGCCGCGACCGCGACCGGTTCGGGCACCGATGTGTGGGGCGTCACCGGCGCCGCCGCCGTCACCGCTATCACGGCTTCGATCCGCGCTCTCGACTCGGCGCTGGTCACGGTGCGTCAGAGCGCCCAGGCGTTCGGTACCAACTCGGCCGTGCTGCAGATCCGCGCCGACTTCACCACCAACCTGATCAACACCCTCAAGGGTGGTGCGTCGGAACTGGTGAACGCGGACCTGAACGAAGAATCGGCCAACCT
>JAYRKY010000022.1:0-59464 GCA_041905525.1 Rhodospirillaceae bacterium
CCCTGGTCGGCGCCGCGGTGGGCGCCCTTGGTGAAGAGCCCGCCGCCGCGGCGGGCGAAGATGGAAATCAGCGAGGCGCCGAAGCTGAGCGCGATCAGGCCCCACACGATGTCACGCAGTTCGAGACCTTGCGCGCTCAGCAGGAAGTAGTACCCCGCGACGCCGAGAAGCCCGAGACCCACGACCAGGAGGCCGGTGATGGCGCCGGCCTGGAAGGCCACCGCATGCGCCGGCGCGAGACCGCCGGTCATCGCCGCGGCCGCCGTGCGCACGTTGGCGCGCACCGAGACGTTCATGCCGACATATCCGGCGATGCCCGAGAGCACCGCGCCGATGACGAAGCCGCCCGCCACGACACCGCCGAGCGCGACGCCGAGAATGATGGCAACGACGATGCCGACGATCCCGATGGTCAAATATTGGCGATTAAGATACGCGGCCGCCCCTTCCTGCACCGCGGCGGCGATTTCCTGCATCCGAGCGTTGCCGGCCGGCTTCGCCAGCACGCGCGTCACTCCAAAGATGCCGTACAATACAGCTAACACCCCGCACGCGATCACGAGGACTTGTAAAGAACCTGGTGTCATGTTCACTCCGTTAGAGTCGTGGGAACGGCCAGGCTTAAGAGCGGCCTGGTTATGTTACGATGTTAATTACTTCTATGATTTATCGGCGCTATTCCCCCCATGCGCCGCGCGAGAGTGCCAGAACGCCCGAGGGGAGGCAATGGCCTGGCTGGACCCCGATTTCGAGCCCTGACAATAGGTTGGCGCGATTGACGCGGCGGATCGGCGCGGTTAGCGCGACCGCGGGCTGGCCTGCTCGAAAACGTTAATCAGGAGCACTTCCGGGACCATGTCGCCAAAGATCTTCTTGGCGTTCTGGGTGAGCTTCGCCTTGATCTCCAAGACGTCGGCTTCGTCGTGATCGAGATAATACTTCTGGAAGTAGGGAATGAGCTCGCGCAGCACGGCATCCTGGTAGGGACGCAGGCGCGCCTCAACCACCGAGACATTCGCCGGCGCGTCGACGCGCAGGCGCGCCGTAATGAACACGCGCCGCGTGACCTGCCCCTCGATGATCACCGGGATGATCATGTCGTCGAGTTTGATGAGATCCAGCTGGGCGGCGGGAGGCTGGAACTTCTTCTGCGCGGTCAGTTCGGCCGCGGCCTTTTCGGCCTCGGACATGCCGGCCGTGTTAGCGCCTTGCGGCGTCGGATTAAAGGGATTGGGGATGAGCCCCATCATCATGAGCCCGCCGGCGCCGCCGCCGGCGATGAGCAGGATGACAAGAATAATGACGATGACGCGCTTCATCGAACCCGCAAGTCCCCCGCCTACCGGTGCCGATAGCCCCCCACGGGTACCGGAACCGGCCTGCCTGCCCCATCGCGGACAGTGACGGCGCCGACCTTAGCATCATCGGGCCCGACAATGCGACCGATCACTGTCATCGGGATCCCCGCCGCATCGGCCATGCGCGGCAGCTCCGGCGCCAGGGACGGCGGCAGGGTGAAGGCGATTTCGTAATCGTCGCCGCCGCCGAGCACCTGCGGCCAGAACGCACGCTCGAGTGTCACAACGGCGCGGGCCGCCGGCGACAGGGGAATCTGATCGCGCTCGATCACGGCGGCCACGCCGGATGCCTCGCAGATGTGACCCACGTCGGCCACCAGGCCATCGGAGACATCGAGCCCCGCGCTGGCGCCGCCCGCCCCCCCGCGGCCCCCAGCGCGCGTCCCGCGGCAAGGCGCGGTTCCGGCAGGCGATATCGCCCGGCCAGCATGAGCGCATGCTCGCGGCTCGCGATTTTCATCTTTCCGCGCAGGAACGCGAGCCCGAGGGCGGCATCGCCGATTGTGCCGGTCACGCACAAGAGATCGCCCGGCCGGGCGGCCGCGCGCGTGATCATGCGACCTTTGCCGACGGCGCCGATCGCGGTGATGGACACGGTCAGAGGTCCGGGACCGGACGTGGTGTCTCCGCCCAACAAGGGGATGCCGAATTGCGCGACGTCGGCCGCCAGGCCCTTCGCATACTGCTCGAGATAGGCGTCCGTGATCGTGGTGTTGACCGACAGCGCCTGGAGAAAACCCAAGGGCGCGGCGCCTTTGGCCGCCAGGTCGGAGAGGTTGACGCGCAGCGCCTTGCGAGCGACGAGATCCGGCGGATCATCCGGCAGAAAGTGCACGCTTTCGATCACGGTATCGACCGTGATCACCGCTTCGTTGCCGGGGCCGACATCGAAGGTGGCGGCGTCGTCCTTGAGATTGAACGCGCCCGGAGCGGTTTTCGACAGCGGCGCGAACAGCGCCGCGATCACGTCGAACTCGCTGCGCGCGCGGCTCATTACTTTCCGGCGCGAGCGCGGGCGCCGGTGGAGCGGCCCAGAGCCCGCGCGATGCGGTCCAGGACGGCGTTGGCCATACCGGACTCGGGACCGGCGTAGAACGCCTGCGCCACGTCGACAAACTCGGCGATGGTGACGCCCGCCGGAATGTCGGTGCGGGTCAGAAGCTCGGCGACACCGGCGCGCAGCACGGAGCGCAGCGTGATCTCGAGACGCTCCCACGGCCATTCCGAGGAGATCGACCCTTTGATCATGTCGTCGATTTCGGCGCCGCGCGTTTCAACCGCGCGCACCAGATTGATGAAAAGCTCGCTGTCGAGCTCGGCGAGCGCGACGATGGACTCCTTCTCCGTCTCGCGGTCCTGCGCGACGGCGAGGCCGCCGACCTTGCCAAGGAGGAAGTCCTTGATGATGCGGTCGGAGGGCTCTTGGGTGACTTCGATTTGATACAGCGCCTGCACGGCCGCAAGCCGGCCGGCGCTGCGGCCTTGCGTATCGAGAGGAACACGGTCGGGAGTATCAGCGTTCGCTGACATCAATTCTTGCCTAACATTAAGAAACGAAAACGCGTCTTGCTCGATAACTTCAAAACGCGCGCCGCTTATAGCCCGAAGCGCTGCTTAAGCTCAATAAGACGCAAGCACGCGCGCGCCGCGCGCCCTCCCGCGTCGCCTTCCGCGGGATCGGCGCGATTTTGCGCAAGCTCCCACGTCGGGCAGGTCAAAATTCCGTTGCCGACGGGAACATTCAGGTCCAGCGCCACGCGCTGCACGCCGCTCATGGACTCGCGACAGACATGTTCATAGTGATCGGTCTCGCCCTTGACGGCGCAACCGAGAACCACGGCCCCCGCGTAGCGAGGTTTGCGTTTTTTGCTCTTGAAGGCGTAGGCGAGCGCCGCCGGCAGTTCGAGAATGCCGGGAACAGTGATCACGTCGACCTTGGCCTTCTTCGCGAGCGCCTTCTTCACACCCGCGAGCAGGAGATCGGCATTCTCGTCGTAAAAGCGCGCTTCGATGATGAGGATGTGCGGGAGAGCCATTGTTCTACACTTTGATTCCGCGCTGCTCGACAATGCGAAGACCGTAGCCTTCGAGGCCCACAACGACCTTCGAGGTGTTGGTGAGAAGGATCATGTCGCGCACGCCGATGTCGGTGAGGATCTGCGCGCCGACACCGTAGTCGACCAGCCGCGAAGTGCTCTCCTGGCCGCGCGCCTTCGCGCGAATGCGTTCCGACAGACTGCCCGACATGGGATCGCGGAAAAAGACGATCACGCCGCGCCCGTAATCGGAGACCATCTGCATCGCCGCCTGGAGTTCGCCGGTGCGTATCGATCCGACATCCTGGAGAACGTCGGAGAGGATATTGAGATGATGCATCCGCACCATCGCGGGCGACGCGCCCGAGATGTTGCCTTTGACGAGAACCGGCAGCTCGGCCCCGGACACGGAGTCCGCGTAAACCTTGAGCGTCCACCCCTCGCCGATCTTGGAGTTGAAGGGCGCTTCCGCAAGAAGGCTGACGAGGCGTTCGGTCTTGCGCCGGTACGCGATGAGATCGGCGATGGTGCCGATCTTCAAGCCATGGAACTGCGCAAACTTGATGAGGTCCGGCATGCGCGCCATGGAGCCGTCATCGTTCATGATTTCGCAAATGACGCCAGCCGGGATCAATCCGGCGAGACGAGCGACATCGACCGCGGCTTCGGTATGGCCGGCGCGCACGAGAACGCCGCCGTCGCGCGCCATCAAGGGGAACACGTGACCCGGGGTGCAGATGTCGGCATGGCTCGAGGCGGGATCGATGGCGACGGCGATGGTGCGCGCGCGGTCCGCCGCCGAAATCCCGGTGGTCACGCCGGAACGCGCCTCGATGCTGAGGGTGAAAGCGGTGGAGAGGCGCGACTGATTGTGCGCGGGCATGAGCGGGAGACGCAGATGCTCGGCGCGCTGCGCCGTCAGCGACAGGCAAATCAGTCCGCGGCCGTGTTTGGCCATGAAGTTGATGGCGTCGGGGGTCGCCATCTGCGCCGGAACGATCAGGTCGCCCTCGTTCTCGCGGTTCTCGTCGTCGACCAGAATGAACATACGGCCGTTGCGCGCGTCATCGATGATCTCCTCGATCGAAGAGAGGAAACCGGCGTGCACAGGTGTCTTTTGCAGGGCGTCGGCCACGGTCGTGCTTTCTACTTTTGAAGCGTCTCGAGAAGGCGGGCAACATAGCGCGCCATCTGGTCGATTTCCATGTTGAGGCTGTCACCCACGTGCAAGGTTCCAAAGGTGGTCACGGCCTGCGTATGCGGGATGATGTTGACGCCGAAGCTGGTCGGACCAACTTCATTGACTGTGAGCGACACGCCGTCGAGCGCAACGGAGCCTTTCGGCGCAATGAAACGGTGCAGATCGGCGGGCGGCGCGATGGTGTAGCGCTTCGAGCCGTCCTCGTCACGAATGTCGACGACCTGCGCGAGGCCATCGACATGTCCGGAGACGATGTGGCCGCCAAGTTCATCGCCGGCCCTCAAGGCGCGCTCGAGATTGACGCGCATGCCGGCGGTCCATGTGCCGAGCGTGGTCAGGTCCAGGGTCTCGCGCGAAGCGTCGACGGCGAACCAGTCGGGCCCCTTCTCGACCACGGTCAGGCAGCAGCCATTGCAGGAGATCGATGCGCCGATGGCGACGCCATCCATCTCATAGGACGTGCGGATGCGGAACCGTGCCGCCGCCGCGCCGCCCTGCACGGCATCCATGACGGTGCCGAGATCGGTGACAATTCCTGTGAACATGGGGCGGTATATAGGGGTTAGCGGGCCAGGATATCTAGTGTGTCATCGCCGAATCGGAGGCTTTCGCGCATGTGAAAACGCGGAATATCGGCCAAATTCAATAGCCCCATGGGGTAAATCGAGGCGCGCCCGTCGCCGCCGATGACCCCCGGCGCCTTAAACCAGGCCACCTCGTCGATCAGACCGGCGCGCAAAAAGGCGGCGGCCACCTGGCCCCCGCCCTCGATCATGACGCGGGTAAGGCCGCGCTGCGCAAGCGCCTTGCCGACGGCTCCTGTGAAAGTGGCGGCGTCAGACGCGTCCTTCAGCCCAACGACCTCCACGCCCAGCGCGGCGAGTTCGGCGGAGCGCGGAAGCGCCAAGGACTGTTCCGCCGTGATCACCCAGGTCGGAATCTCGCGCGCACTTTTCGCAAGTTCGGACTGCGGTGACAGGCGCAGACGGCGGTCGAGCACGACGCGCACCTTGGCGCGACCTTCATAGCCGTCCATCCGGCACGTCAGCAGCGGATCGTCGGTGAGCGCGGTTTCGGATCCGACGAGGATCGCGTCATAGCGCGCCCTCAGGGCCTGGACGGCACGGCGCGCGGACTCACCGGTGATCCAGCGGCTTTCGCCTGAGGCCAGGGCGATCCGTCCGTCGAGGCTGGTCGCGGTTTTGAGCGCGAATAACGGGCGTCCCTCGGCGATCTTCAGGAAAAAACCGGCGTTGAGCCGGTCGGCGGCAGCCTTGCGCAGGCCTTCGGTGACCGAAATCCCCGCTTCGCGCAGGCGCAAGAGGCCGCGTCCGTTGACGCGCGGATCGGGATCGGTGGTCGCGGCAATCACATGGGTGACGCCCGCCGCGACAAGGGCGTCGGCGCAAGGCGGCGTCTTGCCGTGATGACTACACGGTTCGAGCGTCACGTAAGCCGTGGCGCCCCTCGCCGCTTCTCCAGCGCGCGCAATGGCCTCGGTCTCGGCGTGCGGCCGTCCGCCGGACTGCGTCCAGCCGCGTCCGATCACGTGCCCGTTCTTCACGAGCACGCAGCCGACGGTAGGATTTGGCCAGGTATCGCCGAGATTACGCGCGGCCAAGCCGAGCGCGACGTCCATGAACTCGTGATCGAACGACGCGCGCGACGGCATCAGTTCTGGTCTGGCGCGACGGGTTCCGTGAGGTTTTCAACGAAGTTCTCGAAATCCTTCACTTCGCGGAAATTCTTGTACACGGAGGCGAAGCGCACATAGGCCACCTTGTCGAGGCCCTGCAACGCTTCCATGACCATTTCGCCGATCACCGATGACGGGATATCGGACTCGCCCATGCTTTCGAGGCGGCGCTGGATGGAATTGACGACACGTTCGATACGCTCTTCGTCGACGGGCCGCTTGCGGCACGCGGTGATGATGGAGCGAGCGATCTTGTCGCGGTCGAATGGCAAACGCTGGCCGCCCTTCTTCACGACGGTGAGTTCGCGGAGCTGAATGCGTTCGAATGTGGTGAAGCGCGCGCCGCATGCCGGGCACGAACGGCGACGACGGATCGCGGAGTTGTCCTCCGTCGGCCGTGAATCCTTCACCTGGGTATCCATATGCCCGCAGTACGGACAGCGCATTTCCCCGACCCCTTATCCCTTGTCCCCGGCTTTGAACCGCCCGGATGTGTGAATCATCGTGCCTTTGTGAACGCTAATTATTGATAAATCGGAAAGCGGCGGCACAAATTCTGGACGCGGCCCCGGATATCGGCCTCGATAGCGGCCGTATTGCCCGGGTTCGCGGCCTGGGCGTCCATGACTTCGCAGATCCACTCGCCGATCTGGGTGAACTCGGCCGTGCCAAAGCCGCGGGTGGTCGCAGCCGGGGTGCCAAGGCGTACGCCCGAAGTGACCGTCGGCTTCTCCGGGTCGAACGGAATGCCGTTCTTGTTGCAGGTCATCCCCGCGCGCTCCAAAAGGTGCTCGACCACGTTGCCCGTCAGCTTCTTGGGCCGCAGGTCGACCAGCATCAGATGCGTGTCGGTACCGCCGGCGACGATTTCCAACCCGCCCTTGCGCAGCGTCTCGGCCAAGGCTTTTGCATTGTCGACTACGCGCTGGGCGTAGACTTTGAATTCCGGCTTGAGGGCCTCGCCGAAGGCGACCGCCTTGCCGGCGATGACGTGCATAAGCGGACCACCCTGGAGGCCCGGGAAAATCGCCGAGTTGATCTTCTTTCCGATCTCCTCGTTGTTCGAGAGAATCATGCCGCCGCGTGGACCGCGCAGCGTCTTGTGCGTCGTGGTCGTGACAACGTCGGCGAACGGCAGCGGGCTCGGATGCACGCCCGCCGCGACGAGACCGGCGAAGTGGGCCATATCGACCATCAAGAGCGCGCCGACGCTGTCGGCGATCTGGCGGAAGGCCTTGAAGTCGATGATGCGCGAGTACGCGGAACCGCCGGCGATGATCAGCTTCGGCTTATGCTCCTTGGCGAGGCTTTCGACCTGGTCGTAATCGATGATGCCGTCCTGGCGGCGCACGCCGTATTGCACGGCATTGAACCACTTGCCCGAAATGTTCGGCGGCGCGCCGTGTGTGAGGTGACCGCCGGAAGCAAGGTTCATGCCCATGATGGTTTCGCCCGGCTTCAGCAGCGCGAGGAACACCCCTTCATTGGCCGGCGCGCCGGCGTGCGGTTGCACGTTCGCGTAAGCGCAGTTGAAGAGCTTCTTGGCGCGCTCGATAGCGAGGCTTTCCGCGATGTCGACGAACTCGCAGCCACCGTAGTAGCGCTTGCCTGGATAGCCTTCGGCGTATTTGTTCGTGAGAACGCTGCCGACGGCTTCAAGGACGGCGCGACTGACGATGTTTTCGGAAGCGATCAACTCGATCTGGGTCTGTTGACGCTCAAGCTCCAGCGTCAGCGACTTCATCACTTCGGGATCGGCCTCGGCGAGGCTTTGCGAGAAAAACGGGGTGGGTACGGCGCGGTCCATGTCGGTCCTTATCGAAAGTTGGCGAGAGAGCCGGATCAGCCCAGCTTCTCGACGCGGCGGGCATGACGGCCGCCTTCAAAGGGGGTTTCAAAGAAAGTCTTGAGCAGCGCACGCGCCGTGTCCGCCGGCACGATCCGCGCGCCGAGGGCCATGACGTTGGCATCGTTATGCTCGCGCGCCATGCGCGCGGTCATGTCGTCGTGCACGAGGGCAGCCCGTACGCCGGGATGGCGATTGGCCGCGATCGAAATTCCGATGCCGGTGCCGCAGATCAGCACGCCGGCTTTCGCTTCGTGGGTTTGCACGGCGCGGCCGACGGCGTGGCCATAGTCGGGATAGTCGACCGAGTCCGTGGTCGCGGTGCCGAGGTCCTTCACGGTGAAACCCATGCCGCGCAGATCGCCCGCCATCAGGGCCTTCAGTTCGACGCCGGCGTGGTCGCTGGCAATGACAATCGTGTCGCCGGGTTGAGCGATGCGTGCAGCAGACATGAAATCGACGATCTAATCCTTAGTTGGTCGCAAAACAGTAGAAGAGCCCGGCTCCGCCGGTGGCGACGAGATTGTCCTGACCGCAACCTTTCGACGGATGCGCGGCATTCCAGGAGGTACCGTCGTTTCCGCCGCCCTGGCGATCATGGTGGCCGAGATTAGCGCTGCCGTCGGCGGCGCTGCTCGTCCAATTCTTGCAGGTGTGATCCGCAGCATCCGCAAAGGCGCGGCCGTCGGCCTGGCTGCCCGTCAAGATGTCATGGGTGTTCGGGGTGTCGCCGCGGCCATTCACCACCGCGCCCTTCTCGGTCAGCGAGTTATCTTTCGAGAGTTTGTTGTTCGGACTGTGAAGGTCGTCGACATTCGCGGCGACCTGAACGCCCTTGGCATTGAACCACGGGCCCTTGCCGATGCGGTCGCGGGCATTCACGGGCGCTTTGCCGCCTTCGGCCGCGGCGCTGAGGTAGGCGCGCCATTCCTTTTTGCTGCCGGCTTTCTGGGCGAGCGCGGCGCAGTGACGGTCGGCGCCTTCGAGGCCGCCAAGATCGGCGCCCTTGCCCGGGCCGGCGCTGGTGATGAAGAAGCTCATTTTGGAGGCGTCTTGAGCACCGGCGGTCCCCGCAAACGCGGCCATCCCGGCGAAAGCGGCGGCTAACAAAGTCCGGCTCAATGTCGTGCTCAACAGCTTGCTCATGGAGGCCTCCCCGGGGTTCATGGGACGCGCCGTCCGTTCCGGCCCGCCTGCGAGGAGCGATACCACATCTGGATGACCGGTGCCAATCACCCACAAGATGTTATATCAATTGTCCTTTCAATGGGTTAGCTGAACCCGGCGGGCCATCCTTGCGCAGCTTCGCCTTCAGCTTGCGCAGGGCGTTCATTTTGAGGCTGTAGGGGCTGGCGTTAATGGGGCCGACAACCGAGACCTCGGTGTTGGTGCTGGGATCGATGGCCGACACCTTCACTGCGTTACCGAGTGCAATAATCTCGAACAAGACCTGCGGCAGCTCGGGGTCGTAGGGTGGGTCCGACATGGTCACTTGAAGTCGCTCGCGCCTCTCATCACTCTCGCTATTCTACCATATTCAAAAGGTGACGATTGCTTAGAAAGCTTGCCCGCGGCCTGATGTATGTAACGGGCGTTCTTGCCCTCGCGGTCATCCTCCTGCTCGGCTGGTTCTGGCTTGCCGCCTACCGCGCGCTGCCCGCTCACGATGGGTTCGTCGTCGCCAAAGGGGTCACGCAACCCGTCACCATCATGCGCGACGACGCCGGCATCCCGATGATAACGGCGGCGTCGGAAGCGGACGCCTATTTCGCCCTGGGCTACGTGCACGCCCAGGACCGCCTGTTTCAGATGGAATTGATGCGCCGCCAAGGCCAGGGACGTCTCTCGGAATTCATCGGTTCGGCGGGGCTCTCACCGGACCGGATGATGCGCACGCTGGGCGTCTATCGCCGCGCCCAAGAGGATTTCAAAAGCCTGTCGCCTGAAACACAGGCCGCGTTCGAACGCTATACGGCGGGCGTCAACGCCTGGCTCGGCGAAGATCATCCCCTGCCCCTCGAATACAAACTTCTGTTCTTCACGCCGGAGCCGTGGACGCCCGCGGACTCCCTCGTGTGGCAGAAGCTGATGGGCCTTTCGCTGTCCGGCAATTGGGACGATGAACTGGTCAATGCCGCACTGGTGGCGAAACTGGGACCCGAGAAAGCGGCCGCGCTCAATCCGGCGGCACGCCCGGAAGAGCCCGTGACCATGGCTGAGCTCGCGCCCGTGCTTCGCGCACTTCCCGCGCGCGCCTTGTACGCGGCCATGACGGCGGTGATCCGCCCCACCGATGCCTCCAACATCTGGGTGATCGCGGGCAAACGCACGCAGAGCGGAAGCCCAATCATTGCCAACGACCCGCACCTTGGATTCCAATCGCCCAGTATTTGGTATTTCGCCGGGATCAAGGCACCGGGATTGGAGATTTTCGGCGCGACGGTTCCCGGCGTTCCGCTCCATATGCTCGGGCATAATGCGGATGTCGCCTGGGGGATCACCACGACCCATAGCGACACGAGCGATCTGTTCATCGAAAAACTGTCGGCCGACGGGAAGACCTATGAAACGCCCGACGGACCACTCGCGTTCGCGGAACGGACCGAGACGATCAATGTGCGGTTCGGGAAACCCGTGGCGCTGACCGTGCGTGAAACCCGCCACGGCCCGGTTGTGAGCGATGTCCTACGCCGCCCAGTGGGGATGAACGACCTCATCCCGGAGCCTTACGTCCTGTCGTTGTCGGCCGCCCTGTTTGCGCCGGAAGATCGATCGGCGGACGGGGTTTATGGGATGAACCACGCCAAGGACGCCGCCTCGTTTATCGAAGCCATCCGCCTGTTTCACGCGCCGCACCAGAACATGATGTTTGCCGACCGCAGCGGCACGACGGGCTATGTCGCGCCGGGCCGCGTGCCGGTCCGCAAGGCCGGCAACGGTCTTGTGCCGGTCCCCGGCTGGGACGGATCGCACGACTGGACCGGATGGATTCCATTTGACGAGCTTCCCCACGTCTCGGGCGCAGAGTCCGAGGTGATCGTGAACGCCAACAACAAGATGGTCGGCGACAGCTATCCCTACCTTCTCGCGGCGCGCTGGCCGGATTCCTACCGCGCCATGCGGATCAATGATGTGCTTGCGACGGAGACGATCATCACAGCCGAGACCACCGCATCCCTGCAGCTCGATATCGTCTCGGCCATGGCGCGGGAGATGCTGCCGCTGCTGACGGCACGGACCACGCCCAAAACGCCGGCGGAACGGGAGTTGTTGGAACGGTTGCGCGCCTGGGATGGAAAAACCGATCCCGGGCGTCCCGAACCTTTGATTTTCGCGGTCTGGATCGAGCGGGTCAAAACCCAGATCCTCGCCGACGACCTGGGCGACATGATGCGGTCCTTCGGCGGCGTTAGGCCGGAGCTGCTGCGCACTATCCTCACGACCGACCCGGCCTGGTGCGACGACCTTGCCACGCAGGACACGGAGACCTGCGAGATGCAAGTTTCCGCCGCCTGGTCGCAAACAGCCGACTGGGTGGGCACCCATGGCGGTGTCACGGCGCTGCGCTGGGGCGACTTCCACCAGGCGACGTTCGGGCATCTGTTGTTCGAGAATTTTCCGGTGATCAACCAACTGGGGCTGCTGCGCGTGCCAACAGGCGGCGATGGTTTCACGGTCAACCGGGGAAGCTTCTCCGCGTCCACCTCCACCCGCCCGTTCCGCCACTTCCACGGCGCGAGTTTGCGCGCCATTTACGACCTGAACGATCTTCCCGGGTCGCGCTTCGCCCTGGCGGGTGGCCAGTCAGGACACCTTCTGTCCAAGGATTACGGCTCACTCCTGCAGCCTTGGGCGGACGGTCAGTATTTCACCCAACCGACGGACGCCGCGGCCAAACGGCGGATGACACTTCAGCCACCCCAATAAAACCGTGGTTTCGCCGGTGTGAGCGCGGCTTGTGGGGCCGGGCGGGACCATCTAAATTGTCCGTTAAGGTTTGGGGCGTGAAATAGCCTGTCGCGTAGCAGGTTTTAGCGGGTTTGGGGCATGGCTGAACGGCCAGATTTTGGCGGCGGCGGCGGTAAAGACGGCGCGCCGATCATCATCAAGCGGATCAAGAAGGGCGGGCACGGCCACCATGGTGGCGCGTGGAAAGTTGCGTACGCCGACTTCGTGACCGCGATGATGGCGTTCTTCCTCCTGCTCTGGCTTCTCAACGCGGTCACGGAACAGCAGCTGAACGGTGTCGCCGACTATTTCACGCCGATCGCCGCCTCAACCCGCGAAAGCGGCGCCGGCGGCATGCTCGGCGGTCAGGCCATCGGCGAAGGCGCCTCGCAAAGCCAGACGGGCTCGACAGCGGCGGTCGTGCTTCCGCCGCCGTCCATCGGCTCGGGCGGCTCGGACATCACCGACCCGGCCGAAAATACGCGCGTGGACGAGGAAGCCATCCGCGCCGCGCAAGAAGCCAAAGAACAAAAAGAATTCGAGCAGGTTCAGGCCGAACTGAAGCAGCAGATCAGTGGCATTCCCGATCTTGCGCCCCTCGCCGCCAGCTTGATGGTGGACAATACGCCTGAAGGCGTGCGCATCCAGCTGATGGACCAGGACAAGGTCGATATGTTCGAGCCGGGCAGCGCGACGATGTATCAGCGCTCGAAGGACTTGCTGAAGCAGGTGGCGCAAGTCATCCGCAAGATGCCCAACAAGGTGAGCATCACCGGACATACGGATCCTTCCACGGCGGTCGATCCGTCGGGATATACGAACTGGGAACTCTCCTCGGACCGCGCGCTAGCCACGCGGCGCGTTCTTCTCGAAGGCGGGCTGGACGACCGACAGATCGGCAAGGTCGTGGGCGTCGCCGACCGGGAGCCTTTGGACCGGGCGCAGCTGCGCTCGCCCCGCAACCGGCGCGTTTCCATCGTCCTTCTGCGCGCGGAGGACGTGAAAGCCGATACCTTCGACCGCCTGCCGGCGTTCCTGGAAAAAGCCACCCAAACGCCGCCGAACAACGGCGCGGCGGGCGAGACTCTCGCGCCCCGGACGCCCTAACAATATCGTGCGCGGCGGAACACCGTTGTTTTCCTAGGCGTTACCGCGCTTGCCAGGAAACACGCCGCCCTCCACACTAGATCGAAGGAAGCGCGCACTCGGTCATGGACCATTCACCGCTCAAACGGCCGCAGTTCTTTTTCACCACGGCACCATTGCCGTGTCCGTACCTGCCTGACCGCTTGGAGCGCAAACTCGTCACCGAGCTTTCGGGGCCCGGGGCGGAAAACCTGCACGAGGCCCTCGCCCGCTCCGGTTTCCGCCGCAGCCATTCGATCGCTTATGCTCCCGCCTGCCCAGGCTGCAAGGCCTGCGTGCCGGTGCGCGTCGTGGTCAAGGAGTTCGCCCGCAAGCGGACTCTGGCGCGGCTTTGGCGCGCGCACTCCGATCTGATCGCGACCCGCGTGCCAGCCCGGGCCACGACCGAGCAATACGAATTGTTCGCGCGCTACCAGCAGTCGCGCCACTCGGGCAGCGACATGGCTCTGATGGGTTTCTACGAATACAGCGCGATGGTGGAAGACAGCCCGATCGATACCTTCATGGTCGAGTTCCGGGACCGCACCGGCGTGCTGATTGCGGTGTGCCTCACCGACCGCACCAGCGACGGCCTCTCGGCGGTCTATAGCTTCTTCGAAGCGAGCGGCGCCCGCGAGGGCCTCGGCAACTACGTAGTCCTCTGGCTGATCGAACAAGCGCGGAAGCTGGAATTGCCTTACGCCTACCTCGGCTATTGGATCGTCAACAGCGCTAAGATGGCCTACAAGGCCCGCTTCCAGCCGCTTGAATGCCTGGGACCCGACGGATGGCAGCGGCTTGTGCCACCGCCGTCCTCTCCGCAGTAGTCTGAATTGCAGACAAGAAAAACCGGCGGCGCCTGGCGCCGCCGTTTTTTCTTCGAGTTACGCCGTTCTGCGGCGCATCAGTCCGGCGAAACCGAGAAGGGCGACGCCGAGCAATCCCAGCGTGCCGGGCTCCGGCACGCTGTTACCGCGGAACGTAATAACAAGATCGTCGTAGTCGTTGTCGTCACCGACCACCGGGAGTCCGCCACCTGCGTCATCGAAGAACAGAGCCCAGGTGTGCGATGTGGCATGATAGAAAATATCCATACCGCCCTGCAGACGTCCGGGAGTGCCACCCGTCGCATAGCCGTCGCTATACTGGCGATTGTCGTCCGACGCGAGCAGGAGATCCGTTCCGTTCGCATTGAAATAGAACAGACGCTCGACCGGGCTTGCCGCAAGCTTGTAGATGCTTCCCGCGCCGGCGGACGCGCCGAAAATCTCGACGTTGTTGTTGTGCGACATGTCCGAGACGCCGAAGGAATTCTGATAGGAAGATGAGCGCAACAACAGCGTCAACGTGCCGTCGATCCCGAACGGGCTGGGCGGTCCCAAATCTTCGCCGAGGTACGTCCAGCCCTCGCTGTTCGGCGCGATGGTGGACAAGAACAACGTATCCTCAACGTGGCTGCCCAAGATCGGCGTGGCGCTCGCGGGAGCAGCCGCGAGACCGGACACCAGAGCAATGGCGGCGGCGGCGGATAGAAATTTCCTTATCATCGACTCTTCCCTCGATTGTTATGACCGCGTTCCCGGTCGTTTTTCTGTGAGGTAGCGTCGAAGAAAGCTGCAACGGCCATGCCATTGCCGATGAATTCAATATTTTCAGGATGCAACCGCGCCATACATGCGGCGGAATGAAGGCGCATGTAAATGCGCGCGCGAACCGCTGCGCGATGGACCTTCAGTTCAGAAATATGCAGTTGTGAGCGGCGCTAACTGCCGTGCGACCGCTGGATGTAATTGCCGGAGAACTCGGCGAACGACATCAAGCCTTCGGTGTCCTTCACGATGATCGAGCGGCGCTGAAGACTCACCAGGCGTTTTTCGCGCAGACGCCCCAACACGCGATTGATGTGGACCGGCGACAGCGCGGTGGCGTCCGCGAGATCGATTTGCGTGAGCGGGAGCGCACAACTTGCGGGGCGCGGAGCTTCGGCATTCTGCAGGCGAAAGCAAAGCTCGGACATGAGATATGCCACACGCCGGACAGCCGGACGGCGCCCGACATTGGCGAGCCACTCCCGCAACACCCCTTCGTTGATGAGCGTGAGCGACCACAAGGCCCGCGCGATCCGCGGGTGCCGCTCCATCAACACGGCAAGCGACGGATGATCGATGTGCGTGTAGGTGCACGGCGATAGAGCGGCGATGCTGTAGCCGGTATCCGCGCCGACCATGTGCTCGCACTCGCAGAGATCCCCGGGCACCAAAAAATCGGTGATCTGGCGGCTGCCGTCCTCAAGAATCCTGTACCTGCACGCGAGTCCGGAGAGAATCACATGCGCGCCGACACTGCGCTCGCCCTCTCCTAAAATGGGCCGGCGGGCGCCGACCTTCTGAATATTCTTGGTAGCTTCGAGGATCGCCTGACGTTCGATTTTCGAAAGTCGCTCGACACCCTCTAACCTACGAACAAATGCATTCGACATTACGCGCCTATCAACAATCTTAGGGATTTAGGCACGCAGCGGCGCCGTCCACGCCCACATCGCCTGGTTGGAATCCCCTAAGCCCCGGGCAAAAGCTAACCCAAGGTCGAAAGTCGAACATTGTCGTAGGTTAAGGTTTGCGACGGGGAGCAGGTGCTACACCTTCCCTGTCGCGGGAGTTAGCGGCGTCACCCGGGGCTGCGCCGCCTCGCGAAGCGAGGTTCTGCCGCTATGCACTCCGTGAGCAACGCCGTGACTCTCGCCTGCCCGAACTGCGCTCGGGCTGGTACGGCCATTTGGGTGGATTCAGAGCGCGGCAGTCCGCCGCTTCTCGAAAACCTTTCGGTCGGCTTCCTCAGCATCGATGTCGGCGCTAAAGACGGCCCGCGGATCGTCTGCCGCGACTGCCGCGTTCAAGCGCGCCAATCGGCGACCGGTTAGAAAGCGTCAGCCGCTAAACGGCCGCTCGTCGCGCGAGAATCCCTTGGGCGGTAACCGGCCGGCCTGCGCGCGCTCGCCGCGCCAGTCCTTGAGATCGGTTTCAACCCGTTCGCGGTCTCCGGACTTCCATGACAGGCCTTCCTTGTAGGTGAAGACCTTCGCGTCGGCGCAGCCGCCATCCTTGTACTTCTGGAGGATCACGCCGCGCCCGCGCGCCATTTCAGGCACCTCGCTGAGCGGGAAGATGAGAAGCTTGCGGTTCTCGCCGATGATCGCGACGGAATCCGCCGGCTTGCCTAGGAGATCGCCTCCGCTGCCCGACGTTCCGGGAACCAGCGCACAGACGCGCCCCTTCTCGCCTTCGGCCAAGTTGAGGCACTGCTTGCCGTTCTTGGTCTGCGCAAAAACCTGCTCGGCGGGCACGATGAAGCCACGCCCCTCCGACGAAACAACCAGGAATTTTTCTTCACGGTTGTAAACGCGCATCGCCAAAATTTCGGCGTCGTTCGGAAGATCGACCATGAGGCGGATCGGCTCCCCGAAGCCGCGGCCCTGCGGCAGGCGGTCGACGGCGATGGTGTAGAAACGCCCATCCGATCCGAAGAAGAGGATCTTGTCCGTCGACTGGGCCTTGGCCGCCGCCTGGAACGCATCACCTTCCTTGAACTTGAGATCGCCGCCGCCCGACAGCACGTCGTCCTTGTGCCCCTTCATCGCGCGGATCCAGCCCTTCGCCGAAAGGACCACCGTGACCGGCTCCTTCTCGACCAGGGACTCCAGCGGCACAACAACGGCGGTGGGCGCTTCACCCAGCGTCGTGCGGCGCTTGCCCAACGGGGTCGACTGGCCGAACTGCTTTTTGGTTTCCTTGATCTGCCAGGCGATCGTCTGCCACTGCTTGCCTTCGTCCTTAAGCAGGGCCTTGATCTCCTTCATCTCGTCGGACAAGGACTTGTGCTCGGACCTGATCTCCATTTCCTCAAGTTTGCGCAACGAGCGCAAACGCATATTGAGGATCGCTTCGGCTTGGGTATCGGTGAGCTTGAACCGCTTCATCAAGACCGGCTTGGGCTCATCCTCGGTACGGATGATCTTGATCACCTCATCAAGGTTCAAATAGGCGATGAGATAGCCTTCGAGGATCTCAAGACGACGCTCGATTTCGGCAAGACGATGCTTCGACCGCCGCACCAGCACGACCTGACGGTGGTCGAGATAGGACTGCAGCACTTCGCGCAGGTCCATGACCCGCGGAATGCCGTCGGCGCCCAAAACATTCATGTTGAGGCCGAAGCGAATCTCGAGGTCGGTTTGGCGGAACAGCTGCTCCATCAGCTGCTCGGCGTCGACCGTGCGCGACTTCGGCTCAAGAACGATTCTGACTTCCTCGGTGGACTCATCGCGGATGTCGGCGAGGAACGGCAGCTTCTTCTCTTCCATCAGAGCCGCGACGCGCTCGATCAGCTTCGCCTTCTGCACCTGATAGGGAATTTCGGTGATGACGATCTGATACTGGCCGCGGTCGAGCTTTTCTTCCTGCCAGCGCGCCCGCACGCGCAAAGAGCCGCGCCCGGTCCTGTAGGCTTCGACCACTGTCTCGCGGCTTTCGGTCAGAATACCGCCCGTCGGGAAGTCGGGTCCGGGCATCAGGTCCACCAGGGTGGAGATCTGCGCCTTGGGTGTCTTGATCAGATGCAGCAACGCATCACAGATTTCGCCGAGGTTATGCGGCGGGATATTGGTGGCCATCCCGACCGCGATGCCTGACGAGCCATTGGCCAGCAGGTTCGGCACGGCCGCCGGCATGACGATGGGCTCGCTCTCTTCGCCGTCGTAGGTCGGGCGGAAATCGACCGCATCCTCGTCCAGACCTTCCATCAGCGCCTGGGCATAGGGCGTCAGCTTGGCTTCGGTGTAGCGCATGGCCGCGGCGTTATCGCCGTCGACGTTGCCGAAGTTCCCTTGGCCTTCGACCAGCGGATAGCGGACGGCGAACTCCTGCGCGAGGCGCACAAGCGCGTCGTAGACCGCCACGTCGCCGTGCGGATGGTATTTACCGATCACGTCCCCAACGACACGCGCGCATTTCTTGAAACCGCCCGCGGGATCGAGGCGCAGCTGGCGCATGGCGTAAAGAATGCGGCGATGGACAGGCTTCAATCCGTCGCGCACATCCGGCAGCGAACGCGAGACGATCGTCGAAAGGGCGTAAGCGAGATAACGTTCACCGAGCGCATCAGCGAGCGGCGTGGGACGGATATCTTCAATGATGGGCGCGGGAGTGGACGGTTTTTTTGCCATGGCGGCGAGAGAATAGCGATCCGGATCAAAAAAGCCATACAGGCCTTTTAGATTTTGAAGCGCTCCGCAAAGCGCACGCGGGAGGCGGGCATTTTCTGGCGGTGCGGTCCGAAAACATGGGCTTCAAAGAAGTGCCCGGTCAGAGCCAGGCCCTGGACGATGTCCGTTTCATGAATCTCGGCTTGTTCGCTTTTCAGGAAGGCGGGCAACGCGAAGAGCTTATCCACATACGGCGCTCCAGCGCCGCGCGAGACGGCGCGCCCGCTGCGCGGCGACACATACACCAAGTCCTCGGTGGTCCCGGTGGCGGCACAGGTGCGCAGATCGAGGCCGTAGCCCATATCGCGCAGGAGTTCCATCTCCCAAAGCACGTATTCAGCCGCCCACCCCGGCGCCCCGAGGTGCGCGAGAAGACTGAGGGTGTGGCGGTACACCGCGCCGTGCGGCTCACGCTCGGGCAGCGCCAACTCAATCATGGCGCAGAGCGCCGTGAGTCCGGCCAAGGCGGCGGGCGCGGAAAGCGCCCCGGCGGCATAAGCGTGCACAGGTTCGAGAGCGTAAGTGCCGATATGGGTATCGAGACGGCCCCGCCACGAAGCCTTTACGACATTTCCGGGCTGGAGGAGCGCGCGGGCCGTCTTGCCGCTGCCGCCTTTGACGACGCCGGCGTGCCGGCCTTGCGTTTCCGTCAATAGACTGACGATGGCGTCGTGCTCGCCCAGACGCCGGACCGCGAGGACTATTCCGTTATCTTCCCAGCTTATGGCCATGCCGGGATTTTAATTGCGTGACGCCGGGCGCGCCAGCGGCCCTTAGGTGAAGCGCATGAAGATGACACCGAGGCCAACGATCACGCCCGCGGTGCCGAGAAAGACGAGAAAGTGATCCAGACCCTTCTGCGGCAGGTTCTGCCCACGGCGGATCACAAGGGTCGCGAGGGCGATCACCCCCACGACGAACATCAATACCCCAAAGACAGCCACTTCGATTCCCGCTCGACGACCGCACCCCGATCCGCATCAAAGCGGAGTTACGCGTTGAAGTCGAGCCCCCAGGCCGCGTACAGCGCCCGGTCCTCGTTCCATCTTTCGTTCACTTTTACGTGGAGGAACAAATGGACGCGCCGGTCGAACATCTCTTCGAGTTCACGGCGCGCCGAGGCGCCGATGTTCTTGATCCGCTGACCACCGTGGCCCAACACGATGGGACGATGGCTCTCGCGGGTGACGTAGATCACCTGCTCCACGCGGATACTGCCGTCCTGCTTCTCTTCCCAGCGTTCCGTTTCCACGGCGCAGCTGTATGGCAGTTCCTGCTTGAGGTTCAGAAACAACTTCTCGCGCGTGACTTCGGCCGCGAGCAAGCGCGACGGCATGTCGGTAACCTCGTCTTCCGGAAACAGCCATGGCCCCTGCGGAACCAGGCCGGCCAGGGTCTCCCTGATCCGCTCCAGTCCGTCGCCCGTCAGCGCGGAGACCATGAAGATCTCGGTAAAGACCCCCGTGGCGTTCAAACGCTGTGCGAGTTCCAGGAGCTTGCCTTTATCGGCAAGGTCCACCTTGTTCAGCGCGAGCATGGCCTTGCGGTTGGTCGCCTTGAGGTCGGCAACGATACGGTCCGTATCCTCCTCGCCGCCCGGTTTCGCTGCCTTCAGGGCGTCGACGACCAGCAACACCAGCTCGGCGTCCGCCGCGCCCGCCCATGCCGCCGCCACCATCGCACGCTCGAAGCGCTTCTTCGGCTGAAATATCCCCGGCGTATCGACGAACACCACCTGGGAGGCGCCGTACATCGCGATCCCGCGCACCAGGGTGCGGGTCGTCTGCACACGCGGCGAAACGATGCTCACTTTCGCGCCGACAAGCGCGTTCACCAAAGTGGACTTACCGGCATTGGGAGCGCCGACCACGGCGACAAACCCGCACCGGGTCTCGTCTCCATCAATATCAACGTCTTCGTTCATGTCTTTTTCTCGGTGAGTTGCGCGAGCAGCGTCGCGGCGGCGGCCTGGGTGGCGAGACGCTTCGTACGCCCCTGCCCCAACGTCTTCGGCACACCTTCGACGGTGACGCTCATGGTGAAGGACGGCGCATGGGCAGGCCCCGAGGCTTCCACCTCTTCGTAGACAGGCAGTGGAAGTCCCCGCCCCTGCGCCCACTCCTGCAGCGCCATTTTTGGATCCTTTGGCGGCCCGGAGGCGGTATCCATCGCAGCGGACCAGTGCTTCATTATAAACGCCGCGGCTATCGGCAGCCCGGCATCCAGATACAGCGCGCCGATGACGGCCTCGAGTGCGTCGGATAACACCGCCGTCCCGGCCGGGTCGAGCTTCTGGGTCGGCGCGATCTTCAGGTGTCCTGCGAGTCCGACCGCTTCAGCAACCCGCGTCAATTCGGCGGCGCTGACCAGGGCCGCCAGCCGGGCGGCAAGCGCCCCTTCATTCTCATCGGGGAACCTGCGGAACAACGCTTCGGCAATGACGAGGCCGAGCACGCGGTCGCCCAGGAACTCCAGGCGCTCGTTGCCGATCACGTTGGATTTGCTGCGCCCGGACCCCAGCGAGCCGCGGTGAGTCAGGGCAAGGGTGAGCAAACTCGGATCCTGGAACCTGTGCCCCAGGACGCTTTCGAGCAGAGTGTGGCTGGACGACACGGCCCTAGTGGATGCCGTTGAAGAAGCGTTCGAACCGCATCGCGAACGGCCAACGCCAGATCTCCCACAACCGCGCGCTGCCGTCGGTGGAGAAGAAAATGAATTCGGCGCGCCCGACGAGGTTCTCCGCGGGGACGAAACCGACGTCCGCCCGGCTGTCGAGCGAGTTGTCGCGGTTATCGCCCATCATGAAGTAGTGGCCCTCAGGCACTTTATATTCGCCGGTGTTGTCGTAGCGGGAATGATCGCCGTCCTCGATCACGGGATGCTTTTTCCCGCCGGGCAGCGTCTCGGTATAGTGCGTCAGGCGCAGTACACTGCCGTAGGTGTCGCGGTAGGTGTACTCGTCCACGCGGTCACGCTCGACCAACTGGCCGTTAATGAAAAGGCGCCCGTCCTGCATCCGCACGGTATCGCCCGGAAGGCCGATCACGCGTTTGATGAAGTCGGTTTTGTCGTCCACCGGGGTCTTGAAAACCACGACGTCGCCGCGCTGCGGCGTGGATTCCAAAATGCGGCCCGAGAACGGGGCGGCGCTCAGCGGAAAAGAGTGCTTGCTGTAACCGTAGGAATATTTGGAGACGAACAGATAGTCGCCCACCAGCAGCGTCGGGATCATGGACCCGGACGGAATATTGAACGGTTCGAACGCGAACGTCCGGATCACAAGGGCGATCAGCACGGCGTAAACGACCGTGAGCAAGGTCTCGCCAAGACCTTCCTGCTTTTTAGCGCTCATACTGGTGATACCGGAATTCGTCATGGAGGTTGGACATTCGCCCCCAACCGTGACGGGAGCGCCGACCGGCCGGATGAAGCCAGCGGGAGCCGCTAAAGTCAAGGGAATGGGTCACGGCGGCCGTCTACAAAACTGTTATGAATAGAATTACTTAACGTCCGGGACCGCGGAAATGATCACCAGGGCCTCGGCGATCGGGTACTCGTCGGTGATGGTCAGGGCAATCTGCGGACGCATCCCGGGCGGCATCAAAGCCGCGAGGCGGGCCGCCGCCCCGCCGGTCATTACAATAGTCGGCTTGCCCGAGGGTTCATTCACGACGCCGAGATCGCGCCAGAACACGCCGGACCGGAAACCGGTGCCGAGGGCTTTCGAGGCGGCCTCCTTGGCGGCATAGCGCTTGGCGAGGGTCGCGGCGTAGGCGTTGCCGGCGCCCTTGCGCCGCTCGGCCTTGCGCTTTTCCACGTCCGTATAGATGCGATCGACGAAACGGTCGCCGAAGCGCGCCAGCGTCTTCTCGATGCGGCGGATGTCGATCAGATCGTTGCCGACACCGACAATCATCGCGGACGCGCCGCATCCATGGCCGCGCGCATCTTGCGGATCGCCTCGGCGAAGCCGGTGAAGATCGCCTCGCCGACAAGGAAGTGGCCGATATTCAATTCCGCATGGGTTGGAATGCCGGCGTTGGGGCCGACCGTGTCGTAGCTGAGGCCGTGGCCGGCGTGACATTCCAGTCCGATGTCATGCGCATGACGCGCCGCGGTCTGGATGCGCTTCAGTAGCGCTTCGCGCGCCGCGCCCTCGGCCTCGCAATAGGACCCGGTATGCAATTCCACGACCGGCGCCCCCATCGCCCGCGCCGCGTCGAGCTGCCGCGGATCGGCCTCGATGAACAGTGAGACGCGCATACCCGCGTCGACCAACTTACGCACAAAGGGCGTCAGATGGTTTTGGCCACCGGCGGCGTCGAGGCCCCCCTCGGTCGTGCGCTCCTGGCGCTTTTCGGGCACGAGACAGACCGCATGGGGCTTATGGCGCAGCGCGATCGCGAGCATCTCCTCGGTCGCGGCCATCTCGAGATTGAGCGGCACCGTGAGGTTGTTCATGAGCGCTTCGATATCGGTATCGGAAATGTGGCGGCGATCCTCGCGCAGATGGGCGGTGATCCCGTCCGCACCGGCTTCCACGGCGAGCAGCGCCGCGCGCACCGGGTCCGGGTGCGGCCCGCCCCGCGCGTTGCGGACGGTCGCCACGTGATCAACGTTGACGCCTAAACGCAGATACTCAGTGCGGCTCATTTATCGTCCCTCGGCGACGCGTACGTTTCGAAGCCCGTTCCAGATGCATGGTGCGGATGATCGGTTCCAGCACAAAATAGGTAATGCCGCCCGCCACGATTGCCAGCGGGATACTGCCCACAGTCATCGGAAGAAGGACCGGCCAGATATTGTCGACAAACATCTGCATGTTGAGGCTGAGAACCGATTCCGTCAGATGTTTGAACATATCCACGAACCGGGGCTCTGACGAGGTATCGCTGCCCAGCATCCATGCGCCTGCGTAATAGGTCCCGAGCCAAATGGGCGGCGCCGTCCATGGGTTGGCGGCAAAGGTCCCGACAATGGCCGCGACCATGCTTGCACCGAAGACCCAGGCGGCCGCCAGGGCGACCAGAGTGTGCAAGCCGTAGAACGGGGTCATCGCCGCGGCGACACCGAAGGCGAGCCCGGCGGCGATGCTTTTGGAGGTGCCCTCCATTCGATGCAGCCGCAGCCAGTAATAGCGTAGGCCGCGCCGCCAGCCGATGCGGGGCCAGAAAAATCCGCCGATCTTGGCGCGTAGGCGCAGCTTTTCACGGCGGAGAAACATGGGAGCGGGCCTGGACGCCTGGGTGAGCCGTTATCCGCGTGCCCGCTCGACGGAATTGATGGCGGGCGTTGCTCGCAGGGCGGCGATGATATTGGTGAGATGTTTGACACCCCTCACCTCGATGTCGAGCGTCATCTCGAAAAAGTCCTTGGAGCGCTTGGCGATCTTCAAGTTCGAGATGTTGCCGAAGTTGCGGGCAATCACCGTGGAGAGTGCGCCCAGGCTTCCGGCTTCGTTGGCCACCACGAGATTGATGCGGCCGATATGGACTTCCTTATCGCGATCCGGATCCCAGGCGAGGTCGATCCACCGTTCCGGCTGGTCGGCGAATTTCTCAAGTTGCTCGCAGTCGATCGCATGGATGTCGATGCCATGGCCGCCGCCGGAGATTCCGACGATGCGGTCCCCCGGCAAGGGATGGCAGCACTCCGAGAGATGCACGGACATGCCCGGAGTCAGGCCGCGAATTGCGATGGCGTCGCCGGCGTCCGCCGCGTGCTTCATGCGCGCTTGCGAGAGATTGACGATATTGTCTTCCGCCGCGCCGATCCGCGCGCCGGGATAGACGGCCACGAGGACTTCACGGCCCATCAGGCGCCCCTCGCCGACCTTGGCGTAGAGGTCGTCGATGGTCTCCAGGGCGAACTTCTCGAGAATGCCGTTGAGGCCCTTGTCGGTGAGGCTGAGGCCCTCCTTATTGAAGCTTTGCTCCAGAATATGGCGTCCGAGTTTGATGTACTCGGTGCGCGCCTCGGCCCGGACGCGGCGGCGGATGTGGGCCCGCGCCTTTCCGGTGACGACGAAACCTTCCCACTCCGGCGATGGCTTCTGCGCGGTGGACCGCACGACTTCAACTTGATCGCCGTTCTGAAGGCGGGTGCGCAGCGGCACGATGCGACCATTCACTTTGGCGCCGACGCAGGTGTTACCAACTTCGGTGTGCACGGCGTAGGCAAAGTCCACGGCGCTCGCCCCGCGCGGCAAGGCAATCAGATCGCCCTTCGGGGTGAAGCAGAAAACCTGGTCGTGGAACATCTCAAGCTTGGTGTGTTCCAGGAACTCCTGAGGCGACTGTGCATGCTCGAGGATATCGAGCAGTTCGCGCAGCCACGAGTACTGCCGCCCTTCCACGGGCTTCGCGGTCGAACCGAACAGATCCTCCGACTTGTAACGCCAGTGGCTGGCGACGCCGAGCTCGGCCACTTCGTGCATCTTGTGGGTGCGGATCTGGATTTCGATGCGGTGCCGCTCGGGGCCGATCACCGACGTATGAATCGACCGGTAGCCGTTCCGCTTCGGCGTCGAGATGTAATCCTTGAAGCGTCCCGGAACGGTCGGATAGTGCGTGTGGATGATACCGAGGACGCGGTAACAATCCGCCACATTCTCGACCATGATGCGGAACGCCATGATGTCCGAAAGCTGCTCGAAGCTGACATCCTTGATCTGCATCTTGCGCCAGATCGAATAGGGCGTCTTCTCGCGGCCCGAGATGTAACCCTCGACGCCGGCTTCCTGCATGACCTCGTCGAGCTCGTCCATGATCTTCACGACAAGATCGCCGCCGTGGAGCTCCAGGAACTTGAGCCGCGTCATGATCGAGGCGCGCGCCTCCGGATGCAACTCGGCGAAGGCCAGGTCTTCGAGCTCGGTCTTGATCTCCTGCATGCCGATGCGCTCAGCCAGCGGCGCATAGATCTCCATCGTCTCCATGGCGATGGACTTACGCTTGGCGGGATCGGAGATGAAACGCAGCGTGCGCATGTTGTGCAGGCGGTCGGCCAGCTTCACCAACAGCACGCGGATGTCCTCGGACATCGCCAGCACGAACTTGCGGAAGTTCTCGGCCTGTTTGGTCTCGATGTTCTGGATCTGGAGGCGCGCAAGCTTCGTCACGCCGTCGACAAGCCGCGCAACCTCATCACCGAAGAGACCGCGCACGTCATCGAGCGTGACCTTGGTATCCTCGACCACGTCATGCAGCAGCGCCGTGACGATCGACGCCGTGTCCAGCTTATAGGTGGTCAGAATACCCGCGACTTCGATGGGGTGTGAAAAATAAGGGTCGCCCGACGCGCGCTTCTGCGTGCCGTGCATTTTCATCGCGTACACGTACGCGCGGTTGATCATGTCTTCGTCCGCGTCCGGATCGTAAGACTTCACCCGCTCGACAAGTTCAAATTGGCGCATCATGAGGATGCACCGTTACGGGAGATTTGGGCCGAATTAAGGGATCGGCGCGGCAAGGGATAGGAAGCTGCGCTCGCGAGTACCGAGATCTGTGCGTGCGCGCGTCTGCCCATCACCCCTTGCTGTCGTCCATGTCGGCGTCTACGTCCTCGAAGGCTACCTTCGGATGCGCGCCGGTTTGCTTGGGTGACGCTTCCTCTTCTTCCTCTTCTTCGCCCTCGACGCCCATGCCGGCCGCCGCGGCCATCTGCTCGCTCATCTGTCCGGCAATGCCGGCGAACTCGGGGTTCGACGCCATGGCATCGAAACCGTCTTCTTCCGGCTCGTCCACTTCGACATGGCGCTGCAGGCTTTGGACCAGAGAGTTGTGGAGCTCTTCCGGGCTCACTTTCTCGTCCGCGATTTCACGCAGGGCGACGACGGGGTTCTTGTCGTTGTCGCGTTCGAGGCGCGGCTCGGCACCGGAGGAGATCTCGCGCGAACGCTGCGCGGCGACCATCACCAATTCAAACCGATTGGGCACTTTCTCAACGCAGTCTTCGACCGTAACGCGGGCCATCGTCGTCCTCGCTTAAGATTGTTTAAGGTGCGCGCAAATCGGGAACGGGTCAACGCCATCCCCTCCGTCCCTCAATATAGGAACGCGAGCGTACCTCGGAAAGCGGGCCTATGTACGCGGTATGGCCGCCCCGCTCAAGGGGTTACAGGCGATCCGCTAGGGGCTTACGCGTCTAATCCCCTGTTCCGGCAGGCGCGCGGCGAGATTTTCGGAAGTTTCCCCTAAAACTGGGTGGCGCCAGCGAGGGGCCAAGTCCCTCAAGGGGAACAGGACGAACGCCCGTTCATGAAGGCGCGGATGCGGCAGCAGCGGCGCGCCCTCGGTCCGAACCAGGTCGCCGTAGGCGAGCAGGTCAAGATCCAGGGTGCGGGCGGCGTTGGCCTCGGACCGCAGGCGCCCGTAAGCCGCCTCGGTCAGGTGGAGCGCCGCCAGAACCCCCGCCGGGGATAAAGACGTCTCGATCCGGGCCACAGCGTTCACAAACCATGGCTGGTCCGAGACCGGGATGGGCGCCGTCTCGTACCAAGGCGACCGCTCCGCGACGACGATGCCCAGACGCCCGAGATGGACGAGCGCGGCCTCGCAGGTTTGGCGCGGCGAGCCGGCCGCGCTGGGGAGGTTGGCGCCTATTCCAATAAAAATCATCGAGGGTCCAAAATTTTTGGCGGGAAATCCGGGGGATGCGGCGTTCTATCTACATCTGCAAGATGAATAGGGTCCTAAGTCCACACGGTGGGCGGACGCCAGAAATTAACCTAATATCTTAACAATATTACATAATTTATTGATATATAGTGTTTTTGGAGACCTTTGTGATTTTTTACCCCGAAGAACGGCTTGCTGTATTCATCGATGGTGCCAACCTCTACGCGACTGCCAAGGCGCTTGGGTTCGACATCGACTATCGCCGCCTCCTCGGACTTTTCGCGGCCAAAGGCCGGCTGTTGCGGGCGTTCTATTATACCGCGGTCGTCGAAGAGCAAGAGTACTCCCCGCTTCGTCCGCTGGTGGACTGGCTGGACTACAACGGCTTCACCGTCGTGACCAAGCCGGCGAAGGAGTTCACCGACCAGACCGGCCGCCGGCGCATCCAAAGCAATATGGATATCGAAGTGGCCATCGACATGCTGGAGGTCTCCGACCGGGTGGATCATGTCGTGCTCTTTTCCGGTGACGGCGAATTCCGGCGGCTGGTGGAGCGCGTCCAGCGCCGGGGCGTGCGCGTTTCGGTCGTCTCGAGCATAAAGACCCAGCCCGCGATGGTCTCCGACGAGTTACGACGCCAGGCGGACAACTTCGTCGATCTTATTGAACTGCAAGGAAGTATCGCGAGGGTTGCGCCGTCGGCGCAGGTGGCTTAACAGGCGGTATGCCGCCCAATCGCCCGCCCTGCGAGGCCCCGCCCGCCGACTGTCAGCTATGCCCCCGCCTTGCGGATTTCCGCCGCGGTAACAGGGCCACCTTTCCCGATTGGCATAACGATCCCGTACCGGCCTTCGGCGATTTGAACGCGCGCCTGCTGGTGGTCGGGTTGGCGCCGGGGCTGCGCGGCGCGAACCGTACCGGGCGGCCCTTCACCGGCGACTACGCGGGCGAGCTGCTTTATCCGAGCCTGATCAAGTTCGGCCGGGCCAAGGGCAAATACGGCGTCGCGATCGACGACGGTCTCGAACTGCTCGAGACCCGGATCACGAACGCCGTCCGCTGCGTCCCGCCCGAGAACAAGCCGACGCCTCTCGAACAAAAGACCTGCCGGCGGTTCCTGGTCTCGGAGATCGCGGCCATGCCCCAGCTCTCGTCCATCTTGGTCCTCGGCCGGATCGCGCATGACGCGGTCCTGTCGACCCTCGGCCTGCGAAAGGCCGCTTATCCGTTTGGGCACGGCGTGGTACATAGTTTTGATGGCAAACTATCCATGACGGATTCCTACCATTGCTCACGCTACAACGTGAACACCGGGGTGCTGACCGAAGCCATGTTCCATGGGGCATTGAACCAAGCCATAAACGCAATTGGTGGAAAGGCTTAGGGTGTAGTTAAAGTTCGAGCTGTAATCTGCCGCGAACGCACTCTCGGATTGGAACGGTTGTTGGGTTATGGATCGCGGGGCAATCTTAAAGGCATTCGAAGCTAACCTCTGGGACCGCGCGGCGTTTCTGCCGAAAGCGCGGAAAGACGCCATCGTCGAGGAAACCCAGGACCTGCTGCTGGTGAACTCAGGTCTCGCGAACGCATCCTTCAACACCGTCGGCAAATCGTCGCTCCACCCGCGTTTCGGCTCCGATCGGGTCGAAGCCGCCATCAAACATTTCAAGACCAAGAAGCTCCCGTTTACCTGGATCGTCGGCCCTCTCTCCGGCCATGGCGCTCTGGAGCCGACCCTCAAAGGGTTCGGTCTGGACAGCCAGGGCGACGAATGGGTCATGGCCATGCTGCTCGATACGGTGAACATCCCGGGCACGATCCCGAGCGGCCTGGAGATCAAGCGCGTCGTCAACGCGGCTCAGGTCGAACAGTTTGCGGAAGTGCTGACGGCGGCCTCGCCGGGCGACGAGACGATCAAGACGTTCTACACGGACACGAAAGAAGCGATCATCGCACCCGCCTCGCCGCTCCGTCTTTACATCGGCTATATCGCCAACGAGCCGGCCGCCGTGCTCGAGGCGTTCAGCGCGCATGGCATCATCAATTTTTATACGATGAGTTCGCGCGCCGCTTATCGCGGCAAAGGCTATACGGGCGGACTGATGATCGCGGCGCTCAAGGACGCGAAGAAAGCCGGCCTGCGCCTGGCCGCCGCGCAAATCCCCGAAGCGAGCCGGGCATCGTACGAACGGCTGGGGTTCAAGCCAGCCGCTCGCATTGCGGCCTATCGTTGAATATTCCGCTTCCCGGCGTCTCTATTTCGCCAGCGCCTTGTCGACAGCGGCTTTAATCTCGGCGCTCTCGGGTTTCACCGCGCTCGGGAAGGCCGCGACCAGCTCACCGTTGGTGTTCACGAGGTATTTGTGGAAGTTCCACTTCGGCGTATTGCCGTCGCCGAGCTTCGCTTTCGCCCACTTGTAAAACGGATGCGCATTGCCGCCGACGACATCGACCTTCTCCGTCATGGGGAAGTCGACGCTGTAATTCGATTCACAGAAATTCTTGATCTCAGCCGACGAGCCCGGCTCCTGAGCGCCGAAATTGTTGGCGGGGACGCCGAGAACGACCAGGCCCTTGTCCTTGTAGCTTTCCCACAGGCTCTGCAAACCTTCGTATTGCGGCGTGTATCCGCAGAACGAGGCTGTGTTCACAACGAGGACCGCCTTGCCCTTGTACTGCGACATATCGAGTTTGCCGCCTTCGAGTTTCTCGAACACGAAGTCATGCGCCGTATCAGCCATCGCCGGGCCTCCCATTACCGCCGCGGCGAACACCGCAGCGAAAACCGTCTTCAGCATCGTCTTAACCATAACGTTGCTCCTTCCATGGATCGCCGCGCATATGATAGCCCCGCGCTTCCCAATATCCAGGCTGATCTTTGTCCATAAAGGTGATGTGACGCAGCCATTTAGCGCTTTTCCAAAAATAGAGGTGCGGGATCACGAGCCGTACCGGCCCTCCGTGCTCCTTCGCGAGCGCCTTGCCTTGCCACGTATGCGCGATCAGCACATCGTCGCGGTCGACATCTTCGAGCGGGACATTGGTTGAATAGCCGTCAAAGCTCTTGAGCATGAGGAACTTCGCGCTCGGAAGAGGTTTCACCTGCTCGAGAAGCGTGCGCATTGCCACGCCGCGCCATTCATTGTCGTAGCGCGACCATGTGGTGACGCAATGAATGTCGTTCACGCGCGCGGCTTGCGGCTGCGCCATGAGCGCCGCCCAGTCCCACTTGATCGTATTGGTCACCTGCCCGCCAACGGTCAGGCTCCAATCGGCGGAACTGAGATTGGGCTGAATCCCGAGGTCGAGGACGGGGAAGTCTTCGGTGACGCGCTGTCCGGGGGGACGGCGTTCCTGTGGTGCTGCGGCCGCGCCGGTCAGCCCGCGGCCGGTCTTGGCCCACTGCTCCTTGGTGCGGATCAGCTTTTCTTTGACCCCTTGCGGGTCTGGTCCGTCGTCGCTTTCGCTCATGGCCGTCAGCCTTTCGCGCGCATGACACGCGATTGCTCGCGCTGCCACTCCCGCTTCTTGATGTCGTCGCGGCGGTCGATGGTATTCTTGCCTTTGGCGAGGCCCAGTTGAACCTTCGCGAGACCGCGGTCGTTGAAGTAAAGACTGAGCGGCACCACCGTCATGCCCTTGCGTCCAACCGCGGCCATGATCCGGTCGACTTCCTTGCGCTTAACCAGAAGCTTTCGCTTCCGCTTCTCATCGTGTTGGAAGTGGCTTGCGCCCTCGTACGCCGGGATATGGCAGTTCACGAGATAGACCTCGCCATGATCGATCTGCGCGAAGGCCTCGGTCAGGGTGCAGCGGCCATGCCGCAGCGACTTCACTTCGCTGCCGGTCAGTACGATACCAGCATCGAGTGTGTCTTCGATGAAGTAGTCGCGGCGCGCCTTGCGGTTTTGGGCCACGCCGCCGTGGGAGATCAGTTCTTTCGCCATGGCCTATATGTAGGCGCGAAATCGCGTCCGGTCAAAACCGGCCGAAACCCGCCATTGAAGGCCGCGAAAAACGCTTAATTGAGAAGGCCGGCGCCGCGCATGGCCTCTTCGACCCGGGCCTTGGCCTTGGTCGACAGCGGTACCAGCGGCAGGCGCACGTCCGGCTCGCATTTGCCGAGCAGGCTCGCGGCAAATTTCACCGGGGTCGGGTTGGTTTCCACGAACATGGCGTCGTGCAGCGGCGAGAGGACATCCCGGATTCGGAACACGTCGTCATAGGCGCCCAAGTGCCAGGCGTCCTGCAGCTGGGCGCACAGGCGCGGCGCGACATTGGCCGTAACCGAGATGCATCCGCGGCCGCCCTGCGCCAGGAACGCCACCGCCGTGCCGTCTTCGCCCGACAGGTGACAGAAATCGTCGCCGAACGCGAGGCGCGAGCGGATCGGGCGCATCAGATCGTTGGTCGCATCCTTCACGCCAACGATATTCTTGTGTTCGGCCAGCTTCGCCATGGTTTCGATCGACATGTCGATCACGCTGCGGCCGGGGATATTGTAAATGATGATCGGCAGTTCGACGGCGTTGGCGATTGCCAGGTAGTGCTGAAGCATGCCCTCCTGGGTGGGCTTGTTATAATACGGCGTGACCACGAGCGCCGCATCGGCGCCGGCTTTCTTGGCATGCTTGGTCAGCTGGATGGCTTCTTCGGTCGAATTTGAACCGGTGCCGGCGATCACCGGCACGCGCCCCTTGGCGACCTCGACGCACAGTTCGATCACGCGGTTATGCTCGTCGTGAGACAGCGTCGGCGATTCACCGGTGGTTCCGCACGGCACGAACCCGTGGGTGCCCTCGCCGATCTGCCACTCGATGAAGTCCTGATAGGCCTTCTCGTCGATGGCGCCCTTCTTGAACGGGGTAATGAGGGCCGTGATAGAACCGCGGAACATCGGAAAGCTCCTAGAGAGGGTGACGGCTGTTACCGTCCGAGATGAGGGCGGACATTATCACAGGCGTTCGACGCCACAAGAACCCTGGAAGGGTCATTCTTGCGGTCACGTAATGGCCTCCAACCCCTGCATTTACTTGACGTTTGTGCCTCCTCATAAGACAACAGACGGAGATATGGTAGCATCGCTTTTTACGAAGAATGACCGCGCACCGTCCGGGCGCCGGCTTAGGCGCGCCGCACTGGTTTGTATTTTCTCCGGCGTCGCGGCCGCGCTTGGCTCAGGACAGGTCATCGCCCAAGCTCCTGCGAGCAAAGCGGCAAGCGGCCATATTCTCCCCCTGCCCAAGCCCCCTGTCCCCGAGCGCGCGGCTCCGCTTTATACACCGCCCGCATCGCAACCCGCCCCGACCGCGTCTTCAACCGCGACCGAACCTCGCGTTTTGTCGGCGCGCGACCGCGATCTGCTGAACCAAGCGATCAAGGCCGCGTCGAAGCGGCAATGGAGCGCCGCGCGGCAGGCCGCCGGCCGGGCCAGCAACCCGCTGGTCTCGAAGATCGTCGAATGGGCCTACATTCGCGAACCCGGTCAGCATGTCGGTTTCCTGGAACGCACGTCGTTCCTGACCGCCCATCCCGACTGGCCCTCTTCCTCGGAGATGCGCCGGCAGGCCGAGCTTTCGATCGACGACAATGTCCCCGCCGGCGCGATCAGCGACTGGTTCGCCAAATTCCCTCCGCTGACCACGGACGGCAAAGTGGCCTATGCGCGGGCGTTGCGCTTGCAGGGCAAGACCGCAGAGGCCGACGCGCTGGCGCGCGAGGCGTGGCGCTCGGGCAGTTTCGACCGCGCCGAGGAAAGCGATTTCCTGCGGGACTTCGGCGGTATCCTCACGCCGGAAGATCACCGAGTCCGGGTGGACACCATTCTGTACACCGAGCAGACAAGCGCCGCCGAGCGCTTGATCCCGCGTCTCAATGCCGACTACGCCGCGGTGGCGCGCGCGCGTATCGCTCTGATCGGCTCGGCGAAGAATGTCGAGAGCCTCGTCGCGGGCGTGCCCCAATCCCTGCAGAACGATGCCGGTCTGATCTTCAACCGCATCCAGTGGCGCCGCGCCCGCGGCAACGACGATGAGGCGCGCGCCCTTATCCCCGAATTCCCGCTGGCGTCCCCTCGCCCCGACCTTTGGTGGCGCGAACGCCATATCCTTGCGCGCGATGCGCTTCAGAAAGGCTCGATCACCGAGGCGTATCGGATCGCGCGGCACCACGGGGCAACCGATGCTTTGAGCGTCTCCGAAGCCGAATGGCTGGCAGGGTGGATCGCCTTGCGTTTTCTGAAAGACGGCGAAGCGGCCCTGCCGCACTTCGAGAAAGTCTACGACACCGTCCAGATGCCGCTTAGCCTGGCGAAGGGCGCCTACTGGGTCGGCCGCACGATGGAGTTCCTGAACCGCGCGGATCTCGCGAACGAGTGGTACACCCGCGGCGCGGCCTATCCGACAACCTTCTATGGCCAGCTTTCGCTGTCCCGGCTCAAGGGCGGCGGCGCTCCGCAACTGCCGCAGGATCCAGTGCCGACCGCGGAAGAGCGCGCCGCCTTCAACGCGCGCGAACTAACGCAGGCGCTTCGCATCATCCTGGAAGCGGACGCGAAACCCTATCAACGGGCATTCGCCGTGGCGCTGGCCGACGCATCAGATCTTGCCGCCGACCGCGAAATGGTTGCCGAATTGGTCACACGCCACAAACGGCCGGACCTCGGCGTCGTGATCGCGCGTCAGTCGGCCCGCGATAAATTCGTGCTACTGCAGCACGGATATCCGGTCCCCGGTTTCAAATATCCCGCGGCGCCCGAGCGTGCTTTCGTCCTGGCGATCACCCGCCAGGAAAGCAACTTCGACGTCGCCGCGCAAAGCCCGGTCGGGGCCCGCGGCCTGATGCAGTTGATGCCCCCGACCGCGACGGCCGTCGCGCGCGCCAACAAAGTGAAATACGACCGCGGCCGGCTGACGTCCGACGGCTCCTACAACATTCAATTGGGAGCGTCGTATCTCGACTCTCTGGTTCGCAGCTTTGGCGGTTCCTACATCATGGCGGCCGCCGCCTATAACGCCGGGCCTGGGCGTCCGCGGGCATGGTCGCGCCAGTTCGGCGACCCCCGCGACCCGTCGGTCGATGCCGTCGACTGGATCGAACAGATCCCGTTCTCTGAAACGCGCACCTACGTGCAGCGCGTGATGGAGAACGTCATGGTCTACCGGGCGCTCTTGAGCGATACCAAGCAGCTCAGCAGCAATCTGGAAGCGGAACTCGCGCGCCGCGAATGAGACGAGCAAAAAGGGCGGGTCCTGATTGACCCGCCCTTCTGATTTTTCCAGGCAAATGCGTTCGACGTGCGGCTTAGCTTGCGCCGACCATGGCCGGCTTGGCGAGGCTCGCGACGCGCGCCGGAGCGGCCGGACGATGGACGTCCAGAACCCCGCCGGCGGCGGTTTCGGTAATGCGCTTACAGTGCCCTTCGATGTAGGCGCCCGGCTCGATGGCGAGGCTTTCATGTTCCACATCGCCCGCCATGCGCGCGGTCGAGGCGAGGAACACGCTCTTCGCCCGGATCATGCCCTTGATGGCGCCGTGCATGCGCACGGTCTGAGCCACGACTTCGCCCGTCACGGAGCCCTTTACGCCGACAATGAGTGCCTTGCAGCGGATGTCGCCGTGGACGACGCCGTCCACTTGGATCTCGCCGCTGGAATTCAGGTTGCCCTCGATGGTGAGGTCGGAGCTGATGATGGACGGGACGGCCTTCACCGCCGCGCCGTCGCCGCGCAGATCCTGAGCTTGAGCGCCGTTGGCGCTAGTTCTTGAGAACATTGCTCCCTGCCTTCAGAAATTTCAGCGGATTGACGGGACGTCCGTTGTTCTGGACCTCGTAATGCACGTGCGGACCGGAGCAGCGGCCGCTGCAACCGATTTGCCCGATGACGGTGCCGCGTTTCACGACATCGCCGACCTTCACAAGGATGCGGGACATGTGGCCGTAGCGGGTGACCAGACCCATGCCGTGATCGATCTCCACCATGCGGCCGTAGTTGCCGTCGAAGTCGGCATGCGTAACCTTGCCGTCGCCCGTGGCGTAGATGGGATCGCGCATGTCGGCGCCCATATCCAGGCCTTGGTGCTGGGCGTAGGTGCCGGTGAACGGATCCTTACGGACGCCGAAACCCGAGTTCATTTCCCACTTCTTGACCGGCTGGTCGAGCGGCAGGCGAATCATAAGGCCGCGCAGGTCCTGCAAACGGTCGACATTGGCGTTCAGCTGGTTCAGGGACTCCTGCAGTGGGCCGGAGTCCGCCGGCACCGCCGACAGAGGGATCAACGGACCACCCTGACCACGGCCGCTCTTCTGGCGCTTCACAAGAAGGTCGACATCCAAGCCGGTGACGCTGAGGGAGTTTTCGATATCCGCGATCTTGGTTTCCGTCGCTTCGGCGAAGCGGTGGTAGAGCAGCAACTGGTTGCTCTCCATGTCGCGGATCTGGTTTTCCAGCGACGCCACTTTCTGACTCAGGTTCTCGCGTTCGGAAACGGCGAGATCGCGCTGAAGCACCACTTGGCGCAGCTCGAGGCTGTCGGTGGCGATGAAGGGGGTCTTCTGGTGGTGGCCGACGACGTCGACCATGGACTTTTCAAGGTCCGAGAGTTCGGAGAGAAGCGCCTTGCGGGCTTCGTCAACATGGCCGCGCTCAAGCTTGGCCTTGCTGAGGGCGAGTTCGGTATTACCGCCTTCGCCCGAAAGGGTCCCGACCGGATCCTGCAGCGCTTCCTTGGCGCGGGAGGTCAGCTTCGAGACCAGGGTTTTCTTGGCGCTAGGACCGTCACCCGCCTTCGCCTTCAGAAGCTCGGCTTCGCTTTCCGCCAGAGCCAGCGACTTCGAATAGTTGTCTTCGAGGTCCTTGGTGAGGTCCGCGACCCGCTCCTTGTAGATGGAGACCTGGGCGAGCAGTTGCTCGTACCCGACGCGCGCGTCCTTGATCTCGGTGTTCTTCGCGCGGATGCGCTCGCCATGGTTCATCGCGAGACCGGAGCTGAGCAGCGTCCAGGTTCCGAGGATGATGCCGACGGTGACGAGCACCGCCTGACGATTGGTTGACAAGCGCAGCGTCCGCATATGTTCGCCGGAGCGAACGATCAGTTGCTTCTCCGGGAAGAAGCGCTGAAGCAATTTCTGCGCGCGGCTCAAACCGCGATCGCGCGGGTCAAACTTTGAGTGTGGTTTACCTGAAAACACGCCGTCCCCTCTCTCGATGACACGTAGTTCATCAGCCCGGTCGTGTTTTTGGTTTTGTTATCGGTCCCGGGCTCAACTCTTCGCGTTTCCAAGCCGGCTTTTCGCTCTTGTGCGACGCATTCCACTTCCCGGCGGTTGCCCCCAACCGGCCGAATGAAGCAATGAAATTTCGTCTGGCGCTTGGAAACTGCAAACAGCCGCGCGTATCCTGCCTATTCTAGGCTCGAATATCAAAGAGAAAGTAAACCGGCTAAAAGTTATTTTATATCAAAGCAATGCGGTGCGTTATGAGGGTGGAAGAGTGCGCCTTTTTGGCCACCCGGGCGTTGCTAAAATCGGGTCCCTAACACCTTCATGCCAAACGACTTTTCCACAGCCTTCCGCAAGAGTGCGCCCCAGATTCTTCTCCTGTCGTGGTTCGGCTGCGGCTATGCCCGCCGGGCCCCGGGGACAGTGGGATCGGTCGGCGCCCTGCCCTTTGCCTGGGGAATCCAGGCGACCGGGGTCGAATGGGCCCTGCCCCTGGCAAGCCTGGTGGTCTTCCTGGCCGGGGTCTGGCTGGCGGGGCGTCACCTGCAGAGCCTGGGGGCAGAAGGCGGCGACCCGCAATGGATCGTCCTCGATGAAGTGGCCGGCGTATGGCTCGCGGTTTCCCTGCTCGACCCCTCGTGGGCGTCTTATGCCCTCGGTTTTCTCCTGTTCCGTTTGCTCGACATCTGGAAACCGTGGCCGATCGGCTGGGTGGACCGCAGCGTGAAGGGCGGCCTCGGCGTGATGCTCGACGACTACCTCGCCGGCCTGTTCGCGGCGCTTCTGCTTTACGCCGCGAGCCTCATGTGGTGGATTGGACCCGCCTCCACTCTCGTTTCACCATGACCTTGCTTCCCAACGATCTCACAGACCTCGCTCATGACGTGCTGGACGCAGCGCGCGCCGCGAACAAGCGCATCGTCACGGCTGAGTCCTGCACGGGCGGCCTCATCGCCGGATGCCTGACATCCATCCCGGGGTCGTCCGACGCGGTCGAGGGTGGGCTCGTCACCTATTCCAATGAATCGAAAGTCGCGCTGCTCGGCGTGCCGCGCGACGCCATCTCGGAAAACGGCGCGGTCAGCGACGTTGTCGCCTCGGCCATGGCCGAAGGGGCCCTCGCTGCGAGCGGCGCCGATATCGCGATCTCGGTGACTGGCATCGCCGGCCCGGGCGGCGGCTCGAAGGAAAAGCCCGTCGGGCTGGTCTACATGGCCCTCGCCCAGACCGGGCGGGACGCGCTTGTGAAGCGCTATGTGTTTGCGGGAACGCGGACCGATGTCCGCCGCGCCTCGGTCGGGGCCGCGCTTGAGCTGTTGCTCAGTGCCTTGAAAGAGCCCCTGGAGGCCGAACCGGCGTAGCGCCGGCCGGCCCCAAGAGCAGTTCCTCTTCTCTACTTCGTTTGACCCTTCGCCGCGATCACCTTCTTGATCGCATCGACGGTGACCTTCGTACGGAAGGCGATGACATCCTGGGCCCACTTCTGGTTCGCCGCCTTGTCGGCGAACGAAACGCCCGCGAGGCTCGCGGTGTTGGTCTTAATGCGCTCGTCGAGGCGCACTTCCGACGGATGGTTGGCGAGGATGTTGAGGGTGATGCCGACGCTGTCGTGCAGGCCTTCGTTGGGATCCTTTTGTTTCAGGACGCCCTTTTCCCGCAGCATTTTTTCGACGTCGTCGTAGTTGTAATATTCCGGGATCGCAGCGACGATGGTCTTGGCGTCGCTAAGCTTCTGGCTGACCGCCTGGGCGCCCTTCAGATTGCCGCCGCTGTCGCCGATGAAGAAAATCTTGTCAAAGCCGTGCGCCTTCAGGCTGGCGGCGATGTCGCCTAGCAGCGATTCGTAGGTGGCCTGGCTGACGGTGATCGTCCCCATCGTCGTCATGTGACCGGTCTTCGGTTCGATGCCGCCCTCGGGCACGAACTTCACAACCGGCGCGCATAGCGCATCGCCGAGCGCTTTCGCGATTGCCTCGCAGTTCGTTTCCAGGACCCAGTTGTGCTTGCCGAGCGTGAGCCAAGGCCCGTTCGGTTCCATGCCGCCGGTCGGAATGATGATCGTCTTCTTGCCCGCTTTCATCGCGTCACGGACGTCCATCCAGGTCAGCTTCTCGAGCCACACTGAGTCGGCCTTCGGCAGCGGGTTCGCCGTGTCGGCGCAGTTGTACTTGTTCTTGGCGCAATCGCCGCCGCCCATGGACTTGCCGTCGTTGGGCGAGACTTGGGCGAAAGCCGCGGTCGATAGAACCGCCGTCAGCGCGGCGCCGATCACGGCGCCCTTGAATGAAAACGACATGAGATCCTCCCCAGGAATGTGTTTCGCGGTTCTAATGTTCAATGTGGCGCACGTCTTTGTCTAGGCAGCAGGTCTCGAAACCTGCTCATGAGGTCATAAAAAAAGAGAGGGGATTTCTCCCCTCTCTCTTCCGTTTGTAACAGTCTTAGCTCGCTTAGCGGGCCGGGACGGCTTCCGCAGCGGCGCCCTTGTCACCCTTCGACGCCACCTGCTGGGCGGGATGGATGATGTAGACCTGCGAGAACTTCACGTCCCAAGCCGCCGAGATCGCCGTATTGCGGCCGTTGGCGTCCGGAGCGAAGTCGGCGTTGCGGTACAGCGCCTTGTATTCGGACGGCAGCGATTCCTGGCCGTAGGAGCGATGATGCGTGCCCCAGTTCTGGCCGAGCGCGTTGTAGAAACGCTCGATATCGATGTAACCGCCCATCAAACCTTCGGCGCTGGTTTCCGTCAGCTTCAGCTTCAGGCGCCATTCGTGGATGTCCATCTTCGGCACGCCGCGTGCCGTGGATTCCGGCATCGATACGCGCTTCGGCTCGGTGATGAGCACGCCGTCGACGATCTTACCCTTCACGCTGTGAATGAACTGCTTGCCCCAGCGCATATCGATGCGCTGGCTGCCGCCGGCAATGAAGTCACCGGATGCGTTCGAGTAGAGCGGATCGCGGCCGCGGTAGAGCGTGACCGTCACGTCCGGATCGTTCGTCAGGCTGTCGACGTCCGTGATTTCGAACATCGTGCGGTTGTAGTCGAACTTCTGCTGATAGCTCTTCACGAAGTGGCGCGACTGACCTTCGGGCCCACGCCAACCGACAATGCAGCCAATGACGCGGTAAAGCTGGTTGTCGATCCCCTTCTCGCCATCCGGGCTGGTGAAGTCCTTCGGACCGACCTTACCGTCGAGATTGAGGCCGATGGCGATCCCGCCCTGCGGTTCCTTGAACGGTTGCGGCTCCCAGGAGGCGTCCGTCGTCGGGTTCCACCACTCCTGCTCATACTTGAGCTGGGTGTCGGCAACCGTGCGCTTGGCACCTTCCGGGAAAAACTTCACGAACTGCTCGCGCGGACCATCGTTGAAGCCGTTCGGGCATTCCGCCTTCGCGTCAGCCGTTTGATAGACGGCCATCGCTTTCGAGTTCAGAACGAAGCCGATCCGGCGATCCTTGAGGATGGACTCATCGGCCGAGGCGCTGCCCGCGCCAACGGCGGTGATGCTGAGGGCCGCAAGGGCGGTCGTCGTCAGCAGTTTCTTCAAACCACGCATGGGTTTCTCCTTCCCGAATCCCGTCGTTTCTTTTGTCTTCGTCATGGCGATCTTATTCGTCGTTATCGCCGTAATCGTCGCGGAGCCAGAACGCCTTATAGCCGTTCCGCCAGCCGTAGAATTCACCCCAGGTATCGCACTCGGCGTCGCCCGGGCCCTTATCGCGGGCGCAGTAGTATACAGGGCGGCCACGGTAAGCCCACACGTTAAGCGCATCGGATTGCCCCGCCGCGGCCTTTTTGCCGGTCTTGGGATCAATCGCCATCACCTGCCACATCCGGCTGGTGCTGGTGGCGCCCTTTTCCGCGAGGACATAGGGGAAGTTCTTCATCGACATGGCCTGATCGCCACGGCCGCTGACCGCCAGGCGATAGACCTGGGGCGCTTCCGGGTAGTCGCACTGCAGCTGGTCGACGGCGTCGTCCATGCACTGATACGTGTAGATCGTGCGGCCTTTGGCGTCGGCCAGCACCTGACCCGACTGCATATCCTGCGGGCCGAAGCCCTTCGGATAAGCCGGCGGCCTGGTCACATAGACGTTGTGCCATCCGGCGATGTCGCCCCCTTCAAGACTGGGACGCTTGGTGTCGCCGTTGCGCGTATAAACGGGCTGGCGGCGGAACGCCCACTGCTTGATGCCCGTCGGGTGATCGATGACCGTCCAATCGCCCTGGGGCTGAACGCTCGCCGGAGCCTGGACCGGCTTCCAGTCGTTCAAACATTCACCAATGCAGTTGGACTTCCCTGCGCTGTCGCGATCCGACACATAGACGGAGCGCGAGTCGGCTGTGGCCAGGAGGCGGCCGCTCTGCAGCGCATAAACCTTAAACTGCGGCGGATTGTTCTCCGCCGGCGCGGCCGGCTCGCGGCCCGCGCCCTGAGAGTCGCCACGGGTGGTTTTCTTCTTGGTGCCGCCGCGGACGTCGCCCGGCATCTCGTCGAGCGCCGAGGTGTAAAGCGCGTAGCCGTCGTAGGCCCACTGCTTCTTGCCATCCAGACGCTCGACAACGGTGAACTTGCCGACCGCCTTGGCATCGGACGGCGCCAGAACCGGCGGCCACATCGTGGTGCAGGCGGGGCGCGTGTCGACTTCCGGAAGTTCGAGGCCGCCCGGATACGGGCTCATCAGGCCGGCATTGACCTTCGAAGGGACGTCGCTGCAGGTCGGCTTGCCCTTCTGTTCGCCAGCGTCGCCGTTGCGCAGCGGCGTGACGGGCCACGTGTAGAGCGTCTTACCCTTGGCATCGGCGAACACGGGACCTTCGAAGTCCGCGACAACGACCTGGATGCCCGGCGGCATCGGCTCTTTCACGTAGTCTTCCAGCGGAGCTTTGCCACGCGCCTGCGCGAAAGCACTGGTAGCGGCGCCCGCCATCCCGGCGATCAACGCCGCAGCGGTCAAGGCAGTCCCAATTCGTCCGAAGTCTTTCATAGTCACTCCCTGTGGAGGCGTTCGCGAGCGATCGCGCACGCCGCGACGATTAAACGAGGATCTCGCTGATCGTCTTGCTGGTCTGGTTGCTCTTGGTGCCCCAGCTGCTGGCGTCGAGGCCCATGATCTTCATGGCCGTGTAACCCAGTGAGGTGCCCTGACCGCCCTTGCAGTCAATGTGCATGCCCGTCTTGATCTTGCCGCCCGCCTTACCGGCGGTGAAGGCCGGCATTTCTTCCAGCGAGTGCACGCGGGCGTAGGACACGTCCGTGTTGGCCATGATGAAGCAGTTGTCGAGCAACGTACCGTCGCCTTCCTTGATGTTCGCGAAGGCCTGGACGTATTCCGCCCACGCTTCGAACGAACGACGCGCGAACCACGAGGCGTTCGGCTGGTAGCCGAGCTTCTCGTCCACCGGCTCTTCGTGGGTGCAGGTGTGGTGCGGCTTGTCGTAGCCCGGCTTCGTCGTGTTCGACGAAGCGTTCGACCACGACAGATTGAACACACGCGTCTGGTCGCACGCGGCGGCCATGGCGAGCAATTCGGCCATCATCTTGTGGCGCTGACGCACCAGCGAGGCTTCGTTGCCGAGCTGGGAATCCTTAGGCGCCGCTGCCGGCTGGCAGGCGGGACGCGGTTCCGGCTTGGTCAGCTGGTAATCGAACTGCTGCTCGAGATGGCGCAGACCCGTGAAGTACTGATCGAGACGCGCCTTGTCTTCCGCGCCGACATAGCGCTCCAACTCTTTGATTTCGTCGGTGACGCTCGACAGCGCGCTCTTGCGCACCATGATCTTCGGGCTCGGCGTGAAGGTCGGCGCATTCGGGTTCTGGAAGTCAGGCCCGAACAGGCGCGTATAGAGGTTGAGCGGAGAAACTTCGGAAGAGTTCGGCGTATTGGCGTTTTCGTAGGATACGACCGTGCGGATGTCGCCCGTCGCAGCGGCGGTCAAACTCTTGAAGCGGGTCGAGCGGCCGATCTGGTTGGCGATCGTGACGTCGATGCTCTCGCCCGGAGCCTGATCGTTGACCTGCGGCGAGGAGCCGGTGCGGAACACGACCCAGCCGGTGTAGTGACAGAAGAACGCCCCATCGCGATAAGCCACGAGGTTCGTGAGCAGGTTCATGTGCTTCTGAATCGGCTTCAGCGACACGATTTCTTCCGGCAGTTCGTAGTTCGCGCCGGTCTGCTTGGGCACGAAGATCGACTTGCTCATGCCCAGGCCCCAGAACCACGTTCCGAAACGCACCGGCATGGACGCACCATCGGCCATCGCGTTTCCGTTTCCGTTCAGGAAAACGTTCAGGAGAGGCAAACCCACGGTGACGGCGCCGCCGTTGAGCAGGCCGCGAAGGACACGACGTCTATTGAACTGAGCCATCTTTAGCTTCTCCCTATCCCTAATTCGAGGCCGCGGCGGATTGCTTCGACGACGCGTCCGCCGTCTTTCCGTCCGCAGTGCTCTGATTGTCCATAACATGCGAGAACGCGCTGCTAAGCACGATAGTGCGCATCAGGTCCGGCATCCGATAACCTTGTTCACCGAAGCGCGTGTTGAAGTAGGTCAACAACGGACGGTCGGCGTTGGTCGTCGGCGAGCCCGTCGCATAGCTATAGGCGCGCTTGACGAGACACGTCGGAATGGCCGGGTGATCGTGCAATGCCTGGCCGAGGCCGGCGACGTCCTTGAACGCCTTGCCATCCAACTGACCGCTGGCGTCAATCACCGCGCCTTTCTCGGTCAGACGGAAGCTGCCTTCGCCGTCGAAGTTCTCAAGCGCGAGCCCCATCGGATCGGTGATCTTATGGCAACCGGCGCACACGGGGTTTTCCAGGTGGACGGCGACGCGGTCGCGCGTCGTGCGCAGGCCCGGAGGCGGATTTTCCACGAGTGAGAAGTCGACGTTTGCCGGCGGAGGCGGAACCGGTTGGCACAGCAGGAGTTCACGCATCGCCTTGCCGCGCAGCGTGGCCGATGTGCGGGCCGGATGCGAGTGCGTGGCCAGGAAGCTGATGTGGGTGACAATCCCGGCGCGCTGGCTGCCTTCCGGGAATTCATAACGAGTCCACGTCGGCGGGGCCGGCAGCTTGTAGATTGCCGCGAGCGCCGGGGAGATGAAGGTTTCACGCGTCGTAAAGAGGTCGCGGTAATCGCCCTTCTGACGGATCAGATGGTCGACGACGACCCGCAGGGTTTCTTCACGCGCGTCCTGCAAGGCCTGACCGGTGAAGGTCGGGTAAATAGCCGTGTCCTTCGACAGTGCGTTGAAGGTGTCGAACGCGAACATATCGTCGAAGAACGCGCGCACGCCCTGATCGAGACGAGCGCTGGTGAGCATGCGGTCGACCTGCTTGGCGAGACCCTTCGGCGTCTGGATTTCGCCGGTTTCGGCGGCCTTCAGGAGTTCATCATCCGGCGCCGCGTTCCACAGGAACAAGGACAGGCGTGTCGCCAATGAGTAGGCTTCCAAACGCAGCTTGCCCGGGTTCTTAGGATCCGGTTCCGCGCGTTCGGTGACGAACAGAACGTTCGGGCTGACGAGCAACGCCTCGAGCGCGACACCCAGCCCGGCGTAGAAGTCATTGAGCTTGGTGGCGGCTGTCACAGCCTGTTCCACGAACGCGTCGCGCTTTTCATTGGTCAACGGGCGGCGGCTCATAAGGCGGCCGACTTCCGAAATCACTTTGCTGGCGCAGGCGCGGTCGGCCTTCTTCTCGTCGGCCGGCTTACAGGTGATGACGAAATCACGGCGCTTCGGATCGACGATCAGCGCGGAGACCGTTTGGGCCGCCTTCTGATAGATTTCCATGCGCGTCGGGGTCACCCCGGCCTTCGCGGCGCCGAGGCTCAGAAGGCCATCGGTGCGCTGGGCCGGCGGGAAGTACGCATCCGGACGCACATCGGGGCCGAACACGTACGCGAGCGTGTTGAGATACTGATCCTGTGAGAGCAGACGCAGACGCTTGGCGGAACCGGCGGTCTCCGGTTCCGCGGTCTTGCTGGCCGCGGCTTCGGCCGCGGGCTTCGCGCTTGCAGCCTTCGTGCCTTCGGCGCTCGGCGCCGAACAGCTTGCCAAGGCGAAGGCCGAAACCGCCGCGAAGGCGCTGCCGCGCAAGAATGCCGAAAGCGTTCCTTTGAAATAAGAACTCACGAGTATCTCTACCTCCACATTCGCCGCCGCTGGGACGGGTCTACATTAGAACCACTATATATTGCCGTGGCCCGCTTGCGCAATTTTCATTCTCTTAATCTGAGTGTTACAAGCGTTCGTTGCCTCACTCGTGGCGATTCATCGCCGATTCCTTACCGGTATCGCGCATAAAGAAGTACACGAGCAGCGAGGTCGCAATGATCGCGGTCAAGTAATAGTAGAAGCCGCTCTCATGCCCTTGAGATTTAAAGAGAAGCGCAACCGACTCCGCGGAACCGCCGAAGATCGAGACGGTGATGGCGTAGGGTAGTCCCACACCGATGGCGCGCACGGCCGTCGGGAAGAGTTCCGCTTTCACCACCGCGTTGATCGAAGTGTAACCGGATACAATGATCCAGGCCGCCGCGATCAGGAAAAACGCCTGCCAGGGACCGCTGGCCGTCTGGAGAGTGGTCAGAATCGGGATCGTGAACAGGGTGCCCGCGACGCCGAAGAAGATGAGCAGCGGACGGCGGCCGATGCGGTCCGACAGGGCGCCGTAAAGCGGCTGCAGGAACAGCGCGAAGATCAGCGAACCGGCGGTCACCAGGGTGGTCTGCTCGTCGTTCAGGCCCACCGACAGCTTGAGGTATTTCTGCATGTAGGTGGTGTAGGTGTAGAACGCGGTCGTGCCGCCCATGGTGAGGCCGACAACGATCATGATCTCCTTCGGGTACTTCATCAGTTGGCGGATACCGCCGATTTTCTTACCCTGCTTCTCGGCCAGCTTCTTGGCTTCGACGAACTGCTCGGTCTCGTCGAGATGGCGCTGCATGAAGGCCGTGAAGATCGCAAGACCGCCGCCGATGTAGAACGGAATGCGCCAGCCCCACTCTTTGATCTCTTCCGTCGACAGGAAGAACTTCTGCAAGATCAATAGCACGAAGATCGCGGTGAGCTGACCGCCGATCAGGGTGACGTACTGGAAGCTGGAGAAAAAGCCGCGGTGATTGGGATGGGCGACTTCCGAGAGGTACGTCGCGCTTGTTCCGTACTGGCCGCCCAGCGACAGGCCTTGCACCACGCGCGCGAAGGCCAGGAGCACCGGCGCCCAGATCCCGATCTGCGCGTAGGTCGGAGAGACCGCGATCACCAGCGAGCCCATGCACATCATCAGCACCGAGGTGGTGAGCGCGGTCCGGCGACCATAGCGGTCGGCGAAGTGACCGAAGAGCCAGCCGCCGATCGGACGCACGATGAAACCGAAGGCGAACAACAAAGCCGCTTGCAGTTGCTGCACGACGGGATCCGTGTTGGGGAAGAACGACGGCGCGAAGTACAACGCGAACGCCGCATAAGCGTAGAAGTCGTACCACTCCACCAAGTTCCCGGCGGATCCGATAAAGATCATTTTCACTCGGCGGGCCATGTCCGCCGCGGTCATCTTCTCGACAACCGCGCCGTTCGCCGTCATGTCAGCTTGAGCCATCTCTCTACTTTCCTCTGTGGATCCTATTGGCGGGTCGCGGCGGAGGCCGCGTCGCCTTTGCCGGATTCGCCCGCGGCCACGGCCGCCGGCGGGTGGACTATGAACGCCTGCTTAAACTTGATTTGCCATGCCGAGGAGATGAAGGCGTTCTTGCCGTCTTCCCCCGGATAGGCGTCCGCATTCTTAATAAAAGACCGGTACTCGGACGGGATCGATTCCTGCCCGTACGAACGGAAATGGGTCGCCCAATTCTGGGCCAGATTATTTTGAAGGCGCTCGATATCGAGGTATCCGCCCATCAAACCTTCCGCGCCGTCTTCCGTCAGTCTCAGTTCGACCCGCCAGTCGCGCACGAATTGCTTCGGCGCGCCGCGCGCGAGGGTTTCGGGGATGTAGATGTCGATCGGGGTCGTGGTCAGCACGCCATCGACGATCTTACCCTTTGTACTCTTGATGAAGTCCCTGCCCCAACGATGATCGGCGCGTTGCGTACCGCCGGCGATGAAGTTTCCCGCGGAATCCAGCAGCAACGCATCCAGGCCGCGATAGATCGTCACGGTCACGTCCGGATCGCTGGTGAGGTTATCGACGCCGGTCAGCTCCAGCAGGAAACGGTTGTATTTGTATTGCTGCATGTAGCTTTCGACGAAGTGCCGGTAAGAGCCATCCGGCCCCCGGTAACTCGCGACGCAGCCAAAGGCGCGGTAGATCTGATTGTCGATGCCCGTGACTTTGCCGTCGGGGCTGGTGAAATCCTCGGCGTCGACTTTGCCATCGAGATTGAGGCCGATCCCGATCTTGCCCTGCGGCTCATGGAACGGAAGGCCGTGCGTCTCCGGGGTTTTCTCGGGCACCCACACCTCGCCCTCCCGCTCGAGCTGGGTCTGGACATAGGTGTGCTTTTTGTCGCGCGGATAAAGCTTGTCGAACTGTTCGCGCGGACCGTCGTTGAGGCCGTTCGGGCACTCGGCCTTGCCATCGGGGGTCTGATAGACCGCCCAATTTTTATTGGTCATCGCGTAGCCGATTTTGCCGTTCTGCACCGCGTCGTCGGCGGATGCGACGGACGCAAAGGCAAGACCCGCGGCGAGCGCACCCGCTGCGACAAACGTGCCGGACAAAATCTTTTCCATCGCTCTCTCCCTCGCCGTGCGCGCCTAGCCGCGGCCAAACGCTTCGCGGATCCAGAAGGCTTTCCAGCCGTTCCGCATGCCGCTGAACTCACCCCAGGAATCGCATTCGAAGTCGCCCGGCACCTTGTCCCGCATGCAGACATAGACCGGACGGTCCCGATACGCCCAAACGCGCTGAGCCCCCGCCACACCGGGTTCTACCCAACGGCCGGTGGAGGCGTCGATATATTTGATGCTCCAGATATTGCTATCGCTCTTTTCCTGAGCGCCCGCCGGAAGGTACTGGAAGGTCTTTTGGCAGCGGCGCCAATCGCCCTTACCGCAGATCGCGAGGCGATACGCTTGCGGCTGCGAGGGGTGCGAGCAATCGAGCTGATCCTGGGCGTCGTCGTTACAATTGTAGAGATAGATCGTGCGCCCCTTGGCATCGGCGAGCATGGAGCCCGCCGTGCCTTCGGTGATCTGGAACCCCTTCGGAAACTGAGGCGGCAACTGGGTGAAGACATTGTGCCAGCCCGGCTCGTCTGAACCTTCGAAGCTGGGGCGCTTTTGCTCGAGAATGTAACTGTAGACCGGCCGTCCCCGGTACGCCCACTGTTTCACGCCCGGTGAACGCTCGACGATCGTCCAGTCCCCTTGCGGGCGAATGCGTTCCGGCGCGGGCACCGGTTGGAACTTTTCGAGGCAGGCGCCTGTGCAGCCGAACTTGCCGGGGGTATCGCCGTCGAAAACGTAAATGGAGTAGTTGTTCGCAAGGGTCAGCTGGCGGCCCGCGTGCGAGACGCTCACTTTGAATTGGGCGGGCATGTTGCGCTCCGGGCCCATGGGCTTGCGCAGGGCCCCTTCACCGTCGCCGCCATCCAGGGCGCTCGTGGCGCCGAGCACATCGCCGGGCTTCTGATCGAGAATGGACGTATAGAGCGCCTGCCCTTCGTAAGCCCACTGCTTCCGCCCGCCGGGCCCGTCGACGATGGTCCATTTGCCAACCGGTTTGGAATCGGCGCTTGCGAGAACCGGCGGCCACACTTGAACGCAGGACGGCCGGGTCTCGACCTCCGGCAGTTCGAGGCCGCCTGGATACGGGCTCTGCAGTCCCACATTCTCGCGATAGCGCGTTTCGTCGCAGGTCGGCTTGCCCTTCAGCTCGCCGGCGTTGCCATTGCGCAGCGGGGTGAGAGGCCAGCCGTACAGCGTTTTTCCCGCGGCGTCCGCGAACACCGGGCCTTCAAGTTCGGCGACGACCACCTTGAAGCCCGGCGGCATGTCCTCGCGCACATAGTCTTCGGTCAGCGCGTATTGCTGCTTGGTCCAAGAGTAGTATTCGGCCGCGGACGCGGCGCCTGCGGCAATGCCGCCCGCCAGGATCGCTCCGCTGAGAATGCGCCGCAGGTATCTCATTCTTGGTCCTTGGGTCCCGTCGTCATTGCCGCGCCGGCAGTTGCATTTCGCCGGACGACGGCGCGCCGGACGCCACCGCCTGCGGCGGATGCACGATGAAGACCTGCTTGAATTTCACTTCCCACGCCGAGGAGATCGCGGTGTTGCGGCCGTTAGCGTCCGGATAGGCGTCGGCATTGCGGATCATCGACCGGTATTCGGACGGCAGCGGCTCGCGCCCATAGCTGCGATAGTGCGTCGTCCAATTCTGAGCCAGGTTATTGTAAAGCTTCTCGATGTCGAGATAGCCACCCATCAAACCCTCGGCACCATCCTCGCTGATGCGCAGCTGAACGCGCCAGTCGCGGATGAGCAAATTGGCGGCACCCCGCTTCAGACTTTCCGGCATCAGGATGTCCATGGGATCGGTGGTGAGCACGCCGTCGATCACCCTTCCCTTGGTCCGCTTGATCAGATCCTTGCCCCAGCGCATGTCGACACGCTGCGTTCCGCCCGCGGCAAACCCGCCTTGCGAGTCCAACAGCAGCGCATCGCGGCCGCGCAGCACCGTCACGGTCACGTCGGGATCGTTGACCATATTGTCGAGGTCGGTGATCTCGATCAGCATGCGGTTGTAGTTGAACTTCTTCATGTACTCCTGAATGAAGAAGCGATACGAGCCGTCCGGCCCGCGATAATTCCCCACGCAGCCGAAGACGCGATAGATCTGGTTGTCGATCCCGGCGACCTTGCCGTCGGCGCTCACGAAATCATTCGCGTCCGCCTTGCCATCCAGATCGAGACCAATGCCGATCTTGCCCTGCGGTTCATAGAACGGCAGGCCGCGATCCTCGCCTTTACTGTCCGGAAGCCAAACTTCGCCTTCGCGCTCAAGTTGCGAAGCGGCGAACTTATGATGCCCATCGCGCGGATAAAGCTTGTCGAACTGCTCGCGCGGGCCATCGTTCAAACCGTTCGGGCACTCCGCCTTCCCATCCGGGGTTTGATAGATCGCCCAGTTCTTGCCGACGATGGTGTAGCCGATCTTGTGGCTCTGATAAGCCTCGTCGGCAACGGCGGCGCTCGCGCCAAGTACGGAGCCGGCGATCAGTGCTGCGAAGAGCGTGTGTTTCATCTGCGGGCCCGTTCCCTATCTGCCGCTAAATCGCATTGTCGCCGAAGGCGTCGCGGATCCAGAAACCCATGTAGCCGTTTCTGATCCCGCTCCACTCGCCCCAGGAATCGCACTCGTAGTCACCGGGCTGCCGATCGCGCCCGCACAGATACACAGGGCGGTCGCGGTACGCCCACACGCGCAAGGCTCCGGTGGTTCCGGGCTCGACCCAACGTCCCGTTTCCGGGTTGATGTATTTGATGCTCCAGAAGTGCGTTTCGCTCTTCTCGTCGGGCCCCGCGAGCACGTAGGGGAAGGTTTCGTGACAGCGCTTCCAATCACCCTTCCCGCACAACGCAAGACGATAAGCCTGCGGCTGAGACGGATGAGAGCAATCAAGCTGATCGGCCGCGTCATCGTTGCAGTTGTAGGTGTAAATCGTGCGACCCTTGGAGTCCGCGAGCATCTGTCCCGAGTAGGTGTCGGTGATCCGGAAACCTTTCGGGAACTGCGGCGCGAGTTGCGTGAATACGTTACGCCACCCCGGTTCTTCCGCGCCTTGGAAGCTGGGGAACTTTTCCTCGAGGTTGTAGCTGTAGACCGGCTTGCCGCGGTACGCCCACTGCTTGACGCCCGGCGAGCGTTCGAACGTCGTCCACTCGCCGCGCGGCTGAATCTTCTCCGGCGCGAGGATGGGCGAGAATTTTTCGAGACAATCGCCGGTGCAGCCCAGCTTGCCCTTTCCGTCGCCGTCGAAAACGTAAACCGCGTGTTCGTTTTGCAAGGTCAGCAGGCGTCCATAGGGATAGGCCATGACCTTGAACTGGGATGGAAGATTCCGTTCCGGACCCACCGGCCAGCGCACTGCGCCCGTGCCGTCGTGTTGCAGGTTCGTGCTGGTGCCGCCCCAGACGTCGCCTTTCTGTTTGTCGAGCACGGACGTGTAGAGCGCCTGGCCGTCATAGGCCCATTGCTTGCGTCCCCCCGGACCTTCAACGATGGTCCACTTGCCCACAGGTTTCGCATCGGCCGCGGCAAGAACCGGCGGCCACACATCGACGCACGACGGACGCGTTTCGACTTCGGGCAATTCGAGCCCGCCCGGATAAGGGCTCATCCAGCCGGTGTTAACCTTGTACACCGTGTCGCTGCAGAGCGGCTTTCCCTTCTGCTCGCCAGCATTCGCATTGCGCAACGCCATGACCGGCCACGAATACAAGGTCTTGCCGCTCGCGTCGGCGAACACGGCGCCTTCGAGTTCGGCGACGACAACCTGAAAGCCTGGCGGCATCTCCTCGCGGATATAATCCTCGGTGAGCGCGCGCTGCTCCTTGCTCCAGTTATGTTCGGCTTGGGCGAAAGCCGCGCCGGCGGCTAGAACGCCCGCCGCCGCAGCAACTCCGAAAACCGACATCAACAGACGCATCCTGATCTGCCCTTACGCGACGATTTCACCGATGACGCGATCGGTTTCGTTGCTCTTCTGTCCCCAGGTCTTCATGCCGAGACCCATTGCCTTCAGGCCGGTGAAGCCGATGTCGGTGATCTTGCCGCCGTTGCACGGGATGTGCAGGCCTGTCTTGATCTTTCCGCCCATGCGGCCGGCGGTGAAGGCCGCCATTTCTTCAAGCGAATGCACGCGCGCATCGGAGACGTCGCTGTTGCCCATGATGAAACAATTGTCGAGCAGCGTACCGTCGCCTTCCTTGATCGCGGCGAAAGCCTTCACGTAGTAGGCCCAGGATTCCATGGCGCGGCGCACGAACCACGACGCGTTTGGCTGATAGCCGAGCTTTTCGTCCTTCGGTTCCTCGTGGGTGCAGGTGTGGTGCGGCTTGTCGTAGCCGGGCTTGGTCGTGTTCGAGAAGCCGTAAGAGTAAATCATGTTGAAGACGCGGCTTTGGTCGCACGCGATGGCCATGGCCAACAGATCGGTCATGACATTGTGGCGGTCGGCGACAAGCTTGTAGTCGCTGCCCGTGTCCATATCCTTCGCGCTCTTCGGCTTCACGCAGGCTTCGCGCGGTTCCGGCTTCGTGAGCTGCTGGTTAAACTGGTTCTCGAGGTGACGCAGGCCTGTGAAATACTGGTCAAGGCGCGCCTTATCCTCGGCGCCCACCTTCGTTTCCAGCGTTTTGATCTTGTCCATCACGCCCGTGAGCGCACTCTTGCGCACCATGATCGTCGGCGACGGCGTGAAGGTTGGCGCGTTCGGATCCTGGAAGTCCGGTCCGAAAAGGCGGGTGTAGAAATTCACCGGCGAGAATTCCGGCGGGTTAGAAGTCGTCGGGCTTTCGTAGCTGATGATATCGCGCACGTCGCCGGTCGAGGTGGTCGTCAGGCTCTTGAAGCGCGTGGTGCGGCCGATCTGATTGGCGACCGTAGTGTCGATGCTTTCAGCGAGGGATTGGTTCTGCACCATCGGGGCGACGCCGGTGCGCGCCACGACCCAGCCCGTGTAGTGACAGAAGAACGCGCCGTCACGATATGCAGTCAGGTTGGTGAAGAGGTTGATGTGCTTTTTGATGTCCTTGAGGGATTCGATTTCCTCGGGAAGCTCATAGTTGGCGCCCGCCTGCTTCGGCACGAACACGGACTTGCTAATGCCCATGCCCCAGTACCAGGTGCCGAACCGCACCGGAATGGCGCTGCCGTCGGCCATGGCGTTGCCGTTGCCGTTGAGGAAGCAGTTGAGCAGCGGCAGGCCGACCGTGACGGCGCCGCCGTTCAGCATTCCACGCAGGACGCGGCGTCTATTGAAACCTTCCATAGCTCTCTCCCTACTTCGAGTTCGCGGCAACGGTCGCGGCGGTCGGCGCACTCGCCGATTTTTCGCCCGCGGCCGGCTTGGGTTCATTGATGCGGATGAAGGCATCGCTCATGGTGATCGTGCGCAGCAAGGCCGGCAGTCTGTAGCCTTCTTCACCGAACTTGGTGTTGAAGTAAGCCAGCAGCGGACGATCGGCATTGGTGGTGGGCGAGCCCGCGCCGTAGGCGAAGGCGCGCTTTACAAGGCACGACGGCAGCGCGGGATGATCGCGAAGCGCCTTGCCCAGCCCGACGGCATCCTGGAACGCCTTGCCGTCCAGCGCACCGCTGGCGTCGATCTTCTGACCTTTCTCGGTCTCACGGTAAGCACCAATCCCGTCGAAGTTCTCGAGGCCCAGCCCCATCGGATCGGTGATCTTGTGGCATCCCGCGCACACCGGGTTTTCGAGGTGGAAATTGACGCGGTCGCGCGTGGTCCGCAGCGTCGCCTTGGGGTTTTCCAGCGCCGAAAAGTCAACGTTGGCGGGCGGCGGCGGAACCGGCTGGCAAAGCAGCAGTTCACGCAGCGCCTTGCCGCGCATCGTCGGCGAGCTGCGCACGGGGTGCGAATGCACCGCGAGGAAGCTGACATGCGTCAGAATTCCGGCGCGCGGGCTGCCTTCCGGGAACGTATAGCGCGACCATGTCGGCGTCGCCGGCAGTTTGTAGACCGCCGCAAGACGCGGGGAGATGAACGTATCGCGCGTCGTATAGAGGTCGCGGTAGTCGAGGTTCTTCGTGATCAGATGATCGACGACGACACGCAAGGTTTCCTCGCGCGCGTCCGTCGCGGTGACCCCGGTGAACACCGGGTACATCTGCGCATCCTTGGCGAGCGCGGCAAAGCTGTCGAAGGCGAACATGTCGTCGAAGAACGCGCGCATGCCCTTCTCGAGGCGCGGACTGGCGAGCATACGGTCGATCTGCTTCAGGCGGCCCTTGGGCGTCTGCAGCTCGCCCTTCTCCGCAGCGCGCAGCAGTTCATCGTCGGGGGCCGCGTTCCACAGGAACAGCGAAAGACGCGTCGCCAGGGAATAACCGTCGAGACGCTTGGCACCGGGTTGGCGCGGATCCGCCTCGTCACCCTCAACGACGAAGAGAACGTCGGGGCTGATGAGCATGGCTTCGATCGATACCGCGAGGCCGCGGTAGAAGTCCTTCAGCGACGTGGCGGCCTTTCCAGCCTCGTCCACATATTCAGACAGCTCCGCTTTCGTCAGCGGACGGCGATGCATGAGCCGGCCGACATGCGAGAAGAACTGCGCGGCGCACGCCGCGTCAGCCGCCTTTTCGTCTTTCGGCGTGCAGGTCAGCAGGAACTTGCGGCGATCTTCATCGACGACAAGCTGCGCCACGGTGACCGCGGCCTTCTGATAAAGCTCAAGCTGCGACGATGAGATCCCGCCGCGCCCGGTGCCGAGCGCGAGCAAACCTTCCGTACGCTGCGCGGGCGGAAAATTCGGATTGAGTTGGACGTCCGGGCCAAAAACATAGGCGAGCGTATTGAGATACTGGTCCTGGGTCAGCGCGCGCAGACGCTTGGGCGTACCTTCGCTCGGCGGTTCGGGGGCCGACACGGCCGCCGCTTTCTTCGTCGCCGCGCCATCAGCCGCGGGACCGGAACAGCCGGCGAGCACAAGCGCGCAACCTAGAACCGCCGCGCTTCCGCGCAGCACGGACAACACTCTTTGACGCATGGCCGAAACCGAACCTTTCATAGCGGTCGCTTGTCTCCCGACGGCGTCCAGGGTTCGGATGTCATCCGTACCTCGACACGCTCTTTCCCGGCGCCCGGCCTCCCACGGCCGCGCCTCTGCCCCACGGCGGCAATCATACCACCGGCAGCCCCGCGAGACGTATAAGATCGGCGTGATTTTATGTCAAAAAAAACGCGGCAACCGGAAGGAGTTACAGATACTTACGCCGCACCTCGCACAGGCGATTCTCCGCCGGTTTGGACGGCCGTTACGCTGCACCGCAGCAATAACCATTCGCACCTACGGGGTGGTGCCCGTTTCAGGCGTCATTTGGGGGCGCCATCGGATAGCGCCCACAGTGCACTGCGGTCGAAAATGAGAGTTTACAACCGGGGCCGCGCCGGTTTTTGTGACCATTCAACCTCGAAAGCGAGCGCATGTTCATCGAAGAGTTCCCCCGGGCCGTCCCTGCCGACTTGTGCGCCAAGATCATCGCCTGTTTCGAGAAAGATCCGAACCGCAAGGCCAGCCGGGTCATTTTCGAGGGTGAAGCGAGTGCGCACGAATACCGTTCGGGGACCCAACTTGCCTTCAGCCGCAAATCCCCCGAATGGGAAGCCCTGTTCATGGCGGTCGTGCCCGCGATGCGGGAAACGATGGAGCGTTACATGGCGCGCCATCGCGGACTGCGCGAACTTGTGGAGGCCGAAGGTCTGGACTGCACATTGCCCATGATCGAGCGTGTCGACCCCGGCCAGGGATTCGACTGGCACTACGACGCAACCCGTTCGGTGACGGACCGCGTGGCCGCCGGACTTCTTTACCTCAACGATGTTACCGAAGCCGGCGAGACGGAGTTCGTCGACGGCCTTAAAGTGAAACCGGAGGCGGGAAAGATCGTTCTCTTTCCGCCCTACTGGACCCACTACCATCGCGGTGTAAGCCCGGCGGCTGGGGCTAAGTACGTATGGAGCTATTTTTGGATCTATCCGGCAAAACAGCCCTAACATGAAGCATGTTGTTTTCCTCGCGGCTCTCCTCTCCGCGAGCCCCGCCCTCGCCGACGGCAAGGCGAGCTACATCAAACACTGTTCGCTGTGCCACCAAGCCGACGCGCAAGGGATTCCCGGTACGTTCCCACGCTTGATGGGCCGGGTCGGTCAGATCGGCGCCACTGCCGAGGGGGCGGCGTTCATGGCGCAAGCCATCCTCTGGGGGATGTCGGGGACCATTACGGTCGACGACGTGCCCCTCACCGGCGTGATGCCGGGCGTGCCGCACGTCAGCGATGAAGAGATTCTGAGCATCGTGGACTACCTCGCGACCGAGGACGGCGCGGTGAAGAATACAACCGTTTTCACACTCGACACCGTGAAGGCCGCGCGCGCCGCCGGCCGTGTTCCGCAGGCCGCCACCAACGTGCGGCGCCAGGAGCTGTTCGCCTCGGGCGTCATAAAATGAAAAAGGCGGAGCCGGTTTCCCGGCTCCGCCCCTTCAATCTCCAACGTGCCGCTTAGAACTGGAAGCGGATACCGGCGCGGTACTGACGGCCGATCACGTCATAGTCCTTGTTGCCCATGCCGTTGTAGTAGGCGGCGGTCAAGCTACCACCGATGACCGGCGGATCCGCGTTGAGCAGATTTTCGACGGTGCCGAATATCTCGACATTGTATTCGTCAAACGGCTTGAAGCCGCCCGACAGGTCGAGGGTCGTGGCAGAGTCGATGTGGTTGTCACGCAGGGTCGGCTTGTTCGCGGTCGACGTCGGGCAACCGGTCGAGCAGACCACGAAGTTGCCGTTGTCGTACTTGCCGGCACCCGTGTAACGCACGTTCATACGCACATTCCACATGTCGGTGTCGTAACCGAATGTCATCAGACCCTTCCACTTCGGCGCATTCAGGTTGCCGCTGAACGGAGCGATACCGCCCCAGTCGCCGACAACGCCGGTGCCGTCGATCACGATGCCTTGCGTGTTGACGGTGCGCAGCTTGAGCACGCGCGTCGCCATCGCACGGATGTTGAAGTTACCATCCAGGTTTTCGTTGATCGCGGAGCCCGGCATGCGATAGCCGGCTTCGAGGTCGAGACCCTGGGCCTTCTGGCTGATCAAGTTTTCAGGCTGCGTGATGACCTGGAAGATCAGACCGTCGGAGCCGCGCTGGATCGCGTTGCAGAGCACGGTATTGCCGGCGAAGCAAAGGTTCACGACCGTCTGGCCGCTCGGCGCCTGCACGGAGCCCTTCACGTTGATGTTGTAGAAGTCCACCGACGCCTGGAAGCCTTCGAAGAACGACGGCTGGAACACAACACCGAGACCCGTGGTGTCCGCCTTTTCAGGCAGCAGGTTCGGATTGCCGCGCGTCAGACGGAACGACGCCGGAATGTTGATGTTCAGGAACGGATCGAACAGCGGTTCACCCGAGTTCGTCTGACCGGCCGTGAACAGTTCGCCGAGGTTCGGCGCACGGATGTCGCGCGAACGGGTCATGCGGAAGCGCAGGTCGTCGACCGGCTGGTAGGTCAAACCGACCTTCCACGTGGTGACGTAGCCCGAGGTCGAGTAGCTGGTCGCGCGCACGGCCGCATTCAGATCGAGCGAGCGGGCCCAATCTTCATCCTTCGCCAACGGCACGAGGGTTTCGACGAAACCTTCCGTGACGTGGAACGAACCGAAGCTGGCGTGATAATTGGCGGCGAAGAACTGGGTCGCTTCGTCGCGGGCGCTGGCGAGGCCCTTCACGCTTTCCTTGCGGTGTTCAACACCGAAGGCCAGCGAGACCGGACCGGCCCACAGTTCGAGCGGTTCGCCGTTCGCGCTGAACGCCATCACGTCTTGCTTCAGCGATTCATAACGATAGGCGGTGCCCGTGACGTAATCGATGGCGGCCTGGTTGTTCACGCCGATCCCCATGACGTTGAACGGACGGCAAGCCGGATCGTCGTTGGCCGGGTTCGCATCGGCGTTCACGCGGCAAACGATATTGCCGCCCGAGACGACCGCGTCGATGGCCTTCAGGTAGTTCGGCGTAATGCCCACGTGCGGCGTACGCGGCGACAGGCCAGTCATGCTGTGCTGGATATAAGCGTTCCAGGTCCAGTCGGTTTCGAACGCGTTCACGCTGCCGTTGATGCCGCCGGAGAAGCGGCGCAGGGTACGGCGGTTATCAGCGCGGAAGCGCTGCGTGTCGACGTTGGTCGAGCCCAGCGCGAAGCTGGTCAGGCCCAGCGCGATCATCTGGGTGCGCACCGATGCCGGGATGAAGGCGTTGTCCACCAGGATGGTGTTGTTGCCCAGGCGGCGGTTCGGGTTCGAGGTGTTGTCAGCGTGCGCGTTGGCCCACTGAGCGTCGGCGAACACTGTGATGCTATCCGTCACGTCGTAGCTGAGACGGCTGTAGGCGACATAGCGCTTCACGCGCGGGTCGAGGTCGAGACCGTTATCGATGCGCGACACGCGCCAATCGCCGCCCTGCATGAAGTTGTTGCCGACGTCCGTGCCGAACTGGAACGGGGCCGGAGCGCCGCCCGGGCCGAACATGATGCCCTTGAGCGGACCAGCGGTGATCACACCGCCCGGCGTACCACGCGACAGGCCGACGTCACGCGCCACGATGTACTGAGGAGCGCCGCTGGCCGGGTTCGCCGTCCAGGCCGGGTTCACGACCATGGCCGCGCTGCTGTCGTTCCAATCGCGCGGAACGCCGCCGATGCCGCCGATGTAACCGACTTCGCCGGCGATCAGGAAGTGACCGCGGCCGCCGCCGAACGGCGTGCCGGCGGTGAGCGAGATGTTGTAGTTCTTGTCGTCGCGCCACTGCGTCATACCGCCTTGGACTTCACCCTTAATGCCGGTGAATTCCTTGTCGATGATGAAGTTGACGACGCCCGAGAGCGCGTCCGAACCGTACGCGGCCGAGGCGCCGCCGGTGACGACGTCAACGCGCTGAACGAGGCCGTTCGGGAACGAGTTGATGTCCGGCGCGCTGTTCTGCGCGGTGAGCGACGAGTTGATGACGCGCTGGCCATCGAGCAGGATCAGGGTACGGTTGGTACCCATGCCGCGCAGGTTGAGCTGGTTCACGCCGGCGGCGCCCGAGCTCAGGTTGGCGGTCATGTTGCGGGGACGAACCGAGTTCGCGAAGGCCGGAAGCGCGTTAACCGCGTCGGCGATGTTGTTCGCGTTCATCGAGTTCAGTTCTTCGGCGCCGAGGACGGACACCGGGGTCGGCGCTTCGTAACCGTCGCGCACGATGCGCGAACCGGTAACGACGATTTCATCGACGGCAGCCGGCTCTTGAGCGGCTTGCTGCGCGCTCGCGATCTGCGGCGCGGCGGCCGACAGAAGGATCGCGATCGCGGAAGTCGTTGCGAGCGTATGCGCCTTTACGTGACGAGTTGCGTTCATAAGTTCCCCTTCATGAGGTTTGCGCAGTGCCAAGCGCAGACGGCATTGAGCGCGGAGAAACGCTCGCGGTCCGGACTAGGCATTTGCTGATCTAAAGTCTCCCTCGTGAGCCATCGGGCTCACGCTTCCCTGGAGGCCCTTGTTACACAGGGCACTCGCTGGTTGGTGCTTAAGGGCTTTTTAGCTGTGTTACAACACATACACATGTGAGGACGGCGTTATCCGCCCGGGTGTGCCATGCCGGACACACTTGTTAATGCATTGAAAAATATAGCTAATTTAATAGACGAACGCGCGCGCCGACCAGCCTGTGGCACGTTCGCAGCCCTCATCTCTCGGGGGGTCGTTACATTATATTACACGCTCGACGCGCGCACCGTAACAATCCAGGAGCTCCCGACTCCTTTCGATAGCAAAGGGCATGCCAGTCTGGATTGATGGGGATCAAGCCATAACCCCCTGATCTAGTTTTCCTTTTCGACCAAGCGAGCTGACCCGGTCCTTCCCTCGGCGGATTGCCGCTGATAGCCCCCTCAATTTCGGCGGTTGGTCGCCGAAAAAGAAAAAGCGAGGCCGGACGCCGGCCCCGCTCTTCCTTGGATCCGCAAGCGCTTCGATTAGAACTGGAAGCGCATGCCCACGCGGTACTGACGGCCAATGCGGTCGTAGTCCGAGTTGCCCTGACCCGACCAGTGAGCCGAGCCGCGGCTGCCGCCGATGATCGGAGGCTGGGCGTTGGTGAGGTTCTCGACCGTCATGAACAGTTCGACGTTCTGGTCTTCGATCGGCTTGAAGGTGCCCGACAGATCGAACGTGGTCATGGAGTCGATGTGGTTGTCCTGGATCGTCGGCGCGAACGTGGTCGGCGCCGGGCAGCCAGTGCGGCATTCGACGAAGCCGTTACCGTACACGCCCGAACCGATGTAACGCGCCGTGAAGCGCAGCGTGACCGGATCGCCGTTGTAGGCGATCGAGACGTTGCCGCGGAATCTCGGAGCCGTCAGCTT
>JAYRKY010000023.1:0-58442 GCA_041905525.1 Rhodospirillaceae bacterium
TAGAACGCGATCGGCGAGAACTCCGGCGCCGTCGGCGAGTTGGCGTTTTCGTAAGACACGGTGGTCTTCACGTCGCCGGTCGCCGTGGCGGTCAGGTTCTTGTAGCGCGTCGTGCGGCTGATCTGGTTCGAGATCGTGATGTCGAACGTCTCGCCCGGCTTGTCGTCGCCGCTCTTCGGGGCCTGACCCGAACGCGTGATCACCCAGCCCGAGTAGTGGCACAGGTTCTCATAGTTATCGCGGAACGCCGTGAAGTTGGTCAGCAGGTTCATGTCCTGCTGGATCGGCTTGAAGAAGGCCGACTCTTCCTTCAGGTCGTAGTTCGCGCCGGTCTTCGTCGGCGTGAAGATGGCCTGCTGCATGCCGAGGCCCCAGAACCAGGTGCCGAAGCGCAGCGGCATCGGCTTGCCGTCGGCGAGCGCGGTTCCGCTGTTGTTCAGGAAGTAATTGAGGAGCGGTATGCCGACCGTGACGGCACCGCCGCCAACCATCCCGTGCAGTACGCGACGTCTTGAAAAACGATCCATGGATTCTTCTCCTCTTAATTCGCCTGGGCCGCGATCTTCTGCTCGACGCTGGCGGTCTTCTCGCCGGCCTTTTCATTCACGGCCGGCGGGATGACTTCCGAGAACGTCGGAGACAGCGTGATCGTGCGGAGCAGATCAGGCAGGCGGTAGCCCTGTTCGGCAAACCGCGTGTTCAGATAGGTGAGCAGCGGCTGGTCGTCACGCGTGGTGGGACCGCCGGTGCCGTAGCTGTAGATGCGCTTCACGAGGCAGCTGGTCAGAGCCGGGTGATCGTGCAGCGCCTGCGACAGGCCCACGGCGTCCTTGAAGTTCTTGCCGTCGAGTGAGCCCGAAGGATCGATCGGATTGCCGCGTTCCGTGAGGCGATACACGCCGGCGCCGTCAAACTGCTCCATCGCCAAGCCCATCGGGTCGGTGATCTTGTGGCAGCCTGCGCACACCGGGTTTTCCAGGTGGAAATTCACGCGGTCGCGCTGCGTGCGGTGTTCCGCTTTCGGATTTTCCAGCGCCGAGAAGTCGACGTTTGCGGGCGGACGCGGAACCGGCTGGCAAAGCAGCAGTTCGCGCAGAGCCTTGCCGCGCAGCGTCGGCGAGCTGCGGCCCGGGTGCGAGTGCACGGCCAGGAAGCTGACGTGCGTCGCGATACCGGCGCGGCCGCTGTTTTCCGGGAACGTGTACGGGGTCCAGCCGGGGGTCGCCGACACGCCGTAGATGGCAGCCAGCGCCTGAGACATGAACGTCTCGCGGGTCGTGTACAGGTCGCGGTAGTCCTTATTCTCGGTGATCAGATGGTTGATGATCGTGCGCAGGGTCTGCTCACGGGCATCAGCCACCGTCACGCCGGTGAAGGCGGGATAGATCGCCGCGTCCTTGGCGAGGTTGTTGAAGTCGTCGAACGCCATCATGTCGTCGAAGAAGGCGCGCATACCCGTTTCGAGACGCGGGCTGGCGAGCATCATGTTGACGATCTTCTCGCGGCCCTTCGGCGTCTGGATCTCGCCGCTTTCGGCCGCCTTGATCATGGCGTCGTCTGGGGCAGCGTTCCACAGGAAGAACGACAGGCGATGCGCAAGCGAATAGGAGTCGAGGCGCATCTTGCCCTTGTTCTTCGGATCCGGCTCATAGCTGTCGGTGATGAACAGAACGTCCGGCGAGAGCAGCATGCCTTCGAGGGCCGCGGCGAGACCGGCGTAGAAGTCCTTCAGCTTTTCCGCACCTGCGTTCGCTTCGGCGACGACAGCCTGCACTTTTTCCTTCGGCAGCGGCTTGCGATAGAGCAAGCGGCCCGTGGCCGTCAGGAACTTGGCGGCGCACGCGGCGTCGGCGGCCTTCTCGTCCTTCGGCTTGCAGGGGATGAGGAAGTCGCGGTGCTCGGCGTCGACGACGGCACCCGACACCAGCGAGGCGGTACGTTGATACTGCTCAAGCTGCGCGGCGGTCACGCCCGCGAAGGCGGCGCCGTTGGCCAGGAGGCCTTCAGTGCGGCGCATCGGCGCGAAGCGCGTGTCGACGCGCAGATCCGGGCCAAAGATATAGCTGAGCGAATTGACGTATTGATCTTGCGTCATGAGGCGCACGCGCTGCGGCACGCCTTTCGCTTCCGCCGGGAGGGCCGGCGTCGCGCTGGCGCTCTTCGCCGCAGCGGCCGGAGCCGAGGCCTGATCGGACGGCGCCGAGCAGCTTACGAGGGCGAACGCTGCGAGGAGGCTGATCGCACTCCCGCGAAGCGCAGTCGCCGCACGGCCCTTCTGCGAAGGGACTGGATTCTTCTGAAATAACACTGCCGCTACCTCCTCATATTGGCCCTGGCCGGGGCCAGGCATAGAAATTCAAACGCTCGCCTCACACCGAGAGCCGACCTAGCTCCACATTATACGCGGTGCGCACGGGATGATCCTTGCGATTTTAAACTCTTCTCCGAATCCCATTCCAAATTCGCCATGAAACGAGAACATTTTCTTCATTTGTTCTGCATATTCGCGCTGAACTTGTTACTCAACAAGGCTTTTCTCGCCCTGAATCTTGCGGGTTACGCTGTTACGCGAATCGAACAATGCGAGGGGATTTCAAGATTCCAAACCTCCCGCAATTCGCGAACACCACCCGAAGTCCTCCAACTTTTTACACGCATTCTAAACTAATACCGACCGATCGGTCGATCAATAGAAGGTGAGCCGAAATCGAGGGCTCGCCAAGGGGAAGTGCTGTAACAAATCGCGTTTTGCGGAAACTACGTAGGCGCAGAGCGGGAATCGACCGCCGACGCACGTCAGGGTGGACGGACGGGGGCCTTAGCGGCCGCCCGCGGAGGGACTTCAGGGAGACTCGAACCGGCCCTAGGGAAGGGGGAAGCGCCCGATCCGCGTGCCACCGCCGATATTGGCCAGCCAAATTTCCTTCCCGACGATGGTCCCGGCGGTGGCGATATGCATTGCGGGGCTGTCGGGATGCGCAGTGACGACCTCGCGCACCGTCTTCTTCACCGGGTCGATGATCGCGGCGCTCGAGGCGTTCTTCGAGCAGTCGTTCTTGGAAAGGCAGGTATTGAGAACGTCCTCGACCGTGCCTGTCTGCCCCGCCACCACAAGCGTGCCGTCCGGCTGCCAACGGAGGTTGTCCGGATGAAAATTGAGTTTCGCGATCACCTCTTTGACCGCCGGCTTGCCCGGCTCGCGCGTGTATTTCACGACCTGATTAACAGCCCACTCGCTGACGTAAATGGTCTTCCCGTCTTTACTCGCCTCGATGCCGTTGAGACCTGACCCCTCCGAGCCGGGGATTTTGGACCAACCGGCGCCGGGCATCCATTCGTACAAGCTGCTGACATTCTCGCCCGCGGAGAGCCTTGCGCGCGAGTTGACACCTTTGTCGCCGCGAAAGCCGCCCATGCTGGCGGGGAGAAAATTGGTGGCGACCACACCGTTATTGGGAAGTACGCCCATACTGTTAAAACCGGCGTCTTGGGGGTACGGGATGCATCCCACCCACGCCAGCGCCGGAGTTTTGCCGTTGGCGTCCAACTCGAAGACGTCAACCGCGCGGCGCTCGCCGCCATGGAGGAAGCGCAATTTGTGCAGGCCATTCGCGCCTTCCTCGATGTTCAACCCGCCGGCGCGGATCTTCTTCTCCGCCGCCTCGGTTCCTCCAATGGGACCTGGGCAATCGGCATAGGTTTTCTTGTCGAACTTATCTGAGGCCGGCAAGAGGTCGACCTCGGCGTGAGTCTTCGTGTTCACAGCGCGCAGCACGCCGGAGACGATCACCCAGTCGGACTTCGGGACGTGTGCAATATCCTCCGCGCCCTCAGAGAGGCAGACAAACTGCGCCTTCCCCACAGGGTCGCATGTCTCTGCCGCCTGAGCCGGCAGCGCCGACGCCGCGGCGACGAAAACCACCGCCGAAAATCCGAACATCGATTCGCGTGCCATCGCAACTTCCTCCCCACAAAATTGGCGCACAACGTTAACATCACCGTGGCGGCAAATTATTGCGGCTGTGGCCGTACGGCGGCCACCGTGTGAAAATATCTGCCAACAACGGGGGGATTTTGCGGTGATAGCTGCGCAAATGCCGGGCGATCTCGGCACGGCATTGAAAAAGGCTTCCGTCCGCCTCCTCCCCTTCCTCGCGCTGCTTTATTTCCTCGCTTTCCTTGACCGGGTGAACGTGAGCTTCGCGGCCTTGTCGATGAACGAGGATCTTGGGCTATCGCCTTTCATCTATGGGCTGGGCGCGGGGATTTTCTTCGTGGGCTACGTTCTGTTCGAAGTTCCCAGCAATCTGATCCTCCATAAAGTCGGCGCGCGAAGGTGGATCGCACGCATCATGATTTCCTGGGGCGTCGTATCGGCCGGCACGGCTTTCATCACGGGGCCGAACTCCTTCATCGCCGCCCGGTTGCTCCTGGGGATTGCCGAGGCGGGATTCTTTCCCGGAATCATCCTCTATTTGACCTATTGGTATCCGTCCGAGGTGCGCGGAAAAATCATCGGCTCGTTCATGCTCGCCATTCCGCTCTCCACGGTGTTCGGCGCGCCGCTTTCCACTGCGCTTCTGGACGTGTCGATCTTCGGACTCAAGGGATGGCAAACCCTTTTCCTGCTCGAGGGATTGCCCTCTGTTCTGCTGGGCTTGTTCACACTCCTCTATCTTCCCGACCGGCCCGCCGATGCGAAGTGGCTTACGCCCCGCGAACGCGACCTCATCACCGCGCGCCTTCAGGAGGAGGAGCAACAGCCCGGTCGCGAGCATCGCTTGAACGCCGTGCTGGCGACGCCGCGCCTTTGGCTTCTGGGCCTTGTCTATTTTTGCATCGTGCTCGCACTGTACGGTCTCAACTTCTGGACGCCCCTGATGGTGAAGTCGCTGAGCGGTCTCTCGAACCAGAATGTGGGCTGGCTGACGGCGGCGCCAAATCTGCTTGCCGCAGGTGCGATGTACGTGTGGGGCCGCTGGTCTGATAAGACCGGGCTTCGACGGACCTTCTTTTTCATTCCCTGCCTCGTCGGCGCCTTTGGCTTCGGACTCAGCGTCGTCTTCCCGTCGCCCGTCAGCGGGATCGTCGCCATCTATTTGGGGACGATCTGCGTCTACCTGTGCGCGCCGATCTTCTGGACATTGCCGACCTCGATCCTCGCGGGGACCGCTGCCGCGGGCGGCATCGCCGCGATAAATTCTGTCGGCAACGTGAGTGGATACCTGGGTCCATTCCTTCTCGGCGCTCTGCAGGAGAAAACGGGCAACTATATCGGGGGCTTCGTATGCCTCGGCGTCTCTCTCCTTCTCGCCGCGGCGCTGGTCCTGATGACGCGGGAACCACCGGGCCCTGGCTCGTCTACGGCGCCCAAGGCATAGTGGCGCGACACGCGCGGGGGGTGAAGATGCCGATTGCAACGTTGGATTTCGTCAGCCGTGGCCGGACGCTGCGCATGGAACTCGACCTCGACCGGGGCCGCTCCAACGAAAATTCCATCATCAAATTCCTCGAGCGCGGCCGCCACTACGAACCCGACGTGTCGCTGACGATGTGCAAGATCGTCGAGCCCGGTGACGTGGTAGTCGATGTCGGCGCCAACGCCGGCTTCTTCACGGTGCTTCTGGGTGTGCTTGCCGGAGAGAATGGCCGCGTGGTGAGTTTCGAACCCGGCGACAACAACATTTCCCGGCTCAAGAACAATATCGGCCTGAACAAACTGCGGAACGTCGACCTGATCGAAAAAGCGGCCAGCGACGTGGCCGGACCGATGACCTTTTTCATCAACAGCGACGACAGCGGCGGCAATGCGCTGTGGGATGTCGGCACCTTTCCCGGCAACGTCAAAAGCGCGGCGGCCCCACAAGCCGTCGCCATAGAGGCCACGACGATCGATGCAGAGCTGAGCCGCCTCGGGCTTCCGGCGCCGAAGCTGATCAAAGTCGATACCGAAGGCGCGGAACTCAAAGTGCTGATGGGGTGTACTTCGCTCCTGACGAGCTGCAAGGTCCCGTTCGTAATCGCGGAATATCATCCATTCGGTTTGGCCAAAATGGGCGCATCGCCCGAGGCGCTGCGCGCCTTCATGGAAACGCTCGGGTATGCAACGTTTGCGATGTACTACGACGGAACGATGCCAAAATTGATTCCGGCCGGTACAGAGCTCGCCCCCCCCTCCATCGTGAACTTGCTGTTCTCGACGCCGGAGCTCGTGGGCCGGATTTGGCCCGCTTACTATCACCACCCCGGCATGACGCACCCGCTGCCGCAGGTTTAGCGGCCAAGAGCGCGCTTTATTTGCGACAGCCTAGCGTGGGCTGTCTCGAATTCGGTGCTCGGCGTCGCCGCGCGCAGGTCGCGCAGCTTCTCCAAAGCTTTGACCAGCACAGGGAGCGGCGGGCCGCTGGCGGTGATCTGCGCCATGTGCCTTTGTTCGAGATCGCGCGACATCTTCACAATGAACGTCTCGACCAGCCGGTCATGGTGTTGCGCCGCGGCTTTTCCGTGGGCAGCACACACATCGAGAAACAACGCGGCATTGGTCTTGAACCAGTCGCGGTGCGCATGAGTGACGCTTGCGTCGATGAACTCGTCCAGGAGCGGACGGGTCGCCAAGCAGGCGCGGAGCCGTGCCTGATCGTCAGGGGTCATGTACAGCATCTTGTCGACAAGTAGCTGCGAATAGTAGGGATCATTCCCGCGGCACAGGCCCAGCAGAAGATCAATCTCGTTAATCGCCGAGAAGTCACCCGCATTGGCGCCGCGATATTCCTGGCGGCCGACGCGATAGGGCTTGAAATAGGGCCTCACGCAATAAAAGAAGCGCTCGGGATCGAGTTTGTCGAAGAGTATCTCGTTGTATTTAAACACGTCATCCAGAGCCGTGCGCGCATCGCCAAGCAAGAGCGCGGCGGCCGGATTTGAAACGCCGAGCGCGGGGATGCGCGACAAGGCGTCCCCGGCGCGCTGATAACAAAGGATCGAGAATGTATTGTAGTCGTTGAAGATCTTTTCGTCGGCGAGCGAGGTGAAGCTCTTCGGCTGCCCGTCGATAGCGCGGTTGTGATGGTTGAGATGTACATTGGCAAACCGCGGCACCACGCCGAGCGATGCGGCGATATGCATACCGAGCACCGAAGCTTCGTCGAAGGGTGACTTATGCTCGCGTGCCGGGTTCGTCAGTTCATGCCGCCGCAGCGCCGCAAAGAACATGCCGAGATTCCCGAGCGTGCCGAAGGTGCGTTCGAAGGTCTCGTTGGTGTTTCCTTCGCTGACGAGCGGATGGATCAGCGCCAAACCCTCGTCCGCCAAAGATTTTTTCAGAGGCTCGCCGACGCCCTCGACACTGGCGCGGTCCTCCTGGCGAAAGTAAAGTTCCTCGAGTTCGGTATTGATCTGGCGGAATGAGGACCGGATCCAGGCGTCAAACGTCTCGCTTGGCGCGCTCATATCTAAGCCGCGCCCGCGAAGTAACGCGCCATCCGGTTCATCGCTTCTTCAATCCGCTCATAAGGCTCCGCACCGAAGCAGACCCGCAGGTGCCCCTCGCCCGCCAGGCCATAGAACGTTCCGGCTTCCGTGACCACATGGCATTGCTCAAGAATCTCGTCGGCCACCTGCTGGCTTGTTTTTCCGGTCGCCGAGACATTAGGGAAAGCGTAGATCGAGCCCTCGGGCGTTTCGCAGGTGACGCCGGACATCTGGTTCATGCGCGACACCACCAGATCGCGATTGCGCTTATCGCTGGCGAGCATCTCGTCGACTTTGTCGCGTGGGCCCGTCAAGGCAGCCCGCGCGCCATCCTGGATGAACGTGTTCACGTGTGAAACATCGTTGGCGGTGATTTTCAAAATGGCAGGCACGAACCGTTCGTGGCAGGCCACATACCCAATGCGCCAGCCATCCATGGCGTACGCTTTAGTGAAAGCAAACATACTGAATGTGCGTTCGAACATGCCCGGCAGCGAGGCGATGCTGATATGGGTGTTCTTGTCGTAGACAATTTGTTCGTAAACCTCGTCGGATGCGACAAGAAGATCATATTTAACACAGAGCGCGGCGAGCGCGCTGAGTTCCTGATGCGTAAACACGCGGCCAGTGGGGTTCGCGGGATTGACCAGAGAAATCATCCGGGTCCTCGGCGTGATGCGCGCCTCGATCGCGGCGATGTCGATCGTGAAACCCTTGGCCTTATTGAGAGGCGCAAGTACGACTTTGCCACCCGCCATCTCGATCTTGTTCACATGCTGCGGATAGTACGGCTCCAACAGAATGACTTCATCGCCGGGATCCAGAGCGGCCATGAAGACCGCGTAAGAGGCGTGCGTGAGCCCGTTGGTCACGATCACCTCGTTCTCCTTCACGAAGAGATTGTTGTGCGCTTTCAAGCGATCAATAATCGCGCGGCGGAGTTCGATGGTGCCCGGGAAAGCGCTGTAATGGACCTTGCCCGCCTGGAGCGCCGCTATCGCCGCATCCTTGATATGCTGCGGTGTGTCGAAGCCGGGGAGCCCCACCTCCAGATGGATCAGATCGGCGTTCGGATACAACCGCATCGCCTTTTCATACATCCCGAAACTTTTCGGCGAGCTTGATGAAATCCGATCCGCAGGCCACTTCACTCTCGACACTCCACCACTCGTTTAGTCCGCACGCGAAGGGAATTAGCGGCTGACGTTGCTTGGCGCACCCGAGGATTGCGCCGTCGCCTTGGCGGGACGATCGATGAAGACCTGGGTGAAGCGGACATGGAGCGCGCCGGAAATCGCGGTATTTCGGCCCATTGCGTCCGGATAGCCATCCGCCAGCCGCGTCATGGCTTTGTAGACGGTCGGCGACGCCTCCTGGCCATAGCTCTGGTGATGGGTCGAGATGCTTTCCTGGCGTTGCGCGTGCCAGGATTCGAGATCGACGTAGCCGCCCATATATCCTTCCGCGCCGTCCTGCGTCAGGCGCAATTCGAACTTCACGCCGCGGAAAAGCTGCGCTGAGATGTTCGCGAGCGCCTGATAGGGCATCAGATAGTCGCCGGGCTCGGTGATGAGAACGCCGTCCGCGATCTTACCTTTGAAGGTCGCGATAAAGTCCTTTCCAAACCGCAAGTCCAGCTTCTGGGACGCGCCCGGCATGAAGCCGTTCCCGGTGGCGTCCGGAAGCAGCGGCGAAAGACCCCGGTAGGTGGTGACGGTCACGTCGTCGTCATTCACGAGGTCGTCCACGTTCGTCAGTTCGATCACGACACGATTGAAAGAATTGTCGACGCGCCACTTCGTCACCATCAGCGCCGCCACGTCGCGGTAGCTGCTGACGCAGCCGATCGCCCGGAAAAACTGGTTATCGATTCCTTTCACACCGTCCGGGCTGGTGAAATCGTCCGCATCGACCCGGCCATCAAGATTCACCCCGGGGACCACGGGCCCAACAGCCTCCTTGAACGGCATGTTTTCTTTTTCCGGCTCCGGAAAGTAGATCTGCGACTCCCGGGCCAGCTGGGTGCCCACGACGGTGCGCTTCGGACCGCTCTCGGGAAACAGGACCTTGAATTGCTCGCGCGGCCCCTCGTTCATCCCGTTCGGGCATTCCGCCTTAGCCCCTGGCGTCTTATGCATGGCCCACTCTTCCATCGTCATGACGTAGGCAATGGAGCGGTCGCGGATCACCGCCTGCCCTTCTTGCGCATAACCGGCGAGCGGCGCGACCGCGGTCACTATGCCGCCTGCTGCGGCGAGAGTAAGGCGCGTGAGGCTTAATGTCGTTTTCATTAGATGATCTCCTGCGCGGCGGTTAGCCGGCATTGCCTTTGAAGTCGTCGCGGATCGAAAAAGCCTTGAAGCCGTTGCGCGTGCCGTGGAACTCGCCCCAGCCGTCGGCGCCGACGGCACCCGGCTTCTTGTCGCCGACAAACGTGAACACCGGGCGCCCGCGATAGGCCCATACATGCAGGGCGTCCGCCTGCCCGGGAGCGGCGTGGCGCCCCGTCCTTGGGTCGATATCGATCGTAGTCCACGCGCGCGAGCCGCTTCGTGCATCCTTGGGGGCGATCACATACGGGAAGGTCGCAAGGCAACGGGCGGCATCTCCGCCGCCGCAGATCGCCAGCCGGTAGACTTGCGGCGCGCCGGGATGGTCGCAGCTCTGCTGGTCGAAGGTGTCGTCGATGCAATTGTAGATGTAGATGGTGTGCCCGCGCGCATCCGCGAGGACCTGCCCGGCGTAGGAGTCCTGAACCTTGAACCCGGGCGGATAGGCCGGTTCCGTCTGCGTATAGACGTTATGCCATCCCGGCTCGTCAGAGCCTTCAAGGCTGCGCGCGGAGTCATCCGCGACCCGGGTATAGAGGGGCTTCTTCCGGAAGGCCCACTGCTTCACGCCCGGTTCACGCTCAATGATCGTCCAGTCGCCTTTGGCGATCGCGGTCTCGCCCGCAAGCACGGGCTTCCAGTCGCGCAAACAATCCGCACTGCAATTGGACTTCGTCGCCGTATCTTTGTCATAGGCATAGACGGAGAAGCCGCTGGAAAGGCCGAGCAGCCGTCCGCTGCGGACCGAGAAAATTCCGAACTGCGCGGGAATGTCGGTCGGGGGCGCCGCGACGACGCGCGGCGTACCGCCGTCGCCGCCATTGGCGCCGGGCCGGCCGCGACGGCCACCGCGCGTATCGCCGGGGACCTCATCGAGAACGGAGGTGTAAAGCGCGTAGCCGTCGTAGGCCCACTGCTTCCCACCGTCCTTGCGCTCGACGACGGTCCATTTGCCAACGGGCTTCGCGTCAGCGGACGCGAGAACCGGCGGCCAGATTTGAACGCAGGTCGGGCGCCGATCCAGTTCCGGCAACTCCAAACCGGCCGGATACGGGCTCATGAGGCCTGCCGTCTCGGTATATTTTGTGTCGTCGCACGTCGGGCGGCCTTGCTGTTCCCCGGCGTCGCCATTGCGTTGGCCGCCGCGCGGCCACGTGTACAGCGTCCGTCCCCGGCCGTCGGCGAAAACCGGTCCTTCGAGTTCGGTGCTGATCACCTGAAAGCCGGGAGGCATCGGCACCTGCTCATAGGTTTCGCGGTCCGCCGCGCGCTGCGCTAGGGCCGGCGCGGCAAAGGCCAGCATCGCAAGCGCCATCGCCGGCGCAAGACTTCGAAGACGTTGCATGTCGCCCCTTAAACGAGGATTTCGCCGTACTCTTTGGACGTCGTGTTGCTTCGCGTGCCCCACGACGGAATATCGAGGCCCATGATGCGCTGAACCGTGTAGCCCAGACGCGCGACCGTGCTGCCCTCGGTGGCAATGTGAAGGCCGGTCTTGATCTTGCCGCCGGCCCGGCCCGCGGTGAACGCGGGCATGCCGTCAAGCGAGTGGATGCGGGCGTAGCCGTGATCGGTCACGGCATATATGAGCACGTTGTCGATGAGGCGGCCGTCGCCTTCCTTCATGTCACCAAACGCCTTCACGAAGTACGCCCAGGATTCCATGGCGCGGCGCGTGAACCACGAGCAATTCAGCTGGTAGCCGAGATGCTCGTCCACGGGTTCCTCATGCGTCGTCGTGTGGTGCGGTTTTTCGTAGCCAGCCTTGATCGTGTTCGCGGAGGCGGCCGAATAGTTCATGTTGAAGACACGGGTCTGATCGCAGGCCACCGCCATCACCATCAGATTCGTCATCAATTCGTGGCGTATCTTGACCAGTTCGGCATCACCGCCCGGCGCGGGTTCGCGAGTCACCGCCTTGGGCGCGACGCAAGCCGCGCGCGGTTCCGGCTTGGTGAGCTGCTGTTGGAACTGTTGTTCGATATGGCGCAATCCCGTGAAGTATTGATCGAGACGCACCCGGTCCTCTGCGCCCACGTCGCGCTCGAGCGCCTTCACGTCGTCAAGCATGCCCGACAGCACGCTCTTGCGGACCATGGTTTGCGGATTCGGCTTGAACTCTGGCGCGTTGGGATCCTGGAAGTCCGGCCCGAACAGGCGGGTGTAGAAATTGATCGGGGAAAATTCAGAGGTCGAAGGCGCGTTGAGACCTTCGTACGATACCGTCGAGCGCGGATCGCCCGTGGCCGTGGCGTTCAGGGTCTTGAAGCGCGTGGTGCGGCCGATCTGATTGGCCACCGTCATATCGATCGTTTCGGTCGGCGTGTTCTGCCCGTTCTTCGGCGCAATGCCGGTCATGTTGATGACCCAGCCCGTGAAATGGCAGCGGTTGGCTTCCGTGTCGCGGAACGCCTGTTGGTTGGTGAAGAGGTTGATGTCCTTCTGCACCGGCGCCAGCATCGCGATCTCTTCCGGGAGGTCGTAATTCGCGCCCGTCTTCTTCGGCTCGAAAATGTTCCGCGCCATGCCAAGGCCCCAGAACCAAGTCCCGAACCGTACCGGCATTGCCGAGCCATCGGCCATCGCCGTCGCGTTCCCGTTCAGGAAGCAGTTGAGGAGCGGCAGGGCCACCGTCACGGCGCCGCCATTGAGCGCGCCGCGCAGCACACGTCTCCGATTGAAGTCAGCCATATAAGCTTCTCCTTGTGTCACTTGGCCGCGGCAGTGGCGACGGTTGCGGCCGCCGGCGCCGCGGAAACGCGCGAAAAGGCCGGTGAGCTCACGACGGCCCGCAGCAGTTGCGGAAATCTGTAGCCGCCGGCGGCGAATTGTTTGTCCAGCGCCTCCAGCGTGGCCTTATCGCCCGAGGTCGTTGGCCCGCCGGTGCCGTAAGCGTAGGCGCGCTTGACGACGCAGCTCGGCAGCGCCGGATGATCTCTCAGCGCCTGGGCCAGTCCTTTCACGTCGGTGAACGCCTTGCCGTCGAGATTGCCGCTGGCGTCGATCACCGCACCGCGCTCGCTCGTGCGATAGCGGCCCGCGCCATCGAAGTTCTCGAGCGCGAGACCCATCGGATCGGTGATTTTATGACACCCGGCGCAGACCGGGTTCTCGAGATGAACGGTCACGCGGTCCCTGGCGGTGCGCAGATTGCCTTTGGGATTTTCGACCGCGGAAAAATCGACATTTGCCGGCGGTCGCGGCACGGGCTGGCATAACAACAACTCGCGCAGCGCCTTGCCGCGCAAAGTCGCCGAACTGCGTCCGGGATGCGAATGCCCGGCGAGAAAGCTGATTTGGGTGAGCATGCCCATGCGCGGGCTGTCCGGCGGGAATTCGTAAGGCACCCAGCCGCCGGTGGTGGGCAGGCGATAAAGCGCGGCGAGCGACGGCGAGATGAAGGTCTCGCGCGTCGTGTACAAATCGCGGTAGTCCCGCTTCTTGATGATCAGCTGGTCCACGACCGTTCGCAGCGTCTGCTCGCGCGCATCGAGCACGGTAGTCGCCGTGAAGGTCGGGTAGATCGAGCTGTCCTTCGCCAGCGTGTCGAATAGATCGAACTGCAGCATGTCATCGAAGAATGCGCGCACCCCATATTCGAGGCGCGGGCTTGCGAGCATGCGGTCGACCGATTTCGCGAAACCCTTTTCGGTGTACAGTTCACCCCTCTCCGCTGCCTTCAAGAGAAGATCATCCGGGGCGGCGTTCCACAGAAAGAAGCTGAGGCGCGTGGCGAGGGAAAAAGCGTCGAGGCGCGTCGCGCCCTTGTTCGCCGGATCCGGTTCCAGCCGTTCCGAGATGAAGAGGACTTGCGGATTGAACAGCATGCCCTCAAGGGCGGATCCCAAGCCGGCGTAGAAGTCCTTCAAGCGGTCGGCACCCGCGCCGGCTTCTTCAACCCATTGCGCAAGTCGCTTTTCCTCGAGCGGCCGCCGGTAGAGCAGACGGCTCACCTTTCCAAGGAATTGGCGCGCGCACGCGTCATCGCGCGCGCTTTTCGATTTGGGCGTGCACGGAATGAGGAATTTGCGGTTGTCCGGATTCACCACCTGGGACGCAACCTGCGCGGCGGTCTTCTGGTAGACCTCCATTTGGCTCGCGGTCACACCGGCGATCGAGGTGCCGACGCCCAGAAGGCCATCGGTGCGTTGCAATGGCGCGAAGCGCACATCCGGCTTCACGTTCGGACCAAACACGTACGCCAAGGTGTTGAGATACTGTTCGGACGTCATAAGGCGCAAACGGCGCTCGGACGACGCCGCCGGCACGGCTGGCGCCGCCACGGCGGGGCGCGATGAAGGCGTCCCGTCCGGAGACTGCGAGCAACTCGCCAGCGCGAAGCTGAGCATCGCCGCGCCGCAAAGCAGGGGCGCGCGTAGACCACGTATGAAGCTTTCGAAACCCATCACTGTCCTTCTTCCAACGCGCCCGGCGCATCGGCACCGCTCATATTCCTCGAAGAATGAAGATGTTGCTAGAGGCCTGGGGCGGCTTCCAGGCACTAATTCGCCACCGAATCGGCCGGTAACAGGCGATCAGGCCGCGCGGCTAGCGGCAACGGCTCCAAAACAAACGCGCCGGCATCGAAGGTCGATACCGGCGCGAAGCCTCGGAAAACGTGAGGGCGCTTACATCCGGAAACGTACGCCGACGCGGTAGGCGCGGCCCTGCAGATCGTAGAGCGCCGAGTTGGACTCGTTGGTCGAGAACACCGACGCGCCGGGGCCCGACGGCACGATGCCGGGGTCGCGGTTGGTCAAGTTTCGCACGCTCAGGAACAAATCGGCATCGCCCGAGCCGACTTCGATCTTGTAGGTCGCCGAGAAATCGAAGTAACGCGCGCCGTCGAGATGGTTGTCGTCGATGGTGATGTTGTTCGTGGTCGAAGCCGGACATCCGGTCGTGCACTGGATGTAGTTGGTATTGAACACACCCGCGGTGAAGCCGCGCATGTTGAACGTGAGGGTGAGGGGATCCAACGCATAGGTAAGACCCACATCCCAACGCCAGTCGGGCTTCGAAGAGCTGAGCTGCCCGGCCTGATCGTTCGGGATCGACCCCACGACACCGCTATCGAGCACGTCCTTGATATAGTGAGTCGCCAGACCGCGCAGGGTCAGCTCGCCGCTGAAGCCGCTGTTGATCTCCTCAAGCGGCTGACGATAGCTCGCTTCGATATCGAAACCACTCGCCTTCTGCTTGGCGAAGTTCAAAGGACCGACGGTAAACAGAATCAACTCGGAGCCCGCGTCGATGGTGCGCCTGAACTTCGAGCAGGCGTCCTGCACGCCGGTGTAGCAAAGGTCGATCAGCTGCTGAGCGCTCAAGCTTTGGATCGCGTCCTTGATGTCGATATTGTAGTAGTCCCACGACACGCTGAAGCGCGGCAGCCACGACGGCTGGAACACCACGCCGAAGCCGAGGGTATCGGCTTTTTCGGGACCGAGAGCGGCATTACCGGTCGTGGTCACGCGGTTATTGGTGTTCGCGTTGTTGTTGAACGGATCGCGGATGGTGTTGGGCGAGGTCGTGCCGGCCTGGAACAAATCGGCCAGGTGAGGCGCGCGAATGTCGCGTGAGACCGTGCCGCGGAAGCGGATATCGTCGATCGGAGAGTAGGTAGCACCCACTTTCCACGTCGTGACATAGCCGGACGTGGAGTAGTCGGTGGCGCGCACCGCGCCGTTCAGTTCAAACGACTTGGCCCATGCTTCGTCCTTCGCGAGCGGTACCGCCGCTTCGAGGTAGGCTTCGTTCACGGTGTACTTGCCCGAGAACGGAATACCGACCTGGAAGAAGTAGAGGCTGGTGTTGAACACTCCGGGGTCGGCGGCCTGACGCGTGCTCTCCTCGCGGTGTTCAGCGCCGAAAGCGACGGCCACGGGGCCTGCCCAAGTCGAGAACGGCTCGCCGCTGACGTTGAAGGCCAGCACCTGCTGCTTCAGGCGGATGATGTTATCGGGGTCGGCGCGCACGAACTTCTTGGCCGCCTCGCTGGCCACGCCGCGGCCGAACAGATTGAACGGCACGCAGCCGGGGACGTCATTCGCGGGATTGGTATCGGTATTCACGCGACAGGCAATCGCGCCCGTCGCGGGATCGCGAACCGCGTCGATTGCGGCCATATAGCGCGGAACGTTGATCGTGTTGCCCGATCTCGTCGTGCTCATGTTCAGGCCCGACGAGGCATGCGCATCAAAGGACCATTCGGTATCGGCGGCGGTGAAGCTGCCTTCGATGCCCGCCATGAAGCGGAGAATTCGGCGGTCATAAAGCGGCTGCTGCGCGCCCATGTCGCCGTTCATCGTGCCGAACGCAAAGCTGGTGATACCCGCTGTCTGCGCGGCTTGCGCGACGGAGGCCGGAAGGAAAGCGTTGTCCGCACGCATCGTCAGGTTGCCCGGGTAGAACACCGGCGTGCTGCGCGATTCAGAGTTCATATGCGCCCATGACGCCTCACCGAACACCTTCCAGGTGTCGTTGAGATCGTAGGCGGCGTAGGTGAACACATTCTCGCGCTCCTGACGCGGAATCAGCGCCGTGCCGAAGATGTGCTTATGCGTCGCTGACTCCCACGAGCCGCCCTGCATCATCGGGGTCGAAATCAGCGGCCCGAAGACGACGCTGTATGGATTGCCGCCGGGGCCGAAAGCGATGCCTTTGAGTGGGCCGGCCGCGATCTGGCCGCCGAGCGTTGCCACCGCGAGGCCGGTCTGCGAGCGGCGAATCAGCTGCGGCTGACCGTTGGTCGGCGTGTACGCAGGATTGGTCAGATAGGACGTGCCGGTGCGGTTCCATTCACGGTCCGGCACGAGAATGCCATCATCGTGCGCCTTCTCGCCGCTGAGCAGGAAGTGTCCGCGTTCGTTGGCGAACCCGGTGCCGGCCGTCAGCGTGATCTTGTAGTTCGGGTTGTCGCCGTAATCGGTGATCCCGCCGGAGACTTCGCCCTTCACGCCGGTGTAGGTCTTATCGAGCACGAAGTTCACGACACCCGACACGGCGTCGGAGCCGTAGGCGGACGATGCGCCGCCCGTGACAACATCGACCCGGCTGATCAGCTGCTGCGGGAATTCCGAAACGTCTGCTACGCCGGTGATGATGCCGCCGACGACGCGCTTACCATCCAACAGCGTAAGGGTGCGCTCCGTGCCAAGGCCGCGCAGATTGAGAGCGTTGATGGCGGCGCGGCCGCTGGTCACCGTCGCGGCGCCGGACTGCGGCGTGGCGCTGGCGGCTAGGCTCGGCAAAGTGTTCACGTAATCGGCGAGGTTCGAGGTCGCCTGGTTCTGCATCTGCTCGACGCCGATGACGGAGACGGGGGTGGGCGCTTCGTAGCCGTCGCGGACGATGCGCGATCCCGTGACCACGATCTCTTCAACGCCGGTCGCAGACGACTGCGCCGTTTGCTGGGCCTGTACGGCACCCGCACCGAGGAGCGCCATCATCAGCGGCGTCAGGCTGAGCGTGTGTTTGATGCCAAAATTCTTCGCGCGCGCGGAAGCGCTTACCATTCTCATCGCAGGGACCCCCCGGTTGTAGACCAGCCGCTCTTGGGCGGCTGTTAGCGACGGAACGTGTATCTTAATTGCCGCTTGGATTCACCCTATCACGAGGGATTTTGGCCCTATTTTTCGCGGTTTAACGCCCGTGTGTGCCCAAAAATACACGGCTGCGTGGACGCGCCCGCGTTTCCGCCGCGCCGTCATTCATCACAGGAACACTCCATTAAGCCTATGAAATAATTGATTTTTGAGCCTTGCGGGGTGGTCCAAAGGAGGCGCCCCGTAAGATCTTCTTACTGACGCGATTGGGCCGATGCGTCGCGCGGCGGCTCACCCTGCTTTCGCAGATCCATCGAGTTCTCCTGAGGCGGGTGCCGCAAGTGCACCTGAACGAACTTGGCGACGATTGCGGAACTGATCGCCGTATTCTCCCCAGTTTTCGGATCGGGGTATGCGTCCGCCAAGCGACGGAGCGCTTTATAGAGCGAGATTGAGGACTGCTGGCCGTAACTGAGCAGATGGGTGGAGCGCGCCTTGTTATGCATCAGGTGGAACGCTTCCACGTCGACATATCCGGCCCAGAGGCCCTGGGCTCTTTCCGGAGTAAGAGCCAGCCGAAAACGTACCGCACGCATTTCGTGGATAGACGTGTCCTCGAAACCGGCCGTGGACGGGAAGGTAAAGTCGCCGGGCTCTGTAATCAGCGTGCCCCCAACAATCTTTCCCTTGAAGGTGTGGATGAACGACTTGCCCCATCGCTTATCGACCGTCTGCGTGCCGCCCGGGAAGAACCCATTTCCGGTCGCGTCGGTCATAAGATCTTCACTGCCGCGATAGCTGGTGAGCGTCACGTCGTCATCGTTCACGAGGCTGTCGACATCGGTGATCTCGATAACGACACGGTCGTAGACAAACTGCTGAAGATATTTGCTCGTGAATTGGTAGAGCGTGCCGGCGGTTCCGCGGAAATTGCCGATGCAGCCGATCGCGCGGTGGAGCTGGTTATCCACCCCCTTCTCTCCCTCAGGACTCGTAAAGTCGTCGGGGTCGACCTTGCCATCAAGATTTAGACCGTAGGCGATGGTGCCGATCGCTTGGCGGAACGGGAATGCGTCAGGCGATGTATCCGGCCGCCACGTTTGGTTTTCCCTGAGAAGCTGCGTATCGACCAGCTTGCGCTTCGTCCCGTCCTCGGGGAATAGCGCGGTGAATTGCTCTCTGGGCCCGTCGTTAAAGCCGTTGGGACATTCAGCTTTGCCATCGGGCGTTTGATAAACCTCCCAGGCGTAGTCCGTGAGCGCATAGGCAATGCGGCGTCCCGCCGGGGCTTCGTCGGCCACCGCCGCGCTGCACATGCCCGCCATCAGCACGATGGAAAACGAGTAGACGAACTTCGAGGCGAGCATGTTGTGTCTCCTCTATTCGGACTGAGAACGGAAGGCGTCGCGGAGCCAGAAGGCCTTGAAGCCGTTCCGCTTACCCGTCGCCTCGCCCCACCCATCGCCGTTGATGTCGCCCGGCTGCTTGTCGCCGGCGAACGTATAAATCGGCCTGCCGCGATAGGCCCAGACTTGCAAAGCGCCTCCGGCGCCTGCGTGCGATTTTCTTCCACTGGCCGGATCAATGTACATCGTGCTCCAGATGCGGCTTCCGCTCTTCGCGTTTTCGGGCGCGATGACGTAGGGGAACGTTTTAACACAATCGGCCGGGTCGAATTTTCGGCCGCAAATCGCAAAGCGATAAATTTGGGGCGCATCGGGATGATCGCACGCCAATTGGTGAAGTGAGTCTTCACCGCAGTAATAGATGTACACTGTCATCCCGCGGGCATCGGCCAGGACTTCGCCGGAGCGGGAATCTTGCGTCGTAAAGAATCCGCGCGGCGGATCCGGCTGCCCCTTGGTGTAGACGTTGTGCCACCCCGTTTCGTCGGCGCCGTCCATGCTCCGCGCCTTCCAGTCCGAATTGTGTGCGTAAACGGGCTTGCCGCGGAAAGCCCACTGTTTGATGCCCGGAGCACGCGCAAAGATCGACCACTCGCCGTCTGGATGCGCATAATCCGGCGCCAGCACGGGAGACCATTGCTGCAGACAGGTGCCGGTGCAATTTGACTTGTTGGAACCGTCCCGATCCCAGGTGTAGACGGAGAAGCCGGATCTCAGAGTAACGAGACGGCCCGTCGCGACGCTGACGACGGCGAATTGCGACGGAACGTTGGGTAAAGGCCCTATCGGTACGCGGATCGAAGCGCCGTCGCTGCGCACCAGGCGTGTATGACCGCCCAAAACATCCCCGGGCTCTCGGTCCAAAACAGAGGTGTACACGGCCATGCCGTCATAAGCCCACTGTTTCGCGTCACCCGAGCGCTCGATCACAGTCCACTTGCCTGTGGGCGTTGCGCCGGCCTGCGCCATAAACGGCGGCCACACCTGCGCGCAGGTTGGCCGCGTGTCGAGATCGGGAAGTTCGAGTCCGGGCGGATAAGGGCTCATCCATCCCATGGTTTCACGGGCCACAGTGTCATCGCACAACGGCTTGCCTTTCTCCTCGCCGGCATTGCCATTCCGCTGCTCGTGCTGCGGCCAAATGTAAAGAGTGTGGCCGGAAGCATCCGCGAAAACATTGCCGTCGGCTTCGGTCGGGATCACACGCACGCCAGGCGGCATCGGCTCCGGTACGTAAGCCTCTGCCGCAGATGCGCCGAAAGCGACCGCACCCCTCAGAAGGAGCGTACCGAGCACCGCCGCAGCAAGGGTAAGACGCGCGACCACAGTCATCCCTACACCAAAAGCTCGCCAATCTCTTGCGACGTCTTATTGCTGTTCGTTCCCCATGAATCTTTCTCCACGCCCATGATGCGCATGGACGTATATCCGAGGCGCGTCACAGCGGTGCCCTTGCCGTCGATGTGCAATCCGGTCTTCACTTTTCCGCCCGCGCGACCCGCCGTAAACATCGCCATACCGTCGAGGGTATGCGTCCTCGCCCAACCGTGATCGGAGTGGGCCATCACGAACATATTGTCGAGCAGGCTACCGCCGCCTTCCTTGAAATTCGCAAAAGCCTGAACGAAGTAGACCCACTGCTCCATTTGGCGGCGTGTAAACCATGAGCAGGTCGGCTGATACCCGAGCTTTTCGTCGACCGCCTCTTCATGGGTGGTTGTGTGGTGCGGTTTTTCATAGCCGGCCTTGGTCGTATTGCCAAAATCGTACGCCAGATTGAAAACACGCGTCTGATCGCAGGCGACGGCCATCACCATCAAGTCCGTCAACAGCTTGTGGCGCTCGGTGACGAGATTTGACTCATTTCCGGTCGGCGGATCCTGCTTCACGGCGGTTGCTTTGCGGCAGGCGGCAATGGGCTCCGGTTTGGTCAGCTGCTGATCGAACTGCCGTTCGAGGTGACGGACGCCGGAAACATATTGATCTAGGCGTGCGCGATCTTCCGCGCCAAGAGCCTGATTGAGATCGTTGATCTCACTCATGACTCCGGACAAGACGCTCTTGCGAACCATGATGCGAGGGTTCGGCGTGAAACTCGGCGCGTTGGGGTCTTGGAAATCGGGGCCGAAGAGGCGCGTATAGAAAGCGACGGGAGAGGCTTCCGAGGGATTCGGTGTGGTGGCATTCTCGTAGGAGTGCGTTCCCCTCGCATCTCCGGAGGCGTTCGCGTTGAGCAGCCGAAACCGCCGCGTGCGGCTGACTTGATTGGCGATCGTCACATCAACGGTCTCGCCCGGCGCATTGCCACCCTGCTGCATCGGCGCGATGCCGGAAATTGAGATTGCCCAGCCGGTGTAGTGACAGAGGTTCTGTGCATTGTCCCGAAACGCCGTGTAGTTCGTCAGCAGATTCATGTGCTTTTGGATTGGCGCGAAGCTGGCGATCTCCTCGGGAAGGTCCCAAGCCGTTCCATATGTCTTTGGAACAAACACGGACTTCGCCATGCCCAACTGCCAGTACCAGGTCCCGAAACGCAGCGGCATGGGTTTGCCATCGGCCAGTGCAGTCCCGTTACCGTTCAGAAAACAATTCAGCAGAGGCAATGCCAGCGTGACCGCACCTCCATTGAGGAGACCTCGAAGGACGCGACGCCTGTTGACTGTGGGCATGAACTTCCTCCCTGAACTACGGTGTCTGCCACGCCGCTGCCGCAGCTTGGCCGCCGTTCTCCCGCACCATTCGGAATCCCTCGCTCAGCGCGATCCTGCGCAAGAGATCCTTCACGCGATACCCATCCTTTGCGAAGTCGCCTTCCAGCGCACTCAGAGCCGTTCGGTCGTCGGGCGATGCCGCGCCGCCGGTGCCATAGCTGTAAACCCGACGGACCAGGCAGGGCGCCAGCGCTGGATGGTCGTGCAAAGCGTGGCCGAGCCCCGCGATATCCTTGAACGTCACCCCGTCGAGGGTGCCGCTCGCATCGATCACCGCGCCTTTCTCGGTGGCGCGATACTGGCCGGCGCCATCGAAGTTCTCGAGCGCCAGGCCAATCGGATCGGTGATCTTGTGACATCCGGCGCATACGGGATTGGCAAGATGTTCTCCGACCCGGTCGCGCGCGGTGCGCAAGCCCGGACGCGGGTTCTCAAGGGCTGAAAAATCCACGTTGGCGGGTGGCGTTGGTACTTTCTGGCAAAGCAGGAGTTCGCGCAGCGCTTTGCCACGCAGGGTCGCGGAGCTGCGCCCCGGATGGGAATGAAGTGCGAGGAAACTGATATGCGTGAGGATTCCCGCACGCGGGCTTTCCGGCCCAAAAGTATAGGGCTCCCACTTCGGGCCGGCGACCGCGCCGTAGATCACGGCGAGCGCAGGCGACATGAATGTATCGCGCGTGGTGAACAAATCCCGATAGTCGCGGTTCTTCACCACTACGTGCTCGACAATCGTCCGCAAGGTCTGTTCGCGTGCATCCGAAGCGGCAAGTCCGGTGAAACCCGGATAGACCGCGGCATCCTTCGCAAGACCGGTAAAGGCGTCAAAGCCATACATGTCGTCAAAAAAGGCGCGCACCCCATATTCGAGACGCGGACTTGCGAGCATGCGATCCACCACCCGCTCCAGGCCGCGCTTCGAGCGAAGATCGCCACGCTCAACCGCCGACAGCAGCATGTCGTCCGGCGCGGCGTTCCATAAAAAGAGACTCAGGCGCGAGGCAAGGGAAGAGTCGTCCAGGCGAAGCCGCCGAGGGTCTTGCGGGTCGGGGATGGCGCGTTCCGCGAGGAACAGAACGTTGGGACTGACAAGCATGCCTTCGAGCGCGCTCTCCAGACCCAAGTAAAAGTCCTTGAGAGCCACGGCCCCTTTGTCCGCCTCGTCGACAATCTCGGATATCCTTTGCTCACCGAGGCCGCGACGATAAAGCCGCCGACTGATTTCCGAGATAAATTTCGTCGCGCAAGCGCGATCGGCTGCGGCGGCATCCTTTGGCATGCATGGCACCAAAAGCGCACGCCGCTCGGGAGCCATCACCTGCGCCGCCACAAGAGCCGCAATCTTCTGGTAGGCCTCGAGTTGCGTGTCGGTCAGGCCCGCCGTCGAAGCATTGAGCGCCAGCAGTCCGTCGATCCGGCGTAGCGGGGCGAACTGAGCGTCGACCTTGATGTCGTCGCCAAACAGATAGGTAAGCGTGTTGACGTATTGTGCCGTCGTGAGAAGGCGAAAGTGCCGCTCGGACGCATAGGTCGGTGTGGCCTTGGACGGTTTGGCGCCCAGGGCGGCGGGAGCTTGAAGTCCCACGGCCCCCAGAAACAACAAACCTGCGACTGCACGGGCGACCGCCGGTCCACACAGAGATGTTCCGAAACGCCGGACTAAATTTCTCACCTGCTTCCTCCCGAAGCATTTGGCACGCACCGGCCTTCCCAACTTCAATCCGTCAGCATGCCAAGCCGATAGCATCCGTCACACCCCAAGTACCGACAAGCGATTTTGGCGAAGGGATATATGAGCCCGCGTCACTCGCGCCCGTAACAAAAAGGCCCCTCCCGCAGTGCGGAAGGGGCCCTAAAGCGAAGGATCGCGAAAAGCTTACATCTTGAAGCGGATACCCGCCGTGAAGAAGCGGCCGACCGTGTCGTAATCGCGGACGTTCTGACCCGAATAATACGAGCCGCTATTATTACCGGCGATGAACGGCGGCGGGCTGTTCAGCAGATTGTTGATGCTGAGGAACAACTCGGTATCCACGCTCGCGTCCGGCATCGGCTTATAGGTCATACCGAGGTCGACAACCGTATCCGGCGCGATGTGGTTATTGTCGATCGTGCGCGCGTCATTCGCGGGGCACCCGGTGACGCACTGGGTGAAGGCGTTGTTGTAGACGCCGCTTGAGGTCTGGCGAACGCCGAGCGTCAAGGACGACACGTCATTGCTGTAACGTACTGACATGTTGATCTTGTATCGCGGCGCCGTGAGACCGGAGTAACCGGAAACCGCGAAACCGCCCAACACACCACGGCCGTCGACGAACTGGTTCGCGGACAGCGTCGGATTGAAGGATGTGACCTTCAGGACGTATGTGGCGAGGGCGCGGAAGGCGAGATCGCCATCCCAAGAGTCAATCAGATCGGCCAGCGGAATACGATAGCTGGACTCGATATCGATGCCGCGGACAACCTGGGACGCGATATTTTGCGGCGATACGACGACCGTATCGATAGCGCCGTTTTTACGCAGGATGCTTGGGCACAGTACCGTGTTCCCGGCGAAGCAGCCGTCGATGATCGACTGCCCATTCGGCTGCACGACCGCGCCTTTCACGTCGATGTTGTAATAGTCGACTGACGCGGCGAAGCCGTCCAGGAATGTCGGCGTGAGCACCACGCCCACCCCCGTCGTGTCGGCGCGCTCGGGTTTGAGAGTCGGATTGCCCGAACTCAGCGAGAAGGCCTGCGGCACCTGTGTGTTGGTGAATGGGTCAAAGAAGGTTGCCGCGCCTGCCGCCGTACCGCCGGCATAAAGTTCGCCGAGGTTGGCGGCACGAATGTCGCGCGAACGGGTCACGCGGAAGCGCAAATCATCGACCACTTGCCACGTCGCACCGACTTTCCACGTCGTGACGTAGCCTGACGAGGAGTAATCCGTTGCACGGATCGCGGCCGACAAGTCAAGCGAGCGTGCCCAGGCTTCGTCTTTTGCAAGCGGCACAACGGTTTCCGCGAAGCCTTCGGTGACGTTGAACTTACCGATATTCAGTTTGAAGTTACCGGCTAAGAAGTTGCCCGCCTGATCGTCGGCGGAGTTGAGACCATTAACCTGCTCGACACGATGTTCCATACCCACCGCCAGCGATACCGGACCTGCCCAGGTGTCGAGCGGCTCGCCGTTCAATGTCACAGCGCCGATCTTCTGGCGCATCGTGTCATAGCGATAGGCGCTGCCCACAAAGTATTCGATGGCCGCCTTGGAGTTCACGCCGACCCCGAAGAAATTGAATGGTACACAGCCATTGTTCGGGTTCGTGAGGGTAGAGCGACATACAATTGCACCCGTCGTCGGGCTGCGCACTGCGTCGGTCGCAAGGGCGATGTGCGGGGTGTACCCTGAATTACGCACGCGCGACGAAAGTCCCTGCTGCGTAAACTGATAATATGCGTCCCAGGTCCACTCTGTATTGAACGCATTGAAGCTACCGTCCGCGCCGACCGACCAACGGCGCACGTTGCGGCTGTTGTCGGCGTAGAAACGGCCGACATCAAACGAACTCGTTCCCAGAACGATCGACGTCAAGCCGAGGGCCGTCATACGGTCTTGGACCGACGCCGGGATGAACGGATTGCCGGTGAGGATCGTGACCTGATCGAAGAGGCGGTTCACGTTGTTGGTATTCTCCGCGTGCGCATAGGCCCAGTGCAATTCGCCGAAAACGCGGAAGTTATCTGCAACGTCGTAGCTGATCCGCGAGAACACGTTTTCACGGACCGCGCGCGGATCAAGGTCGACGCCTTGGTCGATGCGGGAGATTTTCCAGTCGCCGTCCTGCATCAGGTTGCTGCTGGACACTAGACCGTAAGTGAATTGATTCACCGAACCACCGGGGCCGAAGTAGAGCCCCTTCAGCGGGCCGCGCGTGATCAGGCCGCCCGGCATGGCGTTGTTAACGCCGACACGGTCCTGCGCAAGGAAGGCCGGCAGTCCGTTTGTCGCCGTGCGGGCCGGATTTGAGAGGACCACACCGCCTTTATCGTTCCAAGGACGGTAGGCGCCTTTGAGACCCTTGTTCCATGCGTATTCGCCAAACAGCAGCACGTGACCGCGACCGCCAGCGAAAGGCGTGCCGTAGGACAGGTTGACCTGGGCGTTCGGATCATCGCCGTAGGTCGAGATCCCGCTTTGCACTTCACCCTTCAGTCCGGTGAACTCCTTGTCGAGCACGAAGTTTACAACGCCCGAGAGCGCGTCCGAGCCGTAGGCGGCCGAAGCGCCCCCAGTCACCACATCGACGCGGGAGATCAGGCCTTGCGGCATCGTGTTGGTGTCGCCGCCGGTGTAACTTGAGCTAAGCGACGAGTTGATGACGCGCTTGCCGTCGAGAAGGATCAGCACGCGGTGTCCGCCCATGCCGCGCAGGTTCAGGATGTTGACCCCCGCCGCGCCGCTCGAGAGGTTGACCGCGCCGGTCCGCTGCGTCTGCGAGTTTGCGAAAGCCGGCAGTTTATTGACTGAGTCCGCGATGTTCGCATCGTTCATCGCATTGAGTTCGTCGGCGCCCAGCACGGACACGGGCGTGGGAGCCTCGTAGCCGTCGCGGATAACGCGCGATCCCGTCACGACGATTTCGTCCAATGTGGGAGCTTGGGCGCTTTGCGTTTGAGCGTACGCCGGTGCGGACAAGAGCGCGCCTGCAACGAGAGCGACCGACGATGTTGACGCCAGTGCAGCGAGACGGAGTCCGGACGTTTTCATAATGATTTCCCCCCCAAAGGTAATGAAGATGCTCTGCCGCACAGCCTCTCCACCGTGCGACAGCTATAGACAGTACGGGCTCACCTCATTTGCGAGACAGCTATTCTTTGTAATGCGGTTATTCGGCCCGGTCATAATCGTGCTTGGCAAAAAGGACACAGCCAACAACAAACGCGACCCCGTACGTATTGTGCACTGCACGCACAATCCTTAATCGCGGGCGGGCCGCTTTAGAAAATGTGTTGGGTGGCGTGGACCGGCCGCCCCTAGGGCCGGCCGGTCGAATGCCCTAGAAAAAGGCCTGCAAGCCTGTTTGCGCGCGGCCTAGGATCAGGGCATGCACATCGTGCGCGCCTTCGTAGGTGTTCACGGTTTCCAGATTGCACATGTGGCGCATCACCTGGAATTCCTCGGAAATCCCGTTCCCGCCGTGCATGTCGCGGGCATCGCGCGCGATCACAAGGGCCTTACCGCAATTGTTGCGCTTGATGATGCTGATCATCTCGGGCGCCGCGCGCCCCTCTTCCATCAAACGGCCGACACGCAAGCTGGCCTGAAGTCCCAATGTGATCTCGGTCTGCATGTCCGCCAGCTTCTTTTGGAACAGCTGGGTCTGCGCAAGGGGCCGTCCGAACTGTTTGCGGTCAAGACCGTACTGGCGCGCCGCGTGCCAGCAGAACTCCGCGGCGCCCATTGCGCCCCAGGAGATCCCGTAGCGGGCACGGTTGAGGCAGCCGAAGGGACCCTTGAGGCCTTCCACATTCGGAAGCAGCGCGTCTTCCCCCACCTCAACGCCGTCCATCACGATTTCGCCGGTGATGGACGCGCGCAGGGACAGCTTGCCGTGGATCTTCGGCGCGCTGAGACCCTTCAGGCCCTTATCGAGAATAAAGCCGCGGATACGCCCCCCGTGCGCTTCCGACTTCGCCCATACGACAAACACGTCGGCGATGGGACTGTTCGAGATCCACATCTTGCTGCCGGTCAGCTTATAGCCGTCGGCGGTTTTTTCCGCGCGCGTCTTCATGCTGCCGGGATCGCTCCCCGCGTCGGGCTCGGTGAGTCCGAAGCAGCCGATCCACTCGCCGCTGGCGAGTTTCGGCAAATATTTCAGACGCTGCGTCTCGCTACCGTAGGCATAGATTGGATACATCACCAGCGAGGACTGGACGCTCATCATCGAGCGGTATCCGCTATCGACGCGTTCAACCTCGCGCGCCACGAGGCCATAGGCCACATACCCGACACCGGCGCCGCCGTAAGCTTCCGGGATCGTCGTGCCGAGCAGCCCGAGTTCGCCCATCTCGCGGAAGATCGCCGGATCGGTTTCTTCGTTACGGAAGGCCGCGATTACACGGGGCTGCAGGCTCTTCTGAGCATAGGCCCGCGCCGTATCGCGGATCATGCGCTCCTCATCCGTGAGCTGATCCTCGATGAGGAACGGATCGTCCCATGTGAATTTGGAAAGATCCGGAGCTTCCTTAGCGGTCTTCAAAGCGGAATTCATCGAAACGGTGTCCTAGTAAAGTGATCGCCCACTATCGCCAATCCGCCCCAGTCACTCAAAATGATGATTGGTTATTGGCTAATGAGCCGGAGTGATTGCAAAGATAGGCAGTTGAACCGGTCTCATAAACAACAAAAAAGGGATGCACCGGAGTGCATCCCTTTGAATTCCGTTCGATTGTGACGCTATTCGCGTGACGGGGCGCGGTCACTTTTCTGGCCGTCGCTTCCGGCGCTGGCCACGGCCTTGTTCGGCCGCTCGATAAAGACCTGCACCATCGGAAGATCGAAGGCGAACGAGATCGCCGTCATCTCACCCTTCTCGTTCGGATAGCCGTCGGCAAGCCGGCGCATCGCTTGATAAATCAAGGGCGAGGACGCGGTCCCGGTCCCAAGATGATACTGCGAGCGGCCACGGATGAGGCCGTAGTACCAGGTGTCGACAGGGGTATAGCCGGCCACGAGACCGCGGGCGCCCTCTTCCGTCAAATTCATCTGGAAGCGCACCTGCAGCCACCGCTGCGTGCCCGGCTGACCGCCGAACCAGGCGAACGGCCAGTAGAGATCCGTCGGCTCCGAGATCAGGACGCCATCGACAATCTTGCCCTTGAAGTGTGATTCGTAACGCTTGCCGAACTTCGTATCAATGCGCTGCAGCCCACCGGGGATGAGCTTCGCGCCGGTCGCGTCGGTCATCAGCGAGTCCATGCCGCGATAAACCGAGACATCGACATCGGGGTCGTTTGTCAGGCTGTCGACGTTGGTCAGCTCGATCAGCGCGCGGTTGAAGTTGTTCTGGCGTAGATAGACGTCCGTGAAGTGGTAGCCGATGCCGTCCGGACCGCGGAAGAATCTCACGCATCCCAACACCCGGAAGAGCTGGTTGTCGATCCCGGTGACTTTTCCGTCGGGGCTCGTGAAATCGTTGGCGTCGACCTTGCCGTCGAGGTTCAAGCCTAGGCCGACTTTGCCGCCGGCTTCGTTGAAGGTGAACGGCTCGTCCTTGTCCATCGGGAACTGCGCCGCGGCTTCGCGCGCCAGCTGGGTCTCGCCGACGGGACCGAGGTTCGGATACAGGGCCTTGAAGCTTTCGCGCGGGCCGGTCGGATTTACGCCCTGCGGGCACTCGGCCTTGCCGTCCGGCGTTTGGTGGATCGCCCAATGTCCGCCCGAAAGTGCGTAGGCGATCGTGCGATTGCGCAATCCGGACGCGGGCGTGTCCTGCGCCGCCGCCGGTACTATTCCCATGCCCAGCGCGAGGGCCGCGCCTAAGGTCGCCTGCAGAAGAGTTTTCATCGTCGTCTCCCTAGTCGGGCTTAGTTGGCGTTATCGAAAAAGTCGTCGCGCACGAGGAACGCGTGGAACCCGTTGCGGCGGCCGTTGAACTCACCGGTCCGGTTGCCGTTGATGTCGCCGGGTTCCTTGTCGCCTTCGAACGTGTAGACGGGACGTTGACGGAACGCCCAGACGCTGATCGCGCCTTCGGCGCCCTTCGCGGCTTCACGACCGGTCTTGGGATTGATCCACATCACGCTCCACGAACGGCTGCCGCTCACGGCGTCCGCCGCCGCGGGAATATACGGCCACCGCTTGAGGCAACGCTCAACATTGCCGCCGCCACAGACCGCCAGACGATAAACCTGCGGAGCCGCAGGAAAATCGCACGCGAGTTGATCCTTTGAATCGTCGCCGCAATTGTAGATGTAGACCGTTTTGCCTTGGGGGCTGATGATCGCCTCACCCACTTCATTATTGGCGAAGCTGAAGCCTTTCGGCGGCAGCGGTGCGATCTGCATGTACACATTGTGCCAGCCCGGCTCGTCGCTGCCCTGCTGGCTCATGGTGTCCACATCCTTCGCACGGGTATAGACCGGCTTCTTGCGGAAGGCCCACTGGCGAACGCCCGGGGCTCTTTCGAAAATCGTCCATTCGCCCCGGGGCTGCGCGGTCGCGCCCGCAATCATCGGCACCCAGTCGCGCGCGCACGCGCCGACGCAATTGGATTTCTCGGCGCCATCGTTGTCGGAGACATACACAGAGAACTTGGCTTCGGTCGTGACGAGGCGTCCGCGGCGGGTGGTTTCCACGGAGAATGCCGGCGGGACCGCGGCGGCGGGACCGACTGTGCGGCGTTCCGCAGGCCCATCGCCGCCGTTACCGTTCGTGCGTGCTCCGAGGGTATCGCCGGGCTGTTGATCGAGGTCCGAGGTGTACAGCGCATGCTTATCGTACGCCCACTGACGGCGTCCGTCTTTGCGGGTGAAGATCGTGAAATTGCCGACATCCTTGTCGCCATCCTTGGCCAGCACAGGCGGCCACACCTGGGCGCAGGACTTGCGGCTTTCCAATTCCGGCAGGTCGAGGCCAGGTGGGTATGGGGCCATCATTCCGGCGGTCTTCGTCGTCACAACGTCGTCACACGCCGAGGAATTATCTCCGTCGCCGGTCGTGCCGACGCGCATCGTGTCGTACGGCCAACGGTAAAGGGTCCGCCCGCGCGCATCCGCGAAAACGGGTCCTTCGAGTTCCGTGGCTTGAATGCTGAAGCCTGCGGGCATTGGCTCGTTGACCCAGGTCTCGGTCTTGATTCCGCCTTGCGCGGTGACGGCGGACGAGGCGGCGAAAGCCGCCGGGGCCGCCATCAGAGCAAGAGCGCCAACGAGTGGAAAAAGATACCGCATCACGTAAGTCCTTCAGAGCAGTTGGTGCGCCTCCCTCGCGGGAAGCGCACGGCCTTAAGCGAGAACCTCGCCGACTTCCTTGGACGTTCTGTTCGACTGCTCGCCCCAGTGCGGGATATCGAGACCGAACACCTTCATCGCAGTGTAACCAACCCGCGTCGCGGCCTCGTGATTGCCGTCGACGTGGATCCCGGTCTTGATCTTTCCGCCGGCGCGGCCAGCCAGGAACATCGGCAGACCGTCGATCTGATGCAGGCGGGCCAGCGACTGGTCGGTCGTAGCATAGATCAGCATGTTGTCGATCAGCGAGCCGTCGCCTTCCTTGAAATCGGCGAACGCCTTCACGTGATAGGCCCACGCCTCCATCTGGCGGCGGATGAACCACGAGCAATTCACCTGATAGCCCAGCACCGGATCCAGCGGTTCTTCATGGGTCGCCGTGTGGTGCGGCTTCTCGTAGCCCGGTTTGATCGTGCCGGAGAAGGCGGCGGCGTAGCTGAGGTTGTAGACACGGCTCTGGTCGCAGGCGAGCGCCATGACGAGGAGATCCGTCATCATCTTGTGCCGCTCGCCGACGAGGCTGTAGTCGAGACCGGCCGGAATTTCTTCCTTGGGGCCGGGGTTCACGACGCAGGCCGCGCGAGGCTCCGGCTTGGTCAACGCGAGATCGAATTGACGTTCCAACTCACGCAAGCCGGTGAAGTACTGATCGAGGCGCGCCTTGTCCTCGGAACCGATCTTCTTGGTGAGATCGTTGGTGCGGTCCATGACGCCCGAGAGTACGCCTTTGCGCACCATCACGCGCGGGCTCGGCTTGAATTCCGGCGCGTTGGGATTTTGGAAATCTTCGCCGAACAGCTTGGCGTAGAACAGAAGCGGCGAGACTTCCGCAGGGTTGATGGAGGTCGCGCTTTCATAGCTGAACGAGTCACGCACGTTGCCGGTGGACGTCGCAGTCAGCGTCTGGAACCGCGTCGGACCCGCGATTTCCTTTGCGATGGTGATATCGATGCTCTGACCGGGAAGATCCTGCTGAGTCGCCGGAGCCGCGCCGGATCGCATGATCACCCAACCGGTCTTGTGGCAAAGGTTTGGATTGGCGTCCTTGAACCCGTCGAAGTTCGTGAACAGGTTGATGTGTTTCTGCACATCCTTGAGGGCCGCGATCTCCTCCGGCAGGTCGAAGTTCGCGCCGGTCTTTTTGGGCACGAACACCTGCTTGTTGAGGCCAAGGCCCCACGACCACGTGCCGAAGCGGACCGGCAGCGGCGCGCCGTCGGCCATCGCGGTGCCGTTCCCGTTCAGGAACACATTCAGCAGCGGCAGGCCGACGGTGACGGCGCCGCCACCCAGGAGCCCGCGCAGAACGCGGCGACGGGACAGATCTTGCAATGATGCCATAGGTGCCTCCTCAGTTCACTTTCACGTCGGATTGCGACGTCAAGCCAGCGGTCCGCGCCGGCGACGGATTGGGTTCAACAACATCCAAGAATGCTTCGCTGGTCGCGATCATGCGCATCAGATCCGGGACTTTGTAGCCGGTTTGCGCGAAGGCGCCCGAGAGCGCCTTGATCGCGGGATCGTCGGCGCGCGAGAGCGGGCCGCCGGTTCCGTAGCTGTACATGCGACGCACGAGGCATCCCGGCAGCGCCGGGTGATCGTGCAGGGCCTGACCAAGTCCGGCCACGTCGGTGAACGGCTTGCCGTCCAAGGTTCCGGACACATCGAGCTTCACGCCCTTTTCGGACGCGCGGTAGCGTCCCGCGCCGTCGAACTGCTCAAGCGCCAAGCCCATCGGGTCCGTGATCTTGTGGCAGCCGGCACACACCGGGTTTTGGCTATGGAAATTCAAGCGTTCGCGCGCCGTGCGGAGACGGGCGTCGGGGTTTTCCACCGCCGAGAAATCGACGTTCGCGGGCGGCGCCGGGACCTTTTGGCACAACAGCAGTTCACGCAGCGCCTTGCCGCGTTTCGTCGCCGAACTGCGGGCCGGGTGCGAATGCAAAGCCAGGAAGCTGACCTGTGAGAGGAGTCCGACGCGCGGACTGTCGGCGGGGAACTCATAGGGCACCCACCCCAGCGACGGCTGCACTTGATACACCGGCGCGAGGGCCGCCGACATGAAAGTGGCGCGTGTCGTGTAGAGATCGCGGTAGTCCTCGCTCCGGGTCAGAAGGTGATCCACGACCGTGCGGAGGGTCTGTTCACGCGCATCGATCAGGGTTTGTCCGGTGACCATCGGATAGGTCGCGGGGTCCTTCGCGAGGCCAACGAATTCCTCAAAGCCGAACATGTCGTCGAAGAAAGCGCGCACACCTTGTTCGAGGCGCGGGCTCGCCATCATGGCGGTCACGACCTTGGCGCGGCCCTTCGCGGTCTGCAGTTCACCCTTCTCCGCCGCAGTCAGCAGCATCTCGTCCGGACCAGCATTCCAAAGGAAGAAGCTGAGGCGAGCGGCCACGGAATAACTGTCGAGACGACGCTTGCCGGGAGTCCTCGGGTCGGGCTCAGTCGTGTCGGAGATCATGAGCACGTTGGGATCGATCAGCATGCCTTCGACGACGGAGCCGAGGCCCGCGTAGAAGTCTTTCAGATTTGTGGCCCCACGGTTCGCATCGGCGACAAGGCTCGCGACGGTCGCATCGGGAAGCGCGCGGCGATAAAGCAGCCGGCCCGTTTGCTTGATGAATTTCGCGGCGCAGACATCGTCCGCGGCGGAGGGGTTCGCAGGCTTGCAGGGCACAATGAAATCGCGGCGCGGCGCAATGCGCTCGCCCGGATTTCCCTTATCGAGTATTTGCGCGGCGATAGCGGATGCGGCGCTCTGAAGCTGCTGAATCTCGCCGATGGTCATGCCGACCGATGCGGCGCCCGAAGCCTGAAGACCGTCGGTGCGCGGAAGCGGCGTCAAGGCGGCGCCGACGCGAATGTCGTTGCCGAAGATGTAGTGGATGGTGTTCGCATACTGCTCGGGGCTCATGCGGCGCACGCGCGCGGGCGTGCCGGCAAAGTCGCCCGGCGCAACAACGTTGGCCGCCGATTTCGGAGCAGACGCGGCTCGCTCGCCGCCGGCATCGGAGCACGAAATGACGGCAAGCGACAAAAGTCCTGCCGCGCTCGCGCGCAACGCAACGCTCATCTTGCGCCGGAACCAAAACTTACGATCTAAAACCGGACTCACGTGCTACTTCCTCCTCTAGAAGCGCGTCGCCAGCATCTGCGGACATTATCTTGCCGCCGTCAGCTCGTACGCTCTCCTCCACTCCGCTCTCACCATGCCCGCGCTCCCTGCTGCTCGCGGCGCTTACGCGCCGACGCTCAGCCGCAGACGTGCCCTCTTGCGCTCCGGCGCATCGAGGGATTGTTTGACTTCTTCGGTATGTTCGCCGAGGGCCGGCGCGGGAAGATCCGCAACACAAGGCTCGCCGTTGAACATGATCGGGGTGCGGACACCGGCGACACTGCCGCCGGCTGCCGCCGGGGATGCGATGTCGACACGCATACCGCGCGCGATCACCTGCGGATCCGCGAAGACCTCCGGCACGGTGTTGATCGGGCCGACCGGCACACCGGCGCCCTCAAGCTTTGCCACCAGATCCGACTTCTTCCACGCCGCGATTTTTTCGCTGAGGCGCGGGATCAGGCTGTCGCGATTACGCACCCGGTCGGGATTGTGGCGGTAGAGGGGATCGAAGGCCAACGCCTCAGTCCCGAGCACATCGCAGAGGCGGCCGAACTGGCCGTCATTGCCCACAGCGATCATGAGATGACCGTCGGCGGCCGCGAACACCTGATAGGGCGCAAGATTCGGGTGCGCATTGCCCAGGCGCGGCGCCGGCTGTCCCGAAATAAGATATGTGGCGGCTTGGTTGGCGAGAACGCCGACCTGCACATCGAGAAGGCTCATGTCCACGTGAGCGCCGCGGCCGCTCGATTTGCGCGCGTGCAGCGCCGCGAGAATGCCGGTAGTGGCGTAGACGCCGGTGAACAGGTCGACAACCGCGACGCCGACCTTCATCGGCTCGCCGTTCGGCTCGCCGGTGACGGCCATGTAGCCGCCAAGCGCCTGGATCATCGCATCGTAGCCCGGCAGATGCGCATAGGGTCCCGTCTGACCGAAGCCGGTGATCGAGCAATAGATCAGCCCCGGATGACGCGCGCTCAACGTTGCGTAATCCAGCCCAAACTTCTTCAGCGCGCCGACCTTGAAGTTTTCGATGACGATATCGGCGTCGGCGATCAGACGTTTGACGGTGTCGAGGTCTTCGGCGCTGTTAAAGTCGATCGCGATCGACCGCTTGCCGCGGTTCGCGGAATGAAAATAGGTAGCGCTGAGATTTTCGCCGTCCACGCCTTCGACAAAGGGAGGGCCCCAGGACCGGGTGTCGTCCCCCTCTCCCGCGCGCTCGACCTTAACGACATCGGCGCCCATATCCGCGAGGATCTGGCTGGACCAAGGTCCCGCTAGAACGCGTGACAGGTCCACAACGCGGATGTCGTGAAGGGGCTTCATGTACACTCCACCGGACGCCGAAAGCCTCACCGCGTCCGTACACATTTGGAGCTTCAGTTAGAAGCAATTGAGAACGTTACTACAAATCATTTTATTGATTGAAACTATGAGCAGAGGTAATTAGTACGGATTGACGCTGACCTGCATTTAACCCCTTGATTTGGCGGAAGATTTTGGTCGATCAGCCGGCAAAGGTAAATCTTAATCGGCGGTTCGTGCCGTCTCTTCCCGCTTTGATGGCATTCGAGGCCTCGGCGCGGCTGAGCAGCTTCACCCGCGCCGCCGAAGAGCTGAACCTCACCCAAGGGGCGATCAGCCGGCAGATAAAAGTCCTTGAAGATCAATTAGGTGTGACGCTTTTCGAGCGTATCCGCCAACGCCTGGTCCTCACCGAGGCCGGAACCTTTTACGCCGAGGAAATCCGCCAGACTCTCGACCGGTTCGCCTCGGCCACCGCGCAGGCCATGTCCTTTCGCGCTCGGGGCGGCATCCTGCGGCTGGGCATGCTTCCCACCTTCGGGACCCGTTGGCTGATCCCGCGCCTGCCTGACTTCTTCGCCGCCCATCGCAGCGTCACGATCAACTTTTCGAGTCACATCCGCCAGGTCGATTTCCAGCGCGACTACCTCGACGCCGCCATTCATTTCGGCGAGCCCCATTGGCCGGGTGTTTTCCTGCACAAACTGACCGGGGAAGAGCTTTTCGCGGTCGCTTCGCCCAAGCTGATCAAGCGCGAGAAAATCAAGAAGCCGGCCGATCTCGCGAACACGACCCTGCTCGTTCAGGCGACGCGGCCCGAGGCGTGGAAAACCTTCTTCGACACAGTCGGCATGTCGGAGGTGGAGCCGCGCCAGGTGCTGGAGTTCGAGGTGTTCGGCATGGTGCTGCGCGCCGCCGTTGCGGAACTGGGCGTCGCGCTGGTACCGAAAGTGCTCGTTCAGCAGGAACTCGACGCGGGCGAACTCGTCACGCTGTTCGACAAGTCGATCATGAACACCAAAGCCTACTTCCTGGCCTATCCGCGTGAGCGCGCGAACTACCCGCCGCTGGTCGCCTTCCGCGACTGGCTGCTATCGCAGGTGCGCGCCTAGGCCTTGATGGTGCGCCCCGGCGCAATGTCCGCGACGCTGGTCTTCACATGGATGAGCGCGGGCTTTCCAGCTTTCGAGGCTTCCTCGAGCGCGCCCGGGAACGCATCGGTGCGGTCAATGGTGGTCGCCCAAGCGCCGAAAGAGCGCGCAAACGCCGCGAAGTCCGGATTCCTCAAGTTCGTGGCGGACACGCGCGTGGGATACTCGCGCTCCTGATGCATACGAATTGTGCCGTAGGAGCCGTTGTCGACCACAATCACAATCAGATTGGCGCCGTACTGGACTGCGGTCGCCAGCTCTTGCGCCGTCATCATGAAGCATCCGTCACCGGCGACGGCGACCACGGGACGCTCGGGGTACATGATCTTGGCCGCGACGGCGGCCGGGAAACCGAAGCCCATCGCGCCGCTGGTCGGCGCGAGCTGTGTGCCGAAAGCTCCATGGCGATAAAAGCGATGAAGCCACGCCGCGTAATTGCCCGCGCCGTTGGCGACGATGGCGTCGGGCAGCGCCTTCTCTAGATGCAAGAAGACTTCCGACAGATTGACGGCGCCTGTCACGGGGACCGGCGCGAGGAAGGCGTGCAGTTCCGCGCGCCCTTCGGTAGACCACGGTGTATTGGCCCATGAACGCCGGACGGTCGTGTTTGACAACGCATGCGCCGCACCTGCGGTTTCGCAGGCCGCAGCCAAGGACGCCGGCCAAACGCGATTGAGTTCCTCGGGATCGGGATGGATGTGCACCAGCTTCGTAGCGCTCTCTTCCGGCGTCAGCAATGTGTAGGCCTGGGACGGGTTTTCGCCGAGGCGCGCTCCAATCGTCAGCACGAGGTCCGCCGACTTCACGCGCTGGATGAGTTTTGGATTGGGCCCCAAACCCAGGTCGCCGATGTAACAGGGATGGCGGTTGTCGATCAGATCCTTGCGGCGGAACGAGAGCGCAACCGGAATGCCGAGCCGCTCGATCCATTGCGACAACGCGCCGAGCGCGTCCGAAGTCCATCCCGTACCGCCGAGGATGAGAACAGGGCGCTCCGCCGCCTCCAGGCGTGCCGTCACGGCCGCGAGGAAACCCGGCTCCAGTCCCGAGTGGGCGAGCGTGACGGGCGCCGGCCGGCGCGGCCCGGCGGGCTCGGAAAGCATATCCTCCGGAAGCGCGATCACAACCGCGCCCTTGCGTCCCTGCTGAGACACCGCGAAAGCGCGCGTGCAGACCTCGACCGTCCGGGCCGGATCTTCAATTTCGAGCGCCAGCTTGCACAGCGGACCGAAAGCCTGGCCGTAGTCCACTTCCTGGAACGCCTCACGCCCCTTATCCGAGCGCGCGACCTGGCCGATGAAATAGATGAGCGGCACGGAATCCTGTTGGGCCGTGTGAATGCCGATACTGCCGTGCGTCGCGCCGGGACCGCGCGTGACCATGCAGATGCCCGGCTTGCCTGTGAGTTTACCGTAAGCCACGGCCATGTTCGCCGCACCTGCCTCGTGGCGGCACGTGACAACTTTGATTTTATCGCCCGCGTCATACAGAGCGTCGAGGACGGCGAGATAGCTTTCGCCAGGCACGCAAAAGACGTGCGTGATTCCATTGACGACCAGCGTTTCAACAAGGCGCTGCGCCGCGGTTGGGTGAGTGGAGGCCGGCTGCTGAGTCATATCTTTAAGCTGTCACGTAAGAGGTTTTGATCCGGGTAAAGAATTCGCGGGCGCCACCCTGCTCGCGCGGCCCGAAGCTCGAGGCTTTCGATCCACCAAAAGGCGCCTGGAGTTCGACGCCTGCCGTCGGCAGATTGACCATCACCATGCCGCTTTTGAGTTCCGCTTGGAACAGGCGCGCATACTTTAGCGAGGTAGTGCACACTCCGGCGGAAAGACCGAACGGCGTGTCGTTGGCCAGCACGAGCGCCTCTTCCGGCGAGTGTGCGGGAATAACGGCAGCCACTGGGCCGAATATCTCCTCCTGAGAAATGCGCATCTTGTTGTCCGCGTCGGCGAACAGCGCCGGGCGCATGTAATAGCCCTCAGTCGCACCCTTCAGCCGTTCTCCACCTTTCACGAGACGCGCGCCTTCACCGCGGCCGATCTCGACGTAGGAGAGGTTCTGCTTCAGTTGATCCTCGCTCACCACGGGTCCGATATTCGTCTTCGCATCCAGGGCGTCGCCGACCACAAGGCTATCAATACGCGCGGCGAGCTTGTCGACAAACGCCTTATAGATGCCTTTGGTGACGATCAGCCGGCTCGATGCCGTGCAGCGCTGGCCTGTCGAGAAGAACGCGCCTTGCGCCGCAATTTCGACGGCCGCATCCAGGTCCGCATCGTCCAATACCACGAGGGGATTCTTCCCGCCCATCTCCAACTGGAACGGACGAAAACGTCCGGCGCACACGGACGCCACCCGGGCGCCGATGGTCTGCGATCCCGTGAAAGAAATCCCGTCGATCCCATCGCTATTCAGCATCGCCTCGCCGACGACTGAGCCGCGGCCCATGACGAGATTGAATACACCGGCGGGGCAACCGGCCTCCGCGATGATCTCCGCGAGGGCCCAGGCACTGCCGGGAGCGATGTCGGCAGGTTTCATCACCACCGCGTTGCCATACGCGAGCGCCGGAGCCGTCTTCCATGCAGGTATGGCAATCGGAAAATTCCACGGCGTGATCAGTCCCACAACGCCGAGCGGCTCGCGCCGCGTTTCGACGCTGACGTTGGGACGCACAGACGGGATCACATCGCCATTCGCGCGCAGCGCTTCGGCGGCAAAATATTTGAAGATGCGGCCCGCGCGTTGAACCTCGCCTTTGGCTTCGCCGAGAGTTTTGCCTTCCTCGCGCGCCAGCAGCGTACCCAATTCGACTTCGCGCGCGAGGAGCCGCTCCCCGATCTTGTCCAGAAGATCGCCGCGGGTCTGCGCGGTCGCGCTGCGCCATGCGGGCTGAGCCTCCCGCGCTGCAGCAACGGCCTGTGCCACCTGTTCGGCGCCGCCCTGGGCGTAATCGCCGACTACGTCGCTAAGGTTCGAGGGGTTTATGTTCGGCGCGGCGCGGTCGGCCTGCACCCACGAACCCCCGATCAAATTTTGATGCTGCTGTCCCATTCGCCTCCCCTCCTCGCCGGGCACTTCGAAGTGCCTCTGGACGCTGGGGACAATGGCGCAAAGCAACCGGACCAGATAGCGAAAGATTTCAATCGGTTCATGAATTTTGCGAACCCCGCGGACCGCTGACCCCGGCCAATGATCACCGGTCATCACAGGTCCATTAGTTTATATCGTTTCAGCCCTCCCCTCTCCTACGTACACTATGCGCCCACTGGACCTTAGAACGTTGGGAGAGGGGACCATGAGTGTTGCAGAAGAGGCGGCGGCTGTGGGGGGCACAGCGGCTGCCAAGCAGAGTTCCGCGGGACGGCTCAAGGCCGTAATCGGCGGCTCGGTGGGAAATCTGATCGAGTGGTACGACTGGTATGTGTACTCGTCGTTCTCGCTTTACTTCGCGAGCGTCTTCTTTCCCGCGGGCGATCAGACAACCGAGTTCCTCTACGCCGCCGTCGTCTTCTCGGTCGGCTTCATCGTGCGTCCAGTGGGAAGCTGGCTCATGGGCGTCTATGCCGACCGCCATGGCCGGCGCCCCGCCCTGGTCCTCGCGATGGCCGTCATGGGCGGCTCGTCCCTCGTCATCGCGTTCACCCCGAGTTACGCCAGCATCGGCATCGCGGCGCCCCTGCTCCTGATGGTGGCGCGCATCGCGCAGGGCCTCAGCGTCGGCGGCGAATATGCGGCGGTCGCTACGTACCTAAGCGAAATCGCCGGCAAGGAACGCCGGGGCTTTTACGGCAGCTTCCAGTACGTCACCCTCATCGCGGGCCAGTTACTGGCGCTGTTGGTGCTCGTCGCACTGCAGCACAACCTGAGCGCCGAGGAACTCTCCGATTGGGGCTGGCGTGTACCGTTCGCCATCGGCGCCGTTGGCGCGCTGGTCGCCTTCTGGATCCAAAGCTCGCTCGAGGAAACCGAGTCCTTCAAGAACATGAAGAAGAAGCGCGAGAGCGCCGCGGATACGTGGCGGCTCATGCGGAGCCATCCGAAAGAGCTGATGTGGGTGCTCGGCATGACCATGGGTGGCGCCCTCGGCTTCTATGTCTTCAGCAATTACATGCAGAAGTTCCTGGTGAATACCTCCGGTTTCTCGAAGGACGACGCCAGCTTGATCATGGCCATGGCAATGATCGTGTTCATGGTCGCCCAGCCAGTGATGGGATGGATCTCGGACAAGATCGGCCGCAAGCCGATGTTCGTGTTCTACGGCATCGGCGCCACGCTGATGACGTTCCCGGTGATGAACTACCTGGAGTCCTCGTCAAGCGCCTGGGGCGCTTTCCTGGTGATTTCGGGCGCTCTCATCGTCCAGAGCACCTACACCTCGATCAGCGGTCAATATAAGGCGGAGCTATTCCCCACCGAGATCCGCGCGCTAGGTGTCGGATTGCCCTATGCGCTGGGCGTCGCGTTCATCGGCGGCACCGCAGAGGCCGTCGCGCTGAAGCTGAAGCAGATGGGGTATGAAACGTCATTCTACTGGTACGTCACCTTCTTCATGGCGATCGTGCTGGCGACTTCCTTGATGATGCCCGACACAAAGCAAAACAGCCGAATAAAGGAAGATTGACGTATTGCCTCACAAAAGGCCCTCCGTTTGGAGGGCCTTTTTTCGTGGGCAGGTGTATGCTGCTCCCTCGGTCACGGAGGGAGGAGATTATGAGCAAGATTTCGCGCCGTAGTGCCTTGGCCAGCGGGAGCCTCGCGCTCGCCGCCGCTGTTGCCGGCTCAGAGAAAGCCGCCGCACAGCAGTCGCCGCCGGCACCGTCGGATCTCCAGCAAGTCTACAAGGCGATCCCTCAAATGGGACGTCTGCGCGAGGAGGTTTTGTTCGGCGATGTCTGGAAACAGCCTGAGATGAACGCCCGCGATCGCAGCCTTGTCACCTGCGCGGTTTTGGCGGCGCTGGGACGGGACGATGAACTTGCGCTCAATATCAATCGCGCGGTGGGGAACGGCGTAACCGCCGACGAGCTGCGCGGGCTTGCGGTGCAGGTGGCGTTCTACGCCGGATGGCCTGCGGGCCTTGCCGTGGGCAAGGCCGCGCTGCCGATCCTGCAAAAGGATGGAAAGCCGCAGAAGTAGCAGTTACTGACGCGACGCCTGCGTCGCAGGCGCGGCCGCGGGAGCGACCTCCGCTGTCTGCTTCGGCGGATGCTGCAGATAGACCTGCGTGAACGTCACCTTGAGCGCGCCCGAGATCGCGGTCATCTGCCCCTTGTCGTCCGGGTACGCGTCGGCGAGACGGTGCAAGGCGCGATAGAGCGACGGCGCCGAGAGCTGGCCGTAGCTCTGATGGTGCGTGGACCATGAGGTGTTCAGGTGATGATAGAACGCCGCGACGTCCACATACCCGGCCATGATGCCTTCGGCGCGTTGCGGCGTCAGGCTGAGCTGGAAGTGGAGTTCCTTGAACTTATGCATGCCGCTGGTGTCGAAGGTGGCCGACGCCGGAATGATGAGATCCTGCCCCTCTGTGACCAGCATGCCGTTGACGATCTTCCCCTTGAACGTCTGCTGGAACATCTTGCCCCAGCGCTCGTCCACGCGCTGCGTGCCGCCGGGCACGTAGGAGGCCCCGGTCGCATCCGCCAGAAGGTCGTCGAGCCCGCGGTACGTCGTCACCGTGACGTCGTCGTCATTCGAGAGGCTGTCGACGTCGCTGATCTCGAACATGAATCGGTTCTGGTTGTACTGACCGAGATATTTGTTTTCGAAAAAGTAGATAAGGTTCGACGGCGCGCGGTACTGCGAGACGCAGCCAATCGCGCGGAACAATTGATTATCGATCCCCTTCACGCCGTCCGGATCGGTGAAGTCCTCCGGACCCACTTTACCGTCGAGATTCAGGCCGTAAGACACCGGGCCGCCGGCTTCCTTGAAGGAGAACGGCTCTTCGGACATGTCAGGGAACCACTGCCGCCCCTCGCGCATCAACTGGGTTTCGAGCAGGGTGCGCTTGTGGCCATCCTCGGGGAACAGCTGCTTGAATTGCTCGCGCGGGCCATCGTTGAAGCCGTTCGGGCATTCGACCTTGCCGCCGGGCGATTCACGCACCGCCCAATACCGGCTGGTGAGCACAAATCCGATCTTGCCGTCCCGCACGGTGGGAGGCAGATCACCGCTCCCTTTTGTGGCTGCCGTATCGGCGGCGGACACGGATCCAGCCGCGGCTAACACCGCGCACGCGGCCATGGCAACTTTGCGCATCTTGTTTCTCCCAATCTACCGGCGGATGCGACCAGCCGGGGCGAGAAACAATATAACCCTCCCGGGTCCGGGAGTCCCGAGCCCAATCGCTGTAATAGCCAAGGTTTAGGTAAATACGCGTGCGACCTCGAGGCTGGTGAGTATCCGCAGGGAACCCGGCGCAAGGTCGTCCGGTAGGCCAAACCCACCCAATTTCTCTCGATGCAGCGCCTCCACATGATTGCCCGTCGCCGCGAACATCCGGCGGACCTGATGGTAGCGGCCCTCCGTGACCACCAGGCGCGCCTGGGTCGGTGACAGGACCTCCAACCGCGCCGGGGCGAGCGGTTTGGCCTCCCCCTCGAGCATCAGGGTTCCTGAGGCAAAGAGTTCAGCCTCGTCGCCGCGCAAGGGGCGGGCCAGCTTGGCGAGGTAGTGCTTGGCGATGTTTTTCTTGGGCGAGATGATCTGGTGCAGCAGCGCACCATCATCGGTCATGAGCAGAAGCCCCGACGTCTCTTTATCGAGACGCCCCACGGTCGAGATTGCGGGATCGCGCCGGCGCCAGCGGGGCGGCAGAAGATCGTACACGAGCGGGCCGCTCTCTTTGTGCGAACAGGTGACGCCGACCGGCTTATTGAGCATGAGCACGAGGCCGGGCAGCGGATCAAGCGGCTCACCATCCACAGTCAAACGCGCGGGGAGATCAGGCGTCAGCGCGATCCGTTCGCCAGCATCCCGGATGGGGGCCCCATCCAGCAAAATGCGCTCGTTGCGCGCGAGCGCCTGAACCTCGCTGCGGGATCCGTAGCCGAGGTTGGCGATCAACCGATCGATGCGCGTCGAGCCGCTCATTTAATGGCCTCATAGACTTTGTATCCCTGCTCTTCCGCGCGCAGGTCCACCTTGGAATAGGCGGCGGCGAGAATGGTTTCGTACGGCAGATGCAGGTTTGCAACCAGCCACGCCACACCACCGGGCCGAAGCATGCGCTGGGCTTGCCGCACGAAAGCCTCGCCGAGGGCGCGGTCCTCAAGTCCTCCGTCATGGAACGGCGGGTTCATCACGACGAAGTCCAGGTCGCGCATATCGGCCAGCTTGCGGATGTCGGCCCAATGGAAAACGGCGCGGCCGTCGGTGACGTTTTGTTTGGCCGCGGTGATGGCGCGCCGATCGATGTCGATCAATTCGAGCGCCGTTACGAGGGGCGCCTCCAGAACTTTGCGGGCAAGAACGCCAAGGCCGCATCCGAGATCGGCGCCGCGACCGGAGACTGCGGGCAGAACACGAAGCAGCAGGGCGCTGCCTTGGTCGATGCGGTCCCAACTGAACACGCCAGGTTGGCTCCAAAGGTTTACATCCGGAAGAAAGCGCGGCGCGCCGTCGCGCAAAGCCTGAGCGATGCTGTTTTCAGCTTCGGCGTCCCAGACCGCGGGGCGGCGCGCGCGGCAGAACCGATGATGACGCGCGCTCCACGCTTCAACCTCGCACCCGAACGCCTCAAGTTCTTTCGCAATCCGGTTGCCGCCCTTCGTCTTCGGCGCCAGAGCGGTCAGGCTCCCGCCCGCCCGCAGCGCGCAGAGTCCGGCCGCGAGGGTGTAGCGGCGTTCGAGCGTGCCGGGAAGCGCGGACATGACAAGAGCGGCCAGCGTTCCTTGCTCCACATCTTCCAGCGCGCGTCCGCCAGGCACGACGGGTGAGAACTGCACGGCGCCCGGAGGCACGTCCACAAGGTCGTGTAACGGGTTGCCGAAAAGGCCGAAAAGGGGTTCAGAATTCACGCAAATACTGCCGGAATGGGCCGTTCAAGCGCGGCCAAAGGGACCGGTGGCGCGCCTGGTATCGTTATCATATCATTTTGGCAGTGGTCATGGGCCGTATGGGCGGCTCTTGCTTTTAGGGGAATCCAAGACATGAGTCTTTCCAGCCGCATTTCGATGTCGGTTCTCGCAGCCGGTATGTTGCTGAGCACGTCCGGCGCCTTTGCGCAGAGCGCACAACATACAGCAGCGGTGCAGGCCATCCTGGCCAGCCCGGCCTTCAAGGCGGCCGCGGCCGACCTCGATAAGCAGCATGGCCGTATCGTGGACGAGGGAATCCTGCTGACGGAGATTCCGGCACCGCCGTTCATGGAAGAAAAGCGCGCGAAGAAGTTCGCCGAAATGTTCAAGGAAGCCGGCCTCGCGGATGTGCAAATGGACCAGGAAGGCAACGTCCTGGGCTTCCGCAAGGGCACCAAGGGCGACGGCAAATATGTCGTCATCTCTGCCCACCTCGACACCGTGTTTCCGCCGGAAACCGACGTGAAAGTGAAGCGCGTGGGCAACAAGCTCAATGCGCCGGGTGTCGGCGACGACACCTTCAGCCTCGCCGCGATGCTCGGCATGATCCGCGCGATGAACACCGCCGGCATCAAGACGCGCGACGACATCATGTTCGTCGGTACCGTGGGCGAGGAAGGTCAGGGCGACCTGCGCGGCGTGCGCTATATGTTCACCAAGGGTCCGTACAAGGACAAGATCAAGACGTTTTTCTCGATCGAAGCGGGCAGCGTCTCCAGCATCACCAACGGGGCGGTGGGGTCGAAGCGCTATCGCTTCACGTTCAAGGGCCCCGGCGGCCACAGCTACGGCGCGTTCGGCCTCGTGAATCCGATGTACGCCCTGGGCCAAGCGGCGGCGAATATGTCGCAGATGGAAGTGCCTGAGAAGCCGAAGACCACCTACAGCATCGGTGTCATCGGCGGCGGCACGTCGGTCAATTCAATCCCGCTCGAAGGCTGGATGGAAGTCGATATGCGTTCGGAAGCTCCGGCGGAACTCAAGAAGATCGAAGATAAGATCCTCGCCGCGGTTCAGGAGGCGGTGAAGTCGGAGAACGCGCGCCACTCTACAAAGGAAGGCGCGCTCACGGTCGATGTAAAGCTGATCGGTGACCGGCCGGCCGGCGGCACATCCGAGAAGTCGGAGCTGGTGCAGCTCGCCACCGCCGCGATTGTGGCCGGGGGCTATAAGGCCGATTATGGCTACAGCTCGACGGACTCGAACATCCCCATGAGCCTCGGCATCCCGGCCATCACGATCGGCAAGAACGCGCCGGACAATCGCGGCGGCCGCGCCCACTCGCTCGACGAGTGGATCGACGTGGAAAAGGGCCCGATGGTGAAGGGCATGACCACGTCGCTCAGCATCCTCATGGCCGCGACAGGCATGGAAACGAAGTAACGCTTCGCTCAGATACGAAAAAGGCCGTCTCAAGGGACGGCCTTTTTTATTGCGGTCTAGGCGGGATCGCGCCGCAGCGCCTGGCACATGCAATGCACCGCGCCACCGCCGGCTGCAATCATCGAGACGTCCGGGTCATACACTGTGAGCCCTTCGGCCCGGCAGGCCTGTGCCAGCTTCTTGCTGGTCGACGGAACGAGAACCCGCTCGCCGCCGAGCGCCACCACGTTCGTCCCCATTTGCATCGCGTCACCATAAGAGACGTCGATGATGCGGATGCCGTGAGACTTCAGCCACGTTACGAACTCCTCCTCCACCGCCTCCGTGCAAACGACCGCGAGATTTTCAGCCAGCATGCCCATCTGGACGTCAAGGTGCAGGAAGTAGGAGTCAAATGCATAACCCCGGAATTCCCAGCCTTCGGCCTCGAACCAGCCCTTGATTTGATTCACGGCCGGCTCGATCGACCGTTCGCCGGAGAAGCCGCAGACGGCGACGCCGGGCTTCAGCACCATAAAGTCACCGCCCTCAACGTTGCCGGCGGAGACAATGTCGTAAATCGGGATGCCGGCTTCGAGATAGAAGCGCAGCACCGAGGCGATCTCGCCGCGGCGGTAAGGCTTTTGCATCTGCATGACAATGGCGCCCCACGGCGTCATGACGCTGCTGTCCCGCGCGAAGATCTGATACGGGAGCCCCTCTTCCGCGGGCAGGATGTGCGTCATTACGCCCGCCTGGCGATAGACATCCAGCATTTCGGCATACTGCTTTTTTGCGACGCCGAAGTCGAACTTCAGTCCGACACGTTCCGTGCGCTGCGCCACGGCATTGCCCGCGGTCCACCGGAAGTGGTCGATGGGCCCGACCAGCACGTCCCTCAGGACGCCGTATTCACTGTCCACACCCCAACGATTCGGTTTGGGTGTGCCGCCGCCGGGCACGCGAGAGCGGAGCTGCATGTCTAGATCCTCCAAAACAACGCCAACGCTGAGCAGGCTTATATATACGGTGCGCAAGCCGCGCCGCCTTGCCGAAAAACTCAAGGATGGCGCGAAAATTTTTCACGATCCTCGTGACGCACGGCCCCCAAGCCCTTTGGTTTGCGATAAAGTGATCCCGAACAGGCGCTTATGGGAGGAACGAGAAATGAACCGGCGGCATTTTCTTGCGGCAACGGCGGGTGCGGGATTGCTATACGCCGGGCGCCTCCGCGCGGCGAGTGCCTACGACCTCGTCATCAAAGGCGGCCATGTCATCGATCCGGCTGGCAATGTCAACGCGGTGCGCGATATCGCGATCGCCGGCGGCAAGATCGCAGCCGTCGCGCCACAGATCGACGCCGGCACCGCGCAGACCGTGAATGCCATGGGGAAGTATGTGATCCCCGGGATGATCGACATCCACTCACACGCCGGAGACACCGAAGGCGGACCGGCCATGAACATCGAGGACGGCATCACCGGTTATGTCGATGCGGGCAGCCGCGGCGCCGACAAGATCGATGACGTGGTCAGGATCGTAAACTCAGGCCCGCAGCAAGGGCGCATCCTCCTTAATATCGGGCGAACCGGGTTACTGCCCGGCGGCGAACTTCAAGACCTTGCGAATGCCGACGTTGCTCTGGCCCGCGCGGCCATCGCCAAGCATCGCGACGTGATCATCGGTATCAAGGCGCGGATCTCGAAGAATGTCGCCGGCGCCAATGACGTCGAGGCGGTGCGGCGCGCCGAAGCCGCGGCTGCGGGGTTGCCGGTGATGGTTCATATCGGGCAGTCGGTGTCCCCCCTCGCCCAGGTCATGGCGGTTTTGAAGAAAGGCGATGTCGTGACGCATCTTTTTGCGCCGCCGCCCGAAGCCATCGTCGACGATGCAGGAAAGATTTTGCCCTCGGTGATGGAGGCCCGGCGACGAGGCATATGGTTCGATATGGGCCACGGCCGCGGCGGGCACTTTCAGTGGGCCATTACGGAGAAAATTCTGGCCGCCGGATTCCTGCCGGATACGTTGTCGACCGATTGGACACCTCAGGGCCGCACGGCGCAGTTCGTCGACCTGCCTACTGTCATGTCGAAGCTGATGCTTCTCGGGATGACGCTCGAACAGGTCGTCGCATGCGTGACCTCCAATCCAGCGCGCGTATTCGAGGCCTTCCGGGAAAAGGGCACCTTGAAGGTCGGCGCCGTCGCCGACGTGTCCCTGCTCGAAATGCGCGCCGGGAGTTTTGAATTCCTGGATAACTACAATGAAAAGCGGATGGCGACCCAGAAGCTGTTTCCGGCTGGGACGGTGCTGGCCGGGAAATGGATTCCGCGCGCATCGTAAATGCGCCGATCTAAAAGCGAGAAAGGCCGCCCCTCTGGGGACGGCCTTTCCTTTTGACCCAAAGCGTGGCCGCTACATTCTGAACCGCACGCCGGCGCGGAACAACCGGCCCAGCGCATCGTAAAGATTCACGTTCGTCTGCGTGTAGTGGATGGCGTTGATGCCCGTCTTCGGAACGATCACCGGATCCGAGTTCAGCACATTCTGCACATTCAGGAAGGCGGTGACGCCGTCGACCACCTGATACTGGATAGAGGTGTCGAAATAGTGCTGACCTGGCACCCAGTTTCTATCGATCGTGCGGTTGTTGATGTTCGACGTCGGACAGCCGGTCGTACATTCGATGAAAGTCGGATCGATCGTGCCGCCCGAGAAACCGCGTGCACTCAGCGAGAACGTGATCGGATCGTAGGTATAGGTGACCGACGCGTTCCAACGGAAGCGTTGCAAACCGCCGTCGTTGGAGCTCCCTTGGTTCCACCCCACGCGGTCGACCGGCGGGGTAAGCACAGGATCCGACAGTTGCTTCAGGTATTTGGTGGCGAGGGCATTGAAGCGCAAGGAACCGCCCCAATCGTCGACAATGCTGTCCATATCGATGGTATAGGTCGCCTCGAAGTCGATACCGCGGGTGACCTGCGTCGCGATGTTCACCGGCTGTGTCTGTTCGACGATCAGCGCCACGCCGTTTTCGACGACGCGCTGGAACGAATTACAGAACTGCGTGTAGCCCAGGAAGCACAGGTTGAGCGGTCCGGAGATCGTCGTGATCAATCCCTTCACGTCGATGTTCCAGTAGTCCACAGAGGCGCTCAGTCCAGGAATGAAGGACGGCTGGACCACCACCCCCACCCCGGTGGTGTCCGCTTTTTCCGGCTTCAGATTGAGGTTACCGGTGGTCTGCACATTGATCGTGACGATCGCGTTGTTATTGAAAGGATCGACGCGATTGCTCTGGAAGCTGGACGATTGGCCGGCGAAAAGCTCCGACAGGTTCGGTGCACGGATGTCGCGCGACCGTGTCGCGCGGAACCGCAGGTCGTCGATCGGCGCCCAGGTCAGCCCAGCCTTCCACGTGGTGACATAGCCCGACGTGCTGTAGCTCGTCGCGCGGGCACCGGCGTTGAGATCGAGGACCTTCGCCCACTCCGTGTCCTTGGCGAGCGGGACGACGGTTTCCACGAAGCCTTCGGTCACGTTGTAGCTGCCGTGGGCAGCCACATAGTTTCCATTCAGGAAGCCTGTCGGCGTGGTGGCCGAGCCGTCCACCTTTTCGACCCGGTGTTCAACCCCGAGCGCGAGAGAAACCGGTCCGGCCCAGTTTTCGAACGGCTCGCCGTTCATTTCCGCCGACGCGACGTTCTGAATATAGTGTTCGTTGCGCTGGTCGAGCAGCAGAATGTAATTGAGCGCCGCTTGGGTATTCACGCCGACACCGAAGGGGTTGTAGGGCGCGCACTTATTTCCCCACGGATCGGTCGCATTGGGATCGTTCAGGCTCGAGCGGCAGACGATGGCGCCGTTGGGAGCCCGCACCGCATCAAGCGCGCGGTTGTAGTTGGGAAGGAACGGCACGCGTTCGTTCCGCGACGACTGACGCGTAATCCCGGTCCCAAGGTAAAGGTCCCAGTTCCAGGACGTGTCGAAGGCGTCCATCTTGCCGGTCATGCCGATCGCATTGCGGTTCGTGACACGATTATTGACCAGCTCGGGAGCGCGATAATCGAAATCGGCGTTGCTGGTGCCGAACCCGAAGGACGTCACACCCAGCGCGGCCGCGCGCGCCGCGACTTCCGCGGGAAGGAACGCATTGTCAGCGCGGAGGGTCAGATTTCCCGAAAATAGGGGCGCCAAGGCGACGTTGTAGGAGAAGGTGTGCGCCCAGGATGACTGTACATATACATTGATATCATCGGTCAGATCGTAGGAGACACGCAGGAAGATATTCTGGTGGCTGTCCTTGGTTCCCAAATCGGGCGTGTTGTGCAGACTGAGGGCCTTCGCCATCGACGACCCATACATATTGGTGCCGTCGTTATAAATGCCGTAATCGAATTGATACGGCGTCCCGCCGGGTCCGAACGCAATGCCCTTCAACGGGCCGGTCGTGATCAAACCGCCGGGCGCGGAGCGCATATTGCTGACCGGGTCGCGTACAATTTGTTCCGGCAAGCCGTTGGTGGGCGTATAGGCGGGATTGTTCATAATCCCGATGTTGGTTTGATTCCAATCGCGGTTCGACGGATCTTGAACCCCGCTATTGGCGCCAACCTCGCCGCTGACGATGTAGTGCCCGCGGCCGCCCGCGAAGGCGTTCCCGCCGGTCAGCACAACTTTCCAATTCCGGTTATCGCCGTACTGGGTGAGGCCTCCGGACACCTCGCCTTTGAAACCCACGTACTCCTTGTCGAGGACGAAGTTCACCACGCCGGCCAATGCATCGGACCCGTATGCGGCCGACGCGCCGCCGGTGACGGTATCGATCCGCGAGACGAGCTGTTGCGGGATCGTGTTGATATCAACCGAGCCGGTGAGGACGCCGGCAACCGAGCGTTTTCCGTCGAGCAGGACGAGCGTGCGCGTTGCGCCCATCCCGCGCAAGCTTAGCGCGCTGATGCCTGCCACGCCGGTATTGGTCCCGACGTTACCCGCCGATGAGGCGCTTCCGGAGAATGTGGGTAACTGGTTCATGAGATCGGCGACGTTGGCGACACCCGCCTTCTCGATCGCCTCGACGCCGACGACCGTCAGTGGCGTGGGCGCCTCGTAGCCGTCACGAATAACGCGCGACCCTGTGACGACAATCTCATCAACGTCTGCCGCCGCCGCCGGCGGAGGGGTTTGGGCATAGGCCTGCGGGATGAGCGCTCCCTGAATTCCAAGCGCAACGGCGATGAGGCTAGTTCCCGAGGCAAGACGGGCAACGGCATGCTTCTTCACGTTTAACTCCCTCCCAAGAGCAGTGCGGATGATGAGACGACAAGACGACGCGATCGCAGTTCCTTCTTCAGCATGGGCGTTGCATGAGCACTTGGGTATGAGCGCCTGACCGTTCGCTGGCGGCGTCAATTTGGAGACATATGAAAGTCGGCAGTTTCCCCCAGCACTCAGACAACGATCGATATCGTGCGTACCCTGAGTGTCCACCGGCAGACGGTCGGCCCCTTCGTGCGCCCTCGTCCGGATATCTGGCCGAGGTGTCGAGAAGCGGGCGGCGGCCTGTTGCCGGAGGCCGGGTACATCAACGAAGGAGTGTGGAAATAAACGCTGAAGGTGCACCTTCCCTGCCCTTCAACCAGGCATCACCCTCCCAAGCGAGCCTATAGGAAATATTATGCATCGATGGCCACGGGGCGCAAGCATGTTGCGGTGCGATGAGGGAGAGGCCCTCCAAGCGAGGTTACGCTTCAACCTTTGACGCGATCATGTCCTGGAAAGCCGCTTCAATGCCGCGCGTAAAACGCTCAAGGTCGAATAGCCGGGACGCAGGACGCTGGGTCGCAAGCCTGCGCTTTATCTCCGCGAGGCGGCCGGGGTCCTGGGCCATGGCCACCGCCAATGCTTCGTAATCCCCGAAGGTGGGTACGATCAGGTCAGGCATTCCGATCGACCGCAAGAGGCTGGCCGCAACCCGCGACGCAAAGCTTTTGCCCGGGCGGGTGATAAGGGGAAGCCCCATCCATAAAGCATCGCTTCCAGTCGTGTGGGCGTTGTACGGGTATGTGTCGAGAAAAAGATCGGCCGACTTCTGACGCGCGAGATGCTCTTCTTGCGCGATCCGCGGTGCGAACACCAGACGGGACGGATCGACGGCGCGGCGCGCAGCTTCGCGCCTCAGATTCGCAGATGCGGCGGCGCTATCCTCGATAAGCCACAGCACGCTCTGCGGCACGGCGCGTAGAATCCGCATCCAAACATCGAAGACGTGCGGCGTGATTTTGTAGTTGTTGTTGAAACAGCAAAATACAAAGGCCGTTTCGGGGAGACCCAGCTCGGACCTTGAGAAAAGACGATCTGCCACATGCCGCTGGGCATCGTTCACTTGATAACAATCGGGCAAGAACATCACACGCTCGGCATAGTCGCGGGGTTCGGCGATGACGGTCGCATCGGCCAAAATATAGTCGATGAAGTCCGCGCCCAGCGTGCCCGGATAGCCCAGGTAATTCACCTGCACTGGCGCCGCGCGGTGGCTGAAAATGCCGATCCGATTGTTTGAGATCAGGCCGTTGAGATCGACGGCGATATCGATTTCAAGGTCGCGGGACAGCGCCGCGACTGCGGAATCGCTCATATCCCGCACGTCGGTGAATCGATCGACACCGGCCGACAAGCGGCGGTGCATATCGTCGTCGCGCACGGGCCTTAAGGAAAAGGCAAAGACTTCAAACCGGCTGCGATCGTGGCGCTCGAAAAGACCGGCGATGAGGTGGCCCGTCGGATGGCGATGAAAATCCGCTGAGTAATAGCCGATGCGGATACGGTCGTGGTTGCGATAAGGCGGTGGCGCCGTGCGATTCTCTCTATTGGGAAATCTCGCAGCAATCCATGCCTCAGCTGCGCGACGCTGTAACCCGGGGTCATCCAGCAAAGCGAGAAGCGGCCAGGGCGGCGAGACCGGCGCACCGGCGCGAAGACCGGCTTCGAGCGCGGCGAGGTCCCCGTCCATCCCGCTCCAATCACAGATGTACGCCTTGCTGATGAGGCGAAGCCCAGCGGCATGCGGGTAGTTGGGTTTCAGCGTAAGCGCGCGTTCAAAGCTCGCGATGGCCTCCCCCGGCTCACCCAATTCCATCAGCAGGCTGGCCCGGTTGCCGTGGGCGGCGGGTTCGTGGGGCTGCAGCGCGACCGCCCTGTCTAAGTCAGTACGCGCCTGGCGAAGTTGTCCGATGTCGCGGCGCAGTGTCGCACGATTGATGTAGGCCGCCGCCAAGGCAGGATCAGCCCTGAGCGCGGCCTCATAGCTTGACAGCGCGTCATCGCGCCGTTCCAAACCAGCATAGGCGAGGCCCAGCGCATTGTGGCCCGGAGCGAACGCGGGCACGCGCTTGAGGACGTTGCGAAAGACCTCGGCCGCCTGGGCATAGCGTCCGGCATTGAGATTGGCGATACCGCTCTCGAAAAGCACTGCCGTGTCGCGCGAAATCGAAACCAAGTTGGCCGTCCCATTATGATGTTCGGAGACGACCACAAGCTCTCGGGATACCGCAAGAGGGTAACCTTGCGGCCGCCGGCACCCGTTGGTCTCGCACGCAGAGGGTAGACAATGGCGCCCGCTGTCGCGAGGTTCCTCCCGGCCCTCCTCAGAACGTATGCTGCGGCATGCGCCGGAGCGCGAAACCGGCTGCGACGCCGACGGCCCCGAGGACAAGGGTGTAGATGGCGGGCGCAAACGGACTGGCCTGCAGCATCAACGTCACGACGATCGGCGTAAACCCTCCGAAGATCGCATAAGCGACATTGTAGGAAGTGGAAAGGCCGCTGAACCGGATTGTGGCCGGGAACACATGCACCATGGCATGCGGCACCGCGCCGACGATACCGACGCTGAATCCAAGGATCGCCGACAACGGATAGAGGAGTTCGGGATCGGTGCGAAGCACCCCCAGCATCACGAGCGCCGTAACCCCCATGATCGGGCTGAAGATCATGAAGAAGCGCGCGCTTCCGATTTTGTCGACAAGGAGGCCCGCGAGGACACAGCCGACCGAGAGGAAAGCCGTCGCGATACTGTTGGCGTGCAATGATTCGGGAACTCCGAAGCCATAATACTTCTGCAAGACCGTCGGCATCATCAGGATCAGGACAATGATCCCCGCCGACAGCAGTCCGGTGAGGGCCATTGAGACCGCGACGCCGGCCCCGTGGTCGCGCGCCACCACGCGCAGCGGCAACTCCTCGGACAAGGCCTTGCGCTCCTTCAGAGCTTGGAAAACAGGCGTTTCCGCCAGCCAGCGCCGCAAATAGACCGCCAGCAGACCAAAGACGCCGCCAAGAATGAAGGGAATGCGCCAGGCATTGTCCAAGACTTGTTCGGGCGTGAACACGGCATTCAAGGCCGTGGCGGTGAGCGAGCCGAGAAGAATTCCAACCGTAAGCCCACAGGTGACGGAGCCGCAGGCGAAGCCAATGCGCTGCGGCGGCACATGTTCTGCGACAAACACCCAAGCGCCCGGAACTTCGCCGCCAATTGCGGCGCCTTGCAGAATGCGCAGCACCAGCAGGAGGACCGGCGCGGCGATGCCAATTTCGGCATAGGTCGGCAGAAGCCCCATGCCCAGTGTCGAAACCGCCATCAGTAGGATGGAAAAGGCGAACATGCGCTTGCGGCCGAGTTTATCGCCGAAATGCGCCATGACAATGCCGCCAAGGGGACGGGCCAGGTATCCGGCAGCGAAGATTCCGAAGGTCTGCAGCTGCTTCATCCACTCCGGCAGATCGGGCGGAAAGAACAACTGGCTTATGACCGCCGTGAAGAAAACGAAGATGATGAAGTCGTAAAATTCCAGCGCGCCGCCCAGGGACGCCAAGCCCAACGTGCGAATATCCTGGCCGGAAAGTTTGCGTCCGTCTTGCATCTAAGTCCCCATCTCCCTGTGTTTCATACGGCGTCGGCACAGGCGGGGCGCAACACCGCCGCGCAAATGCGCAGGCTGCTGTGTCCGATCATCGCACGACACATGAACGCCCCAGGTCCCGCTTCTTGTCGTAAGCTGGGCATCTGGTGCCATTTATCAAGGGCTACATGTGCGGAGGCCGCTGAATCTGCGATCGATGTGACGCGGAGGAGAAAGATGTTACGAAGCGTTGCGTGATTGAAGCACGACGCCCCTCATGTCACTGATTTGAAACCGATGAGGCACGAGCCGGATACGGGGGTAAGTGTGGCTCTGCGCCCGATTCTCGCGCTAACGCCACGCCCGCAACGCTTCGGCCAGGAGCGGCGTCACATCGATCCCGTTCGTGCGGTGTGGAACGGTGTTGCACGACGTGATCGCATCCACCCCGGCACGGTGCATCGCATCCGCGTCATCGGACGAAAACAACGCATGGGTCGTATACGCCTCGAGGCTTGCCGGGGCATGCTGTCGCAGCAACCCGGCAAGCGTGCGGAGGGTGCCCCCCGAACTGATGACATCATCCACCATGATGACGCTTCGCGCCCGGACATCGAGATCCGCGGGGAGCTCGATTTTCACGTCGCGATCCCCATAGCGTCGTTTCACGCCGGTAGCCCAGGACGCGCCCAGTGGGCCTGCCACCGCGGACACCCACGGCTGCGACTCTTCATCAGGGCCGAGAAGCAGGAGCGCGCCGCCCAGAGCCCGCTGCCTGATATGCGAACTGATCGCCGGCGCGGCTGTAAGTGTAAGAGCCGGCTTTCCGCGGAACACGTCGGCGAGCACCGGCGTCCGGTGCAGGTGGGGGTCGATGCTGACAAAGCGGTCGAAGCGGTCGGCGAGGAACTCTCCCATGACCCTTTGGCTTACCGCCTCACCGGTACGGAAGGCTTTGTCCTGACGCATGTAGGACAAGTACGGCGCAACAAGCGTTATCCGCTGCGTCCCTACGTCGCGCAGCGCAGACGCCGTGAATGCGAGTTCCATCAGCTTGGCGTTTGGCTCGTGCAAGGAGCGCAGCACGATCGCATGCGCCGCGCCTTCCGGAACGCGAACTTTGCTCTCGCCATCGGGGAAGCGGTGGACCTCGACCGGAATGTGCGCTAGCCCCAGGGCCGTCGCCAGAGCGCCGGCCGCCTCGGCATTCTCGGGAAACCCATAGACCGCCTCGGGAGCAAGGCTCGCGCGTTCAGCCGACATTGAATCCACTCGACTCCTGCGCCATCGCCGCCGCAAAGGAGAAATCACTCTCGAGCTGCGAATAAATCCGATACAGCGGCTCGCCGGCGACGACGTGATCGCCCACCTTCTTGAAGAGATCGAGGCCGGCCCCTTTCGCCAGCGGCGCGCCGGCGAGGCGCGCAATGCGGGCGATGCGGAAGCAATCGATCGCCGCCACCACACCCGAGGACTTCGCGGCGATATCGAGCGTCAAGTGACCCAACCGCACCACCTGCGGCGGGGGGCCTTGGGCGGCGATGATTCGTTCCATGGCGCGTAGAGCTTCGCCGGAGTCCAGCAACTCACGTGCGCGGACGACGCCCTGGTGTCCTTTCAGGTTCGGATCGAAGTCCAGGATCGCGCCTGCAAGTTGGATCGAGCGCTCCTTAAGGTCGTGAGGCGCGTCCGTCTCATTTCGCAGGACGGCCATGACGTCGCGGGCTTCCAGGGCGGGCCCTACCCCTCTTCCGATCGGTTGAGAACCATCCGTCACCAAAATCGTCATCTGGAGACCGAGATGGTGGCCGACGTATTCAAACAATTTCCGGAGCCGCGCCGCCTCGTGCGGCGTACGCACTTTTGCCGACGGGCCGATCGGCATGTCGATGACCAGATGCGTTGAACCGGCGGATACCTTCTTCGAGAGAATCGATGCGACCATCTGCTCCGGCGTATCAATCGCGAGGGGGCGCTCCACCGTGATCATGATGTCGTCGGCGGGGGAGAGGTTCACATGCCCGCCCCAGACGAGGCAGCCCCGCTCGGCGCCGACGATCTCCTGCATGCGTTTCATCGAGACATCGACGTTGGCCAGAACCTCCATCGTGTCGGCCGTTCCCGCCGGCGAGGTGATGGCCCGCGACGAGGTCTTCGGGATCGGCAGCCCGTGCGCGGCCACGATGGGCACCACGATCATCGAGGTGCGATTGCCCGGGATGCCACCGATACAATGTTTATCGACCACCATCGGGAAGTTGCAGGGCGGCACGTCCCATGTGAGCCGCGTGCCGACAGAAGCCATCGCGCGGGTAAGCCCGAGCACCTCTTCGGTCGTCAGAAAAGCGGCGCAGGCGACGATGAACGCGGTCAGCTCGGCTTTGCTGTACCGCCGCGCGGCGATATCGGACACCACGGCCTGCAGTTCCTCACCGCTGAGAGTATGGCCGAGGATTTTTCGCCGCACCGATTCGACGCTTCGCGCCGGGCTCGCGAGGGAAAGCGAAACCTCGGCGCCTTCCGGCAGCCCGAAGTCATCGAAGGCCGACTGCGAGAGCCCCAGGCTCTGCGGATCCATCAGATCGCCATTGGCGACGATATTGAGGCTTGCGATCAGGGTGCGCCCGGCGCCGTGGACTTCGACCTTGTTGAACGAGGCAAAGGTTTCCGGCGTGTAGTAGGGGCATTCGGCGCTCAGGAAGGCGACATTCTCGCCAAACGTATGGACGCCGATTCGGCGTAGCTTCAACGTGGGGCGTGCCTGCTGTACGGCCGCCGGTGACGACGCGGATGGCATCGATCCTCCCCGATTTTCACGCGCGAGACCTGCGCGCGAGGTCTCGCGCGTCTCTTCTACCGGCATCATCGCCGCATCGCCAATAAAAGCGCGCGCGCACGCCGCAGACTGGCATTCCGAAAAGAAAAACCCGCTAGGTCGAGGACCTAGCGGGCTTATTTGGTTGCGGGGGCGGGCAACCAGCGTTACTTGCAGCTTTCGGCGGCTTGGCTGTAGCGGTTCCCGGAATGTTCACAGCGGGGGCGGCAATACTCACGGACATAGACCCTTTAGCCGACGACAGGAATCGCGCCGATCGTCTTTTGTTTTGCGGAATGACAAGAGCGACTGTGCGCTTGGACATCGTCTGTCGCGAAGGCAACCTGGTCTGCGACTCCCTCTCCGCGGCACAGTACTCTTAGACACCATTGTTTTGAGGACCGGACTGATTTGTCGACGTGTTGACGTGATTTGATGGAACCGTAGCGATGTCTTTACTTGCTTGGATCGATTTTGATGAGGCTGAACGCCAACGTGCACAGCGTATTATGGCGCTTTTTCAAGAGCGGGAGAGCCGCGACGAGCTCGGTCTCGGAGCCATTCGAGATTCGATATTAGAAACGCTTCTCCAACTTGATGGACGAGAACTTCGAGACTGGAACGAACTTCCGTCGCATCTTCGGTCACACGGAAATTTTGTAGGCCCGTTATCAAGCCCAAGAAGGTTCCGATAATGCCGACGCCCGTAAATATACCCGGAAGGTGCTTGAAGAATTCGGTGCCGAGACGACTATCGATTACCGCCTGGTGGCTAAAGAACATCTCGGCTGGGACGGTTGACCGCAGCGCAGTGACTTCAAGCTCACCCGTGGTGGCGTTCAGCTCCCGTTGTTTGTGGAGCGTCTCGCGGTATTCATTCCAGAGATGATCGAGGCCGTCGTCGTTAGCAAAGTGAGCCGCGAAAGCATCAACGCCGGCATCTTTGCTCGCTTGAAGGTTTCGTAGGAGCTCGCGGATGCGGTTGTATGTGAGTAAGCCAGGAATCAGGAATCGTCCCAGGAACAGCACCAGCATGAAGGCCAAGAACCCGGCCACAATCTGGTTCTGGAGAGGAAGACTAAGGATTACCCCCCACACAAAGTCCATTCGAACGCCCCCAAAACGAGCCGTTGGCCCGCACCCCTAAGTCATGCCCCCACTCGCCATAAGAATCGAGCATGTGAGACTCTTCTCGCGGAGGTCGAGCCATATTTTTGTTATAATACAACCACTTACG
>JAYRKY010000024.1:0-56979 GCA_041905525.1 Rhodospirillaceae bacterium
CGGCCTGCAGAAAACGGCGCTCGGCGATTTCAAGCCCGATCTGACCCTGATCCTCGATCTGCCCGCCGAGATTGGATTGGGCCGGGCGCAGGGGCGCGGCGGGAGCGAGACGCGATATGAATCGATGGCCTTGGCGTTCCATGAACGTCTGCGCGCGGGCTTTCTTGAGATCGCGAAGGCCGAGCCCACGCGCTGCCGCGTGATCGACGCCAATGCGGATATCGACAGCGTGCACGCCGCCATTTTGAGCGCGGTCGACGCCCTGATGGGGCAGCGCTAAGTGGCGCCCGCGCGCACCGTCGAAGAACCCTCGACTTTGATCGAGCCGCGGCTGAACCCGTACCTGATCGGGCATGAAAACGCCGAGCGCGAATTCCTGGCGGCGTGGGAGAGCGGCCGGCTCGCCCATGCGTGGCTGCTGGCCGGACCGCGCGGCATCGGCAAAGCGACCTTGGCTTTTCGCATGGCGCGCTATGCACTCGCTCAGTCCGGAAGCAGCGCCGAGTCCGACATGTTCGGCGCGCCGCCCAAGCCGACCTCGCTGGCGATGTCGCCCGAAGATCCAGTGTTTCGCCGTGTTGCTTCGCTAGGGCATGCGGACTTCCGGGTGGTCGAACGTCCCTGGTCCGATGCAAAACAAACCAAACGCAAGACCGTGATCGGTGTCGACGAGGTGCGCGAGATCGGCGGGTTCTTGTCGATGACCCCGTCCGAGGGCGGATGGCGCGCGATCGTGATCGATGCCGCCGACGAAATGAATCCGAACGCGGCGAATGCCGTTCTGAAAGTTCTGGAGGAGCCGCCCGAGCGGGCGCTGCTCTTTCTCGTCGCCCACAATGCGGACCGGCTTTTGCCCACCATCCGCTCGCGGTGCCGCCGTCTTGATTTGCGTCCCTTGCGCGAGGCGCAGGTCACAAGCCTTCTGAATCGCTACAGCCCGGACGTTCCGCCCAAGGATGTGGCCACGCTCGCCGTTCTCGGTGACGGCTCCATCGGCCGGGCCCTGGAACTCGCGGACGAGGGCGGCGTCGCGTTGTTCCGCGATTTGATGTCGCTGCTCGGCGAAGTGCCGAAACTGAATGCGGGGCGCCTGCATGCTCTTGGCGATCAAGCCATGCGCGGCGACGCGTTCCGCACCCTGTCCGGGCTTCTGTCCTGGTGGCTCGCGCGCATCGTTGCCGCCGGCGCGCGCGGCATGATCGACGGTATGACCGAGATTGTGCCCGGAGAACGCACACTCGCCCGCCGTTTGCTGGCGGCCGCGCCGCCGGCCGCGTGGGCCGAGGTCTGGGATAAGATCGGTCACCTGGCGCGCCGCACCGAGGCGGTCAACCTGGACAGGAAGCGCAGCCTGATGCTCATGCTCTGGTCCATCGAGCAGGCTGTGGCCAAAGCACCCGCCGCCGCGTAAAGTGCCGGCTCTACATCCAAGGAGAACTCCAATGAAGAAGATCGCAGTTGCGGCCCTGATCGTGGGCGCCTTCGCGCTCGCATCCTGCGACAAGAAGCCGGCCGAAGAAGCTTCGAAGGCAGAAGAGACACAAACCGAAACCCCAGCTCAAGAAAGTGCAACCGTGGCGCCAACCCAAGATCCATTCCTGGTCGAAAACCTCAAGAACCCCGGTTGGGGTCAAACCGCGACCGGCCTGCAATTCAAGGCGCCTGAGCAGCGTGCGGCTGAAGGCGCGGCGCAGCCGACGGCGACATCGACCGTCACCGTGCACTACGAAGGCAAGCTGACCAACGGACAGGTGTTCGACAGCTCGATCGGCGGCGAGCCGATCACGTTCCCGCTGAGCAACGTCATTCCGGGCTGGCAGGAAGCCGTGCCGATGATGCGCAAGGGCGAAACCTGGGACTTCGCGATTCCGTCGAACCTGGCGTACGGCGACCGCGCCGCGGGCCCGATCCCGCCGAACTCGACCCTGCTGTTCCAGATCCAGTTGCTCGAAATCCAGTAAGACCAGAGTTTTACGGACGATCTTTACGCGCCGTGGGCTTTCCCCACGGCGCGTAAACGACTATATGAAGGCTCTCATTTCGGAGCCTTACACGTGCCCATTACGCCCGTCTCGCAGCCGGCATTCTACGTCACCACGCCGATCTATTACGTGAACGACAAGCCGCATATCGGCCACGCGTACACGACGATTGCGTGTGATGTGATGGCGCGGTTCAAGCGGTTGGATGGGTTCCGGGTCAAATTCCTCACTGGCACCGACGAACACGGACAGAAAGTCGCCAAGGCAGCCGCCGACAAGGGCGTTCCGCCCATCGCTATTTGCGACCAGAACTCGCTTTATTTCCGCGATCTCGCGAAGGCGCTTGGCGCCACCAACGACGACTTCATTCGCACGACCGAGCAGCGGCATATCGACTCTTGCCAGGCGCTTTGGCGCAAGCTGGAACAGAACGGCCACATCTACCTCGACAAGTACGCCGGCTGGTACAGCGTGCGCGACGAGGCTTTCTTCGATGAAAGCGAATTGACCGAAGGCCCGAACGGCAAGCTGGCGCCAACCGGCGCGCCCGTGGAATGGGTCGAGGAGGAGAGCTACTTCTTCGATCTTTCAAAGTGGCAAACCAAACTGCTTGAGCTTTACGACTCAAGGCCTGATTTCATCGGTCCGAAGAGCCGGTTCAACGAAGTCCGCAGTTTCGTTTCTGGCGGGCTTCGCGATCTCTCGGTCTCTCGCACGACCTTCTCCTGGGGCATTCCGGTGCCGGGAAACGATCGTCACATCATGTACGTGTGGATCGACGCGCTGACGAATTACATCACCGGCCTCGGCCATCCGAACGCGACAGAAGACATGAAGGTCTTCTGGCCGGAGTCCTTGCACATGGTCGGCAAAGACATCATCCGCTTCCATTGCGTGTACTGGCCCGCATTCCTTATGGCGGCTGACCTGCCGGTGCCAAAGCGCGTGTTTGCCCACGGCTGGTGGACAGTCGAAGGGCAGAAGATGTCGAAATCGCTCGGCAATGCCATCGACCCGCATATGCTGGTCGAGAAATATGGCCTCGACCAGCTGCGCTACTTCCTGCTGCGCGAAGTGCCCTTCGGCAACGACGGCGACTTCAGCGAAGCGGCGATCGGCCAACGCATCAACGGCGAGCTGGCGAACGAGTTCGGCAATCTCGCGCAGCGCTTCTTGTCGTTCATCGCCAAGAACCTGGGCGGTGTATTGCCCGCGCCGGGCGCCTTCAATGAAGACGACAATGCGCTGCTGAATGCGTGCCACTTGTTGCTCGACCACTGCCGCGACGCCATCAATCAGCAGGCCTTCAATGGGTGCCTGGACGCGATCTGGTCGGTGGTTCGGGCCGCGAATGTCTATGTCGACAAGCAGGCCCCGTGGGCGTTGCGCAAGACCGATCCCGCGCGCATGAACACGGTGCTCTACGTCCTGGCTGAAACGACGCGGCACCTCGGCATTCTCATGCAGCCCTTCGTGCCCGCGGCGGCGGCCAAGCTATTGGATCAACTCGCGGTCCCCGAGGATCGGCGCACGTTTGCCTCTCTCGGCGAAGCGCACGCTCTTAAAGGGGGAACGCCGCTGCCGGCGCCTCAGGGCGTGTTTCCGCGTTACGCGCCGGCGGGCGAGGGGACCAAATGACCCAGCCTCTGCTGGTCGACAGCCACTGTCATCTCGACTTTCCCGAACTCGCGGGGGACGCCGAAGGCGTGGTGGCGCGGGCGCGCAACGCCGGCGTCGGACATATGTTGACCATCGGCACGAAGATCACCGCGTTCCCGGGCGTACTTGCCATGGCCGAACGCTTCGGGAATGTGTCGTGCTCGGTCGGCATTCATCCGCACGAAGCCGCCGTCGAGCCGGAAATGGATGTCGAGAAACTGACGGCGCTGGCGCAACATCCGAAAGTGGTGGCCTTCGGCGAGACGGGGCTCGATTTCTATTACGAACACAGCCCGCGGCTTGAACAGGAACGCAGCTTCCGCACGCACATCGCCGCGGCGCGCGAGAACGGGCTTCCCGTGATCGTGCACACGCGCGACGCCGACGCGGAAACCGGCGCCATCCTGAGCGAGGAAATCGCCAAGGGCGCCTTCACCGGCGTCATCCACTGCTTCAGCTCGGGCCGCGACCTGGCCGAACAATGTCTGGCCTTGGGGTTCTATATCTCGCTGTCGGGGATCGTGACTTTCAAGAAGGCCGAGGCCCTGCGCGAGGTTGTGAAGATCGTGCCGATGGACCGGCTGCTGGTGGAGACCGATAGCCCTTATCTCGCGCCGGTGCCGTTCCGCGGCAAAACCAACGAGCCGGCGTATGTGGCCCACACCGCGGCGACCGTCGCCGAGATCAAGGGCGTCTCGCGCGAGGAACTCGCGCGGCAAACCACGGAGAACTTCTTCCGCTTGTTCGCGAAAGCGAAGCCCCTTTAATTCGGTTTCGCGGGTTCCGGCGCTGGCTCTCCCGCCGGCAGCGTCGCCGCGTCCGCCGGTTCGATGGCCGGTGGAAGCTTCAGCCCTTCACGAATGGCCTGCCAAGGCACCAGTTTGAAATTCTGGTGCGCCCGCTTGCCCTCTTGCGTCCCGTCGTAATTGAAGCCGTCTTGGGCCACAAAAAGTCCTTCGGCGAAGGCACCGCCGAGCGACGCGCCAGTGACATCGATACCGTCGGTTTCCTCAACCCCGTCGATCCCGAGTTGTTCTTGGGTCGGCCCGATCTGGAATGCACCCCGAAACGCATGGGGAGCAGCTCTGTCATAGACGTTGTAAGAGTTGGAGCCCTGGCTGGACACGATCAGGTAACCGCCGCCATTGGCTTGCCGAAGTATCGTTACGCCTTCGGCATCGGCCGTCAGGTGTCCGCCCGCCACCGTATCGATTACAACGCGCTCGTTATTTTGCGCAGCTGCGACCGCTGGATTCGCCGCGTAGGCATATAAGCCCACGTCTTCTTCCGCCACAAACAAGGTGCCGCTCTCGTCATCCGCCGCGCATCCCTCGGCCTGCGAACCGACCCCGAAATTGCGGACCTGCGCGGCGTCCAGAGTTGTCCCGTCCGCCGTAATGAGCCATTGGCCGACCATGCCATCGTCGGAGTTGTTAGCGAACGCGTAGACCTCTCCGGACTCTAGATTTCTGTACAGGCAGAAGCCATACGGATCATTGAAACCCGTTGGGACGGAAAGGAGAGGGGTCAGCACGCCGGTCTCGCCCTCGAGCTTATAGAGATCGATCGATTTCTTATCGCGGTTGGTTGCGCCGACAAGGTCACCTCGAAATTCACCGATCGTGACGTCCTGCCGAAGATCGACATTGTTCATGCGCCCATCATCGCGCTTGAAGACCTCGGACCCGTCGAGCTTATAGACGACGAGGCCTCGCTTTTTGTTGGTGCCGACAATCAGACTATTTTCCGGGCTCGCGCTGTTGACCCAGATCGCCGGGTCGTCCGCGGCGTCGTCCGCATCCGGCATTTTTGCAGTTTCGACGACGGCCGAAACCGTGACCGCAGGGTCCTTGGATGGAACGCGGGCGGGCCGTTCTTCGCACGCGGTCAAAAGAGATGCGGCGATCAAGCCCAGTGCGATGGAACGCGGTTTCATATGAAAATGCCCCACAAGAAAAAGCGCGGCAATCTAAGATCGCGCCGCGGACCTGAGCGCGAAAGTAATATGACAATTTGCGTTGCGTCTTTTTCGCAACAGCAGAGGCCTGTCGTTTTTTCGTAACGAACCTGAAAACAGGCCGTCACGGTTGCCCTGTTATCCCCCCGTTGCGCCGGCACACCCTCCCGCCGGCTTGGGGTATATTTACAGGAGCTGCTCATGATTTCTCACCATCACCGCGCGCGATCGCGCGCGCGCAGCATTATGCTGTTTACGACCGCGAGCATGGCGGCGCTGATGGTCAGCCACGTCGCAACGGCGCAGGACCAACAGCTTGCCGCCGCTGGCCTTGAAGAGATCGTCATTACAGGCCGTCCTTTGGCTGATAGCCAAGCCGCGGCCCTGCTTATCCAGCGCGAATCGCCCTCGTTGGTGAGCGTGCTGTCCGCCGATGCCGTCGGCAACCTGCCGGATCAGAACATCGCCTTCGCCGTCGGCCGTCTGCCGGGCGTGGGGATCGAGCGCGACCAGGGCCAAGCCCGTTATGTCAATCTGCGCGGCGCGCCGGTGTACTGGACGACCTTGTCCTTTGACGGCCTCAGCGTAGTCAGCCCGCAGGGCCGCGATTCGCGATTCGACAACATTCCGTCGGCGATCGCCAGCCAGATCACGGTCGAGAAGGCCATTCTACCGTCGATGCCTGGCGGCACCGTCGCGGGCAACGTCGACATCCGCACGCGCCGTGCTTTCGACTATGACGGCCAGAAGATCACGGGGAAGGCGGCGGCCGGCTACGTGAAGTTGGGCGGCGGCATGGAGTACGACACCTCGCTCGTCTACTCGAACACCTTCACCGACAATTTCGGAATCGTCGCGCAGGGTTCATTCTACAGCCGCGAAATGGCGACCGATAACTGGGAAACCGATCCGTATCTCAGCAACACCATCGAGCCCAGCGAACGTTACGCCCGCGAGCACGAGAACAAGCATTATCGGCTGACGCGTCAAAACATCTCGGGCTCGACGCGGATGGATTACCGCTGGGATGAAAACAACGGCATCTTCGCGAGCACGATCTACACGCTCTATCATGATGATGAACTGCGGGATAACTTCATCATCCGCCTTGACCAAGGGACCGATGCCTCCGGCAACGGTTACACCAGCGCGGCTTACATTACGCCAAACACTCCCAAGCAAGGGACTGTTTACGGCGCCCGTATCGATGCGCGCATCGATTATCGCGATACCAAGGAAAAGATGTCCACCAGCACCCTCGGCGGCGAACATTTGTTCGGCGATTGGGGCGTTTCCTGGCGCCTGAACTACACCTGGACCTTCGATGGCCGCGACACGCCGGTCACGGCGGCGTTCCAAAGTCCGAGCAGTTTCTTGCTCCGCCCAACGGTCGACTACGACTTGCGAGATACGGCAAAGAATTTCGTGACGTTCTTCCAGACCGGCGGCGCCACGGCCTCGCGCACCAAGGGCGCTCAGGTCACCAACATCGAAGACTTCCAGTTCCCGGCGACCCGCGTTGGCGATCTCTGGGGCGGCGACGTCACCATCGCCAACACTGCCAAGATGGACATCGACCGCTCCGTTGATTTCGGCGGCGTGGAAACGAAGATCGAGTTCGGCGGTCTTTATACGACGCGCATCAAGAAGTCGCGTGAAACCGCTCATACTCAGACATCGTTCACCACGGTGCCCACCTGGGCCACGTTCGTGAACGGAAACAAGATCGGATACCTGGGGACGCAGGACCTCAAGTATACCTTCCGCTACACGGACAAGGACTTCACGACCAACTACGTCGCCAACGCCGTGTCCTCAGGGGCGGCCCCGCGCGTCGATACCGCCGCGAATTACTATAAGGTCGGCGAAGACATCCTGGCCGGCTACCTGATGGGCACCAGCAAATTCGACTGGGGTAACGTTGTCTACGGTGTGCGCGCCGAGCACATCAAAAACAACGGGCGCGCGTTCGTCGTATTCCCGGCTGTTGGCACGACCCCGGCGGAGACGCGTCTCGTGCGCGTGGACTCGTCCGATACGCTTTTCTATCCCAGCCTGCATCTCAACTGGGACGTGGAGCGGAACGTGAAGGCGCGACTCAGCTTCACGACGTCGGCCTCGCGCCCGGATTTCGACGATCTGCGTCCGAACTTCACCATCAGCGACTCCAACCAGTCGATCTCCGGCGGCAATCCGACCGCGAAATCCGAAAAGCAGAAGGGCGTAGATGCTTATGTCGAGTGGTACATCACACAGAGCAGCTATTTCTCGGCCGGCGTCTTCTATAAGGACATCAAGGACGCCCTCGTGCAGACCTCGCGCGTGTTCGGCCTCGACACACTGGACACACCGACGCTCGACCGTTCCGGCTACGCTTATACGGCCGTCGGCAATGCAGGTGACGGCAATCTGAAGGGATTGGAATTCGCTTTCGTAGGCAACATCGACGACCTCGTGGAAGGGTACAACGGTCCGGAGTGGCTCGGCGGGTTCGGAACCAATCTTTCGGTGACCGTAACGGACTCCAAGATCAATCTCGCCGCTCTGCCTGGCGTCGCTGCGCGATCGATCCCCCTGACCGGATCTTCCGACCTCGTCTACAACGCCCAGCTGACTTACGAGAAGTACGGCCTTTCCGTGCGCCTTGCTTATCAGTGGCGGTCACCATGGGGTCAGTCGGTCGGTTCGTACCGCACGATCAATGGCGCTCTGTATCCGGTTGATAACGGCGACATCTACTGGGATTCGGACGAAGAGATGGACCTGTCCGTCCGCTATCAGGTGACCAGCAACATCGAAGCGTATTTCGATGCGGTCAACCTGACCAACCAGGGCGCCCGGCGCTACGGCGATAGCGACCAATATCCGATTGAGTATGAGAAGTTTGGCCCTCGCTTCATTGGAGGCGTGCGGTTCAACTTCTAAAAAGAGTCCTGTCCTCCCTGGGCGCGTGCCGGTCGTGGCACGCGCCTTTTTTTTGCCCGAGACCGCCTCCGGTGGCTGGTCATTGGCGTTGCCAGTCCCTACGGTCATGGCAATGAGTTCAATGAAAGTTACGATCCTTGGCTGCGGCTCGGCCCCGGGCGTCCCCGCGGTTTCGTCCGGATGGGGCGCTTGCGATCCTGCCCATCCGCGCAACCGGCGGCGGCGCGCGTCGATCATGGTGGAAGAGGGGGCGACACGCCTTCTCGTCGACACCTCGCCCGATTTGCGCGAGCAGCTTCTGGACACCGGCACGCGGACCCTGGACGGCGTACTGTTCACTCATGGGCACGCCGACCATATCCATGGGATCGATGAACTCCGGGAAATCAACCGGGTCACCGGCCGGCCGCTATCGGTTTATGCGACACGGGAGACCTTTGACGTTCTCCAAAGCCGTTTTGACTACGCGTTCAAAGGGATTCCGGCCGGCGCCCCGATTTTCCGGCCGTGGCTCGTTCCGACCGTCATAGAGCCGGCAAGGCCGTTTCAGGTGGACGGGATACCGGTACTGCCGTTCGTCCAGGACCACGGCCATGATGTGACCATGGGTTTTCGCTTTGGGGACATCGTGTACTCGACGGACATCCTGAACCTGCCTGAGGCGGCGTACGACATCGTCCGCGGCGCAAAGATCTGGATCGTCGGCGCCTTCGCCCTGACGCCGCATCCGACGCACGCCCACGTCGAAAAGGTGCTGGCGTGGGTCGATGCGCTGAAGCCCGGCTTGGCGGTGATCACGCACATGAGCAACGCCATCGACTACGAGCGCCTGAAAGCCGCGCTGCCGGAGGGCGTAGTGCCGGCGTATGACGGCCTAGTGCTGGAGGCGTGAGATTAAGTAGCTGATCTGACGCTGATTTTGGCTATATCCATATTTGCCATAATATACATTATGCGACAACTGGATCTTCCCGGAACATCGCCCAAGCGCCCCTGTGCACCGGGCTTCGTATCGTGGACTCGCCTCTGGGAACTCCAGCTCCCCGAAGCAAATGGACAACTGTTCCCGGCAAAGCCACCGCTCACCACAACGTAGAATAAATGTGTGGTTCTCCAGTCCGATCGAACTTCGCCGGGATGTGCAACCCAGATTGCAAAATCGGCGTTTCTGAGCACCGTGGCCTTGCGCAGCGTTCGTTGCGGCGTAGAGTTTCGGTCCATGCAAACGCTGCGGGGGTCTCCTATGAAGAGCTATCGCTGTGTTTTCACCTACAGCGGCGGAAACACCTCCATCGCGGTCACCGCGCCCGATGGCGCGTGCGCCCTGACCGAAGCCTCAAGCGCCATTGATGCGGGCGACTATGACCGGGTCGAGGTTTGGGATGGCGATCTCCTCGTGATGACCCGCACCACGCCGCGCGCCTGGGATGCGCTTGGCGCTCTCACGTCCGCTGAACCCGCCGCCATGGCTTCTTCCAGCTTGCCGCGCCGGCCTTCGTCGCCGTCCTTTGCCGCCCGCCTCAAGAGTTTTGGCCTCCAGAATGCAAAAGCGCGCTGGCGCCGGCTGATCGACCGCAAGGACGAGCGTTCGAAGGGCTAGCTTTCGCCGGGGGCACTGGCGGCGTAAAGTGGCGCATCCGCGCTCTCAATCCGGTGCCTGTTCGCCATGTCTCCCGCGCCAAAAGCGCCCCCTCGCCCTTTGAATTCTCCCGCAGAGACTGGAATCCAAGATCTCCTCGCGATCATGGTGCGCCTGCGCGACCCCAACGGCGGCTGCCCGTGGGATGTCGAGCAGACCTTCGCGACGATTGCGCCGTACACCATCGAGGAGGCCTACGAGGTGGCGGACGCCATCGCGCGCGACAATATGCCGGCGCTGAAGGACGAGCTTGGAGACCTGCTGTTTCAAGTGGTGTTCCACGCCCGGATGGCCGAGGAAGCCGGGCTCTTTGCCTTCCCGGATGTCGTGGGCGCCATCAGCGACAAGATGATCCGGCGTCATCCGCACGTCTTCGGCAGCGCCAAGTTTGACAGCCTGGAGGCCCAAACCGAGGCCTGGGAGAGCATCAAGGCGGGCGAACGGGCCGCGTCTGGAGATGCGGCGGGCCCACCGAGCGTTCTGGACGGGCTTCCGGCCGGCCTTCCCGCGCTCAAACAGGCCGAAAAACTGCAAAAGCGCGCCGCCCGGGTCGGTTTTGACTGGACCGAGGCCAAGGACATCCTGGGCAAGATCCAGGAGGAACTGGATGAAGTACGCGCCGAGTTCGAAGCGCCGGAGGATGTCAGGAACCAGGAGCGGCTGACGGATGAACTTGGGGATCTGCTCTTCGCCTGCGTGAACCTGGCCCGCAAGTCCGGCATCGACCCCGGGATGGCGCTGCGCGGGACGAACCTCAAATTCGAGACCCGGTTCAGGCGCGTCGAAACGCTGCTTCGGGAGTCCGGTAAGTCGCCCGAAGGCGCAACCCTGGCCGAGATGGAGGATCTCTGGGTCCGGGCTAAGCTGGAAGAGCGCGCGGAGACTTGAGAAATTAGATTCAAAGGACTCGCTAAGCGCCTATAATGTTTAGCGGCTGACTGCGGGGAAACGGTGCGGGCTAGAGCGTTTTTGAAGGGGCTGGGACGGTGCACGCGGGCGGCGCTGACGGTGGGCGTCGCCCTCGCCCTGCTCGCAAGTTGCTATATCCCGGATCGTTACGAGACCGAAATTCGCCTGACGAAGGACGGCGCTTACGGCGTCACATTCATCGGCCAGCTCACTTACGCGCCCCTGTTCGGCAAAATCGCCCGCGGCGAGATCACGCCTGAAAAGGCCGAGGCCGATGACAAGATGATCCAGGAGCAGCTCAAGCGCGACACCGCCTTCAAGGAAGTGACGCCCCTCGGGAAAGGTCGGTACCAAATCCGCTTCGAGCGCGAGGGCCGTTTCGGTGGCGCCATGCAGATGGTGAACTTCGCCACCCGCAACCAGGCAATCTTCCGGATCCGGACCACTGAGGACGGGCTGATCCAGGTAAACGGCTCGGGCCAGGGCCAACTCTACGCCGAGCGGTTCGAGGAGATCGGCCTCCGATCACAAGGCCTCCTGCGCATCGTCACCGATGTCGAGGTGCTGGAGCACAACGCGACCTTCGTCCGCGCCTCGGCCACGCCGGGGTTCACACAATACGACTGGCGCATCCGCGGCTTTCGCGATCCGCCGCCCAAATTCATCGGCCGCCTGGCGGTCGACCCGCGGACAGGCGTCCCCGCCTACCGCGGCGGCGCCGTAAACGTCGATAAGTAGCAAAGCCCCACTATCGGGAGGTCCGCGCGATTATTCGTGGTCGCGTGGATTGTCGGTGCCCTGGCTGGGCTGACCGCCGTTCGCGGGATTGCGGCGCATTTGACGGCCCGGATCGCCGCCGCCTCCACCGCCGCCGTCCCCGCCACCGCGCATCCGGCCTTCGCCGCGCGGCATTCCGTCGCCTCTCTGCATTCCTTCAAATCGCGGACGCCCTTCTCCACCGCGGAAAGCGCGCGCCTGCGTCTCGGGCGCGGCTTGAGGAGCCGCGTCAGGCACGGGCGCCGGCATCGGCACAAGCGGCGCGACCGGCGCCGGCGGCGTCAGCTGAGGCCGGGCGTAGGCTTGGCGGTCCCGCTGGCGGGGCTGGAACGGCCGGCCGCCTTCAGCGCCCTCGCCGTTGAAACGCGGACGCTGACCTTCGCCGCCCCAGCGGCGCTCGCGGTACTGGGTGCCGATAGTGGGCTGCTGAATGTAGGGGCGCCCGATCTGGGCGGGCGGCTGTGCGGCGGGCGCCGACGGCTGTTCCGGCAGGGCAACATTCGGCGGCGCAATGTCTGGCGGTGCGATGCCGGCACGGTGATCATCGCGGGGCCGGTCGCCGTCGCCTCGTCGTCCTTCGCCGCGCGGACCATCATTGCGGTCGCGGCGGTCCCATTCGCGGCGGCCGTCATCCCGGCGGTCGCCGTCGTTCCCGCGCCATTGGCGGTCTGGTTCACGCCAGGGACCACGCTCTGGGCCACGCTCTGGACCGCGATCACGCCAGCCGTCGCGCGGGTCGTCGCGGCGAAAATTGACATCGCGGCCGCGGCGATCATGACGCCAGGTGTCGTCGTCAAACCGCCACGGGTTCGTGCGGCGGAAATACTGATAGCGCGGAAGATCCACGCGGATGCGATGGCGGTGCCATTCCCAAGACGACCACCCCCACAGCGTCGGAACGACCGCGTAGCGCGTGACGCGGATCGGACGGTGGAAGTAATAGGGTGGAAACTCCGGATAGCTCCAGTAGCCGTACACCCGCACCGGGTCGTAGGTTGGGATGTAAACGGTGCCGGGATCGATCATGTCGATGACGACGGCGCCCGCTTCAAAGCGAACGCGCTGGAATTCGTTGGAGCGCAGCGTGCCCATGGCGAATGCCTGGTGCCGCAGCCGCTGCACGGAATCCATCACATCGGTTTCCTGCAGATAGAACGCATTCCCGACGCGGACCATCCAATCCCACTCGTCGTTCATCATGCGCAAGATGTCCGGGAACTGCGCCAGCGTTTTGACGCTGGGATCCCATGCAAAAGGCTCAATCGCAAAAGCGAGGCTGTCGCCGCGCAGCGAGGCGTTGATCGGGCGTGACGCCCAGCTCGCGGCGGCTTCCACGTCGTGCGGATAGGTCGCGGCCATCAGGAGCGGCGCAAGCAACTGGTCCGGATAGAGCGCAATGGGCGCCAGCAACGCGTCCAGTTCCCGTTGCGAGACGCGCCGGGCTTCCTCGGCTGCGGGCGGATCGTAGTAGTCCTGCGCGGCAAGAGGAGCCTGCACCGCCGTCGAAACAGCCAGCGCGCCAAGTATCGAGAATGTTGTTTTGATGACCCTGCCCATGACCGCGACTATCGCCGTCCACTTTGGCGGAATTAAGACGTTCTTTTGGGCGGCTGAACGGAGGCTTAAAACAGCGGGAGCTGGCGGGGATAGTCCACCGCCTTCACCATCTCCTTGATCTTGCGCCAGATTGCCTCGGACGGGGCGCAAAGGAGACCCATTTGCTCCCGGACCGTCGGGTCATAACGCTCGCCCGACAGCAGACGGGAGAAGCCACCGGCCTCCTCATGGATGAGCACGCCCGCCGCGTGGTCCCATGGTTTGAGTTTACGGTACGCCAGAACCTGCGAGCGCCCTTCGGCCAGCGCCCAATAGTCATGCGCGGCACTGCCAAGGCGGATATTCCGCGCGAACTTTCCACGCAGAGCGCCAAGATCCTTGTTGTGCATTCCTGCGACCATTTCACCGAGATCGTCTCCAGCCTGCGGAACCTGCACGCGCTGGGGATCCGCGGGCGCGCCCAAAGCAATCGCGCCGGTGCGCCAAGCCCCTTCGCCTTTCGACGCCCACAGCGTGCGCCCTTCAAGCGGTTCATAGATCCAGCCCATTTTGGTTTCGCCCTGATGGACGAGCGCGACGATAACGGCGAATTGCGCAATGCCGTTGACGAAGTTGGCGGTGCCGTCGATGGGATCGATGATCCACACGGGATCTTCGCCTTGCAGAAGATCGAACAAGGTCGGGTCGGCGAACGCCCCCTCCTCGCCGATCACACGCGAACCCTCGATCAGAGCATTCAGTTTGGGCCCGAGCAGAAGTTCACTTTCTTCATCGGCGATGGTGACGACATCGCCGGGATAGGTCTTGGATTTGACCTCGTGGCTGGCAAGCTGCCGGAAGCGCGGAACGATGACGGCGTCAGCGACCTCGCGCATCGCCGTGATGACGCCTTGGACGAGACTTCGCGTGTCCGGCGGCATCATTCCGCCGCGTGGTCGAGAACGAGCCCGCGTTTTTTGAGGCGCGCAAGGTCCGCGTCGTCGAGAAGGACCTTCATGCGCGCTTCCATCTCGGTATCCTCGCGGCCGAGGACTTCGCCGCGCCGGTAAAGCCACGCGATGGTTTCGCCGTCCTCCAGCGGAACCACGATGGAGAACGGCTGGCGCTTCGTGGCCAGCTCGCGTTCGATCTTCGCCAAAAGAACATCGGTGCCCGCGCCGGTCAGGGCGGACATCGCCACTTGATCCGGCGTGCGCGCGACCTGGGCTTCGATTGCCGCCGCGCCGATCTCGTCCAAGAGGTCCATCTTGTTCAGGGCTTCGATCACCGGGCGGCGGGCACCCTCGCCATCACCATCACCATGAAGATCGATACCAAGCTGTTTCAGGACATCTTCGACATCGCGCGCCTGGGCCTCCGTTTCCGGATGGGCGATATCGCGCACATGGACGATGACGTCGGCTTCCAGCACCTCTTCCAGGGTCGCGCGGAAAGCGGCGACCAATTCGTGAGGAAGGTCGGAGACGAAGCCGACGGTGTCCGACAGGATCACGGTACGCCCCGACGGAAGACGGAGCTGGCGCATCGTCGCATCTAGCGTCGCGAACAGCTGATCCATCGCCAGGACCGTCGCATCGGTGAGCGTATTGAAGAGCGTCGACTTGCCGGCGTTCGTATAGCCGACGAGCGCGACGATCGGGTAGGGCACACGCCGGCGGGCCTCGCGGTGGAGGCTGCGTGTGCGCGTGACGGTCTCGAGTTCCTTTTTCAGGCGCGAGATGCGCTCGCCGATCAAGCGGCGGTCGATTTCGATCTGGGTTTCGCCGGGACCTCCGAGGAAGCCGAAGCCCCCGCGCTGGCGCTCAAGGTGGGTCCAGCTGCGGACAAGGCGGCTCTTCTGGTAGGTGAGATGGGCGAGTTCGACCTGGAGCTGGCCTTCCCGGGTTCGGGCCCGTTCGCCGAAGATTTCCAGGATCAGTCCGGTCCGGTCGATGACCTTCGCATTCCATGCCTTCTCGAGATTGCGCTGCTGACCGGGCGACAGATGGCCGTCGACCACGACAAGTTCGGCGCCCATCTCCTTAATGCCATCGGCGAGGCGTTTGACGGTGCCGTCGCCGAGGTATGTGGCTGGGTTTGGCTTGGCGACATTCACCGTTTCGGCGTGAAGGACGCGCAGATTGATGGCGGCCGCCAGGCCGCGGGCTTCTTCCAAACGGGAGCGATCGCCATAATCATCGTCTTTGGTGCGCGTCTTGAGACGCGGATGGACGATGACCGTGGCCGTGGCAGTCTTACGAGTGTCGTACAAAAACTATCGTTGCGCGCCGCGAACGGGCGAAAGAGCTAGTGCGCCCCTTCTCCTGGACCGGCCGCCTCCTCTTTTGGCTCGAACAATTGCACCGGCGCCGACGGCATGACCGTCGAGATCGCGTGCTTGTACACGAGCTGCGTGTGACCATCGCGGCGCAGAAGCATCGAGAAATTGTCGAACCAAGTCACAATTCCTTGCAGCTTCACGCCGTTTACCAAGAACACGGTCACGGGTGTTTTGTTCTTGCGGATCGCGTTGAGAAAAACGTCCTGAACGTTCTGTGCCTTTTCGTTGGCCATTGGAGTCTGCACCCTGTCGCTATTTTGTTGTTATCGTTACGGTTCTCGACTCATGGGGCAGACCGGCTCGGAAGCTACCCGCATCAAGGGCGACACTAGAATTTTTCAAGGAAACCGGTCAACCGGGTCCGGGAAGTTTATCTAATCTAAATGCTCCCGCACCAGGGCGGCCAGTTCCGCGCAATCCCTGACATAAGCATGGGCCGGCTCGTTTACACCCTCTAGCGGCGGCCCCAGCATAATGGTTGTGCACCCCGCGGCCCGGCCACAAGCCACGTCGATCAGCGCGTCCCCCACAAACCAGACGTCGGCACCGGCGGGGATATTCCCTGTGGATAAAGCCAGGTGGACCGGCTCCGGGTCCGGCTTATCCCGGCTGGCGTCCTGCGCGCCGACGATCTTCCCGAAGTAACGGGTCCATCCCAGATGGTCGGCCTCGGCGCGGAGGTAGCGGCCGGTCTTGTTGCTGACCACACCCAGATACAGCCCCGCCCCCGCGACGGTGTTTAGAAGATCTTCAGCGCCCGCGAGGCAGGTGAGCATGTCGAGGTGAACTTCGCCAAAAGCTTTGTAGTAGATCTCGCGCGCCTCTTCCCATCGGTCGCCGTAAATTTTCGGGAAGGTATCGCGGAGCGACCCTGCGACCCGCGCCCGGATTTCCTCTTCCGCCCATGGCGCGTACCCCATCGCCTGGAGGGTGATGTTCGTCGCCTTCCCGATACAGGGCCAAGTATCGACCAGGGTGTTGTCCCAATCGAAGAGGATCGCCCGGGGCCGCGGCAGAGACGACAGCCGCGCCTCAGACATTCCAAGCGGTCTCGGCGTTGAGGGTCTCGATATAACGGCGGTACCGCTGGCGCAGATCGAGCGCGATCAGACCCCCGGCTCCGTTACCGATGGTCTTGTCGTCGATTTGCGCAACCGGCATCACGAACGTGGTGGTCCCGGTCAGAAACACTTCCTTCGCCTTCAACGCTTCGTCGAGGGTAAAGGCACGCTCCTGCACCGTGTACCCCGCTTGCCGGGCGAGGTCCCTGACGGTCGCGCGAGTCACGCCGCCGAGAATGGCGTTGGTGGTCGGGTGCGTCACGATGGTCTTGTCGCCCGTGATGATCCAGGCGTTCGACGCGCTGGCTTCGGTGACGGTGCCGTCGGCCGTGACGAGGATCGCTTCATAGGCTTTGGCTTCGCTGGCGCTTTGCCGCGCGAGCACGTTGGCGAGCAGCCCGACGCTTTTGATATCGCGCCGTTCCCAGCGGATATCGCGCGCGGTGACGACCTTGGCGCCCTGCTCCGCCATCGCATCCGAAGACCCTGCAAAGTGCTTCGCCGTGACGACGATGCTCGGCTTCACATCGCCGGTCGGGAACGGATGGGCGCGCGAAGCCACGCCGCGGTTTACCTGGATGTACACAATCCCGGTTTTGAGATGATTGCGCGCGATGACTTCCTTCATCACCACAGTCAATGCCGCCGGGGTCATCGGCTCGCGCATACGCAGTTCGCTGAGCGAGCGCTTCAGGCGAACGATATGCGGACCGTAATCGACCGGAACGCCGTTCCAGACCAGGAACACTTCATAGACGCCATCGGCGAATTGGTAGCCGCGGTCTTCGATATGGACGGTGGCGGAACGCTGCGGCAGGTACCTGCCGTTGACGTAAGCGATATGGGACATGGGCTACTCAGGACGCTGAAAACGGACGTTTCATGGGAAGTGGACGTACTGTGCCATCTTGGGGCTCGTTACGCACCTCCCTTAACGGTGGCGCCGGGTCGCGGCGGCGGGCATCGGTACTGACGCCCAGGGACTTCAGCTTGCGGTGAAGCGCCGAGCGCTCCATGCCCACGAAGTCGGCCGTGCGCGAGATGTTTCCGCCGTAACGGATGACCTGCGCCATCAGATATTCCCTCTCGAACATCTCGCGGGCTTCGCGCAGCGGCAGGGTCATGATCTCGTCGGACCGCTGCAGTTTCAGCATCTGCGGCGTCTCGCTGTTGATTTCCGGCGGCAGCATGTCGGCGCGGATCGGATCGCCGACCCCGCCCGGCGCGAGAATGAGCAGCCAGTTGATGGCATTGCGCAGCTGGCGCACGTTACCCGGCCACGGATATGCCTGGAGCGCGGTGATGGCGTCTTCGCCCAGGTGACGGCGCGGCAGCCCCTCGGCGCTCGCGGCGCGTTCCATCAGATGCCGCGCCAGTTCGGGGATATCTTCGCGGCGTTCGGCCAGCGAGGGCACCTGCACCGGCACCACGCTCAGGCGGTAGAACAGTTCCTCGCGGAACAGTCCCTTCTTCACCTCGGAGCGCAAATCCCGATTCGTCGTTGCGATCACGCGCACGTCCACTTCGACCGGGCCATGGGCGTTCATCCGCTCGACTTTCTGGTCCTGTAGAATGCGGATGATGCTGCTTTGGCTTGCAAGGGGCATGTCGCCCACTTCGTCCAGCAGCAGCGTCCCGCCGTCGGCGCGCTCCAGGAGCCCCGCGGAATCCTCCCCTTGGGCCTTGGTTCCTCCGAACAGCATTTCGACAAGACGGTCGGGATGCAGCGACGCACAGTTCACAACCACGAACGGTCCGCTAGCGCGCGGCGAATGCAAATGGATCTGCCGGGCAACGATCTCCTTGCCGGACCCGGCGGGTCCGGAGATGAGCACCCGCGAGCCCGTCGGGCCGACGCGTTCGATGGTCCGGCGCAGCGCCGCAATCGGCGGGCATGAGCCGATCAATTGCTCCGGCGCGCCGGCGCGGCTGCGAAGTTCTAGATTTTCGCGGCGCAGGCGCGCGGCTTCCAGCGCCCGGCCGAGCACCATCAACAGACGGTCCGCTTGGAACGGCTTCTCAATGAAATCGTATGCGCCGTGTTTGATGGCCTCGACGGCCGTGGCGATGGTGCCATGGCCGGAAATCATCACCACGGGAACGTTAGGGCGCATCGCCTTGATCGCGGCGAGCACTTGAAGGCCGTCCATGCGGCTGCCTTCAAGCCAAATGTCGAGAATGACGGCGGACGGGGCACGTGTTTTCACCTGCTCCAAGGCCTGATCGGCCGACGCGGCTTCGCGGGTGGCGAAGCCCTCGTCCTGCAAAATGCCCGCGACGGCAAGACGGATGTCCGTTTCGTCGTCGACGATCAGGATATCGGGCGCGTTTGTTGCTGATGCGTGAGTCATTGACCTTTATTCTCCAGCAAGAGCGATTGAACTTGGAAGGCGCGGTCCGGCGGTTCCAGGTTCGGTCTTCAACGTGGCCGGGAAATGCAGCGTAACTTGGGCGCCGACGCCGTCGGCGGTATCCTTAAGGGTGATCCGGCCGCCATGTTCCTCAAGAATCTTCCGCACGATCGCCAGCCCGAGGCCGGTGCCCTTCGCGCGGGTGGTGACATAGGGCTCCGTGAGGCGCGAACGTTCGGCCTCCGGAAGTCCAACGCCGTTGTCCGTCACGTTCACAAGAAACTCGCCGCCTGACTCCAGCAGCTCGACCGAGACCCGGCCTTGGTCCGCCGCCAGGGCATTGACCGCGATCCGCGCGTCAACCGCTTCCACGGCATTCTTAAGAACGTTCGTGAGCGCCTGCCCCACCTGACGTGCATCGCACTTGATCCAGCAGTCCTCCGGCAGGCGGCTGGTGAACGAAATGCGTGGATAGGCGGTCCGCTGCAGCATCATCGCATCGCGTACGACGTGGGAAAGGTTCGCCGGCCGCAGGACCGCCGCCGGGAGCCGCGCGAAGGAGGAGAACTCGTCGACCATCTGGCCGATGTCCCCGACGTGCCGGATGATCGTGTCGGTGCACTGGGTAAACAGGTCCAGGTCGTCCTGAATCTTTCCGGCATACTTCCTCTTGAGGCGCTCCGCCGAGAGCTGGATCGGAGTCAGCGGGTTTTTGATTTCGTGCGCGATACGGCGCGCGACGTCGGCCCAGGCGGCTTTGCGCTGCGCCGCCTGCAGCGCCGTGATGTCGTCGAAGGTCGCGATATAGCCGACGTCGGCATCGTCACCGTGTTCCACCGACAGACGCACGAGGAAAGTCTTGGTCGAGCGGTCGCGTGAAATCTCGACTTCCCGCTGCACAACGCCCTGCGGCGCCTCACGCAGTTCGTCGAGCAACTGGCCGAATTCGGGCACGGCGTCGCGCAGCGGACGTCCGATGTCTGCGGTTAGGTCGGTATCCAACAGGTCCGAGGCCGAGTGGTTCGGCAGCGTGATGTTGCCCGCGCGGTCCAGGCCGATCACTCCGGCGCTGACACCCTCCAACACTGTTTCGGTGAACCGCCGGCGGGCGTCGAGCTGGGCGTTGGTTTCCTTGAGCGCCGTCTGCTGCTCGGCCAGTCGCTTGGTCATGCGGTTAAAGGCGCGGCTGAGATAGGCCACCTCGTCGTCGGTGGTATTTTCGCTGACGCGTACCGAGAGGTCCCCGCCACGGACGCTTTCGGCGGCATTGATAAGCTCAATCACCGGCTTTGCGAGACGCGTCGCAAGTTGGAGCCCGAACCAGACCGAGACCATCAGAAGCAGAAGCGCAACCAAGCCAAAAAGCGCCGTGAAGCTGAGCTGCAGGCTTTCACGCTCGCCTTCGAGGCGTACGTATTCGGAGACGGCTTCTTCGGTGCGGTTGAGGCGCGCGAGCACTTGGTTATCCACGAAGCGCCCGACGGAAAGATAAGTGGTCGGGAAGGTCGCGAGTTTCACCAGGGCGCGCACGCGTTCTGAATCAGGGCTGGTCACGACGGCGACCTGGCCGACGTCGGCCTGCGCCATCGCTTCGAACGTCACGACTTCACCGGAGAGCGCGAAGGTGTAACCGCCTTTGGCGATCACCTGCCCGTCCGGCGTGAAAATGATCGCCTCGTCCAGGCCGCGGAAGGCGGCTTGGGTCGAGAGGAAATTATCGCGCAACGTCGGATTGCCGCCGAGGGCCACCCATTGGCGGTTCACATCATTGGCGACGGCGAGCGCATCGGCGCGGATCGCCTGTTGGTGCTCACGCAGGTACGCCTGCGCGATGGCCGCGGATTCTGTCACAGCGGTCTTCACGCGGTCGCCGAACCAAGTTTGCACCCCGAACGTGAAGAAGATTGAGGCGAACATGGCCGTCAGGATCGTCGGCGTCATCGCGATCCCGGCGAAAAGCAAGACAAGGCGGATGTGCAGGCGAGACCCGACCGTGCGCGTGCGGTGCGCGCGCCACAGGCGCACGAGACGCACGCCCACCAAGGTTGCGAGGCCCAGGACGATGAGCAGGTCGATGATGAGGAGCACCTGGGTCGCCGTGGCATTCGGACCCTTATCGCCCCAGCCCCAAAGCGCCACGAAAGTTCCCACGCCCGCGAACACGGCGGCGGCCGTCAGGATCACCGCGAGCATTTCCGCGCCCGGCCCCGGCACCAGCCGGTTGCGCACGCGCTCCGCGCCTCGCTGCACGATACTGCGCGGTGCGGAGACGACGTCGGCTGTGGCGGTCTCGTTGCTCATGCCTGCACTATTTGCTCACACCGCGCACGACGCCGATTTCCAACTCGCGGATTTTCTTGCGCAAGGTGTTCCGGTTGAGACCGAGAACGTCGGCCGCCTTCACCTGATTGCCGCGGGTCGCCGTCAGAGTCAGCGTGATCAGCGGACGTTCAAGCTCGCGCAAGACGCGGTCGTACAGACCCCGCGGCGGGAGCGCGCCATTGTGCCCGTCGAAATAATCCCGCAGGTGACGCTCGATCGTACCGGCCAGGGTAGCGGCCGCGTTGGGATCGCTGATCCCTTCGGGGGACGCGGTTCCGGCGAGTTCGAGTTCGACCACGTCGGCACCGATCACGGGCTCGCCGTAAAGAGCGACGAGGCGCTTCACCAGATTCTCGAGTTCGCGCACATTTCCCGGCCAGCGGTGCGTCTTGAGGCGTTCAAGGGCCGCCGGCGCGAGCGACTTGGGCGGTAATCCCTCCGCCGCACTCTGCGCAAGGAAATGGCCCACGAGTTCGGGAATGTCCTCGGCCCGCTGACGCAGCGGCGGAATGCGGATCGGCACCACGTTGAGGCGGTAGAAAAGATCCTCGCGGAACATGCCGAGCTTGATCAGTTGAGTCAGATCGCGGTGCGTGGCGGCGACGATGCGCACGTTGGCCTTGATCGGCGTGCGTCCGCCCACGGTCGTGTAGCGTCCATCCTGCAGCACGCGCAGAAGACGTGTTTGGGCTTCGGGCGGCATATCGCCGATTTCGTCGAGGAAGAGCGTTCCGCCTTCGGCCTGTTCGAAACGGCCCGTGACACGCGTAACGGCACCGGTGAAGGAGCCCTTCTCGTGACCGAACAATTCGCTTTCGATCAGCTCGCGCGGGATCGCGGCCATGTTGACGGCGACGAACGGTCCGCCGCGACGGCGCCCGAACTCATGAAGCGCGCGCGCGACCAGTTCTTTCCCGGTGCCGGACTCTCCCGTGATCATCACGGTAAGGTCGGTATTCATCAGGCGCGCGACGGCGCGGTAGATGTCCTGCATCGCCGGCGAGCGGCCGACAATCGGCAGGCGCTCCGCGGCGTCGTTCGCAGGTGTATGTTCCTGAGGCTTCAGCGCCAGGGCGCGATTGACCACCGCGACGAGTTCGCCGAGGTCGAAAGGCTTCGGCAGATACTCGAACGCACCACGCTCGGCCGCTTTCACGGCCGTGAGCAGCGTATTCTGCGCGCTCATCACGATGATGCGTAAGTCCGGGCGCACCTTCTTGATGCGCGGAATGAGATCGAGGCCATTCTCGTCGGGCATGACGACATCAGTGATGACGAGATCGCCGTCACCGTCGGACACCCAACGCCACAGCGTCTCGGCATTCCCGGTGGTGCGCACGTCGTAACCAGCACGCCCGAGCGCCTGCGTCAGGACGGTGCGGATGCCGTGGTCATCGTCGGCTACAAGTACGGTCGCGGCGTTCATCCCCAGATTCCTTAGTCCTTGGCGACCGGAAGCATGATCCGGAACACCGTGCGTGCACGTTCGCTTTCGAACTCCACGATACCGCCATGGTCACTGATGATCTTCGCGACGAGCGCGAGCCCCAACCCGCTGCCCTTCGGCTTTGTCGTCACGAACGGATCGAACAGGTACGGGCGCAGGTCTTCCGGAATGCCGGAGCCATTATCCTGAACCGTCACCACGAGCGGCAAATGGATGCGCTCGCTTGAGCTATTGACCGAGATCCGCACGCCTGGGCGGTAGGCGGTGGACAGGACGACTTCGCCCCCTTCCCGGCCCGACACCGCTTCGGAGGCGTTCTTGATCAGGTTCAAGAATACCTGCACGAGCTGATCCTGGTTGCCATCGACAGCAGGCAGCGACGGATCGTACCGCTCGACAAACTTCACCGTTTTCGCGAAGCCGTTCTCGGCAAGGCGCCGCACGCGCTCCAGCACCACGTGAATATTGACGGGGCCGCGTTCCAGCGGCCGGTCATCGGAGAACACTTCCATCCGGTTGACGAGCGCGACGATGCGGTCGGCTTCGTCGCAAATAAGTTGGGTTAGCTTGCGGTCGTCCTCGCTGGCGCTCTGGCCCAGAAGCTGCGCCGCGCCGCGAATGCCCGAGAGCGGGTTTTTGACCTCGTGCGCCAGCATGGAGGCCATCGCCGTCATGGAACGGGCGGCGCTACGGTGCTCGAGCTGCTGACCAATCTTTAGCGCGCGCGTCTGCTCCTGCAGCGAGACCACAAGCCAACCGGGATTGTCGACCATGGGCGCGACGTGCACCGACATGGTGCGGATGCCTGTTTTCGGCGTATCGAGAATCACGCCGTGGGCCGACATGGGCGCTTCCGCGAGGCGCGCCTGTTCGACGAGCGCAAGCAAAGGCCCCGTAGGCGGCACGATCTCGGCCAAGGGGCCGCCGATCAGGATAGCGGCGCTGGCCTGAAACAGTTGTTCGGCCGACATGTTCGCGTAGCGGATAATGCTGAGCCCGTCGACAACAAGCGTCGCCGCGGGAAGCGCGCCGAGGATCGCTTCGGCATTGAAGGGAAGCGTGTCGCGCACATTGGAGGCGCGGCGCGGGAACGCAATCGTCTGTGTCACTATGCGGCCTCCTGCGCGGGCTCTTGCTCGACGAAGAGATCGGCGATGAGGCGTTTCACCTTCTCGGGATCGTTTTCGGTATTCACGGCGACACGAAAGCCATTGGCATTTCGCAGGCCCGCCGCGGACCAGGCGAGATGTTTGCGCGCGATACGGAGCCCCTTGTCGGTTCCGTAGTGCGACAGCAAGGCCTCGTAGTGCTCAAGCACGATAGCGCGGCGCTCCTCGATCGAGGGATCCGCCGGCGCAACGCCGGTCGCCAAAAACTGCTCGATCTGCGCGGCTATCCATGGTTTTCCGAACGCGCCGCGGCCGATCATGACGCCGTCGGCGCCCGACAGGCGCAAAAGTTCGCGGGCATCGTGCGGCGTATTCACATCGCCATTGCCGATCACGGGAATGGATACCGCGTCCTTCACCTTGCGGATGAAGGCCCAGTCGGCGGTGCCGTTGTAGAGCATCTGTCGGGTACGTCCGTGGATCGTGATCAGCTGCGCACCGGCGCTCTCGGCCCGCTTGGCGAGCGACGGCGCGTTCAAGCTGTCGTGGTCCCAGCCCATGCGCATCTTCAAGGTGACCGGCACTTTCACGGCCTTCGCGACGGCCTCAACGATGCGCGCGGCATTGTCCTCGTCGCGCATCAGCGCGGACCCGGACCAGGAGTTCACGACCTTCTTCACGGGACAGCCCATGTTGATGTCGATGATGGCAGCGCCCCGGTCCTCATTCAGCTTGGCGGCCTCGGCCATGATCCCGGGCTCGCAGCCGGCCAATTGGACGGCCAACGGGGTCTCATCGCGACAGTCCGCGCCCATGCGGGGCGACTGGCGGTGGGCCTTCACCATTTCCTGGCTGGCGATCATCTCGGTGTAAGCGAGCCCCACGCCGAAGCGGCGCGCGAGCTTCCGGAACGGGCGGTCGGTCACACCCGACATCGGCGCCAGGAACACGATTCCGGCGGAGGAGACATTACCGATGCAGATCTGGGCAGGCGTCATTCCAACTACGGGACCATTGTCTAAAAGTTAGGCATTTGCCCAGGAACGTGGCTCAAAAGCAAGGTTTTTTGGCCTCTGTTGCAGCTCCGCACGACGATTCGGCAACACGTTGCTCCAAAACAGAAATTGCCACCGACCTGAAGGGTTTTTACTGTGGCGATAGCAACTTAGACTTTGTGAGGAGCGCCCTTGGCCGAGACCTGCGCCGCCTTGATTGTTGCCGCCGGGCGCGGACAGCGCTTTGGAGGCACCGGCCCCAAACAATATGTAACTCTGCTGGGCCAGCCCCTCCTGCGCAGGACACTCAGAGCCTTCTGCGATCATCCCGGCGTCGGCCCCATCGCCGTGGCCATCCATCCCGACGACGACGACCTGTTCAAGGCAGCCGCCGAAGGCATGCCCCGGGTGTTCGCCGTCCATGGCGGGGCGACCCGTCAGGAGTCCGTCCGGCGCGGCCTCGAGGCCCTCGCGGCCACGACCCCGGACCCGGACCTCGTGCTCATTCACGACGGCGCGCGGCCCGTCATCGGACGGACGCTCATCGACCGGGTGATCGCGGGCCTCGCACACGCGCCCGGCGCGCTGCCCGTGGTGCCGGTGATCGACACCCTCAAGCGCGTGGAGGACGATACCGTCATGGCGACGGTGCCGCGCGAGCAGCTTGTGCGCGCACAAACCCCGCAGGGATTTCGCTTCCCGGCCATCCTCGCCGCCCACCGCGCTCATGCGGGCGAGGCCCTGACCGACGACGCGAGTGTCCTGGAACGGGCCGGCGAGCGTGTCATGACCGTGCCGGGCGATGAAACCAACATCAAAGTGACCACCATGGACGATCTTGCGCGGGTGACCGCAATGCTGAGCGAAACCCGGACCGGCAGCGGCTTCGACGTTCACAAATTCGGCCCCGGCGACGCGGTGATGCTGTGCGGCGTACGCGTACCGCATAGCCACGGTTTGGAAGGTCATTCCGATGCGGACGTCGCTTTGCATGCGGCGACCGACGCCATCCTCGGCGCCTTCGGCGGCGGCGATATCGGGCTTCATTTTCCGCCGAGCGATCCAAAATGGCGCGGCGCGGCCTCGCACCAGTTTCTGCGTCACGCCTACGATCTGTTGGTGGAGCGCGGCGGCGCCCTGGTGCATCTGGATGTCACCATCATTTGCGAGCGCCCCAAAGTAGGTCCGCACCGCGCCGCCATGGTGAACGAGATGGCAAAGATCCTTGGCGTCGCGGCCGATCGGATCAGCGTCAAGGCCACGACGACGGAAGGACTTGGCTTTACCGGCCGCCAGGAAGGTATCGCCGCTCAGGCCCTGGCGACCGTGCGCCTCTAAGCTTCGCGAAAGAGACGTGGGATCGTCACGGCGCTGTCACATCGCCGCTGTAGGGTGAAAGGCGTATACCCCTAACGCGTATACTCGCATCTTAAGCCCGCTGCCCCCAGCGGGCTTTTTTTGCGTGCTGAAAAAGCGGCGGTCGGATCAGTGCGTTTCGGGATCGAGGACGTCTGCGACCTTATCCTTCTTTCGCTGCGGCAGCAGCTTCATCACCAAGATGAACCCAGCGAGCACAAAGATGATGGTATTGGTGATGATGACAGGCCAAGCATCCAAGAGAACTCCATAGGCGGTCCAGAACGCGAACCCCGTGACGGTCAACACGAACATCCGTTTCGAGATGTCGTCCGTGCGCCGGGATTTGATGATCTTCCAGGCTTGCGGCGCGAAACTGGTGACGGAACAGAGGGACGCAACGGCCCCGACGATCGCGGCGGCGTCCATCGCTTACGACTTCACGCGCGACAGCGCCGCGCGGGCGAGTTCGCCCGCCTTCTCCGTGCCCTGCTCGATCACGGCTTTTCCAAAGCTGGTGATCCTGTCGGCGATCGCGCCGAATTCGAAGGCCAGCGACGTCGGCTTCTTGCCGCCTTTTCTCGACTTGGCGGTTTGAGCGCCGCGCGCCTTCGGTTTGGACTTTGCCTTCGCCGGTCGCTTGGTCTTGGACTTGGTCTTGTTCTTGGTCTCGGCCTTCGCTTTGCGTTTCGCCTTTGCTTGAGCCACGACTGTTTCCCTCGGATGCGACAGTCGTTGAACGCGAGCCTTCGCGCAAAGGTTCCGGAGACGTGGAAGGTTACCCGCCGCTACACCTGGCTGGTGGAAACATCGATCCACTCGAGGTACGGCTTCAGTCCGTCCGCCATGTCGTACACCACCGCGCACGGCACATCGTAACTGTGAAGCTCGGCGATGCGGGCGATGGCCTTTTCGGCGAGCTGCTTACGTGTCTTGAGCAGCAGCACGGTCTCCCCGGCCTCCTCGACTTTGCCCTGCCAGCGATAAATCGAGTGCATGCCGTCCAGAATGTTGGCGCAGGCCGCGAGCCGTTCCTCGACCAGGGTCCGCCCAATCTGTAGCGCCTCATCCTTAGAGGATGCGGTGACATACACCATACAATGGGTAGCGGTGGCGGATGGCGCGGCCTGTTGCATTTGACCGATGCTCCAACTTGCGTAAATTCACTTCAGAAAATATTCACCTCTGGCCCGCAGATTGGCTTTAAATCCCAAGCGCGGCAACACGCGCAAACGAAGCACGGACCGAAATCGAGTGTGGAATACGATTATGGACGGCGGCGAGCGATCCCTCTCCCGGCTTTCCCCGGCACAGCGTAAGTGGCTGGAGCGCGGGCTGACCCAGCCTGGCGGCAAGCTGCCGCTGTTCGATGAGGACGGCCGCAAGATCAATATTCAAGTCGTGAAAAAGTGCCTCGACGAAGGTTGGGCCGAGCCGTGGTTCAACAACCAGCTCAAGCTCGACTGGATGGTCTGCAAGCTGACCAAGAACGGCCGCGCCGTTCTGGAGTCCTAGCGCTTCTTTTTCTCGGCGGGGACCACGGTGATCTTCCCGCCCACCTCGAGCACCGCGAACTTAATCTGCTCCATCCGTTCGAGCCCCTGCAACTCGCGCGCGGACTCCATGATATCCGCCTCGGAGACCCGCGCCTTTCGCATGCGCCCGCGCAGCGGCTTGCCGTTCTCCACCAGGATCGTCGGCTCGCCGTCGACAACCTTGCTGATCCAATCGACGCGATCCTTCGCGAACGAAAGAGCCACATCGAGCAGGATCAATGTCACCACGACGATCATCGCCGTGGTGACCGAATAGTCGTCGCCAACAAGTCCCTGCTGCACCGCTTCGCTGATCACAAGCAGCAGGATGAAATCGAATGTCGACAGCTCCGAAAGCGTTCGCCGTCCGGAGAGGCGCACCGCCACAAGGAGGAAGACATAGATTGCCGCCGTGCGCAGAACCGTATCCACCGCAGCGTCTCCTAGGGAAACACGAAGATATCGAGCGGCGCGGGCGTTTCGCCGAAAAAGCCGACATGTCCCGCGACCCGCCCCTGCCCGTTCGGCACGACAATGAGCGTGATCCGCGCGGGCGCCTCGGTCTCGGGACTTGCCGCGAATTTCATGAGAAGTCCGCCGGCGTGCGTTTGCGTTTCAAGCGGCTGGGGCATGATCCCGCGGATTTCAAAGGCGGAGAAAAGCGCGGCGTCGAGCGTGATCTCAATCACCGACTGCCTGCGCGCGTCGATGGAAAGTTGCACCTCGGACGCATCGAGATGACGCTGGAAGTGCTGATACACGACGTGCAGACGGCCTGATCCGTCCTGCGCTTCTTTGCGCGTGGTCGGTCCCCCGAAGAGTCCTGCGAGCGCGGCGATCACGATCGCACTCATCAGCACCCATCCGGCGCGCTCGACCGCCCACATGATTTTCTGGTGGTGAAGATTCTCCTTCACCGGCGCGGAGGCGGGATTTTTGAGGGTCTCCGGAATCATTTGCTGCCGCCCACGGAACATTGCCCGTAAGGCGGAACGGTTGCGCCGCCGTTTTGTTGCGCGCGCGAGGGGTGGCCGGTCTTTAGGCGGTGATTTCGAACGTCTCGCCCGGACGGGCGGAGAACGCCGACCCGGCGAAGTAACTTGTCTTATAGAGCGAGGCCGCGGCGGCGTAGGCCGGTGCGAGGCTCTTGCGGCTGTTATTGGCAACGGCACGCTCGAAAAGATCCGAGGCTTCCGCCGCGGAGAGCTCGATCGGGCCGCCCTCCGGGAGACGGTTGTCGCGTGGCGCCCGGTCCAGGCCATCGCCAACCCACGGCGCCGTGCGGGTCGCGGTACGGCCGAGGCCGGCGAAGGTGGTCTCGCTGAGCGCCGCGCGGAAAGAGAGCGGGCCATTGTCTTTTTTGCCGGACTCACGGCGCTGCTGGCTCGCGCTTTCGCGCTCCCCAGCCGGTGTGATCACCGGCCGCGGCTGCGGCGGTGTCACGGCCGCCATGACCGGCGGCGGCGTCACAAGAATGTCGGCGGTGATCGCCATGGTCCCCTAAGCGAAATGCCCTTTACGATTTATAAAGGATTGGACTCGGCCCTACAACGCTTTGGTCTCGTAAAAGTTGCAGTAACTGACCGTGTGTAAAGCGCACTTGTCACGCTTTTACGCGGCACGCGGCAGCCGAAAAACGCCATTATATTTTTTTATATCAGTGACTTAATCTGCCGCGTAACTACGCGGCAGCCGCGCGGCAACGGAGGGTTTTCCTCCTTCGCGCTCGCGCGCGCGCCGAGGCAAGGCGCCACATCCCATGATTCATAATGTCAAACAACCGCGCGCAGGACGCCGCCTGCGCCGGAGCATGCTGCGCCCCGAGCGGATTTTTTGTCATCCGATCTTTGTGCGGGCTGTGAATGTAATGATTCAAAAAATCAGAAATGTGCGGGAGGCGAGTCCCCTCCCGCCGCCGGACAAAGAGTCTCCGCGGCAGACCACTCGAGTGGCCCGCCGCGGAGCGTCGCCTCTTACATCCTGAATCGAACGCCAGCGCGGAAGGCGCGTCCGAACACGTCGTACAACGCGGGCTGTGTCATGAGCCCGTAAGCAACACCGCTGACCGCAACCGGCGGCGGATCTTTGTCGAACAGGTTGTCGACATTGAGATAGACCTCGGCGTTGCGGTCGCCGTCGCGGAACAGCGCATAGGAGACCGCGATGTCCGTCGCGTAATAGGACGGCACGTAGTTGTAGTCGACTGTCCGCATGCCGGCGGGGACCGGCGTCGGGCACCCCGTCGTGCAGGCGATGAAGTCCGCGAACATGTCACCCGAGCTGATGTAGCGCGTCGTCCAGTTGAAGCGGAACGGATCGTTGCTATAGCTCAGGCTGATCTGCCCGCTCCACTTCGGGGCCGGCGCATTGACGAGCCCGCCGCCACCGATGGAACCAGTCGATCTGCTGAAGGTCGTGCTTTGGCCCTCGAGCGCGATGATGCGCGTAGCAACCGCACGGATCGAGATGTCGCCATCCATGGAGTCAAATATCTCGGAGAGCGGCGTGCGGTAGCTGGCCTCGATATCCATCCCGCTGGCGGACAGAACGTTGGCGTTCACCGGCCTCTGATAAATGAAGTCGATGGTGCCGTCAGCGCGGCGGTTGATGAATTGGCAGTAGAATTTCACACCTTCAAAGCACTGCTGGAGAATGAAGGTCGTGGCGGGCGAGGAAATCGCGCCCTTCAGCTTGATGTCGTAATAGTCCACCGACGTGCTGAAGCCCGGCAACCATGACGGCTGATAGACGGCGCCAATCCCGGTCGTGTCGGCTTTTTCCGGCTCGAGGTCGGGATTCCCGCCTGCGATATTCCCGTAGACGAAGCTCTGATTGCCCAGGAACGGATCGGCGATGGCGCTGTTGCCGCGTTGGCCCGGCGCAAACAGATCGTTGAGGTTCGGGGCGCGAATATCGCGTGAGCGCGTCAGACGAAGGCGGAAATCATCGACCGGATTGTAGGTCAAGCCGGCTTTCCAGGTGACGACGTTGCCCGAGAGCGAGTAGTGCGTCACGCGCACGGCACCGTTGAAGTCGAGGGCGCTGGCCCACGCCACGTCCTTGGCGATCGGCACAACGGTTTCGGCGTTACCTTCCACCACGCTTTGCGAGACCAACGGCCAGGTGATGTAGTTGGTGGAGAACCAGCCCCTCGCCTGCGCGATCGGATCGGCCACACCTTCGATCGACTCCTTGCGCCATTCAAAACCGAGCGCCAGGGACACGGGACCCGCCCATGCCTCGAACGGCTCGCCGGTGATATTCGCGGCGGCCGAGGTCATCCTTTGGGCTTGGCTGTTGTGCGGATGATCGGGGCTGGATGTCACGTAGTTGATCGCGGCCTGCGTGTTTACACCGGGGGTGCCGAACAGATTGTAAGGCACGCAGCCGTTGGTCGGATTTGTGAGGGTCGAGCGGCAGACGACCGTCCCGTTCGGTCCGCGCACCGCGTCGATCGCCAGAGCGAAGTTCGCGGGCCGCACCTGGATGGGAGAGTTGAGGTCAAGTTTGATCAGGCCCTTCTGCGCATAGAAGTTCCAGTTCCAGTTGGAGTCCAACGCGTCGAAGTTACCCTCGGCGCCCACGACATATACATAGCTGTTGCGCTCGTTGTCTCCGGAGTACGGCGGAATGTCCTTGAGCTGCTTACCGAACGCGAGCGAGGTCAGTCCCAAGGCCTGCGCGCGGGTCCGCACGGAGTCAGGCATGAATGGATTTTCAGGGCTGACGTTGATGTTGGCGCCGAGATAGTAAGTCCAGCAGCAGTTATAGAACGACTGGACGGTGCCGAAGTTGTACTCGGCGAACACCGTCACATTGTCGGTGACATCGTAACTGGCGTGCGCGAACAAGTGCTTGTCGTTGGTTCCGGCCGCGAGGCTGTTGGCGCCCTGCTCGGTTGCGTTCTGCCAATCGCCGCCGACATTGAACGAGCCGCCGACGAAGTCGCCGAAGTTGAACTGATACGGCGCGCCGCCCGGTCCGAAGGCGATGCCTTTCAGAGGGCCGCTGGCGATCACGCCGCCCGGGTTCGCCGCCCAGAGGCCTGAATTATAACGATTGAGAAGCTGCGGCTGGCCGTTCGTCGCGGTATAGGCGGGGTTGGTCACCTGCATATATCCGACCTGGTTCCAGTCGCGCGAGTTGCCTTCCATATGCGCCTGGTCGCCAAAGTCCGCGCTGAAGAGGAAATGACCGCGGCCGCTCGCGAACGGCGTTCCCGCGGCGAGCGCCACTTTATATTGCTCGTGATCGCCGCGGCTTGTGATGCCGCCCATCACGTTGCCCTTCACGCCGGTGAAGTCGGTGTCGAGGATGAAGTTCACGACACCCGAGACCGCGTCCGAGCCGTACACCGCGGACGCGCCGCCGGTGACCACGTCGACGCGCGAGATCAGAAGATCGGGGAACAGCTTGGCGTCCGTGCCGCCGGTGACGAAGATGTTCGGAAAGCGCCGGCCGTCGAACAGCACCAGGGTGCGGTTAACGCCGAGACCGCGCAGATTGAGCGTGCTCGCCCCGCCGACGCCCTGCGAGATGCCGGCTGTGCTGGTGGAAAGATTGATATTCCCGGAGAAGGCCGGAAGGCTCGAGATGGCGTCAAACACGTTCGGCTTGGCGGCATCCGTGAGCTGCTCAACGCCGACGACCGTGACCGGCGTGGGGGCTTCATAGCCGTCGCGGACGATGCGCGATCCCGTGACGATCACTTCCTCGACCGCGGGCGCCGGCGCCGTGGACGGCGCCTGGGCCTGGGCCTGGGCAAACGCGGCCGGGGCAAAGCCCCCGAGCGTCAATGCGAGCCCGCTGACCGACACAAGAGCCCGTGCTCTCAAACCACGGGCGTGAGATTTGGAAATCATTGTCCCCCCTTAGATCTAGACTCTTACGGCCGCACCTCCCTGTGCAGTCGGCGGGGAGTTTAGTGTTTCGGCGGAAAGTCGCAAGAATCTTGCGGTCGCGGCACGCCCACAATCGACAAGCGTCTTACCGCATTGCACAACTTCGATCGATCGTCCGGTCAGTCGGTGTAACTTGCCGGCCGCGCCCCCCGCCTCACCACAGCCTGTTGGACCAGGCGAGCGACAGCCCGCCCGCGAGCACCAGCAGCAGCGCGCCGAGCCCGGCGAAGACGAACGAAATCTCGGTTGGCTTGCGCTCCATCACCAACTGCGCATTCAGGTCCTTATAAATCTCGGTGAGCACGGCTCCGGTTGTCGCGAAGAAGTATTTTCCGCGGGTGATGTCGGCGACAGCCTTCAACGTCTCCTCATCGATCTGGACGCGCATACTCCGCCCGCCCCAGCCGATGATTTCGCCGCGTGGGCTTCCAAGCCCGACGGTAAAGACCCGGACACCGCGATCGGCGGCGATGCGCGCCGTCGCAATGGGATCCGGACCGGTGGTCGCCTGTCCGTCGGTCAAAAGAATCACGGCGCCGGACGCATAAGAGCCTGGAGGCACGGCAGGGGCCAGCTGATCTTCAGCCGGCGGCGGTTCGTCGAGCGACAGACCCTGACGGCGCGACGCCGCGCGGTCGTAGTCCGGCAGCGCGGACGCAAGATTCATCCCCGGGAAAATGGTTTGGAGCGACGTCATGACGGCGCCGCCGATATTGGTGGCGCGCTGGAGCGTCACATTGTCGACGGCGTCGATCAGTTTCGGTTTATCCCCGGTAGGCGCCTGCACGAGCATCGCGTTACCGGCGAAGGCGACGATGCCGATTTGCATGTTGCTCGGGGCGTCTTGGATGAATTTTTTCGCGGCCGCTTTGGCGGCGGTGATGCGGTCGGGTTCAACATCGCGCGCGCGCATGCTGACGGAGACATCCATCGCCAGAATGATTTGCGTACGCTCGGAGGGCAGCGTCAGCATGGCCGACGGCCGCGCGGCGGCCACAAAGGAGCAGATGATCGCAAGCAGGACGACGGCCGGCGGAACATGTCGCCGCAGGGACAGCCTCTTCCCCGCGGCCTGTTTAACGAGATCAACACTGGCGAAGCGAAGCACCAGCCGCTTATTGCGGCGAAGGATATAAAAATAGAGCGCGACGAGCAGCGGCGCGAGGACGAGCAAGAAGAGCCGCTCGGGCGCAACAAAGCTGACCACGTGGATCACCTCCCACGAAGGCTGGCGGCCCCGCCGCCGGGAAAGAATGCATCACGATAGGCCGCAGAAATCAGACAAGTCATTAGAAGAAATCGTGATGCGCGCGCGGGTTGATATTGCGATGCGCAACGCCGCGCCCGCGACGCGAACCGTCGAGCGAGAAACCACTGGCGCATGGCAACGCGCGCGGCGAGAATGTCCGTCTCCGTCGCCACCTTGCACGCGCGGGAGGATAGAATGCGGCGCCTCATTTCCTTCTTCATCGCGGCCATCATGATGGCGGCGGGCGGATACTTTGCCGTCACCCTGGCCGCGCACATGATGCATTGGGTCGTGATTGTGAGCGCGGGGATCTGCGTCATCGGCCTGCTGTGGCTCTGGGAAGATTTCGGACGACCGATCTTTCGGCGCGCCCGCGCGGGCGCCGCAGGGCGCACTGCGCAAACACCTGACGATGGAATGAAGCGCGCGGCGATTTAAGCACGCGGCGCAGCGATTACGGCTGCTACGAACTTTTCACTGAGAAAATCTACGCGGAAAAATGGTCGGGGCGGCGGGATTTGAACCCACGACCACCAGACCCCCAGTCTGGTGCGCTACCAGGCTGCGCTACGCCCCGACACGGCCAGGAAAGCAATGAGAACGGGGGGCTTTCCGGCGCGGCGGGACTATAGACAGCGCGGCCCGGCAAAACAACGCCTGTTCTTTTCGAAATTTCAGCGCAATGCGGCGCGCAGTTCGTCCCGCATGGCGGTGAGTTCGCGCAAGAGAGCGCTCATTTCATCGCGCGAGGGTCCCATTTCGGCGGGGACGAGAGCAGCCTCGGTAGAAGCCGCAGCGTCGTCTGGCGAGTGTGCCGTCGCCGTGTCGCTTGCAGCGCTCTTCCCGCCCGCTTCGCGCAGGAGTTTCTGCACACCGCGAATGGTCATGCCGTCGGTGTAAAGCAGCGCGCGGATGCGCTTCAGCAGCACGATGTCTTCCGGACGGTAGTACCGCCGTCCGCCGCCCCGCTTGAGCGGCTTCACTTGTGTGAATTTTGTTTCCCAGAAGCGCAGTACGTGCTGCGGAACGTCGAGTTCCTCGGCGACTTCGCTGATGGTGCGAAAGGCCGCATCGGACTTGCCGGTGCGCGCGCCGGAAACTTCGGTGTCTTCGAGAGGAAAGAGTTCGTCGCTCGCCACGTTGACGCGCTGTTACTCAGCCGGCGGAGCGGCGGCCTGCGCTTTGGCCTGCGCGGCGTGACCCTGGCGGATGCGCGCTTTCAGAAGCTGCGACGGACGGAAGACCAACACTTTACGCGGGAGAATTGGCACCTCTTCGCCGGTCTTCGGATTGCGACCGATGCGCTGGCCCTTCTGCCTGACGGAGAAGCTGCCGAACGAGGAGATCTTCACGGTCTCGTTACGCAGCAGAGCTTGCGTGATCTCGTTCAACACGAGCTCAAGCAGGTCCGCGGATTCATTCCGCGAGAGGCCAACTTCCTGATAGATGGCCTCGCTCAACTGTGCGCGAGTAATGGTCTCGCCCATCGAACGCGCTCCTTCATAAGAAAAGCCGTTAAAACAAGAGGTTAATGGAGCCCCCTGATTCCGTCAATACAGGTTATCTATGAGAAACAAGGCTTTAGCCTTGGAGACGCGTATTCGGGGGTAAAAACTAACCTAACGGTTGAATATCCTGCCGGTCAGTAGCCGAATTACATGCGGATCAGCGCCGAACCCCAGGTGAATCCGCCGCCCATGGCCTCGAGAAGGATCATCTGGCCCGGTTTGATCCGCCCGTCGGCGATCCCGGCGTGCAGGGCCAAGGGAATCGAGGCGGCGCTGGTATTGGCATGATCCTGCACCGTGACGATGACCTTGTCCGGATCCAGGCCGAGTTTGGTGGCGGTGCTGTCGAGAATGCGCTTGTTGGCCTGATGCGGGACAAGCCAATCCACCTGATCGATGGAGACATTGTTGGCCGCGAGTGCTTCGCGCACGGCGTCGGTGAGATTGACGACGGCGTGTTTGAAAACTTCCTTGCCCTTCATCACCACGTGGCCGGTGGTCTGGGTCGAAGACGGACCGCCGTCGACATAGAGCATGTCGTGGTGGCGCCCATCGGAATGAAGATGCGTGGAAAGAATGCCGCGATCGGCATTGGTGCCCTTCCCGTTCTCCGCCGTCAGCACGACGGCGCCCGCGCCGTCGCCGAACAGGACGCAGGTGGTGCGGTCCTTCCAGTCGAGAATGCGCGAGAAAGTTTCGGCGCCGACGAGCACGGCGCATTTCGCCTGACCGGCGCGAATGAAGTTGTCGACAACAGCGAGGCCGTAGACAAAACCCGAGCACACCGCTTGCACGTCGAACGCGGGCGCGCCGGGGCGGCCCAGCGCGGCCTGCAGACGCGCCGCCGTGGCGGGAAAGGTTTGATCCGGCGTCGCGGTGGCGACGACGAAAAGGTCCACGTCCTGCCCATCGATGCCGGCGTTCTTCAGCGCCTGACGCGCGGCGGCGATGGCGAGATCGGACGTCTTCTCGGTCTCGGCGGCGATGTGACGCTGGCGAATGCCGGAGCGCTCGACGATCCATTCGTCGGAGGTCTCCACGCGCTCGGCGAGCTGCTGATTGGTGACGACTTTTTCCGGAAGATAAGCGCCGACGCCGGCGATCACGGAACGAATGGTCATTCGCCAGCCGCCTCGGCGAGGACGGCTTCCTGAGCTGCGATATGAGCGAGCTGTTCGGCGATCTTGGTGTTGAGGTCGCGCGCGATCATATCGACCGCGACGCCGATGGCATTGGCAAAGCCAACCGAATCCGTTCCGCCATGACTTTTCACGACCACGCCATTCAACCCCACAAATAAGGCTCCGTTATAGCGGCGCGGGTCGGTGCGCGCCACCACTTGCGCGATGACGGGCTTGGCCAAAAGCATGCCGATCTGGGCCAAAATTGAGCTTTTGATCGCATTCTTGAGGAATGCGGAGAACATTTTCGCGGTGCCTTCGGCGGTCTTCAGCGCGACATTCCCGGTGAATCCGTCGGTCACCACAACGTCCACGGTGCCCTTGGTGATGTCGTCGCCCTCGATGAAGCCCTTGAACTCCATATCGAGGTGCGAGCTGCGCAGAATTTGGCTGGCCTCGCGCAGGATGTCGGTGCCCTTCGCGTCCTCGCTACCGATGTTCAGGAGACCGACGCTCGGGCGCTCGAGACCGAGAATGGCGCGCGCGAAGCACTCGCCCATCACCGCGAACTCGACGAGGTTGCGCGCATCGCACTGTGCGTTGGCGCCGAGATCGAGCATCGTGGTTTCGCCGATCTTGGTCGGGAATAGGCCGCAGATGGCGGGACGGTCGATGCCGGGCAGCGGGCGCATGATCAACTTGGCCATGGCCATGAGCGCACCGGTGTTGCCGGCGGAGACGACGCCGGCGGCCTCGCCGTTCTTCACCGCCTCGATGGCCTTCCACATGCTGGTCTGGCGACCGGAGCGGATCACCTGGCTCGGCTTCGCGTCGCCCGCGACGGCTTGATCCGTGTGGTGGATGGTCGAGCACGCAAGCAGAGCCGCATCCGCGTTCAAGAGCGGTGCGATCTTCGCTTCATCGCCGAAAAACAGAAAACGCGCATCGGGGTAGCGCACGCGGGCCAGCCGCGCGCCCTTGACCACGATTTCGGGGGCGTAATCGCCCCCCATAGCGTCCAGCGATATAACGAGTGGTGCGCTCACCTAGCCCCCCGAGAGAGTCGCAACACGATGTCGGGCCCTCCCCCCTTGGAACGTCAAAGGCACGGCAAGGCGCCTCGCGACTGGGAGAGATTATAGGATGACGTTTAGGCGACAGTCTCGCCTTGTGCAGCGACTTCCCGGCCGTCGTAGTGACCGCAGGAGGTGCACATGTGATGCGGACGCTTCAGTTCGCCGCAGTTCGGACACTCCTGGCGGGAGGACGACTTGAGCGCGTGATGCGAACGGCGCATGTCGCGGCGAGACTTGGATACTTTCTTTTTAGGGACCGCCATGGTCGAATCTTTCGTGATGTAAATGCGTCGGGCTTAGCCAAACCACCGTGGGGCTGCCCGAAAGCGCGCCTAGATAGCGAAAAAGCCTCGGGGGCGCAAGCACGTAACGCCCGGTTAGTCCGCTTTGGGGGCGTCTTTTTTCTTGAGCTGGGCCAGGACCGCAAATGGGCTCTCCGGCTCAGTTTTTTCCGCTTTTCCGGTCCAGGCCGCCCCTTCGAAGGTGGCTCCGGGCGCCCGGGGATAGGGATCGAGGCCCAGGGCCATATACTCCACGGCGAGCTCCCCCAGGTCCACCACGCCGTCCAGGGCTTCCTCGGGCGGGTCCTCCTCGCCCAGGGCCAGCAGTTCCTCCTCCTCGTCCTCGGGCTTCCCGCCCTTGGATTTGGACTTGGCCTTGGACTTGGGGGCCGCGGGCTTGGGGGCATAGGTGGTGTAGGCCGTCTCGATGGGCTCTTTCACCGTAGCCGGCAGCGGCGCCAATGTAACAACGCAGGACTGGGTCACGGCCGCCTCAACGACCCCGGTCACCTTCACCAGACCGCCGGCCCGGGGAACCAGATCGAACGTGGCCGTGAGGGCGCCGACATCCTGGAGCCCCAGGCGCACGGCCACGCGGGCCCGCGCCGCGGCATCGGCGGCGATGGCGTAATGCCGCCCCGCGGGAGGCAGCGACGTCACGTCGACCGGAAAGGAGAATTCGAACTCGGGGTTCGGGATCATGCGCCGAGGATCATGGGAGCAGGACCGGCACCGCGAAGTCGATCTTCCCGGCGGCGATGTCCGCAACCGGCTGACGCGCAAGATGTTCGCTGGCACGCTGCAGATAAGACGCCATCCGGGCAAGGACATCCTGCGGCGGTTCGCCGTGGCGATAAAGATTGAGGCTGATCACGTTGGGCAACAGGTCGGCCGCGCCGTCCATCCCCATTTCATAAGCGGCCGCGCGGCCGTAGAACGCCTTCGTCATTTTCTTCACATGTTTGCCGACGCTCATATCGCCCACGCCCATTTCGCGCAGGGAGCGGTCCATGTCGAGGAACATGAGATCGAACAGGCGCTGGCCCGTCGTGCGGACCTCCGCGGGGTTCTCGCGCAGACGGCGCATGACAAGCATGGCGTGGATCACGATCATATCGAACCGCCCGTCGACGGTGTCGGGCACCGCGAGGTCGGTATAGAACAGTGGATCGCGCGCCTTGCCGACCAGGGCGGCGTAGATGGCGTCGACCGGATCGGGCTGCGAATCCTTGCGCTTAAAGAAACTCGCGAATGGCATACGGCGCGGGTGCTCTTCTCAAAATTGTGAATAGGCCAGTTGTAATGAATCCGCGGTCGGCAACGAAGGGCCTAGGCTTCCCGCGGGGCCTGATATAATACGGTTGCCCATGAATACCAGATCAATGTCCATTCCGGCCGTTCTTGCGCTCACCGCCGCCCTGCTTGCGGGCTGTGCGAAAGACATCGACGCCCGCGGCAATCTGCCGCAGCCCGAAGCTTTGGCGCAATTGGCGCCCGGCGAACAGACCCGCCAGGACGTGCGCGGCCTTCTGGGTACGCCGGCCACCACGGCCGTGTTCGACGACGAGACCTGGTACTACATCAGCGCCCACACCACGCAGTACGCGTTCTATCCGAACCATGAACTGGACCGGACGGTGTACGCCATCAGCTTCGACGATCGCGGCATTCTGAAGGACGTGCGCAAGCTGGGTCTCGAAGATGGGCAGAACGTGAACATCGCCAGCCGCGAGACCCCGACCAAGGGCCGCGAGTTCAGCCTGATCGAACAGCTGATCGGGAACCTGGGCCGCCTATCCAGCTCGCAAGCCCCGGGCGGCGGACCGCGGTAAGCGCGGGCTCCGAGGTATCGCCTTCGGCGCAATCCGTTCGCCGTTATCAACGCTTGCCGAATCTAAATCTGTGACTTTCGCGGGGGTATGACGCCGGGATCCCGTGGGTTCATACGCCGACACAGCGCGCTCGCGTCTCGCAGCGGCAGGAACGTCCCTTCCCCCTGACAGCCGGCCTTCAGATAGGCGAACTCAAATGCCTCGGTGACTCCCACGCAGTGCTGAGTCCCGTCGATGGGTCCATAACTTACGAGATACTTCGTGAAGCCGGGCGTCACCCATACGCCTGTGAGTTTCCTTGTGAAGCGATTGTGACGCTCCTTCAGGAGACGCGGATAGTTCATTTCGCCATTCTCTTCGTAACGAAGATCGGTATTGAGAAGGCTGATCTTTTTCTCGTCCTCGGGCCGTGTTCTCAGGAAACCGTTCGTGTCGAGATATTCATGGCTCATGCAAACCGCGCGCAGGATGTCGGGAGCCGGGAGTGGCGTCGGCGTGGCGCACGCTCCGACGAGCAGACCGAAGCTCAACGAGAGTGCTTGACGGAACCGCGAGTGACGCCCGGGCAGACGCTGTTGATTCACCATGAAACCCTCACCCACCCTTCAAAATGCGCCAACTCCGATTTCCGCGCGAAAGGTCTAATCCGCAGGGCCGCGCCTGCGGATATTGCTGTAGGGCGTGCCATCGCGGCGCGTGTAGATGGCGGGCGTTTCGCCGGGCGGCGCGACGAGATCGGCGTCCGGGTAAAACACGCCGTCGGCGTCGCTGCGGCCTCCGACCTCAAGAAGCGTGGCGACCGTCTGCGAGCGGTTTTGCAGACAATGGCCGTCTTCGTCGCCGGCCTTGAATCCTGCCGCATCGCCCGCGCGAAGAAGGGTCTCGCCCGTATTCGTGACGAGGACCACCTCTCCCGACAGCACATAAACGAATTCATCCTCATGGGTATGCCAATGGCGCTGGCTGGACCACGCGCCGGGCGGAAGTGCCAGGAAATTGACGCCGAATTGCGTCAGCCCCGCCGCGTCGCCCAACTTCTGCCGTTCACGGGCGCGGCACGGCGCATCGTAGGGCGGCGGATAGAGTGTGCCTGTCACGACAGGGCACGAAGCAACGTCGATGCGCTTGGACATGGAAAGACCTCGCTCACGAGTTATGGAGGCGCGAGACGCGACGCTTCGGCGCCGCTCTCACGCCCGCGCGTTCAGCCGGACAATCGTAAAATTGAGTACCGACGCAAAGGAGACCCACAGCAAATAGGGAATCAGCAAGCCGGCGGCGAGCACGGAGTATGGCGCCAGCACCACGATGAGCGCCAGGATCGAGGCCCAGAGGAAGGGAATTTCCATCAGCGCCCAATCGGGACGGCGAAGATTGAAGAAGAGCGGACTCCACAGCATGTGGAGAACAATGTTTAGACCGAACAAAGCGACGATGATATACCGCGACGCTTCGTCGGGCGCAGCGGTCCATGCCAGCACACCGGACCATCCCGCCAAGCCCAGGATGATCGTCCACGCCGGCGCGAACACCCAGTCGGGCGGATTCCAACGGGGCTTGGCGAGGTTGCGGTACCAGGGGCCGATCGTGGTCATCGCACCGCCGACGCCGAGCATCAGAAACACGGTGACCACTGCGACGACAACAGGCACGTTCATAATATTGCTCCCGTGATGCCAAGCGCACGCGGAGACCGCGAAAAACACGGCCACCATGCCGCGCGCGAGATTCACGCTGCTTCACGTCTCGACGAGTCAAACGCGCAGCGCAATTGCCTCGCGTATCCACACTACTCCACACGCGAGGGTTCGCGGGATTTTTTACGGGGGAAAAAAATCCCCACACCAGCGCGGCGTTAAGCGGTCAATTCCTCAATAAAACCAATACGCCGTCACCAGCTGAATCATTTCAGCGCCGATGGCATATGACTTGCAAGCTTTCGCGGGCTACCCCCCGACCAGCAAGGAGATGGATACAATGACAACACCAAAAGCTCGATGGCTCGCCCTTGCGGGGCTCGCCCTGGCGGTGTGCGCGAATGCACCGGCAAACGCGAATCTCATCGTGAACAGCGATTTCGAAGCGGGCAACACCGGGTTCACCTCGGACCACGCGTATTCCCCGGGCAATATCGTGCCGCCGGGCGTGTACGACGTGCTTGCCAATCCGAGCAGCGCGCATGGGTCCGCCACCAGCTACGGCGATCACACGACCGGGAGCGGCCTGATGATGGCGGTGAACGGCTCGACAACCCCGGGCGAAGTCGTTTGGGGCCAAACGGTCTCGGTCACACCCGGCGCGACTTATGACTTCGGCGTGTGGATTTCGTCGTGGTATCCGGCCGCGCCGGCGGAGCTGAACTTCTCCGTCAATGGCGACGTGATCGGCTCGCTGACGGCGCCCGCGGTCGCCGGGGTGTGGGAACTGGCGTTCAGCACATGGAACTCCGGCGCCATGACCAGCGCCCTGATCGAAGTGAAGAACGCGAACACGGTCTTCACCGGCAACGACTTCGCGCTGGATGATTTCTTCTTCGGCGATCCGATCTTCTCAAACCCGGATCCCGTTCCCGCGCCGCCGGTCGGCCTCCTCTTCGGCTTAGGCCTGGCCGCCCTCGGATGGACCGCACGCCGCCGCCGCTTGCGCTAGTTCACGACGGGACAATCGATCGCGCTTGGCCTGACTGGCAGCGTTCCAAGATGGACGCTGTTCAGTCATGGCCAGGCGCGATTTTGATTCTGCCAGCAAACTCTGATGTCGTTACAGCGCCTGCCGACCCTGGCGCAATGGATTCGGCCTGGGCCGGGCGTGACGACGGAGAAACGGAACCGCGGCGTCAAGCGTGCGACTGATGTCCATAAAGCTAAAGGCCCCGCCGTGGGGCGAGGCCTTCAACTGTATCGGTGGCGGTTTCGTTAGGGGGCTTTGGCGCGGCGGCGCAGGCCGCCCACACCCAGAAGACCCAGACCCAATAGCGCGAGTGCGCCGGGGGCGGGAACGCCCGTGCCGGAACTCGTCACCGTGAAGTCCCCTTCGCCGACGCCGTTATAATCAAATTGAATAAAATTCAAGGAATTACCCATCCCGAAGAGCACCCTGCGATTCAGGAACAACGAGGGATCAAACGAGTCGGTCGGGACCGGATTGTTCCAGTCGAAGGGTCCGCCGTTGAGGTCGTACATGTTCCAGTCCATCCCAAAGCCGGTGATACTGGAATTTGTCGTCGTGGCCCCGGCTGATGTCGAGTTGCTATTGCTCACCAATTCGAATTTCTGAGAGCCCTGACTCTGATCGGCTATAGTGTATCTGTAGTTTGTGAAACCGGCATCTGTACTGACGCTCGTGTAGGTGTGCCCATTGAGCGACATGGTCAAGGTCTGCGGGCTTAAGAACAACAGTGTATTGGCGCCAAATGGTACGCCGGTGTCCGCCGTATCGAAGGTGGCTGAGATCGTGAAGGTGTCTCCGTAACCGAACGAATTGATGAGCGAACCAGCTGACGGTGTGTAGAACGTCGTGTTGCTGCTCGTCATTGTGCCAGTGAAGGAAATCGTGATCGGAGCGGCCTGCGCGGCGCTCGCGCACACGCTCAACGCCACCGCGGCGAAACCGGCAACCAAGGTCTTGGCAAGTTTCATTTCACGCTCCTGCACCTTATGGGTTGTAGAGAGCTAAGCAAGATTCGAGCCAAAGTTTTTAAGCTCGCCTCTTCAACCGCTTAGGGAAAAGGCGCTATCGGGAAAATGTAAAATATTCCGACAGTTTTCGCGTTGCACACGCTCAACTTGGCGCTGGCCCGCTAAACAAGTCCGGCAGATGCGGGCAGCGCCTGATGCAGAAAATCGGTCTGGGCCTGCGCCCCTCGCCCGCGCCTATTTCGCGCTGTGGGCCTGCTGGTAGGATTTCGCGAGATCGCGAATGGCGGTGAGTTCGCCTTCCGTGAGCGAGTCATAGTGGTCCGCCGCTTTGCCGATGAGCGGGAGAAGACTTGCGCAATGTTTCGCGAGGGTCACGCGGCGGAGGCGCTTGGCGGTGAGCCCGGCGTCCTTCAGGGTCTCGGCAATGATCTGCAGATATTTCTGCACCTGCTTATCGATGCGCGCGCCGCGATAGGCTTCGGAAATGAGACCGCTGGCCCAGCCCAGCTTGCGTCCCTCGCTTTGAAGCTTGGCCGACATCGCAACCAACATGCCTTCGCGGATGCGCCGTTTCATGTCGGCGCGGGTCACCTTTGCGCCGTCGAGCTTGTCGGCGAAGGTATTGAGCACGGCAAAGTGCGGGATCTTGATGCGCCCGTGGGCCTTGCGCCGGCGTTCGGGGCCCAGGTAATCGAAGGTCGCGATAAAGAACGGGCGGTGATGCGCGAGGAACACGGCGCGCTTCAGCACGAGGCCCGGGCTGACCGCGCCCACCACCACGTCATCGGCGCCCGACAGCATCGCGCGCCGGATATTCGTGAAGCGCTCATCGCCAACGGTCAGCGCGATGAGCAGAAAGGGATTGCGGCCGACTTCGAGCTGGCGGATCTGGCGCACCATGTCGTAGATGCCCGGTCCCAAGTCGTCGGAGGCAATGAGCAGATCGGGGCCGCCGCCGGACATGGCGGCGCGCAGCTCCTTGAGGTCGGCGAAGCTGGTGAGGTTGCGAACCCCGGCGGCGTGAAGCGCCGTGCGCATGCCCTCGCGGACATATTGATTACGGTCGGCGTGGAAGACCTCCACGGCGGCTAATTCTGCACGCTTCATGACGCCCCCCCCCCTGAGACGGCCTGGACCGCCACGATGCTAAACCGCCGGCGAACCGGCGAATCACGAGCACCTTCTTCTAGGCGGCCAACTTCGCGAGGAAGTGGTCTACCTTGTCTTTAAGCGCCTCGCTCTGCTGCGCGAGCGCAGCGGCGGCCGACGAGACACGGGCCGAAACGCGTTCCGTGCCCTCGGCGGCTGTCGATACGCGCTGGACATTGCTCGAAATCTCGGCGGTGCCCTTCGCAGCCTCACTAACGTTGCGGGCGATCTCGTTTGTCGCCGCAATCTGCTCTTCGACCGCAGCCGCGATGGCTGCCGCGGATTGCTCAATGTTTGCGATGGTTCGGCTAATCGTGCCGATCGCCGCAACGGTTTCGCCGGTGGCGCCATTCATCTCGGCGATTTCATTTGCGATATTCTTCGTCGCGGCCGCGGTTTGATTGGCCAAGGACTTCACCTCACCGGCGACAACCGCAAAACCCTTCCCCGCATCGCCAGCCCGCGCGGCCTCGATGGTCGCATTCAGGGCCAGCAGATTGGTCTGCTCGGCGATATCCTCGATCAGGGCGAGAACCGCCGCAATCTTCTTTGTCGCGGTAAGAAGATTTTCTACTGTCGCCCCTGCGCGCTGCGCTTCGGCCACCGCTTCCTTCGCAGTGGCGGCAGAATTGCTCATCTGCAAGCCGATCTCGCGGCTAGAGGCCGTGAGCTGTTCCGCCGCCCCCGCAACAGATTGCACATTTACAGCAGCCTGTTCGGTTGCACTGGCCACAATGACCGAGGCCTGCTTCGTGTCACCGACCGCCACCATGAGATGGTCGGCATCCGATTTCATCGTGCTCGCCGCCCCACCCACGCCATCCACCACCTCTTTCACTGACGACTGAAACTCCGCCGCGATATTCTCGAGCTTCTGATCGTAGGCCCGCTTGTTCTCCTCGATATAGACGGAGATCGCGAGATCCATATCGAGCATCACCGCCTTGTTGAGCGCGCGAAGCAGCGCTTCGGTTTTGTCCTGCGCCGCTACCGGCCGAAGCAAACTCCGGTAGTGGTGCGACGCCAGCCGAAAGACGTGATTCATCATGAAGGCATAACCGCCGAGATACCATCTCGGCTCAAGTCCGATACGGCTATGCGTAAGACCAACCTTGCGAACGGACGCGACGTAGGTCTCGTCATAGCGACCGGTGAAAAGGTTTTCCCAATGGCGCGATTGCATCTCGGCTGCGTGCCGCATCCGCGCCTCGCGGACCTGCGGCTCGCCGAACATTGCGGCCATTTGCGCTTCGCCGCGAAGCTTGTCGTAAAATTGTCGAAGGATGTCGACGAGATGCGGGCGGATCACCGGCAGAAATTCACGCACCAGTTCACGGTCTTGTTGAGTGATATCAAGAAATGCGAGGCGCTCTGGAATTGTGGTGATGTGTGTCACTCAGCCCTCTTTAGAATTGAAACAAGCAACGGCTGAGAGATACTGTATGAATTACTCGTGCATGCGGACAAGCATCGCAGGCGGTTCTATCCTTCTGGACAGCACACGCGACACTCTGCTCGTTCAAAATCTTGCTCTACGTATTGATTGTTGCGCCGATACGCCTTGTACAACAGGCGGGGGCCGAACGATTTCACGCGGAACGCGATTCTATCTTTTACCCTCCATGCAAATTGCTTAATCAGATGTACGTGATCTGGTGAGCACTGCGGTGAAATTGCGCAGTTTAGTTTGTTTCAAAGGAGCGGACGCGTGGATCGCGCGGGCACTAGAGTTGACTCGTTAGTCGAGCTAGCTCCGCGAAAAGAAGAGGTGCTTCCCCATAAGCGCCGCTTTCATTTCGGATCAGAATTCGCAGTCGAACGAACCGAACTGCACAATGAATGCGAGGTGGAATTCCGCTGGTCCGGACCTCAGCATTACATCGCGCTTCATGACATGAAGATGGTTGATGGCGAGACGCTGCTCGACGGACGCACGGCAAGGCATCACGACTTGCGTAGCCGTCTTTCCTTTGTGCCCCCGGACTGCGAAATCAGCGGATGGTCGAAGTTCGTACGGAAGAACAACAGCTATGTCGCCGTTTCGGTAGCAGACAGCCTCTTGACCGAGATAGACGGCGTAGATGCGACCCCCTCCTTCCGACCGCTTCTATACTTTGTTGACGACAGCTTGCGGACGACGTTGCAAAATTTGGACCGTCTGCTGAAGCAGTCCGGCGGCCTTGATATTGAGTATTGCGAAGTGCTTGCGCTCACTTGCGCGCTGGAGCTCAATCGGTGTCAGCGCATTAAGCCTCTTGAAGATCCCGCACTGCAGCGCTTCGCCCCGCACCAACTAAGCCTCATTCAAGAGTATATTTTGGCGCATTTAAGTGAACCCATTCTTTTGATGGATCTCGCTAAACTGCTGAGCGTTAGCCGGTTCCACTTCGTTCGCATGTTCAAGGAAAGCGTCGGGTCGACACCCTACCAGTATGTAATGCGCTGCCGCATCGATCGCGCACAGACACTGCTCCGCTCGTTCAGCGATCCGATGAGCATAGTCGGCGCAGCGTGCGGCTTTCGCACAGCTCAACAGTTTTCTACAGCGTTCCGGAAGATGGTAGGGACCTCGCCAACTCAGTTTCGCCGCTCCGTGTTGTAATTCGGGCCCTGCGCAGTCTGACGCGAATCTCCACGTTCTCATTCAAGGCTCGACGGCAAAGCAGGTGGGGACCCGAGTTTGGAAATAGTCGAGAGGATGCGAATGGAATCCAAGCACACTGGCCCGCGTATCTCTCGGGTCGTGTTCGTCTACGCGGCGGTATCCATTGCTTGGATCGCAATTTCCGATCACCTCGTTGGCGACCTGCTCGCCGATCGCCAAGCGGCAACCGGAGTGAGCATCGCAAAAGGGCTGTTCTTCGTCGCCCTTACGTCCTGGCTCTTGTACCTACTGCTCCTCCGGTTTCAGAGGCGTTTGCGCCGGGCGTATGAGGAGCGCCTCCGCTCGCTTATTCTTCTTCAAGCGGTGAGCGACAACTCCACCGACGCCATATACGCGAAGGGGCTTGATGGAACATATATTTTGGCCAATCGCGCGGCAGCCGATATCGTCGGCGTTACGCCTTCGCGCATGGTCGGGCGGGCGGACACCGATCTCTACCCTTCCGAAGAGGCCGCAGCGCTCTCACGAAATGACAAAGATGTCGTTGCCCGCAGCGCGGCGATTACAGTAACAGAATTGCTGCCGACTCCCTCGGGCCCGCGGCTATTCGATACGACCAAGGGGCCGCTGTTCGATGCGACTGGACAATTGCTCGGCGTCTTTGGAATCGCCCGGGACGCCACGGACCGTGTTGCGGCAACTGAAGGTATGCGGAATGCGGCGGTAGAACTTGCCGCAACGCTGCAGGCAATTCCCGACCTCTTGTTCGATCTAGACTCGGAAGGCATATATCACGAGGTATGGACGAGAAACCCTGAACTCCTGGTCTCGCAGCGGGAACATGTCATCGGCAGAAGCGTGCGCGATGTTCTACCGAACGCCGCAGCCGAAATCGTGATGGCGGCAGTCGCGACGGCCGACTCGCAGGGCAGTTCCTCCGGGCAGACTATCGAACTCCAGCTCGACGGCAAACCGCACTGGTTCGAGCTCTCGACGACGAAGAAAGGGCAAGACAGAAACGGGCGCACGCACGTTCTTATGCTGTCGAGAAACATAACGCTCCGAAAGCTAGCCGAGGCGGAACTGTCGCGGCATCAGGAATACTTGCGACTTATGCTGGCGCATGCGCCCGCCGCGCTAGCGATGTTCGATCTTGACATGCGCTACCTTACAGTCAGCGATCGCTGGCTTGCGGACTACGGTTTGAACAGGGACGAGATCATCGGGCGATCGCACTACGATATTTTTCCGGACCTCCCCGACGCATGGAAGGCCGCACATCGAATGGCTATGGCCGGAGAGTCCCTAAGTGCCGATGAAGATAAGATGGTGCTTGGTGACGGTTCGGTCACATGGCTGAAGTGGGAGCTCCATCCGTGGAGGACCGCCGATGGCGAGGTCGGCGGCATCGTCATCATGACCGAGGACATTACCGCGCGAAAAGCGGTCGACGCCAAAATAGCGGAATACGTCACGCAAGTGGAGCGGATGGCCCATGGCGCATTGAGAATCGTCGCCAAGGCTCTCGACAAACGTGACCCCTACACTTCCGGGCACCAACGTCGGGTGGGGATGATCGCCGCAGACATTGGACGCAAGATGGGTTGGTCGGCGCATCAGTGCAAAGACCTTGAATTGATCGGACTGGTGCACGACGTGGGCAAGATCGGGATTCCGTCCGAAATCCTGACAAAACCCACACGTCTTTCGGAGACAGAGTTCGAACTCATGAAATCGCATCCCGACATGGGATATGAGATCCTTTCCGGTGTCGATTTTCCGACTCCCGTCGCGGAGATCGTCCGGCAGCACCACGAACACCTGGACGGCTCAGGTTATCCCCAAGGTCTTAAGGGGACCGACATTCGCCCTGAAGCGCGTATCATAGCGGTGGCGGATGTATTGGAATCGATGGCGTCACACAGACCGTACCGGCCGGCCCTGGGCGTCGACGCTGCCCTAGAGGAGTTAGAGCGGCACAATACATGGTATGATGCGGACGTCGTTCGCACGGTAGCCAACATGATCAGGCACGAAGGATATACGCTTCCTTCGCTGTCACGTGCGGACGTCGCCGAGGGACTCTTGCGATAGCAACGGTAATCTCTTTGCTCCGCCCCTTACGCGTCGGCGCGGATTTCCCGGAGGAAGGCGTTGATGCTGACGTTCAGTTTCTCGCTGCCACGGCTGAGTTCGCTGGCGGCTTCCAGGACCTGCTTCGCGGCGCTGCCGGTTTCCTCGGTGGCTTCCAAGACAGAAACGATATTGTGCTTGATGGCGCCGGAATTGCGCGAGGCGTCGGCGACGCGGCTGGAGATTTCGCCGGTGGCGGCCGTCTGCTCCTCGACCGCACCGGCGATGGTGGTGGAGACTTCGCTGGCCGACCTGATCGAGGACGAGATCCCCGTCATGGCGCGGGTGGCCCGGTCGACCGCCGCCTGAATAGCGCCGATATGGGATTTCACCTCGCCCGTGGCGCGCCCGGTTTGGGTCGCCAGGGCCTTCACTTCGCTGGCGACGACCGCGAAGCCGCGGCCCGCCTCGCCGGCCCGCGCCGCTTCGATGGTGGCATTCAGCGCCAGCAGATTTGTCTGTTCGGCGATGTCGTTGATGAGCTGGACCACGCCGCTGATTTTCTCGGCGACGGCTTTCAGTTCCTCAACTTCATGGGCGGCGGCGTTGGTTTCACGCACGGCGCCTTCGATGATGGACAGGGACGTCGCCGACTGGCGGTTGATCTCGGCGAACGACGCGGACAGTTCCTCGGTGGCCGCGGCAACGGCACCGGCGTTGTCGGCGGCTTTTTCCGCTTCACCGGAGGCGCTCTCCGCCCGGTGGCTGGCGAGTTCGGAGGCCGAGGACATGGCTTCGGCGGTGGCGTGCAACTCGGTTGACGCCGCGGCGATGGTCTTGGCCACCTCGCCGACACGAGTCTCGAATTCGGCGGCGAGTTTGGCCATTTCCTGTTTGCGGCGGATCTGGTCCTCTTTCCGCGCCGCTTCCTGCTGCTCGCGCAGAAGGGCCGCCTCGCCCATGTTCTTCTTGAAGACCTGCATGGCTTTGGCCATTTCGCCGACCTCGTCGTCGGACGCGGCGACGGGGATCGCGACGGAGAGATCACCGTCGGCCAGCCCGCGCATCGCCGATGTGGCCATCGAAAGCGGGCGAAGCACGCTGGCCTGCACGGTGAAAGCGACGACGCCGCAGATGACGACGGTGACGACGGTCACGCCAATGGCGATGCGGATCAGGAGATCGGCTGTCTTCGAGACCGCGACCAGGGAGGCGCGCGCGCCGACAATTCCCTTATCCGCGGCCGCGGTGACGAGGGTTCGCAGATCATCAACGTGGCTGGAAAGTTCGCTGGCCACCGAGTCAAACTCGCCCATCAGCAGGTTCCCGCCCTGGGGTCCGCGCTCAATGTAGGCTTTCGACATCTTCTCGCCGGTCGCGTAGTAGGGCGCGAAGGCGCTCTCGACGCGGGCCAGCGAGTCTTCAAGATCCTTCAGCGACAACTCTCGCGCCAGCACACGCGCCTTTTCGATATTCACCTTGAACTGCGCCGCCTGCTCGGCGGCCAGCTGCGGTCCGTCGTTGAGATCATCGAGCCCACGGGTCGCGGACACGTCGGTGAAGAACTGCTGGACTTGAACGACGTTGAGTTCGATTTGCTTGGTGAGAACGATCAGCGGAATGAACTTCGCCGAGATGCGGTCGAACTCGTTCTGGGCGCGGATGACTTCAGCTTTTTCGGCGGCGCTTTCGAGGTAGGAGAAGATGCCGCCGGCCGCGACCGCAATTGCAATGGCTGTGAGACCGAAAAGAATCTTGAGGCGGATGGTCATAACAAACCTAACAAAAACCTGAACTTAATATCGGCCAAGGGCGGAGCGCGCCCGAACCCGACTGAAATGCGCCAAGCGTTTCGTGTGCAATCTTTCTCACCTAGCGAGAGTCGGGCGACGCGGTCGAGATAGCCTCTGGGATAGCGCCCCTCGGGATAGCGGGTTGCCGCTGCGCAAAGTGTGGGCAGCGATGTCCGATGACCTATTTTTGGGCAGTCGGCCGCGCCGACCTCCTACTCGTGATGATGGTCGCCCGCCGGCGCCGGCGCGACGGAGCCAGCCGCGACGGGCGCGCCGCGCAGGACTTCGATGTCGTGAAGGCCGAAGGGCTTTGCCATCGATTCGATCATGTAGAAGTCCGGTTTGAAGTTGAGATTCTTCCACATGTAGAAGCTGGGCTTCTCGATGCCTTCATATTCGACCGTCAGCATCGAGCCGCCGTGTTCCTGGCCGTTATTGGTGGTGTGGTCGTCGATATGATCGTGGCTGGCCCAGATGCCGGGATTGTTCATGCGCACGATAGCGTCGATGCGCTCGCCGGGCTGCATGCCGATGACGTCGGCCATGTAGGGATGCTCGAGCGCCGTTCCATCCTTGTGGGTCACCAGGAAGTCGTGGCCGTGCAGATGGAACGCAACCGGAATGGTGGCGGCGTAGAGCCGCAGGCGCAGGACATCGCCGGTTTTGACCCGGATCGGCTGATTGAGCGGCATGGAGCGGCCGTTGATGGAGAAATACTGCAGCGGTTCGCCGGGCTTCAGCCCCTCGCCCAGCTTCTGCGCCACGCGGTCGTTCCAGCCGGAGAACATGAGCACGGCGTCCTTGGTGACCTGACGCTCGATTTTGGTGGGTTTTTTCGGCTCGATGATCAGAGGCCCGAACATACCGCGCAGGCCCAGATGTTCGGCGACATTGGTGTGGCAATGGTACCAAAGGCTGCCGGCCTTCTCGGCGACAAAGCGGTAGGTGTGGCTTTCGCCGGGCAGGATGTTCTTCTGGGTCACGTTGGGCGTGCCGTCGGAGTCCCAGCTCTTGAACTGATACACCCCGTGCCAGTGGACGGTATGAGCCTGGGTGCTTTTATTGTGTACGACGACCTCGACATCGTCGCCTTCCTTGACGTGCAGGAGCGGGCCCGGCACCTGGCCGTTGAACGCCCAGACCTTGGCCTTGAAGCCGGGGGCGACGGTGAGTTCGACCTCCTGGATGTCCAGTTCGAACTTGCGCTGCTCGGCCCGCGCCGACGATACCGCCGTAAGAAGCGCCAGACCCAGGATGGCCGCAAAACCGCGTCGAAACATAGTTCCCCCTTCAATCACCTGTGCGAGCTTTCGCTGTAGGAGCGAATGCGGCGCACGCCTACCTGGGGAAACTACTTAAGTAGTCGGCGAAACTATTCGCGCATCGAAACCCGTGGCATCGTGCCGGCGACCCTGCTTCTTCATTCGCAAAATGGGCGCTTAAGACATGATCGGAATGCGACAGCTCTTCCTTCTCGGTCTCTGCCTCTCCTCCTTCGGTTTCGTTACGCAGGCCTCGGCCGCCGACGCGGCCCGCGGCGCGGTGCTGTACAAGGAGTGCGCGGGCTGTCACGCCGCGCAGCGCACGCTCATGGGGCCGCCGCACTGCGGCGTAATCGGCCGCAAGGCCGCGTCCGTGGAAGGCTTCGCTTATTCAGACGCCTTGCGTGAATCGAACTTCGTGTGGGACGAGACGCATTTGCACGACTTCCTCACCTTCCCGATCATGAATCTGCCGGGCACCAAGATGGGCTTCGCCGGCATGTTCGATGAAAACGACCGCAACGATGTGATCGCGTTCCTGAAAGCCGAGCGCGCGGCTGACTCGCCGATGTGCCAGCCAGGCGCCGATCCCGCGCCGCCGCCGGGAGCGAATAGCGGCGAACTGGGCGCCACACCTCCGGCGCCGACCCACGTGCCGGCGAAACCCGCCGCCGCGGCGACGCCCTAGCCGCTTACTTCGCGGCCGCGGGCCACGGCACGCCCTGCTCTTTCTTCGTCACCGGCCCCACGCCCTTAAACAGAAAGCGCTGCACGCGCGCGCCGGTGTAGGTTTCGGTCGCGTAGAGATTGCCTTTTGAGTCCGTCGCCAGGTTATGCACGCCGAAGAACTGACCCGGCTGACGGCCGCCGTCGCCGAAGGACGTCAGCACTTCGAGGGTATCGCGGCGTAAAATGTTGATCTTCTGATCGACCCCATTCGCCGCGTAGATATAGGTCTGCTGCGGATCGCGCGAGAAGGTCATGTCCCAGACGGACCCGGAGCGGTAGGTCTTCGGATCGATGAAGGCCTCTTTCACGAAAGTGCCGTCTTTCTTGAACACCTGGATGCGGTCGTTGACGCGATCGCACACATAGACAAACCCGTCATTCGAGACGATGACACAGTGGACGGTGGAGAATTGCTTGGCCGGCGGCGCCGCCGGGTTATATGGCGGGAGCGGCGCATCATCCGGCTTCGCGCCATAGGCGCCCCAATGGCGCTTGTATTTGCCGGTGTCGGCGTCGAGCACAATGATGCGGCGGTTGCCGTAGCCGTCGGACACATAGACCTCGTTGGCCGCCGGATCGGGAAAGATCTTGGACGGCTTCCAAAAATTCTCGAGGTCGTTGCTGCCGTTGTGCACGCCGTGCTTGCCGATCTGAAGCAGGAACTTCCCGGCGCTGGTGAATTTCAGGATCTGGGTGTCCTTCTCGCCGTTCCCGGCCAGCCAGATATCGCCCTTATGATCGACCGTGATGCCGTGATTGCTGTCCGGCCAGTCATAGCCCGCGCCCTTGCCGCCCCACGACATGACGAGCGCGCCCTTTTGATCGTAGACCAGCACCGGCGGCGCCACCTTGCAGCAGGCGCCGATCGGATCGGTCTTGTTCACCGCGCCCTTCGCACCCGGCAGCGCCTCGTTGTCGACCGCATCGGCAACGGTGAGATCGGCGGCCTTGAAGTTATCCTCGACCGAACCGGGCCGGTGGATGGTCCAGACATTATCCTTCGCGTCGACGGCCAGCCCGATGGTCGAACCGGTGACCCAGTGATTGGGAAGAGGTTTAGGCCAGAACGGATCGACCTCGAAGACGGGCGCCTGCACGTCCTGATCGGCGGCGAGGACCGGGCCGGCGAAGATCGGCGCGGCGAACAAACACCAAACGGCAACGGCGGCACTGGCGGTGAAACGCATAGATCCCTCCCCTTGCGGTGTCAGTTAGCTCCGACGTGAGTGACGCGACAGCATATGCGTGATCCCGATGGCATGGGCCGGGTCGACGGACTCGAACCCCATCTTCCGCCAAAAGGGTAAGGCTTCAGGTGGACCAACATGCACCCCAACTTTCCTGTCGGGCGCAACCCGTGCCAATAGTGCGTCCACCATCTTGCGCGCGACGCCGCGGCGGCGAAAGCGGGGCAGCACGTAAAAGCGGCGCATCCGCAGGCTGGAGGGATCGCCGGGATCGCGCGTGATGCCGCCGACGCCCGCGATCTCGTCGCCGACCCGGGCGATAAGCAAGCACTCGTCCTCGCCTTCAAAAAGCTGCGTGCCGTCGCGCCATTCTCGCATCAGCCGGTCGACAAGGCCTACGCCCTCCTCCATCGCCGACGCATTCAACCGCGCAATATCGGAGGGAAGCGCAGTTGCGATCGTAAGGGTCACGTCCATGCTCTTGCCGACTATTCGCGATGTCCGCGTCCCGTCAAATCCTGATCCGTATAGGGCGAGGATTTTGGTTCCTGGATCACGATGAAGCCATGGTTCAGCGAGGCGTGGCAGGTGTTGCAGGTGGCGGTGAGCTGGGTGTAGGCGGCGTCGAAGGCCTTCGCGTCCTGGGCCTTGATGGCGGCCTCCAGCTGCTCCATTTGCGCGCCCGTGGAGGCCGTGAACAGATCCGGTAGCGAGGCATTCTGATAGACCGGGATGGTGCGGCCGATGCGGGCGAACGCGTTGCGCAGTTCCTTGGCCTCGAAGGCGGCGTAGGTCCAATTGCGGGCATGGCCGGCGATGCCCAATTTGATGTGCCGCGGCTGCACCGCGAAGGTCATCAGATCGCCGAAGCTGGGATGATACTCGGGCATCGCCGGAGGCAGTGATGTCGGCTGCGATGACGGCACCGTCTGCGCGAGCGCGGCTTCGGCCGCGAAACAGACTGCGGCAATCAGAAGCGATGTGCGGATCATTCGTGTCTTCCCCCCGCTCTTCCGGCGTGCCGGACAGGACCGCGCCGGCGTGATGACTTAACCCTTGAAACAAAAAGCCCGGACCTTGTGAGGGGTCCGGGCTTGTCGCGGTTTCTTCGTCTCTCTCTTAGTGCGCGGCCAGCGCGGCCAGCAGGAGGAGAGCGACGATGTTGATGATCTTGATCATCGGGTTGACGGCCGGACCCGCGGTGTCCTTGTACGGATCGCCGACAGTGTCGCCAGTGACCGCGGCTTTATGGGCGTCGGAGCCCTTGCCGCCGTGGTTGCCGTCTTCGATGTACTTCTTGGCGTTGTCCCACGCGCCGCCGCCCGAGGTCATCGAGATGGCGACGAACAGACCGGTGACGATGGTGCCGAGCAGCATCGCGCCGAGCGCCGTGAAGGCTTGCGCCTGACCGGCGATCACGTTCACGACGTAGTACAGCACGATCGGCGACAGCACCGGGAGCAGCGACGGGAGGATCATCTCCTTGATCGCGGCGCGGGTCAGCATGTCGACGGCGCGGCCGTAGTCGGGCTTCGCCGTGCCTTCCATGATGCCCTTGATCTCGCGGAACTGCCGGCGCACTTCGTTCACCACGGAGCCCGCCGCGCGGCCCACGGCCTGCATGCCCATCGCACCGAACAGGTACGGCAGCAGACCGCCGATGAAGAGACCCACCACCACGAACGGATTTTCGAGGCTGAACTGGATGTTCAGGTCGCCGAAGTAGTGCTTGAGGTCTTCCGTGTAGGACGCGAACAGCACGACCGCCGCGAGGCCCGCCGAACCGATGGCGTAGCCCTTGGTGACGGCCTTGGTGGTGTTGCCGACGGCGTCGAGCGCGTCGGTATGCTTACGCACTTCCGGCGGCAGGTGCGCCATTTCGGCGATCCCGCCGGCGTTGTCGGTCACCGGGCCGTAAGCATCGAGCGCCACGACGATCCCGGCGAGGGCGAGCATGGTGGTCGCCGCGACCGCGAGGCCGAAGATGCCCGCCGTCATGTACGCCACGATGATGCCACCGCAGATCACAAGCACCGGCAGCGCGCACGCTTCCATCGAGATCGCGAGACCCTGGATGATATTCGTGCCGTGACCGGTGGTGGAGGCCGCCGCGACCGAACGGACCGGACGGAAGCCCGTGCCGGTGTAGTACTCGGTGATCCACACGATGAGGCCGGTGACAACCAGGCCGACGAAGGCGCAGGTGATCAGGTCCTTTGCGGTGTAGGTCACGCCCGCCGAGGTGGTGAGGCCGTCCGCGAAGAGCTGGGTGGTAATGCCCACGATCAGACCCGCGGAAATCACCGCCGTGACGATGAAGCCGCGGTACAGCGCGGCCATGATCTTGCCGGACGAACCGATGCCCGAGAAGAAGGTGCCGATGACCGAGGCGATGATGCAGACGCCGCCGACGACGAGCGGATACATCATGGCCGCCATGGCTTGTTCGCCCGCGAAGTAAAGCGAGCCCAGGTACATGGTGGCGACGATGGTGACGGCGTAGGTCTCAAACAGGTCCGCGGCCATGCCGGCGCAGTCGCCGACGTTGTCACCGACGTTGTCGGCGATGACGGCCGGGTTACGCGGGTCATCTTCGGGAATTCCGGCTTCGACCTTGCCCACCAGGTCGGCGCCGACGTCGGCGCCCTTGGTGAAGATCCCGCCGCCGAGGCGG
>JAYRKY010000025.1:0-54073 GCA_041905525.1 Rhodospirillaceae bacterium
TTCGAGAAGGCGACCGCGCGCCGCCGTCCGCGCTTCAGGCGCTGCATGAGCGGCTCACCAAACTTTTTGACCGCCCCGCCACCAGCCACACGCACATCGTCACGCTGGACGACGATGCGCGCCGCCTGTGGCGCGCCTTTGCACAAGAGGCCGAGATCGCACGCGGACCCGGCGGTGCTTACGCCGCCATCCGTCCGCTCGCGGGTCGTCTCGCCGAACACGCCGCGCGGCTCGCCGCCGTGGTGGCGCTTGTTGAGGATGATGCGCGCGCCGCGCTCACGGCGCTCACCGCGCCGCAGCTCGCGCGCGGCATCGATCTCGCGCGCTTCTATGCCGAGGAGGCCTTGCGTCTCTCCGACCTGCGCCTGCCCCGCGCGGGCGAGGATGGTCTTCTCGTCGCGCTGCAGGCCTGGCTCGTGCGCGGCTATGCCGGGCAGGAGGTGTCCCTGCGCGAGATCTACTCCCGTGGCCCGGTCGATCTGCGCTCCGCCGCTGTCGCCCTGCGCGCAATGCGTCAGCTTGAACTTCTCGGCGCCGCCGAGCCGGTGAAGCCCGCCCCCGGTCCTGCCAAGGCCGCCGCTTGGCGCGTGCCTATCACGGCCGAGCCCGTCGCCCCGGCGGGCCTTGCCGCGCGGCAGCCGCGTGATTACGCGGCAGTGTAAGCTGCTGGCGCCGTTACTTAATGTGACGATTTTTGTCTGCCGCGTGCCGCGTAAAAGCGTGACAAGCGCACTAGACACTTCTCCCGGTCGCGGCCTCGCTAGGCAACTTTTACCGGGCTTAACGCCCCATTCACCTTTCGGCCATAGGCTCCTGAAAATACGTGTGTATTCCGGCCGGAGGTGTGCCTCCGGTCCAGCGGGGATTTAAGTGTGAGCGGCGTCTATCCCACAGCGCGCGAGACTTTATATGAAGCCTATCCGGAAGCCCCGGAAGGTCTCAGCGAAGCCGCGCGCGGCGAAGCCAACCGCGATCGCGTGCTCATCACCTTGCTCGCGCTCAACTTCCTGCTCATGGCCTTCTTCGCGGTGATGACGTCCATCGCCAGCGAAACGCGCGCCACCGTCGTCGCGCCCGCCGCGAAGTCGGAGGCCAAATCGACCTCGTCGTCCGCGGCCGCGGACTCCGTCGCCCAGGCCCGCATGCTCGAGGAAGAACGTCGTCGCGCGGTCGATCTCCTGCGCGCTTCCGTCGCCCAGGTGTTCGCGCCGGTCTTCGCCATCGATGAACTCTGGCGCGCGCGCACCAATATTCGTATCGGCGCCGACCGCGTCGATATCGAAGTGCCCTTTGCCCTGTTCGCCGATCCCAACAATATCGCCGAAGGCGACGCCATTCTCGCCGGCATCGCCGGCGTGGTGGACAGCGGCGTGCGCGGCTATCGCACCGAACTCGCGCTGCGCGCCTCGCATGTCGAAACCGATGTCTCCTTGCTCGCCCAGCGCCTCATCACCCACGGGCTCTCGCCCGCCGCGCTCTCGGTCGGCCTGTTGAAACCTGCCGGCGGCCAGACCAGCGGCGAAGCCATGCTGCGCTTCACCTTCCTCCTGCTCGAAGATCGCGACGACATCATCGTCCGCCTGTCGGAGGCGCGCAAATGAACGCGCTCGGCCGCGACCTCGTCACCAGCTTCATCTCGCCGCGCCCCGCGCATCGGCCGCTGGCGGAGCATCTTGAGGATCTGCCCGCGCTCGCCAAGCGCATCAACGCGCCGAAGGTCGAACGCAATCCCGGTCCCGCGCGCCCGTGGCTGATCACCATCGTCGATCTAATGACGATCCTGCTCACTTTCTTCGTACTGCTGTTCTCCATGTCCAAGATCGACATGGTGCGCTTCATCCCGGTGGCCCGCTCCTACGGCCAGGCATTTTCGGGCGGCCTGCCGGATGAGAATGTGCCGCGCCTCCCGGAAGTGGCGGCGGTGCCCGGAGACAACCTCAGCTATCTCGAAGCGGTCCTGCGTCCGGCCTTCGCCAAACACGCCAGCCTTGCCGATGTCCAGTTCCGCGCCACCCCTCAATATCTTATCCTGTCCTGGCCGGTCACGGCGTCGGGCGAGGGCTTGTTCGATGCGGACTCCAGCGGCTTTTCCGAAGCCGTCCGCCGGCGGGTGTTTGATTTGGGCGGTGTGTTGAGCAATCTGCATAATCGTATCGCGATCGTCGGTCAGGCGGCCGCGTCGTCTGGCGTTACCTCGCCGGAGGCCGATGCCGCCGCGTGGCGTCTCGCCATCGGACGCGCCAACGCCGTCGCCGGCGCCTTCGCCGCCTCGGGCTACGATAAGGAAATCACCGTGCTCGGCCGCAAGGCCCCCGCCGGGAACCTCGATCAAATTCAAGTTCTCATCATGCCGGAGCAACCCGGCTCATGATGAAACGCCTTACCCTGGCTCTCGCTCTTGCGCTCTTCGCCGCCGCGCCCGCGCTGGCGGACGGCGTGCGCTTCGCCGCGCGCGACGGCTACGGCCGCGTCGCCTTCGAGTGGGATCAGCCGGTGCGCTATTCGGCCGACGTGCTCGGCGGCGAACTCGTCGTGCAGTTCGAACGCGCCGTCACCATGACACCCGCCGCCATTGCCCAGGCCCTTGGCACTTATATCTCGGGCCCGCCGCGTCTCAGTCCGGACCAGCGCACGGTCGTCTTCCCGCTGCGCCCCAACGTCACCATGCGCACCTTCACCGTCGGCTCGGCGGTGGTCGTCGATCTCGTCGGACCTCCGGTCACCGCGCCGAACCCGGCGAAGCCGGCCGCGAAACCGCTCGCGCCGCTCAACACGAATGTTCCCGCGGGCTCCGCCACCGCGCCCGCCGGCACCGGCACCGTCGGCATCCGCACCGGCCAGCATCCGACCTTCTTCCGCGTTGCGTTCGATTGGCCGCAGTCGCGCCCCGCTTATAAGATCGAGCGCCGCGGCGACAGTGTCGCCGTCGTGTTCCAGGGCACCGGCGCCTTCAACATGACGACGCTCAATCAGCGTCTTCCGGCCGCCAACAAGGGCGCCACGGTCTCCTACGCCTCGGGTCAAACCACGCTCGTCATTCCGCACGCGGCGGCCTTGGCCGTGAACGATCTCGCCACCGGCAACACCATCGCCATCGATCTCACCAACGCGCCCGCCGATCAGCAGCAGGCCGCCGTCAACCGCCCCGCCGGTCCGGCCACGCCGCCCGCGGCGAAACCCGCGCCCGCGAAGCCGGAAGCCGCCAAACCCGAACCGCAAGTCGCCGCGGCCAAACCCGCGCCGCCGCCGCCCCGTCCGCTGCAGGGCTCGCAGGATGCCGCCGCCGCGCTCAAGGGCCAGATCAACGCCAAGACTGAAGTCGACGCGTCGGGCCGCCGTGTCACGCGTGCCGCGCAGAATGGCCGTGTCGATCCGCTCACGTCGCGCCCGGCGGAAGTCAGCCTCACCATTCCCTGGACCGAACCTTCGGCCGCCGCCGTGTTCCGCCGCGCCGAATTCCTCTGGGTGGTGTTCGACCGCTATCAGCAGGTCGATGTCGCCAAGCTCGCCAAGGAAGGCGCGCCCTACATCACCTTCGTCGAGCAGCTCCCGTACCGCAACAACACCATCCTGCGGATGGTCACGCGTCCGGACATCAATCCGACTACGCGCCGCGACGGCCTCAACTGGGTGCTCGACTTCCGCGCCCTGCCGCTGCGCCCGACCCAGGCCATTGAAGTTGTCTCCCAGGTCGAACGGCCGCAGCCCAATCTGTTCCTGACCGTCACCGAAGCCGGCCGCACCGTGGCTGTCGAAGATCCGGAAGTCGGCGATTATCTCCTGATCGTGCCCGTGATCCCGCTCAGCAACGGCGTGTACCCCGAGCGGAATTACGCCGAGCTCGATCTTCCTGCGACCGCCCAAGGCGTTGTGGTGGTGCCGAAGGCCGACGGCGTGCGCGCGCAAGCCTCGCGCACCGGCATCGATGTTGATGTCGACGGCGGTATGGCCTTGTCGCGCGATGGCACCGAAGTCGCCGGCGCGCTCGGCGGCGAAGACGGCGTCGAACGTCTGCTCAATATCGCCGACTGGCAGATCGGCCGCGCCGAGGATTACGTGCGCAATAAACAGGCGCTGCAATATGCGCTCGGTGATGAGCGGCCGGATGTGCGCCAGCAGGCGCGCTTCCGTCTTGCCCGCTTTGAATTCGTGAACGGCTTCTATCCGGAAGTGCTCGGCATCCTGCGGGTCATGGCCGCCAACGGCGAGGAGGTCGAGAATACCGCGCCCTTCCGCGCTCTGCGCGGCGCCGCCATGTTCATGATGCGCCGCTATCAGGAAGCCGCCGAGGACTTCAACCACTTCACCTTGGCCAACGAAGAAGACGCGCGCTTCTGGCTCGCCGCCGCACGCTCGCAGATCAGCGATCCGAAGGCCCAGGCCGAAACCATGATCCAGACCGGCGCCCTGATCCGCGCCTATCCGCGCCGCGTGAAGATCCCGCTTGCTCTCATGGGCGTCGAAGCCACCATCGCCGCCGGGGACGATTTCGGCGCGCAGGGCTTCCTCGACATGGTGCGCAAGGAACGCCCGAGCGTGAACGAACTCGCCGCCATCGACTATATGGACGGCAAGCTCAACGAGAAGATCGGCGAGCTTCAAGTGGCGCTGCAGCAGTTCCGCAAGGCGGAGGAAAGCCCGTCTCTGATGTACTCCGTGCTCGCCAGGCGCGACCGCATGGAGCTTGAACATAAACTCGGCACCATCACCACCGCCCAGCTGATCGAAGGGTTGGAGCAGTTGCGCTACCGCTGGCGCGGCGATCACACCGAACTCGAAATGCTCCTGCGTCTCGCCGACCTCTACGGCGAGGAGAAGGACTACGGCACCGCCCTACGCACGCTCAAGATCACCACCTCCTACTTCTCGGGAGATCCGCGTGTCGACGAGGCCGCCAATAAGATGACCGGTATCTTCGAGAAGCTTTATCTCGAGAACGAGGCCGAAAAACTCTCGCCGGTCACGGCCATCGGCCTGTTCGAAGAATTCCGCAGCCTTGTGCCGCCGGGCGAGAAGGGGGACGAGATGATCCGCAAGCTTGCGGACCGTCTGGTCTCCGTCGATCTCCTCCAGCAGGCCGCGTTGCTGCTCGAGCGTCAGGTGCAGTTCCGCGTCACCGGCGTCGACCGCGCGCGCATCGGCTCGCGTCTCGCGCTCATCTATCTTCTGGACGAGCAGCCGGAGAAGGCGCTCGCCGTGCTCAATGACACCGCGACCCCGGAAGCGGGCCGTGAACTCAACGCCCAGCGTCGCCGCCTCGAGGCGCGCGCGCTCACCGATCTCAACAAGGTCGACGAAGCCGTGCTCCTGCTCGGCACCGACACGACGCCTGAAACCAAGCAGCTCCGCGCCGAGATCTACTGGCGCGCCCAGCAGTGGGGCAACGCCGCCGCCGCGCTGTCGGAACTCGCGCCCGAAGCCGAGGGCCAGACCTTGAGCGATCAGAACGCCCGCATCGTGCTCGATTGGGCCACCGCGCTCACGCTCGCCGGCGACGAACGCACCCTCGTGCGCGTGCGCCAGCGCTATACCGGGCCCATGAGCGGCACGCCCTTCCGCGACGCCTTCGCCCTGATCACCACCCCCCGCGAACGCGGCGTCATGGATGTCGCGGCGGTCCGCCAACAAATCGAACAAGCCGAACAGTTCAAGTCCTTCATGATCGACTACAAGGACATGCTCGGCGAAAAACCGCTCAGCCAAATCAACTAGCGCCACGTCCGCTTCACCGCGTCCAGGTCGCCGCGAGTCCCACGGTCAGCGGGCGCACCGGGATCGACTGCGCGATGCGGCCCAGCGAGAACGGATTGCCGAACGAGTAGGTGTTCGAGCGCGTGTCGGTCAGGTTCGTGACATAAGCGCTCAAGCGCCAATGCTCGTCAAACACGCCCACGCGCATGTTGGCGGTATGGTAGGCGGGTAACTCCGAGACCGGCAGCGTGCCGATGGCGAGGCTCGATTTTCCGAGCACCTCGGACTTCACGTTCACAAACGCGGTGTAGCCGTTGCCGATCGGCCGCTGATACTGCGCCGCCACCGCGCCGGCGAATTTCGGCGCGCCGGGCAGTCGGCTCGTCACCGCGCCCGCCATGCCGGTCGAGGGCACCGTCGGACTGTTCCACGATACGTTGGTCAGAAGCTTCAAGCGATCCGTCACCGCGTAGATGCTCTCGATCTCCACGCCCTTGTTGCGCCCGTTGCCGAGATTGGAGGTGAAGGACAAACCATTCGGCCGGATCAGGTCCGCCTGCATGTCCTGCCACAGCGCGTAGAATAAGGACATGTTGAGGTTGAGCCGGTGATTGAGGAACGTCGACTTCGAGCCCATCTCGAAGTTCCACAAGCGGTCGGAGTCGAAGTTCGACACCGTCACGGGACGTCCGCCCGGCGGCGGCGCGGTCAGGCGGCTTGCGATATTGATCCCGCCTAAGCGGAAGCCTTGGGTCGCTTGCGCGTAGACGAAATGGTCGGGCGAGAGCTGATACGAGACTTCAGCTTTCGGCGTGAAACCGGCCTTACGGTTGTAGCCGATCGCCGCCGCGGGTCCGTCTTCGATCTCTTCGGTATTGTTCGCGGTGACGTTCACTTCCCCGAAATAGACGCGCAAGCCCGCGCCGAAGCGCAGCTTCGGGCTCAGCTGGTACTGGGCTTCGCTGAAGACCGCGGCCTCGGTGCCGAAGTCGCGCCGGTTCTTGATATAGAAGGTGTCGCGGGGTAGGGCCTGCGTGCGCGTCATCACCGAGATGGATTTATCGTAGCGGTGCGAGAAGAACACGCCGGCGATCCACGTCAGCGGGCCCTGCTCGCTGGAGGCGAGGCGGGTTTCGTGATTGACGGTGCGGTACACGTTATTCTGATCCCAGACCGTGGCTTCCACCGGCAGGCGGATCAGGGTCGGCAGCGCCAGCGACGCGTCGAAAGCGGTGTCGACATTGTGGTGAATCCATGCGGTGGTCGAAGTCAGCTCAGCCCAGCCCAGGTCGCCCTCGATGGTGGCGTTCAGGGCGAGAAAGTCGTTGCCGCTCGGTTCGCCCAACAGATTGACGCGGCGGAACGGCGCGCGCGCGGCATCATAGTATTGCGTGTCGCGGGCATGGATCGACTGATAGACGACACCTGTGCCGAGTGTCCAATCGTCGCCGATCGCCAATTTCGCTGACGAGCGCACACCCCGGATGAGCGCACGGTTTACATGATGCTGCTTCAACAAATCGTCATCGATGTAACCGCCGTCGAAGCGTTCATAGGCGACGGTTCGCCAGCCGAGTTTGTTCTTGATCAGCGGCACGTTCACCATGGCGTCGGCCGCATGTGAGAGGCCGCCACTGGTGATCGCGCTTCCCTCCAGCGAGGCGCGCATTTCAGCTCGGTCCATCACCGGCTCGCGCGTCACGATGCGCACCAGTCCGCCGATGGAGCCCGCGCCGTACAGGGTTCCTTGCGGGCCGCGCAGCACTTCGACGCGGTCGATATCGAGCAATTGCAGACTCGGCGATGGCGCGTTGAACACGGCGCGGGTCTCGTCGATGTACAGCCCCACCGTCGATTGCGTGTTGCCGATGAAGGGGCCGTCGGACATGCCGCGGATGACTAACTTATTTCGGCCCGGCCCTTGATTGGTGGCCGACAAGCCGGCGACGAACGAGGTCATCTCATGGGTGGAGCGCACGCCGTAGTCGCTGAAGGTCCCGCCCGTCACGGCGCCCACGGACAACGATGCAGTTTGCAGCGAGGTGACGCGCTTGATCGCCGTGACAATGATCTCTTCGATCGGCGGAAGGCTCACGGGCACCATCGGCGCGTCGAGTTTGACCTCGCGAGTCATCGGCCGTGGGAAGATGCGCCATGTGCCTTGGTTCACCATCTCGAAGGCGAGGCCGGTTCCCGTCAGCAGATCGTCGAGCGCTTCGGCCACGGTACGGCTTCCGGTGACCGGCGCGCTCACCTGGTTGGTCAGCACAATGCCCGTCAGTCCGATGGAGATGTCCGCTTGCGCGGCGAGATAGACGAGCGCGCTCGACAACGCCTGCGCCGGAATGTTGAAGCGCTTCGCGTCTTCGGCGGCCAGCGGCGTGCGCGCGATCAGGCAGGCAAGTGCGATCGCGCTCAGGCATGCCTGAACGCGCCGGCGACCGCGCGGTAAAGTGACCTCCGACGGGTGCAACACTCCCCCTGCGTTGCGACGCCCCGGTTTATTTTGTGGTTGGGGCTACTCGCTCCAATCTTACTTCATCCCCATTTTCGGCAACAACAATGGGGAGCAGGGATTCGAGGCGCCGGACCGTGGTCAGCTGGTCCTCGATCTTAAGGATTCCTGAGAACCGCAGGCTGGCAACCTGCGGGTCGCGCACCACGATAGGACGCCCGTAGTAGCGGGACAGGTCGGAAGCAACCTCAGATAGAGCGGCGTTGCTATAGACCGCCCGGCCTTCACGCCAGGCGGCGGCGATGGCCGGATCGATCTTGGCCATCTGATACGTCCGCACCCCTTCGCGGGCGGCATACTGGTCGCCGGGGCCGAGGTGGGCGCTGGCGTCCGCGCCTGCGGCGGCCACGTCCACCTTGCCGCGCTCGACGGTGACGGTGATCCGTCCGTCGTGACGCAGCACGTTGAACACCGTTCCCACCACGCGCACGCGGCGGTCGCCCGCGGCGACATTGAAGGGCCGCGCCGGATCGCTGGTGACTTCGAACAGGGCTTCGCCCTTTTCGAGGGTGATGTCGCGGCTCGCGGCGCGCATGGTCACCGCGATCTGGGTGTTGGTGTTGAGATGCACGGTGGACCCGTCGGCGAGCGTCACGTCGCGCTGTTCGCCCGCCACCGTCGCGATCACGTCGCGCGGTTCGTTGTGGAACAGGTCCGGACGCGCGACAACCGCCAGCAGAACCGCCGCGGCCATGCCGCCGATGGCGAGGAAGGCGCGGGTCGAAAAGCGGCGCTGCGCGGGCGGTAGGGCACCGGCAAGCTCGCGGTTCAAGGAGAGGAATGCGACCGCCTCGCTTGCTGCGGCGTCTACCGCGTCGAACGCGGCGCGGTTGGCGGGATCGGCTTCAAGCCAGGCCGTAAAAGCCTCCCAGTCCGGTCCGCCCTCGGCGTCCGTTTCCAGGCGCGCATGCCAAGCGACCGCCGCTTCAAGGCGCTCCGTCTCGCTGGTTGGGCTTTTGGGCTGGCTCACGCTGTGCCTCGTCTGGTTCTCAACATGCAGATGCCACGGCTAATGCCGTTCCCCCTCTTTGGAGCGCATATATAAAGTGAGGTGTTTCAAAGCCGCCGTCATATGTTTTTCCACGGTCTTCGTGGAAATGCCCATCACGCCTGCGATATCGCGGTGGCTCAGTCCCTGGACGCGGCACATTACGAACACCTCCCGCGTTTTGGCGGGCAACTCGTCCAGCGCCTGCATCACCACCTTCAGCCGCTCTTTCGATGCGAGCGCATCGTCGGCGGCGGTGGCCTCGGCGACGGTGTCGAGGCCAATTTTTTGGGTTGTCGTATCCGTCCAATGGGCATCGCGTGTCGACTGCCGGCGCCGCGCGCGGGTGAATTCGTTGGCAAGGTTATAGGCCATGCGGAAGAGATAGCCGCGCGCGTTCGATACGTCCGGCGGCAGCGCACCGCTTTTCAGCCGCACGAACAGCTCCTGGTAAATATCCTCCGCTGCCGCCGCGTCGCCCAACCGGGCGATCAGGAAGCGCAGGAGCAGCTCGCGCATGGCGAGATACTCCGACATCAAAAGGCCGAGCACAGCCTCGGTCACGTTACGAATTCCCGCGCATGCGGACGCGAACCCCAGTCACGAAGCCTCTGATTTATCGCGATTCCTTGTTCAGACCAATGGCCGACAAAAGGCTTAGGGGGGACCGGCGCGGGCGGCGTCATCTCCCTTATACGCACCCTCTTCGCAAGGCTTGAAAACGAGCCGCGGAACGTACCGGAAAACCGGCGCAGGGTGGGAAAGTTGGGGGGGAACGGATGGGCCAGCAAGCCAACCGCATCGGCGTGATCTTTCACGATTTTCCGCTCGGCGGCTCCGAGCGGATCGCGATCCGTCTGATGAATAGTTGGGCCGCCTCCGGCCGGAAAGTCACCGCCTTTTGCGGAGCGCTCGAAGGTCCGCTCGCCGCCCTTATCGCCGACAACGTAGAGGTCATGGAATGCGCGCCCGTCATTCGGCGCGCCTCCGGATCCCGTCGCCGCTTTGGCGCCGCCGTGCGCGGCTTCCTGAAAACGCGCCCCGTCGACGTCCTCTTTTGCCCGGGCAACTACCACTGGCCCGTGTTGAGTGAACTCGCCGGCATGGATGCGCACGAGGCGCCCGGTGTCGTGACGCAAATCTCCACCCCGCTCTACCGCCACGGCCGCGGCGCGCTCGAGCAGTTCGGCTACAACCTGCTCACCCGCCACCGCTTGCGCGGGGTCGACGCTGCGATCGCCCTGTCGCCGTCGGTCGTGCCGCAGGCCGACCGGGTGCTCGGTCGCGAGATCACGCAATACATCCGCTTGCCCGTGCTCGACGATGCAGCCGAGGTTTCATCGCTCACGCGCGCGACCGGCAACGTCATCGTGGCCGCGGGGCGTCTTGTGAAGGAAAAAGGATTCGATGTTGCGATCCGCGCGCTCGCGTCCATGCAAAACAAGGACGCCCAGCTTGTCTTCCTCGGTGACGGCCCGCAGTTCGGGACACTCTGCCGTCTCGCGGAAAGTCTCGGTGTCGCCTCTCGCGTGACGTTCGCGGGTTATGTGCCCGACATCACGCCGTGGCTCGCGAAGGCGCGTTTGCTTTTGATGTCTTCCTACTACGAGGGTTTCGGCGCCGTGCTCGCTGAAGCTCTTGCGACGGGACGCCCGGTAGTCAGCACGGATTGCACCCCTGCGATCAACGACCTCCTCATCGGACTACCGGGTTGTCGCGTCACGCCGATCGGCGACCACGCCGCGATGTCGCAAGCGCTAGATCTTGTCATGGGCCAGGCCGCGCCGGATCCGCACGTGCTCGCCCAAGCGGTCGAAGCCTATCGCATCGGTCCCATCGCCGAGGCGCACCTCGACATGTTCGACCGCGTTCACAGCGCCCGGACCGCGGACGCGCTGCTACCCGAGCGCTTTACGGAGAAGGTGGCGTACGTCTAACGCCAGCGACGCCGCCGACAGGTGGAATTGCTTCGTATCGATCAGCGTTAGCGCGCCGACGCCCGAAATCGTGTGAAATCCTTGCGCGTTCGGCGCCGTCAGCACGGGGCCGGGCGTGGCTTCGAACTCCGTCGTCGTGAGCCGGGTCACCCTTAAGGGCCGCATCGCGCCGCCATAGGTATGGCGGCAATCTTGCATCGGAATGATCAAGGCGCCCGCGCTGACGATCGGCGTCCCGCCGGGCCGGCTGCAGGACGCATCGATCTGAACGGGATTTTTCGGATGCGGAGTCCAGAAGCCGTCCAGCGCTGTCGCGTAGGCGACGTGCAGCGCGCTCACTTTTGCCTCGCGCGTCGTCGCCGGTGTGTAGAACATCCACCACATCCCGTTGTGGAAAACGGGCGTGGCGTCGATCGGCGCCTGATCGAGCGTGATGCGGCGGACGAACTCCCAGCGGTATGGGAACTCCGCGGCGCGATAGAGACTCACGCAGCCCGAGCGGAATCCCTCGGGCATCATGTAAGTCTCGCCCTCATGTTCCAGAATGAACGGGTAGGAGAGGTGCCAGTCTTCGCGCAGCACTTCGCGCCGGTCGAGAGGGCGCAGCGCGGCATCGAAGGTCAGGACTTCGATCACGCCGTGACGGTCGCGGTAGTCGTAGGCCTCGGCGAAGACGTATAGCTTCTCGTCGCGCCAGACGCCGAAAGGATCGGCCAGGAACGTGAGCGGCGGCATGTCGCACAGCCACGTGATCTCGCGTCCTTGGAGTCCGCTGCGCAGGATTTCGGCGGCCGGCGCGCGCACCGCGCCGATGCGCCAGATGTCTTTCTTGAGCGGCATCAGGCGAAGCGGAACAGCTCGTAGCGGTGCGGGTAACGCTGCGCCGGGCCGTGCGGGGGAAACTCGATGTCCGCCGGAATCTCTCCCAGCGATGTCGGCAAAAGGTGCGGCCGCATGATCTCGATCTCCGCGCCGTCGGTGAGACCGGGGTTCCAACCGACGAACAAAAGGCCCTCCGGCGCCGCCACGGTCTTCATCGCTTTCACCGCCGCCAGCGCCTCGGGCGCGTTATTGAGTCCCCATCCGAGCACTCCATTGAACATGATGACGTCGAAGGTCCGCTCCCCTGCGAGCGTCGCGATGTCGCACACGTTGCCCACGAAATGCCCCTGCGGCGCGCCGTGGGCGGACGCCGCGGGATCCATATCCACGCTCCACACGGAGATCCCTTCGCGCACGCACCGCTCGTAGGCCGGCCGATTGTAGGAGCGGGTGCCGACGAACAGCATCCGCCGCCGGCCGGCCTTCGCCAGCTCCGGGATCACCTGGGTCTCCAGGAACACGCGGGACGGGAGGCGTTGGATGCGGCGGTCCTTGAAGGCGCGGACCAGGGCTTTGAGCGGATTTGAGGTCATGCCGGGACTATACACCGCAACCATAAGCTATTCGTTGCGTTACTGTTTGGACCCGCAACCGTTCGATGTGCTACTCTAAGCTTCGTTTCACCGAATCGAGGAAATTACAGGTTGAGACCATGACGGTCGGCCCGCCCCTTCACCAAGATATCGACTTCTCGAAGACCTCCTTCCTCGTCGTCGACGACAAGCCTTTTTACCGCGACATGGCGCAGACGGCTGTCATGCGGGGCAAGGCCCGCAACGTTAAACACGCCGCCAGCATCGAAACCGCCATTCAGCTCCTGACGCGCCTGGGCCAGGCGATCGACTGCGTAATCGTCGAGTGGGACATGGCGCCCGAAGGCGGTCTCGAACTCCTGCGCAAGATCCGCACCAAGGCGCTCCCGAAAACGCCGCCGCGCACGCCGGTCATCATTCTCACCGGCAAGCCGGACACCGCCGCCGTCATGGCGGCGAAGAAGCTGGACGTGAACGGGTTCGCCGTCGCGCCGCTGTCGATCGAGAAGCTCGTCAAAACCATCGATGCCGCCATCCACCGCACGTGGACCCTGCAGGACGCCGCGGTTTATGGGGCCGTGCCTGGCGTGACGCCGTCATCGGTCGATCCGGAGAAACCAAAGGGCATCGGCGGGCCCGCCCGCGTGGTGCGTCCCGGCGATATCATCGGCGACGCGCCCGCGCAGCCGCGCGCCTCGCACGGCGGCCTCGCCAGTGTGAACGCCTCCAAATTCTTCCGCGAAGCCGAACTCAAGAACGTGCGCGCCTGTCCGCTTCACGACGTGAAGCCCGGCGCGATCCTGGCGCGCGATCTCCACGACAAGTCCGGCCAGCTTCTTCTCAAGAGCGGCACCGAGCTCAAGCCGAATCTGATTACGCGCCTGAGCGCCGCGGCGGCGGGCCAAGACGTGTGGATCGGCGAGTGGGATAAAGCGCCGCAATAGCGGCGTTTCCTAGCGTCCGCGACGTCCGCCGCGCAGGTTGAAAGTCACCGGCACGATCAGGTCAACGGGATCGCCAGCCACCGCCGGGGGCGGCAGCGGTAGCGGCTGCGCGCGCTGAATGACAGCAAGCGCTTCGGCGTTCAGCTGCGCATGGTCCGACGGGTTTTGAAGCGTGGCGGAGAGCACGCGTCCCGCGCGGTTCATCGCCACGCGCACGTAAACGATCCCTTCTTCACGGCGCGCCCGCGCTTGCGCGGGGTACATCAACTCCCGCAGCAGATGACGCTGGAGCGCATGCTGGAAGTCGCTCACCTGGCGCATGCGTTCGCCGTCGTCGATGCGCGGCGGCGGCGGCGGCGCGGGCGCATCGGAGACGATTGCGGTGGGCGCCGTCTTCGGCGGCTCCTGCGGCGTGATCGTCACTTCGGGCAATTGCATGGTCAGCACCGGCACGGCCGCCAGCTGCGGCGCCGCGAGCGGGGGCGGCTCGTCAAGCACGGGAGTCTCCTCGAGCACGCTGACGACCGTGAGGTTTTCTTTTTGGTCCGCCGGGGTCTGCATCGTCCCGTAGGCGATCCCCGCAACGAACAGCGCCTGGATCGCGGCGGCGACCAGGCCCCCGGCCACCCGGTTTCCTTTGGGAGCGGTTACCTGGTCAGACCTGGGGGCGTAACCCGCAAGGGACACGGCGCGGCTAATGGGGGGCGAGGGATCCAGCAATTGGTGGGCGGTGAGGTGGTTCATGAAGCGCTTGGAACGGGAAAAGACGCGAACGCGAATCATTATTAATGCAATTGCGAATCAATGTCATTATCCAAGATTGCTGTGATTCCACGTAAAAATGTTCAATTTCAGAGGCCTGAGGCTGGATCACACTTTGTAACCTCCGGATTTTTCCCTTGCGGCACTCAGAATTCGCAATTAATAGTCACTCGCATCTGAACTAAGACTTATTATCACCCGAGTTCTTCGAGGATTGTTTTCATGGCGTTGAGTTTGTTGCCGGTGGCGGATGAGGCGTTCACGTTCCGCCCGGAAAGTCGTTGCCGCAGCCTTCCCACCCTCCCCACCCTCCCCGCTCTTCTGGCCACCACTGCGGTGGGCGTGTGCATGTGGGGAGTGCCGGCCGCCGCCCAGTCCTCGCAACCGCTTGCGGTGCCGGCCATCGGTGTCGAAGAGGACGCGCCGCGCGAATACACGGTGGAGGCGCCAGACTCCCCGAAGTACACGGCACCGCTGCTCGACACGCCGCAAACGATCACGGTCATTCCCCAAGCGGTGATGCAGGACCAGAATCTTCTGTCCCTGCGCGACGTGTTGTCGACGGTGCCCGGCATTACCTTCGGTGCCGGTGAGGGCGGCGGCGGCTACGGCGACAGTGTCAACCTGCGCGGCTACTCGGCGAACAGCGACATCTCCGTCGACGGCGTGCGCGATACGGGACAGTACAGCCGCTCGGACGTGTTCAATCTCGAACAGGTTGAAGTCGTCAACGGCGCCAACACTGTCTACGGCGGTGCCGGCGGGGTCGGCGGGACCATCAACCTGGTCACCAAACGTCCGACCGACGACACATTCACGACCGTTTCAGGCGCGGTCGGAACCGATGCGTATTTCCGCGGTACGGTCGACAGCAATGTGAAGCTGACGGAGTCCATTGCCATCCGGCTCAACGCCATGAGCCATCGCAACGACGTGCCCGGGCGCGATGTCGAAAGGTACAAGCGCTGGGGACTCGCGCCATCGGTCGCCTTTGGCCTTGGCACGGACACCCGCTTCACGCTGCTCTATCTGCACCAAGTCGACGACAATATCCCGCAATACGGCGTGCCGTATTTCGTCAACGCCTTCAATAACGGCTTGGTGCCGGGCGTCGATCCCAAGAACTACTATGGCTACAGCAACGTCGACACCCAGCAGATCGACCTCGACGTCGTCACCGGGATCCTGGAGCACGACTTCAGCGACCTCTTTTCGCTCCGTAACCTGACGCGCTGGCAGGAGGTGACGCAGTACTCGATTGCCAACCAGCCCCAGGGGACGTGGTGCACAGCCGCCGGCCTCAATGTCGCAACCGGCGCGGCCTGCACTCCGGCCGGATTCCTCCTGCTGACGCGCGGCGGCACGACGCGTGATACCCGCAATACGATGATCTACAACCAGACCGACCTGACGATGCGCTTTGCCACAGGCGCGATTAGCCACACGCTCGTCGCCGGGGCGTCGATCAGTTCCGAAGACTTCACGCTAGCGAACGGAAATTCGCTGCGCACCGCGACCGGCGGTACCGTCTCCCTGCCGCCGATGAGCATCGCGCGTCCCGACCATATCTACACCGGGCCGGTGAACTTCATCCAAACCGGCGCTACCGAAGGCCGGCTGAACAACCAGGCGCTCTATCTCTTCGACACGGTGAAGCTTTCGGAGACGTTCGAATTCAACGCCGGCCTTCGCTTCGAGCATATCGAGGGCTCAAACGCCACGCATGTCGTCACGAACGGCGCCGTCACGCCCGGCCCGACGCTGCGCAATAACGACGACCTTTTCTCGTATCGCGCGGGACTGGTGTACAAGCCGATCCCGGAGGCGAGCCTGTACGTGGCGTACGGAAATTCCAAAGCGCCGTCGAAGACCTCCGTCAACGGAACCTGCACCGCCGCCACTTGCAACGTCGACCCCGAAAGCGCCGCAAGCTACGAGGTCGGCGCGAAGTGGAACCTGTTGGAAGATCAGCTCTCGCTGACCGGCTCCGTCTTCCGCAACGCGCGCACCAATTATCGCGTCACCGCGGCGGATCCGGCCGTGCCGGAGCAGCAGCTTGACGGCAGCGCGCGCGTCGACGGCGCGGCCCTGGGCGCCGCCGGGACGATCACGCCGGAATGGCTGGTGTTCGCCAACTACACCTATCTCGACAGCGTGGTGAAGCGCAGCATCGCGGTCGCCGATGTCGCGCGCGGGGTCTTCGATCCGCAGGCGGGGAACCCGCTCACGCAGGTCCCAAAACATGCCGCGAGCTTTTGGACTACCTATCAACTGCCCGCTGACATTCAGATCGGCTACGGCTTCACGTGGCAGAGCAAGTTCTATGCGACCAACGTGGCGCCGATGGTGGCGATGCCGGGTTACGCGGTTCACCGTGCGATGATCGGTTATGCGCCGCTCGAACATCTCAGCGTGCAGCTGAACGTCAATAACATCTTCGACAAGCTGTATTACACACGCGTGCGCATGAATGCGACCAGCCCGTGGACTGTACCGGGGGATGGGCGTTCGGCCACGCTGACGGTGAATTACAGTTTCTAGGAGCAACACACGGACCTAAGGCCGCGCTCCACACCGCCACCGCGGCCTCGAACGGCGGAGCCCTGTTTTTCCCTCCCTTATAGGGGCTCCGCCGTTCAATCCTTTAAGGGGCGGTAGAGTCTTGAGCGGCGTGTTTCGCGGCCAGGCGAGGCACGCTTTGGCACAACGTGTCCTATGGTGGTGGCAAGGGTCATGGCTGAAATCACATCCGGAACGCAGATGCGGTCCTCCGGCGGAAGCTTCTCGATCAAACGAACACTTGCGACGATCCATTTATGGATCGGCGTCATCTTCTCGATCCCGTTCGTCCTGCTGGGGTTGTCCGGGAGTGTGCAGATGATTCATCACCTGCCGGAGCGGTTCGACCCGGCCTCGGCGCCGCAACGTCCTATCGCCGACATTGTCGCCGCGGCTCAATTGGTCGCGCCTGAGGGCGCCCGCCTTGCGGGATACGATGCGCCTTCAAATCCCGGCGCGGCCGCCACGGTGCGCTTCACTGTTCCTCGCGCGGAAGGCGAAGAGGCGCGCCCAGGCCCGCCGGGTGGCGGCCAGGTGCGGATCACCGTTGACCCGAACGCCCTGACCGCCGAGCCGCCGCAAAGCGCCGCGCGCCCGCAGGGCATGAGCTTCGACCGCCTGATGCACGATCTCCACGGCAGGCTCTTGCTGCCCAGCAGTCTCTACGGACGGCAAGTCGTGGGATGGCTCGGCCTCTTCATGACGTTCCTCGGCCTTTCCGGCATCGTCATGTGGTGGCCGCGCAAGACTCAGATCAAGCAGGCGTTCACGTTCAAATTCGGCAAGAACGCGATCAAGACCAACCGCGATATGCATGGCGCGGTGGGAATTTGGGGATGGCTCGTCTTCGTGCTGGTGTGCATCTCGGGCGTCTATCTGTGTTTCCCCACGACCATCAATTCCATGGTCGATGCGGGCCAAGTGGTCCGTGAGGCGCGCAATCCACGGCCCATCACGGTCGTGCCGATCGAGGGCCAGCAGCCCATGTCGATCGACGAAGCGGTGTCGCTTGCCGGCGACGCCGTGCCCGGAGGGATCGTGCGGAGCGTGACGCTGCCGCCACATGACGATCAACCTTATCGCGTCCAGTTCTCCCGGGCCGGCGACTACAATGGAGTGCCGCAGGCGACGGTGATTGTGGACCCGTGGAAGCAAACGGTGCTTGAACTGCGCGATCCGCAGACGAACTACACGACCAAGGACAAATGGCTCGCCTGGCAGCGCCAGTTCCATGCCGGGAACGGCCTGGGCTGGATCTGGTGGTCGCTGGTGTTCGTCTCCGGCTTCCTCCCGCTCTTATTCGTCGTCACGGGTATCTCGATGTGGTGGCTCAAGCGGCGCAACCGCCTCCGCGTGGAAGCTCAATAGCCCGGGCTCGCGGCGTCTGTTATTTTCGCCGCGATGGTCCGCGCCGCGAAGTCGAAGAAGGGTGATCGACACCCGCACGCCGGAGCGTTGCGTCGCAACGCTCCGGCCGACGCGCGTACGAAGCCCGCGACGGGCGCCGCAAATTGTTATGTGTATGTGATCGGCAGCCTGGGGAAGGGCGGGCACCGGACTTACGTCGGATGGACAACCGATTTAGAGCAGCGCCTTGCCCGCCACAACGAGGGCACGGGCGCGCGCTCGACGCGGGGACGGGTATGGTTCCTGTTGTACGCGGAGCGCCATGCGGATCGCCGCGCGGCTATGAGCCGCGAATGGCATCTCAAACGGGATCGGTTGCTTCGAAAAATGATCGCCAGCGTTCTGATGGGGCGTTAGCTAGCGGCGCGGACGGTCTTGGAAGTCCTCGTAATCTTGGTTCCGCGGCTCCAAGCCTTTGGTCACCATCGCCATCACCAGATTGTCGCCAAGGCCGGCCGCGCTGACGAGAGCCTCCGGCTGAGTCTCAAGCACGCGGGCGGCGAGGGCGGCTCTCACTTCAGGCGACGCGGTATCGAAAATCTCCCGGCATTTAATGATGGAGAGATGCTCGATGAGGTCATCGTCGTGGGTTTCGGCGAGGATATCGCCGGCGACCGTGAAGGCGACAAAGTCGAGCAGGCTGGGCATCAGACGCGTGAGGCGGGCGAGGAGTTGTTCGGCGGCGGCGCGATTGACCTTCGCCGCGGTGCTCGCGTAGTGGCGCGATTGCTTCAATCGCTGATACGGCACCTCGCGCTTTCCGTGTTTCGACTGCGCGGCGCGGGTTGCCCATTCCGCCTCGGTGAAAAGCGTGGCTTCCGGAAACTCGGTTTCCGCGCCGTTCGAGGCGGTGCAATACACAGTGCCCGAATCGACCGCTTCCACGACATAGGAGCGTCCGTCTTTCCCGTAGACCGTAGCCCCGGGCGAGAAACGAGAAACCATGACGCTCCTTTGGCGTTACCAGGTCGCGGGAAGGGTATTCATACCGCGGATGACGAACATCATACGCCAGTCCGGCGCCTCGATGTTTTTTATCTTGAGGTTTGGGAGCCGCCGCAAGAGAGTTTCGAACGCGACCTGCGCCTCGATCCGCGCGAGCTGCGCGCCGATGCAAAAGTGACTCCCTCCGCCGAACGAGACGTGTTTCGTGTTGGCACGCGTGATGTCCAGCCTTTGGGGGTCCGGGAAGACGGCCGGATCGCGATTGGCCGCTCCCAGCAGGCAGACGATCGCTTCTCCCTTCGCCAGTTTCACGCCGCCGACGTCGATGTCTTCCATGGCATCGCGGCCGGCGGCCTGCACGGGGGAATCGTAGCGCAACATTTCCTCCACCGCGTTTTCCGTCAGTGACGGGTTCTTGCGGAGCAGTTCCATCTGCTCGGGATGCTGCGCGAGCGCGAGCAATCCATTCCCGATCAGATTGATGCTGGTCTCGTGACCGGCGCTGAATAGCTGGATCATGTTCGCGGTCAACTCTTCCATCGAAAGCTTGTCGCCAGCCTCCTCCGCACTCAGGAGATGTGAGGTCAGGTCGTGGCCCGGCGCCCGGCGGCGTTGCTCGAACAGGCGCGCGAAATAGTCCGCCATATTCTGGAAGTGGCGATTGGCCTCGTCGATCTCCGCGCGGCTGAGCATCACGGGGTCGAGCAACTTCGCGGCATTCGCAACGGCTCCTATAAACATCGGCACGTCGTCCTGGGGAATGCCGAGCATGTCGCAGATCACTCCGACCGGCAGGGCGAATGCAAAATCCGCGATGAGATCGCCCCCGTCTTTCTTCTCCATGCGGTCGATGATTTCGTCGACGAGGGATTGGATGCGCGGCCGCATATCCTCCATCCGACGCGCGACAAAGGCTTTGGTCACCAGGCTGCGCAAGCGCGTATGATCGGGCGGGTTCACCCACATCATCCACTTACTCATGCTACGGAACACCGGTTCGTTCATGATTTCCGGGCCGTTGCGCAACGTCATACGCTCGGCGAAGGTCTTGCCGAATCGCTTGTCCCTCAACACGAGGCTCACATCCTCGTAGCGGCTGAGCACGACAAAGCCGAGCGGCAAACGGTGCACCGGTTCGGCCGCGCGCAAGCGATCGAAGGACGGATAGGGGTTTCGCAAAACGTCGGGCGACAACAAATTAAGAAGCGGCTCTGCTTGCGCTGTCATGGTCTCCCCCCGTTCACAGCTTCACCGGCGACGTTACGATAGTATTCGAGTCGAAATCGAGTGGATTCAAGGCGCCTTGCAGGCGTCCACCCACTGCGCGCGGACGAGTTCCGCGAGCCGTTCAGGTGCGATCCGCACGGAGCTATTGATGGATCCTGCCGCCGGCCAGACTTCCGCGAAAGCCTTCAGGGACACATCGCAATAGACCGGTAGGTCGTGCGCGAGTCCAAAGGGGCAAACGCCGCCAACCGGATGGCCGGTGATCGCGACAACCTCGTCGTGGGACAGCATGCTCGGCTTCGCGCCGAAGGCGTCCTTGGCTTTCTTGTTATCGAGGCGGTAGTCGCCGCGGGCGACCAACAGGAATTTTCGATCGCCGATCTTGAGCGACAGCGTTTTTGCGATCTGCCCCGGTTCGACACCGTGCGCGGCCGCGGCCAAAGCCACCGTCGCCGTGCTGAGGTGGGATTCGACGATCACGAGATCGGGGGCGTGCTGCGCGAGATAGGTGCGGACGGAATCGATAGTCATGCCGCGAATGTACCCATCGCCGCCGCTGCGGGAAAGTGCTCCTGGCAGAGTGCCTACAAGGGTCACTTATCCGGCGGACGCTGGGCGTGCGTTCCGTGGCCGGGGCAGCTACAATGGCTATCCCTTCAGCTAGGCTTTGTTCTCCTTGATGCATTTCGGAATTGTCGGCGGCGGTTTCACCGGGTGTTTGCTCGCCGTGCACCTCATGCGGAGAGCCGCGCCTGGAAGCGAAATCACCATCATTGAAAACGCCGAGGCGTTGGGCCGGGGCGCTGCCTACGGCACGCCGAACCCCGAGCATCTTTTGAATGTGCGCGCCGGGAACATGGGCGCCTTCGCCGACGATCCGCACCACTTTCACACGTGGCTCGGCGCGCAGGGCGATGCGTCGCCCGCTTCGGCCTTCATGTCGCGCAGGCGCTACGGAGACTATGTGGGCGATCTGCTCGCGGCGTCCATCGCCGAGGCCCAGGCCAAGATCAAATTCACGCGCATCGCAGGAACCGCGGCCGGCCTCCATCCGGGCGTCACCCCGGCCGTGAGTTTGTCCGACGAGCGCCGTTTGGCGTTTGATCGCATCGCGCTGTGCTTCGGGAACCTCCCGCCGGGGCGCCTTCCCGGCATGACGCCCGCCGCGCGCGGCAGCGCGCAGTATCTCGAGGACCCTTGGAAGTCCGACGGCTTTGGCGCCATCGCAAGCTCCGACGACGTTGTGATCGTCGGAAGCGGGCTCACCATGGCCGATGTAATCCAGAGCCTTGCCGCCCGCAATCACCGGGGAAAAATCACAGTTGTCTCCCGCCATGGATTGATTCCCCAACGCCATGAGCCCGCGCGGCCAATGACGCTTGCGAAACCGGATGGCCGCCTGATCGAGATCTTCCGCAGCATCCGTACCCTGGCGGCAAATGCGGGCACGCAAGGGCATGACTGGCGCGACGTCATCGACGCGCTACGGCCCCACACGATTCCGCTCTGGCGAAGCTTTACGCTCCCAGAGCGGCGGCAATTCCTGCGGCATCTCCGCGCCCACTGGGACGTTCACCGCCATCGTCTTGCGCCCGCGGTCGCCGATACGGTGCAGGGCGCGCGGGACGAGGGACGACTTTCGGTTCTTGGCGGCAGGGTCGAGGCCATCGACTGGGCCGGAGGCCGGTTTCAAGTGACGGTACGCCCGAGGGGCCGAAGCGTTCCTGTCCAGCTCGCGGCATCGTGGATCCTCAACTGCACGGGTCCGCAAGGCGATTACGCTCAGACCGCAAATCCACTGGTCCGCAATGCCATCTCTTCGGGCGCGCTCAGGGCCGATCCGCTGCAGCTTGGCTTGGATGTAACGGAAACGGGCGCGGTGATCGACCGCGATGGGCGTGTCTCTTCCAATGTCGTGGCGCTGGGGCCGCCGACGCGGGGCATCTTCTGGGAAATCACCTCTGTCCCCGATCTCCGCCGCGTCTGTGCCGAAGCGGCGGAGCGTCTGCTGGCTTAATAGGAGATCTTGTCGCTTTTCAGGGCGGGCGTGTTCTTGGGCAGGCGGATCGCCTTTGTCGCTTGCTCGAAGTCGTATGCGTAGCCGATCAACCTCGCCTCGCTGAACCGGGGCCCGAGAAGCGAGATCGTGACCGGCAAACCTTCCGTTGTCATGCCCGCCGGGACGACAATTTCAGGGATCCAGGATTCATTAGTCAAATTCCCTGGAGAGTCGCCGCGTCCGCCGCCTCCGCGCCGAGGCTCGGAGATCAATTGGGCCGGCGTGGAGTTCGTCGGCGCAAGAATCGCATCCACTCTATAGGTGGCAAAGACGGCTTCGACGCCGGCCCGGATCGCAGGCAAGGTATCGTTCTTGAGCGTGAGATACGTCGGGCTGTTCAAGTCCACGGCGTGCGCTTGCGAGTATTTGAGGCCGAAGGCTTTTTCCGGGCTGCGATAATGGGTCGCCGGGTCATTGGCGAGGGCGACGATTTCGTCAAAGCTTTTCGGAAAACCGGGCTTCAATGTGTGCAGGTAATCCGTGATCTGCGCCTTGAACTCCGAATTCACGAGCAGGGCGTAAACGCCGGTGCGCATGTCGAGCAAATAGGCGGGAACTTTGATCGGATCGACGATCTCGGCCCCTAAAGATTTCAACGTTTCGATCGCGGACTCGGTGATCTTGTCGACCTGCTCGTCTCCGCCCAGAAAGTCGCGTCCGATGCCGATGCGGGCGCCTTTTAGCGCGCCGGGTTTGACGAACTTCGTGTAATCAGTTTCCGCTTTTCCAACGGACATCTGCGTGGTGGGATCCTCGGGGTCGACGCCGACCATGACGTTGAGCGCGGCGGCAACGTCGTACACATTGCGCGCCATCGGACCCGATGTGTCGAGGCTCAAGGATAAGGGGACGATCCCGGCGCGGCTCACCAGTCCATAGCTCGTTTTCAAGCCGACGATGCCGTTGACCGAGGAGGGGCCGCGAACCGATCCGCCGGTGTCCGTCCCGAGCCCGAACTGGCCGAAAGCGGCGGCGATCGAGGCGCCGGTACCCCCGCTGGAACTCGAAGGGACCCTTTCGATGTCGTGCGGATTGCGCGTCTGGCCGCCTTGCGAACTGAAGCCGGCCTGGGCCCGTCCCAGGGCCGCGATCTTCGGGTCTTTCTCGCCGTTGGTCATCCCGCCGCTGCCGGCAAATTCGTTCAAGTTCACCTTCGCGATGATAACGGCGCCTGCCTCACGCAGCTTTCTCACGACGTAAGCGTCGGTCGGCGGGATAGACCCCGCAAGCAATTGCGAGCCGGCCGTGGTCGGCATATCGTTGGTGTTGTAGTTGTCTTTGACGATGACTGGGATGCCGTGCAGTGGTCCTCGGACCTTGCCGGCCCGGCGCTCGCGATCCAGGGCCCGCGCTTCCCGGAGCGCGTTTGCATTCACCATGATGACCGCATTAATGGCGGGGCCCTGTTTGTCGTAGGCCTTGATCCGGGCCATATAGGCTTGTGTTAGTTTTTCCGAGCTGAGCTTGCGCGTTCCCAGGGCAGACTGGACGTCGGCGATCGTTGCCGATGTAAGATCGAGCGTTTCGCCCCGCGCAAGGGATGATGATGCGACAGCTGCCACAAGGGCCACCGAGGCCACCGCCGACCGGACTCTAGGGCTTTCAATGATCCGTGCGAACGTCGTCATGCTCTTGCTCTCCAACCGAGAAAAAAGAAGAAAGGGCCGGCCGCGCAGGGAAGTGCCACGGCCGGCCGAGGCTATCGTTTTGGGGGAAACCTTACGATAGCCCAAAAACTGCACCGCCCCGCGTGGCTCGCGCTCCGCGGGCGCAGCCGCGGTGAGCCACCGAGGGTGGTGGCCAGAAGGGTACTACGTAGGCGGCCCCTATTTTCCGACAACGTTTTTAACTTCGAACCGCAAATGACCTCCGCATTGCAGTGCGAGAGGGCGGGGGGCGTGGAATTGCTGTTGAGGGGTCTTACCGGAATTTGTGATAATCGCGGCGATCGAGTTGCTTGTGGTCTGCGCCACTGCATCGATGTGCGCAGGGACGTCGATGCCGCGCCGCGGGACGATTGCCGCGATCCAACGGCGCGTACGTACCCACGGGGACTCGCAGACGGAAGGCTGGGGGCGACATGTGGAATGACAACGGGAGTTGGCGTCGGCTTTACGTTCTGACCGTTCTTCGCCCCGCCTAGTTTCAGGTCTGGGGCCTTGCGGTGATGCCATCGTGACCGCGCCCCCGCCGTAGCCGGATGCCGCGCTCCACTTTCCCTTCAAACGCTGTGGCTGAGAGTGTCTTCGTGGCGCTCGCCGCGGCGGCATCATGCGCCGTCGCTCTGCCTGCCGCGGCGCAAAGCCCGCGCACCGAGTACCGGCTGAAGATCGACCCCATGAGTGTCGAGGACGGCCTGAAGAGGCTTCAACGCGCAACGGGCGTGAACCTGGTGTTTGCACCTGATCAGGTATGGGGGCGCAGAACCCGCGGCCTAAGTGGACGGTTCACCGCGGAAGAGGCGATCGATCGGCTTATCGAGGGCACCGATCTCAAGGTGCTGAACAATGACGGCGCCGTGTTCGTCATCGTCCCCAGCCAGACCGATTCACCTCGCGGAATCGAAATACGCGAGGCTGCGCGGCCCTCGGGACCGCCGCCCACTGCCGACGCGCTTGAGGAGATTTTGGTCCCTGGCATGCGAATCGCGCGGCTCGGCTACGATGCCCCAACGCCTCTCACTGTTCTCGGCCCGGAGTTGATCGCGCGCCAGGCCACCGGCAATCTTGCCGATTTGGTGAACGCGCTGCCGGCCTTTGCGGGCAGCCAAACGCCCAATCAAAATATTCAAACCGCTTCGGGGATCGCCGGCACAAATGGCCTTAGCCTGCGGGACCTGGGAACGCAGCGAACTCTGGTTCTTCTCGACGGCCAGCGGTCCGTCGCAGGGGTTATCAGCGGCGCCGCCGATGTGAATACATTCCCGCAGCAATTGGTTTCACGCGTCGATGTGGTGACCGGCGGCGCGGCCGCCGCCTACGGCTCTGATGCGCTTGCCGGAGTCGTGAATTTCGTTCTCGACAAAACCTTCACCGGACTGAAGGGCGAAGTCTCGGGCGGATTGACGACCTACGGCGACAACGCGAATTTCCGTGCCGCGATGACAGCGGGAAAGCGATTCGCCGACGAGCGTCTTCACGGGCTTATCAGCGGCGAGGTGGAGCACACGGACGGGGTGGTTCACCCGATCAACCGGGGCTGGAACGAGACCAATATCGGTCTGCTTGCCAATCCAAATTACCTCCCCGGTAACGGCGAGCCCCAGCTTCTCATCCTCGATCCCGTCAACAACGCCCGCGCGGCGCCGGGCGGCCTCATTACGTCCGGCCCACTCAAAGGCATCGCGTTCGGTCCGGGCGGTACGCCGTATCAGTTCGATTACGGCGTGCTCACGGATGGATCAAACATGTATGGGTCCAGCCAGGCGTCGTCCCTCAACGTGCACGCCACACAGAGTCTCGGCACGCGGGCGTCGCGGCAAAATCTTTTTGGGCGGCTGGCCTATGACGTCAGTGACACGATGAACGTCTATGCGCAGTACGGATGGGGGCATGCGTCATCCTATTCCATCGCGCTCCTGCCGCTCTACTCCGGGAATTTGACGGTCACTGCCGACAACGTTTTCCTTCCGGGCTCCATCGCCGCGAGGGCGTCCGCGTTGGGCGTCACCGCGTTCAGTTTCGGTACGATCAACGGTGACCTTGGCAATCGATCTCCCGAGGTCGTGGGGGACCGGCGGACAACGCGCGCGGTCGTCGGTGCTCACGGTACATTCGAGGTCTCCGACGAACCCTGGACCTGGGATCTCTACTTCCAGAAGGGCGTGACGCATCACACATCGAAGCTGCAGCGTGTCATCAATACTTACCGGTTCGCGGCAGCGTCCGACGCGGTCAGAGGCGCGAATGGGGCCATCCTCTGCCGCAGCTCGCTCGCAAATCCCGGTAACGGGTGCGTGCCCTATAATCTCTTCGGCCTTGGCGTCAATGGACAAGCGGCGCTTGATTACATCACCGGAACGGACTGGCGAACGGAACGGTATGACCAAAATGTCGGCGCGTTCTCACTTCACGGCGCGCCGGTGCACGATTGGGCGGGGCCCATCTCCGTTGCCATCGGCGCAGAGCACCGCAGTGAGACGGTACGAGGTGTCGCGGCGCCGACCGGCTGGTTCCTTGGAAATTATACGCCAACCTTTGGGCGCTACACGGTCAGCGAAGCCTTCGGCGAAACGGTTGTTCCGCTGGCCCGTGACGAGGTGTGGGCGCGCAGCCTTGAAATCAGCGCCGCCGCGCGCGCGACGTCGTACAGCACGTCGGGATTTGTCACGACCTGGAAACTTGGCGTCACCTACGCGCCGGTCACCGACCTGCGGCTGCGGGCGGCCCGTTCACGCGATATTCGCGCGCCGAACCTGCTCGAACTCTTCTCAGGTGGGGTGAGCGGGACCAACAATGTGAACAATCTCATCACGAGCGATCCGACGGCTTTCATCCGGAGTTTAAGCCGCGGCAACCTTAACCTCACGCCTGAAAAGGCGGATACCACGGGCGTGGGCGTCCTTGTTCAGCCGCAATTTCTTCCAGGGCTCAAAGCGTCGGTCGACTTTTGGCGTTTAGACATCAAAGACTCCATCCAAGTGTTGCAGGGCCAGGACGTGGTCAACTTCTGCTACCGCGGACAGAAGGCCTTCTGCGACGCCATCGCGCGCTCAAGCATGGGCGGGCAGGAGCAGTACCTGATCAACATCACGCCGCTCAATATTGCGCGGCAAACCGTCGAAGGCGTCGACTTCGAGCTGAGCTATCACTTCGACCTTGGCCGCGTTTCGCAAGACTGGGCCGGGAGTCTCACCTTTCGCGCCCTCGCGACGAACAACCGCAAGAACATTCTCGACTTCGGCCTCAACAGTCCCGTCAACACCGCCGGCGTGAACGAGGGGCATTCGTCCGACGGTGGCATGCCGCGATGGCGATGGATGGCGGCGATGGCTTATGACGTTGGCGCGATCACCTCGGCCATAACCGCAAGGGGCGTCAGCGCCGGAACGCTGAGCAACGCGTTCATTGCGTGCACCGCAGGCTGCCCGGCCTCGACCATCGAGCAGCCCACGATCAATATGAACCACATCGCCGGAGCGGCCTACGTGGATGCGTCGCTCGCCTATCGGTTTGAAAACGGGGTCAGCGCGTTTTTGAATGTCCAAAACGTGGCCAACAAAGACCCCGCGACGGTCCCGCGAATCAACGGCACGCCGTACGGATATGCGCAAACCAACCCGATCCTCTACGACATCCTTGGGCGGATTTTTCGCGCCGGGATTCGTTTCGTTCTGTAGGCGGATCAGCGCCGCGGCGTGTTCCGGGGCTGCTTCTGAAGGACCCAACGCTCGGCGGTTTCCTGGGCTTCAATGCCATAGAGTTGCTGCAGTGAAACGAGAACCGACGCCACGTCTCCAGCCGAAAATTGACCGGTGAGCATCAGGCGGTCGATCTCCGCGCCCTCGCTGACCAGCGGCTTCGGCGCATACCGGTTCACCTCCGCCAGCACCTGCGAGAGATTTGCGCCATCGAAATAAAGCTTTCGCGATCGCCACGCCGCGACTTGCTGGGCTGACAGGGATTGCCGCACCGGCGCGCCGGTCTCCGGGAAGAGGATAACGTCGCCGGGATGCATCTCCCGAATTTCGTCCGCGCCGCCATTTAAGGCCGGGAACGCGACCCGCACAGTCCCTTCCAGCACCGCGACTTCGACCTCGTTCAAGGCCGCGAGATAGTTCACGTTAAAGCTCGTGCCGGTGACGGTCACCGTGTGCGCACCGGCCTTGATCACAAAAGGCCGGTCACGGTCGGGCGCGACGTCGAAAAAAGCTTCGCCCCGTTCCAGCGCCACGTCGCGGCGGCCGTCCGAAAACGAAAGAGACACAGCGGATGCGCCCGCGACGGTGATCTGCGACCGGTCGGGGAGCATGTAGCTGGCGATCTGTCCGACGCTGGTCTGCGCGCGTCCGCCGTCCTCGATCCTGGACATGGGGGATGCATCCCACGGCGCGACCACCACGATTATGACAGCGGCAACGGCCGCGGCGGCAAGAGACGGGAGAGCCATTCCCAGTGGGCGCCGTGACGTGCGCGCATGCAGCCATAAATCCTGCGCCAGCAGTTGGCGCGCCGGTCCGCTTTCGCCCAGCCGCTGTGCCAGCTCGCTCAGAGCCTGCGCCTCGCCCAACGCCTTCAGGCGCGCGGGGTCCTGGGCCAGCCAGCGCGTCAGCGCGCGGCGGTCCCACCAGGAAAGGGGACCCGCCTGCAGCCTGACGACCCATTCGGTCGCGGTCTGAGGGGTGCGGCGAAACATCATCAGGGACTCAAGATATCCTTAAAGGTCGAACCGAGCGCGGCGCGGCAGTGGTCCAACGCCCGCGCCATTTCCCGCTCCACGGTCCGGGTGGATATTCCAAGGCGCTTTGCTATGGCGTCGAAGGGCATCAATTCCACGTAATGCAGCAGGAAGACAAGGCGTGTCGAGGGCCGCAGCGCATCAAGCTGGGCTTCGATCATCCGGAGGCCCTCCCGATGGATCAGATTGGTCTCCGCCTCTGTATAACGCACGGCATGCAAATCTTCCGACAGCTCGACATGCTGTTCGGTCCGCCGCGCGCGTCCCTTGCGGACAAAATCCCGCACTACGTTCCGTGCCGTGATGAACAGGTAGCCGCGGGGGTCCTCGTGAAGATTGCCGCGGGTTTCCTGCTTCCACAGGTTCAAAAAGGACTCTTGGGCGCAGTCGTCGACGTCGCTCTTATTGCTGAGGTATCCGCTCAGAAATCTGCGCAACTCGCGGTCATATCTGGAAAAGAGAAGCCCGAACTTTGTCGACTGAGCCTCATCGCTCGGCATTATCCGCCCCCCGGCCGGTATGCACTCTCCCTCAAGTGTCGGCCAACGGCGCCGCGAGTGTCCAGAAAGTTTTTTCTCGAAGCTGTCGGAAAAGTGCCGAGGCGTACGTAGTACGCGCATCTGGGCCGAAACCTTTCCGCGGCCTGCACACCTATTGGGGGAAATCATGAAGACGACGAAACGCCGCGCGCTCTGCACCACCTCGCTCCTCGCGCTCTCGGCCGGAGCATTGTTCGCGCAGCCCGTCATTGCGCAGCAAGCGGCCCAATCGCCGGAAGTGGGTGAAGAAATCGTCGTCACAGGGTCTCGCATCGTGCGCGATGGCTACGAAGCGCCGACCCCGCTGACGGTCGTGGGCGAAGAGGTCCTTCAAGCCGCTGCCCCGCGCGATGTCGCGGACTTCGTCAATACGCTTCCCTCGGTGATGGGCAGTGTCACCCCCCGCAACAGCACCGGGACAATCAGCTCCGGTTCGGGCGGCATCAATGCGCTGAACCTTCGCGGGATCGGCACCGCGCGCACCCTGGTGCTTCTCGACGGCCAGCGCTCCGTGCCGGCAACGCAGCAGAATCAGGTAGACGTCGGCGGCTTCCCGCAAGGCCTCATTTCCCGCGTCGACATCGTGACGGGCGGCGCGTCGGCGGCGTACGGCTCGGACGCGCTGTCGGGCGTGGTCAACTTCGTGCTCGACAAGGAGTTCACCGGTCTCAAAGGCGAAGTTTCGGCGGGGATCACCGACCTTGGCGACGGCCAGCACTGGAAAGGCAACATGGCCGGCGGCACCGCGTTCGGCAACGGCCGCGGCCATGCCCTGTTCTCGGCTGAGGTGAGCAAGAACGTGGGCATCCTCGGCGATATGGGTCAGGAGCCCAATAACCGCGAATGGATGAATGGCCTGACGGGCATTCTCACCAACCCGGCTTACAACGCGACCACAAACTCCTCGGTCCCGCAGTACATCGTGCGCCCGAATGTGGCCGCGGCGGCAGCGACCTACGGCGGGATCATCACGTCCGGCCCGCTGAAGGGAACGGCGTTCGGTCCCGGCGGCACGCCCTATCAATTTACCTACGGCCTGGTGGGCGGCGTCTATATGTCGGGCGGCGATTGGCGGGTGTCCGATGTCTCCAAAGCGACATCGATCGACCCGCGCCACACGCATCAAAACGTCTTCACGCGCGTGGCCTACGATGTGGCCGACAACGTGAACGTCTACGCCCAGCTGTCCTGGGACCGCACGACCCACGAAAGTTATTTCGGCGTCAGCGGCGAGCTGAACACCCTGATCATGAATGTGGACAACGCCTATCTGCCGGAAAGCGTCCGGCAGCGGGCCATTGGTTTCGGCTTGACGCAGTTCACCTTCGGCTCTTGGGTCGATGACCTGCATGAAGGGGCCTACACCGAGCGTACCGTCAACCGCTATGTCGTCGGCGCGGAAGGCGACTTCGAGATGGGCGACAGCACCTGGAACTGGGACGCCTATTACCAGCTGGGGATCACCCGTGCGTCGCAATACTCGCTGGGCAATAAACTGGTGCCGCTCTACCGCGAAGCCATCGACGCCGTGCTAGACCCGGCCACGGGCCGCGTCGTCTGCCGCGTCAAGCTGACCAATCCGAGCAGCGCGTGCGTGCCGTTCAACGTTTTCGGCGAAGGTGTCGCGACCAAGGCCTCGCAGGATTATCTGTGGGGATCGTCCTATCGCTATGAACGCTTCCGCCAGAACGTGGCGGCGGCGACCCTGCGCGGCGAGCCGTTCTCCAGCTGGGCCGGCCCTGTGTCCATTGCCGTCGGCGCCGAACACCGCAAGGAGTCGGTCACCGGTATCGCAGACCCGCGCGCCCTGGCCGGCATGTGGTACGCGGCGAACTACCGTCCCACCATCGGCACATACAACGTGAAGGAAGCCTTCGCGGAAACCGTCGTGCCGCTGGCGAAGGATGAATCCTGGGCGCAGGCGCTCGATCTCAATGCGGCGGTCCGCGCAACCGACTATTCGACATCTGGTTTTGTCATGACCTGGAAGGCGGGTCTGACCTATACACCGATCGACGATGTGCGCTTCCGCTTCACGCGCTCGCGCGACATCCGGGCCTCCAATCTCGCCGAACTTTTCACGACGGGGATTCGCGGCCTGACCTACGTCAACGATCCGTTCTCGGGCAACCCAAATGCGCAAGCCGAAACGGTAACGACGGGGAACATCGCATTAACGCCCGAGAAGGCCGATACGACGGGGATCGGGGTCGTCCTGACGCCGACCTTCCTGCCCGGCCTCAGCGCGTCGGTCGACTACTATAATATCAAGATCAAGAACGCGATCGGTACCGTCGGCACACAGCAGACGATCGACAACTGCTTCGCCGGAAACACCGTTTTCTGTTCCGGTGTCGAGCGCGCGCCGGTCAACGGTGTCGTGACGATCGTGCGTGTTTACGCGCAGCCGTTCAACTTCGTCAGCGAAATCGACCGGGGCATCGACTTCGACGTCAGCTACCGCATGCCGCTGTCCGATATCGCCGAGAGCATGGACGGGAACCTGTCGGTGCGGTTCCTGGCCACGCACTATCTGAAGAACCTTGTGTCGAATGGCATTAACGAGCCGATCGACCGCGTCGGTCAGAACAATATCGTCTCCAACGCGGGCCTGCCGAGCTGGCGCTGGACCGGCACGGTGACGATGGACTTCGATCCGGTGTCCGTCACGCTGATCGGGCGCGGCGTGTCCTCCGGCGTCTTCGACAAGGCCTATATCGAGTGCACGGCGGGATGCCCGCGTTCGACGGTCACGCATCCGACCATCGACAACAACCAAGTCAAGGGCGCGTTCTACCTGGACACCAACGTCCAGTACAAACTCACCTTCGGCGATGCGGAAGCCTCGTTGTTCTTCAACGTGGATAATGCGTTCGATAAGTCCCCGCCGATCGTACCCGTCAACGGCGGTCTGCTGTACGCAGGTAAGCCGACCAACCCAAACCTGTATGACACCTTGGGCCGCGCTTATCGCGCGGGAGTCCGCTTCCGTATGTAAGGATGTCGCCCCCCGCGCGCCGCTGGCCGGCGCGCGGGGGGCTTTTTTACCCGCCGCTATAACCGCCGATGATCGGCAAGATCTCGCCGGTGATGTAGCTGGAGCAATGCTCCGACGCCAAAAATACGTAGGCGGGCGCGATCTCTTCCGGCTGCGCGGGCCTTTTCATTTCGGTGTCGCCGCCGAAGGATTTTATATCCTCGGACTGCTTGTCGGCCGGGTTCAAGGGCGTCCAGACGGGGCCCGGGGCGACCGCGTTCACGCGAATACCGCGCGGGAGCAGATGCGCCGCCAGAGACCGGGTGAAGGCATGAATGCCGCCCTTCGTGGTCGAATAATCCAGCAGGTTCCTATTGCCCAGTAGGCCCGTGACCGAGCCTGAATTCACGATCGCGGCGCCTTTGCCCATATGAGGCACCACGGCCTGCGCCATGTGGAAGTAGCCGTAGAGGTTCGTCTTCATCGTCAGGTCGAAGTGATCCGCGGTGAGATCCTCGAACCGCGAGACATGCTCCTGAAACGCGGCGTTGTTCACCAGGATGTCGATGCCGCCGAAGACATCCAACACCTGCTCCACCGCCTTGAAGCAGAACGCGCGCTCCGATACGTCGCCGGCGATGAGCAGGCACTGCGCGCCCTCATCCTGGACGGCGCGTTGGGTCTCCTTCGCATCTTCGTGTTCGTCGAGATAAATGACGGCGACGTTGGCGCCCTCGCGGGCATAGAGAACGGCGACCGACCGGCCGATGCCGGAGTCTCCCCCGGTGATGATGGCAACCTTGTCCTTCAGCTTCTCGGAACCCTTGTAGTACGGCGCATCGTACATCGGCGCGAGGGTGAGATCGGCTTCGCGGCCCGGCTTCTTAAGATGTTTTCCGGGGAGGGGCGGCGCCGGATAGTCGCGTGCGCCGGTTTGCACGGCGCTTTTCGCCTCTTGCTTGGGGCGCTTTCTGTCGGCGTCCTCGACCTGGGCTTGGACCGCGCGGTGGCGTTGGGACGCGCGTGCCGCGCTCGCGGAAGGACCGGCTTTACGTGACGGACCGGACTTTGACGGTTTTTTCGTGCGTGCGGCCATGCAGGAGCCTTTCAAGCTCTTCTTCTTGGGGATGCTAACACGCCAAACCCCGGCAAAGTTTCGCCGCACGGCGCCGAATTCGCCGCAGCAGACAGGCGCAGCAGCGCCGGGCACGGCCTCGGCGAAAGCCGCGGCGTTCCCTCCTGCATCAGGTTGTGGAAGAGTCTAGGCCGAGCGCGCTTTAAATGCGCTTCGCGAGCCAGATGGCGAGGCGCGTGCCGGTTCGAATCGCGGCCGATAGGGCTTCATATCCCGGCGCTTCGCGGGCGCCATGGGTGAGGCTCACGTCGCGATGATGGAGTTCATGCTCGCGAAACACGCTAACGGTGTCGCGCAGGTCTTTCTCGTCGTCGCCAAGCTGCTCGGCCTGCTCGCGGTAGTGCTCGCCGATCACATCTTCCACCGCGACCGTACAGGCCATCGCGGCCTCTTTGCCCAGCAGCGCGGTAGCCGCGCCAAGCGCGTATCCCGCCACATGCCAAAGCGGTTGCAAGGCCGTGGGGCGCGTGCCGCGTTCGGCCATCAGGGCGTTGAAGCGCTGTAGGTGCTCTTCCTCCTGGGCGAGCATCTCCTTCAACGCCGGCGCCGCGTCGGTATTACCGAGAATGGCCAGTTGCCCCTCGTAAATCCTCTTGGCGCCATACTCGCCCGCCTGGTCGACGCGAATGATCTGATCGATCAACGTCCGTTTGTCGGGATCTCCGGGCAGGCGGTCTTCCGCGGTGATGTTGCTCATGTGCGGCTCCACCAGTTGCGCGTCGTCGCCACCCACACCAAGACAAGGGCGAGCAGCACGCCGGCGATGACATTGTAACCGGCCATGGAGATGCCGAAGAGGCTGAAGGCGATCTCGTCGCAGCCGGTGCGGCCGGTTTGCGTGAGGGCGGCCATCAGATCCTGGGTGGAAAAGGTCTGGGGACGGCCGACGCATTCGCTCGGACCGAGCCACCATTTCTGTTCGACCCCGACGTGAAAGAACGCGAGCCCGGCATTGAATGCAAACAGCGCGGCGCACATCAGCGCGACAGCGCGCCGCGTCGCGGCGTCCACGGCCGAGGTCATCGCGATCAGCGCGAACACCAGCGCCAGCGCATAAGGAACGCGCTGGCCCCAGCACAGATTGCAGGGCCAGAGCGCGAAACCGTACTGGGCGATATAGGCCAATCCCAGGGCGCCGGCCGAAGCGCCCGCGATCAGGGACATGGTCAGGAAGGATTTTTTGTCGGTCATCGTCGTGAAAAGTTGCGAACCTGACCCACTTTGCAAGGAGCCGGGCGGCAAGAATAGCCTTTTTTGGGACCTTTCGCGCCATCGTGAGGGCCCCTTGAACCGGCCGGAAAGGCCCTTTATACCCGGCAGCCGTGCGGGTATGGCGGAACTGGTAGACGCGTCAGACTCAAAATCGAAAACACGCCAAAAAACGACTGAAAAACGCAGTAAAATCAACTAATTAAGAAAAATCAGGCACATACACAGTCCTTACACAGTTATGGACTTTTTGGCCTAAATCGCGTATGCGTACGCGTATGTCTGACACACCTTTACCAGTCCACACATTCGACCTGCTTGGCGTAAAGCTCCACGTCTACAAACGTGAGAACAGCAACGTCTGGCAATGCTCGGCATATCTCGCCGGACGCAACCGCCGCTCCTCGACCAAACAGCGCGATCTCGACCGCGCCAAGACGGCCGCCCAAGAATGGTATCTCGGCCTCCAGGTGAAACACCGGACCGGCGAGCTAAAGAGCGGTCATCTGTTCAAGGACGCCGCCGCCAAGTTCGAGGCGGAATACGGAGCCCTGACCGCCGGCGAGCGCAATCCGAAATATGTCCAGGGCCACAGCGACCGGCTGCGGGTCCACCTGTTGCCGTTCTTCGGCAACATGACGGTCTCGGACATTACCCCGCAAACCGTCCAGGATTACCGCGTCCACCGCATGGCCTCCCGCACGCGCAAGCGCGTCCGCATGGAGGGGGACAAGAAAGTTGAATACGAGGAAGTGATGCGCCCCGCGCGCAGCACGATCCACCACGAGATCGTTTGCTTGCGCCATGTGCTCAAGACCGCGCAGCGCCTGACCTGGATCAAGTTCCTTCCCGACCTTTCCCCGCCCTACAAGGCTTCAGGCAAGGTCTCACACCGCGCCTGGTTCTCGCCGGAGGAATACAAGGCCCTCTATACGGCGACGCGCGACCGCGCGGCCAAGCCCCCCAAGCCGCGCTGGAAATGGGAGTGCGAACAGCTCCATGACTTTGTGCTGTTCATGGTGAACACGGGACTCCGCCCCGACGAAGCGGCGCGCCTTGAGTTCCGCGACGTTGAAATTGTCGAAGACACCGCGACCAAAGAAACCATCCTGGAAATCTCCGTGCGCGGCAAACGCGGCGTCGGCTACTGTAAGAGTATGCCGGGTGCTGTGCTTCCGTTTGAGCGTTTGAAGGCACGCAAACGGCTTCTTGAACGCAAGAGCCGCAATTCCTTCGGAGGAACAGAAGAAACCAGCGCCAAGGAAATGGCGCTTCCGAAACCCACGGATTTGATTTTCCCTGCCTTGCGCGCGCATCACCTGAATGCCGTGCTCGAAGAAACAGGCATGAAAAACGACCGCGAAGGTAAGCGGCGTTCTGCATATTCCTTGCGTCACACCTACATCAGTATGCGCCTCATGGAAGGCGCCGACATTTATCAGATCGCCAAAAACTGCCGCACCTCTGTTGAGATGATCGAGAAGTTCTACGCCACTCACATCAAAGACATGATCGACGCAGCAGCAGTTAATGTGCGAAAGAGCCAGGCGAACGCCGCCGCTCCCCCTAAGCGGAAAGCGAACGCGAAACGCCCGCGCGGGACAAGCGAAGGGCACCCGAAGCGCCGCGCAAAATAGGGGCGAACGCCCCACTTCAAGCCGCCATCCGGCGGTAGTAAAAAAGGTTGGGATTAGGTTGAGAGAGCAGCTTACTTCCCGTTAGCCGCCTCTTGAAAATATCCCAATTCTGGGATACATATATGGCACGTCAACTGATGAAAGGCGAAAAGCCCGTCGCTTGGGTCGGCTCCGCCAAGCGCGATTTTATGGAATTCCCCCGCCCGGCCATTGCCGAAATGGGCAATGCCCTGGGGGTCGCGCAGTTAGGCGGCAAGCATCCCGCCGCCAAGCCCTGGAAGGGCCAAGGCCCCGGCGTTTTTGAGATTGTGGAGGACTTCGACGGCGACACCTACCGGGCGATCTATACGGTACGTTTTCGCGAGGTCGTTTATGTCCTTCATGCGTTTCAGAAGAAGTCGCCGAAGGGCATTAAGACCGCCCGCAGCGACGTGGACTTGGTAGAGCAGCGTTTGAAGACGGCCAAAGAGGATTACGAGGCACGCTATGGCAAAGAAACGTGAGACGCAAAAAGAGGCCGTGATTCACGGCGGCGCCAATGTGTTTGCTGACCTCGGGTTTGACGACGCTGAGGAACGTCAGACCAAACTCCGGCTTGCCCACGCCATCAATCAGATCCTTGAGGCGGGCCGTCACACCCAGGCCGCCGCCGCGAATTTGCTCAAGGTGAATCAGCCCAAAATATCCGCCCTGCAACACTACAAGCTGGACGGTTTTTCGGTTGAACGGTTGATGACATTCCTAACCGCGCTTGACCGGGATGTTGAAATCTCGATCCGTAAAAAGCCGCGCTCGCGGCCGCTCGGGAAGATCAGTGTCATCGCGGCATAGGGAACTCGCATAAACCGAGGGGGGCCTTGAAGATGCGTTATGAACGACCGCGAAAAAATTCCAGCTCCTATCCCGCGAATCCGACGAGCCCACTATGATCGAACGAAAGGGCTCATCGTGATAGAGATGACTGCGGGCGAGGATGTCATGTTTCCAGCCCACATGTGGCCCGGCCTTTTGAGATTGAGCGATGATGAACTCGATCTATTCGACATCAGCGAGGACGGAACCACGTTGCGATGGCATCGCTACGGCGTGGAATACTCAGTGAAGAATCACGCCGATAATGAGTTTGACCGTTTGTGTGCCGACGACGAGCCTTCAACCCCGCCGGCCGGCTACGGCCCCGTCATTGACCACGACAAAGACCGCCTCACATAAATCGTCGTTCAGCGACCACAGCCGGGGGCTCTATGATTTTCGAGGGGGAGCGCAACGCAGCAGATGCGTTTCTCAAAACCATTTCAGGTCGCTTTTACGTCTACATCCTATGCCGCCCCGATGGACGCCCTTTTTATGTCGGCAAAGGCGTAAACAGACGGGCGCTTGAACACGAAGCCGAGGCGCTAAGAAACCACCCAATCGGCGAGAGCAATCCGTTCAAGTGCAATGTCATCCGCAAAGTCATTCGTGATGGCGGTCAAATCGTCTACCGTATAGACACGCACTTCGACCCAACCGATCAACAGAACTGCCTTGAACGCGAAGCGGCCCTCATAAAGACGCATGGCAGACTCCATGAAGGTGGCTGCCTCACGAACCTCGCAGGAGGACTAGGAAATTTGTCGGGTGCCGCTCCGCATAGCCTCGCCCGTCATGCCGATACACTCTCTGGCGAGCCCGCTGACAATCCCGAACGCGCCGTTCTCAATCGCTTTCTACAAAGCATCGGCCCGGTCGGAAGCGTGCCAGTAAAGCCAATCGGCCAGATCACCAGAATTCTCCCGACTTCGCCTCATCCTTCGCCAAGATCGCCGACCCTCAGATGCGCCTACGCTCTGATCGCAACTGCCTCAGCCTCCGGTCAGCAGCTTGTTCCGGGCGTTACACTTCCTCGCGCATTCTCCTATGAGGGAGTCGACGCGATCATTGAGAACGGGGTGTCACGCGACATACTGAAAGCCGGCATGGCGTCGCTTATCGGCAATACGATTCCTGCGGCAGAAGCCTTCTGCCTTTCTGAACAGCACATCGGAGTGCTGAGCGGTTTGGTCGGGCGGGAAGCTTTGGTCAAACGGGGTTTGCTGTAGCCCTCTAGGACCGCGCGCCGACATCGAGAAAAATGCCGCCAAAAATCGCCCGAATGCCCTGAAATACCGAGATAAATGCTGGCGAACCTGCCGATCCTTCGCTATAAAGCCGCTCGTGCGGGTATGGCGGAACTGGTAGACGCGCCAGACTCGACCAGGGTCGCCGGTTCGGAAACGGGCCGGTAGTAAGCTGTCAAACTCGGTGAACGCTTCCGTCGCTTTTGCGGCAATGCCAACCCCGAGCCAAGCCCGAGCAATCGGGAAGGTGTAGAGACTTAACGGCAGCCACCTACGGGCTTCGGCCTACGGTGAAGATAAAGTCCAGACCACAAAGTGCCAAGGCGTTACGCTGCGGCGAGCGTGGCGAAAGCCATAGTGGTATGCAAAATCTGGTTTCCTTACGGAAGTGGGGGTTCGATTCCCTCTACCCGCACCAATTTCAGCAACAGAGTCGGCCTACAGATCGCATAGTGCGCGGAGGTCCGCCGGTATCGGCATCGGCTTTTCCGCCGGCACATTAGCCCCGCCCGTATTGCCTTCCGGCAACCGTCCCAGGATGGAGAGGATGCCACCGCCGGCCAGACGAATGATTTGCCCAAATACTTCACGGGCATCGCGACGACGCAGGCCGACCTTCAACATCATCCAATGTGTTCGGCTGTGAGGCCCCATCCAAGGCTGTCCGAGAATATGCGCCCGCTCCAAACTGCGGAATGCGCCATCCAGATCGCCTTGATCATAGCGATCCTCCGCGACTTTGATTTCTGCGTAAAAAGCACTCAGCCGTTTTTCTGATCTCACCTGAGTCACAGGGCTATGCTCCCGTCGTCTTGCACCTATATTCTACACTGATGGAACACAGATCGAAATCGCTACCGAATGTTCTTGCTGCCATGGCGTTCACCGCGGCCGTTGTTACATTGGGTTATGTGATGCTCGGGCTGATGCCGATGCTGCTCTTTGCTCTCGGGTTTGTTGGTGGGCTAGTTCTGTGGCTTCTCATTCCAAAGCGTGCGTCGTTCGCAGGAATTAAAGTGCCGTTCTTTTTTGCTCTCGGTTTATTTGTCGTTCACAAACTCGAAGAGCGCTATCTCGACTTCTTTCCGGCGCTTTCACAGATCACCGGCGTTCCCACACCTCCGACTGACTCGGTGCTGGTTTACCTCCTCTATGCCCTGGCCGCCTGTTGGCTGTTGATCCCCTGGCTTGTCAGCCGTGGCGCCGACTTCGGATATTTTCTCGCTTGGACATTTTTCACGTCTCTCGGCGTCATCGAACTCGCTCATTTTACCTTCCCCTTATTTCGCGACGCGCCGTACGGATATTTTCCGGGCATGGCGAGCGTCGTCCTTCTGGCGCCGGTCGCATGGTGGGGAATGTGGCGGCTCTCTCAATCGCCCGCGCCATCCGAAGCCTAGGTTTTCCGCCAATTCGCCGTGCTCTGTCAGCCATTTGTCAGAAATCCGCAGTGCGGAACTTCTCTCACTTTATTGTTAGCCGGGCGTGCGAGAGTTGCGGAATTCGCGTGAAGGTGCTTAAAAGAGATATGAGATTCGCGTCCCGCGTCAGCCTTTTGGCGATTTTTGCGCTCCTGTTGCAGCTCGTAACAGGCGTCGTGCCGCGTGTTGCGTATGCAGCGCCGATGGCCGTAGTTGAAAATGCGGTGTCGATTGACCAAGTCGCTGAGGTCTCGCACCTTTCAGCAGCCCATGGCGTGACGACCGCGCAAGATTGCATCAATGGCAACTGCGGTGGCTTGACGTGCCAGTGCTCCTGCCATGGGATCGTCGGCGCACTACCGATGTTGAATCTCGATCTCGCTCCGATGGAGCATATTGTGGGACCGCCGCAGTTTGTCGCGGAGTTTACGTCCCTCTCGCCGATTCCTCCGGCACGCCCTCCCAAAATCTAAGCAAGACCAGGCTAACGCCTATCGTGTCCTGACGCCGCTACCACTGCGTCTGGCCAGTCTCTCTATCTTTGAGATGGTTCTTGCATGCTTTGTTCTATCCGATCTTACGGACGACGCTTGCCCATTGCTGTGGGCCTGGTTGTCCAAATCTTTGCCTTTAGTTGTTACGCACAAACCGCAACACCCCAGCCGGTCACCACGCTGCGAGACGCTTTAACCCGCGCGCTAGAGGCCAATCCGAATCTGAGGGGGCAGCGCTTCAATCTGAACGCAGCCGAGGCGCGGATCGGTCAAGCGGCGTTGCGTCCACCCATAGAAATCGGGGTCGACGTCGAAAACATTCTCGGGACGAACCGTCTTTCAACATTTGATGATGCAGAAGTCTCCCTCAGTCTCGGAACTGTCCTGGAGCTCGGCGACAAACGCGCGCGACGGATCGATTCTGCGCGGTCCGAACGTGATCTGCTCCTCACGGAAAGTGACGCGCAACGACTCGATATCATGTCGGAAGTCGCACGCCGCTTTATTCGTGTCGCTATGCTCCAGGAAGAACTAGACCTTGCGGCACGTCGTCTCGATCTCGCCAGCCGCACGCGCGAAAACGTCAATCAGCGCGTTACGGCCGCGCGCTCACCGCAGTTAGAAGGCCGCAACGCGGTCATAGCGGCGACTCGTGCAGAGATTGAGCACCGCCAGGCGGAGAGTGCTTTGCGGCAAGGATGGGCACAGTTAGCAGCTCTCTGGGGTGGTGACACCTCCTACCCCGGACGCGTGACGGCCGATCTCTTTGCCATGCCGAGCGTGGGGGAGTTCAATGCTCTCACGTCGATGCTGGAGCAGAATCCCGACATCCTGCGCTTTGCATCCGAACGCCGAATCCAAGATGCACGCCTGCGTCTTGCACAGTCGCTGCGAACGCCAGATGTTTCGGTCTCCGCCGGTATTCGCCGTCTGCAGGGTGACCGCAGCAATGCATTCATCCTCTCGGCGTCGGTCCCCCTCGGCTCAGGTTCGCGCGCAGCCCCCTATGTGACCGAAGCGATGAATCTACGCGATGGGCTGCAATTCCGCGAACAAGCTGCCCGCGCCGAGTTGACTGCGACCCTTTTTGTCGCCTGGGAACAGCTCGGGCAAAGCCGAAAGGAAGTGGAACAGCTTCTATCCGTTGCGGTTCCTCAGGCTGACGAAGCTCAGAAGCTCGCGGAAGACGGCTATCGCGTCGGCCGTTTTTCCTTGCTCGAGCTGATCACGGCCCAACAACAACTTGCCGATTTGCAGCGGCAGGCCATCGACGCCGCGGCTGCTTTTCACGAATCCCTCTTAGAGATCGAGCGCCTTACCGGCAGGTCAGCCGCCGATCGTGACTCATCTTCCAATGCAGGTAAGCCATGAACCGTAATCTCATCGCCGCAGCCATTGTCGTTCTCGCCGTAGCCGGGATTGGCTATGCGGTGTTTTCCGGAAAGGGAGAGCGGCCGGTAGCGCCTCAAGCCGCCAAGGAAGAGGAGCACAAGGACGAAGAGGGATCGATTGATCTCACGCCTGAGAAGATCGCGCAGGCCGGCATCAAGACCGAAATCTCGGGACCGGTCACGATCCGCGAGGTGCTTCCCCTTTACGGAACGGTCACACCAAATGCAGAGCGCGTTCGCGACGTGTCGGCAAGATTTCCGGGCACCATTCGCAGTGTGGCGAAAAAAATCGGCGACACCGTAAGACAGGGCGAAACGCTCGCCACCGTCGAAAGCAATGAAAGCCTCCAAGCGTATGCCATTACCGCTCCGCTGAGCGGCGTTCTGACGGTCCGAAATGCTAATCCGGGCGAGCAAACTGGAGAGAAGGTTCTGTTCTCAGTCGCAGACCTGTCGGCTGTTTGGGTGGAACTCTCTCTCTTTCCGCGCGACGCTTCCAAAGTGCGGGTTGGTCAGCCCGTTCGGGTAAAGACCGCCGACGGCGGTACAACAGGAGACGGTTCGATTGTCTACATCGCACCGGTCGGCACGACCGCGAGCCAGACGCGTGTCGCGCGCGTCCTTCTCGACAACACCGATGGCCAATGGGCGCCCGGTCTCTATGTGACGGCCGAGGTGGTTTTAGGCGAGCACCAAGTCGCCTTGGCTGTACGCAATGCCGCGATCCAAAACCTTGAAGGTGGGGAGAGTGTCTTCGTGCGTACGTCCGATGGATTTATCGCGCGCGCCTTAAAGCTCGGCCGAAGCGACGGCGACTACAGCGAAGTGCTGGGGGGCATTAAGGCGGGCGAGAACTACGCGACCACAAATAGCTACGTGCTTAAGGCGGAATTGGGCAAAGGCGAGACCGAGCACGGACACTGAGGCAGCTCACTCGCCACCGAAATATCTATTTCAGGAATTGTAGTCATGATTGATGCCCTTTTGAAATTCTCCATAGCGCGCCGCTGGATCGTGATGTTTCTCGTCCTTGGCGCCGCCGTCGCGGGCGTGTGGAGCTATCAACGTCTCCCCATCGACGCGGTGCCGGATATCACCAATGTTCAGGTGCAGATCAATACGCAGGCGCAAGGATACTCGCCGCTCGAAGTTGAGCAGCGCATCACCTATGCGGTGGAAACCGCCATCTCGGGCCTTCCGGGTGTCGAATACACGCGCTCACTCTCCCGGTACGGTCTCTCACAAGTCACGGTCGTTTTCTTCGACGGCACTGACATCTTCTTTGCGCGCAATCTGATCAACGAGCGTCTTCAGCAGGCGAAGAGCCAATTGCCGCAAGGAATCGAGCCTGAAATGGGGCCGATTGCGACCGGCCTCGGTGAAATCTTCCTTTACACAGTTCATGCGGATGAAAACGCTCGTCAACCGGACGGGCAAAAGTACGATGCGACAGCCCTGCGGACGCTTCAAGACTGGGTCATACGCCCGCAGCTGCGCCAAGTCGTCGGTGTCACGGAAGTAAACACAATTGGCGGATACGAAAAACAGTTTCACGTCACGCCCGATCCGGCGCGCATGCTTGCCTACGGCCTGACATTCGACAACATCGTGAATGCGATTGAGAAGAATAACGCCAACATTGGCGCGGGCTACATCGAACGGAATGGAGAGCAATACCTTATCCGCTCGCCTGGTCAGGTGGCCGATATTGAAGCCATCGAACGCATCATTGTCACGCACCGCGAGGGCGTACCTATCACCATCCGCGACGTGGCAGAGGTGGCGTTTGGAAAGCAACTACGCACGGGCGCCGCGACGCGCGACGGTGAAGAAACCGTTCTTGGTACAGCCGTCATGCTTATCGGAGCGAATAGCCGGACTGTCTCCAGTGCCGTGGCCGCGAAACTCCAGGAGATCAATAAATCACTGCCGGAAGGCGTGACCGCGGACCCGGTCTACGACCGAACGGTCCTCGTCGAGAAAACAATCGCCACCGTCCAGAAGAACCTTTTGGAGGGCGCGATTCTCGTCGTCGTCGTCCTGCTTCTGATGCTTGGCAATGTCCGCGCCGCACTTCTCACAGCGATGGTCATTCCCTTGTCGATGCTGATGCTCATGACGAGCATGGTGGAGACGAAAGTCAGCGCAAACCTGATGAGCCTTGGAGCGTTGGATTTCGGCCTGATTGTCGACGGCGCCGTTATCATTGTCGAAAACTGCATTCTGGCACTGGCGACCCGCCAGCACCATGAAGGGCGCTTGCTGACTTTGGAGGAGCGCTTTCAAACAGTCTATGCGGCTACCCGGCAAGTGTTCACACCGAGCCTTGTGAGCGTTCTCGTCGTTATCTTGGTCAATCTACCGATCCTGGCGTTGACCGGCGTCGAAGGCAAAATGTTCCGCCCGATGGCGCTGACGGTGATCATGGCGCTTCTGGCTGCACTGTTGTTGTCTCTGACGTTCGTTCCGGCGGCCGTTGCGATCTTCCTCAGCGGCAAAATCGAAGAGAAAGACAATTTCATTGTCAGGTCGGCGAAGACTATCTACGCGCCGGTCTTGGAGGCTGCATTGCGCTTGCGCGTTCTCTTTGCGGTCGGCGCAGTCCTTTTTGTGGTCTTCTGCGGCTTCATTGCCTCGCGCATGGGCTCAGAGTTTATCCCGAGCCTTGATGAAGGCGACGTCGCCGTACAGGCTCTCCGCATTCCCGGCACAAGTCTGACGCAATCGCTCGACATGCAGTTTCAGCTTGAGCACGCCGTTAAATCGATGCCCGAAGTCAAAACCTTCTTCTCACGCGTTGGGACCGCTGAAGTGGCGACTGATCCCATGCCGCCGAACATTTCCGATGGCTATGTCATGCTCAAGGAAAAGGAGGAATGGCCCGACCCCAGCAAGACCAAGGCGGAAGTCATGGAGGAGCTGGAGGAACGCTTAGAGAGCGTGACCGGAAACGCCTACGAGGTCAGCCAACCGATCCAGTTGCGCTTTAACGAGCTGATCTCCGGCGTGCGCTCTGATCTTGGGATCAAGGTTTATGGCGACGACCTTGATCAATTGCTTGCCAGCGGCAATGCCATCGCAAAGGTGCTCAGCAGCGTCGTAGGCGCCGAAGGCGTGAAGGTCGAGCAAGTGGCAGGTCTGCCAGTCCTGTCAGTCGAACCCAACCGTGCCGCGCTCTACCGTCTGGGCCTCAATATTTCGGACGTGCAGGAAGTCCTTGCTGCCGCAACGGGCGGCGAGGAAGCCGGTCAGGTCTTTGAAGGTGACCGCCGCTTTGCGTTGGTCGTCCGTCTACCGGAGAACCTGCGATCCGACCTGCGCACGCTGGAACGGCTGCCCGTTCCCATGGCGCAAGGTGGGTACGTGCCTCTCGGTGAAGTGGCTACATTGAAATTAGCCCCGGGCCCAAACCAAATCAGCCGCGAGAACGGAAAGCGCCGGCTTGTCGTGTCGGCAAATGTACGCGGACGCGACTTAGGAGGATTCGTTGCCGAGGTGCGCCAGCGCATCGACAACGAGGTTAAGCTGCCAACGGGTTACTTCCTGGCCTACGGCGGCACCTTCGAACAGCTCGAGTCAGCGTCTCAGCGCCTGACGCTCCTGGTCCCGGTCACCCTCGCAATGATATTTGCATTGCTCATGATGACCTTCGGCTCGGCGAAGGACGCATTGCTCGTATTTAGCGGCGTACCCTTGGCGCTGACTGGAGGCGTGATCTCGCTGGTATTGCGTGGCATCCCGCTCTCCATCACGGCCGGTGTTGGCTTTATAACCCTCTCCGGCGTCGCGGTGCTGACTGGCGTGGTCATGGTTTCAGCCTTCCGCGAGCGACTGGAGCAAGGCGACAGCCTCGAAGACGCGATCCGCCAAGGTGCGATGTTGCGCCTTCGCCCCGTGCTCATGGTCGCACTGGTAGCTGCTCTCGGCTTCCTTCCGATGGCCTTAAACACAGGAACGGGCGCTGAGGTGCAGCGTCCGTTGGCGACGGTCGTCATCGGCGGGATCATTTCGTCGACACTTCTGACCCTTCTCGTTCTGCCGGGTTTGTACCGCATGGCCTATCGGCCTGAGCGGGAAGTGGAGTCCGAAGATACCGCGCCCCAACAACTGCTTACGTAAAGCGTGATTGCACGCGAGAGAAAGGAGTCAGCCATGAAACTGATCAAAGCGTTCTTGCATCACGTCCGTGCTCCAAAGGTCGTTGCGGCCCTGGGAGATGCCGGCTTTCGCAACGTCACGCTTCAAGATGTGAAGGGAATGTTGAAGCCGATTTCGCCTGACGAGACGGATTTCTCGCGCGATTCGAATAGCGTCGTGATCTCCGAGGCTCGCTTGTCTCTTGTCTGTGAAGACGGAGAAGTCGATGCGGTAACCAAGATCATCGAAACCACCGCCCGGATCGGCACGCACATCTCTGGATGGATTTATGTAAGCCCGGTTGAGCGCATGATTCCCATTGGCGGGCCACAGCCAAAGCCAGGTTAGGCCGGTTCGCAGAAAGCGCGAACCGGCTGGGAGGTCTCGAATCACCCCCAAAAACCCAGTCCAATTCGAGATCTCCCACCCCACCATCAAGCGTAACTATGGGTAAGACCGCGTGCACAATCCCGGCCCGACGCTCCAAATCGATCTTCCCATCATTCTCCCCGATGCGCCTGGGGAGCAGGATGCGTGTGTGCAGCGGCTTCTTGACGAGTTGTCAAATCATCAAGGAATCGGACAGGCACATATCGTTCCTGGAGCGACCAACCAGACTCCGCAACTATGCCTCCATTATGACCCCGACACCTTAAGTCTGGGACGCGTACGCGAGCTCGTGCAAAGCACTGGCGCACGCATTACCGAGCAGTATGGCCACTTTGTCTGGAAGGTCTCTGGCCTACTTCATCAACGCCAAGCCCAACGGATTGCCGCACGTCTCAGATCTCAGCCTGGCGTCCTCGAAGTGGAAGCTACCCTGGGCGGACTCGTGAGAGTAGAATTTGACCGCCGCGAGACGTCCGACAAAACCCTACAAGATGCGTTAGGACGGTTAGGCCTACGTGTAAATCGGACCATCAGCACGGATGGTCCGATGGAAAAACGGGGCGGTGCTCACAGTCACGATGATCATGATGAACACGACCACGGCGATGATCAAAAGCATGGTAAGGGGGCGCACGATCACGACCATGGTGGAATTCTCGGCGCAAACTCGGAACTCTACTTCGCGCTCTTTTGCGGTCTTTGTCTCGGCGCCGGCTTTCTCCTCGAGAAGCTGACGTCGGCGCCGTCCTGGGCAAGCCTTACGCTCTACGTGGCTGCATACGGATTTGGCGGTTACTACACCCTCCGTGAAGCCATTGAAAACCTCCGCCTAAAACGATTCGAAATTGACACACTCATGCTGGTCGCTGCCGCGGGCGCGGCCGGCCTGGGCGAATGGGCCGAAGGCGCACTTCTCCTGTTTCTGTTCAGCATCGGGCATGCCCTTGAAGGCTTTGCGATGGGCCGGGCGAGACGCGCCATTGAAGCTCTCGCGAATCTTGCTCCTCAAAGGGCCGAAGTCGTTCGAGACGGGCGTGTCCTTGAGATCCCGGTCGAGGAGCTGACGGTCGGCGATACAGTGGTCGCCCGTCCGAACAACCGCATCCCCGCTGACGGCTTTGTCTTGAAGGGGCGTAGCAGCGTCAATCAGGCGCCAATCACCGGCGAAAGCGTCCCGGTCGACAAAGAACCCGTGGGCGAGCCGGATCGCGCAGCGGAACGCCCCGATAGCATCCCGCCGCAACACCGGGTTTTCGCCGGCACTATCAACGGCGCTGGCGCGCTCGAAATTTATGTAACCCGCACCGCCGCAGACAATACTTTGGCGCGCGTTGTCAAAATGGTCAGCGAAGCGGAAACGCAAAAGTCTCCCACGCAACGCCTCACCGACCGCTTCGAACGCATTTTTGTCCCAGTTATTCTCTTCTTCGTCGGTATGTTGCTCTTTGCGTGGGTTGTCGTCGACGAACCTTTCAGAGATAGCTTCTACCGCGCCATGGCCGTGTTGGTGGCCGCAAGTCCCTGTGCACTTGCCATCGCAACGCCAAGTGCCGTGCTCTCCGGCGTCGCTCGCGCGGCGCGCGGAGGCGTCCTCGTAAAAGGCGGTGCGCCGCTAGAAAACCTCGGCGCTTTGACCGCTATCGCCTTCGACAAAACCGGAACGCTTACGGAAGGCAAGCCGCAAGTTACCGACGTTGTTGCGGCGCACGGCGTCGATCAAAAGGAATTGATCAAAGTCGCCGCAGCGGTGGAACGCCAGAGCGACCACCCGCTGGCGGCTGCGGTTGTTAAAGACGCCGAAACGCGTCTTGGCGGACTTTTCGATCTCCCCGTCGCAAGCGGCGTAACCGGCATTACCGGTCGCGGCGTATCGGCAATCATCGGGACGGAACAAGTACATATCGGGAAAAAGGATCTCTTTCTCCAGAGCCTCCAGATTGCGATCCCCGGCGACATTAGGAATATCGTGCAGAGTCTTGAACTGCAGGGCCGCACGACAATGATCGTGCGCAAAGGCGAGCGATACCTCGGTGTCATCGGCTTGATGGACAAGCCGCGAGTCGCAGCCCGCGCCGTGATTCAACAACTCCGATCCCTGGGGATCAATCGGATGGTCATGCTGTCGGGCGACAACAATCTCGTAGCTGAGGCCGTATCGACGGACGTGGGCCTAAATGAGGGGTTCGGCAATCTTATGCCCGAAGACAAAGTCGAAACGATCAAGAAACTGCGCACCGAACAGAAAGTCGCGATGGTGGGCGATGGCGTCAATGATGCGCCGGCACTGGCAACCGCAGACGTCGGAATCGCAATGGGCGCGGCCGGGTCCGATGTCGCGCTGGAAACGGCCGATGTTGCCTTGATGGCCGATGATCTCACAAAGCTTCCCTTTGCGGTCGGACTCAGCCGCAGTACCCGGCGTGTTATTCGGCAAAATCTTTGGGTCAGCCTGGGTATGGTTGCGATTTTGATTCCCGCGACAGTCTTTGGCCTACAGATCGGCATGGCCGTCCTACTGCACGAAGGTTCCACGCTTATTGTTGTCGCGAATGCCCTTCGTTTGCTCGCTTATGCCGGTGGAGAACGTGGGTAAAGCGCGCGCCAAGCAATGGCAGCTTTCCCGCGCGCGACAGAAGAACCGGTCCTGGATCGCGTTTCTCGTTGCAGACTCGCTCTTTCTTGTCGAGCTCGTGATCGGCCTGGTTTCAGGGTCTGCTTCACTTCAGGTCGATGCTTTGGAAACCGGCGACACGATGGCCGCTGGTCGACCTATTCTTGAAAACCGCCTCGCGCCGCGTCACGAAGCCATAGTTACGCTCACGGGTGTGGGGTTCGTTTCCCTAATTTGCATCTGGGCGTGCTTTGTCGCCGTTCAAAATCTTCTCCATGATCGGCTACCCAACACGACCTCAATGATGGCTGTCAGTTTTGTTGCCCTCATAGCCAATGTGGTTGTTCTGGCCTTGCTACGCCGCGACCGTACCGGGAACGTGAGCTTAAGGGCGGCGTGGCAGTGCACGCGCAATAGCATCTTTGGCAATTTGGGCGTGATAGCCGCTGCAATCGGCATAGAGGTTACGCACAAAAGCTGGCCCGATGCGGTTGTGGCCGGAATCATTTTACCCTTCGCCATATGGCGTGGCGTTCTCACGGTAAAAGATGTTCTTCCGCAGCTTCGCGGCGCGCGTCAGAAATAAAGCGTAAGCGAAGCCTCATTTCGCTATCTGTAAATTAGTTCTTGAGAGGACATCCTTAGGAGGGGAAAGCCTTCCCCTGCCTGCGGCCGGCCAAAGAGGGCCGTCCTTCGTCACCCCTTCTGCGGGGATACCCCGCAACGCCCCGAAGATCCACGGACATCGCGCATCCGCGCGATGACGTTGTTTGGTCCTGCCCCCGGAAGGCGGGTGTCGGCCCGCTCCCTTTTAGACCCGCGCCGTTCGTTCTCAGCCTCGCAAGCGCGAGGCCCGTGCTCTTCGTTTCGGCCCTTCGGGTTTCGCCCGCCCGTCGCGGGTCTGCCGGTCGCTTTACGCCGCCACCCCCCTTCCAGGGGCAGGTGTGCGGTTTTTTAGGCGATAGGAGGCCAGCACATGAGTCCAAGCAACAGACAGTCCGCCCGTGGTGAGCGCGGGAATCTTTATCAGGAAGTCACCGACAAGATTGTTTTGGAGTTGGAGCAGGGGCGTTTTCCCTGGGTACAGCCGTGGGGGAGCACCAGCGCAGGGCTTGGCTTGCCCAAGAACGGCGCAACCGCGCGGCGCTATTCCGGCATCAATGTATTGATGTTGTGGGGCGCGGTGATCGAGAAAGGGTATCGCGGCCAGAACTGGCTCACGTTCCGCCAAGCCTTGACGTTGGGCGGCAGCGTCCGAAAAGGCGAGAAGGGCACGACCGTCTTTTATGCCGATACCTTCATTCCCAAGGGCGAGAAAGAACGCGCGACGAAGGACGGCGACGACCCGAACCGGGTTCCTTTCCTCAAGCGTCATACTGTTTTCAATGTGGAGCAATGCGACGGCCTGCCCGCGTCAGCGTTTGCGGGCATCGCGCCGTTGCCCGAGCGCGAAGTCATCCCGCACGCAGAGGACTTAATTCAGCGCACAGGGGCGGATTTCCGCATTGGCGGCAATCGCGCTTTCTATCAGAAGGTGGACGACTTTATCCAAGTCCCGCCGCAGCCCGCGTTTCATCAGCAGGTCGATTACTACAGAACGTGCTTCCACGAGCTAGGCCACTGGACGGGAGCCAAGCACCGCCTGGACCGGGACCACTCGGGCCGGTTCGGTTCTCATCCTTACGCGCGCGAGGAACTGGTGGCCGAAATGTCGTCGGCTTTCGTGTGCGCGGCCTTGGGCATTGTCCCCACGGTGCGGCATACCGATTACCTCGCATCCTGGCTGGACGTGCTCAAGGAAGATAACCGCGCCATCTTCCGCGCAGCCTCCCAGGCCAGCAAGGCAGCGGATTTCATTCTCGCCTTTGAAGCGGGCGCGCAGCCCGAAAGTGAGGCGGCATGAAACGCCCCGCGCTTTTCACGAAGGACGTTCACGCGCGGCTTATCGCCAACGGCAAGGCCGGACGGCAACTGGATCATGTGCCGGTGGTCAAGATCATCGACCCCGGCAGTCCGGCGACATGGTTGTTTACGGAACTGCGGCCCGACGATCCCGACATGCTCTATGGGCTGATCCATGACGTTCGCAACGAGCAAACGTCAGAACTTGGTTATGTAAGCCTCGCGCGTCTCGCGTCGGATTACGGACGCTTGGGCGAACCGCTCCGCTGCGATCCCGACTTTGCGCCGCGTTATCCCGTCTCTGTCTATCGGACAGCGGCGCGGCTCATAGGACGCATCACCTGTGAACCCGAAACCCTCTACCTCGTCGCCACGTCGCTGCACATCCGGCCCGTGGTGACAGCCATTCCGCATCCTAACCACACCCGGCGCACGCGGAAGCGCCAGCCCAAAGCCTAAATCCCCCCAACCCACGGAGTATTTCATCATGCAACTCGCTCATATCGAACTTTCCAAGCTGTCGATTTCTCCCGCCAACATGCGCCACGCCAAGAAGGCCCCGGACGTGTCCGACATGGTGCCGAGCGTGCGCGCGCGCGGCATCCTGCAACCGCTTCTTGTCCACCCCGGCGATAAGCCGGGTGCGTTTGGCGTGGTCGCAGGGCGACGACGCTACTACGCGGCCAAGACGGTAGAGGCCGAGCGCGGGAACTTTGGCCCCGTGCCGTGCGGCATCCTTGAGGAAGGCGACGACGCCGAGGCGTTGGAAGCCTCGCTTATGGAAAACCTTTACCGCCGCGATCCCGACGAAATGGAGCAATACGCCACGTTCTCCCGTCTCATCATTAAGGAGGGCAAGAGCGTGGAGGACGTGGCCGCGCGGTTCGGCCTCACCAAGCGCCAAGTGGAGCAGCGCATGGCGCTTGGCAATCTTCTCCCCAAAATCCGTGACGCCTACAGCGCGGAGAAGATCGACGTGGATACGGTGCGCCATTTGACGATGGCGACCAAACGCCAGCAGCAGGAATGGCTCAAGGCGTTCGAGGCCGAGGACGAGAACACGCCCCTGGGCGATGATGTAAAGCACTGGTTATGTTCTGGACAGGCGGTGTCAACGGCGGTCGCGCTGTTCCCGCTGGACGCCTATAAGGGCCACGTCATCACCGACCTCTTTGGTGAGCATGGCTGTTTCCAAGACGCTGACTTGTTTTGGGAGCAACAGAACCTCGCCATCGCGGCACGCCGCGAGGCGTACCTTGAAGCCGGGTGGCGCGAGGTGGTGATTCTCGACAAAGGCCAGCAGTTCCAAAGCTGGCAATGCCAGAAAACCACCAAGAAGAACGGCGGCAAGGTGTTTATCGCCGTCTCCCCGCGCGGCGAAGTCACGTTCCACGAAGGGTATGTGTCGCGCGAGGAAGCCAAGCGCAAGGCGAAGGAAGCCGCGAAGGCGACGGCCTCGGAAGGCAAGGACGGCGAGGCAAAGCCCGAGGCATCCGCCGAAGTGACCGGCGCTTTGCAAACCTATCTCGATTTCCACCGTCATGCCGCCGCGCGGGCCGTCCTCCTGGACGACGCGGGAGCGGCGTTGCGGCTCATGGTCACGCACGCCATCGGCGGTTCGCGGTTGTGGAAAGTGGCAGCCGAGCCGCAGCGCAGCGGGCGGGCCGAGACGGACTCGAGCATTGCGGCCAGCCGAGCGCAAAAGCTGTTCGAGAAGCGCAAGGCGGAAGCCTTGGTCCTTCTTGAACTCCCGGAAGGGGCCACCCTCGCGGGCGGGCACGCTGATGACACGGCGGCGATCTTCGCGCGGCTCATTCATCTATCCGACGCCAAGGTGATGAAAGTGCTTGCCGTCGTCATGGCGGATAGCTTGGAAGCCGGAAGCGCGCTGGTGGAGGCCGTGGGCGTCCATCTGAAAGTGGACGTGGGCCAATGGTGGAGCCCGGACGATAGTTTCTTTGACCTCATCCGCGACAAGGCCGTGCTCACGGCCATGATCGCGGAGCTAGGCGGTAAGACGGTTGCCAATGGCAACATTGCCGCGACCGGGAAGGTGCAGAAGCAGATCATTCGGGATTTTCTGGACGGCACCAAAGGGCGGCAGAAGGTGGCAAGCTGGTTGCCGCGCTGGCTGCGGTTCCCGGCGGAAGGCTATCGGCGCGACGGCGGCTTTGCGCCCGTCGCACACTGGAAAGCCATCAAGCGCCACTTTGCCAAGTAGAGAGATCGCCGGGCGGCGCTTTCGCCGCCGCCCGGCTTGTTTCGGGCGAACGGGGAGCATGATATACTCCCCGCATACGATGGAACTTGTCAGCGGCAACGAAGGGCGGCGGGATCAACCCGCCGCCCTATCGTTTTTTTGATCGCGCGCAAACACAAGCAGCGCCGTCACCCGCGCGGATCGTGCGGGCCTCGTTCTCAAGATCGGGATTCCAGATAAGCGCAGAACGTCATCGCCCTTGGCGGTTCCCGAGATTGGCAACGACGTGGGCCTTTCTGTTCGGTGCATAGGCTCAAGTGATCCGAGGATTTCCGAGCGGCTTTGCCGCGTCCTCGCACCCTCGCGCGATTACGCATGTAAATGAAGCCGGGCTTTCTGGCGGGGCCATCGCAGGTGGGAATGTTCACGGGTTGACGAAGTGAGGGGTTGAGGCGCTTCACGCGCCGCTCTTGCTTCTCACATCCTCACGAACGTCAGCCATTTTTCTCTCCTTGTCGCCCGAGAATCAATTTCCTGCCTGTGGCTTACCCTTTAAGGCCGTCCTGTCCCCTTTGCTCAAAGGCTTTTTTCCCATTGGGCTTTGCCCAATGCACGCCGGAAGACCAAAAAAGCCGCTGCGCTGCTTTGAGCAGGGCCAGCGCCGTCCTTGTCGGTCAGCCACGCAGGGAATTGTCCCGGCGACACAAAGGAGAAAGATCATGGCGACGTCCATCGGTTATGTGAAAAAGCAAGGTGACGGCTCATTCAAGGGCATCCTCAAGACCCTCAATGTTCGCCAGCCCATCGCGATCATCCCCAACAGCGCAAAGGCCCACGACAAGCAACCCGACTATCGCGTTTACTCCCGTGGTGTCCCGCTCGGGGCCGCGTGGACGAAGCAAGGCAAGACCTCGGGTAATCCTTACGTCTCGCTTCGCCTCTCGGCCCCGGAACTCGGCTCGAAAAAGGTCTATGCCAATCTCGGCCGGGCCGCCGGCCAGGACGACGACGATGCGTTTGTGAGTATCTGGAACCCCGAGGTGTAAGAACACCAAGCCCATCACGCCCGCGCCGCAGACGGCGCGG
>JAYRKY010000026.1:0-37743 GCA_041905525.1 Rhodospirillaceae bacterium
AGTTTGACGTAACCACGCGCCGGGGACGCGGGCGGAGTCCACACCCTGCGCCGTTCGGCGAGGGTCGCATCGTCAACCTCCAGATGCAGTTTGCGGGCATGGACGTCGAGAACGATCACGTCGCCGTCGCGCACCAACGCCAGCGGACCACCGGCGGCGGATTCCGGAGACGCATGAAGCACCACAGTGCCGTAGGCCGTGCCGCTCATACGCGCATCCGAGATCCGGACCATATCGGTGATACCCTTGCGCAAGACTTTCGGTGGGAGCGCCATATTGCCGACTTCGGGCATGCCCGGATAACCCTTCGGGCCGCAGTTCTTCAAGACGAGAACGCAGGTCTCATCGACATCCAGATTTTCGTCGCCGATCCGCGCGTTGAAATCCTCGATGCTTTCAAAGACCACCGCGCGTCCGCGATGTTTGAACAAACTCGGCGTTCCCGCCGACGGCTTAATCACAGCGCCATTCGGAGCGAGGTTTCCTTTGAGGACGGCGATCCCCGCCTCGGGCTTGAACGGTTGATCGTAGGTATGGATGACCTCCCGGTTCCAGCATTCGGCGGCCTGGATATTCTCGCCGATGGTCTTTCCGTTCACCGTAAGGGCGTCTTCATGCAGCAGCTTGTTTTGCGCGAGTTCCTTCAGCACGACCGGCAAGCCCCCGGCGTAATAGAAGTCCTCCATCAGGTGCTGGCCCGATGGCTGCAAGTTCACAAGACACGACACATGGGAGCCAAGCTCGTCCCAGTCCTTGAGATTGAAGTCGACGCCGATCCGCCCCGCCAGTGCGAGCAGATGCACCACCGCATTGGTCGAACCTCCGATGGCGGCGTTGGTGCGCACTGCATTCTCGAAAGCCTTGCGAGTCAGAATCTTCGACATGCGGAGATCTTCGTGCACCATCTGCACGATGCGCCGGCCCGTAAGTTGTGCCTGCGTGTAGCGGCGCGAGTCCACGGCGGGGATCGCGGCATTACCCGGCAACCCCATGCCGAGCGCTTCCACCATGGACGCCATTGTCGAAGCGGTCCCCATGGTCATGCAGTGACCCTTGGAGCGGCTCATGCAGCTTTCGGCCGCGAGAAACTCGTCGCCGGACATTTTGCCCGCCCGGACCTCTTCGGACATCTGCCAAACGGCGGTGCCGGAGCCGAGCGGTTTATTCTTGTAGTAGCCTTTCAACATCGGGCCGCCGGAGAGACCGATGGTGGGAAGGTCGACCGAAGCCGCGCCCATCAGAAGCGAAGGCGTCGTCTTGTCGCATCCCATCAGGAGGACGATGCCGTCCAACGGATTGCCGCGAATGGATTCTTCGACGTCCATGCTGGCGAGATTGCGAAACAGCATCGCCGTCGGGCGCAGCATCGTTTCGCCGAGCGACATCACGGGGAACTCGAGCGGGAATCCGCCCGCCTCCCACACCCCACGTTTCACCCAATCTGCAAGTTCACGGAAGTGACCGTTGCAAGGCGTCGTCTCAGACCAGGTGTTGCAGATTCCGATGACCGGCCGACCGTCGAACAGGTCGTGCGGATAACCTTGGTTCTTGAGCCAGGCGCGATGGATGACGCCGTGCATGCCCTTCGAGCCAAACCACTCCTGGCTGCGAAGCTTTTTCTTCTCCGTCATCCGGCCCCTGCTCTACTTGAATGCGACGACGCGTTGGGATTGCTCGCCCAGCTTCGGAATGCCCAGGCGCATGACGTCGCCCGGCTTGAGAAATACCGGCGGCTTGCGGCCCATGCCCACGCCGGGCGGCGTGCCGGTCGTGATGAGATCGCCGGGCCAGAGCGTGCAGAGTTTACTGACATAACTGACAAGCTGCGCGACGTTGAAGATCATCGTTCGCGTATTGCCGGTCTGCATGCGCTGCCCATTGAGGTCCAGCCACATATCCAGCGCCTGCGGGTCGCCGACTTCGTCGGCGGTCACGAACCACGGGCCGACGGGGCCAAAGGTATCGAAGCCCTTCCCCTTGTCCCATGTCAGCCCGCGTTCCATCTGCCACTCACGCTCGCTGACGTCGTTCACAAGCGTATAGCCGGCAACGAAACCGAGCGCATCGCTCTCCGAGACATGGCGCGCGGTCTTGCCTATCACCACGCCGAGTTCGACCTCCCAGTCGCCTTTCTTCGCATCCGGCGGCAACATCACGTCGTCGTTTGGCCCCGACAGGCAGCTGATAGCCTTTGTGAAGACGACGGGTTCGCTCGGAACCGGCAGATTGGATTCAGCGGCGTGGTCCGCGTAGTTGAGGCCGATCGCTATGAACTTGCGGATGCCGTTGATGGGAACGCCGAGCCGCGTGCCGGGTGGCACCGCCGGGAGGGTCGCGGTATCCAGGCGCGAAAGTTCCTGCAGCTTGGCGTCCGCCAGGGTGTCCGGCGTGATATCCGGGATGACCTTGCTAAGATCGCGGATTGTCCCACCGGCGTCGAGCAGACCCGGCTTTTCCTGATTCAGTGGTCCATGGCGCAGAAGTTTCATCGTGTCCTCCCCAACCCGATGACCGCGGCGCGGTCTAAATCTTGCCGATGCGCTCCATCACGCCGCGCAGCTCGGCCGTGCGAATATCGTCGATCGGCTCCATCACCGGTTTGCACGCGTCGTGCTCGATCACGCCCATCCACTTCAGGGCGCGCTTGTAGCATTGCGGGTACTGCAACACATTGGCGAAGGCGATCGAGTTGAGCGGCCCCACGAACGCGTGGAAAATCTCACGCGCCTTGCCGGGGTTACCCGCTTGGATCGCCTCGAACATGTCACTTTGTTCGCGCGGCAGAATACAGCTCGCCGCCGACGTCATTCCTTTGGCGCCGTACAACAACATCAGATAGTTCATTTGATCGTGACCGGCCCACGCTTGCAGCTTTCCATCCGTGGCCGCGGCGTAAAGGGCGATCTTTCCCGGATAGGGCAGAAACAGCTTCGAGCAATGCAGCGTCGGGATGTTCTCGGCCATGCGCTTCAAGAGCGGCAACGAAAGCTCGATCCCAGCGCCGCCGTCATAAACCATCAGCGGCAATTCGGTGGCTTTGCCGATCTCCTGCACATGCCGGAAAATGCCTTCGGCGGCGTGCGGATGGTAATAGGGCGCCGTCGTGAAGATGTAGTCGGCGCCGTTCTCGGCCGCGTGCCGCGCCATCGCGACGCTGGTATCGCTGGCGGAATCAATGACGCCGATCCCGACCGGCACGCGCCCATTGGCGTGCTTGAGGACGATCTCGGCGAATTGCTTGCGCTCATCGTCGGGCAGGCAGAACACTTCGCCGGTGCTTCCGAGGGCGAGGATGCCGTGGACCCCGTGGGCGATCACATAGTCGACGAGGCTCTTGGTCGATTCAACGTCGATCCCGCCTTTTGGAGTTAGCGGCGTGACCAGCAGCACGTGGTTTCCGAAAAGCTTTGCCTTTCTCTCAGCCAGCGTCGGCATGGGGGTATCCTGAAAAGGTGAAAGTGAGCCCTCCGCTGAATAGCGGAGACCCAGGAAAAAGTCCAAGCCTGCGCGAGGTCTAGTTCTGGTCGAACAAGGAGCCGAACCGCTCCCGGACCTTCTCGATATGGCGGCGCATCGCGTCTTCCGCGGCCTTACGGTCGCGCGCGGCGATGCCGCGGAGGATCTCGTTATGTTCGTCGAGCGCCTCGGCGGTCACTTTTGGGTGATGAGGCAAACGGAACAGGTGCAGGTGGATATGCAGCTTTGCGAGGGTATCCCGCATCAGGCTGTTCCCGGCCGCGGCGGCGATGCGATCGTGGAGGGCCGCGTCCTGGCGCACGAATTGAGCATAGCTGGAGCCACCGTCCTCGAAACTGGGGCTGATCATCGCGCCCGCATAACTTTCGAGCGCGGCTACACCTTGATCGTCGATCACCTCGGCCGCCTTACCGGCCAGATACGGCTCAAGGCGTAAACGCAGTTCGCAAAGCTCGTCGAATTCCTTCTTCCCGAGCTGAGGCGCCGCCGTATAGCCGATGAACTGAATCTTCGTTACAAGCCCATAGGCCTCGAGGTGCCCCAGCGCTTCGCGGATCGGGGTCTGCGACACGCCGAATTCGCGTGCGAGGTCATCGATATTAATCGGGCCGCCGGGAGGAATCTTAAGGGACATCAATTGTCCCAGGATCGCGTCGTAGACTTCGTCCGCCAGCCTTTGCGGCCGACCGAGCATTCCTGCCTGTCTTTGGGGCAATTCTGACGTCTTCAGGCGCCGCATGATCTTCTACCTTGTCGTGTCATTGGCCACGACCTTACCGCGATTCCGGTGTGGCATTGAAGCATTGGAGATAAGGAACCGGCGCTCTTCCCCGCGCACGAATCTTTCTCGATCTGGACGAGCGGGAGACCGTACTGCGGTCTCCCGCCACACGTCCAATCACATACGGAAGCGTACGCCCGCGCGGAACGTGCGGCCGATCCGGTAATCCTGATAGAAAGCGCCGTCGCCTTTCTGGTACACGCCGCTGGACAGGTTGCCCGCGACACCCGGCGGAGGCGCATTGGTAAGATTGTTGACGACGAAGAAGGTTTCCGCCTCCTGGGCGCCGCTGTCGATAATCTTGTAGTTGAACGACAGGTCGAACGCATGCACCGCCGGGATGCGATTGTTGTTCAACGTAGGATTGGCCGTGGTCGAGACCGGGCAACCGGTCGTGCATTGAACCGCGTTGGTCGCATAAACGCCCGAGCTCAGTCCGTAGAACGACAGCGTCACGCTCAATGGATCGAGTGCGTAGGTAGCTGACGTGCGGTAGGTGAACTTCGGTGCCGACAGGGGGAAGTTGACCAAGCTGGCAGCATTGACGCCCGCACCTTCAAGGACCTTCGGATTGGACGCATTGTTGATGGTCTTGATCGAGAAGACGCGGCTGCCGAGGGCGCGCAGCGACAACTGGCCATCCCAACTGTCGACGAGGCTCGACAACGGAAAGTTATAGCTGGCTTCGATGTCCAGCCCCTTCGTGGACTGTGACAATACGTTCGCGGGCTGGATATTCACGCGCGTAAGCACGCCCGCGCTGTCGCGGATCAACAGCGGGCAAAGCTGCGTGACCCCCTCGAAGCACTGGTCGATGATCTGTTGCGCATTGAGAGTCGCGATCGCGCCCTTGATCTTGATGCGATAGAAATCGACCGAGGTATTGAATCCGGGAAGGAAACCGGGCGAGAGCACCGCGCCTACTCCAGTCGTATTGGCCTTTTCCGGAACCAAGTTCGGGTTGCCGCTGGTCACCGACAAGATCACCGGGGTCGTATTGGTGAAGCGGTCGATCTGGGTACCGGTGTTCGAGCGGCCGCCGAGGAAGAGATCGCCCATGTTCGGCGCACGGATGTCACGCGATTGCGTCGCGCGGAAGCGGATGTCGTCGATTGGAGACCACGTGCCGCCGACCTTCCAAGTCGTGACATACCCCGAATTGGAATAATCGGTCGCGCGAACCGCGGCATTGAGATCCAGCGAGCGGGCGAACGCTTCATCCTTCGCGAGCGGAACAACGGTCTCGACAAAACCTTCGGTGACTTTGTTGGAACCGCTCGAGTTCTTATAGTTGCCCGAGTAGAACTGGCTGGTCTGGTCGAGTTCGCTGGCGATAGCGCGCAGCGATTCAGAGCGATGCTCAACCCCGAAAGCCAGCGAAACCGGGCCGGCCCAGGTGGAGAACGGTTCGCCGTTCACGCTCGCGGCGGCGACATCCTGCGTGAGACGAGTCAGGCCGTAGCCGTTCTCGACGACATATTGCAGCGCGGCCTGGCTGTTGCGGCCCTGGCCGAAATAGTTGAAAGGCACGCAGTTGGGGTCGTCGTTCGTCGCGACGGCATCGGCGTTCACGCGGCATACGGCGGCGCCGTTCACGCGCACGGAATCGATCGCACGGGTGTAGAACGTGTTCACCGTATTATCCAGCACGCGGATCGAATTGTGGCTCGTGCTGCGCTGGTAGTAGGCGTCCCACTTCCAGTTGGCGTCGAGCGCGTCGAAATTTCCTTCGATACCGCCGAGGAAACGGCGGAAGATGCGATCATTGCTGGGCGAGGCAATCGGGATATCGAAGTTGTTGCGCCCCATGGTGAGCGTCGTCAAACCGAGCGCATCCATGCGCGCGCCCACTTCCGCCGGAAGGAACGCGTTGTCGCGCCGAATCGTCTCGCTCGCGAACTTGAAGGGATAGGAGTTGTGCGAGAAGGCGTGCGAGTGCGCCCAGTGGAACTGCGCGTACACAGAAACATTGTCGGTCAGGTCATATGAGGTGCGCCAGAACACCGTTTGACGCGACAGTTTCGCGGAAAGATCGCTATAGCGATCCGTGCGCGTTTCGGCCCAATCTCCGCCGATAAAGTAATTGCCAGCGACACCGCTTCCGTAATTGCGCTGGTAGGGATTACCCAGCGGATCGAACGTCAGCCCCTTGAGCGGACCCGCGGTCACGATCCCGCCAGGCGCGGCAAGCGCAAGGCCCACATTGTTGGCGACAAGATATTGCGGCACCGACGGGTTGGTCGTCGCATTCCACGCCGGATTTTGCATCATCTGGATATTGTCTTCGGTCCATGGGCGGAAAAAGCCGCGCTCGCCCTTGGTCCAGGAGTGTTCCGCGGCAAGCAGAACATGGCCGCGACCGTTCGCGAACGGCGTGCCATAAGCCAGCGAGCCCGAGTAGTTCGGCATGTCACCGTAGTTCGAGAGGCCTCCGTCGATCGTCGCCTTAACGCCCGTGAAGTCGCGGTCGAGGACAAAGTTGACGACGCCGGACAATGCATCCGAGCCATAAGCCGCGGATGCGCCGCCGGTGACCACATCGACCCGCTCGACCAGCATATTGGGGATCACGTTGGCATCGACAGCCCCACCCTCGGGCGCGCCGTTGGCCGACGCGCCCACCAGCCGCTGCCCGTCGAGGAGAACGAGCGTCCGGTTGGCGGCCATGCCGCGTAGATTGAGGAGATTGGTCCCGACGACGCCGTTGCCTGTTCCAGAGTTGCCGGCGTGCGGCGTGGAACTGCCCGCGAATGACGGCAGGTTGTTCACCGCGTCAGCGATATTGAGAGCGGCTTGCGCGTTGAGGTCCTCGGCGCCCAGAACGGAGACAGGCGTCGGGGCTTCGTAACCGTTGCGCACGATACGCGACCCCGTGACGACGATCTCTTCCTCAACGCCCGCGGCCTGCGCGACTTGGGTGGTCTGCGCGTCTTGCGCGGCCACCGGTAACGCGGTGAGGACGGCGAAAGCGCTGGCCGTGCACATGCAGGTGTTCCGCAGCAAGCGAGAGACCGAGACCCGTGCAAGACGATGCGCCGACATGGATGAACCCTTTAATTGGACTAATGTGGATAGGTTGGGGGCGGTCTTTTCTTCCCCCTGCTCGATCAGAGCAACCCCTCCGCCGGAGGCCTGATCTCGAACCTACCGGGAAAAGAATATTTTTTCTCACATCGATAATCTGAACGAAATCTCTACTCTTTATGAGGGTCTTGGCGGGTATTACGTAGCTGCTTTTTTCCGGCCGGTAAGCTGTAGCGAGGCGATGAAGTCGCGGGCCTCCTCCTTTGCAATCATCACACCGTGACTTGATTACGGGGCCTGTTTATACACCTAATAATTGAGTATGACCGCAGGCTCCGGGGGCGGTTACAAAAGGACGACCTGGTGGCTCGCAGCGCTAAATCCTTTCACGACATCCGCTCAGACGCGTGTAACGCCATACTTGCGACGTTGACCGCGCTGGCGGTGCCAGCCGTCAGCTTCAGCCTGCTTCGCGGAATCGAGCAGGGTTGGCAGCCCGTCATGGGCCTGCATATCGCCCTCCTCCTGATCCTGGTGGCAACGACCGTTGCCCGAAAGCGACTGAGCCTGACGTTCCGGGCCGCCGTTGTGACGAGCGTCCCCTATGTGGTGGCCACCGCGGGAATCATCACGGCCGGCCGCGGCAATGGCGTGATGATGTTTTACATTTCCTCGATCGTGGTCGCAGGGTGCTTCTTCGAGCGCCGCGTTGCGCTTGGCGTTGTTGGCCTCTGCGTCGCGTCCATCGTCGCGCTCTATGCGGGATATAGGCTTGATCTTCTGCCAATCCCACTGACGCCCACCGCGTTCGACATGACGGCACTGAGTTGGACCGCCTTTGTGCTTGGATTCATTGCGGCGGGGATCGCACCGCTTATCGGTCTGTCCGCCCTGCTCCGCTCTCTCGAGGCCGAGCGCCGCCGCGCCGACGAAGCCGCCAAAGTACGTTCGCAATTCCTGGCGAATATGAGCCACGAACTGCGCACGCCGATGACAGGCATTCTCGGGATGGCGGATGTCTTGAAGACAACACCGCTCTCCGAGCAGCAGCATACCCTGATCGGCAATCTGACGCTGTCGGCCCGTAATCTTCTGACCGTGCTCAATGACGTACTCGATCTCGCAAAATTCGAGACAGGCGCGGTGCCGATCGAACACGCCCCCTTCCGCTTGTCTGAGGTCGTTCAGAACGTCTGCGCTGTTTTCGAGAATAAGGCTACCCAGAAGGGGCTCACGCTGCGGGTCGAACAACCGCGCCAGAGTGTCGATCACATTGTGGGCGACGCCCTGCGGATTCGTCAGGTTCTAACGAACTTGGTCGATAACGCGATCAAATTCACGATGCGCGGCGCGGTGGTCGTGCGGATTGAACAGGCCCCGCGCGACGGCGGGGAAATTGAGCTCACATGCTCGGTCATCGATACCGGCATCGGGATTGCACCTGAGCACCTGGAGCGGATCTTTGAACCCTTTATCCAGGCCGACATGACGACATCGCGCACTCATGGCGGTACAGGGTTGGGTCTATCGATTTGCCGCCATTTGGTGAACGCGATGGGCGGCGAACTCAAAGTGAGCTCCCAGCCGGGCATCGGCTCATCGTTCACATTTGCCGTGACGGTACAAAAGGCCTTGGCGCCCGCCGTACCCCTCACCCGGGTTCAGGACCGTCCCGCCGCGAGCATGCCGCGCAAGATGAAGACGCCGCTGCGGTTGTTGGTGGCCGATGATGATCAAAACATGCGGATACTTGCCGATATCATCCTTCTGAAGCGCGGATTCGAAGTGACTTTGGTGGAGGACGGCGCGGCGGCGATCGATCTCGCCGCGAAGGGCCACTTTGACTGCATCATTCTCGATATGCACATGCCGGTGGTGAACGGACCGGACGTCATGCGGACCATTCATCAAGGCGCGACGACTGGGGGCCGTCCACCATTGATCGCGCTGACCGCCGATGTCGTGCCGGACCATGTGACGATGTTTCTTGAGGCCGGTGCAGATGCAGTGATCGCAAAGCCGGTCGACTGGAATTTGCTGGAAGCAAAAATCCTCGAGCTTGTGAACGCGCGGGCGGCCGCAAAAGCGTCCTAAAGGGTATCACACTGCGCGGGATCGCGCGTGTCGTACCCGCGCCGCAGCCATTGCATGCGTTGTGCCGAACTTCCATGCGTAAATTTTTCCGGCACAACATGTCCGGTGGACCGCCTTTGCAAAGTGTCGTCGCCGATGGCGCGCGCCGTCTTCAGCCCCTCTTCCAAATCGCCCGGATCGAGAGCGACCTGGCCGTTTGACGCTTCAGCGGCCCGCGCAGCCCACACGCCGGCGTAGCAGTCGGCCTGCAGCTCAAGCGCTACGGAGTACTGGTTTGCTTCGGCTTCCCCGCGCGCGCGACGCAGTGACTGCTCGACCTTCTCGGTCGTTCCGGTGAGACGCTGCACATGATGGCCGATCTCATGCGCCACGACGTAGGCGCGGGCGAATTCAGCGCCGGAGGCGCCGAGGCGACTTTCCATTTCCTGCCAAAAGCCAAGGTCGAGATATACGGTTGTATCTACGGGACAATAGAACGGGCCCATCGCGGCCTGCCCGTAACCACAACCTGTCGAGGTCCCTTGTTCATAAAGGACCACGCGCGGGGATTGATAGCCCTGGATCTGGGTGGACCAGACGTCATTTATATTTGCGCTGACGATGTCCACGAACTGGCCCGCACGGTCCGACGGGGTTCCGGACACGCCACGTTCCGCCGGTGCGGACTGGTTCAAGACCGCGGTGGTCACACGCGGGTCTATTCCGAAGAGAAGATAACCCAATGCCGCGATGGCGATGGTACCGATCCCTCCGCCAGCGATCTTCGCGCCGCCAAGGCCACGCCGATCCTCAATTCCGCCGCCACGACGCCCGCCTTCCCATTGCATTGTTATCGTTCCCTACAAAGAGTCCCGGGAACAACGCACGGCCGCCGACAGCAGTTCCGTCCTAGGCCGGGCTTGCCGGGAAGTTCTTACGGAACCAATTTTCGAGCATTTGCCGCTCGTATCTCAGGCGATCGGACTCAAAGTAGCGATTGAACCCGTTCAGGTAGTTGAAGTCATGGATGTCCGCCTCTCCGGAGCGGACGACGACGCCGTTTTCAATCACGTCGTAGGCAAAACTCAATCGCGGCCAAGAGGAAGACCGCATCACCCGCAGGTCGTAGGCCAATGAGGCCGTCGCCTCGATACGGCCGGCGAGGTCAATGTCGCGGACCACGACTCGAAAAGTCTGCCCGGGCGCCAGGTACTTTTCCGCCAGCCGCGAAAACATCTTGTCCACACCGCTTTGGACCTCACGCAAATTCTTCTCGCTGCGGGGCCGCTCAAACGTCGCGTCGGTGAATCTCTCAGGCCGGTCGTACGTGATCTCGGCAGCCTGGGTCGCGGTGGCGATAAACGCCAGAGCGAGCGGTACGCAAAGCAGAAGACGCATGGACTGCTCCTTCACTGTCGGGCGCACGCGGAGTGGTAGAACAAAATCACGGTAAAATTGGGGTCCCTAACGTTCGTCAGCCGCACGCAGCGCCGTGGCGGCGGGCGCACCCTCCATCGCCACGGGCCGTTCCGGGTGCGTCACATAGACACGGACAAAGTTCATTTCCAGCGCCGCGGAAATCGCCGTGTTGCGGCCCTGGGCATCCGGATAGGCATCCGCCAGCCTGTGGAGCGCACGGTAAAGAGGCGGAGCATATTCCTCGCCATAGCTCAGGTGATGGGTCGAGAGCGAGCGGATGATCTGGCGATACCAGTTTTCAACGTCCGTGTACCCGGCCAAGAGACCCGATGCGCGGTTTGGGGTGAGCGTAAGGCGGAAGCGCGCGTCGCGGAACCAGCGGGTGGTCACATCCTGGAACGTATACTTTGCAGGCATGTACCAATTCGGCACCGGCGTAGTGGTCAGAACCCCGTCCTTGATGCTTCCCTTGAACGAGGCAATGAATTTCTTGCCCCACTTATGGTCCGCTCTATTCGAACCACCGGGCAAAAACTGTCCCGCCGCGTCGATCATCAACGGGTCCAGGCCGCGGTAGGTTGTGAGCGTCACGTCATCGTCGTTGACGAGACTATCGACGTCCGTGAGTTCAAGAAGCACCCGATTATAGTTGTAGCGTTGCATGAAGGTGGTGACGAACACCGTCAGGGATCCGCCCGGCGCACGGCGATTCACCACGCACCCGAGAGCGCGGTAAAGCTGATTGTCGATGCCCTTCTCGCCCTCCGGACTGACGAAGTCGTTCGGTCCAACCTTCCCGTCCAAATTGAGACCAATCGCGACGTTGCCTTGCGCATATTTGAACGGGAACGGCTCGTCTGCCATGGTCGGACCCCAGATCGCGCTTTCGCGGGCGATTTGCGCCTGGGTCAGGGGCCCCTTGGGCCCGTCCTTCGGGAAGAAGCGTTCAAAGCGCTCGCGGGGACCATCGTTGTAGCCGTCGGGACATTCGGCTTTCCCATCCGGCGTCTGGTAGGTGGCGAAGTCGTAGTCGGTCAGCACATAACCGATGGTGCGGTTCTTGACGCCATCGGGTTCCTCGGCCGCGTGCGCGGCCCCCGCGCCGAAAGACAAGAAAGCCGCTGCGCAAAGCCAAGTTTGAACAAGGGTTCTTTTCATCTCATTCACCGTTGCGGTCGAAATCGTCGCGAAGCCAGAACGCCTTGAAGCCATTTTTTCGGCCATTGAATTCGCCCCAGGCATCGCCTTCAACATCGCCCGGCTCCTTGTCACCCGAGAAGGTGTAGACAGGGCGATCGCGGAAAGCCCAAACGCTGAGCGCGTTCTCCGCGCCTGGTTTCGTTTCGCGGCCAGTCTGAGGGTCGATCCACATCACGGTCCAAGCACGCGATCCGCTCTTCGCATCCGCGCGCGCCGGAATGTAGGGGAAGGTCCTTATGCAACGCCCCGCATCGCCGCCGCCACAGATCGCAAGGCGGTAGGCCTGAGGCGCGGCCGGATGGTCACACAACAGCTGATCGAGCGCGTCGTCGGTGCAGCTATAGAGGTAAACAGTTTTTCCTCCGGGCGCCGCGAGGACCTGGCCCGTGTGGGTGTCTTGTACCGTGAAGCCTTCGGGCGCGGACGGCGCGACTTGCATCCATACATTATGCCAACCGGGTTCGTCGCCGCCTTGGAAGCTTCGCTCCTTCTCATCACGCGCGAAGGTATAGACGGGCTTACCTTTGTAGGCCCACTGCTTCAATCCGGGACCGCGCTGGAAAATGGTCCAGTCGCCCTCAGGCTGAGCAAGCTCCCCCGCCGGGACCGGCTTCCACATTTTTTGACAGGCTGCGTCGCAATTCGATTTGTGGACGCTATCGCGGTCCGATGTGTAGATCGAGTATCCCGTGGTGGTCGCGATCAGACGTCCCAGCTGCACGGTGTGAACACTGAAAGCCGGCGGCACCGCGGGCCTTGGAGCGACCGGACGACGATAGACACCGCCATCCCCTCCTCCGGTTTGGCGGCCGGCCGAGCCGAGAACGTCGCCCGGCAGCTTGTCGCGCACCGAGGTGTAGAGCGGGTACCCGTCGTAGGTCCACTGCTTCCGGCCGCTGGGGTGATCGACGAGGCCAAACTTTCCAACTGGTTTGGCGCTCGGCTCCGCCGCGACGATGGGCCATTCCTGGGTGCACGACGGACGCGTCGCAAGATCCGGCAGCTCGAAACCGCCGGGGTACGGGCTCATGAAACCCGAGGTCACTCTCATCACTTCGTCGGTACAGATCGGCGGCTTGTTCTTGGCTTCGCCGATGTCACCATTGCGGATTTTATTGAGAGGCCATGTGTAGAGTGTTTTGCCCGAAGGGTCTGCGAACACAGGGCCCTCAAGTTCCGTCGCCACCACCTGGAAGCCCGGCGGCATCGGTTCTGTCTTGTAGTGCCGCGGGTCCGCGGGCGCGGCGCTTGCCGCGCTCCATGAGAAACTGGCCGCGGCAAGGGTGCTCAGGGACCATTTTGAAAGAAGACGCATCGCGATCATCCGTCAGGAGTGAGGTGCGCCATACTAGCGGAAAATCACCGGCCTTAGCACCCTAACGCACATGACGCGCTGCGGATTATTTTAGGAATCCTGATGTTTACCAAGCAGTTACATTGTCGACGCGCTCTGCCCGACATCTAGATGTCAATTGTAGGATTTGTAAGCGGCCAAACGTCCTCTGAACGAGTTCAACACCTGTCTCACAGGAGGAAGTCTTGCAAAAAATTACGCCCTTCATTTGGTTCGACGATCAGGCCGAAGACGCCATGAGGCTCTACGTGAGTGTCTTTAGGAATTCCAAGATCGTTGGTGAGGTCCGCGTAAACGGTAGGTTCCACAGCGGCACCGTTGACCTCGACGGCCTCCGCCTCCACTGCTTCAACGGTGGTCCGCACTTCGTTCTCAACGAAGCGATCTCCCTGATGGTCGACTGCAACACGCAGGATGAGGTCGATCATCTTTGGGCCGCGCTCACCTCGAACGGCGGACAAGAAAGCAGGTGTGGCTGGCTCAAAGACAGGTTCGGCGTTTCCTGGCAGATCATCCCGAAGCGCCTGGTGGAACTGCTGCGGGACCCCGACCCCGGGCGCGCGCGGCGTGCGACGGCGGCGATGATGACAATGAGAAAAATCAACATCGCGGAACTGGAGCAGGCCGCCGGGCCGTGAGGGCCGCTGTCTTATTTCGGGAATCGCTACGATGATGTAGACTTCCGCTGTGCCTATCCAACGCCCCTTCCATATCGTTTGTTTCGCGCCTTACACGACCTGGTCGATCCACAGCGCGAGGCAGGTGACCATTCTGCAGGCCCTGCGCCTGCGGGGTTGCTCCGTCTCCTACGTCACGTGCGACGGCGTCTTCAGCGATTGCGATGTGCTACAGCCTGCGAACGGGGCTCCCACGATTAAGCCCGCCAACGCCTGCTTGATTTGCCAGTCGTCGGTCGCAGCCCATATGGCCAATTGGGGACTACCCTATCGGTGGCTCAGCCGATGGCTGACAACGCAGGACTTTCGTGACGCGGCGGCTTGGGTGAGTGGGTTGCGAGGTGAAGAGTTAGCCGATGCGCGGTTCGGCGATTGGCGGTTGGGCGCTTGGGTGACCTCAAGCGTGCATAAGCATCTGCGCCATTCGACACTCGATCTCACCAACCCCGCGGCGGCAGGGATTTTCGCTAGTTATCTCTACAGCGGTCGGCTGGCCGCGGTTGCGCTGTCGCGCCTTCTCGACGAGGAAAACCCCGATTTCGTTCTGCTCTTCAATGGGCGCATGGGGCCGCTTCGCGTCGCGCTTGAGCTTTGCCGTCTCCGGGGAGTGCGGACACTGGTTGAAGAGCGCGACTTTATGCCCGGTCATCTCATCCTCCTTGAAAACCGCCAGTGCATTGACTCAGGCGACCTAGTCGCCCTTTGGAATGATTGGCGCGACGTTCCCCTCACAAGTTCGGAGATCGAATCCGTCGGGGCTTTGTTGAAAGAGCGCTGGCACGGCCAAAAGGACACCATCGCGTTCATTACCGAAAAGCAGTCGCTGGAGGAAACCCGCCAAGTGCTGCGTCTCGATCCCGAGCGCCCCGTCTGGGCGCTGTTTACGTCCAACTTGGACGAGACGGTCGGAACGGGACTTGCCGACGGCGTATTCGAACGCCACGAGGACTGGGTGCGCGCGAGCGTCGATTTCGCGCGCCGGCACGCCGAGATCCAGCTTGTGATCCGGGCGCATCCCAATAGCGGCAGCCGGCGTTCGCTGGCGAGCAACTCTCAGGAACTGGCTTTCTATGAGGAACTTGCACAGAACTTGCCGCCCAACGTGAGACTGGTCCGCAGCGACGACACCCTCAACAGCTACAATCTGGCGAAGCTTGCGAGCCTTGGACTGACCTGGCACAGCACGATAGGGCTGGAAATGGCGGCACTGGGTAAACCGGTGATCCGATGCGGATCCCTGGAGGTGTGCGCGCAACCCAACCTTCCGACCCCGACAAGCCCCACGGAATATGAGGCGATGCTCGGGGCCGCCGCTGCAGACTGTGAGCACGATACGCTGGAAATCGCGAGGCGCGCCTGGCGCTTCGCCGCAGTCTCGTTCTTCAGATATGCCTTCCCCTTCCCGCTCGTCAAACAGACCGATTGGCACATCGGCGAGACCAATTTTGAGACCTTGGACGCGTTAGCGCCGGGACACGACATGATGCTGGATCGCATCTGTGCTCACGTGATGCATGGAACGCCCTTGCATCCGCCCGCACCCGCGCGAGAGGCAGACGTTGAAGCCGCTGAAAGCGCCGCTATCGCGGCGTGGATCGCAGGTGCGAACCCAGGCGCCGCGCCACTCCGCGCCACCGGCTAACAAAGGCCTTGCGAGCATCCCTCCCCCCGTGGTGACTATGAGCCATCGCCGTTTGGGGGACGTCATGAGAATCACTTATTCATTCGGACTTGCGGCCGCACTCTTCACGTGGACTGCAGACGCTGCGCAGTTTTCCGCGCCGGCGGATGCGCCTAGCATTGAACTCGACGCACCTTACGTGCCGACCGCCGAACCGATCGTAAAGTCGATGCTTGTGCTGGGCGGCGTGGGTCCGAACGACATTGTCTACGACTTGGGCTCAGGGGACGGACGTCTCCCGATCGCGGCCGTCAAGGAATTCGGCGCGAAAAAGGGCGTGGGCATCGACCTCGATCCAGTGCGCGTGGCGGAGGCCAAGGCGAACGCCAAGAAAGCCGGCGTCGAAGACCGCGTCATTTTTCACCAAGGAGACATGTTCGAGTTTGACTTCTCCGAAGCAACACTTCTGCCGCTCTATCTGCTGCCGGAAATGATGCTGAAGCTGCGCCCGAAGATGCTGGACATGAAGCCTGGCACGCGGATTGTCGCCCACGACTATGCGCTCGGCGACTGGAAGGCCGACAAGTTCGAAACGCACGGCAATGCCACGCTCTACTTTTGGATCGTCCCAGCAAAGGTAAATGGGACCTGGCAATGGCGCATGAACGGAAAAGACTACAGCGTCGACATCAATCAAACTTATCAGCAAGTCGCGGGGACGATGCACGCCGACAGTGTGAAAGCCTCGTTGGACATCCCCATGCTCGTAGGCGATAGCCTCAAGTTTGAGGCAAGACTCCAGACCCCCAACGGAACGCAGCCGCTGGCGTTCGACGGCAAAGTGAATGGAGACTCGATTGACGCCACAGTTGTCCTTGCCGGGCGCGCGGCCAAAGTGGTGGCGAAACGCGTTTCCAAATGAACCTGCGGGGCAACCCTAGCGAGATATTCCAAAAGCCCTGCCCGGATACCTAGGCCGATATAGCGTGTGCGTGAGTCCGTTTCATATCGCGCGCAATTTGTTCCCAACTTTTTGACATCGATCCTTGCCCAAGGCGAAATTTCGACTAACGTTTCGCGCCGATGAACTGGGGCAAACAAATTCGCAATTTTACCGCATTGGCGTGCGCCGCAGTGGCGTGCGCGATGGGACCGTGCGCAAGCGCCTCAATTTTGGGCGAGGACGACCGTCAGGTCGATGCGGGTCAGGCTCCATGGACAAACGCCGTAGGTTACATCATGCGCGCCGATGCAAAGAACGGCGTGCTGTCGGGCATCGGAACCGCGTTTCTGGTCGGCCCGCGCGTGATCCTCACAAATTGGCATAACGTGTTCGGCGAAGACGGCGCGCTCCAGCCTGGAGACTGGGTCTACGTCCCAGAAGGCACCGCGAACGGCCGCAAGGTCCGCATCCTCCATCATTTCCAATTCACCAGCGTTTCAGCCGCGGACCTGCCGCTCCGCCCGAGGACGCGCCAGAAAGATGTCATCGCGTTGATTCTGGAGGAACCTGTCGACTATGCGCCGCTGGCGGTCGCACCTCCGGGTCCGATGGAGCGCAACGTCACGGATATCGGCGCACCGAAATATTCAATGGCCGGGATCTCCCTCACCTTCGACTATGACGGAGCGACACCGCGCACGGTTCAAAATGGATGTTCATTCGCGTCGCTTTTGCGGAACGCGCAGTTTCCACGCGCCCCGGGCCTCGTGGGTCATACCTGCGACGTCTGGCCGGGAAATTCCGGCGCGCCCCTTGTCGAGAGGGTCAAAGGAAATTGGGTGGTGCGCGCGATCAACGTCGCCCAGGTTTACCCTGAACTGACGCGTGAAGCCTATGAACGCCGGAAGCATGCCGGTGAGTCCATCCCACTGGACCTCGTGAATCACATCAACATCGCGATTCCGATCTCCAACCAGACGTCGGAGATGGTACGCCGGGCAAACGCTTTCGTTGCGAAGCTCGCCGGGGGCAGCCCGCTCCCCGCCCCCGGTTCCTGAGCTTAAGGGCTCCCGGCGGCCGGCGTTCCCACGACCGCGTACCACGCTTTGCGTTCCACCTTCGTGCCAAGCTGGTCGGAGAGCGTGCGGGCTTTGGTGAGAATAGCGTCGGCTTTATCGCCCGTCACAAAGTGTGGAATACCGTCCGGCGTCAATTCGACAGGCAGCAGTTCCATTCGTCGCAACTGTCCCTTCGACGACAGCACCATTCGCACGATCATGCTTTCGAAAAGCTTCGGATCGCTCGAAAGGCGTTGAACGATTTTCAATGTCTCGGGGAAGAACGTGTACGCGGCCGGCTTAAACTGGAACGCAAAATTGCCGATGCTGTAGAGGATCGGCTTGGCTTTATAAAACTCGATGCCGTTGATGACGTGCGGACCGTGGCCCAAAATGATATCGGCGCCGGCATCAATGGCGGCGCGCGCCACGACCTGTTTGCCGGCTGGATCAACGACGTCAAGCTCTCCCCAATGAATGTGCATGCTGACGGCGACCATGTCGGCATCCTTACGGGCCGCTTTGATAGCTTGTTCCATGGCCTTCAAATCGGCGTCCCACGGCGCAAGCGCCGCAGTTCCATCCGGGCGGCGCACCATCGTCCCGCGCACCCAGGCGACGCCCGGCGATGCTTCGCCCGCACCGGTGCCGATGTTTAGAGTCGGCGAAACCATCACGGAAACGAGAGCCATTTTTAGGCCCTTCTTCTCCACAACCGTGTGCTGAAGAGCGCCCGCGAGATTCAGCCCCGCCCCGGAATGCTTTATGCCCGCCTCGTCGAGGGTTCGCATCGTCGTTTCGAGACCGTTCTGACCGAAGTCCATCATATGATTGTTGGCGAGAGAGACGACGTCCGTGCCCGCCCACACAAACTCCTTCACGATGGACGGGTCTGATTTCGCGATTTCCTTGATCGTCGGATACCCGCTGTTGGCGGTTACCATCTCGAAGTTGATGAAGGAAATATCGCTGCTCCGCATGACTTCGAAGAGCGCTTGAAGGCGTGCATCTTTGTTATCCGAGAACTTGTCGAGCCAGATCGCGTCCCCGGCCGCTGTCAGAACAACTTCATCGCCGGCCGGCTGCGTGAGTTCCGAAACTCGCCCGCGCCATTCCTTGTTGAGCGGGCTCGGTTCGGCGGCCCCTGCGGCTCCCAAAAAACTCAACAGCACGGCGGTTGCCGTCAAAAGCGATTTCATATTGCCCCCCTTATTGCCGTTCCCAAAAGAAAGAAGGCGAGCTTCCAAGAAGCCCGCCTTCCATATCCAGATACGACGATATTATTTCTTCAGGCTCTGCACGATTGCGAGTGATTTCTCGGCATGCTCATGCGGCGCCACCTTGTCGTCGTTCGACGAGAGCGTCGCGATAACCTTCTTATCCGGCGTGATGACGAAGGTGGTGCGCTCGGTGAGCGCATGGGTCACATCCGCGCCGCGGGTGTCCGTCACCTTGCGATCTAGCGTCATCGTATTGAGCTTGTAGGAAGCTGTGATCTTTCCACCCGCGTCGGCGGCCACGGGGAACTTGCCGGCGCAATATTCAGGATCAGCGGAATAATCGTTCAGCTTTTTGATGTTGTCCTGAGAGACGCCGATGATTGTGGCGCCCGCGGCGGCGAACTTATCGGCGTTGTCGGCAAACGTCTTGGCTTCAATATTGCAGCCGCGCGTGTAGGCCGCCGGGTAGAAATAAACCACCACCGGGCCTTTCTTGAGCGCATCGTTCAAGGAGAACGTGAATTCCTTGCCGGCCAGCGAAGCCTGGGCGGTAAAATCGGGCGCAGATTCACCGTTCGTGAGCGCCGCATACGCCGGCACCACCAACGCACTGGACAAGAGCGCGCCGATCAAAAAACGCTTCATGGATTCCTCCTCAAAATTGGACTTTGCCCCATAGCGGCAAAGGCGAGGGATTAGACCACTGGTCGGCTCTTCGGGCAACGGAAGACCGGCCCGAAACCGACCGTTTCTGTAACGGCTCGGGTCCGGGCAGAGGGCCTCAGACAGCCTCTTTTCGCAGAATATAATGGGCCGCGGCCGAAGTGCCCCGGTATTCGGCGAGCCCGAACCCAAGTACCGGCAGGTCCAATCCGTACAGGAGATTTTCGCCCTCCCCCAGGAGGACCGGGCTGACCGCGAGATGCATTTCGTCGACGAACCCCGCCTGTCTGGGCCCGAATTGGGTCGCCGCACAAAAGCCGGTCGTCGGGGAACATTTAGTGCGAACAATCCAAAAACTTGGGCGGAAGCACGCGTAGGTGCGCCCCGTTTATCGGAGACCTCTACGGATAAACCGGCAAGCTCGATTGATTCAGCCAGTAGAAATAGCGCAGTGCGGCTATGCCTAGGATCGCGAGCAAAATGATTGCGGCCACGATGGCCCAACGTTTTTCTTTGATCATGACGGTCAGTATATATGAAGCGTAGGACAACTGTTCCTCGTTATCGTACCGTCGCCCCGCTCTTAGATGCAAAACAGGTTTTATTGCATATGACTTATGTTGCCGCGGCGATTGAACGTCCTTTCGGAAAATTCTTCTTGTACGCCCAGGATGTCTCCCACTTTTCGGAGAAGCCGCTCGTCCTGTTGCTTCACGGCGCCTTCGAAAAACACAAAAAGCTCCTGGCCTGGGCGGACCTTTGGGCGCAGTCGTATGACGTGGCCTTGGCTGACTTGCCCGGCCATGGGCAAAGCGACGCCCCCTCGTCCGTCACCATGGAGTCCTACATCGAGGAGCTTCGCTGGCTGGTCGGATCGCATTTCGAGCGCCGGTCCGTCGTGATCGTAGGCGACTCCTTCGGCGGATTGTTGGGTATCGCACTCGGCAATTCGCCGCCCGCAAATCTGCGCGCCGTGGTAGCGCTCGATCCCCTTCTGTCGACGGCGAAACAGTGGTCCATCTTGGACTTGATGCCCCGCATACTGGAGGGCCAGCCCCACGACGGTTTCAGACATAAATTCGCGGCGAACGTGATGGGAATGGCGCAACGTCCCCCGGAGGACCGCCGCTACTTCTCCCTCGTCGAAGGGGCAAAGATCCCTGCAATGGTGCTGACCGGCGCGGAGTCCTTGGGTGTCCGGCGAGAGGTGACAAGTCCGAGCTTATTGGATGACGACGACCGGGAATTCCTGGCGGAGCACGTGGACCTGGTTGTTATCCCTGGCGTCGGCCACCAGTTGGTCCTTCAGCGGCCGGCCGAAACCTTCGCGGCGGCCGAGAGATTCATCGCGACTCTCTAGCGTTCGGCCGGTGTCTCCTCGGTCAAAGGCGCGCGCTTCAAACGCGCAGCCGTCCCGCGAAAGATGACGGGACTAAGGAGCAAAATGGCAATGAGAGTCGGGATGGCCATAAGCCCGAGGCTGATGTCGATGACCTGCCACGCAGTCTCCAAAGTCAGGAGGGCCCCGAGCGTCACGGTGAAGGGATAGAGGTAGCGCACGGGTTTGGACACCCGCTCGCCGAAAAGATAGATCGCAGCGCGTTCGCCGTAGAGTCCCCACCCCCACAAACATGTTACGCCGAACATCACGACGCAGACCGACACAATGGGACCGCCCCAGCCCGGCATTGCGGCATCGAAAGCCGCAATGACGAGCGGCGCGCCGCTTTCGCCGGACTTCCATACATCGGTCACGATCACTGTAAGGCCGGTGACCGTACACATGAAAATCGTATCTATGAAAACGCCGACGGTGCTGATGATCGCTTGCTGGACCGCATCGCCACTGCGTGCGGTGGCGTGCGCGATGGCCGCGGTCCCGAGACCAGCCTCATTGGAAAATATACCCCGGGCGACACCATAGCGAACGGCAGCGGCGACGGTCGCGCCCGCAAAGCCGCCCGCCGCGGCCGTTCCGGTGAAGGCATCCGACACGATCAGGGCAATGGCCTCGGGGATCCGGTCGGCAAAGACGAACAAAACGACGAATGAGGCGCCCATGTAAACCAGCACCATGAGCGGGACAACCGCGATGCAAACCGCAGCGATCCGCCGTACGCCGCCAATCAACACGGCGAAAATCGAGATCACCAGGCCGATCCATGTCGCCCAACCCGGAACGCCGAACTCGGCATTCAACGTATGTGCGATGGTGTTGGATTGACCGCTGGGGCCGAACGCCTGAATACAGGCGAAGACCGCATAAAAGACCCCCAACCAAACCCAGCGTTTGCCCAGGCCGTTGCGGATATAGAACATCGGCCCACCATAATAGGCGCCGGTGGGCGAAACATCGCGATAGACGATGGCGAGATAGACCTCGGCGAAACGTGTCGCGAGACCAAGCACCGCCCCCGTGCACATCCAGAACAATGCGCCGGGCCCGCCAAGCCCAACGGCGGTGGCCACGCCTGCGATATTCCCAATTCCCACCATGGCCGCGAGCGCGGTCATCAGCGCACCCAGTGAGGATGTCTTGCCACCCTCGGCGCTTTCTTCCCGAGACGAACGGCCGAAGCTGAGTTTAAAGGCCTGGCCCAAACGGCGAAGTGTGAGAAAGCGCAAGCCGACGGTGAGGTACAGCCCGGTCCCCAGGATAAGAACAATGGTGAACGGCCCAAAGACCAGGTCGGAGACAGTCGCGATCAGCGGCTTAAGGTCGGGCATGAGCTGAGTTAATCCTCCCCCCAAGCCGGCCGTCAATGACGGTTCGGCACAAAGTCTCAGTATCCGAGGGCGCAGCCGTCTTTCCGGGGGTCGGACCCACCGATCCAGCTTTGCGCCCCGGAGTCTCGCATGACTCCCTGTCCCCCTCCGATCGGTTCGGGAGCTGCGACAACCTTATGTCCCATGTCCGCAAGCTGCACCTTCACTTTATCGGAGACGCCCTGCTCGAGCGCATATTCGCCGTTGAAGAGGAACCCACGCGGACAATCGATGGCTTCCTGAATGTCCATGTTCCAATCGACGATATTGGTGAGCACATGCGCATGGCCCACGGCTTGATAATCCCCGCCCATCACGCCAAACGCGAGCCAGGGCACACCGTTCCTGCGCGCCATGGCCGGAATGATTGTGTGGAAAGGACGTTTACCGCCGGCCGGCGCATTGGGGTGCGTGGGATCCAAGACGAAGCCGTGTCCGCGGTTATGGAACACGATTCCACTGTTGGACGAGGCAAGGCCCGATCCGAACCCGTGATAGATCGAATTGATGAAGGACACCATCAAACCATTCGCGTCGGCCACGGCGAGATATGTTGTGTCCCCGCGCCGCGCCGTGGGAGAAGCGGCGCCGGCCCGTCGCAAATCGATTTGCGCCGCCAAAGATTTAGCGAAGGCCTTATCTGTAAAGTAGGATACATCCACCCCCTCGCGTTCGGGGTCCGCAATTACCTTGTCACGCTCGCGGTAGGCAAGCCGCGATGCTTCACCCTCAAGATGGAAACGGTCCGCCCCTGTCGCGTCCATCTCTCCCAGCGCGAAATTTTCAAGAATGTTCAGCATCAGCAGGGCCGTTACACCTTGTCCGTTGGGTGGAATCTCGAATAGCTCAACGCCGCGGTAGGTGCTGCTGACAGGCACGACCCAATTACCGTGGTGCGTGACGAAATCCTCGCGCACATGGGTGCCGCCAAGGGCGCGCAAGCTGGAAACCATATCCTCCGTCGCCCAGCCATCATAAAAACCCGCGCGGCCATCGCGCGCGATGTCCTGCAAGACGCGCCCAAGACCAGGATTCCGAAACATCTCGCCGGCAACGGGCGGGCGTCCGTTTGGAAGGAACTGCGTTGCCGCCGCGGCGTTCTTCTCCAACTTTGCGATCCACAGCGTCCACTCATGCGCGACGCGTTGCGTCACCGCGAACCCTTCCATCGCGTAGGTGATCGCGGGCGCGAGAACCGTGGTACGGTCGAGTTTTCCATAGCGCTCCAGCAGCGACAGCCAGCAGTCGACCGCGCCCGGCACCGTGACGACATGGGGAGACTCGACGGGGATTCGCTTGTGGCCGGTACCTTCGAATAGTTTCATGGAAAGGCCCGCAGGAGCCCGGCCAGATCCGTTATAGCCCTCGACCTTCTCGGGCGTCCCCACAAGACAAAAGGCATCACCCCCCACACCCGTAGCCATCGGCTCGACCACGGCGAGGACAGCTGCGGCCGCCACGGCGGCGTCGGCCGCGCTTCCGCCTTGCCGCAACATATCAAGTGCGGTCAGCGAGGCGAGCGGGTGCTCCGTCGCCGCCATTCCGTGACGTGTGCGCGCCGGTGATCGGCCAGGGAAATGAAAATTGCGCAAGGGCGGGTCTCCTTTCGCCCTAGCCTAGCGCGGGTCGATCGGGTTGGACACCGGTCATGTAACAGCGGTCGCGAGGCCACCGCCGTCAGGTGCGCCGGCGCGAGTTTGTGTTGGACGGCGCCGTATCTTTGGGCCCTGCCCTCATCTCTTCAGGCTTTTCAAACGCGAGCAACAGCAGCAGGCGCGCCCAGAGCTTTTCGCATGCCATGAAGACGACACCGATGAAGAAAAGCACCGGCATCCCGAGTATGCCGAAAACCCAATCCTTGAGCGGATGGCGTCGCCTGTGCATGGCCGCCAGCATCGCGTGCGTGAGGATCGCACCGAAGATCAGATAGGCCGCCGCGAGCCCGTACAGCACATAGATCATCGGCCTATTTGTAACATGGTTCAGTGCGAGTCCCCACCTTTTCGCGCGAGAATGTAACGGCAGCCATGCAAAAGGCGCGCAGTCGCTTGATTGCGTGAATAGCAACCCCTCCCTATTCTGCCGCGGCTGCGGATCGCAGTCTGATGGAGTGGATCGCAATGTTTGAATCCCTCGACGCCGTGCTTCTTGCCCGCATCCAGTTTGCGTTCACGGTGAGTTTTCATTTCATTTTTCCGGCCTTCTCCATCGGCCTTGCCAGCTATCTGGCCGTGCTTGAAGGGCTATGGCTATGGACGGGGCGCGGCGTCTACGCAAACTTGTATCGGTACTGGCTGAAGATTTTCGCGCTCGTCTTCGGTATGGGAGTCGTTTCCGGAATCGTCATGTCGTACCAGTTCGGCACGAACTGGTCCGTCTTCTCCGAAAAAGCCGGCCCCATCGTCGGCCCCTTAATGGCTTACGAAGTTTTGACGGCCTTTTTCCTTGAGGCCGGGTTTCTCGGCGTCATGCTGTTTGGGATCAACAAGGTCGGGCCGCGGCTCCACTTCTTCGCAACATGCATGGTCGCAATCGGCACGCTGATCTCCGCGACCTGGATCATCAGCGTGAACAGTTGGATGCAAACCCCGACCGGATTCACCATCAATGAGGCGGGCCAGTTCGTCCCAGCGGGCTCGTGGCTTCCGATCATTTTCAATCCCAGCTTCCCGTATCGGCTGATCCATGTGGTGCTCGCAGCTTACCTCACCACCGCGCTCGTGGTTGGCGCCGTCGGCGCCTGGCACTTGCTCCGCGACCGCGAGAACCCGGGGGCGCGGGTGATGTTCTCGATGGCGATGTGGATGGCCGCGCTTGTTGCGCCGTTGCAGATCGCGGCTGGGGATTTCCATGGTCTGAATTCGTTGGAGCACCAGCCGGTGAAGGTTCTGGCGATGGAAGGTCACTACGAGCCCAGTCCGGAAGGTGCTCCACTCATTTTGTTCGGTTGGCCGAGCACCGACGAGGAGACGGTCCACTACCGTGTCGCGGTGCCTAAACTCGGCTCGCTCATCCTCAAACACGATCCTGATGCGCCGCTGCCGGGGCTCAAGGATTATCCAAAGGACGAATGGCCGAACGTTCCGATGGTGTTTTGGGCATTCCGCGTCATGGTGGCGATCGGCTTTGCGATTTTTGCCTTGGGCCTCTGGAGCCTCCTTGCGCGCCTTCGATCCTCGCTTTACGCGTGGCCTTGGCTCCACCGGGCCGCGGTGGTCATGGGCCCCAGCGGGTTTGTCGCCGTCATCGCCGGATGGATCACCACCGAAGTCGGGCGGCAACCGTACACCATCTACGGTCACCTTCTGACCGCACAGTCTCATTCGCCGCTCGATGCGCCCGCGATCGCAGCCTCGCTCGTCGCTTTTGTGATCGTGTATTTTTGCGTCTTTGGCGCCGGCACCGTCTATGTCCTTCGGCTGATGGGGAAGGCTCCGGCTGCCGGCGAAGCGGAGCCGCCACCCGTGCCCGCGCGCGCTGCGGGGATCACCCCCGCGCCTGCCGTCGGCCATGCGCCGGGAGGACATTGACCATGGATCTTCCCCTGATCTGGGCGTTCATCATCGCCTTCGCCGTATTCGCCTACGTCGTCATGGACGGTTTCGATCTCGGAATTGGAATCCTCTTCCTTGGCTTCGGCGTCAATGAGGAGCGCGATCAAGCCATGAATTCAATCGCACCCGTCTGGGACGGCAACGAGACATGGCTGGTGCTCGGAGCCGGGGGCCTCTTCGCCGCGTTTCCGACGGCCTATGCCATCATCTTTCCCGCGACCTACCCGCTTATGATCGCGATGCTGCTTGGCCTTGTTTTCCGCGGCGTCGCATTCGAGTTCCGTTGGCGCGATCCTGACCACCAGAAGTATTGGGATTTCGCGTTCGCACTTGGGTCCATCCTGGCCGCGTTCACCCAAGGCATGACCCTGGGCGCTCTGCTTCAGGGCATCCGGGTTGAAAACAACGCTTACGCCGGTGGCTGGCTGGACTGGCTCTCGCCTTTCTCCGTCCTGACCGGCGTTTCGCTTGTCATTGGATATGCGCTCCTGGGCGCCGGCTGGCTCATCTGGAAAACGGACGGCCCGACGCAAGTGCGCGCGCGTAAAAGTGCATGGGTGCTAGGTCTCGCAACTTTGGGAGCATTGGTCGCGGTGAGCATCGCCACGCCGTTTCTTTATCAAGAGTACTGGCGCCGGTGGTTCGAGTTCCCCGGTATTCTTTTCACCGCGCCCGTTCCAATTCTCGTTGCGCTCTCCGGTCTTCTTTATTTTCGCGCCCTTCGCCGTAATGCTGAGCGGGCGCCCTTCCTGCTGGCCCTATTTATCTTCTTTCTGGGATTCGCCGGCTTGGGCATCAGCATCTATCCCTACATCGTTCCGGAGACCGTCACGATTTGGCAGGCGGCGGCGCCGGAGAGTAGCCAACTCTTCATGCTTGTCGGGACCCTCGTGATCATTCCCATCATCCTCGCCTACACCGCGTGGGCCTACTGGGTCTTCCGTGGGAAAGTCGGTGCGCATGGCTACCACTGAGCCCGGCTCGCGTTGGTCACGCCTGGGCTGGTTCGCAGCGATTTGGGCCGCGAGCGTCGGCGCCATGTTTGTCATTGCCTCGATATTGAGGCTTTGGCTGACCTAGATGAGCCCCAGCATGAAGGCGGCGAGGCCCAAGACAATGTGGATCACGATCGGGCCTGCGATATTCCGATAGATCATATAATAAGTGCCGAGCAGCAGGCTGAAAACGCCGGTGACCGCAACGGTGATCAATCCAAAATGGATATGCATCAAGGCGAACATCAGGCTGACAGCGACGTTCGACAATTGCCGCTGTTGCCACGTCCGGCTTTCGAAAATGCGAAGCATCATGCCCAACATCAGGCCGCGCCCGATAAGCTCCTGAAGCGCGCTGTGGACCGCGTAGGACGGACCGTAGGCGATGACGTACTTGAGGCTCACCCTTTCGGCAATCGGATATCCCGCGGCCCATAGGCCGAGAACGCCGAGCAAGATGACACCAATTGTGATCCCAGAACTCCATGCCAGATCGCGGCCTAGATTTCGCGTCGTAATGCCGAAGGCGGAAAGTGGTAGTTTCTCGCGCCACGCCAGAATGAAACTCGGAAGCACCAGCGTCACAAGCATCGCCCAGGCGAAGGCCGGCGAGTAAACATCGATCCCGGGCGTGCGCGCCAGGAAGTAGTTCACGAGCAGCGCGATACTCATCAGGGTCAAAACCAAGATGAACACGCGCGTCGACGACGTTCGCAAGGCCATCAGCTCAAGCGTCTCCTCAAGCTGCTTGGCGTAGCTGGTATTCACAGCGGAAAGGCGCTGCTGGTTCACACGGATGATGTTCCGCATGAGGATGTTGCTGATCGCGTGACCACCCGCCAAGGACTCTAGACGTCCGAGCAGAAGCGTTTGAATAAGCGTCGGCGTTGCGGCGGCTCGTATGGTCGAGATTGCCAGCCCACCCGTGATCGCGGAAAGTTCGCCATAGACCTGACCCGGTCCGAGGCTCGCAACCGGAACCGGAGTACCGCCTTGGGCGCCGACCGCCAGAACGTCGACGGCCCCGCTCTCGATGAACTGAACCCCTGTGCTCACGGTCCCAGCTGCGAGAATGATATCCCCGGCTTTATATTCGCGCTCAAGGCAAGCAGCGCGCATCAAGTCGATCTGCGCGACATCGAGACCTTTGAGCAGCGGGCTGGATGAGAAGGCCGGGGAGTCGGCGACGTGCTGGCTGGAATCCGGCGTCATGGGCGAAGGCGGTTCGAGGACCGGGGAAAATGCAAGCCGGCTTCATACCGCGTTTGCCGTAGGTTTGTCACATTCCGCCGCCCGCGGGCCGGTACCCCATAGGCGCGGAAGCCCGGATGACCGAGATCAACCGAGCGCTTTCATGTTGGTCCGCGATCGGGCCGAAGATTGCGCCTGGAGCATCGCGACAATCGCATCGACCTTCGGGTGGGAGACCTCGTAATCGTCACGCAGACTGGCGTGGGATTCATTCATGAGCGAGCCGAAGGGGCGGGCTCAGCATCGAGCGCCGCGCGAACGCACTGGTTCTCCGTGAGGACGTGCCGCGCCCTCTTCCGCAATGGGGCTGGGAGCCGGAGAATCTGAGCTTCCGCCACGTCTCGTAAGCTCGCCGCGCCGAGCGCCCGGGCGGCCGCTCTATTGCTTGGTGGTGTAGACGACGAAGAACTTCTCGTACAGCTCTCGGCCCACAGCGCTGCAACCGCTTCCCCGCTCAGCTACCGCATCGCACAGATGTTACAGAGGCGATGTCAGTTTTTCTCCGTTAGACAATAGATTTCTTCATCTATTCGCAGATGCAGCAAAACCCCTAGCATTTTGTCGTCTTGGGCAAATGTCCAAGCGCCGGGCGGGGGCCCGGCCGTTTTCCAGCAGGGGTCTATTCAGTGGCAAATACGATATACGGGCGCGGCGCTGACCGTGGGCGCAGTTTCAAAAGAGATATCTGCATTGGTGTCAGCGCGGTCGCCCTGTCATTGGCCGCGTTTCACTCGGCGGCGTTTGCGCAAACCACGCAGGTCGCACAAGCGGCGGAAGTCGACGAGATCGTGGTGACAGGGTCGCGCATCGTGCGCGATGGCTATCAGGCCCCTACCCCGGTCTCGGTCCTGAGCTCCGATCAAATCAAGGATGCCGCTCCCGCGAATATCTCCGAATATGTGAACACCCTTCCCGCCCTCGTGGGCAACCAGTCCCCGCAAACCTCGCGCACCAGCACAACGGCCGGGGGCGTCGGGCTCAACACGCCCCAGGCCAGAAACCTTGGGGTGTCACGAACGCTGATCCTGCTCGATGGCCAGCGCAACGTCGGATCGCAGCCGACAGGCCAGGTGGACGTGAACACCTTTCCACAGCAATTGATCTCCCGGGTCGAGGTCGTGACCGGCGGCGCGTCCGCAGCCTATGGCTCCGATGCCTTGGCCGGCGTCATCAACTACGTGCTCGACAAAGAATTCACCGGTCTGAAAGCCGAACTCCAAGGCGGCCTGACCACCTACGGCGACGGGCCGACCTGGAATGCGGCCGTCTCCTACGGAACCGACTTCGCCAACGGGCGCGGACATCTCCTGCTGAGCGGGGAGTTGGCCCGCAACTACGGCATTTACGGCGCGCCGCGCGATTGGGCCAAGGAAGGCTGGAACATCATCAACAACCCGCTTTACGGTACGGGCGCGGGCCTGTCGACGAGCGTGCCGGAGCGCCTGGTCGTTGCGGGGTCGGCACAATCGGTCATGACCGCCGGCGGCATCATCACCAACACAGCGCTGCGGGGCATCGCGTTTGGCCCAGGCGGCGCGCCGTATAACTTCAACTACGGCACGCTGGTCCGCGACCCATGGATGATCGGTGGCGAATGGCAATCCAACGACTTCTCAGCGAATAGCGGGATGCTGGACCCCGAAGAAGGTCGAAAGAATCTCTTCACGCGGGTCAGCTACGATATCTCCGACAAGATCCAGCTGTATGCACAGTATGGGTGGGCGTACGGAATGGCCTACAGCACGGGCTCGCGCCACTTCAGCGCCGGCGATCTTGTGATCAACGTCGACAATGCGTTCCTTCCGGAACCCATCCGCGCCCGCGCGATAGCGGCCGGCATCACCCGTTTCAATCTCGGCACACGCTGGGTCGACCTTCCCTACATGCACTCGCAGGACGTCGATCGCTATGTGCGCCGGTGGGTCGCAGGCGCAAACGGCAATTTCGACGCCTTCGGCACCGACTGGTCGTGGGACGCCTACTACCAGCTAGGCCAAGCGAACATCAGAAAGAGCTTCTACGACCGCTGGAGATCGGCGCAGCCGCTCGCCATCGACGCTGTGCGTAATCCTACCACCGGCGCAATCGTCTGCCGTTCCACGTTGACGAATCCCGGCAACGGCTGCGTGCCGTGGAATGTGTTCGGGATCGGCGTGAACACCAAGGCCGCGGCCGATTATATCGCCGGCTGGTCTTATGCCCTGGAGCGCAACCAGCAAGAGGTGATGGCGGCGTCGGCGACGGGCGAGCCCTTCTCCCTGTGGGCCGGCCCTGTGTCCATCGCATTCGGAGCGGAGCACCGCAAGGAGAGCGTGGGCGGAATCGAAAGCGCGCGAAACGCCGCGAACGACTCTTCGCTTGGCAACTCGCGACCGACCCAGGGAAGTTACTCGGTCACGGAAGGCTTCCTTGAGACTGTGGTGCCACTGGCCGCGGATGAAGCGTGGGCGCGTTCGCTCGAGTTTAACGGCGCGGTCCGCGCAACCGATTACTCCACGTCAGGATACGTCACAACGTGGAAAGCGGGCGTTACCTACAGCCCCGTCGACGACCTTAAATTCCGCCTGACGCGGTCACGCGACATTCGCGCACCGCACAATGTCGAACTCTTCGCCGCCGGCATCTTTGTCGGCAGCCTTGTGAATGACCCGTTCCGCGGCGGTCTTCCGACGAATATTCAGTCCGAAACATCGGGCAACCCGAACTTGAAACCTGAGAAAGCCGATACCACAGGCATCGGCGTGGTCTTCCAGCCGACGTTCCTGCCCGGCTTCGATGCCTCGGCGGACTATTACAACATCAACGTAAAAGACGTGATTGGTACAGTAGGACGCCAAGAAGTTCCCGACCGATGCTTCGCCGGGGAGACCAATTTTTGCGGGTCTCTGGTGTTCGTGAACGGCATTCTCAACACCGTTCGCATCCAACCGACCAACTTTATCCGCCAGGTCAATCGCGGGCTTGATTTGGAGAGCAGTTACTCCGCCGATCTGGACCAATTCTTCTCGGGCGCGGTCGGCACACTCAGCCTGCGCGCGCTGGCTACCCGCTACATCAAGCAGATCCAGGATACCGGCACCGGTGCCGGACTGGTGAATACCGTCGGCAGCGCGGTGCGAAAGTGGAAGTATAACTTCACCGCCACATACTCACTCGATCCAGTGCGAATCACCTTGATGGGCCGTGGCATCAGTTCCGGCGTGTACGATGTGACCATCATCGAGTGTACAAGCAACTGCCCGGTTTCGACATCGATCAACAGAACGCAAAATATCAACGCTCTGCCCGGCGCCTTCTATCTCGATGCCGCCTTCCGCTACGAGTTCATGAATAGCGGGAACACGACCGCGGAGTTATTCTTCAACATGCGCAATCTGCTCAATACCGACCCCGCCATCCAAGCTTTGGGACCGGCCGGAACCGCTTCGGGCATTGCTTGTAACGCGGCAAATTACGACTGTTTGGGCCGCGTCTTCCGGGCGGGCGTCCGCTTCCAGATGTAAGGGCCCCTCTTCGGAATCCAGGTTGGAGCATTCAATGCGTACACTCTCGGGCTGCCGCCTCGCACTCGTGACCGTCGTGATAGCCTGTTCTTGGACATCGGTGCAGGCAGCCGACCCGGGAGTATTCGCCCCAAAAGCGATCGAAGAGTGGTCGGACGCGGTCTTCGGCAAAGCTGTGGCCGAATATCGCGTCTCCGGCCTTGGGATCGCTGTGACGCAAGACGACAAGGTCGTCTTCCAGAAGGGCTAGGGATATCAAGACTGGGCGACGAAAACGCCGGTGCTTCCGGATAAGACTCAGTTCCGGATTGCATCTTTGACCAAGACCTTCGTTGCCACCGCGATCGTGCAGCTTCACGAGCGCGGCAAGATCGCGTCCCTTGACGATCCGGCAAATAAATATCTGAAACGCTTCCAGTTCGCCAAGAACGGCGGACAAGACATCACGCTGTGGGAGCTGCTGACACACCGCGCCGGTTTCGGCACGCCCAAAGATGTGAAGGTCGACGTACAAACGCTGAAGATGCCGGTGCCGGCGGACGTCTTGAAAGCTTATATGCCCGACTTCGCACGCCCCCGGGATAGCCTTTCGGTGTACTGCAATTACTACTGGGGCATGTTGGGCGTCCTGATTGAAGATGTGAGTGGCAAAACGCTGGACGCTTATCTGCGCGAGGAGATCTTCAAGCCTCTCGGGATGTCGATGACGGAGTTGCAGCCCGGGCCGAAACAGAACGCGACAACCATCACCCAATATGCATTCGTTGCCGGTGGGCCCGCCGTCGCAACGCCCTATCCGACTTCCACGCCCCTGACGCCGGGCGCCGGCGCCATCATCTCCACTCCATCCGATATGGCGAAGTGGCTGATCGCGAATATTCAGGAGGGGCAAGGCGCGGGCAGAGCCGTGCTATCGCCCAGGTTCTGGAAGCTGATGCACACGCGTCATCGCGGCAATCATCCCGAGACGAGCGGCTTCGGTACCGCGTTTTTCATCTACGACTACAACGGCGAGAAAGTGATGGAGCACTACGGAAGCCTTCAGCACCGCTCGATGGAATTCATGCTGATGGACCGCAAGATGGGAATATTCGTCACGATGGCCGGCGGGGGCGAACTGGGGCCACGCCAGCGCGCCGTGGCGACGGTACCTGGAGCCGTGAAAGGCCCCGTCTCCCCTGAGGTGTCCCATAGCGGTGTGCGCGCCTTGATCCTCGACCATTTCCTCGGCGCACTTCCCTTTAAGAAGGACGAAAAGCCCGACGTCTCGAAATTCACCGGCCGCTACCGTGACGTCCCTCGCACGCCCAGCCCCACCCAGCCGCCCGCCGAAATCGTCGTTGCCGACAGCGGTGACGGTGGACTGATCATCGGAGGCCGGGGCGTCTATCGCTTCTCAAGTGAGAACGTTTTCACCCTCGATCGTTCGCTCGAGCTGGAAGCGGGGTTCGGCGTAAGCAACCGCTATGTGTTTACCGCGGACGCGAGAGGCCACGTCACCGGCATGTTTGGCCATGTGAATGCGGGCGGGTACGAGCGAGTGCAGGACTAAGGTAAAGCAGACCGCTGGCGTCAACTTTCTTTACAATTTCGTCGTTCTAGCCCGGCGTCATTTTCCGTTTAGAACGTTGATATTAAAGAATATCCATTCCCTGGCACACGGCTTGCTTGTAAACGCGCACGGCTTTGCAAGGGGGCACCTATGAAATTCTCGAAACTGGCTGCCGCGTTCGGCGCGATGATGGCGATGTCATTTGCCGCGCCCGCATCCGCGACTGTTGTCGTTTCCGATGCCATCACCGCGACCACCAGTGGCTTTAACCTCGATTTCTGGGGCATCAACGTCACCAGCGCCGGCAACCTGACCATCGATATGCGCAGTGAGTACGGCCCGATCGATATCAACGGGGACGGCTTCGCGCAGTTCTTCGACATTTTCATCACCCTTGCGCGGGACGACGGCAACCTGACCGCGGACGACATCATCATCCAAAGCGACGACCACGGCGGCGTGATCGACGGTTCGATCCACGGATACGATTCCTTCTTCGACGTGTTCGTGAACCCCGGCAGTTACATCTTCATCGTTGCGAACTGCTGTGATTTCGGCGGCGGCGACATTTTGGACGGCAATCAGTATGGGGGGCAGGATGTCACCGGTTATTACGTCTACGGCGGCGCCTATGGTGACGGATCGGCCGAGCGCGGCTATCAGATCACAGCTTATGGCAGCGCAACCTACACGATCGCAGGCCTTCTGAATGTCGGCGCGGCACCGGTTCCTGCGCCCGGCGCGATCGCCCTCCTCGGATTTGGCCTGCTCGGACTTGGCGCTGTTCGTCGCCGTCGCAAAGCGTAGCCTCACCGCAACGCCCTGGGTAAGAGCCCCGCTCGACGAGAGCGGGGCTTCTTGTTTCTGGCTAGTATCCAAAATGCCAGGATACCGAAACCCATAGTCTGCTCTTGCTATCCGTCACCCTTCTCCCGCCCTAGCTCAAGTCGAAGTCGCGCGCCTATCGCCTATCGGGGCGCTGTGATTGCTCGCACTTCGACTGGTATAGTTGGACTCGTGTTTGCCGGCGTCGGAGTGGCCATTCTCGTAGCGTGAATATTGGCGAGTTCTTTCCCGCCCTTAGAGATGGTCTCCGGCATGGCGATCCAGCGTTAGCGCCCGTGGCAGCAATCGACGGGACCGCGCAGCGCTGAAGAAAAGCCAAATGCGCCCGCACCGCCTATCGCGGCGGCCGGCGCGCATCGATGCGGACACTAGAGAAGGAAATGGGGGAGTGCCTCGCGCTGATGAGCGCCCAGGGCGGAGCACTTAAAGAAGCTCTGGAAAAAGGATACATTCGAAAACGTCGATTCGCGGAGTAATCGATGACCCGACTTCTTCGAGACGCCCTCGTAGCGGCTGCTACGTTGGCAATCTTGGCAGGTATGGCGTGGATCTACCTTTCGACGACCACGGTGACCGTACTCAACGAAACGGATCAACCCCTGTCTGACGTCGAAGTCGGGTTCACCGGGAAACAACTATGGAAGGGCGAAATAGGGACCGGGGAGTCCAAGTGGACTTTTGGCATGCCTTCCCAGGACGGCTCCGTTCAAATTTTGTACACCAGCGGCGATACTACGCATCAAGTCCAGTGTGGGTATATTTCTCCTGGCCCGGGAGGAAAGGCTTTCGCTATCGAAATACATCCCGATGGCGCTTCCGATTGTGAAGAACGCCGCTAGTCAGCGGCTCACAATTCTGAGAACGGGCTGAGCAAAACCCACCGCGACGCTGCAGGCCGCAAGCATGGGATTCCCAGGTTAGCCAACGGCGATCAAAACTCGCCGTAAACGCCGCGCGTTTGAAAAGAGATGGCGTCCCCACGGGGATTCGAACCCCGGTTACCGCCGTGAAAGGGCGAAACGGCACTTTTTACCATTTTCGCTCATCTACGCCGGTGTACGCTAGACGCCTGACTTTGCTACACAATCCTGTGGTTTGAAGCGAAGCCATTTTAACGGATTTGAGGCCGTTTTACCAGCCGATTGGCCCAAAATTGGACCAAATCGCGCCATGTAAAACCGCTTAAATTACTCCCGACGCGGGCCTACCTGGGGCCGGACGCTACGGACCTATGAGAACGCCCGAATGAATACAACAGACACGAGTACAGCACTCGAGCTCCTACGGAAGACCCACGCCGAGTTAACAGAGATACATCGTGGCTCCGACTACGGCTTATGGCGTCGTGATACCGCTTGGCGCCTGACCGAGTCCCTAAGAGTTCTGCCGCCTTTTTCCGCGTACCTCTTGGTCTGGGTATACACAGGCGACGGTGGCGGATACGCAACTACCCCTAAGTTCGGCGACTGGGCGATAGACCTGATGGTAGAGAAGCGCAGTCCTGAGGAAATCTTAGCTGCGTTTGCCGAAGAGGTAAGCAACAACTCGGCCGCATACCTCGCGATTTCTCCGGTTTACGGCGTTCAAATCGACGAGCGATGCGATCTGCCGAGTGGGGTCTCCGTTACTCCTGCTCCTGAACCTGGCGCCTTAATACAGCGGCTAGTTCACTACGAAACATTTCAAACAATGAAGTTCGCGACCGATACATCGGTGCTCATGCAGCCCTTTACCGTGACGCCGGCGTTTGAACTTGCCAAACATAATGAAGCGCTAAAGTCTGGAGAGTCTTTCACAGCACCTGATTTCCGTGACAGGGACCGGTTTAAGAAAGTACTTCGCCTAGCTTGCCTTCTAGCCAGCGCGGGAGCTGTAGAATTTCCGGACACAGTGACACGTCCGGGCAGGACGGCACTATTTGTTGGTGGAGAAGGAAATTCAGCAACAAATCCATACAGCCCTAGGCCTATCGTTCCGTTTCCCGTGGCCGCCGCTGACGTTAAACGGAACCTCGTACTTTTGGCTGAATTCGATGATGCAGAAAGCATTAGTCGCGCAATCGATCGCCTTGGGCGATCACGTTTAGCTGCGAAAGAAGTCGATCGCGCACTGGACTTAGGTGTCGCTATAGAAATTGCTTTGATGCACGACCACAGCTCAGACAACAACGAGATAACGCATAAGATAAGTAGCCGCGCGGCATGGTTGATTGGAACGACACCGGACGAACGGCAATCAATTTTTATCGATATGAAGAAATTATATAGGGCCCGATCTCAAGCTGTGCATGCTGGCGCTCTTTCGTCAAAGGACGCAATCGACCTGAACGCCGCAGATAAACTGGTCGTTCGGGTATTGTTGGCAATACTTGAGCGCAAGACATTTCCCAATTGGAATGTTCTAACTATGGGTGGTTCCGGTTAGCCGTTACCGCGTCGATTATCTACCCCGATCCTTCATCCAAATCATGGCGTCGAAAGCTCGCAGTTTTGCGGCGTCCTCGTTAGGTAAAAACTTCCGCGATTCCAAAACGTCCTCTGTGCTTCTATTCGTCACGCGAAACGCCCAGCTAGCCCCGCGCCTATACACGACGATGTGATAGCCATCTGTGCGTAGGAATTGGTTGCCTCTCTCGGATATCCTCCAGGAACGTGTAAGCCACTTCTTCTTTCGACCGGCAGCGCTACGCATCGCCTTGTCACGACGAACGGCGCCTTCGTAATCCTCCTCCATATGCCCAGCACAGTCACATCCACATCGTAATTCGTCGGGATAATTTGGATGCAACATTACATGCACATAGCGGATCTCTTGCGCCTCGCACATTTCGCAGGTTGCAGCGACCTCATCGAGGTCTTCAACGTCGATACAAGACCACCCTTTGTGAGGAACGCCCTCTAGCGCCCATTTACCAGTAGCTCGTCGTGACCGATTCATCATTCGCATCCGATCTCTCTGAGTCGGAGATTTTTAGGCTTGCACCGGGAGGTCTTCTCGTACTGCTGGCACGTTTCCGGCCGCTAATATTCGCATGCAGAAGTCACCATATGCTCGTGGCACTGCGAGGTTGACTAGCAGCTCTGCACGAGTCGCCCCGACGTAAATGACTCGTTTTGCCTCAGATTCAACGCGTTGCTCCCACGTCGAGAAAAGCGTCTGCGTATGGTTTTGCGGTGCTCGATTTGGCGGTATAAGGAGACAGACAGCCTTATACTCTTTTCCCTTCGCGTCATGGACAGTGTTACTTTTCAATGCCAGCCCAGCCGGCGCTGCGAGTAACCTTGACCAATTTCCATTTGGTGGGCGACGGAAAACCGTTCGGACCGTTTTACCTTCCGGAAAGACAAAGCCCAGAGCGGTGATCTGGTTACGGACGCACTCAATCCAATTTTCTCGATCGGCATCCTGATCGGGGCATGTTCGTGGTAGTGACACGACGAGCGATAAGGCTATGCGTCGAAACTCACGAGGATCGAGTTCGAGACGATGCAAAGCCCGAGTAATATATTCATCGTCACCGCGCACCTCCATCGCGTCGAGCAATACGGTCTCAAGTCGCTTCAACGCCATTTCCCGCGAGCGCGGAGTTGCAGCGGGAGACCAAAACTCCGATACCGCTCTAGCTACCTCTTGTATATTTGTCGCTCCGGCGGTCTCACTTGAAGACCGGTCACCGGCAGCCCGCTGAGCAACGTTTCTACTGTGCGCCAACACTATCGCGTCCTGAGGACCCAAACCCAATGCAGGTAAATATTCAAGAAACTTG
>JAYRKY010000026.1:37753-48179 GCA_041905525.1 Rhodospirillaceae bacterium
CCGATTGCTTCGGTTACTCCACCATCGTATGTGGTGATCCGTGCTTCTTGCGGGTGTTGCGCATATTGACCGAGAGGCTCATCGACGTTGCCGGCTGCCCTGAGGGTGGCTGCAAGCCTGCAAATGGCCGGCGCACTGCGAAAATTGCCGGTGATTGGCAAAACATTCTGCGCGGCGTAGTTCGCTTGCAGCGCCCGTAACTCCGCCGGATTACCCGCGCGAAATTCATAGATCGACTGATCGATGTCACTAACGATAGTTACCCTAATTCCGCAGCGACGGAGCCAACTCACGATACCATGATCCAGCGGATTGCAGTCTTGACCTTCATCGACAATGATTTCGTGGAACCGAGAAGCTAGAGCTCGGCCTAAGGCGGCCCCGCGTGCCAAGTCACGAATTGAGGCATCAGCACGCGCCCTTGCGCACGCTGCGCTGATGTAGCCCTTACGATAGAGCGCATTACGCCGCGCTTGGGCCACAGCGATATACGCATCACGGTTCGCCGCAACGTGTCGCTGAAGCCCAATTACCCCCACAGTCTCAGGATCAACCGCCCCGGTCACCGGATCGAACCGATCGAGACTAACTCCGTCTCCGCGAAATGCGTTGTGCCGAAGGCGAATTTCAACACCTAAAACATCCCAACTATCCACGATGATTGGCGGCTGATTACTCTCGGCGATGCCGCTTGGTAAAACGATGAAGTGGCGAACAAAAGCGTCTAACGTTCCAACGTAACTTGGAAATCTCAGGAGGCCTTCGCAGCCTCTGCTTCGACAACGCTCCTTGAATTCATCTACTGCTGAATTCGTAAATGAGAGCACGGCCACCCCTTTCCGTGGCGGCAATTCTTCCGCAAGTTTTGAGATACGGGCAACGATTGAGCGCGTTTTGCCCGCTCCGGGACAAGCTTGGATGAAGGCTTCAGCCGGGTGCCGGGCGAAGACCAACTGTTCGTTAGTCAGGCCGGCAAATGCGTTCATTACGAAGAAGCCCGTTGGATGGCGTTGTTTAAGTATGCCGGGACGACGAAGGCATCTCCGTCTTCGATACACTGGGCGATAACTTGAGCGAAATCGCCCTTACGCGTACGCTTTGACTTTAGGATATCAAGAAGCGCTGCCGGGCGGTCAGCGATTGCAACCCCTTCAATTTGCGCAGTCCAATCACCACCCGAGTTGGGATGGAGCGCCAGGAATGCTTTTTTCAGCACGGCTTCGTTTCCCGCGACCATCAATTCATGCTCCAGAGTGTGCGCGTTCACGTAAACATCCAGAGCTGCGCGTGCGCCGTGAGCATCAGCAAGAGCCTCGAGGTCGGCCTGACGATTGCCCGGCACCTGGGGATCAGCGTCGGTGATAACAACAATGCGGTCAGCAATCCGCGCATTTTCGTAGGGCCGCAGGAGGATGTCTACGTAAGGTTCAAAATCTACTCCGTCGACTGGAATCAAGAGTGTGGCTTTGAACTGCAACCACCTATCTCGGTTGCCACGCAAGACTAGCTTCTCGGCGATAACGGGGAGCAACAGGGCTTCGGCAATTCCTTCCACGAGAAGGATACGTGTACCAAACAACATTGCGGAACGGGTAACGTCGAGATAGCGATGGACTTTGTTTAATGCCTTGTCAGCAAGATTCAGCTTCGCGATCGGAACAGAAACGGTGTCGACAGTATCCATCGCTCCTTGTTGTTGCCGGCGACGCGAGCGCACGACAACAAGATGCTTGGGCGACACCCAGGCCGTTAGGTTCGGTGAGTGGGTCGTCACGATAACCTGAATTCTTCCTTCAGGCTGACCCGCAACCGGCGCTTCTTCCGCCGACTTACGAGCTCTTGCCAATAAGAATTCCAACACTACTGCTTGGAGTTGCGGGTGAAGATGTGCTTCAGGTTCTTCAACTAAGAACAAGGTCAGATCAGCATCTTTGGCCTTAGCTAGCTCGACCACTACCGTCGACATGTATAGGAGATTTGCGTACCCGAGACCCGAGGCGCGGATACTCTCGGGATTCATTCCGGCATCGGCAAGTTTAAAGCGAAGATCACGCGCAACATCTAGAAGCGTTTCTTCGCTGAAGTCGATCTTACTCGTCTGTTCACGTACTCCTTTTGTTAGCTCGCCGAGAGCCGTGCCAATGTCGGCGCTAATGTTGTTTATGACGGCCGGTGGCGGCGCTCCTCGCCGCACCTCTTGTAGAAATTGAGGCTCCTGATCCTTCGGCAGAAAATGGCGCAGCAGCGACATTACTCGAGCGCCGCTCGCAGATCCCAATTCTTGTTGAGCGTTTCGGAGTGGCGGAAGGTAGACGTGTCGTATTAAATCCGTAGATCCCGCCTCTGGCTGAGTGGCATCAAATCGTCCAGCCCAATACGTCGACCTTCCGCGCGGAGTTTGCTCCGATCGGGGCTCAAATCGATAGCCGAATAGGGCGTTGTTTTGGGTAGGGTCTGGAACCGCCGCGATTAGCAACCCCTTAAGGGTATCGCTAAGACCGTGATATACAGCTTCTAGTTCGAAGTTTGGCGTCGTGGCGCCGCGACGTAAATCTTCATCCTCAGCGTACCGATCACGGCGCCCATTTAGCGGGAGCGTGAGAAGCCTTATCGCATCGATAATATTCGACTTCCCACCGTTGTTTTCTCCGACCAAAACAGTGAGATCAGATTGAAAGTGAATTGTTAGCGAGTCACATGACCGGAAGCGGGAAATTTTAAGACTGCCGAGATGCATGCCCCCTCCCGGCGCGCTTGGCGCGGCCTGATGCTTACCTTTCCAGCAAGAATGAGGCCGCTAACTAATGGTGGCAATAATCTACCAACTTTCGCGCACTTGGGAAAGGGTCAGGCAATATTTGGGTCAGCGCCCGGTTTCGGTCCACGCTATATTTTTAAGTGCCGCGAGGTCGCGTCCGGCTTTCCACTCGTCCTCTATGAATCTCTGAAAACCCCAACGGAAACCTTCGCACCGCTCGCCCAGCCTTCTTAGCCTGGCCTCACGTTTCGAAAGCGATTTATTAGTTAGTGGTATGTTCGCAAGATCAGCGTCCGATACGGAGCATGAGATATGTGAAACGAACTTCTCGTCCACATATATACGAGCGGAAAAAATGAAAGGGCTATGCTCCCAGAAAAGTGGTTCCGTTATTTCAATTCGGAACTTCTTTTCTCGCTCTTCAATTGACTTGGTGCCCAGGTTCCAGGCTGTCGCACGGATTCTTATCCGGTGTGTTCTCCCGAGGACATCCGCAACAAACGCATTCAAGTCATTTATGCGACCCGAGAATTTCTTTTCTAAGCGCTTAAGGTCTTCGATGAACTCGTTGGCGAACGGACCGAAAGATTGAATCTCCGCGAACACTTCTGATAGTGGACGTTTATAGCCCTTTCCGCGGAATTGATTCTCGATCTCGTCGCAGAGTTTCGAGACTTTATCTTCATCGACATACTGGCGCTTCACGTACGTCATTGAGTGACTCTCGATACTTCAGGTGTCGGATGGCCTTGCCAGTCCAATCGCCAAAGTCCTCCCTGTCGCACGTTCTGCACAAGCGAAGGATGGAATGCGACTAAACACGTTCCGCCAGCTCGCCGGATTGACGGATACACAATGCCGTTGCTTTCGGCATTCTTTCTCAAATCACGCGCAAGCGCCTGTCCAGCGGGATACCCCTTCGCGGGATCAATTTGTAAACACGGCTCAACATTTGCATCCGCACCGCGTAAATCATGAAATGGACCGATAAAGTCTGCGAACAGTTCCGCATAGTCGGTGGTGTTTTCAAACCGCTCGATAGCCGCGAGTTCCTGCGTAAGGTGATAGGTCACTTCCGCAATCGCCGTCTCGACTTCGAAGGCGCAATACCACGCCCCGCGATCGGCACTGTTGAACCGATTGCCGCCGGCGCGCGTATGAGTGAACGCCGCGTTGATGAAGGAAAACCCGTGCCGGCCGAACACCAGTTCAGACGCATCGAGCTCACTTAGCCCCCCTTGCTGGGCCCTCATGCGAGAATTGGTCACGCTCTCCAACGCCGCGAGGTCCTCTAGCGCACCCTGGGTCGGAGCAAGCGCGAGCAGAACGGGCTCCTTAAGGCGCCCACTCGATACCAACCGAATGGTGTTGGTTTGCGCGAGATTGGTAACCGGTAATGCCACTACAAACCGCCTCGCATGGCATCGATATGGCGCCGGACATCCATCATCGTAGGGATGCCGCCTTCGTACATGAGGTCTAGCGGCCTCCGGCCGCGATACATCGAAGACTTATTCGGCAGCCGAACCCATTCATCCGCTAAGGGCTGCGAAAACAAAAGATGCAGGCCCTTGAAGATCCCGACGAGCGCGCTGATGCGAGTAAGCGTGTCCTGAGACAACACCCCCTCCCATTCCCCTTTCTTCATCCGGAACCATGTGCGCTCCGAGACATCGCCTAGGAGCGTGCAGGCTTCTGCACTCGTTAAGCGCCAAACATCGACTAAGCGCACCACAGCATTCACTGCTGCGGGGCTTAAGCGCGTGCGCGTGGCGGTATCCGCTAGATTGGGCGGTACGTTGCCAAAATCCGTGTTTGCGGCGGTCGGAGTAGGTCTAACGGCCATAACATTTCTCCTCATTTGGCAGTCAATATACTGCCAAATGGCAGGAATATCAAGCCGTATTCCCCCTTTGTTCTCCTGAGGATAGCAGTTTCCTCAGGATCGTCAATTTGCGATCCGGGATTTAGGAGCGGGTTTCTCTCGCAACGTGCGGGTAAAGGTCCGGTCAGAACGGAGATAATCCTCGAGAATGAAGGGAATTAGTTCCGGGACGCTCTCCTCCTGGCCATAGGTCTCTTTGTAGACGCTGGCGTAGGTCTGAAGCGCCTTGTTGAGTTCGGGCGGGACGCTCACCGTGATTTTCACGGGTGTACGGTCAGGCAGCTTCGCAAGTTTGAGGTCGGGCATGACTGGTCATCCTTTGTAGGGTCGCAGGACAAGGTCTTTGTGAACGATCACGCGCAGGGGCCATCCCGGGCGCACTGTGATCGTTGGCTGGATGTTGAGGTTTTTTTCCGTGATCCGTTGGCCTGCGCGGTTGACGTTCTGCTGGGTCGATTCACGAATGGCACGCACGAGATCGCTTTCGTCATCGCCAATACTTAACTCGGTTCCAACCCCGAGCAGCGTCGAGAGAACGACCCCTTTCAAGAGTTGCCAGGTGTGGAAGTCCACTTTGTCCGCGAGACCGGAATAACCGGATGGATCGGTCGCCGGCAGATTTTCAATCTGGACCGAGGAGCCATCCGGGAGAATGATACGCTGCCACACGAGGAGCGCACGCTTCTGACCGAAGGCGACGACGCTGTCATAAGACCCGATGAGTCGGGCACCTTGTGGAATAAGTAGATATTTCCCCGATACGGTATCGAATATGTTCTCCGTAACCTGGGCCACGACAGTCCCAGGGAGATCCGAGTTGATGCCTGTAACCAGGCTCGCTGCGATCACGCTCCCAGCCATTACCTGGAACGGTGAAACCGCATCCTGCAATGGATAGGGATTATAGATTCCTCGATCTCCCGCCTGTCCTACGAAATCCAATTTGCGTTGCTGATTGTTCTGGTCGCGATCGGGATCGAGAGAGAGGCGACCGCCGTCCGCTCCAGCATAAGCGGTTTGGCCGGGTGAAGCTCCGCTTTGCGCCATTTGTCCGGCGCCGCGGCTCTGTGAAAGCGGAAAGAAAACGCTGGCTTCCTTGGCCTGGCGTGCCAATTGGGCGCGCCGAAGACGCTCCGCCCGCGCGGCATTCGCCTCCTCGTTCTGCCCGAAGCCGCCTTCGTCGGCGACGACGCCAAGCTCGCGCTCTTGAGCGAGCACCGCCTTTCTAAGCTCACCCGGCAAAGGTTCGCCAAGCTTAGGCGGCGCTTTCGCCTCCGCATAGCTAGACGGAAGCGCTGCCAGGCTGTCCGCCGTCGTCTTGCGTTCCGTATTGTACAGCTCTTTGCCGCTGGCTTCCTGACGAGATGGCGTTTGCAGCGCGAATGCCATCACAGTCGCCACGCCAAGGCACCCGAGAGCAACCGTGCCAACTAGAAGGTTGCGTTTGAAGCGGATGACGCGCCGCGGCTGAGATCGCAGGACCAGCTCTTCCGGCTCCGCTTTTGGCGGAGGCTTGTGATTTTGGTCAGCCACCGCTCTTCTCCCCGTCTGCTCGTGCGACGGAGTCCGTGCGACTAATACGCACGACCTGCTGCGGCTTTTGACCCAGCCGCAATTCCGCAGCGGCAAACAGGCGATCAACGACGTAGTAGTTACCGCGCACGCGGTAGTTCACGAGTTCGCTATTGCCCTGCGGCCCCACCACGAATAGCGGCGGCGCTTCGCCTTGATCGATACGGGCGGGAAACTCGATGTACACTTTTGATCCATCATCGAACGCTCTAACCGGCTTCCACGGCGGCGCGTCTCCGCTGATGGCATAGCGGAAACGGATATTTTCGAGAACCACCTGAGCATCGACGGTTTGACGGCCCTCGATCTCTCGTTTCATCGACGCGAGCGCATCTTGGGGATACGTCCATGACACAACCGCCATAGCGGTCTTGTCCGTGCTGTCGAGCTGCAGATGGTAGCTACGACGGTCGGTGGTGATGACAAGATTGGTGCGCAGGCCGGGCGCAAACGGCTTCACGAGAATATGTACTCGTTTGTTGTCGCCGTTGCCGCTGGTTGTGTCGCCGATTACCCATCGAACGGTGTCCCCGGCGGATACCGCACTCAAGCTTTCGCCCGGCTGGAGCGCAATGTCGCTGACTTGCTCCGGTGCGGCATAGAGCCGATAGAGTGCGCCGTCTGTGTATTGATACACCTGCACCGCATTGAGATAGCCATGAGCGGTCGGCTCCTGAAGCGCCGCCTTGTTTGCGGCTTCAACCCTCGCTGTCGGCGGCCGTGTGTCCGCCTTCGCCGGTGGCGGCGGAGCAAGCTGAGGCGGCGGCGGTGGAACCGTGCCCCCGACATCCGCCACCTCTGGCTCAGGATCTACCTGGGCGGTGGCGGGCTTAAAGCTCTCGCTATCGTAAGAGATGGCCGGCGGTAGTTCCGCTTTGTTTGCGCACGCCGTCAGAGCGAGGACGGAGAGAGATACAGTCAAATACAAGCTAAAGCGCATGACGTCCTCCTATGGATGCTGGGAGCTGTTGATTTCTTCCGACCACGCCATGCTGTTGACGTAGATGCCGAGCGGGTTTTTCCGAAGAGCTTCCGCGGTGCGCGGTGTCTGAAAGACGGCGGTAAGCATCGCCGTCCAATGACTCGTCCCCTCTAGGGAGCCTTGCGAGTAGGCCTGTTCCGTCCACTTCACCTGATATGTGGAATCAGTGGCTTGAACGACGCTCGTGATCTGGACCGAAACCGTGCGATCACCGACCTTCGCGAAAGGGTCATTTACGCGCGCATAGTCATTGAGAAAGGCCGCACCCTTATCCGTCGTGAAGTCGTAGGCTTGGAGCCAGTTCTGTCGCACCACGACGGAATCCGTGGACAACGAGCGGACATTTGCAATGAAGCGCCCCAAGTACCAGGCGATCTGCGCGTCTGTTGGGCGGTAATTGGCTGAAGCTGCCGCAAGTGCGCGCGCTTCACCGAGTTGATTAACTTCGACAACATAGGGCGTGATGCGGCTTGTCGTCGCCATCCAGACGTTACTTCCGGCGAGCATTATCGCAAGGCCGAGAGACCCGAGCGCTACGATCCGCCAATTTCTCGCTTGGAGCCGCGCGCCACCAATGCGGTCATCCCAAACCTGACCTGCTCGTTGAAACGGTGTGAGCGGTTCCGGCGTTTCACCATATCTCTGGATCGTTCGTTTGAAGAACATGCCAACTACTCCTGCTCTTTAAGGTCCGGGTTTGCTGCTCCACCGCCTTTGTCTCCGTCTTTGATGCTTTGCGCGGTGGTGTGGAGACGCTGACGATTGCGCCCTTCGGCGCGGAGGGACTGGGCCCAGGCCGGTGCCGACTCGGAACTGCCTCCCGCCGTCTGTCCCGCGCCAGCCGCTTGGGGAGCTTTACCGCCGGTCGCCGCCCACGCAGTTTCGCGGCCAGACCGTGCGCCATCAGCCGCAGCATCGGCAATTCCTCGGGTTGCTGTCAGGAGCCGCTGCCCGACAGCACTCGCTCCAGCGCGCGCGACGCCGGCCATGCCCGCCGCCATACCGGCGGCGCCTGATTGCCCTGACGCTTGATGCGCAAGGCGATAGGCGGTCGACGCGCCGGAGCCCACGGCGCTACCTGCTCGGACCGCGCCGAGCGTTGCGCCCCCAATCATGCGGGCACCGCTGGCTGCCGCACCGGCAGCAAGCGCTGTGCCGGCCGCCAATCCGCCGGCTGTGCCAATTGCCGCGCCAGCGCCAAGTTGAGGTGCCCCCGACACTAAGCCGGCGGCAATTCCCGGCCCAAAAATGCCAATCCCAAAGAGCGTGATCGCCGCGAGCACCAGCGACATGGCCTTCGCGAGGGTGATTTCCTGACCTTGTAGTGCGGTGACGAAGTCGTGAAAGAAACTCGCCCCAATCCCTACGATAACGGCCAGGACCATCACCTTGATACCGGATGAGATCACGTTCCCAAGCACCCTCTCGGCGAGGAACGCGCTCTTGTTCCACAACGCAAACGGGACAAGTACAAATCCAGCAAGTGACGTGATCTTAAATTCAAGAACTGTGATGAAGAGCTGCACGGCTAATATGAAGAAGGCCAGCACGACGATTGCCCAAGCAAACAACAGTATGAGCACGGTCACGATGTTGTCGAAGAAGGTTGAGAACGACATCATCGAACTGGCTTGATCCAACATCGGCCATGCAGCCGCGAAACCAGTACCAGCCAGTCGGCCCGGAAGAAAAAGATCGGCCGCGGTCATACCATTGCTGGTGACGCTAAGGCCTAGATTGGCAAAGGACCGAAAAATCGTATCCGCTAGCATCGAGAAGTTGTTGAGGATGAAAGCGAAGGCGCCGACATACAAAACCTTCTTCAGAAGACGTGCGACAACATTTCCATTTGGGTCCAACGCCCACATGAGGCCTGCAAGTGTGATATCGATCCCGATTAGAATTGCGGTGAGACTTCCGACGTCGCCATTGAGGAGGCCGAATCCGCTATCGATGTAGCGGATGAAGGTTTCCATAAATTGATCAATAACGTTGAGGTCATCCATCGCTTTTGTACTTTCTCACTGCGCTAATTGCGCGGTGTGTAAGCGTTTCCATCACCCAAGAATCGTTTTGTTGCCGCACGTCCTTGGGCTTGCGAGGAGGCCGCGCGAGACTGGTCGGCGGCCTGAGCGCGGTACTGCGCCGCCATCATGTTTTGAATTTGAAGCTGTTGCTTGACTGATAGAGCTAGGAGCTGATTCGTGGCCTGCTGGGCTTGTAACGAGCCTTCGGAGCCCTGCGATTCACGAACGAGCGTTTCCAGGAGTGCGCGATCCTCTTGCACGTTCTGAACCACTTGGCTCTGAACGCCCATGGTCTGCTGGTAGGAGTTCATGGACTCAAGCCAGCGCGACCGCGCGTCCTGAACGAGCTGATCGGTGGTTACCGCATCGGAGTATTGCTGTGGGTAGAGCGACGCAAAGTTGGAGTTGGTTGAATCGACCTTGTAGCTGATACCTTGCGCCTGAAGCATGAGGGCATCGACCCGCTGGAGGCCGCTCGTCAACTGATTGACAGAGGAGTAGTCCATGCGCTTCAGGTTCTTCGCCATGTTTTGCAACATGACCACCTGATTTTGGAGTCCCTGGATCTGATTGTTGATCTGCGTCAACGAACGCGCCGCGGTCAGCATATTCTCGGCGTAATTCGAGGCATCGAAAACGGGGATCGCCGACGCAGACGGGAGGAACCACGCTGCGGCACTAACCAAGGCTGTCGTAGCGCTGAGACCGAGAATCAGAGTGCGACGCTTCATGCTGCTATCTCCTTTTGTTGCGATGTTGGGCGGTCGATCAAGTCCGCCGCCCAGTCCAAGCCACGGGCACGCAGGAAGAGCGCAGTAAAGTTGTCGTGTCCTTCCTCTAACAAGCGCGAGATCAGCGCTTGATCGGCGGCGCTACTCGGGCCGCAGAAAGCCAGTGCCACAGGACCTAAGCCCAGCTCAAAGAGGCGATTACCCCGGCTGGACTGGAGATAGTATTGGCGCTTAGGGACGGCAGCGGCAATGAGCTCGATCTGCCGCTCGTTCAAACCGAAGGCTTCGTAGGCGGCACTGCTTTGCGGCTCGATCGCGCGCTCGTTGGGCAAGAATATTCGCTGCGGACAACTTTCGATAATTGCCGGAGCAATGCTGCTGCGGGAGATATCCGCCAGCGATTGCGTCGCGAACACAACCGACACATTGCGTTTGCGCAAAACCTTTAGCCATTCGCGAATTCGCGCGGCG
>JAYRKY010000027.1:0-46604 GCA_041905525.1 Rhodospirillaceae bacterium
CAGTTCACCGCGGCTGCGCTTTCCGGGCGCTGGGCCGAGCGTCCCATGCCGGTTCAGGATGCACGCGACAACCCCGCTGTCGTTCAGCCCCATCCAGGTCCCGTTCGCCAGTTCATCGAGGCCCGCAACGATATCGGGGCGATCGTCCCAATGCCGCGCGGGCGGCTTCCAGGGACGGCTCGCCATCTCGTCGCGGTTCGCGCCGATAATGATGGGCCAGTCGTGGCCGGGACGGCGCAGGAGGACAACAGTGCACATGCGGCTAACGTAATGCGCTCGTAACACGCGCGGTAGGCCCCCGACCGCAGCATGATTAAGGACTGGGTGCGATTGCGCAAAGGCCTCAGCGCCAGTTGCGCGAGCGGACACCCGTCGCTATATCAAAAGCCCCATCTTTGCTGAGAGGATATCAATGAGCGACGCGTTTTCGGATCGGGAAAAGGGCTTTGAGCGGAAGTTCCAGCTCGACCAGGAACAGGAGTTCCGGGCGCAAGTTCGCCGCGACAAGCTGTTCGGCCAATGGGCCGCCGCGCAACTGGGCAAAACCGGCGCCGCCGCCGACGCCTATGTGCAGGAAGTGGTGGACTCCAACTTCGAGAAGCCGGGCGACGACGACATGCTCACGAAGGTGAGCAAGGACCTTGGCGGCAAAGTATCGGACGCGGACCTGAAGAAGAAGCTGAACGAATTGTTCGGCACAGCCGCAGCCGCCATTGCGGGCGAAAAGAAGTAGGGCATTCGGATTTCGGATGTCCCGGGCGTATAGCCCGGGATCAAACATAAAGGGCCGCGCCTTCGGTTGATGCCGAGAGTGCGGCCCTCTTGTTTATCCGGTTTGAGGATGGATGACGCTGGGTGCTTGCCCCTTAGGTGTCCTCAAACACGCGCTTGAAGATGGTGTCGACATGTTTGGTGTGGAACCCCATGTCGAACAACGCTTCCAGATCCTTGGTCGGGATTCGGTCGGTGACGTCCTTGTCCTGTTTCAACAGGTCCAGAAGTTGGCCGCCGCCGTTCCATACCTTCATCGCGTTCCGCTGCACGATGACATAGGAGTCCTCGCGCGAAACGCCGGCTTGCGTCAGGGCGAGCAGGACGCGCTGCGAGAACACGAGGCCGCCCATCATGTTGAGGTTCTTTTCGATGTTCTCCGGGTAGACGACGAGTTTGTCGACAACGCCGGTCAGCCGCGCGAGAGCGAAGTCCAGCGTAATGGTGGCGTCCGGGCCGATGTAGCGTTCCACCGACGAATGGGAAATATCCCGCTCATGCCAAAGGGCGACATTTTCCATCGCGGGAATGGCATAGCCGCGCACCATGCGCGCAAGGCCCGTCAGGTTCTCGGTCAGCACCGGGTTGCGTTTATGGGGCATCGCCGACGAGCCCTTCTGACCGGGGGAGAAGAACTCCTCGGCTTCGCGCACTTCGGTGCGCTGCATATGACGGATCTCGGTTGCGATGCGTTCGATCGAGCTGGCAATCACGCCAAGAGTGGCAAAGAACATCGCGTGGCGGTCGCGGGGGATGACCTGGGTCGAGACAGGTTCGGCATGAAGGCCTAACTGTTCGGCGACATACTTCTCCACAAAGGGATCGATGTGGGCGAATGTGCCGACCGCGCCCGAGATGGCGCACGTGGCGATATCTTCGCGCGCCGCTTTCAACCGTGTCCGATTGCGGTCGAACTCCGCGTAGAAACTCGCGAACTTGAGGCCAAGCGTGACGGGCTCGGCGTGGATGCCGTGGCTGCGTCCCATCGTCACGGTCATCTTATGCTCGAGGGCGCGGCGCTTCAGCGCTTTCAGGAGATCGTCGAGATCCTTGAGGAGCAGGTCGGCCGCCTGGGTCAATTGCACCGACAGACAGGTATCGAGCACGTCGGACGACGTCATGCCCTGATGCACGAAGCGCGCTTCCGGCCCTACGTATTCCGCGAGGTTCGTCAGGAAGGCGATGACGTCGTGTTTGGTTTCCTTCTCGATCTCGTCGATGCGCTCGATGTTCCACTTGCCGCGCTGCCAGACCGCCTTCGCGGCTTCCGCGGGAATGATGCCCAGTTTCGCCTGCGCGTCGCAGGCGTGCGCCTCAATCTCGAACCAGATGCGGTACTTGTTGTCCGGCTCCCAGATCGCGGTCATGGCGGGGCGGGCGTAGCGCGGGATCATTGCAGGTGTCCTTGCGAGCAGGTTGAGCGTCGGTGGGATGTATAGGCCAGGGATGCGGTCCAGACAAATAGTCCCGGTTGCGCCGGCGGGGGTTGCACGCCGCCTGCTTTAGCCAGGACCGCACGCGAAAGCCGTATGGGAACTTGAGCCGGGCATAGCCATTGAGGAGGAGGTCAAACGCGCAAACGCGGGGAAAATAAATGGAAAAAACAGCCGCTTTCCCGTCCGATGGCTGGGTCGAAGAGCGCGCGGCGCGGATCATCTCGGAATTCGGGTGGGGCGAACGCGTGCTCTACGCTTTCTCGAAAAATCCCAGGGATGTGTTCGCTTCGGGCGGATATGCCCGGCCCACGACGCAGTGGACCGTCGGCAATGCGCTGAAGGAACTTGTCACGGAATTCCCGACGTTCACCTCGATGATCCGAGGCGGACGCGTTCTCGATTATGGGTGCGGGGATGGGTTCCAAAGCATCGGCATGGCAAAGGCGGGCGCGGCCTTCGTGCTTGGCGTGGACATCGAGCGCGCGCGCCTCGAGCATGGCCGGCGCATGGCGCGGAATGTGCCGAACGTGAGATTCGCCGATCGACCGCAGGGCGAATTCGACGTCGCCGTCTCTCTCAATTCATTCGAGCACTTCCCGAGGCCCGAAGAGAATCTTGCAGAACTGGCCGACGCGATTGCGCCTGGAGGCAAGATCCTGATCACCTTCGGCTCGCCGTGGCTTTCGCCCTACGGTTCGCACATGAACTTTTTCACGCCGTTTCCATGGGTGAATGTCGTCTTCACTGAACGCACCGTGTTCAAGGTACGGCAGCTCTATCGTGACGACTCCTCGCGCGGCTATTTGCCGACCATCAATAAGATGACGATCCGGCGCTTCGAGCAGATCATCGCCGCCAGCGGCCTAGAGGTGATTTCGCTGGAGTATAAGGCGGTCAAGAATCTGCCGGTCCTGTCACATATCCCCGGCGTGCGGGAGTTTTTTATCAACCGGGTCAACTGCATTTTGACCAAGTAATCCCGTTCCAGCCTGACCGGAATCCAGGCTAGCATCTTCCCCAAGGGGCAGCTTGGGGAACGTGCGCGCCCCCGACTTTGTCATCAATTCGAGGGGCACCATGAAGATTCTCCCGCGCTTCCTTGTGACCGTAGCGGCGGTCGCCTTGCTGGCGTGCGCGCCGGCGTCCGCAAAAACCGTGCAAATGGATCAGGCAACCATCCCCGATCTTACCGCCGCCATGGCGGCCGGGACGCTGACCGCGGAAAAGCTGGTGCAGATGTCCATCGCCCGCATCGAGGCCTACGACCGACAGGGACCCAAGATCCGCGCGGTCATCACGCTAAATCCAAAAGCGTTGGAGACGGCGCGTCAGCTAGACGCCGAGCGTAAAGCGGGCAAGGTCCGCGGTGTGTTGCACGGGATTCCCGTGGTGTTAAAGGACAACTATGACACTGCTGATTTGCCGACCACGGGCGGCTCGCTGTTGTTGGAAGGTTCAGTGCCCCCGGATGATGCGTACATGGTGCGGCGGCTGAGGGAGGCGGGCGCGATTATCCTCGCCAAGGTCAACATGTCGGAATTCGCGTCATCGACCAGCAACAGTTCTATAGGCGGGCAGACGCTGAATCCTCACGATTTGACGCGCCAGCCGTCCGGGTCTTCAGGGGGGACGGGTGCGTCGATCGCTGCTGCCTATGCCCCGCTGGGATTCGGGACAGACACCGGTGGCTCCATACGCGGACCTTCGACCGTCAACGGTGTGGTGGGATTGAAACCGACTCATGGCCTCCTGAGCCGCGACGGGATCATCCCGCTTGCGCTCACCTTCGATACCGGCGGTCCTCTGACCAGAAACGTCGCCGATATCGCGGTGGCCTTGGGGACCATGACGGGAGTCGATCCCAACGATGACGCCACCAAGAAGAGCCAGGGCAAGTTCGAGAAGGACTACACCAAGTTCCTGAACGCCGACGCTTTGAAGGGCGCGCGCATCGGTATCGCGCGCGACTTCATGAAGCAGGACGAGGAAGTCGATTGGGTCATCGAGGCCGCGTTATCGGCCATGAAGGCGAAGGGCGCGACCGTGGTCGATGTCTCCTTCCCAAAATGGCTGATGGACGCGAAAGGTGAATTCTACAACTCCATCCGGTATCCCGAGTTCGTCGCTCAGATTGCCGACTATCTGAAGACTACCGGCCCGAAGTATCCGAAGTCGTTGCCGGAAATGATCGAGCGCGCCAGCCATATCACGAGCCCGCGCCCCGACGGGGCAGGTCCGAATACCTCCCGCTGGACGCTGTTCCAGCGCGAGCTCGCCTCGGGGACGCTCACCGACTATCGATATCTTTCGGTGCGCGACCACGGCATGCCGCTCGTGCGTCAGGTCGTCGAAGGCATATTCGCCGCGAACAAGCTTGACGCCATCGTCTATCCGACGGCGCCCAAGCGTCCGCCGCCGATTGTCGAGCCGCCGGAAGTGCCGGGTGGCGCGGGCAATACGCCGGCGAATATCGCGAACCTGACGGGCTTCCCCGATCTCATCGTTCCGGCCGGCTTCACGAACGCCGATTTGCCGGTGGGCATCTCGTTCCTCGGGACCGCGTTTAGCGAGGGAAAAATCCTAGGCCTGGGATTCTCGTATGAACAAGCGAGCCAAGCGCGGCGCTTGCCCATCAACACGCCTGCCCTGCCAGGAGAAACGATCGAAGTGCCGAACGCTCGCTAGAAGCGGCCGGCTCCCTAGGCGCCACGCCAGGGAGCATTGGACTTAACTCACATGGCGGTTTTGGACAACTTATGTCCAAAGCCGCCATTTTAGTTTTGGGATTCCGCGAACCGCGAAATTCCGCAGAGTAAGAAACCAGCGTTTTTAGCGGCTTTGGATCGCTTGCCGCTTGTGGCACGGCCTTTGCTCTAGCGCTTAGCGGCGGGATCTTCCGCCGCTAGGAGCGCTTCCGGCCCATGACCTCCCCAGACCCACACGCGACCCCTCGCGTCATCCACGGCGGAGCCATGGATCGCAAGATCGAAGCGCCCGCTTGGCACAAGCGCGCCAAGTACGCTGCCGCGGCCGGCGGCAGCGTCCTTCTTCTTGTTCTTGCAGTGATCTTCATCGCCGCGCCCGGCGGCACGGCCGTGAAGGTTGAAAGCGCGAACGTCACGCTGGGCGAAGTCACGCGCGGCCCGTTCGAGGACTTCGTCCCGGTGCGCGGCCGCGTGGCGCCGCTAAAAACCGTCTACCTCGACGCCATCGAGGGTGGCCGGATCGAGAAAATCTATGTGGAAGACGGCGCAGAGGTGAAAGCCGGCGATGTGCTGGTGGACTTGTCGAACACGCAGCTGCGCCTTGAAGTGCTGACCCGCGAGGCCGAAGTCGCGCAGCAGACTAACAATGTCCGCACCCTGGAGCTCAACCTTGAGCAAAGCCGGCTGAACAATCGCCGCGACCTGATCGAGGCCGAGTACCAAGTGCAGAAGCTGGGCCGCGCGCTGGAGCGGCGCAAGACCCTGTTCGCGAACGGCAACAGCTCGAAGGCCGATCTGGAGAACTTGGACGACGAGTACAATTTCCAAAAGCGGAAGTTCACGCTTCTCAGTGAAACCTTGAAGAACACCGAGACGCTTCAGGAAACCCAACTGAAGCAAATCAAGGACACAGCGAAACGGCTCACGGAAAATCTCGAGATCGCGCGTCAGAACCTCGACGGCCTGACAGTGCGCGCGCCGGTCGACGGCAAGCTCACGGCATTTAGCGCCGAGGTCGGTCAAAGCCTCGGAAAAGGCGAGCGATTAGGCCAGATCGACGATCCAGGGCATCGCAAGATCGCAGCAGAGATCGATGAATTTTACCTCAGCCGGGTCGAACTTGAACAAACCGCCACCTTGTCCTGGAACGGCAAGGACTATTCCGCCCGGGTCGCGAAAATATACCCCCAGGTGCGTGACGGGCATTTCGTCGCCGATTTAGTGTTCGATGGCGCCGAACCGAGCGATATCCGGCGGGGCCAGACGTTGCAACTGAAGCTGACGCTGGGCGACCCGACCGAAGCGCTGCTGATCCCGGACGGCGCCTTTTTCCAGGACACCGGCGGCGCGTGGATTTTCGTGCTGGCCCCAGACGGCGCCGAAGCGGTGCGCCGCGACGTGCGCCTTGGCCGCCGCAACTCGCGCTTCATCGAGGTGCTCGACGGGCTTGAGCCCGGCGAGAAGGTCGTCACGTCACCGTACACCACATTTTTGGACAAGGACCGCCTCGAGATCGCGGCCAAAACCTAACTACCCAAAGGGGAAGAAGATGTTGAAGCTTTCAAACCTCACCAAGACCTTTCGTACCGACGAAATCGAGACCACCGCGTTGGATGCCGTGAACATCGAGATCGGGGACGGCGAGTTCGTAGCCATCATGGGCCCGTCCGGCTGCGGCAAGTCGACACTGCTCAACATCATCGGCATGCTCGATACGCCGACGTCGGGCTCGTATCAATTCAAGGGCGAAGAAATTTCGAGCTACCACGAGGGCAAGCTCGCCGACCTTCGCAAACAGAACCTCGGCTTCATCTTCCAAAGCTTCAATCTGATCGATGAGCTGACGGTATTCGAAAACATAGAGCTCGCGCTGCTCTATCACGATGTGCCGGCGAAGGAACGCCGTGAGCGCGTCGCGGCGGTCATGGAAAAGGTCGGCATCGCCCATCGTTCGGGCCATAAGCCCGCGCAGCTTTCGGGTGGTCAGCAGCAGCGTGTCGCCGTCGCGCGCGCGGTCGTGTCCAACCCGTCCCTGATTCTCGCCGACGAGCCGACCGGCAACCTTGACTCCCAGCATGGCGCCGAAGTGATGGCTCTGCTCCGCCAGCTCAACAAGGAGGGCACGACAGTCGTGATGGTGACGCACTCGCGCACCGACGCGGGCCATGCAGGCCGCGTGATCAACATACTCGACGGTCACGTTGTCGCCGAAGGATTGCGTCTCGAAGGCGACGGCGTGTCCCGGCCATTCAGATCCGTCGCGGCGTAATCCATCCGAAGGCGAGGGGCCCACCATGCTCAAGAATTATCTCACCGTAGCTTTTCGGAATCTGCTCAGAAACCGGCTTTATACCGCCATCAATATCTTCGGCCTTGCCGTGGGGCTTGCGAGCTGCATTCTCATTCTGCTCTACGTCCGGCATGAGACCTCCTACGATCAGTGGATCCCCAACGCCGACCGGATCTACCAAGTTTATACGCGGTTCGATGTCCCGGGCCGTCCACCCTTCGAAGCCGGCGAGGCGCCTGGTCCGGCGAAGGCCGCGCTGACAAAGGATTTCAACGAGATCGAAGCCGCGGCTCGCCTTCTCGATGCGCGCCCGATTATCAAACGTGGATCCGATGTGTTCCGCGAGCAGGTGGTATTCGCCGATCCGAACCTCTTCGAGGTGCTCGACCTTCCCCTCGTGAGCGGGAACAAAGCGACCGCGCTCGCGGAGGTTTCCAACGTCCTACTCTCCGAAACGATGGCGCGGAAGTTTTTCGGCTCGGCCTCGCCGGTCGGGGAGATATTGCCTTTCACCTTCACCGACCTGGGGTTAAAGCGCGACTACCGGGTTGTAGGCGTCTTCAAGGACATCCCGACCAACACGCACTTCAAACTGGATATCATTGCGACGCTCAACGAGGCGGACTGGGAGAAGCAGCCTTGGCAACTCATCTCCTGGACATCGATGAATTCGAGCCTCTACGTGAAGATGAGGCCAGGCGTTGATGTGAAGGCGTTCGAGCAGTCTCTTCCCGAGTTTGAGCGCCGGAATGTCCCAGACCTCTCGTTCGGCGGCCGGGAGTTCAAGACCGCCGACATCATGACGTTCGGGCTGACGAATATCCAAGACGTGCATTTACACGGAAAGCGGTTCGGTAAGAACAATTCCAGCATCGGCCGGCCGATGGGCGATGTGAAGACAATCACGGCGTTCTCCGTGGTGGCGGCGATGATCCTGCTCATCGCCTGCATCAACTTCACCAATCTCGCGACCGCCAAGGCCAGTCAGCGTGCCCGTGAAGTGGCGCTCCGCAAGGTCCTGGGCGCGCGCCGCCCGCAGCTTGTGTTCCAGTTCTTGTCGGAATCCCTGTTGCTGTCCGCAATCGCCTTTGTGCTCGCCATTGCGTTCGTCTACGCCGCGCTGCCGACCTACAACGCGATCCTGCAGCGGGACCTGGGTCTGAACTTCCTAGCCGGCGACCTTTTGGTGCCGACGATGGCCGTGCTGATCGTGTTCGTTGGACTGGGGGCGGGTCTTTACCCCGCGCTCTATCTGTCCGGATTTCGCCCGGCTCGCATCCTGAAGGCCAATAAATCGGCCGCCGCCGAGGGTTCTGGCCGGCTACGTACCGCGCTGGTGGTGGTCCAATTCGCGATCTCCATCGGGCTCGTGGTCTGCACGACAGTGATTTATACGCAAACAGTGTTCGCTCGGAACATCGACCGTGGTTTCGACCGCACCGGTTTGCTGATCGTGCGCATGCCGTACGGCGACGAATACAGGGCGCTGCGTTCGACGATGACGCGGGAAGTGGGGAAGGTGCCAGGCGTTACCGGCGTGACGCTCACGAGCAATGTGCCGACGGACAACGGCATGAACAACAATATCTTTGAGATTCCCGGTAAGCCGAGCCCGACCCCGCTGCTTCTCGAACAACGGACCGTCGACTACAACTTCTTCACCACCTACAAGATTCCCTTGCTCGCCGGGCGCTACTTCGAAGAAGGCCGGGGCGGCGACGACTACACCGGCACGGACGACGACAAGGTCGCGCGCGGCGGCAACATCATTCTCAATCAGGCGGCGCTCTCGCGCCTGGGCATCGGATCGCCGCAGGACGCCATTGGCCGTCAATTCAACATCGGCGTTGGCGACGCTGAAGAGGCGCGTCAGGCGCTCGTCACCGTCGTCGGGGTGGTCGCCAACGTTTCTTACAGATCGGCGCGAGATCCGATGGAGGAGACGTTTTATCAGCGGGACGAGTCGAACATGGCCAACCTATCGGTCCGTACGGATCCAGCGGCCGGGCCAGCCGTGAACGCCGCCATCGAGAAGATCTGGCGTGAGGTAGCCGCGGACATCCCGTACCGCTCGGAGTTTCTGGAAGCCCGCATCGACGCGCTGTACGAACAGGAAGAAGCCGAAGCCAAGACGTTCGCCGCCTTCAGCTTGTTGGCAATCATCATCGGCGCGCTCGGACTTTATGGGTTGGCCCTGTTCAGCGCCGAGCGCCGCACCAAGGAGATTGGAATCCGAAAGGTGCTGGGCGCCAAGGTGCAGGATGTCGTGCGGCTGCTGGTGCTGGACTTCTCGAAACCCGTACTCATTGCCAACATCATTGCCTGGCCGGTCGCTTGGTTCCTGATGCGCGACTGGCTCGATGGGTTCGAGCAACGCATTGATCTCAATCCCATGATTTTCGGTGCGGCGGGTTTCCTCGCCCTGCTGGTCGCCTGGCTGACCGTCGGCAGCCATGCGTTCCGGGCGGCGCAAGAGAACCCCATCCGCGCCCTGCGTTACGAATAACTTGCCCTCCCTCAACACTTGAAAAGGACAGCGTCATGAAGAAACTTACGGCGGTCACCTGCAGCCTTGCTCTGCATTTCATTTTTCTGACGAGTTTGGCGACGACCTCAGCGGTGGCGGTGCAAATCGCCGCGGACCGCGCCACCTACGCTACGGTCGGCTGATCGCGCGCTTAAGGAGGAGATGAGGGGGCACCGCAGCAAAAAAAAAACGATGATATGGCCTCTGGCGAAATCATAGGCCCGGCGGTAACGTCATGCACCATTGTCTCTAGGGGAGGGGTAGATGTTCCGGAAAACTACGGTCGCATTCGCATTCGTACTGGGCGCCGCCATCGGCACGGCCAGTTTCGCCGCCGATACGGTGCCGGCCAACATCGCCGGCTCCCTCGCTGATGCGGCCCGCCCACAGAAGGACAAGGATCGTGACGCCGAGCGCAAGGCGGCGGAGATTCTGACGTTCATCGGCGTCAAACCGGGCGACAAGATTGTCGACTTCATTGCCGGCGACGGCTACTTCACGCGCCTGTTCGCAAAGGCAGTGGGACCAACCGGCAAGGTTTACGCGCTCTCGCCGATTGAACTGAACGCGCTTCTGAAAACCGACGCCTCGGCGGCGACGAAAGCGATTGCCGCGGATGCGGCCTATAAGAACGTGTCCGCGCTTGCGCTGCCGATCAACGAGTTCAAAATTCCGGAGAGCGTCGACGTTGTCTGGATTCGCCAGAACTATCACGACTACTACTTCAAGCCGATCGGCGTGACGGATGCCGCCGCGCTGAATAAGGCCATCTACAACGCTTTGAAGCCGGGCGGTGTTTACATCATCGTCGATCATGCGGCGCGCGCCGGGAGCGGCGTGGAGGCCGCGAGCACGCTGCATCGTTATGATGTAGAGGCCGTGAAAAAAGAAGTCACGGCGGCAGGCTTCAAGCTCGATGGCGAAAGCAGCGTTTTGCGCAACCCAGCCGACGATCTCTCCAAGTCGGTATTTGACCCGGCGGTCCGGGGACACACGGACCAGTACATCCTCAAGTTCAGAAAATAGCCCCCCCGAGACCACGGAGGCCCGTCCGTTCGCGCACCTTGGTCTGACGCGAGTCGACTGAGCGACTAAGGCCGTGGGTGCTTCGGCTGGTAGAGATTGAGCGTTCCGCCCCCTGGTAACACGAATGAGGTGATGGACCCCCAGCGGGCCTCCTGAACCTCGGTGCAGGCCACGCCATGGCCGCGCAATCTCGTCATTGCGTCGGCAAGATCGTCGGTCATGAGATAGAGTTCATGGCGATTATCTTCGGCGGGATGGAACGCCGCCTCGGACGGCGGCAGGGCGAAAATCAGCCACCCTTGCCCGGCATCGATGTTCTTGAAGTTCAGTACGTCACGGAAAAATGCCCGGTCGGCCTCGGCGTTCTGACTGTAAAGAATGATGTGCGCGCCTGTGATCATGCGGCCCTGCTACTTCGGTATCATCCACGGGAAGAGGTATTGCTGAGCCATCACGAGGAGGCCCAGAAGCACCGTCAAGATGATGCTGTGCTTGAACGTGCGCGCGAGCACCTCACCCTCCCGGCCCGAGAGACCGGTGATTGAAGTTCCAGTGCTGAGGTTTTGCGGCGAGATCATTTTTCCCAAGACACCGCCTGAAGAGTTGGTCGCCGCCATCAACACCGGATCGAGATTCAGTTTGTGGGCGGCGACCACTTGCAGATTGCCGAACAGGGCGTTGCCGGAAGTGTCGCTACCCGACAAGAACACCGCCAGCCATCCCAGGAAGGTCGACAGGAAGGGAAAGATGAACCCTGCGGAGGCGACGCCGACGCCTAAGGTATAAGTCATGCCCGAGTAATTCATGAGATAGGCGAGGGCGATGATCAGCATGGTGGTCAGTGCCGGCATCCGCCATTGGAGGAAGGCGTCACTAAAGGCGCGCGCGAGATCGGCCATCTTTAGCCGTACAATCAGGGCGACCAGGATCGATGTGAAAAGGATTGCCGTGCCGGTGCCGAGCGGCTGGAAATTCCAGACCGCCGCGTAGGGGCGTTCGTACGTCGTGATGAAGATCTGGTTGTGGAGCGCGGGCCACTGAACCGGGATTTGACCGATCGCCGCGACTTTCAAGTGCGTCCAAAGAATGACAACAGTCGCCAGCAAAATCCACGGCACCCATCCTTGCCAGTTCCCGATAGCCGCTCCCGCGCGCGGCGTCGCCGCAAGGGCCGGCGCATTCAAGGCAAAGGCAGGGTCCACCGGCATCTTCCACACCTTGATGAAGGCCACGGTGACCACCAGCGAGCCCATGGAGGCCAAGACGTCGGTCAGCGCGTAATTGAGGTAGTTCGAAGTCGCGAACTGGGCGAGCCCGAAAGATCCGCCGGCCACGACCAGCATCGGCCAAATGCCGCGGAGGGCCTTCAATCCACCATAGAGTCCGATGGCGTAGAACGGGAGCAGGAAGGCGAGAAATGGCAGTTGGCGCCCAATCATTGCTCCCAGCGTCTGATCCGACAGTTGAGTCACGGCTCCGAGCGTCGTGACCGGCGTGCCGAGTGCGCCGAACGCGACGGGCGCCGTGTTGAAGATGAGCGTGAACACGACCGCATCCATGGCGGGAAAACCGAGGGCGATCAGCAGCGCGCTGGTAATGGCCACGGGCGTGCCGAAACCGGAGATGCCTTCCAGCAAACAGCCGAAGGAGAACCCGATGACGACCAGCACCACCCGCCGATCATTCGGAAGGTGCTGCATCATCCACGCGCGAAAGGCGTCGAAGCGGCCGGAGGCGATGGTGATATTGTAGAGGACGAGCGCGTTGAAGACGATCCACATGACCGGCAGGAGCGCGAACGCCGCGCCATTCGCGATGCTGCTGAAAGCCGGCGCACCCGGCATCTGCCAGACGCCCGTCGCAAGTCCCAGGCCCACCAGCAGCCCGGCACCGGCGGCCTGCCACGCGGGGCGACGGAAAACGCCGAGCAAAAGGAGCACGACCGCAATCGGAATGGCCGCCACCGCGAAAGACAACGTCAAGCTTCCGCCGACCGGCGTCACAAGCTGATTGAACACGGCTAACCCCCCTTTAGCGAAGTTCAGTTGATCGATCGTAGTGTCTAAGTCTGATGGTCCTCGCGTATTGGCGGCCCTGTATGGGCCAGCCGGGCTATGCTAGTCTCCGAACCGTCCAAGGTGTATTGGAATCTACCCTTATGACGATGAAAGACCCCGCACAGAGCGGTCCGCGTACGGATCAGGCCTCACCGGACTTTTGGTCCCGAGTGCGGCAGACATTTCGTTTGGTCGTTCACATCCCGGACTACGACACCTACGTGAAGCATCTTCAGGCGACGCAGCCCGGCAAACCGGTGCCCACCTACGAAGAGTTCATCACGCTGTGTCAGGAACGCCGTTTCTCCAACGGCTATTTGATCGGGAAGTGCTGAGGCGGGTCTAAAGGTCGATCCGGCCGACGATGGCGTCGGCATCCAGCAGATCGCCTTCTTTTGCGATGCGCCGCACGGAACCTGCGTGCGGCGCTGTGATTTGAATTTCCATCTTCATGGCTTCAAGGATCGCGAGGACATCGCCCGCGCGTACCTGTTGGCCGTCGCCCACTTTCCAAGACCGAAGCACACCGGTCATCGGCGCGATGAAGACGCCGGGCGCGGGTGCCGTGGAAACCTTCTGCGATGAGTCCGGCTCGGGCATGCGATAAGCCGCGAGCAGGCTCGCCGGGAACGCCACCGCGTGCCGGCGCCCATCGATCTCGATGTGCGTGCGCACCAGGGCGGGGTCGGGAGCAGGGTCGGGGCGCTTCTCCGCCGCCGGCATGCCGGCGAACTCGGTTTCGATCCAACGCGTATGGACATTGAATCCATGCTCGCCGGTGAAATCCTCGGCCTCGATCACCGCACGGTGAAAGGGGATGACCGTTGGAACACCCTCAATGCGAAACTCCGCCAACGCGCGCCGCGCGCGCCGCAGAGCTTGCGCGCGATCCTTGCCTGTCACGATCAGCTTCGCGACGAGTGAATCGAAGGCACCGGAGACGACCGAGCCGGCAGCGACGCCGCTGTCCAACCGGATTCCGGGTCCGCTGGGCGCAGTGAAAGCCGTGATCTTTCCCGGTGAAGGGAGGAAGCCGCGGCCGGGATCCTCGGCGTTGATGCGGAACTCAATCGCATGGCCGCGCGGCGCGGGTGTGTCGCGCAGAGAGAGGGGCAATCCATCAGCGATACGAAGCTGTTCCACCACAAGATCCGTGGCAGTCGTTTCCTCGGTCACAGGATGTTCGACTTGGAGACGTGCGTTCACTTCCAAGAATGTGAGCACACCATCGGCCCCGAGGAGGAACTCGACCGTCCCGGCGCCGGTATAACCGGCCGCCCGGCAAATCGATGTCGCGCCCGCGTGAACCGCGGCCCGTTGGGCGTCCGTGAGAAAAGGGGCGGGGGCCTCTTCGACCAATTTTTGATTCCGCCGCTGCAGCGAGCAGTCGCGGGTTCCCACCACCACGATGTTTCCATGATGATCGCCAAGGATTTGCGCTTCGATATGCCGCGGACGATCCATGAAGCGTTCGACGAAACACTCGTCACGCCCGAATGCGGCCATCGCCTCGCGCCGCGCGGAGTCCAAGAGTTCGGGAATCTCATCAATCCCGCGCGCGACCTTCAACCCGCGGCCTCCGCCCCCGTGCGCAGCCTTGATGGCGATGGGAAGGCCGTGCGCCTGGGCGAAAGCAATCGCCTCCGCGGCGTCTTTCACGGGGTCGCCGCTCCCAGGAGTAAGGGGTGCCCCCACGTCCTTCGCGATCCGGCGGGCTTGAAGCTTGTCGCCGAGGGCCGCGATAACCTCAGGCGCCGGGCCGATCCAGATAAGACCGGCAGCGACAACGGCGCGGGCAAATTCCGCACGCTCGGACAGAAATCCGTAGCCGGGATGGACGGCGTCCGCACCGGCCCGGCGCGCGACGGCGATGAGTTTCTCAATATCGAGATATGTCTCGGCCGGCGTTTTGCCGCCAAGCCCGTACGCTTCGTCGGCAAGCTGGACATAGGGAGCTTCTGCATCGACATCGGCGTACACGGCCACCGCCGCGACACCGTAATCATGGCAACCGCGGATGAGACGTACGGCGATTTCCCCCCGGTTAGCGATGAGAACTTTTTTCATGGGCGCGTCCTTCAGGGCCGGAAATCGGTGAACGGAGCAATCGGGCGGAACTTGATCCGCGCCTGCGCGGGGATTTGCCCGCAAAGATCCAGATGGTAGTCGGCAACGGCCCCGATCACGGGGTAACCGCCGGTGAGTGGGTGATCGGCAAGGAAAAGCACGGGTTGCCCGTCGTGCGGAACCTGGATGGCGCCTGCGACCGCGCCCTCGCTTGGTAGTTCGGCGGTGTCCCGCCGCCGCAACGGCGCGGCGCCCTCCAAGCGGATGCCGACGCGGCTGAGTCGCGGGGTCACGAGCCAGGTCTGCTCTGTCAGCATTGTGAGAGAGTCCGGGGAGAACCAATCGGTCCGTGGTCCAAGGACGATATCAAGTTCGACGGTATCGCCGGGCGCCGGCAACGCGCGCGGCGGCGCGATGTGGGGCTCCACGCTCTCCCTCGGTCCGTGCACGGCGCAAACCGTGAGGACCGCACCGGCGGTGATCGGCTCCGGACCGATTTTCGCGAGTGTGTCGGTCGAGGCGCTACCCAGGACCATCGGGACCTCGAATCCTCCGCGCACGGCGATGTACGTTCGCATGCCGAGCCGCGCCGGACCCAAGGTGATGGCATCCCCGGCATCGAGGGCCAAAGGCCGATGAAGCTGCGCGCGCAGCGTTTCGCCGGAAACTCCACGAATTTCTACAGGACGTTCGGCGCCGGCGATCGCGATGACCGCGGGCTCGGCGCAGCGGAAGGAAAAAGTCCCCAGCCCCACTTCAAGACAGGGGGCGCCGGAAGCGTTGCCGACAATGCGATTGGCGTTCTTCAGTGCGCCGCGATCGAGCGCGCCCGATTCCGAAACGCCCATGCCCGCACAGGCCACCCGCCCCATGTCCTGGAACAGGGCCGGCATATCGCTTCTCAACACGCGCCAGGAGGCAGGCGTGGCGGCGCGAGGCGGCACAATCTCCGCCGGTGGCGTTCGGAATGCGCTTTTCGCCGCGTCGAAAAAGCGGACGCGCGCGCCAGGTCGAAGAAGAGCCGGTGGATCGCGGCCAAGGTCCCACATCTTGAGGGGCGTTTCGCCGATGATCTGCCATCCCCCGGGGCTGGCATTCGGGTAGACACCGCTGAACTGCCCGGCAATCGCGACGGATCCGGCGGGTACGCTGATGCGGGGTGTTTGGCGGCGAGGAACGTGAAGCGCGGGATCGCCTCCGACCAGATAGGCAAAGCCGGGCGCGAAACCGCAAAAGGCGACAGTGAATGTGCTGGCGGTGTGGCGCGCGATGATCTCGGGCACATCGAGGCCTGTCAGGCGAGATACCTCGTCGAGGTCCTCACCGGTGTACATGACCGGGATCTCCACCACCTCGGCACTGGGCGGCTGCGTGTCGGAAAGATCGCGGCGGGACAATTGCTGGATCAGCGCGGCGACGGACAACAGCGCGGGCCTGTAGCGAATCATCACCGTTCGTGCGGCGGGGACAAGATCCGTGACGCCTTCGATTGGGCGCCCAAGCAGCGACCGGTGAAGAGCGAGCGCCTCCTCAAGATCGGTCAGCTCGACAAGCAACGTCGAAAGGTTGACGGGGAGGAACCGCATCCGGCATCAGATCCGATAGACGCTGTCGGGAACGTCGGTGACGAACATATAGCCGGGCGCATGGGTGATCGCGAACGGCGTGCCCGAGGCGATGACCGCCGCTTGCGGCGTTACGCCGCAGGCCCAAAACACAGGGACCTCGCCGGGCGCGATGCGCACGGGATCGCCGAAGTCGGGCGCCGCGAGGTCGCGGATTCCGATGACGGAAGGGTCGCCGACATGCACCGGCGCGCCGTGAACCGCGGGGTATCGGCCGGAAATCGACACGGCATCCGCGACACGGGATGCGGCGATGGGCCGCATGGAAACGACCATGTTGCCGCGCAGGCGGCCGGCGGGTCTGCAGCTCTGGGAGGTTAGGTACATCGGGACGTTGGTCCCGTCGGTGATGTGACGGATCTCTATGCCGGCTTCGATCAGCGCGGTTTCGAAGGTGAAGCTGCAGCCAATCAGGAAGGCGACGAGATCCGGGTGTTCGCGCCAGGCAGCGGATGCGTCCGTTACTTCTTCGGCAAGCTCGCCGTTGCGCCAGATTCTGTATCGCGGCAGATCGGTGCGCAGATCGGCGTCCGGAGCCAAGACAGTGGTCGGCGACCCCGGTTCGGTGACGTCGAGCACGGGACAGGGTTTTGGATTGCGCTGGGCGTAAAGCAGGAAGTCGTAAGCCCACTCGCGCGGCAGGGCGATCAGGTTCGCCTGGGTAAATCCCGGGGTAATCCCCGCGGTTGGCTCGGCCGCGCCGGCGCGGTATCGCAGGCGCGCCGCGCGCGGCGCGGCTGCATCGACACCAGACACAATCATGACTGCCCGTCCGGCATGAACGGGCGTATGCCGATCCCGTTCGCCTCCAAGGCGCGGCGAACCTCGCGCGCAATGGTGACCGCGCCGGGGCTATCGCCGTGCACGCAAATGGACTGAGCCGAAAGCCGAATGGAACTGCCGTCGATGGCCTCGATCACGCCTTCGGCGGACAGGCGCAGCATCCGCCGCGTGATGAGGTCCACATCGTGAAGCACGGCGCCCGGCTCTCTCCGTGAAACCAGCTGGCCCGCAGGCGTGTAGGCGCGATCGGCGAAAGCCTCGGCGACGGCTTCGAGCCCGGCTCTTCGCGCCTGCTCAAGAATGGGCGCGTTTGCGAGACCGAGGAGCACAAGCGTGGGATCGATCGCCTTGATCGCATCGATGACGGCGGCGCCTTGCTTGGCGTCGACGGCGATGCGGTTATAGAGCGCGCCGTGCGGCTTCACATACCTCACGCGTGTGCCCGCTGCCGCGGCGAGGCCCTGCAGCGCGCCGATTTGGTAGATCACATCGGCGGTGAGGTCGGCGGCCGCGATATCCATGTCGCGGCGGCCGAAGCCGACGCGGTCGGGATAGGACACGTGGGCGCCGATGCAGACGCCTTGTTCCGCGGCGGCGCGCACGGTGGCAAGGATGCCGCTGGCGTCGCCCGCATGGAAACCGCAGGCGATGTTGGCACTGGAGACAACCGCGAGCATTGCCTTGTCGTCACCCATGCGCCAGGCGCCGTAGCTTTCGCCGAGGTCGCTATTGAGATCGATGGCCGTCATGATGCCTCCCCTCAGCCGGTGAGCATTGCGAAAATGGGGCCGAACGAGGCGTACGCCATATACCAGGTCAGCGCGCAAGCCGAGACGCCGAGTGCGAGCAGCCAGCGCGGATAATGGTAGCCGGACATCAAGTCGCTGCGGGCCCACGCCGCGTAAATGAAGATCGTAAGGCCGATGGGAAGAATGAGCCCGTTCAATCCGCCGACGAATACCAGCATTGTCGCGGGCGGAGTCGCCACAAGCACATAACTGACGAGCGAAAGGGTGATGAAGGCCACGGTCGCGAAGTTTCGCCCGCGCTCCGTGATGTCTTTCTTGAAGACAGTGATGAAGGAAACCGATGTGTAGGCCGCGCCGATGACACTGGTGATGGCGGCCGCCCAGAGGACGACGCCGAAGATGCGCAGCCCCAACTGGCCGGCCGACGCCTCGAAGGCTTGGGCGGCCGGGTTGGCTGTCGCGCCGGTCAGATCGATGGCGACACCGCCAGCCACCACGCCCAGGACCGCCAGAAACAAGACGTAGCGCATGACGCCGGTGACCGCGATGCCCGTGAGCGCGGCACGGTTGACCTCGGCCAGGCGTTCGATCCCAACGATCCCTTTGTCCAGCAAACGGTGCGCGCCCGCGTAGGTGATATAGCCGCCGACCGTGCCGCCGACGATGGTGATAATCGCGGGAAAGTCGATGGTGTCGGGCAGTATCGTCTGACGGAGTGCTTCGCCCAGCGGCGGGGCCGAGGTGTACGTGACGAAGAGCGTCAAGGTGATCATCATCAATCCGGCGATGACGATGAGCCGGTCGAGCGCCACGCCGGCGCGGCGCGACAGAAAAATCGCGATGGAGAGCAGCGCACTGACCGCGCCCCCGAGCTTTGGATCAAGACCCATGAGCGCATTCAGTCCGAGCCCGGTTCCGGCGATGTTGCCGATGTTGAAGAACAGGCCGCCCACGATCACGAGGACGGCGAGGGCATAGCCCGTGCCGGGGATGGCGGCGTTGGCGATGTCGGACGCGCGCATGCGGGTGAGGGTTACGATGCGCCAGATGTTCAGCTGAACGACAAAGTCGATGAGAATCGAAACAAGGATGGCGAAGGCAAAGGCGGCGCCGAACTTGATCGTGAAGGTTGCGGTTTGCGTAATGAACCCCGGCCCGATGGCCGATGTCGCCATCAGGAAGATCGCGCCCATGAGGGAGGCGCGCCGGGAGGCGGCGGTGGGCGCCGCGGGCGGCGATGGTTGGTCCTGCACTCTACGATCCCCCTGCTGGCCATGGGATGGCGCTGAATATTGTTGAACAATAATGTGATATAACTCAACAATAATGATGCAGGCCCTGGGGCTCCTCGGCGCGCTAGAAAACTCTTTGGTAGGAATAGGTTAGAAGACTGATGCGGGAAGCAGTCGTCATGTTGGCGCCCCGGATCGCCGGCCAGATCCGCGATCTTTTGATCGCGGGCGCTTTCCGGCCCGGGCAGCGGCTGTCCGAGACCAGCCTGAGCGCCGAGTTGACGGTTTCGCGCAATACGTTGCGCGAAGCATTTCGGCTTTTGACGGCCGAGGGCCTGCTCCGCCACGAGCCGAACCGCGGCGTGTTCGTCGCCACACCGACGATGGAGTCGATCGTCGATATCTACCGCGTGCGCCGCTTGATCGAAGGGCAGGCGCTGGCGCAAGCCTTCCCGGAGCACCCCGCAGTGCGGCGAATGCGCGCCGCCGTCGATAAAGCGACCGCATGCCGCAAGAAGAAAGACTGGCAAGGTGTAGGTAGCGCGAACATGACTTTCCACGCCGCCATCGTCGAGTTCGCGGACAGTCCGCGTCTCGCCGCTCTCTATGAGAAGATCGCCGCCGAGCTCCGGCTGAGTTTTGGGCTGATCGAGAACCCCGAGCTTCTCTTTGCGCCTTTCGTGGATTTGAACGAAGAGATTATCGCACTGCTTGAAGCGGGACGGATCGCCGCGGCTGTGAAGGCGCTGGACGCTTATCTCGTGCGTTCGGAGCGCGCGGTGCTGGCTGCGCTCGCTAGGGCTGCCGTCCCTTAGATCAACCCATCGCCGCGAAACGAGGCGTGGCCGCCGCGGCTGACGATGACGTGATCGTGCAAGGTGATCCCGACCGCCGCCGCCGCGTCTTTGACCTTACGCGTCATATCGATATCCGCCCGTGAGGGTCTGGGGTCGCCGCTGGGATGGTTATGCACCATGATGAAGGCGCTGGCGTTGAGCTCCAGCGCGCGCTTCACCACCTCGCGCGGATAGACCGGCGTATGATCGACCGTGCCGCGCTGCTGTGCCTCGTCGGCGATAATCCTGTTCTTCCGGTCGAGAAAGATGATGCGGAATTGCTCGGTCGCGTCGTGCGCCATGCGCGCCTTGCAATAGTCGAGGACGTCGTTCCAGGATGAAATGACGTCGGCATTCCGCACGCGCGTTTGAAGGGCAAGTTGGATGGAAGCCTGCACCGCCTTCAGCATCGCCGCCGCGCTGTCTTTAATGCCGTCGACCTGCATCAAATCCTCGGAGCTCGCGGCGAGAACCTCATCGAACGAGCCGAACTTCGCGAGCAGGGCCTTGGCGATGGGTTTGGTGTCCTTGCGGGGAATGACGCCGAACAGCAGCAACTCGAGAACTTCGTAGTCCGGCAGTTGCTCGGCACCGGCTTTCAGGAATCGTACACGCAACCGATCGCGGTGGCCTGTGTGGTGCGGAACCGCCGGCGAAGAGGCATCAAGACCTGGCAGCGCCACGGCCGACGCCGCGTCCTCCAATCCCTTACGCCGTTTACCCATGGGGCCTCGCAAGTTGGACCCTTCTAGAATAAGGCGTTTTTCGAAAAGCTTCGCGCGGAAAAGTGCAAATCGGGGCAACGGCGTAGTAGAGCGCGTAGGGAAGGCTTTGTAAGCTGGCCGGATGCAGAAAGGCTCCTTCGGATGGTCCCGCCGCGAGGTGCCCCTTATCGGGCAAGGCACCTGGCAAATCGATCGTGGCACCCGTGCATCAGCGGTGAGGGCGCTGCAGCGGGGCTTGGACGCCGGTATGAGCCATATCGACACCGCGGAGATGTACGGCGATGCCGAATTGATCGTGGCGGAAGCGATCAAGGGGCGCCGTGATGATGTGTTCCTCGTCTCGAAAGTCCTGCCCAGCAATGCGTCGCGCGCCGGGGTGATCAGTGCGTGCGAACGGTCCTTGAAGCGTCTCGCGACCGACCGTTTGGACTGCTACTTGCTCCACTGGCGCGGGCGCGTTCCGCTCGAGGACACCATCGCTGCGTTCGAGGCATTGGTGCGCGCGGGAAAAATCCTGTCCTGGGGCGTCAGCAATTTCGACGAGGACGATCTTGAGGAATGTCTCGCCATCGCGGGGCCGAATCGCATTGCCTGCAATCAAGTGCTGTATCACCTTGAAGAGCGGGCGATCGAACACGCGGTGCTGCCGTGGTGTCGGGCGCATGAGGTTGCGCTCGTCGGCTACAGCCCTTTCGGCAGCGGTTCCTTTCCCGACGAGAGTTCCCCTGGCGGGCAGGTGTTGGCGCAAGTTGCGAGCGAGCACGGGGCCACGCTGCGGCAAATCGCGCTGGCTTGGCTGACGCGTCACAGCTTTGCCATTCCAAAGGCATCCTCGGCGGAGCATGCGGCTGAAAATGCCGCCGCCGGAGAGATCGTTCTGACGGACGAAGAGACGCGCCGGATCGATGCCGCGTTTCCGCTGGGACGAAAGCCGGCCGGACTGCCGATGATCTAGAGGTAGGGCGGCGCGTGCCAGCCCCTGGGCGAGAGCGTGAAGATCTCCACGCCCTTTTCCGTCACCGCGACTGTATGTTCGAACTGAGCCGAGAGTGAGCCATCGCGCGTCACCGCCGTCCAGCCGTCGGGAAGGATGCGCGCCTCGGGTGCGCCGATATTGAGCATCGGTTCGATTGTGAAGAACATGCCCGCTTCCAAGCTCAGGTCGGTTCCGGGCCGGCCGTAGTGCAGCACTTGGGGCACCGTATGCATGGTGCGGCCGATGCCATGGCCTGCGAAGTCGCGCACGGTCGAATAGCCGCGTGATTCGGCGAATGACTGGATCGCGTGGCCAACATCGCCGAGCGTCGCGCCCGGTTTTACGGCGCGAATGCCGCGCATCATGGCTTCATGCGTTGTTTTCACAAGCTCGCGCGCCGCGCGGCTGACCGTGCCGACAAAGAACGTGCGGCTTGAATCACCGAACCAGCCGTCCACGACCGGTGTGACATCGATGTTGATGATATCCCCGTCCTTGAGGACGCGGTCACCGGGCACGCCGTGGCAGATAACGTCGTTGACCGACGTGCAGACGGAATTCGGGTACCCGTGAAATCCCAGCGGACCCGGACGCGCGCCATGCGCGATGTGATAATCGTGACAAAGCTGATCGATTTCTCCGGTCGTAATGCCCGGCTTCACGAAGGGGGTGATGTAGTCCAGGATTTCCGCGGTGAAACGGCCGGCCTTGCGCATCGCCGCGAACGCATCCGCGCCGTGGATGACGGGCTGCTGGGGCTTCTTGAGCACGTTAGGCCGTGTAGGGCGGGCAGGTGTAGCCCTTGGGCGAGAGCGTGAAAATCTCGACCCCGGTCTCCGTCACGCCCACCATATGTTCGAACTGCGCGGACAGAGATTTGTCGCGCGTGACGGCGGTCCAGCCGTCCTCGAGGATCTTGGTGTCGTAACGCCCGGCATTGATCATCGGTTCAACGGTGAACACCATGCCGGGCTCCAGCACCATGCCGGTTCCGGGTTCGCCGAAGTGCATCACATTCGGCGCCTGATGGAAAACACGGCCGATACCGTGGCCGCAGAAGTCGCGCACGACCGAGAAACGATTCGCTTCCGCGTACGACTGGATCGCGTGGCCGACATCGCCGAGCGTCGCGCCTGGCTTGATGGCCTGGATGCCGCGCATCATCGCTTCGTAGGTCACCTCGACGAGGCGGCGCGCTTTGATCTTCACGTCCCCGACGTAATACATGCGGCTGGAATCGCCGAACCAGCCGTCCAGGATCGGTGAGACGTCGATATTCACGATATCGCCGTCACGCAAAACCTTGTCGCCCGGAATGCCGTGGCAGACCACATGGTTGATCGACGTGCAAATCGACTTCGGGTAGCCCCGATAGTTGAGAGGGCCGGGGATGGCGCCGTGCTTGACGTGGAATTCGTGACAGAGCGTGTTGATCTCGTCGGTGGTGACGCCCGGCTTCACATAGTCGGTGATGTAGTCGAGCATCTCGGCCGTGAGGCGTCCCGAACGGCGCAGGGCCGCGAAGGCCTCCGGACCGTGAATCTCGACATCCCTGGGACGCTTGATCGCTGCTTCTCTCATGGCACTTTCTAACTGCACGCCTCGTACCGTCCTTATCTATGGCGCTAGACCGGTAAATCCAAGGTCAATGGCCGGGCGATGGTTATACCACCCGGACTGACGTCACAACTATAGCCGATGGCCTCAACGCCGGCGGCGAGGGCCGCTTTCAGGCCATTTTCGTAAGCCGGATCAATGTCTCCCGCGACCTTGAAGTGGGCGCAATCGGTGCGTTGAACCAGATAGAACATGACCGCCCGCGCGCCGTTTTTGACCATATCGGCCATTTCAAGCAGGTGTTTGGCGCCGCGCGCGGTGACCGAATCCGGAAATTCGGTCTGATGGGCGGGGGTGCAGCCGCGCCGCATCGTGACATTCTTGACCTCGACGTAGCAGGCGGGCCGGCCCGGGGACTCCAGCAGGATATCGATACGGGAGTTCTTTCCGTACTTCTGCTCCCGCTTGAGGCTCTCATAGCCTTTCAGCTCTTCGATCTGCCCCGCGGCAATGGCCTCCGCCACGATCCGGTTCGGATGACCGGTATTGATGCCCACCATGGTCCCATTCACCTCGATCAGCTCCCAGGTGTAGCGCAGCTTCCGCGCCGGATCGGCCGCGGGGGATATCCAGACCCGCGCGCCCGGCTCCTTTACCGAAAGCATGGAGCCTGAATTGGCGCAGTGGGCGACCACGATTTCACCGCTGGGCAGACGCACGTCGGCGAAGAAGCGCTTGTAGCGTTGGACAAGGACGCCTTCGATGAGAGGGGCGTGGAACTTCATTGGAGCTTCGGTGGCAGGGGTACTGCGTCGGGGAGGGCCACCTCAGTGGCTTTCAATGCATCGGCAAGGCGCGCCGAGGCGCTGCCCGGACGTAAGGGCTTTTGCTGAGAGGCGTGAGGTGCCCACGCGGTCATGGTGATGATTTGAAACGTCGCATTGAGGCGGCCGCGGTCATCGGCGAAGCGGTCCGCGTAAAGGGTAGCCGCGCGCAGGAGCACATCACGCCGGGTCGGCACGCGGCGTCTTTCAAGCACGGTGTTGGCCTCGCCCATGGCGCGCAAGTCGGCCATCAGCTTGAACATGTCGCTGTAGGTTACAGTCACAGTTTCCGTGTCCACCACCGGCAAGGCGAAGCCCGCCCGCGTCAGAAGATTTCCGGCATCGCGAACATCCGTGAACGGCGAGACGCGGGGCGCGGCGCCGCCGGTGATCTCGACTTCGGCATCGAGGAGCGCGCTGCGCAGTTCTTTCAGTGTCTCGCTTCCGAATAGCGTTGCGAGCAGCAGGCCGTCCGGGCGGAGTGCGGCCCGGATTTGCGCAAGAGCGCCGGGAAGGTCGTTGACCCAGTGAAGGGACAGATTGCTGATCACCAGATCGAGGGAGTGGGCTGCGAACGGTAGAAGTTCTTCATCGGCGCACGCGGCGGCGCATAGATTGGCCTCCATGGCCGCCTGCGCCATGCGTGGCGACAAATCCGCCTGGACCAGGGTACCGATTTTCTGCGAGGACCGCAGATCCTCTCCGATCATTCCGGTATGGCACCCGAGGTCCAACGCAAGCGGAAAGGTTCGGGTAACGTCGAGCAGGCGGTCCGTAAGGCGTACCGCGCTCTCCCGAAAGAGAAAATCGGCCTCGTGCAGCCGCGGTGCGGCCCGGTCGCGCCGCGCGCGCACCAGCGCTCTGTCGAAGACTTCCATACTGTCCGTCATGGGGCGTTTTATGGCACTTTCTCCAGGGGCGAGAAAGCGGGGCGCATGGGTCTACTGACCAGCCTGACGGAAACGAGCCGCGCGGCCGGGCGGTTGTTGCTCGACGCCGTGCTGCCGCCGCAATGCCTTTCCTGCAGCGCCATCGTCGATACGCCGGGGCAATTGTGCGGGACGTGCTTTGGACGGTTCACGTTCATCACGCCGCCCCATTGCGGCGTCTGCGGATTGCCGCTGGATCAAACGGTCACGGAAGACCTCATCTGCGGGGCGTGCGTCGCAGACCGGCCGGTCTATGGACGGGCTCGCGCGGTCTTCATCTACAACGAGCATAGCCGGCCGCTCGTCCTGAAACTCAAGCACGGCGATCGCACCGATATGGCGGTGCACCTGGCAAAGTGGCTGTGTCGTGCGGGCGCTGAGATTCTCGCAGGCGCGGACCTGCTGGCCCCGGTGCCGCTGCACCGGTGGCGTTTGTTGATGCGCGCCTACAATCAGTCTGCGCTCCTCGCGCGCGCCGTCGGCGGCCTTGCCGCGATTCCCGTCGCCGCAGATACGCTTGTTCGCATCAAACGGACGCCCCCGCAGGGCGGCCTGTCGCGGAGAGAGCGGCAACGTAATGTCGCCAAAGCCTTCGCGGTTCGGGAGTCTCGTGACATCGTAAACAAGCGTATCGTGTTGGTGGATGACGTGCTCACGAGCGGCGCCACGGCCAATGCCTGCGCGCTCGCCTTGATCCAGGCCGGTGCGAAAGCAGTGGACGTGCTGGCGCTGGCGCGGGTGCCAAATCCCGCCGACGCGATCTAGCTGTCTAGGGCCGCAGGAGCGTGCCGCAGGCCCGTCGGCGCAAAGCGATTTCTTCCGGCGAGAGACCAGGTGGCAGGGTGCACAACGCTTCGCAATCCGCCTTCGTGCGTTTGGTCCCGCTCCAGGGAATGAACACGCGCGGCAGTGCGCTCGTATGTGTGGCAAGGAAAGGCCCGAGGCGATGGAACAGGCGAAGGAGTTGCTCGAGAGCGAGAGCCTCCAGATCTTCGACGGTTGCTAGGGCGGGGATGGCGAACCATTCGGCGGCGACGATAGGTCCCGCATCCACTTTATCGACCATCTCGTGGACCGTGACCCCGTAGTGGGCCGCGCCCTCATAAATCGCGAAGACGGAGGGATACCGCCCGGGACGGTCCGGCGGTCCGGGATGAAAGTTGTAGGCCGGCCCGGGCAGGGCCTGAAGAAGTTCGGGCGGGACAATCAGGGGCGAGCAGAAAGAGACGAGGCGTGTGCCGCTCAGGTCCTTCCCGGCCAATTCGGCAAGCGCCGCGCGTTCGCTGATCTGCGAGATCTCCGCAGCCGGGTTGTGATCCTTCAGGATTTTCGCCAGGACCTCGCCCTCGGCGGGCGGAGTCAAAAGCGCGATACGTGCGATTGTCAAAGACCCCTTCCGCTCCCATCTAGCTGGTGTACCGTCTCCGCATCTTAGGACGAGAACCCCCGTGCCCCAGGTCGAAATCTATACCTCTCCGTACTGCGGCTATTGTAGCCGCGCCAAGGCGCTTTTGAGCCGAAAAGCCGTTGGATTTGAAGAAATTGACGTTTCGGGGGACGGCGCGCGCCGCGCCGAGATGCTGGAGCGCTCGGGCGGGCGGCGGACGGTGCCGCAAATCTTCATCAACGGCACGCACGTGGGCGGGTGCGACGACCTATACGCACTTGATGCTGCGGGGCGGCTCGATCCCATGCTAAAACCCGGGACATGAGCACACCGAAGTTCAAAGCGGCCTGTATTCAGGTCAACGCGACCAACGACATGGCGGCGAATATCGCCGCCGCCAGCAAGCTGACGCGGGACGCCGTCGCCGACGGAGCGAACTTTGTCCTGATGCCCGAGAACGTCTCCATGATGGAATGGGGCAAGGACAACATCACCGCGAAGGCAATGCCGGAATCCGAGCATTTGGCTCTGAAGGCGTTTCGCGGTCTGGCGCAGGACCTACGGACTTGGCTGCACTGCGGCAGCCTCTCCGTAAAACTGCCGGACGGCAAGATTGCGAACCGGACGTATGTCGTGACTCCCGAAGGGAACATCGCCGCGGCCTACGACAAGATCCACATGTTCGATGTGGACCTTGGAAACGGCGAAAAATATGTCGAGAGCGCGACTTTCACCGCCGGTCATCAGGCGGTTCTTGTCGATCTGCCGTGGGGCCGGTTGGGGCTCTCTATCTGTTACGACCTGCGGTTCCCGCATCTGTTCCGGCACCTCGCGCAATCGGGCGCGCAGTTCCTGACGATCCCGGCGGCCTTCACGCGCCGCACCGGGGAGGCGCACTGGCATGTCCTGCAACGGGCGCGGGCCATCGAGACCGGCTGCTTTGTCGTTTCTCCGGCCCAAACCGGAACGCATGCGGGCGGGCGGCAAACGTTCGGTCATTCGCTGATCGTCAATCCGTGGGGCGAGGTGCTGGCGGACGCGGGGACCGAACCAGGGTTCATCTCAGCGGTGATCGACCCCGCGGAAGTCGCCAGTGCGCGCGGACGTGTTCCGGCGATTGCGCGGGACGCTTCTTTTGCTCCGGCAATAACACCGGCGGCCGCCGCTCAATGATCCTCTATGATCTGAACTGCGAGCGCGAACACCGCTTTGAATCGTGGTTTCGCAACAGCAACGTTGTGGAAAAGCTGATCAAGGCCGGCGAAGTCACATGCCCGACCTGCGGCAGCAAGAAGGTGCAAAAAGCGCCGATGGCGCCGCGCATTGCGAAGTCCGATGAAGCAGCCCAGGCGGCTTCAGCCGAACAGGGCGAACTTGAAGCCGCGATGGACAAAGCCAACGCCGCGCTGAAGGAACTCCGCGACGTGATCGAAAAAAACTTCGAGAACGTCGGCGAGAAGTTTCCGGAGGAAGCCCGGCGCATCCACTACGGCGAGGGCAAGGCCCGCGGCATTTACGGAAACGCGTCGAAGGAAGACGCAAAGAAGCTTCTGGACGAGGGCATCGAAGTGTATGCGATCCCCGGCAAGCGCAAGGCGGACGCCTAAGTTGGCGCCACGGGCGCAGTGACTTGCTGCGTCAAAGCATGCCCGCATCGGCGGCAAAACGCCGCGTCAGGATCATGTCCCACGGTGCCGCAGCCGCCGCACGTGCGCGCGTCGCGGCCCTGTTTGGCCGCGCCGAATAGCTCCGCTGCATAGATGCCCGTGGGGACGGCGATGATGCCGTAGCCGATCAGGATCAGAACGGATGTGATAAATCGGCCCAGTGCAGTCAGCGGCGAGATATCTCCGTAGCCGACGGTGCCAACGGTCACGACCGCCCAGTACATCGACATGGGAATACTCGTGAAACCGCTCTCGGGTCCTTCCACCAGATACATGAGCGCGCCAAAGACCGTCACAACCGTCACGATGGTGAGAAGGAAAACGAGGATCTTCCGGCCGCTGCGCTGAAGCGCGGTCATGAGGATACCGCTCTCTTCCACATATTGATCCATATGAAGGATCTTGAAGATCCGCAGGACTCTCAGCACGCGCAGCACAATCATGAACTGAGCGCCGGGCACGAACAGGCCTATATAGGAGGGAAGCACCGCCATCACATCGATGATGCCGTAGAAACTGGTGGCATAACGCACCGGGTCTTTCACGATGGAGAGGCGGAAAATGTACTCGATGGTGAAGAGAATGGTGAACGCCCATTCCAGCGCGTAGAGCAAGTCGCCATGTTCGGCGTGGATGGAGGCCACGGAATCCAGCATCGCCACAAGGACGCTCAAAGCTATAGCGGCGATGAGAGAAATATCAAAAAGCCGGCCGCCCAGCGTGTCGTGGCGGAAAACGATGCGCCAGCATTTCTCGCGGAATGTCACGCCGGTTTCTTCGCAAAGGCCATGTAGTTGACGGAAAGATCGTCCGTGACCTGCCAGCGATCCAAGAAAAGATTGTAGGTAATCCCCGAGAGCGCGCCGACCGCGAGACCGTTGGCGCGTAGCGCGCGCACCATTTCGCTTGGCCGCACGAATTTGCGCCAGTCATGGGTGCCGGCGGGCACCCAGCGCAAAACATACTCCGCGCCGATCTTGCCGAGCGCCAGAGACTTCATCGTCCGGTTCAATGTGGCGGCGATCAACGCCCCGCCAGGTTTCACAAGGGACGCCGTCGCCTGCCAAAAGGCATCCACGTCGGCGACATGCTCAATGACCTCGAGGGCGAGGACGGCGTCATAGGTCTCGCCTCCCAAGTTCTCGGGCATCGCCGCGCGATAATCGATCGTCAGGCCCATGCGCTCCGCATGGATGCGCGCGGTACCGATGTTCTCTTCCGAAGCGTCGATGGCGGTAACGGCAAATCCGAGCCGGGCCATCGGTTCGGCAATGAGGCCGCCGCCGCAGCCGATATCGAGCAAACGCAGCCCGGAAAAGGGGGTAAGCGCCTCGGGATCCCGGCCGAAATGGGCCACAAGCCGGTCCCGGATGAAGGCGAGCCGCGCCGGGTTGAATTTATGGAGCGGGCGGAACGGCCCGGCGGGGTCCCACCAGGTGTCGGCCAGGGCGGAGAACTTGGCGACTTCCTCAGATGATGCCGTGGTTTGCATGGCAGTGACTATAAGGCCCTGAAAAGGAGCGGCAAATGGGTGATTGCGGTCAGGGAAAAAACCTGGCCCCAACCCTTGTTTGACGGGGGTGCATTGGCTATTTATACGCGCCCTTTCGGTGCCGAAGGGCGGGCTTTTCCTCACTTGGAAGACGTTGGGCGGCGGCGCGGACCATTGCCGGCCTCTTGGGCTGGGCACATAACAGTTTAGAGAAGTTAGATAATGGCGCGGATTGTTCAGAAATTCGGCGGAACGTCGGTGGGCGATATCGCCCGCATCAAGAATGTGGCCAAGCGCGTAAAGGCCGAGGTCGAGCGCGGCAATCAAGTGGCCGTGGTGGTCTCGGCGATGTCGGGCGTCACCAATCAGTTGGTCGCCTACTGTAACGAAATCTCCCCGATGCACGACCAGCGGGAATATGACGCGGTCGTCTCAACGGGCGAGCAGGTGACGACGGGCCTGCTCGCGATCGCCTTGCAGGAGCTTGGCATGAAGGCGCGCTCGTGGACGGGTTGGCAGATCCCAATCGCCACCGACGACGCCCATGGCAAGGCCCGCATTGAATCGATCGACGGCGAAGGCCTCATCCGCTGCATGGAGGCGGGCGAGATCGCGGTGATCGCAGGTTTCCAGGGCGTGACCGCCGGAAACCGTATCACCACCCTCGGCCGCGGCGGGTCCGATACGACGGCCGTAGCTGTCGCGGCCGCCGTCAAGGCTGACCGCTGTGACATTTATACTGACGTGGACGGTGTTTACACGACCGATCCGCGGATCGTTGCGAGCGCGCGCAAGCTGGATAAAATCACCTATGAGGAGATGCTGGAAAGCGCATCCCTCGGCGCCAAGGTGCTCCAGACGCGCTCCGTTGAGATGGCGATGAAGCATCGCGTGCGGGTGCAGGTGCTGTCGAGCTTCAGTGATGCCCCCGGGACTTTGGTTTGTGACGAGGATGAGATCTTGGAAAAAGAACTGGTAAGCGGCATCACCTACAGCCGCGATGAAGCGAAGGTCACGCTCGTTGGCGTTCAGGACCAGCCGGGCGTCGCGGCTTCAATTTTCGGACCGCTCGCGGACGCGAACATCAACGTCGACATGATTGTGCAAAATACGAGCCGCGAAGGCACCACCGACCTGACGTTCACGACCAGCCGCGGCGAGCTCGACCGCGCCCTGAAGGTGATCAAGGAAAACATGAAGGTTCCTTACGCCTCCATCGTCACGGATAAGTCCGTCGTGAAGGTGTCTGTGATCGGCGTCGGCATGCGCAGCCATGCCGGTGTCGCGCAGACGATGTTCAAGGCGCTGGCCGACCGCAAGATCAACATCCACATCATCTCTACCAGCGAGATCAAAGTGAGTGTGCTGATCAGCGAGGAGTACACCGAACTCGCGCTTCGGGCACTCCATACCGCCTACGGCCTCGACGCGGCTTAAAAGACAGGATCTGAAATGGTGTCGGACGCGGTCGCAAAAGAAACCCAAAGCCCGACCGCGCCGGTACCGGCCGCGGAGGTAAGCCCGCGTCTGGCTGCATTGTGGAAGCGCGGGACGGACTTTCTGGAGTGCCCGGTCGCGATCATGTGCGGCGCGATGTCTTGGGTGTCCGAGCGGCACCTCGTCGCGGCCATATCGAATGCCGGCGGCTTCGGTGTGATCGCGTGCGGCTCGATGACTCCGGCGCTCCTGGACGCCGAAATCAAGGCGACGAAAGCGCTGACCAGCAAGCCCTTCGGCGTCAACCTCATCACAATGCATCCCCAGCTTATCGAACTGGTGGAAGTGTGCGCCGCCAATCAGGTCACGCACGTCGTGTTCGCGGCCGGCGTGTCGCCCGGCGAGGCGATGAAGAAGGCGAAGACCTTCGCGAAGGTCGTGTGCTTCGCCCCGGCTGCGTCGTTCGCGAAACGGCTGATCAGGAGCGGCGCCGACGCCATTGTGGTGGAAGGCTCCGAGGCCGGCGGGCATATCGGCCCGGTGTCGACGTCGGTGCTGGCGCAGGAGATCCTGCCGGTCATCCGTGACGTGCCGGTCTTCGTCGCCGGCGGCATCGCCCGGGGCGAGGCTGTCGCGTCGTACCTCGAGATGGGCGCCTCAGGCGTCCAGATGGGCACGCGTTTCGTGTGCGCGAGCGAAAGCATCGCGCATCCAAAGTTCAAGGAAGCTTTCATCAAGGCTTCGGCGCGCGAAGCGATGCCCTCGGTACAGTTGGATAAACGCTTTCCCGTAATCCCCGTGCGCGCGCTAATCAATAAGGCGACCGAATCCTTCATGGAAAAGCAGCGCGAGGTACTGGAAAAGTTCGAGCGCGGCGAGCTCGATCAGACGGCGGCGCAGCTCGAAATCGAACACTACTGGGCCGGCGCGCTCCGCCGCGCGGTCATCGACGGCGATGTCGAAAACGGATCGCTGATGGCGGGACAGAGCGTCGGCATGGTGACGCGCGAAGAGCCGGTGGCCAATATTCTGTCCGAGATCATCGCGCAAGCGAACGCGGCGTTGGCTGCGCGTTCCGTGTCATGAGCGGCTTCAGCGCCGCTGATCTGCGGCGCATGTTATCGCGCCTGCGCGACGTGATGGCCGGCATTGGCGCCGTCCAGGAACGTCTCGACAAGGTCGTGGCGCTGATCGCGAACGACCTGAGAGCGGATGTCTGCTCCTGCTATGTGATGCGCGCCGGTGAAGTGCTGGAGCTCTTCGCCACCTTCGGTCTGTCGCAAAAGGCCGTGCACTTGACCCGTCTGCGCGTCGGCGAAGGTCTCGTCGGGGAAATCGCGGCTCACGCCCGGCCTCTGGCGCTCGCGGACGCATGGTCGCATCCCCAATTCGTTTATCGTCCGGAAACGGGTGAAGATTTCTTCCGCTCCCTCATGGGCGTTCCGATGATACAGGCGGGGCGCGTGATCGGCGTGCTGGTGGTGCAGACGCGCGAGGAACGCCCCTTCAACGACTGGGAAGTGGAGACCCTCGAGACGGTTGCGATGGTGATCGCGGAGCTGATGGCCGCGACTCAAATCGTCCGCCGCGAAGAGCTGTTCCAGTCCGAAGGGAACGCGTTGCTGCACATCCGCCTGACGGGCGTGTCGCTGAATCCGGGTGTCGGGATCGGCGTTGCGGTGATGCACAAGCCGCACATTCGCATTGGACGTCTGGTCAGTGATGATCCGGTCGTCGAGGAGCAGCGTCTGCAGGCGGCACTCGATACGCTACGTAGCGAAGTCGATGCCCTGATCGATAGCGCGCACGGCGACGATTTTGCTGACGGTTATCGCGATATTCTCGAAGTCTACCGCATGTTCGCGGACGATCGCGGCTGGATCAGCCGGATTTTGGAAGTGATTGCCTCCGGCCTGACGGCCGAAGCCGCGGTCCAGAAGGTGCATGACGATACGCGCGTGCGCATGATGCAGGTGAACGATCCGATCCTGCGCGAGCGTCTGCAGGATCTCGACGATCTCGCAAACCGTCTGCTCAGCATTCTCGCCGGGGGCGGCATGCGCGGAGAGCTGCCCGACAACGCCATTCTCGTGTGCCGCTCCATCGGACCGACCGAGCTTCTGGATTACGACCGGCGCAGACTGAAGGGCCTCGTCATGGAGGAAGGTTCGCCAACCATGCACGCGGCGGTGGTCGCAAAGGCGTTGGATCTGCCTGTCGTGGCCCAGGTGCAAGGCGCGCTGACGCGCATCGACGCCTTCGACCAGATCGTCCTTGATGCCAATGCCGGTCAGGTCGTCCTGCGGCCGTCCGAAGAAGTCGTGGACCTCTACACTGCCGCGGTCGATGCGCGCACCAAGCAGAAGGCCGCTTACGCGGCCATTCGCGATTTGCCCGCAGTTACGCGCGACGGCGTGAAGGTCACTCTGAATTTGAACGCCGGGTTCCTTCTCGATATGCATGGGCTGACGGAAACCAATGCCGACGGCATCGGTTTATATCGCACCGAAATGCCTTTCCTGGCTTTGCCTCAATTGCCGGACGTAAAGACGCAGGAGACGCTATACAAGCAAGTGCTCGATGGCGCGAACGGCCGCCCCGTGACATTCCGCACGTTGGATGTTGGTGGCGACAAGATCGCGGCCTCCTCGGCGCAGGCGCCGGAGGACAATCCGGCGATGGGATGGCGCTCGATCCGCCTGACGTTGGACAGGCCATCTTTGCTGCGTCAGCAACTTCGCGCGCTCATCAAAGCGACAGCGGGGCGTCATCTCCGTGTGATGTTTCCGATGATCGCGACCGTCTCGGAATTCCAGGCCGCGCGCCAGATTTTCACGATGGAACTTGAGCGGCATCTGAAGCAGGGCGGCCGCGCACCGCTTTCCGCCAAGGTCGGCACCATGCTCGAAGTGCCGTCATTGCTGTGGCAGCTCGATGGCCTGGTGAAGCATACCGACTTCATTTCGATCGGAACGAACGACTTGATGCAGTTCGTGTTTGCCGCCGACCGCGGCAATACGCGGCTCGCCAACCGCTACGATACGCTCTCGCCGGCGGTGCTCAATATGCTCTGGGGCGTCGCCGCTCGCTGCGCCGCGAGCAACGTTGAGGTTTCGATTTGCGGCGAGATGGCCGGCTCACCTTTGGATGCGCTGACGTTGATCGCGCTGGGGTTCAGAAATCTCTCGATGTCCGCGGCAGGAATCGGTCCGGTACGCGCCGCGATCCGCAGTGCGGTGCTTTCCGAACTCGAATCGTTCGTAAAGAGCCGCCTCACATCCCCTGAAACCTCGCTACGGGAGGTTTTACGGGCCTTCGCGCGCGATCGCGGGCTCGTTGTCTAAGATATCGGCGGAACGCAAGACTTCCCATTGGCCCTTTGGGCCGATAAATTCGACCACGCGTGAGAGGCGAGGGCTTATGCCCGAAAAACAAGAGTGCCGCGCAAGTTGGGGGATATGACGAGCTCACACGAGAGCGACGGGTCGAGCAGGCCATTCCTGGGTTTCGGGGCAAAAGAGATGCCGCCCGAAGCGCCGATGCATGCCGGTCCCACGGAGTTGGGAAAGCTCCTCTGCGCGACCCGCATGCGCCTTGGCAAAGACCTGCAGCGCATCGCCGACATACTCCATATCCGCTACAACTACCTCGTCGCAATCGAAGACGGGCGCTACGAAGACCTGCCTGGTCAGGCCTATGCCATTGGTTTCGTGCGTGCCTATGCCGATCACCTGGGGCTCGATGGCGATGAGATCGTGCGCCGCTACAAGGAAGAGAGCGCCGGCGTGCAGCACAAATCGGCATTCGAGTTTCAGATGCCGACGTCCGACTCAGCGCTGCCATCGGGCAGTCTTCTTTTGATGGCGGTTGTCGCCGGGATGTTGGTGTACGGCGTTTGGTTCTCGATCGCGGGATCGGACCGCAGCGCTGTTGAACTCATTCAGGAAGTGCCCGATCGTCTTGCCGCCATTGCCGATCCCAACAATATTGAAGCGGCGCTGCCGGTGACGGCTGCGCCGGCGCCATCCGAGGCTTCGCCGGGCGACGGGCTTGACCTGGCGCCGCGCCCCGACGAGACGGTGATTACGAGCGATGGAAAAACCCTCGAAGGTGCCCCCATCGCGCCGGTCCCAACCGCCGCAGTGACTCCGCCGACAACGCCTCTGCCGGCCGCCGGTCTTCCCGTCCTGACCGACGTGGTCGAACTGCGCGCCAAAGCCGACGTCTGGATTACCTTACGCGATGCCAAATCCGCCGAGCGTACGCAGTTCCTGAGAAAAGAAGAGGTCCTCCGCCTTCCGGAGCAGGGGGTGACGACGCTCGTGACGGCCAACGCCAGCGACCTTGAAATTCTCGTGAACGGCAAGGCGATGCCGCCGCTCGACGCGGGGCTGTTCGCGCGCGGGGTTGCGCTTGACCCGCAAAAATTGAAGACCGCCGCGACGGCCCCGGTCCCGGCCCCGGCCGCGACGCCAACGGCGGCTCCCGCCGCCAAACCTCCCTCCGGCGCACCGGCGCCCTCGGCTGCGAGCACACCGGCAGGCCCTGTTACACCCGCGCCGGCGAAGCCCGAAGCGCCGCCTTCCTCCTCAACGGCGCCGCCCAAGGCGCCCGAGGTCTCACCCCCGGCCGCCTCACCGCCCAAGCCAGCGACGCCAACACCTTCAGTTAATTAGGTAATCACGCTCCGCTTGCCGCTTTGGAGGCGGGCCGTTTTGCGGTATAAGCCGCTCACGAGGGCCGAGTGTCCCTAAAGTGAGTGTCATGAGCCTGCGTCCGTATCGCGATATCCATCGTCGGAAGTCCCGCCAGATCCATGTCGGCAAAGTTGCCGTGGGCGGCGGCGCGCCGATCAGCGTGCAGACGATGACCACTACCCTGACGCACGATGTGGATGCGACGGTGGCCCAAGTGCGGGCGGCGGAGCAGGCGGGCGCGGACATCGTGCGCATCTCTTGCCCCGACGAAGAGTCGACCGCGGCGCTCAAGCACATCATCAAGCAGGTGTCGGTGCCGATCGTGGCCGACATCCACTTCCACTATAAGCGCGCCATCGAGGCCGCGCAGGCGGGTGCCGCTTGTCTGCGCATCAATCCGGGCAATATCGGGTCGGCCGCGCGCGTGAAAGAAGTCGTGCAGGCCGCGAAGGATCACGGCTGCTCGATGCGTATCGGCGTCAACGCCGGTAGCTTGGAGAAGCATCTGTTGGAGCGCTACGGCGAACCGTGCCCAGAAGCCATGGTCGAAAGCGCGCTCGAACACGCCAAGATTTTGGAAGACAACGACTTTCGTGAATTCAAGATCAGCGTCAAAGCGTCGGACGTGTTCCTCGCGGTCGCCGCGTATCATGCGTTGGCGGAAGCGTGCGATTACCCCTTGCACCTCGGCATCACGGAAGCCGGCGGGCTTCGTTCAGGTACGGTAAAATCTTCGATCGGGATCGGCTCTCTTTTGTGGGCCGGGATCGGCGACACGATTCGCGTTTCTTTGTCCGCTGACCCGGTGGAAGAAGTGCGCGTCGGTTTCGACATGCTGAAGTCGCTGGACCTGCGCCATCGCGGCGTGCGTATCGTCTCCTGCCCGAGCTGCGCGCGTCAGGGCTTCAACGTCATTAAGACTGTCGAAATCCTCGAACAGCGGCTTTCGCACATTGCTCAGCCGGTATCCTTGTCGATTATCGGTTGCGTCGTGAACGGTCCTGGGGAAGCCCGGGAAACCGATATCGGCCTGACGGGCGGCGGAAACGGCAGTCACAAGATGTATATCGGCGGGATCGCCGATCATAACATCGACGATGAAAGCAAGATCGAGCACATCGTGAAGCTCGTCGAGAAAAAAGCCGCCGAGATGGAGGCCGCCAAGGCCGCCGCCGGCGAGCATAAGCCGCACGCCGCCGAGTAGCGGGCCTTTCGGCTCGCCACCGGCTTTCATCATCAGTGGAAAATCATCGTGTCTAATCTCCAATCGGTCCGCGGCACCCATGATTTGATGTTCGATGACGTTCTTCGTCACCGGCATGTGGAGGACCGCGCCTTCGAAATCGCCAAGCGATACGGCTACGGCGAAATCGCGACACCCATCTTCGAGTTCACGGAAGTTTTCACGCGGACCCTCGGGGGAACCTCCGATATCGTCACGAAGGAGATGTACACCTTCGAGACCAAGGGCGGCGAACGGATCACTTTGCGTCCCGAAGGGACCGCGGGCGTGGCGCGCGCGTTTATCGAGGGCGGTCTTGCGCAACAAACGCCGCTGAAATTTTTCTATCGCGGACCGATGTTCCGGCATGAGCGCCCGCAAAAGGGACGCCAGCGCCAGTTCCACCAGATCGGCGTCGAACTTCTGGGCGTTGCAGGCCCGCAGGCCGATGTGGAATCAATCGGCCTGGGACACCACATTCTCGCGGAATTGGGACTGTCGGGCGCGATCACGCTGGAGCTGAACTCCCTCGGCGATCCGGAAAGCCGCGCCGCCTATCGCGAAGTGCTGGTGAACTACCTGACCGCGCGGAAAGACAAACTGTCGGCGGAGAGCGTTGAGCGCCTGGAGCGCAACCCAATGCGCATTCTCGACTCCAAGGATCCTGGAGACCGCGCGGCCGTCGCGGAGGCCCCTTTGCTGTCCGACTATCTCAACGAGACGTCGCGCACTTTCTTCGAGAAGGTGAAAGCCGGGCTCGACGCACTCGGGATCGCGTACAAAATCAATCCCGCGCTGGTGCGCGGCTTGGACTACTACTGTCACACCGCATTCGAGTTCACGACCGATGCGCTGGGTGCACAGGGGACGGTGATGGGCGGCGGCCGCTATGATGGTCTCATTGGCCAAATGGGCGGCCCGGCAACGCCGGGCGTAGGCTGGGCGGCCGGCGTCGAGCGGCTGTCGATGCTCTTGAAGGAAACTCCCGCGGCGCCGCGGCCTATCGCCTTGATCCCAGTCAGCGAGGCCGAAGAGGCGGTCGTACAGGCGCTTGCCGCGCGCTTGCGCAAGGCCGGGGTCATCGTGGACGTCGGCTACACTGGCAATATGAAGAAGCGCATGAATCGCGCCGACAAAATCAAAGCGGCCGCGGCCGTGATCATCGGCGGCGATGAAGCGCGCGACGGCACCGCGACCGTGCGCAATCTGACCACAGGCGAGCAATCGGTCGTCGCCCAAAACAACTTAGAGGCGGCGCTGTCCGCGTTCAGCTCATGAGTCTTGACGAAAATCTGAGCCGGCTTCTCGGACGCTATGACGAGCTCCAAGCGTTGATGATCAATGCGACGGGGCAGAAGTTCGCGCAACTCTCCAAGGAATTCTCGGATATCGGCCCGGTGGTCGAGGAAATCCAGGCGCTGCGCCGTCTTCAAAAGGAATTCGAGGAGGCGAAAGCCCTGGTCGAGAGCGGCGACGCGGATATGAAAGCGATGGCCGAGGAGGAATATCATCGGCTAAAGCCCCTGGTGGCGGAGCAGGAACAGAAGGTCCAGATCGCACTTATCCCGAAAGATGAGGCGGACGCGAAGAATGCAATTCTCGAAGTCCGGGCTGGAACAGGCGGCGAAGAGGCCGCGCTTTTCGCCGCCGAGCTTTTCCGCATGTACGAACGCTACGCGAACCAAAAGGGCTGGAAGTTCCAGATCGTCGATTTGAACGAAACCGGCCTGGGCGGCTTCAAGGAAGCCATCGCGAATGTCACGGGACGCAATGTCTTTGCGCGGCTCAAGTTCGAGTCAGGGGTGCACCGCGTTCAGCGCGTTCCGGAAACCGAAGGCAGCGGACGCGTTCATACCTCCGCCGCGACGGTGGCGGTGATGCCGGAGGCCGAAGAGGTCGACATTGAGATCAATCCGGATGACTTGCGGATCGAGACCATGCGTTCGCAAGGCGCGGGTGGTCAGCACGTCAATAAAACCGAGAGTGCCGTGCGTATCACGCATATCCCGACCGGCTTTTTCGTGAAGTGCCAGGAAGAGAAGTCCCAGCATAAGAACCGCGATCGCGCGATGAGCATCCTGCGTGCGCGCCTTTACGACGTGAAGCGGCAAGCGGTGGATGCCGCGCGCGCGGCCGATCGCAAAAGCAAGGTGGGAAGCGGCGACCGTTCCGAGCGGATCCGGACCTACAATTTTCCGCAGGGCCGCGTCACCGACCACCGCATCAACTTGACGCTCTACAACATTCACGAAGTGATGGAGGGCGGCGGGCTCGATCAATTGGTTGACGCTCTCACGGCTGAGGACCAAGCCGAGCGTCTCGCGGCGCTCAACTAGAAATCGATGCCGCACGACGGGACCATTGGCGGCGCCGTCAACGACCTGACAGCACAGTTCGCTGCCGCCGGCCTCGATACGCCGCGTCTGGATGCGCGGCTTCTGGTGGGGGCCGCGGTCGGCCTGGAACCGTCGCTGCTCTTTGCCAGAACGGACGTCGCGTTGGCTCCGGAACACGTGACGCGGATCGCGTCCCATGCCGCGAGGCGCCTTCGCCGTGAACCCGTCTCGCGTATTCTCGGGCGCCGCGAGTTCTGGGGGCTGGAGTTCGGCTTGAACGCCGCGACGCTCGATCCGCGCCCGGACACGGAAACGCTCGTCTCCTCAGTCGTCGGACTCAGGGAGACGTACCCTGGGCCCCGCCGGATTCTGGATCTCGGCACCGGAACAGGCTGCATACTCATTGCCATTTTGACCGAATGGAAAGACGCCTCGGGGATCGGCGTCGATATCGCACCGGAGGCCGTCGCGGCTGCGCGTCAAAACGCGGAGCGGTTAGGACTGACGGGCCGCGCGGCGTTCCGCGAAAACAACTGGGCGGATGGAATCGACGAGGAATTCGATCTCATTGTCAGCAATCCGCCTTACATCGCGCAGCATGAGGCGGCGAGTCTCGCTCCGGACGTCGCGCTTTACGACCCGCCGGCCGCTCTTTTCGCCGGCGCGGATGGACTCGCGGCGTACCGGGCGCTTATTCCGGCGGCAAAGCCGCGCCTCGCGCCAGGCGGTAGATTGCTGCTGGAGATTGGTGCGACCCAGGCCGAAGCTGTGGAAAATTTGCTCCAGGGCAGCGGATTCGACCCTGAATCGCGCATTTCCGACCTCGGCGGCAAAACACGGGTCTTAGTGGCCCGGCCAGGCTGATTTTTGTGGAAATCTAACCCTCTAGACTCGCAAAAAAGGCTTGGACATCGCCTCCTGGGACACTAGATTTGAACTCGGAGAGCGAAATTCTCATCGCCCAGAGGGGTAAGGCTTCGACGTTCGAAGCGCAGTGAATTTCGCAGAAAGGGCGGTTGGATTTGCCGCCTGCGTGCCACCCCCAAAAAAAGCCGTGCTGTCGTGGCTCCGCGCCGCGCCAAACGTTGAGGGCGGACGTCTCATTTGGGGCTTTTCCTGGGTCTTTAACCACTTGAATGAATATAAGCAGAATCACATGAAGGGACGTCAGCGCGGACGTAACGGCGGCGGCGGCGGTGGTAAACCGCGTCCCCCGGGCCGCAATCCAAACTTCGATGGTGGCAATAATCGGCCGCGGGGCAACGCCCAGCAGCTGATGGAGAAGTATCTCGCGCTCGCGCGTGACGCCACATCGGCGGGCGACCGCGTATTGGCCGAGAACTATTTCCAACACGCCGACCATTACTACCGTGTTCTGAATGCGCGATTCGAGCAGCAGAACAATGGTCAGCGCCGGTTTGAAGGCGGGCAGGGCGGCCACCAACAGCCGTACGATAATCGTCAAGGCTACGGCAACGACCGTGGATATGACGGCGATCAGCAGCCGCATCATGGCTCCGGCGGCGGATATCCTCAGCAGGCTCCGCAACCTCAGCATCAAAACCAGCATCACACTCATTCGCCCGAACCGGAACCGCAGCAGGCTCATGACGCCGAGATTGCGTTGCCGCCTGGTATCCTCGGTGAAGCGCCTGCGGAGAGCAGCGCCGAACCGCAAGACGGCGAAGACCAAAACGAGGCGAGCGAGCAACCGCGTGAACGGAGCGGCCGTGATCGTGGCCGCCGCCGTCGCGGCCGGGGCGAACGCACGTTCGCGACTGCCAGCGAGTAGGTTTCCCAAGGCCGGGCGCAAGCCCGGCCTTACTTCTAAGTGCTCGAAATCGATGGAATAAGCAGGTCCGCACCCCTTGCGCGGGTGCGGCCGGGTCCCACATTACTCAAGAATGACCTGACCCTGATCAAGGCGACAGGTCCAAGATTGGTGCGTGATTGCACGGAACACCGGCTCGCCGCCGGACCGGCGTGCGCCGACAGAGGAATGTGTTTATGGATCTCGAGAAGTTCACCGATCGTGCGAAGGGTTTTCTTCAAGCGGCGCAAACCATCGCGCTTCGGGAAAACCATCAGCAGATTACGTCCGAGCATTTGCTGAAAGCGCTACTCGACGATAAGGAGGGGCTGGCGTCCCAACTCATCACGGGAGCCGGCGGCGATGCCGCACGCGCGCAGCGCGAGGCGGAAATCGAGGTCCGAAAGCTGCCGAAGGTCGAGGGACGCGGCGCCCAGATGTACATGGCGCAGGACCTGACCAGGATCCTCGATCAGGCGGAGCAAGCGGCCGAAAAGGCCGGCGATTCCTACGTCACAGCGGAATACCTCCTGCTGGCGCTTGCTCTCAGCAAGGCGCCGGCGGGACGAATCCTGAAGGACGCGGGCGCGACCGCCCAAGGGCTGAACAAGGCGATCGCCGATTTGCGCAAAGGACGAAAAGCCGACAGCTCCAGCGCCGAAGACCAGTACGACGCGTTGAAAAAATACGCCCGCGATCTGACGGATGCCGCGCGCAATGGCAAACTGGATCCCGTGATTGGGCGCGACGAGGAAATTCGTCGCACGGTGCAGGTGCTCTCGCGCCGCACGAAAAACAATCCCGTCCTGATCGGCGAGCCCGGTGTAGGTAAAACGGCGATCGTTGAGGGGCTCGCGCTGCGAATCGTCAACGGCGACGTTCCCGAAAGCCTGAAGGAGAAAAAACTCCTCGCCCTCGATATGGGCTCGCTTATCGCCGGGGCGAAGTTCCGCGGCGAATTCGAAGAGCGCTTGAAGGCTGTTCTGAATGAGGTGAGCGCGGCGGCGGGACAAATCGTCCTCTTCATCGACGAAATGCACACCCTTGTCGGCGCCGGTAAGGCCGAAGGCGCCATGGATGCCTCGAATCTGTTGAAGCCCGCCCTCGCGCGCGGCGAGTTGCACTGCGTCGGCGCAACGACTCTCGACGAATATCGCAAGCACGTTGAAAAAGACGCGGCGCTCGCGCGGCGCTTTCAGCCGGTTTTCGTGACTGAGCCGACGGTCGAGGACTCGATTTCGATTCTCCGCGGCATCAAGGAGAAATACGAGCTGCATCATGGCGTGCGAATCGCCGACAGCTCGTTGGTGGCCGCCGCCACCCTCTCGAATCGCTATATCACCGACAGATTTCTTCCGGATAAGGCCATCGATCTGATGGACGAAGCGGCGAGCCGGCTTCGCATGCAGGTCGATTCGAAGCCGGAAGAGTTGGACGAACTTGATCGGCGAATCGTTCAGCTGAAAATCGAGCGGGAAGCGCTGAAAAAAGAGAAAGACGATGCCTCGCGCGACCGCCTGGTGAAGCTGGAAGACGAACTCGACGATCTCGAATCGAAGGCCGCCGACTTGACCCAGCGCTGGCAGGCCGAAAAGGCCAAACTGGCGAGCTCGACAAAGGTGAAGGAAGAGTTGGAGCAGGCCCGGCAGGAACTGGATCAGGCCTTGCGTCGTAGCGAGTATGAGCGCGCCGGCCGTCTACAGCATCAGGTGATTCCGCAGCTCGAAGCGCAGCTGAAGACGGCTGAAGGCACGGGCGGGGGCGGAATGGTGACCGAAGAGGTCCTGCCCGAGCACATTGCTCAGGTGGTTTCGCGCTGGACCGGGATTCCAGTCGACAAGATGCTGGAAGGCGAACGCGAGAAGCTGTTGCAGATGGAGGAACAGCTTGGAAAACGCGTGGTCGGCCAGAAAGAGGCGATCGAAGCGGTCTCGAACGCGGTCCGTCGCTCGCGCGCCGGGCTTCAGGATCCGAATCGGCCGATGGGATCGTTCCTCTTCCTCGGCCCGACCGGCGTCGGCAAGACCGAACTCACCAAGGCCCTCGCGTCGTTCTTGTTCGACGACGAACACGCGATGGTGCGAATCGATATGTCCGAGTTCATGGAGAAGCACTCGGTCTCGCGCCTCATCGGCGCGCCGCCGGGATATGTCGGATACGATGAAGGCGGCGCGTTAACAGAGGCCGTGCGCCGCCGTCCCTACCAAGTGGTGCTGTTCGACGAAGTCGAGAAAGCGCACCCGGACGTCTTCAATGTCCTTCTGCAGGTGCTCGACGATGGCCGTCTGACGGATGGCCAGGGACGCACGGTCGACTTCCGCAACACCCTTATCGTGCTGACCTCGAATCTCGGCGCCGATATCCTTGCGAATCAGGGCGAGGGCGAGGATTCGGGCGCGGTGCGCGAACAGGTGATGGAGCGCGTGCGTGCGGCCTTCCGCCCCGAGTTCCTGAACCGTCTCGACGAGATTCTGCTGTTCCATCGCCTGTTTAAGGCTCAGATGGCGCGAATCGTGGATATTCAAATCGAGCGGCTTGCGAAACGTTTGGCCGACCGCAACATCACCCTCGATCTCGACGACAAGGCGCGGGCGTGGCTGGCCGACCATGGCTACGACCCGGTGTACGGCGCGCGCCCGCTCAAGCGCGTAATTCAACGCTATCTGGAAAATACGCTGGCGATGTCCGTGCTCGAGGGCAAGATCGCCGACGGCGCCACGGTGCGCATCTCGGCGGGCGAGGACGGCATTTCCATCGACGGCCGGAAAGTCAAAACGGCGGGGTAAGGCTACTCCGCCGAAGCGACTTTCTCGCCGCCTTTACGGATCGCGGCGTAATGTTGGATGGAGTTCACCGAGGCGTACTTGCGGTCGGTGTCGGCCATCGTCGATTTGAATAGCGCCAGCGTCTTTCCGTCCAGTTTCTGCGCGCCTGACAGCTTCACGGTGATGGGATTCACCTGCGCATTATTGCGCAGAATCTCGAAGTGCAGGTGCGGTCCGGTGACACGCCCGGTCGCGCCGACGTACCCGATGATCTGGCCCTGACGCACGCGTTTGCCCGCCGCAACGCCCGCGCCATAGCGCGAAAGGTGGGCATAAGCGGTGGAGACATCGCCGGTGTGGCGGATGCGAATGTAATTCCCATACGCGCCATTCGGGCCGGCCTTTTCGATGACGCCATCACCGGCCGCCATGACCGGCGTGCCCGTCGCTGCGCCGAAGTCGACGCCGCGGTGCATCAGCGAGTAGCCGAGAATCGGGTGCTTGCGCTGACCAAAGCTCGATGTGAGGCGGGCGCCGTTCACCGGCGTGCGCATCAGCGCCTTGCGAATCCCTTCGCCCTTTTCGTTGTAGTACTCGACGGCGCCGTCCGGATATCCGAACGCATAGAGCTTGAGAACCTGGCCGCCGACATTCATCGCCGCATAAGCGATATCGTGATTGTTCACGGTACGGCCGTCTTCCGTCACCGTGCGTTCGTACATGACCGAGAACGAATCGCCCTTCTGGATGTCGCGCTGGAAGTCGACGTCGTACGAAAACAGCTTCACCAGCGCGCTCATGACGTCCTGCGGGACCCCCTGATTCTGCGCCGCTTCGAACAGGCTCGATTCGATAACGCCTTCGGCGCGCACGAACTCGCGGTGTCGCGGGGTGAGGATTTCGCGCGCCGCGAAAGAGCCGTCGTCCTTGCGAGAAACAGACACGACATGTCCGGGCGTCAGTTCCAGATCCATCTTCAGCAGCGGCGTCTCGCCGTCGACTACGATGGCGTTATAGGCAAGTTCCAACTCCTGACCGGCGCGCAGCTTCTTTGGATTGAAGACGGAATAGAGCGCGTTCGCGATGTCCGAGGCGGTGGATGTGTCGATTCCCGTACGCAGCAGAACATCTTGCAGCGTATCGCCGGCGCGCACGCGCACCGTTTCAGTGTCGACGCCGGTGCGCAGAACTTCCGGAAGCGAGTCCAGCCACAGTTCCGGCTCAGGCGAGGGCGGCACGAATTCCTCGGCGATCGCGGCCAAGGCTTCGCTGGTCCAACGCGTTTCTGCGGCGAGAAACGCAGGCCCAACGGGATTGAAGTATGTGATGACAGCGCCGATGAGCGCACCCATGAAGGCGTACGCAATAGCGCCGGGATGGCTGACCCCCATCGAAACCCCTGTTCTAACAAGACACCTGAAGTGGGGCCTGCCTTGGTCCGGCGTTAGCTTCCCTCTCCGCCGCTAATCTTCTTCTTGCATGTGATATTATTGTCGCGGCGTTTTGGACTTTGAAGGACGGGAGTCGGGGTGTCAACGCCGAATCCTTTTACAGATCAAGGAAGTGGAAAGAGTTAGGGCCTGATTCGCGCAAGGAGAGGGGCGGTCGAAGGGACGCTGGCGAGGGGACTCCGGTCCGGGCCGCGATTCCGCCGTTTCAGCGAATGCGGGCTTCCGCACCAGGACCGGATTCGTGGGTAAACAGGGGTTTAGGCACCAGAGTCCCACATTAGGTAGGGGGGAAGCCGACCGCTCGGTCGGTGAAATAAGTAGAAATATGCGATTAAAATCAAAGAGTTATAAAATTGTCGCAAAGTACGCTTGACGGGAGAAACGGTTCCCCCCTATAACCCGCCCCGTTCAACGCCTCCGGGCCGCGAACAACCATCTGAAAAATAACAATTTTTCAGGCCGTCCAAGGCAAAACGGCGTCATTCGGCGTCTTCTGCTGCGGACACTCCGGTGGGAAGACCTTAATATCGGGTTAACCTGTTGGTCTGGTTCGAAAAAACGTCTTGGAAAAAAACTTTGAAAAAGTTCCTTGACGGGGGTTCGGTGAACCCTTAGAACCCGGCCTCCCAAGCCGAGGGGCTGAAACGAAAGTTTCTCGGATGGGTGAAGTTTTCTGCCGGTTCCGGCAGGCGCTCTTTGACATTGTAGATAGAGACGAAAGCGAAAGGGATGCGAAGGCGGCGTTCCGTTGTGAAACGGACGTTTCTTGAGCATCTCTGATACGCCAAGCACTTTCCCTGTTTAACCACATGGAAGTGCAAAGCAGATTTGATTTTGTTCAGGATACCTCCAAGTCAACTTGAGAGTTTGATCCTGGCTCAGAACGAACGCTGGCGGCAGGCTTAACACATGCAAGTCGAACGAGCTGGGAACTTCGGTTCCCGATGCTAGTGGCGCACGGGTGAGTAACACGTGGGAACGTACCCTTTAGTACGGAATAACTCAGGGAAACTTGAGCTAATACCGTATGACTCCTTCGGGAGAAAGATTTATCGCTAAAGGAACGGCCCGCGTCTGATTAGGTAGTTGGTAGGGTAACGGCCTACCAAGCCGACGATCAGTAGCTGGTCTGAGAGGATGATCAGCCACACTGGGACTGAGACACGGCCCAGACTCCTACGGGAGGCAGCAGTGGGGAATATTGGACAATGGGGGCAACCCTGAT
>JAYRKY010000028.1:0-45172 GCA_041905525.1 Rhodospirillaceae bacterium
TGGGTTAGAAGAGGACGCGGGCCATGCGCCTCTTGGTGGGCCTCGGCAATCCGGGCGAGCGTTACGCCCACAATCGACACAACATTGGTTTCATGGCGATCGAGAAGATCGCCGAACGTCACCGTTTTGCCCCGTGGCGGGCGCGGTTCCAGGGCCATATCGCCGAAGGTGTGATCGACGGCGAGAAGGTGATGGCGCTGAAGCCGCAGACGTACATGAATCTCTCGGGCCAGTCGGTGGGCGAAGCTGCGCGCTTTTTCAAGGTGCACACCAGCGAGATCATCGTCATGTACGACGAGATCGAATTGGCCGCGGGAAAGATCAAGGTAAAGCTGGGCGGCGGGTCAGCCGGTCACAACGGCATCAAGAGTATCGACGCGCATATCGGCCCCGAATATTGGCGCCTGCGGCTGGGCGTAGGACGCCCGGCGACCAAGGAAGAGGTGCATGGGCACGTCCTGAGCGACTTCGCCAAGGCGGACCAGGAGTGGTTGGCCAAGCTGCTGGAGGCCGTCTCGGACTCGATCCCGCTTCTGATCGCGGGCGGAGAAAGCAAATTCATGACCAAGGTGGCGCTGCTGACAAAGCCGCCGGTCCCGAAGAAAGAAAAGAGCGCCGCGGCGAGCGGCGCGACGGACACAAACGCGAAGGACTTATAATGGGCTTCAATTGCGGCATCGTCGGACTTCCCAACGTCGGCAAGTCGACCCTGTTCAATGCACTGACGGCAACGGCGGCGGCCCAAGCAGCCAACTTCCCGTTCTGCACCATCGAGCCCAACGTCGGCCGCGTCGCGGTTCCGGACGAGCGCCTCGACGTTCTGGCGAAGATCGCCAAGTCGGTGAAGATCGTTCCCACGCAGCTGGAGTTTGTGGACATCGCGGGCCTGGTGCGCGGCGCGAGCAAAGGCGAAGGCCTCGGCAACCAGTTCCTTGCCAATATCCGCGAGGTGGACGCGATCGTGCACGTTCTTCGCTGTTTCGAGGACGGGAATGTCACGCATGTGGAGAATTCCATCGACCCCATCCGCGATGCAGAGACGGTCGAGACCGAACTGATGCTCTCGGACCTGGACAGCCTTGAACGCCGGGCGGACCAGAACGCCAAGAAAGCCAAGGGCGGCGACAAGGACGCGAAGGAACTGATCGCGGTGATGGACCCGGTGCTGGCGGCGCTTCGCGCGGGCAAACCGGCGCGCACGGCGCGTCCCGCCGATCCTGCCGCACGCAAGATCTTCAACGGCCTTCAGCTTCTGACGGGAAAGCCGGTTCTTTACGCCTGCAACGTCGAGGAAAGCGCGGCCGCCACCGGCAACGCGCTGTCGGAGAAAGTGATCGCCAAGGCAAAAGCGGAAGGCGCGGCCTATGTGATCATCTCGGCCGCCATCGAGGCCGAGGTGGCGCAGCTGTCGGATGCCGCCGAGCAGAAAGAGTTCCTCTCCAGCCTGGGCCTCAAGGAAACCGGCCTAGCGCAGGTCATTCGGGCGGGTTATGCGCTCTTGGAACTGCTGACCTTCTTCACGGTCGGCCCGAAAGAGACGCACGCGTGGACCATCCGCCGCGGCTCGAAGGGCCCGCAGGCGGCGGGCGCGATCCACACCGACTTCGAAAAGGGCTTCATTCGCGCCGAGACGATCGCCTACGCCGACTTCGTCGCCCTCGGCGGCGAACAAGGCGCCAAGGATGCCGGCAAGATGCGCCAGGAAGGCAAGGAATACGAAGTGCAGGATGGCGACATCATGCACTTCCTGTTCAACGTCTGACCCGCCGCGCCGGAGTTTCGGTTAAGCGATGTGACCGTCGCCGCGGGATTTCCGCCGACGCAACTCGCGGTAGGCCGCCCACACGATCACCGCAAGCGCGGTCACGAGAGCGGTATCGATGAGCGCCGAATACTCAGCGTACATGATGCACCTCCTCAGTTCTCCGCCGGTGCGGCGGACATGACAGGTACGCGCAGCAAGGGTCCACGGTTGCAGACCGCTCGTTGCGTTAACCTATAACCCCACGCGCGACAGTGGTGCGGGGCGCCGCAGCGCGTGTAGCCGCGCGCGGCTGCACGGCGGCGTAAGCGCATTTAACTCCGAGATGCCGCAATCCCGCCCCTTAAATGCCGGGACCTCCACGTTTGCACTGGTGAAGTCACGTTTCGAACTCATCACCACCATCCGCTGGAGTAATCATCATGAAGAAATTTGCTGCCGTATCCTCCGTGGCGTTGATCGCCCTTTCCGTCGCCGCGTGCGGCGACACCCGCGGTGAGCGCGCGTTGACCGGCGGCGCCATCGGCGCCGGCGCAGGCGCCCTTGGCGGCGCGGCCCTGGGCTTCGACCCCGGCACGAGCGCCATCATCGACGGCGCGGCGGGCGCCGTGGCCGGCGCCGCATCCGGCGACCGCGACCGTTCCTACAATCGCGATCGCGATGGCGACGGTATCCCGGATTACGACGACCGCTATCCGCGCAATCCGTACCGCGATTAATCAGGAGCGACGACCATGCGCACTCTCATGATTGGCGCGATCACCGTGGCTGCCGTTGGCCTTATGGCCGGCGCCTGCACCACCCGCGAAACCCGCATCATCCAGGCTCCGGCCGTGGTGAGCGCAGCCCCGGCTCCGGGCACCACGGTCATTCGCTCGAACCAAACAAACACCCCAGTCGTTGTGGAATCCCAAGAACCTCGGGACATCATCGTTCACGTCGACTAACCGGTGGACGAGCCAAGCCACGCTTAAGACAAACAACAATAAAACTCTCCCCACCTTCAAACCCCGCTCCGGCGGGGTTTTTCTTTGGCGCAGGATAAAAGAAACGCGCCGACGGCCAAGCCGGCGGCGCGTGTGTTTGGCGCTGTCTTTAGCGGGTGCCCGTCCGCCTAAATGAAGTTGGTAAACATTGCGATGAGGACGATCACGCCAACCGGGACACCTAGCAGCCAAAGGATCAAAGCTCTGCCCATATTATTCTCCTGCTTTTAAACGGCAGCTCCACTGAGCCGAAGGTAGAACGCCGCGAGTATGGCGTCGGCGTGGCAATCTCACGGGTTTGGGAGACCTGCGGGCCGGAACACGCCTTGTGGGGTTTCAGGCCGACCGTGTAGCTTTGGGACACCGTACCCTGGGGAGGACTTCAATGAAGCGGATGTTTTTGGCCGGCATGGCCGTGATTGCCATGTGCGCCGGCGCGCCGGCGATGGCGCAGGAAAAAGGCGGCCTCGATCAAACCGGCCCTTACGAGCCGGTGCTCAACTGGTTCAAGCCGGGCATCGACAAATGGGACCGCCCCGTCGCTTCGGTGACCGTCGACAAACCTGACCGAATCTTCGTGACCACCGCGCCCGTCCGATTCACGCGCCCGAACGCGCCGATGCTGACGGCCGACGGCAAGCTGATGGAAGAGAAGTCGCAGGCCTCGACACTGCCGCCGGAAAAACACGCCCACGACAACATCATCCTCGTCCTCAACGCCGAGGGAAAGGTCGTCGAGAATTGGAAGCAGTGGGATAAGGACATCACCTTCGCCCACAACATCGAGATCAGCCCGTACGATCCCGAGCGCGCGGTGTGGGTGATGGATCTCGGCCACCAGATCCTGAAGTTCTCCAACGACGGGAAGAAGCTGCTGATGCGCCTGGGCGAGAAGGACAAGCCGGCGTGGGATCAGAATCACTTCAACATGCCCTCGTCGCTGGCGTTCTATCCGGACGGTAGCTTTATCGTCGCGGACGGCTACGTGAACGCGCGCATCGTGAAGTTCGACAAGAACGGAAAGTACGTCTCGGAATTCGGCTCCAAGGGTTCGGGCCCCGGACAGTTCGACCTCGTGCATTCGGTCGCCGTGGACAAACAAGGCCGCATCTACACCGCGGACCGGCGCAACCACCGTATCCAGGTGTTCGACGCGAACGGTAAATTCCTGGAGGAGTGGAAGAACGTCGGCAGCCCGACGCGCCTGATCATCACGGAAGATCAGTACCTTTGGATGAGCGATGCGGACTACAACCGGTTCGCAAAGTTCGACCTGAACGGCAAGCTGATCACCTATTGGGGCGTTTTCGGCCGCAATCCCGGCGAATTCGACAACCTGCACAACTGGGATGTGGACCCGAGCGGCAGCCTATTCGTGGCCGACGGGGGCAACAACCGCATCCAGAAGTTCGTCGCGAAGAAGAACGCCGATCCGATCCGCGTGATCGGACAACAGTTCTTCCTGCCGGCTCTCAAGAAGTAAGGAGAGCCCCATGAAACGGACCTTCATCGCCGGCCTCGCGGCCGTGGCGCTGTGCGCGAACGTGGCCGCCGCTCAGGAAAAGGGCGGCCTGGATCAAACCGGCCCGTACGATCCCGTCGTCGGCTGGTTCAAGCCGGGCATCGACAAATGGGACCAGCCCGTCGCCTCGCTAACGGTGGACAACCCCAACCGCATCTTCATCACCAATTCCGATCAGACACGCACCCGCCCCAATGCGCCGATGCTGAGCGCCGACGGCAAGGTGATGCAGGAGCGCTCTCAGGCCTCGACGCGCCCGCGCGAGCAGCAACCGCATGAAAACATGATCATGGTGTTGAACGGCGACGGCCAGATGGTCGAGAACTGGAAGCAGTGGGACAAGGAGATCACCTTCGCCCACAACATCGAGATCAGCCCGTACGACCCTGAGCGCGCGGTCTGGGTGATGGATCTCGGCCACCAGATCCTGAAGTTCTCCAACGACGGGAAGAAGCTGCTGATGCGCCTGGGCGAGAAGGACAAGCCGGGCTGGGATGCCACCCACTTCAACATGCCCTCGTCGATCGCCTTCTATCCGGACGGCAGTTTCATCGTTGCCGACGGATATGTGAACGGGCGCATCGCCAAGTTCGACAAGAACGGGAAGTATCTCTCGGAGTTCGGCTCCAAGGGCTCAGGGCCCGGGCAGTTCGATCTCGTGCATTCCGTCGCCATCGACAAACAGGGCCGAATCTACGCCTCCGACCGCCGCAACCACCGTATCCAGGTGTTCGACGCGAACGGTAAATTCATCGAGGAATGGAAGAACGTGGGCAGCCCCACGCGCCTTGCCATCACCGAAGATCAGCACCTCTGGATGAGCGACGCGGATTACAACCGTTTCGCCAAATTCGATCTGAACGGCAAGCTGATCACATACTGGGGGGTGTTCGGCGCCAACCCCGGGGAGTTCAACAATCTTCATAATTGGGACGTAGACGAACACGGTAATCTGTTCATCGCGGATGGCGGCAACAATCGCATCCAGAAGTTCGTGGCCAAGAAGAATGCGGACCCGTCGCGCCTGATGGGCCAGCAGTTCTTCCTGCCGGCCCTCAAGAAATAAGGAGCGAAAGAATGAGAATTCTGCACACAGTCTCGGCCGCCGTTCTGGCGTTCGGCATCGCCGCCGGCGCGGCACACGCCGCCGAAAACACCAAAGTCAGTAATGCCGCCATCGAGGCGCGCGGCCTGACCCTCGCCGATTTTCCGCGCTACAAAGCGGTGGCGCCGGATATCTACGCCTACGAGGGTTTCCATCCTTCCAAGGTGATGAACACCGTCAGCTTGATCATCGTGACCAAGGACGGCGTCGTGCTCGTCGATGCCATGGGCGATGAGCAGCAGGGTCAGCAGCTGGTTGACAACATCAAGAAGATCACCGCGCAGCCGGTGAAATACCTGATCGTCGGGTCCGACCACGGCGACCATATGGCCGGCAATGGACCGCTGAAGAAGGCCTGGCCCGGCATGGTCGTGATCTCGACGCCGGCGTCCCAGAAGGCGATGGAGAAGAACCCCGCACCGCCGACCGAACTGGTGACCGATAAGCGCACCCTGACCGTGGGCGGCACGGAGATTCAGCTTCTGAACCTGGGCCGCGCACACACCGGCGGGGATCTTCTGGTGTATCTACCCGCGACCAAAATCATGTTCATGAGCGAGGTTTATTTGCGCGGCGTGTTCCCCGCGATGCGCACCGCGTACCCGAGCGAGTGGGTCGAGACCGTCAAGAAGGCGCAGGCGATGAACGCCACCCTGTACATCGCCGGTCACGGCTGGGTCGACGATGCGGCGACGATGAAGGCGGACCTGGAAACCTTCCGCAAGAATCTGGAAGTCGTGATCGCGGAAGGCAAACGCCTGCACGCGGCGAAAGCCCCCTGCCCGGAACCTCAGACGTGCGAAGCGGCGAAGCAAGCCAAGTGGGGCTCGGCGGACAGCCTGGCACTGCGCGACGCCCAGGCCCCGATCGCGATCGCCAAAATCTATCAGGAACTCGACGGCAAGCTGCCCTAGACGACAGACCCAAAAGCCCGCCGGAAACGGCGGGCTTTTTTCTTGGCGATCATGGCCGATTCTTCCCCATCTCTGGCGCCCGAATTGACCGACCGCATCCTGGCGGGCGCGGCAATCCTTCTGCTGGCCGCGGTCACGGTCGCCCTCCTGCGAGGGTCGAGCGCGTGGGCGGATGTACCGCTCTTCATCTGGGCTCATATCGCGACGATCTACATCGCCGTCGCGCTTACGCCGGTTATGCTGCTGCGCCGGCGCGGCGATCCGTTGCACCGGCAACTGGGCTGGGCCTGGATGACCGCGATGTTCGTGACGTGTGTCTTCACCTTTGAGATCCGCACGATCAACCAGGGCGCGTTCAGCCTCATCCACCTTCTCTCCGTGTTCACACTGCTCCAGATTCCGCGGATCATTTGGAGCGCGCGGCGGCACAAGGTCGACGCCCACCGGCGGGCCGTGCATGCCCTGGTCGCCGGCGCATTGATCATTGCCGGCGCCTTCACCTTTCCGTTCGACCGGCTGATGGGACGCTGGCTGTTCGGCTGACGACCCTGTCGGCGCGCTTTACATTGCGGGCGGGGCGGTTCTCGGAAACGCCTGAAAACGCTGACTCCGCGCCCCTGGCACACCCCTTGCACTTCACCGCGGCGAGAGCCCGATTTGGAGTGTGCCATGTATACCGAGACCTTTTCGTCCGCCTCCCACTGGTTGTTTGCGCACGCGGTTCCCGCGCGCGCCGAGACGACGTGTCCCACCGTGTCGCGCACGCCGGCGCGGATCGCGAAGATGTGGACCATCGGCGGTCCGCAGGGCATGACCGTGGATGCGGCGAAGCAAGCGCTCGGCATCCGGCCGGGACCGGAAGATCTGGTGGTGTACACCCAGTACAAGGCGGGCGGTGGGAGCTATCACGTCCCCCACCTGATCTCGTGCCAGCCGTACCGCCACTAATCGAGCGCGGACGCGGGGCCTAGTTTCCCGCCTTCCCGGCCGCGGGCTTACGATCCGGAATATTCAGAGCCTGACCGGCGAGCAGCGGTGTATGGACCGGCAAGCGCCGCGCCTGGGTGGCCTGTTCGAAGCTATAGCCGAGCGACAAAAGCTTACCTTCGCTGAAGGCCGGTCCCCAGAAGGAAATGGTGATCGGAAGGTCGTCGCTGGTGAAACCCGTCGGCACGATCAGATCGGGAATGCCCGACAGGTTCGCGATCACCGACGGACCGCCGCCGCCGATGGCGGAGGGTTCGGACATGGCGGTGAGACCGGGCGGGCGGCCCGAGGTGGGATAGACGATCGCGTCGAGCTTTTCGGTTTCAAAGAGTCCGTTCACGACGGTGCGCACGGCCGCCAATCCGTAGTCCTTCACCGCTTTGTACTTATAGCTGTCGAGCCCGCCGGCCTCGGCTTCCTTCTTGAAGACGAACCACCGCGAGGGATTGGGACCGACGCCGCCGGCGCCCATGCTTTGATATTTCTTCGCCCGCTCGATCAACTCGCCGATGGACTTAGGATAGCCGGGGCCAGTGTGAGAGAGATATTCCGTGACCTGCGCCGCGAATTCCGGATAACGCAACGTCATGTAGTATTCCTGACGCGCATCGAGCACCCACTTCGGGAACTTCACGTCGACGATGGTCGCACCCTGCTCGCGCATCACGTCGAGGGCGGCCTCGATGGACCAGTCGACCTCGGCATGGGAGCCCATGAAGTCCTTTGCGATGCCGATCCGCGCGCCTTTGAACGCGCCGGTCCTGAGAAATTTGGTGTAGTCCGCCTCGGCCTTGCCGGTTTTGGTCACCGCGTCCGCCGGGTCGACACCGGCGATCACCGTGAGCACGGACGCGATATCGGACACATTGCGAGCCATGGGCCCCACCGTGTCGAAGCTGAGGGTAAGCGGAATGACGCCGCCGCGGCTGACGAGGCCCATGGAGGTCTTGAGACCGACAATGCCGTTCGCCGCGGACGGGCCGCGAATGGAGCCACCCGTGTCGGTGCCGAAGCCGAGCTGAGCATAGGCGGCGGCGATCGCAACACCAGTCCCGCCGGAGGACCCCGCGGGCGTGCGCGCGAGATCGTGCGGATTGAGCGACTGGCCGCCCAAAGAGCTATTCGCGCCGCCGGTGGCAAATTCGGAGAGATTGACCTTGGCGAGGATGATCGCCCCCGCATCGCGCAGCTTCTTCACCACAAACGCGTCCTTCGGCGGAATCCATCCTTCCAGCAGCACCGAACCGGCGGTGGTCTGCATGTCGCTGGTGTCGAAGTTGTCCTTGAGCACGATGGGGATCCCGTGCAGCGGCGAGCGCTTCCCCTTCGCCTTACGCTCGGCGTCGAGCGCGCGTGCCGTCTCCAGCGCCTTGGGATTGAGGGTGATGACCGCGTGAAGCTTGGGTCCCTGGCGATCGTAGGCGTCGATCCGCGCGAGATACATCTGCACCAACTGTTCCGACGTGAGCGTACCGGCGTCGAACGCCTGGTTGATGTCCAGGATGGTCGCTTTATCGATGTCGATACTGGCGGCCTTCGCCGGCGCGGCGAGCAACAGCACAACGAGGCCGATCATCCCGAGGTTTTTCATACGGATCTCCAATGACGGTGCGGTTCAGGGAGCCGCGTTCAGCGGCGGTGTGGCGTCGGGCGCGCGGCGATGCTTGGTCGCCTGTTCATAGCCATAGGCCAGTCTGATCAGGCGTGCTTCATCCCAGGCGCGGCCGAAGAAGGTAAGGCCCGCGGGCAGGCGGTTATCGCGCGTGTATCCCATGGGGACGTTGATGGCGGGGAACCCGGAGGTCGGCGAGAACACCTGGCTGTTGTCGCCGCCGGGTGTATTGAGATCGCCGATCAGACGCGGCGGAAAGCTCCAGGTCGGATAGACGAAGGCGTCGAGCTTCATCGTGTCCATCGCCTTGGTCACCGCCTCGCCGAAGGCGCGGCGGTAGCTCATTTCCTGGCGGCAGGCGTCGCTGGCCGGCCCTTGCGGCTCGGACTTCTGCGCGTTCATGAGCCGGAGTTCGATGGAGGGATGGAATTTGCGTGACGCAATCACGTCATCCAGGGACCGGACGGGGATGCGTTCGCCGTGGGAGGCGAACCACGCGTTGATGTCATACTTGAATCCCATGCAGGTGCCGGCGTCCGGATTGCGCTGGATCTTCGTAAGTTCCACGGGAGCCGGATCGACGATCACCGCGCCCGCCTCCTTCAACGCCTGGACCGCCGCCGCGAAGACTTTCACTACATCCACATCCACGCCATCGGGCTGGCGCTCGTAGGCTTGATGCAGAACGCCGATACGTGCGCCCTTGAGCCCGCCCGGTGCCAAGGCCGCGCGGTATTCGGGGAGCTTGCGCGCGCCCGCGGCGGCCGTGACAGGATCGGCCGGGTCGGCCCCCGCGATCACCTGCAGCACAATGACGGCATCGGCGAGCGTGCGCGTCATCGGTCCGGCGATATCGGCGAGGAGATTGAGCGGAATCACGCCCGCGCGGCTGGTAAGCCCCATGGTGGAACGGATGCCCGCGAGCGCCTGATGACCCGCGGGCCCACGGATGGAATCGCCGGTGTCGGACCCAAGGCCGATCAAGCCGAAGTTCGCGGCGATGGCCGCGGCCGTGCCGCCGCTGGACCCGGCGGTGGAGCGGTCGAGCGCGTAGGGATTGCGGGTGTAGCCCGGCATCAGGGAGTTGACGGTCTCGACCGGGCTGAAGGCCCATTCGGCCATATTGGATTTGGCGATGACGATGGCGCCGGCCGCCTTGATGCGCGCCACCTGGAAGGCATCCTTCGTCGAGGCAAAGCCTTTGAGCGCGAGCGACCCACCCGCGCTTTGCAGACCCACGGTCTCGAAATTGTCCTTCACAATGGCCGGCACGCAATGGAGCGGCCCAGTGAGTCCCTTCTGTTTGAACGTGGCGTCCAACGCTTCGGCTTCTATCAACGCGTTCGGATTGACCACCGTGATCGCGTTGAGGGCCGGGCCTTTCTTGTCGTACGCCTCGATGCGCGCAAGGTAAGCCGCGACAAGCTGGCGGCAGGTCAGGCGGCCCGCGGTCATGGCGGCATGGACATCCGCGATAGTCGTTTCCTCGAGGCGGAAGCCGGACTGCGCGGCGGCTTGGGCGGCGCCGCCCGTCAGCGCGAGGACAGCCGCTAGTGCTGTGAGACGTCTCATTCATTTCCCCCAAATGACCTGGCCATCTGAGCACAGGCCGACCGCCGGCGAAAAGAGCCCCTCGGGCTACGCCGCCGTTTCAGAGGGGCTATGTTTCATTTTAGGGGCGGCCATACGGGACTGGCCGATTGCCGCGCCACGTCGCGGTTCGGACAATGCGCGCTCTCGCCGCCCAGGCCCAACAAAGGGAGATGGCCCCATGACCACGTCGCTGAACGCACCGATCCTGGCTCCCGTTATCGCCCTGGTGTTGTGGTCGTTCGTGATGTGGATGTGGCTTTACGCGACGCGCATCCCGGCCATCTTCAAGAACAAAATCCCGATGCCTCCCGGCATGACAAAGGCCGAGCTAAATGCGCGGCTTCCGCCATCGGTCCAGTGGAAGGCCGACAATTACAACCACCTGATGGAGCAGCCGACACTGTTCTACGCAACCGCGCTGGTACTGGCGGTCGCGGGTGCCGGCGATGGGATGAACCTGATGCTGGCGTGCGCGTATGTGGGCCTGCGCGTGGCGCACAGCTTGGTGCAGGCCACGGTCAATATCATTCCGCTGAGATTCTTCGTGTTCCTGGCGGGCTCGCTGGTACTGCTGGCCCTTGCCCTGCGTGCGGCCGCGGCGGTGTTCTGAGCCGCGTCAGATATACGTCTTTACCAGATCGAGCGTCGTTTCCTGCTCGAGGTGATCGTAGTGCTCTTCGAGCCACGCCTCGGTGGTCGAAACGCCGAGGTCGTAGAGATAGCGCAGGAAGTCCCAGTCGGCGTTGAACTTGGATGAGGCGCCGAGATGGCTCATCTCCTCCTCGGCGACGATCATGTGGAAGTTAACCTTGTGGAAGGGCGTATCGTGGAGTTTGCCCTCCTCGATCAGCTTGGAGATGGTGGCGATGCCGCTCATCTCGCGCGCAAGGGTGGCGTTGAAACTGATTTCGTTGATGCGGTTCAGGATTTCACGTGAGGACATTGGCACGTCGGGACGGTTCATCGGATTGATCTGCACGATCACCACATCCTTCGAGATGCAGTCGTGGATCAGGGGCGAGATGGGCGGGTTGGCGAGATAACCGCCATCCCAATAGTGCTCGCCTTGGAATTCGACAGCGCGGAACGTGAGCGGCAGGCACGCCGAGGCGAGCAGGCACTCGACGTGCATCTCCTCGGTGGTGAAGATCCGCAGCTTGGTGGTGCGTACGTTGGTGGCCGCGACGAAGAGCTTGATCTCCTTACGCCGGCGCAGGGCCGCGAAATCCACCTGCTCGGTCAGGATGTCGCGCAGCGGATTGTAGTCGAGCGGATTGAGCTGGTAGGGCGAGAACATGCGGCTGAGATAGTCGGCCATCATGAAAGCAGGCGACGAGTCGACGTTCCAGCGGTCCTCGCCGGGAGAAAACATCCGCGCGAACGCCTGCCCCGGGACCTTCGAGCTCTGGTCGCTAATGGCCTTCCAGAAGTCGGCCAGCGCGTCACACGCCCCCTTGCGGCCGCCCTTGATGAAACCGTGGGCGAAGACGGTCGCGTTGATGGCGCCGGCGCTGGTGCCTGACAGGCCGTCGATATAGATGCGTTTGTCGCGGATCAGACGGTCCAGCACGCCCCAGGTGAACGCCCCGTGGGCGCCGCCGCCCTGCAAAGCCAGGTTGATATGCTTGCGCCCGGGCTTGCGCTCCAACTTGGGCGCAGCCGCGCCCCCGGTCTTGCGTGCTTTTTGGCGCTCGGTCTTTCGGTCGGCCTTCACGGCATCCCCACGGCGTCTTGAGGCGGCCAGGATATCATGGGCCGCTGAACAAATTGTTTAACGCCCGCGCAAAGCAAAACCGCCGGTCCCTTGCGGAACCGGCGGCTTTTTTGGTCGGCAGATCGCCCGTTTTAGTGCTTCTCAAGACGCGCCCAGAGGCGACGCTTGTAGAGGTAGGCGAGAACCGTGAAGAGCAGCGCGAACAGCATCACGCGCACGCCGGTGGCGTGACGGATTTCCAGCTTCGGCTCGGCGGCCCAGTGCAGGAAGGCGACGATGTCCTGCGAGATCTGGTCGGCGGTGGCCTTGGTGCCGTCGGCGTAGGTCACTCGGTCATCCATGATCTGCTGCGGCATGGCGATCTGATGGCCCGGGAAGTATTCGTTGTAGCTCATCCCCGGCATCAGTTCGAAGCCGTTCGGCGGATCCTTGTAGCCCATCATAAGGCTGTAGACGTAGTTCGGACCGTCTTCACGCGCCTTGGTCATCAGCGAAAGATCCGGCGGCAGCGCGCCGCCGTTCGCCGCGCGGGCGAGCTGATCGTTCGCGAACGGCTTCGGAATATGGTCCGAAGGACGAGCGGGACGCTGGAACATGTCGCCATTCTCGTCCGGACCGTCGGTGACCTGATATTCGGCCGCGATGACCTTCACTTGCTCTTCGCTGTAGCCGAGGTCTTCGAGGTTACGGAACGAGAGATAGTTCAGCGAATGGCAGGAAGAGCAGACTTCCTTGTAGACCTGGAAGCCGCGCTGCAGCTGCTGCTTGTCGAACTTGCCCAGCATGCCGTTGAAGTGCCACTCGCGCTCCATCGGCTTGACTTCCTCGGCCGCGAAGGCCGGGGCACCCGGAACCAGGGTGGGCAGGGTGATCGCCGCGACGGCGGCCAATACAAACTTTCTCATGGCACTACTCCGCGGGAGACAAGACAGGCTGGCTGATGCTGGCCGGCAGCGGCTTCGGCGTTTCGATCCACGACAGCAGCGGCAGAAGCACGATGAAGTGGAAGAAGTACCAGAAGGTGCCGATCCGGCTGGCAATGAGCGGCCAGCCTTCCGCAGCTTGCGAGCCGCAGTAGCCCAGCAGGATCGCATTCGCCAGGAAGATCCAGAAGAAGATCCGGAAGATCGGGCGGAACGTGGCCGAGCGGACCGGGTGACGGTCGAGCCAAGGCAGCACGAACAGGATGAGGATCGAGCCGAACATCGCCACGACGCCCAGGAGCTTGTCCGGGATCGCGCGCAGGATCGCGTAGAACGGCAGGTAGTACCACTCCGGAACGATGTGCGGCGGCGTCACCAGCGGGTTGGCCGGCACATAGTTCAGCGGGTGACCCATGGCGTTGGGCAGCCAGAAGACGACCGCGAAGTACACCATCAGGAACACGCCGAGGCCGAACACGTCCTTCGCCACATAGTAGGGGAAGAACGGGATCTTGTCGGCCGGAGCCGCGTCGATGCCGAGCGGGTTGTTCGAGCCCGGAATATGAAGCGCCCAGATATGGATGAAGACCACGCCGACGATGACGAACGGCAGCAGATAGTGCAGGGCGAAGAAGCGGTTCAGCGTCGGATTGTCGACGGAGAAGCCGCCCCACAGCAGGGTGACGATAGCGTCGCCCACGCCCGGGATCGCCGAGAACAGGTTGGTGATGACGGTGGCGCCCCAGAAGCTCATCTGGCCCCATGGCAGCACGTAGCCCATGAAGGCGGTGGCCATCATCAGGAGATAGATCACCACGCCCATCCACCACAGCACTTCACGCGGCGGCTTGTAAGAGCCGTAGTAGAGGCCGCGAAAGATGTGGATGTAGACGACGATGAAGAAGAACGAGGCGCCGTTCGCGTGCATATAGCGAATGAGCCAGCCGTTGTTCACATCGCGCATGATGCGCTCGACGCTGCTGAAAGCGAGCGTGGTGTGCGCCGTATAGTTCATGGCGAGGAAGATGCCGGTGATGATCATCGTCACCAGCATGAAAAGGGCGAGCGATCCGAAGTTCCACCAGTAGTTCAGGTTCTTCGGCGCGGGATATTTGGAGCCCAGGGAGTGATCGAGGAAGTGACCGATCGGGAGGCGCTGTTCGTGCCATTCCCAGGCTTTCATCAGACGGCTTTTTTCCGTGCTCATAGGCAATGCTCCCCTTAACCGACGCGCACGGTCGTGTCGTTGACGTATTGATACGGCGGCACCGCGAGGTTGAGCGGGGCGGGTCCTTTACGGATGCGACCGGACGTATCGTAGTGAGAACCATGGCACGGGCAGAAGAAGCCGCCGAATTCGCCGCGCGGCTCGCCGGTCTTCATGCCGAGCGGAATACAACCGAGGTGCGTGCACACGCCGACGAGAATCAGATACTCGGGCTTCTGCGCGCGCTTGGCGTCGGTCGCCGGATCGCGAAGATCCGCGGTGTCGTCCTTCTTCGCCTGCTCGATTTCGGCGGCGGTACGGTGACGGACGAACACGGGCTTTCCGCGCCACACCACCGTGATGCCCGACCCTTCGGCGATGCCGTCGATCGAGAATTCGGTGGAGGCTAGAGCCAGCGTATCGGCGGCCGGGTTCATGCTGTTGATCAGCGGCCACACCATCATCGCGGTGCCAACGGCGCCGACGGCGATGGTCGAATGCAACAAGAAGTCGCGCCGGGTCTCGCCCTGCGCTGCGGCAGCATGAGCATGTGCCGTATTCGCCATGATGTAATTCCTTCCTAGACCCCCAACGGCCCTTATCCCGCACCGCAGCGACCACGTCCCTTTCGGCTTAAATCCCCCGAAAAAGGGCCGGCAGCGGGTCGAACCGTTGTTTCCCCCGTGCCCAGGACCGGTCACAACCGGCGGAAGCACAAGGTTTTTCAGTGCCCGGGGTATAGAATAAAACGCCACCCTTGAAAAGGCCCGTGGTTCGGGGCCTGCTTTGCTGGATAACAGCTTGAATTGGGCGGAAAAATCCGTCACGGCCAACGGCCGCCGACCGACCCTTTTCGCGACGCCGGAGAGCCGATGCGCCTTGCCCTCTACCAACCCGATATCCCCCAAAACACCGGGGCCATGCTGCGCCTGGGCGCTTGTTTCCGGGTGCCCGTGGATGTGATCGAACCGTGCGGATTTCCCTTCGACGACAAGCGCCTGAAGCGCACGGCGATGGACTACGGCGCCTCGTGCGAACTGGTGCGGCACGCCTCCTGGGAGGACTATCTGGCCCACTTGCGTGCCCAAACGGGCCGACGGTTGATCCTGCTCACCACGGGAGCGGCCGTCCCCTACACGGACTTCGCGTTCCAGCCCGGCGACAGCCTGCTTTTGGGCCGGGAGAGCCGAGGTGTTCCCGACGATGTGCGCGACGCGGCGGACGCCGGCGTACGCATCCCAATCGCCGCCGAAATGCGCTCGCTGAATGTAACAACCGCGGCCGCAATCGTGTTAACCGAGGCCCTGCGTCAGCTTGGTTTTTTCACTGGAAAAACAACGATCTAGCCGTTGCCCTCCGGCGCATGAGTCGGCGGTTGCCCATGACAAGAAATTCACGGCTTCACCATGGTCCTGTAAGGGTGCCGGGGGTAGTATTTCAATACCGTCAGTGCTTCGGAGCTTGTTCCCCTCAACTCCGAGGATGACTGGAAAAAGGACCTGGTTCCCCCCCTCCAGAGTCCAATTGAGAAGCGGCCCTGTCCCCCTACAGGGCCGCTATCATTTTGGGCCCCCACTAGCCTGGTGAGAGCCCTGTCGGGGGACAGGCATTTGGAATCAGGACCCGCTTCGCGGGTCCGGGCCCCCTACAGGGCCGCTATCATTTTGGGGCTCATTATCAAGGTGATCGCCCTGTCGCGGGACAGGGCCTAGAGCTCTGCCTGGCGGCGTAATTCGACGAGTGCCTCGTCCCGCGGTGGTGCGAAGTCGTGGGCGATCCACCAGGCTTCGACGGCGCTGAGAATCCTTCCCACATGCGGCCCCTGCCCTAAGCCGAGCGCGAGGACGTCGGCGCCCGAGACCGGAAGGGTGCGCGGCTCCCAGGCCTCGGCAACAGCGAGTTGCTCGGCCCAGCCGGCATCCCCAGCGCCGCGCGTGCGCGCGTGCGCCCACGCCAGCAACACCCGGTCGGAAATGATTTCCGCGCCGGACTTATAGATCGCGGCGCGCACCTGCGTGGGCGGGGTCGTCGCGTCCACCAGCGGTTCTGTCGCGGTGAGACGCCGAAGACGTTCCCGATCAACCGCCGAAAACTTGAGACGCGCGGCGACGGAGTCAGACTCGCCCCCGGCCAGCAGGGCGGCCAATCGGCGCCGCCAGTCGATAGCCGCGGCGACGGCGCTTTCCAACCGCGTGAGCGCCGCAAGACGCGCGAGGTCGCGCACTTCCGGCAACACGACGGCGAGGACGCCGCATCCTTCCATGAGCATGAACGCCTGCTCCGGCGCGGGCGCGGCGAGGGTTTTGACGATCTCTTGCTGGATGCGCTCGGCCGAAAGCCGTGCGAGGCCGTCGGCGTGGGCACGGCAGGCCGCGAGCGTGTCCGCATCGAGGGTGACCCGTCCGTACCAGGCGAAGAAGCGAAACAGCCGCAGGATCCGCAGGTAATCCTCACGAATGCGATCGGCAGCCTCGCCAACGAAGCGCACACGGCCCTTCGCCGCATCCTCGGCGCCGCCGAAATAATCGAACAGATGTCCGTCGCGGCGCATCGACATCGCATTGAAGGTGAAATCGCGGCGCCGCGCGTCTTCCGCCCAGTCGGTTGTGAATTCCACGGCGGCGTGGCGGCCGTCGCACGCCGTATCGCGCCGCAGGCTGGTGACCTCGAAGGTCTTGCCGTCGACCAGCGCGGTGACCGTGCCGTGCTCGAGGCCGGTCGGAATGGCGCGTACGCCAGCCGCCGAAAGGCGCTTTATCACCGCGTCGGGCGTCTCGGGCGTCGCCACATCGATTTCAGAGACAGCCCGTTCCATGACGGCGTTGCGCACGCATCCGCCGACGACGCGCACATCGACATCGGGCGCACCCAGGACGGCGAGCAGACGCACAAGCTCCGGCGCCTGAAGCCATTCCCGCTTCAAGGCGCCGTCCGCGGCTGGATATGACCGGGGATGATTTTGCCGTCCTCGACGCGCGGCGGCACATAGTCGCCCTCGTCGGGCGAATTGCTGTCGAGGAACGCCGTGAAGCCGAGCACGATCAGCGCCAGGACCGCGCCCGCGAACAGAAGAAGGGGCCACGGGCCTTTCTCGAACTCCGGCGCTTCGCCGCCATGCGCCGCCACGTAACGCGTGCGATACCAAACCCACAGCGCGTAGGTCACGATCGGCAGCAGGAAGGGCACGACATAGGTGAAGAGAATCCGGATCACGTTCGTCTACCGTAGAGGCGGTGGCGCGGCTTGGGCGGCACAAAAATGACGGACGCCGCTAATATCCGCCCGTCAGCACGTCGTAGAGGTTCAAGAGCATACCCGCCGTCGCGCCCCAGATATAGCGATCACCGTAGGGCATTGCGTAGTAGGCCCGGACCGTGCCGCCGGCTTCGCGGCTGTGACGTTGATGGTTGGCGGAATCGAGAAAGAAGGACAAAGGCACCTCGAAAATCTCGGCCACCTCGACCGGGTCCGCTTTCACCTCGAGCGGCGGGCGAACGGCGCCGACCACCGGAATCACTTCGTAACCGGTCACGGTGACATAGGGATCGAGGCGTCCCAGCACTTCCACTTTCTCGCGCACGAGGCCGATCTCCTCATGGCTTTCGCGCAAGGCCGCGGCCACGGCGTCTTCGTCCTCGGGCTCGCAGCGCCCGCCGGGGAAGGAAATCTGCCCGCCATGCGCCTTGAGGTCGGCGGTGCGCTGGGTGAACAACACCGTAAATCCTTCGGCGTGTTCGATCAGCGGCACGAGCACCGCGGCCGGGACGCGCGCCGCGGCCGGCGTGCGTAAGGGCGAAGTCATACCGACCGCAGCGTACTTTTCGCGCGGCAAGGGGATCGCCGGCTCTCGGGCCAGCCTTTCGGCCGTGGCCGTATCGCCATGCGCCGGGCGTGGCGGACGCGCGGCGGCGAGGCGCGCGCGAATCTCAGCGCGTGTCAGCCCCTTGGCACGGTTCATGTCAACGGCCCGAGGGTGAAGAACCTGCCGCCGCTCCACACCCCGAACGCGCCGGTGTCCGAGGATTCGCCGCGTTCAACCAGGTGGTAAAAGACGGCACGCGCAATCCGCGCCTCCAACCCTTTGCGGACGTGGATGTATGGACGGGGCTCGCCCGTGACCGGATCCTCGGTGACGCGCAAGAGATGGTCGGCGTCCAGGGTGACGATGTCGTCGACGTTCGTGCGGAATCGTATGACTTGGCTGGGCCCGGCCCCTTCCGCTATAAGTTCGACAGCGATAAATGGGGCGTCTTCGACCTCGATCCGCCCATTTTCCACGGGCGTCGTCAGCCAAAACGCCCCCTCTTCATCGCGGCGCAGGACCGTTGAGAACAATTTGACCAGGGCCGCGCGGCCAATCGGCGAGCCGCGGTAATACCAGGTGCCGTTACGGTCGATGCGCATGTTAAAATCGCCGCACAAATCCGGAAATTTTGCGGCTGCCCCTCCGGTCATGGGCCCGGTGTCCTCCCCGGACACCTGTGGCGGCTTGGCAGAATCGGGGCCGGTTGCTGTTTTGTTAGGTTCCGAGGGTTCCATAACGCCCCGTAGAGGGTAGTCTAGAGCACAATAGTCTTATCTATGATCTTATCTTTGGATCGCCATCCTGCTCTAGAGTCTTGATATGTCGCGTGTCCTTCCGGAAAACCGCTTCACACCTTTCCGGAACACGCCCTAGGCTAGTCTTTATTTGGTGGAGTGCGCGCGTGGGTTCAACACTAACACAGACGGAAAATCCGAAGGCGGAGAAGGCCGCGGAGAACGCGATCGCCGATATGGAGCGCGTGGCGGACCTCGTCCAGAAAGCGCGCGCCGCCATCGATCATGTGATCTACGGCCAGGAGGCGGTGGTTGAGGAAAGTCTCATCACACTGCTCGCCGGTGGTCACGTGCTTCTCATCGGCGTTCCCGGTCTTGCGAAAACCAAGCTGGTGCATGCGCTCGGGGTTGTGCTGGGCCTGGACGACAAGCGCGTGCAGTTCACCCCCGACCTGATGCCCGCCGACATCCTCGGCACCGAAGTGCTGGAAGAAGACGCGGGCGGCAAGCGCTTCTTCCGCTTCATTCAAGGTCCGGTGTTCTGCCAACTGCTGATGGCGGACGAAATCAACCGCGCCAGCCCGCGCACGCAATCGGCCCTGCTGCAGGCGATGCAGGAAGGCCGCGTGTCCATTGCCGGCCAGTATCACGCGCTGCCGCAGCCGTTCCACGTGCTCGCGACGCAGAACCCAATCGAACAGGAAGGCACTTATCCGCTGCCGGAAGCGCAGCTCGACCGCTTCCTGATGCAGGTGGACATTTCCTATCCGTCGTTCGAAGCCGAGCGCGAGATCATCTTGCGCACAACCGGCGTCGAAAGCCCCCAGCCGAAGCGCGTTCTGAACGCCGAAGATCTGGCGGCGGCGCAGAAGCTGGTGCGTCAGGTGCCGGTCGGCGAGAGCGTGGTGAACGCGATCCTCAAACTTGTGCGCGCCGGACGTCCCGAGACGACCGACGTGAAGGAAGTGAAGGAACAGGTGGCGTGGGGCCCGGGTCCGCGCGCATCGCAAGCATTGATGCAGGCCGTGCGCGCCCGCGCCCTGCTGCAAGGGCGTCTGTCGCCGTCTGTCGACGACGTTCTCGCGCTCGCCCGTCCGGTGCTGCAGCATCGCATGGCGCTGAACTTCGGCGCCCGCGCCGACGGCCACACCCTGCCGTCGCTGATCGAGACTCTGTGCCGGCGGATCGACGCCGCGTAAGGTTTTAAGATGAGTGTCGCCCCACGGCACGAAGACCACCACCGCCTTCTCCTGGAGGCGAACGCGGTCGCGGCCGGCATGCCACCGCTGCTGGTCGCCGCGCGCCGTATCGCGTCTTCGGTGACGCTCGGCAGCCACGGACGCCGCCGCGCCGGGGTGGGCGACAGCTTCTGGCAATTCCGTCCCTACTCCAAAGACGACACGCCGCAGGCCATCGACTGGCGCCAGACGGCGAAGTTCGACCAAGTGTACGTGCGCGAGCGTGAATGGGTCGCGGCGCAAACCGCCGGCCTGTGGTGCGACACCTCGGCCTCGATGCGTTATCGCTCGTCGCCGAAACTGCCGACCAAAGCCGAGCGCGCGGCCGTGATGATGCTGGCGCTGGCCGAACTTCTGGTGGACGGCGGCGAGCGCATCATCGTGCTGGCCAACGACGGGCGCCCGCAACGCTCGGCCACCGCGGGACGCCTTGCAATCGCGCATCTGGCCGATGCCATGAACGCGGACCTTGCGGGGCGCAATACCGCGGGCAACGCGCCCGAGATGCCGTCGTTCGCCGGATCGCTGCCGCGTCACTCGACGGCGGTGTTGTTCAGCGACTTCCTCGCGCCGATCAATGTCGTGGCTGAGTCCTTGCGCGGCTTGATGCGTACGGGAATCAAAGGGCACCTGATCCAAGTGCTCGATCCGGCCGAAGAGACGTTGCCGTTCTCGGGCCGCGTGCGCTTCGTGGGCCTCGAGCAGGAAGGCGCAACGGTGATCGACCGTACGGAAGACGCCCGCGCGCAATATATGCAGAAGCTTGCCGCGCACCGCAGCGCGCTGAAGGATCTGGCGGCCAGCGCGGGCTGGAGCTTCGGACTTCACCACACCGATCATTCGCCGCAACTGGCGATGTCCGCGCTGCACAGCGCGATCACCGGCTTCAGGCGGTGACGCATGCTTAATCTGGGTTTCATCTCGTTCGCCGCCCCCTGGGTGCTTGCCGCAGCCGCGGCGTTGCCGCTGGTGTGGCTGCTGCTGCGCCTGACGCCGCCGGCGGTGAAACAGATCGACTTCCCCGCCATCCGCCTGCTGTTCGATCTCGACCCCACGCAGCGCACGACGGCGCACACGCCGCCGTGGCTGCTGATTTTGCGCATCGCCATTCTGGCCTTCGTCATCCTCGGCCTCGCCGACCCGGTGCTGAACTCGCGCCGCGGCGATGCGACCCAGGGCCCCCTGGTCGTTGTGTTCGACAACGGCTGGGCTTCGGCCTCGACCTGGGACGCGCGCCAGCAAGCGCTGCGCAGCACGCTGGACGGAGCCGAACGTCGGCAGCAGCCTGTGGTTCTGCTGGTCACGGCACCGGCCTCGACAGAAGCCCCCGCGCCGAAGCTGCAGCCGGCGGCCGACGCGTTGCGCGCGCAACAGGTCGTTCCGCAGCCGTGGCCGACAGACCGCGCGCTGGCGCTGAAACATTTGCAGGCGCTGAAACTATCCGGCCCCGCGTCGAGCGTTTGGATCAGCGACGGCGTCGAGACGCTGGGCGCGCGCGAACTCGCCGCCGAACTCAGCAGCCTCGGCCCTCTCAATGTGATCGAAGCTGACGCGGGCGACGCGCCGCTCGTGCAGTATCCGCCCGAACGCAGCGCCGCGAGCGGCGACAGCATCGCCAGCAACGTCACCTTGAACCTGGCGCGGGTGGCCACGGGCACGACGCCTCAATCCGGCGCGGTGGTGCGCGCCGTCGACAGCGACGGCCAGGTGCTGGGCCGCACGCCGATCACCTTCGCCGCGGGCGCCGCCGAAGCCACCGCCGTCATGGCGCTGCCGTCCGAACTCGCGAACCGCGTGGCGCGTTTCGATGTGGACGGCCTCGCCACCGCCGCGACCACGGTGCTGGCCGACGATCAATGGCAACGCCGCCCGGTCGGAATCGCCAGCGCCTCCATCAACGGAATCACCGCGCCGCTCCTGGAAGACGCGTACTATCTCGAGGAAGCACTGGGTCCGTTCGCCGAGGTGCGCTCGGGCTCGCTGGACGAACTCCTGCAACGGCCGCTGGCGGTGATGATCATGGCGGGCGGCGGACGTATTCTCGATGCCGAAGTGGCGCGCCTGACATCGTGGATCGATAACGGCGGCATGCTCGTGCGGTTCGCCGGGCCGCGTCTGGACGGCAACGTGGACCCGCTGTTGCCGGTGAAGCTGCGCGGCGGCGGACGCACGCTCGGCGGCGCGATGTCCTGGAGCACGCCCGCGACCCTCGCCCCGTTCCCCGAGAACTCGCCGTTCCGCGGCTTGCCGATCCCCGAGGACGTCACCATCGAATCGCAAGTACTGGCCGAGCCGGCGCCGGATCTGGCGCAGAAGACATGGGTGCGTTTGAAAGACGGGACGCCGCTGGTGACGGCCCAGCGCCATGGTCAAGGCATGGTGGTGCTGTTCCACGTGACCGCGACGCCCGAATGGTCGAAGTTGCCGCTGTCCGGCTTGTTCGTCGACATGCTGCGGCGCTTGGTGGACATCAGCCAGGGCGTGTCCGGGGGCCCGACTGAAGATATGAGCAGCGCCGTGCTGGCGCCCTACTCCCTGATCGACGCCATGGGCCGGCTTGCGACGCCGGGTCCGATGGTGCGGCCGATTCCGGCGCGCGAGCTGGCGACCGCGGCGCCGAGCCCAAAAACGCCGCCGGGCCTCTACGGCCGCGCAGGGGCGACGCGTGCGCTCAATCTGTCCCCGTCCTTGAAGGAGTTGGCGCCGATCTCGTTCCCTATGTCGGCGGCACGCACATCGTTCACGGGCGTGGCAAGCGAGCGCGCGGTGAAGCCGTGGTTGCTGACGCTGGCGCTGATCCTTTTGCTGGCCGATCTTTTCATCAGTTTTGTCCTGCGCCGCCTTCTGCCCGAACGGGCCGGCCTCGGAAACCTCGGCGCGCGCCTGGGCGCCGGCGTGCTGCTGGCGATGATCGTGCTATCAGCGGTGAGCGCGAGCGCCGCCGAAGCCCGCCGCGACATCGATCCGGTGGTGCGGTCGTCGATCCTGGAGCCGCGTGTCGCCTATATCGCCACCGGCAACCCCCAACTCGACCGCATCGCCCAGTCGGGGCTGGATAACCTCACTAGTCTTCTTTCGACGCGAACGGCGGTCGAACTCGCGCTGCCGCTGCGCATCGACCTTAACGCGCCCGGTCTGACGACGGACTCGCTGACGCCCTTCCCGATGCTGTACTGGCGCATTTCGCCGGACACGGCGACACCGCCGGCCAAAAACATGGCTGCGCTGAATGACTATCTGAAGCGCGGCGGCCTGTTGGTGTTCGATGCTCCCGACCAGACGGGGGCCGTGGGCGGCGGCCAACCCGGCGCGGCGCAAACGCGCCTCAACGCCATCCTGCGGCTGCTCGACCTCGCGCCGACGACCGAGATGGCGTCGGATCATGCGCTGACGCGCAGTTTCTATCTGTTGCAGAACCTGCCGGGGCGTTACGCCGACCCCGGCGTGCTGGTGGAACGCGGCTCCAACAGCAATGACAGCAGTTCCAGCGTCATCATCGGATCGTCGGATTGGGCCAGCGCCTGGGCGCGCGACGCCAATGGCAATCCGATGTACGCGGTGGTTCCGGGCGGCGAGCGCCAGCGGGAACTGTCGCTGAGAGCCGGCGTGAATATGGTGATGTATGCGCTGACCGGCAACTATAAGACCGATCAGGTACATCTGCCGTCGATCGTCGAAAGGCTCGTAAATTGACGACCGGGATCTCCTTCGCACCGATGGTGCCGATGTGGGCGATCACGATCCTCGCCCTGATCGGCCTCGCGCTGGTCGTTTACGGCGTCGTGCGCCGGGCGCGCGGCGCGTTGCTGCGCGCGCTGCCGATCGCCGCGCTTCTCGTCGTGCTGGCCGATCCGAAACTGGTGAGCGAAAATCAGCAACCGCTGAAGGACATCGCGGTTGTCGTCGTGGACGACAGCGACAGCCAGAAACTTGGCCAGCGCGAAAAACGCGCCGAAGCCGCGGTGGAGAAAATCACCGCCGATCTCGCCGCCGCGGGCGATGTGGAAGTGCGCACCATCCGGGCGGGGCGCACCGACAGCTCCGGTGGGCAAGACGGAACGCGCCTCTTCGGCGCCCTCACCGCGGAAATGAACGATATCCCGAAGCAGCGTCTGGCCGGGATCATCGTCGTCACCGACGGTCAAGTGCATGACGCGCTGACGCCAGCGCAAGCGAAGCAAGCGGAAGCGCCTTATCTGAACGCGCCGCTGCATGTGCTGATCACGGGCGAGCGCAAGGAAATCGACCGCCGCATCCGCATCGAGAATGCGCCCGACTTCGGCCTTGTCGGGAAGGAAGCGGTGGTGAAGCTGCGGGTGGAAGACACCACCGTACGCCGCGGCACGCGCGTGCCGGTGACGATCCGCCGCAACGGCGGCGAGGCCCAGCAGATCATGCTGCCGGCGGGCGAAAGCGAGAACGTGCCGATGGCGATTGAGAACGCCGGGGGGAACGTGTTCGAGGTGGCGGTCAATCATACGCCGGACGAACTCTCGGCCACGAACAACCGCGCCATCGTATCGATCAACGGCGTGCGCGACCGGCTGCGGGTGCTGCTGGTGTCGGGCCAGCCGCATGTGGGCGAGCGTTCGTGGCGCAATCTCCTGAAGTCGGACCCGAACGTAGACCTGGTCCACTTCACCATCCTGCGTCCGTTGAACAAGGACGACGGTACGCCGCTCAATGAATTGTCGCTGATCACCTTCCCCATCCGCGAATTGTTCGAGGAACAGATCAACGAATTCGATCTGATGATCTTCGACCGCTACAACCAGCGCGGCCTGATTCCGAATCAGTATATGGCGAATATCGCGCGCTATATCGAGAACGGCGGCGCACTGCTGCTCACGGTCGGCCCGGAATTCGCCGAAAATTACACGCTGTTCGGCAATCAGCTGCAGCAGCTGCTTCCCGCCGAGCCTTCGGGACGTATCTTCAACGGCTCGTTCCGTCCGCAGATCAGTCCGATCGGACGCCGTCATCCGGTGACCGCGGGCCTGGGGCGGACGGAGGGCGGCCAGGGCGACGTGAACGAAACCAATTGGGGCCGCTGGCTCCGCCATGTGCAGGTCGTGCCCGAAAAGGGCAACGCGGTGATGACCGGCCAGGACAACGAGCCGCTGCTGATCCTCGACCGCGTCGGTAAGGGGCGCATGGCCCTGCTGCTCAGCGACACCATCTGGCTTTGGGGCAAAGGCTTCGACGGCGGCGGACCGCAGACGGAACTGATGCGGCGCACGGCCCACTGGCTGATGAAAGAACCAGAGCTCGAGGAAGAGGCCCTGACGGCGGCCGCGACACCGGACGGACTCACCGTCACGCGCCGCAGCCTCGCGGAGAACGAACTGCCGGTGACCATCACGCGCCCGAACGGCAGCGAAGAAACGGTGGTGCCGAAGTATGTGGCGGACGGAAAGTTCGTCGCCCAGGCGCCGGTGTCGGAGCCGGGCGTTTACCGTCTGTCCGACGGCATCAACACCACCCTGACGCCCGTGGGCACGCCGAACCCGCTTGAGGCCTATGACGTCGTCTCTACGGAAGACAAGCTGAAGCCGCTGGCCGACGCGACCGGCGGCGGCGTTTATTGGCTGGAAGACACAACCGCGCCGACGATCCGGCGCATCACCACCACCCGTGTCGCGCACGGCGCCTCGTGGATGGGCCTGTTGTCGAACGAACAGTATCTGGTGACGGGCCTCAACCAGCGCCCGCTGGCACCGCTGGCGCTCCTGCTGCTGGCGATCATGGCCGGCGCGATGCTGGCGTGGTGGAGAGAGGGGCGTTAGCCCGCCGTGTCCGCGCCGCTCTATCTTCATCTGCCGAATGGAAGCCCGATGCCCGAACTGGGGCCGGCGCCTTTCATTGCGCTTCTGATCGCGGACAATGTGGCGTTCGACGCATGGCGCGACAGCGTGTGCGCCCATCTCGCGCGTAGCGGCTGCCGTTATTTTGTCGCCTGGGGTCAGGACTGCGGGCTCTGGGCGCATGCAATGGACGTGACCGCGGGCAGCCTGTTCGGGCGCGGCGGCGGCGACACTCTGATCCTGACGGCCGCGCACGAGGAAGCGCCGCTCGCCGAAGCCATGTGGGCGTCCGTGCATGACACGTCCCATCCCGCGGTCGCGCTCACGGGCCTGGTGATCGTTCACGTGACGCCGCGCCCGCGCCGGGAAGAAATACTCGCCCAGTTCTCAAGCGCGGCGCTGCGTGAAAAGCCGGGGATCTAATTTGGCTTCTGGAGTTCCATCAGGTAGGCGCACCCACTGGCCTGATCAGTGAGACCGCCGGACAGCAGCGTGCCGTTCTCGTCAGGCACCATGCGGCCTTCGAAGGTGTTGCGCTCGCCGCCTGGCAGACGGAAGTGGCCGCTGACGAAGCCTTCTTCGGTCACGAAGCCATCGAAGATGATGGTCTGGATGTCCGCGACCTTGGCCGGCGGCCGTACGTAGCCGCCTTTGACCACAAATTCGTCAATGGTGACCGCGGGGCAGCGCTGCGGGTCGGCCTTCGTGGCGGGGGTCAGCGCGCCTTCATACCGGCCATCGAACTTGGGCGACACGCCGCTGGCGGCAAGCGCGCTCGTCGCGGCGAACAGAACCCCCATGAGAAGCGGCGGCCCAAATTTCCAAAAGACGTGAGGCGCGCCGAGAGCGCGGGACGTGGGACGTTGCAAGGTGCGGGCAACGGAGCGCTGATATGACTTCATGAGACCGGTTCCTGTACTTCTTCATCGCCCTCCAGTCCCTTCGGACGTGGGACCGCAATGTGGCGAAAGAAGAGCAGGGCCGGAAAAAACTTAGGTCGTATTCGGCGGGGACCGCCTACTGGAGCGCGGTGCTTCCGAGTTCGGCGCGCACCTTTTGACGGAAGACGTCGATGGCGACGAGGGAGTTGCCCATCTTCACGTGCCAAAACGTCCAGCCGTTGCACGCGGGCGCGCCCTGAACGAGAGCACCGACCTGATGGATCGACCCGCGGTAGTCGGCCGAAATCAACGTGCCGTCGGCGCGGACCTTCGCGGTAAAGCGTCCCGAGGGATCGGAAAGAACGGTGCCCGGCGTGAGGAGGCCGCGCTCGACCACAGTGCCGAAAGGAATGCGCGGTTCGGTGCGCTTGGCTGGCGTAATGAGCATTTTCTCGTCCGTAACGGGTTTGACGTTGGCGATGCGCTCGCGCGCCGCCGCGATGTAGTTTTCGTCGCGGTCCATGCCGATGTAATTGCGGCCCAGGGCTTTCGCGACGGCGCCGGTGGTGCCGGTGCCGAAGAAAGGATCGATGACGAGATCGCCGGGTTTCGTCGCCGCGGTGATGACGCGGTAGAGCAGCGATTCAGGTTTTTGCGTCGGATGAACCTTGTTTCCGGATTCATCCTTCAGGCGTTCCTCGCCGGTGCACAGCGGCAGCGTCCAATCGCTGCGCATCTGCAGACCTTCGTTGAGGTTCTTCATGGCTTCGTAGTTGAAGGTGTAACGGGCGTCCTTCGACTTCGAGCACCAGATCATGGTCTCGTGCGCGTTGGTGAAGCGCGTGCCGCGGAAGTTCGGCATCGGATTGGTCTTGCGCCAGACGATGTCGTTCAGCACCCAGAAGCCCAGGTCCTGAAGGATCGTGCCGACGCGGAAGATGTTGTGGTAGGAGCCGATGACCCACAACGAGCCCGTATCCTTCAACACGCGCTTGGCCGCACTGAGCCAAGCACGCGTGAAGTCGTCATAAGCCTTGAAGTCGCTGAAGCGGTCCCAGGCATCGTCGACGCCGTCGACGCGGCTGTTGTCGGGCCGCGTCAGCTCGCCGCCGAGCTGCAGGTTATATGGAGGGTCGGCGAAGACGAGATCGACGCTATTCGCGGGCAAGCGTCCCATGATCTCTACGCAGTCGCCGTTGTAGATGTGATTCGGCTTTAGCGGTTTGGCGGCGGCCGGCATCGTCAACGTCCCTCGTCCTCTAATGTCGTTTCTTTTTTGCCGGGAAGTGTGCGCCCCTGAACTGGCAGAACTTCCCTCCCCACCTTCACGAGCCACGCTTTCAGCGCTGCCGGGGCAGGTTCCTTTTTGTTAACGCGGGCGCCGCTTTGCGCGGCGCTACTCAGAACACCGGCGGCGCCCGTCGTTGGAAGAATCATTAGAATCAAAGGGTTACTAGGTCGTAAAGAGGACCAGATCGTGAACCCAAGATGTAGAGTCGCCGCGAGTCGCGCGACTCTACCTGTAGCGAGAGGCAGGCGAAGTTCGGAAGAAAATCAGCCGAGAGCGGCTTCGAACATCTCGACTTGGGTCGGCGCGTCGCCGGCGAGTTGCTTCTTCACCGTGCCGAAGGTCTTGCGGTGATGGGGCGTCAGCCCCAGCGCAATGATGGCCTTGCGATGATCGGGCGTCGGATAGCCTGCGTTGCTCTCCCAGCCGTAGCCGGGGTACGCGCGCGCGAGTTCGATCATGTAGCGGTCGCGCGTCACCTTCGCGACGATGGAAGCCGCGGCGATAGAGAGCGACTTACCGTCGCCTTTCACAATGGTTTCAAGCGCGCACGGAAAGTCCTTCGGCTTACGATTGCCGTCGATTAGCGCAAAGGTCGGCGCGTGCGAGAGCGAGGCGACGGCGCGGCGCATGGCCAGATGGGCGGCGTTCAAAATGTTGAAGCTTTCGATCTCGTGCACCTCAGCGCGCCCGACGCCGATGACCGCCGCGCCGCACGAGATGAGAATGCCGTACAGCTCCTCGCGCCTATCGAACGGGATCTTCTTGGAATCGTCGAGTCCCTGGCGCAGCGCCTTCGGCAGTTTCTTTTGATCGAGGATCACGGCGCCGGCGACGACGGGGCCGGCGAGCGGCGCGCAGCCCGCCTCATCGACACCGACGACAATCGCATCGGGGAGACGCTTCAGAACCGCCTTCTCATATTTGAAGTTCGGAAGCTTCGGCATGTTCGCTTACGTCGGCGCGTCCGCAACAGAAGCGGCCGGCCAGTCCCCCTATCCCTTGGTGTGATGCTCCTTGAGGCGCGGCATCAGCTCGACAAAATTGCACGGGGTATGGCGAGCGTCGAGTTGGTATTTGAGAATTTCGTCCCAGCCATCCTTCACCGCGCCGGTGGACCCGGGGAGCGCGAAAAGATAGGTCCCGTTCGCGACGCCGGCGGTCGCGCGCGACTGGATCGTCGACGTGCCGATGCTCTTCAAGCTGATCCAGCGGAAGAGTTCGCCAAAGCCGGGAATCTCTTTCTCGCACACCGTTTGAAACGCTTCGGGCATGACATCGCGGCCGGTCACGCCGGTGCCGCCGGTGGTGATGACGCAATCGATGTTGGGATCTTTGATCCACGTTTCGAGCTGCGTGACGATGAGATCGAGATCGTCCTTCAAGAGCGCGCGGGCGCCGACCTTATGACCCGCGCCCGTGAGGCGCTCCACCAGCGTCTGTCCCGAGGTGTCGTCCGCCAGCGTGCGCCGGTCGGACACGGTCAAGACGGCGATATTGATGGGGATGAAGGTCTTGGTTTCGTCGATGGCCATGAGACAACGCTTTCTATTGATCTGCTGCGCCGGGAGGCGATTGGGCCGGGGGCGATTGGGCCAAGCGCTCCTGGATCGAAAGGAGGTCGCGCCAGGCGTAGCGCTTCTGCTGCGGCGAGCGCAGAAGATACGCCGGATGGAAGAGCGGCATCGCCGGCACGGGCGCCGCGAGGCCGGGCGAATGATACTCATGCCATTTGCCGCGCACGCGGGTGATACCCATCGTCGTGTTGAGCAGCGTCTTGGCCGAGAGGCCGCCGACCAGCACAAGCACGGCGGGATTCACAAGCTCGATATGCCGGCGCACGAAGGGCAAACACAAGGCGATCTCCTCATCCGTCGGCGCGCGGTTGCCGGGCGGACGCCAGAAAACGACGTTGGTGATGTAGGCGCTTTCGGCGCGCGTGAGACCGATGGATTCGATCATACGGTCGAGCAGCTTGCCGGACACGCCGACGAACGGAAGGCCTTGGCGGTCTTCGTCCGCGCCCGGAGCTTCGCCCACAAACATAACGCGCGCGGACGGATTGCCGTCGGCGAACACCGTCTTGCTTGCAAACTGCTTGAGGCCGCAACCGTCAAATGCTTCGATCAGGCTGCGCAGTTCTGCGACGGATGTCGCCGCGTCCGCGGGATGAGGACCGAAGGAGAGCGGCACGGCCGGAGCACTTGGTGCGGGCGCCGCGGACGTCGCCAGGGGTCGGCCGACGGCGGCGGGCGGCGCGGCCGGGGCGCGCGGCGGCGCGGGCGGCGGCGCCTTGAATCGGTCGACCGGCTCCTCGCCGATACATTCATCGACGCCGGCGTCCAGATACCAGCGCAACAGCGCGGCGGGATCGGAGAATTGTTCAGTCATTGCCGGGAAGCTTGGCAATCCTGGACGGCCGGGACAAGCCCGACCGCGAGAAAAAGGTCAATGCGCCGCTTACTTCGACGGCGGGGCGTATTTGTAGCCGGACAGCGCGATCTCGGCGGCCCGGGCGCGCTTGAAGAACCATAGGGTGAACCAGATCACCAGCGGCGTCGCGACCACGACCGACAACTCAAATAACACATCGATGTTGTTTTCGCCCCAGCGCAGCGGCAGGTAGCCCAGAGCCTCGACGGCCTGCTCTGCAATGCGCAGGAAACCGAAGGAGGCCACGGTCACAAGCACGGCCAAGGTGCCGGCGAAGAGCACGGTGGCGATGATCCCGGAAAAAGTGGGGTTATGCTTCATCTGCGGCCAAGTCCTTGTAAACGCTACCTAGATACCCCTTATGAAAGGGGTATAATCTGGGCACCGGTAGGGCATAGCCGAACCGCCTTTTCTTGTCAAAACCGCCCGTTTCGGGGCGGACAGCCGCAGAACCGAGTCTTGGGACCGAGAGCATGAGTGAACGCGAAGCAATGGAATTCGACGTCGTGATCGTCGGAGCGGGCCCGTCGGGCCTGGCGGCGGCGATCCGGCTGAAGCAGCTTGCCGCGGAGAACGACCACGAGGTCTCGGTCTGCGTGATCGAGAAAGGCTCGGAGGTGGGCGCGCACATTCTTTCGGGCGCGGTGATCGATCCCATCGCGCTGAACGAGCTGATCCCCGATTGGAAGGACAAAGGCGCGCCGCTGCATACGCCCGTGACCGAAGACAACTTCCTGGTCCTGTCGGAAACCGGGTCGATGCGTTTCCCGAACGTCCTGCTCCCGCCGCTGATGAACAACCACGGCAACTACATCGTCAGCTTGGGCAACGTCTGCCGCTGGCTGGCGACCCAAGCCGAGGCGCTGGGGGTTGAGATCTACCCCGGCTTCGCCGCCGCCGAAGTTCTGTACAACGCCGAAGGCGCGGTCGTCGGCGTCGCGACGGGCGATATGGGCATCGGACGCGAAGGCGAGAAGACGGACGCTTTCGAGCCGGGGATCGAACTGCGCGCCAAGTACACCCTGATCGCCGAAGGCGTGCGCGGGTCGCTGGCGAAAATGATCCAGGCGAAGTTCGATCTGGCCAAGGACAGCGAGCCGCAGAAATTCGGCATAGGGCTGAAAGAACTGTGGGAGATCGATCCGAAGAAACACAAGCCGGGCATGGTCACCCATACCATGGGCTGGCCGCTGGATTCGTCCACCGGCGGCGGATCGTTCATGTATCACCTGGAGAACAATCAGGTGGCGATCGGGTTCGTCGTGCACCTCAATTACAAAAACCCCTATCTGTCGCCGTTCGACGAGTTCCAGCGCTTCAAGCATCATCCGGAAATCGCCAAATATCTCGAAGGCGGGCGGCGCATCTCCTACGGCGCGCGCGCGATCACCGAGGGCGGTTTCCAGTCGGTCCCGAAGCTGACCTTCCCGGGCGGCGCCTTGATCGGATGTTCGGCGGGCTTCGTGAACGTGCCGCGCATCAAGGGCAGCCACAACGCGATGAAGAGCGGCATGCTGGCCGCCGAATGCGCGTTCCAGGCGCTGAAAGCCGGCCGCGGTCACGACGAGATCGCGAACTACCAGACGGCTTACCGCCAGAGCTGGATTTACAAGGATCTGAAGCGCGTGCGGAACGTCAAACCGTTCCTATCGAAGTTCGGCAACACCATCGGCATGATGCTGGGGGGGCTGGACATGTGGATGAACCAGCTGGGCATCGGGCTGCCCTTCACGCTGAGCCACGGCAAGACCGACGCCGCCGCGACACAGCCGGCGGCCAAGCACAAGCCGATCACCTACCCGAAGCCGGACGGGAAACTCTCGTTCGACAAACTCTCGTCGGTGTTCATCTCGAACACCAACCACGAGGAAAACCAGCCGAGCCACTTGAAGCTGAAGGACCCGAGCATTCCGATCGCGGTGAACCTGCCGCTCTACGCCGAACCGGCGCAGCGCTATTGCCCGGCGGGGGTCTACGAGGTGGTCGACGCCGATCCGAGCGGCGGCGGCGGCAAACGGTTCCAGATCAATGCGCAAAACTGCGTGCACTGTAAAACGTGCGACATCAAGGATCCGTCGCAGAATATCGTCTGGACGGTGCCCCAGGGCGGCGGCGGCCCAAACTATCCAAACATGTAACGATTACGTTGCCTTTATGCCGTCGCCTGGGTCGCCGCTTCGGCGCTATCATGGGTGCCCTTGGAGACGGATTTTCGTGCTCGAAAGATAACCATGACTCGTCGTTTTTCCGCGCTGTTGACGGTGGCCCTGCTAACCGGGGCCGGAATGATGTCCGTGAGCCCGGCCGCCTGGGGCGCCGACGCCTCGCCGCCGCCGGCCGCGAAAGCCCCCTCGCCGCCGACCGGCCCTTTGGCCCAGAGCGCGGCTCCGCGCAAAGTCGGCCTGGCCGCAGCCTATCTCGCGGGACGCCACGCGGAAGCGAGCGGCGACACAGGGCGTGCCGTCAACTTCTTCAATACCGCGCGCGAGCTTGATCCGAACAATGGCCGCCTGATCGAGGATGCCTATTTCCTCGCGGCGCAGATGGGCGATTTCGGGCAAGCCGTCGCGGGCGCGAAGCGCGCGTTCGACGCCAACCCGCGCCGCGGCATCGCCCCGGTGATCCTGGCGGCGGATGCGTTCAAGAAGAAAGATTACCAGGCCGCCTGGGGCTATATCGAAAAAATCCCGGCGCAGAGCGTGAACAGCTTCGCGCTGCCGGTGCTGCGCGCGTGGGGCGCGGCGCCGCTGAAGCCCGCCGATGCGGCGCTATCGGAGCTGACCCTTCTCAAGAACTTCCAGGACACCGCAAAGCTCGTCGACGTGATGGGCGGCATGATCAACGAGCACTACGGTCTGAAAGACGCCGCCGGCGCGAACTACGACGCGCTGGCCGCCAACATCGAAACCGAGCGCCCGTCCGTGATGCGCATCGTGGTGCGGGGCTATCACCGCCTCGGCCGCGTCAATCAGGCGAAGGCGGTGTTGCAGCGCTTCGAGAAACAGCACGGCGCTTCGCCGATGCTGGAAGCGATGAACGCGATGCTGGCGCAGCCGGCGGCCAAGATCACGCCGCAGGAAGGGCTGTCCGAAGCTTTGTACGCGGCGGCGGAACTTCTGCTGCAGGGCGAGCCGAACCCGGCACGCATGCAGATCGCCACGGCCTATGCGCAGACCGCGCTGTATGTGAATCCGCAGCTTTCAGTGGCACGAGGTTTCATCGGGAGCGCCTTCACCGCGCGCGGACGCCTCGAGGAAGCCAACGCCGTGCTGTCCGGCATCCCGAAGACGGAACCGGGCGGGCTGGAAGCGCGCATGCAGATCGCAAGCAATCTCGCCCAGCTGAAGCGTCCCGACGAAGCTATGGCGCTGCTACGTGAGCTGTTGAAAGACCGGCCGACATGGGCCGACGTGCACATCATCATCGGCGACCTGCTCCGCCGCGAGGAGCGTTTTGCCGAAGCGGTGGCGGAGTACTCCGCCGCGCTGAAGCTGCAGCCCTCAAATTCCGAGGAAAACTGGGCGATCTATTACACGCGCGGCATTTCCTACGAGCGCACCAAGGACTGGAACAACGCGGAGAAGGATTTCAAGAAGGCGCTGGAGATCAAGCCGGGCGAGCCCGCCGTGCTGAACTATCTCGGCTATTCTTATCTCGACCGCGGCGTAAATCTGAAGGAAGCGCGCCGGCTGATCGAACTGGCCTACAGCAAGCGTCCGGACGACGGCTACATCATCGATAGCCTGGGGTGGATGCTTTACACCCTGGGCGAATACGACAAGGCGGTGGTGCACCTGGAGAAGGCCGTGGAAGCAGCGCCCGCGGACGCGACCATCAATGAACATTTCGGCGACGCGCTGTGGAAAGTCGGCCGCCGCACCGAGGCGCGCTATCAGTGGGAGCGGGCCCTGACGCTGGATGTGGAAGAGGCCCAGCGCGCGGCAATCACCAAGAAGCTCGAGCAGGGACTGGCTCAGAAGTAATCGTGCACGCCGCACGGCGGGACGTGCGATAAACTGAGCCGCATGACCGACACCGCCCTTACCGTCTTCGCGCCGGCTAAAATCAATCTGACACTGCATGTGCGCGGACGCCGCGCCGACGGGTATCACCTGCTCGATTCTCTGGTGGTGTTCGCGGGCGTCGGCGACCGCATCACGGTTCACCCCGCGGACATGCTGCATCTGGACATCACCGGTCCGTATGCAGCCGGGTTGTCGGCCGATGCGGACAATCTGGTTATTCGCGCCGCGCGCTATCTTTCCCACATGACGGGACGCAGCGACGGCGCGCAGATCACGCTGGAAAAAAATCTCCCGCTCGCCTCGGGCATCGGCGGAGGATCCTCCGACGCGGCGGCGACGCTGATTGCTCTCGCGCAAATCTGGGAAACATCGCTCGGAGACCTCAGCGACGCCGATCTTGCCGCCAAGCTCGGCGCGGACGTGCCGGTGTGCCTGAGAAAACAGGCATGTTTCATGCGCGGCATCGGCGAGGACGTGACCCCGGCCCCGGCCCTTCCGCCGGCGTGGCTGGTGCTGGTGAATCCCAACCGGCCGCTGGCGACCAAAAGCGTCTTCGGCGCCCTCAACGGGCGCTTCTCCGAGCCCCAGCCTGCGCGGGTGTATGAGGGACTTTCCACCGCCGCGGCACTGGCGGAGGCGCTCAAGGCGGGACGGAACGATCTGGCGGCGCCGGCCGGGAAAGTCATGGACACGGTCGCGGCGATGACCGCGGCCCTGGAGGCAACCGCCGGCTGTCTCCTGGCCCGTATGTCGGGCAGCGGGCCTACTTGCTTCGGGCTTTATGGCGCCGCTGACACCGCCGAGGCCGCCGCGGCCACGCTGAGAGCGGCGCATCCCGGCTGGTGGGTGGCCGCCGCCCCGCTCCTGTAACAGCGTCACAGCAAGTCACTCTGTAACAGGGCTTTTTCGCCTCCTGATCCGGGGCGGACGGGGTATGATGCACCCCCGGTTTTGTGACTTGCCCGCGCCCTTTTGTCCCGTATGTTCCGGACCATGATGAACACGGCCACCCGCTTAATCCGCCATTGCCTGTCGGCCCTTCTGGCCCTGACCCTGATGACCGGGGCCGCTGCCGCGCAGGATGTCTTCAAATCCGACCAGAGCCGCGGCGCTCTCATCCTGGACCGCACCGCGGTGAAGCCGGGCGAAAGCCTGTGGGTGGCGCTCGAGCTGGACATCATTCCCGGCTGGCACACCTACTGGCGCACGCCGGGGGATTCGGGCCTTCCGGCCGAAATCCGATGGACGCTGCCCGAGGGCGTGACCGCAGGCGAGATCAAATGGCCGATCCCAGAGCGCATCCCGTACGGCGATCTGATGAACTTCGGCTATCACGACACGGTGCTGCTGCTAGCCGAACTGAAGATCGGCGCGCAGGTGCCGGAGGGCGATATCAAGCTCCATGCGGAAGCGTCGTGGCTGGTGTGCGCCGACATCTGCATCCCGCAGGACGCGGCGTTCAACGCCCCGATCACCATCGGCCCCGGCGGCGGCGAAACAAGCTATAGCGAAATGATCGCCGCGACGCGCGCCGCGCTGCCGCAGCCCGCGACGTGGCCGGCGACCGCGAGCGTGAAGAACGGCACCGTCACCATCACCGCGCGCCCCGACCACGGCGAGAAAGTGACCGGCGCGGTGTTCTTCCCCTACGACGACGGCGTCATCGTCAATGCCGCCGCGCAAGAGCTGGACATCAACAATTCCGAAGTGCGCCTGGCGATCCCGACCGGCGAGAAGGCCGCGACGGTGAGCGCCGTCAACGGGCTGCTGGTGCTGCAAGCCGATGGCGCGAGCGCGGCAGGGTTTGAGATTTCCGCGCCGCTGGCCGCGGCCGGCGCCGCGCCGGGCGGGCAACCGGTCGAAGCCATGTCGCTGGCGCTGGCCTTGCTGCTGGCCTTCTTCGGCGGCCTGATCCTCAATGTCATGCCCTGCGTGTTGCCGGTGCTGGTGATGAAGGCCATGAGCTTCATCTCCCGGGGCGCCGAGGACGCGGGTGCGTTGCGCCGCGACGGATTGGCGTATACGGCGGGCGTCATGGTTGCGTTCGGCGTGCTGGTGGCCGCGCTTCTGGCGCTGCGCGCGGGCTCGAGCGCGGTGGGTTGGGGCTTCCAGCTTCAGTCGCCGCCGTTTGTGGCGGCGCTTGCGTTCATCATGCTCGCGCTTGGACTTTCGCTGTCGGGTGTGTTCACCATCGGCGGATCGTTCGGCATGGGCCAGAGCCTCACCGCGCGCGGCGGCGCCAGCGGTTCGTTCTTCACCGGCTTGCTCGCCGTTGTGGTCGCGACCCCCTGCACCGCACCGTTCATGGGCGCCGCCCTCGGCTTCGCGCTGACGCAGTCGCCGGCGATGACCATTTTGATCTTCGAGGCGCTCGCGCTGGGCCTCGCGTTCCCCTATCTCGTCATCAGCTTCGTGCCGGGCGTCGCGCGCCGGCTGCCGCGGCCGGGCGTGTGGATGGAGCGTGTGAAGCAAGTGCTGGCCTTCCCGCTGTACGGCGCGGCCGCATGGCTGGTGTGGGTGCTGTCGCAGCAGGTGGACGCGGCCGGGTTCGCCGTCGGGCTCGCGGGCCTGGTGTTCGTCGGCTTCGCCGCGTGGTTGTGGGGCACGGCGGCGATGTCGTCCGCCCGCGCGCAGACATGGACCAAGCTGGCCGCCGCGGTGTCGATCCTGGTCGCGCTTGCTTCGATCGCTGCCTTGCGCGGACAATCGCCGATGTCGGCGAGTGCCGAGACGGCGGCTCCGTCCACGCTTTACGAACCCTATTCCGACGCTCGCCTCGCCCAGCTACGCGCCGAGGGCCGGCCGGTGTTCGTGAACTTCACGGCGGCCTGGTGCATCAGCTGCCTGGTGAACGAGCGTGTCGCCCTATCGCGGCCGGAGGTGGTGGCGGCGCTGAAGGGCTCGAATGTGGCCTATCTCAAGGGCGACTGGACCAACCGGAATACAGAGATCGCCGAAGCCCTGCACAAGCTGGGCCGCGACGGGGTTCCGCTGTATGTGCTGTACTCGCCGAAGGCCGAACCGAAGATTCTGCCCCAGGTGCTGACACCCTCCCTGGTGGTCGACGCGATCAACGCCTTGTAAGTCGGCGATTTTTGCCGATTGCGGCCTGCCGCTATTTTGCATAGTGTCCGCTCCGCTTGGGGCGTCGCCAAGCGGTAAGGCATCGGTTTTTGGTACCGACATACCTAGGTTCGAATCCTAGCGCCCCAGCCATCCAGTCTCAGAGGAGAGAACTTTCTCTCCGACATGGCTGAAAAATCCCCATAATTCAAAACATTGTCGGCCGTTCCGCGCCCTGCGGATTGCGTTGCCCGTACTTATGAGTGCGATGTTGGAGGAGATGCGGCCCATTTTCTCTGAATGGCATTTCCGAGCGCAATTCGTTGCACATAATCTGCTCACTTCCGGTGGTTAGGCATCCTCCACCACGCACCGCAACATCCCTCGCGAGCGACCTCTGCGGGAGAACCAGCCGATAATAAAGTTATCGGGCGGGGAAGCCGAGGGCGCGCCTCTGGGCGGCCCAGTCGAGCGGCAAATTCGCGGACGCTGCTTTGACCTTTAGTCCGAGCGGCTGGCGCCCCTCATAGATGGCTTGGACGATGTCCGGCGCTAAGAAAGCGAGCGGCATGATGCGAGTCGCGTAAGTCGTGCTTACGCCATCACGCCGGGCGAGCTCACTCAGTGCTCCACCTGCTCGAATCTCTCGATCCCATTTCGTGGCGCGCGCGACTGCGAGCACCAAATTTTCATTGATGAGCCTGTGCGCCCCATCAGAGTCCAAGGTGACCATAGACTTCTGACGCCCGGACCGTGTCACACGGACAGCCACCATTAAATCTACGATTAACGACCTTGTAGCGAACACCCGGGGAAGACCAGTCGGTGTGTCGATTTCTAACGCAGCGATGGCCCTTTGTAGATCGATCGTCACCTGAACTTGGGTCGGCCCAACGATGACCCTCTGAACGATAACCCGCGTGAGATCAATCCAGGCGGCTTCGCCTTCGAAATTCGCTGTGTAGCGTCGGATGACCCCGAGTAGCGCCTGCTGCGCATCTAGGTCCAGCTCTAGTCGCGACAGCTCACGCCTCAGATTTTCGTCGCTGGAGCAAAGATTCCGCACCTGATCGACGACGAGGCTTTCAATTTCTTCAGCCGGCACCCGTTTAATTGAGCCCAACCGATCCGGTTGGTTCTGAACGACTGCCCAAGATACGTAGTAGCGATATCTCACGGCCCCCTTTTGTGTATGAGAGGGCGTCAGCTTATTTCCGCGATCATCAAACAGAAGACCAGCCAGTAGGCTTGCGTGGCTGGATTTCGACCCGGAGGCGCGATCATTTCCATTCTTGTTCAAGAGCGCCTGGACTTCGTCCCAGGTCGACCGTGCGACAATCGCCGAATGCCGCCCTTCGTAGATCTGCCCCTTGTGAACAATTTCGCCGAGATAGGTACGATTTTTGAGGATGTAATAAAGGTGCCCGCGTCCAAGGCGGGTTCCGCCAGTCTCTCGGCCGGTTCCGCTGACACGGCGCTTTGAAACAATAGCCCGTTTGATCAACTCAGGTTCCATCCGGCGGACACACTTGAGTTCGAGGTACAGCGCAAAGATCGTTCGCACCTGCTCCGCTTCGACCTCATTTATGACCAGTTGGTGGTCCTGAAGGTCGTATCCCAGCGGATATCCGCCTCCCATAAACATACCCTTGCGTTTGGAGGCCGCGATCTTGTCGCGAATCCGCTCGCCGGTTACTTCACGTTCGAACTGCGCAAATGACAGGAGCACATTTAAAGTAAGACGCCCCATCGACGTGGTGGTGTTGAATTGCTGCGTCACCGATACGAATGAGACGCCGTATCTGTCGAACAGTTCCACGAGCTTTGCAAAGTCCGCGAGGGATCGCGTAAGCCTGTCCACCTTATAGACAACGACGACAGAGACTTTGCCCGCTTTAATGTCGGCCATAAGTTCTTCCAACGCGGGGCGCTCCATGTTCCCGCCGGAAAAGCCGCCGTCGTTATATTGTTTGGGTACCAGCCGCCATCCTTCGTGACGCTGGCTAGCGATATATGCCTCACAGGCTTCGCGCTGAGCATCCAAAGAGTTGAAAGCTTGCTCGAGCCCCTCTTCAGAGGACTTACGAGTATAAACTGCGCATGTAAGGGCCTTATGGTCAGCGCGCATCACGACCTCTCTCACCCGCATTTTTTAGGCCGAAGAAGACCGGCCCGGACCATCTTGTGCCGGTGATCTGGCGTGCGATGACCGACAGGCTCTTGAAGACAGCTCCCTGGAAACGATAGCCACCTTCGATCACTTCCACTTCGTGGACGGCGCCTCTCCACTCCCGGTAAATGCGGGCACCGGCCTTGAGAGATCGCGTCGGCACCGCCACCTCTATGCCTCCTCCGGCTTTCGCGTCGGCGACCTTCATCAGAGCGCGATACAAGGTCTTTCCAATGCCACCGTGCACACGGACTTGAAGCTCTTGTGCGATGGCGCGGAGCAGGTATTCCCTGCGACTATTTCTTGGCGGCGAACCGCCGATGATGTCGGTCCAGGCTGACTTCAGGTCGTTGAGGGACAGGCTTGAGAGATGAGCGAGTTTTGCGGGCAAGTCGGTAGCGTCAGAAACTGCCCCCCGCCGGGAAGTTGGAGCGGGTGGCACCAAAATTTTCTTAGATAGATTGGACATGATATCGACGCACCCCATCAGCGGACTTTTCCGAGGTGAGCTTTAAGCCAGCCGTCTTCTTAATTTTTCCTGATAAGAAGCCGCGCACGCTATGCGATCGCCAGCCTGTCGCCTTCTTTAGGTCATCGATGCTTGCTCCGCCTTTGCGCTTGAGAAGGTCGATACAAATCGCCGCTTTTGATTTGCGTTGCTCCGCTGACTGCGAAGGCCGGCCTACAGCGGCACTTGATTTACTTTTGGGTTTTTTATTCGCTTTTTGCTTAGTCATGCGATCCTCCTATTTATCGGCGGAATTACCGATGGACCGCATGCACGCTTCCTTCGCGTTCTACATCAAGCGAAAGGCAGGATCATTTCATTGCGCAATGTGGGCGGAACAATACTTTTATTATCCGCAGAGGGGCCGATTTAGGCGACACGAGTAACCATCTGCCGGATTACCTCGATGGAAGCGGGAGAAAGGGCGGCGTTCCCAACCCCGCTGATGTCTTCGGCTATCCAATGGCCCGTCGGGGCGCGTTGTAGGCGCACCGTGGCCGGTGCCGGGCCGCTCCAATGATAGAAGTAGGATTTCTTCGCTAGGATCTCCGCGAAATACTCCACGCAACAATTGTTCATTCGCCGCCCCTCGTGCCGAAGCTTGCGGAAGGTATCGATTGGCTCAAAGGGCTGCGGAAGCAGTATGGGCGGGCTTGGGAACGGAGCCGCAGCGGCAAGCCTGCCTTCCCAACGCTCCGCTAGATCTTCGATATCAGACCTACTCCTAACAGCCTCCATCCGCTTTCCGATACAAGTTTGGACCGTCGTATCCAGAAGCAGGGGATGATTGCGAATGCGCTTGAGGAATTCAGAAGCAGCCGAACCGCCATTTAGAACGCCGGCTATCGCCTTTGGCCGCGAGAGCCACGTCGGCAGGGTCGCGAGGATTTGGAGCGATTCAGCTTTGATATCGCTCACGTACCAGAGGGCTCTTATCTTCTGAGGCGACTGCACCAGCGCACACAACGCGGATGCGTCGCTTCTATCGAGGGCGCCGCCCATAAGTTTCTTAAGTAGTTTGATACAAGACCTAGCTTCCGATGCTGTGATGAAGTTCGCTAGGAGACTTAACGGGTCGCCGCAGTATAGCCCCTCATGAAACAGACGTCTCTGATGGCGCGATAGGTTCGCTGCATCTCCAAGCAGCCACATCAGGCTCGCAAATCGTCCATGCCAGCGCCGCTCCATCAACCAGTCGGAAAATGCTTCGAAGAACCAACAGGCTTCTAAGCCAAGCCACGAAGATTGGGCGAGCACCGCGGTGGACTGCTGGAACCGCTGGGGTATTAACTCGAGGTACGCGCTCACTTCGCCGGGCGACCCTTCAGGATCTGGAAAGTCAAAAACGTCGAGCAAAAATAAGTCTTGGTAGTCTTCAAGAAACTTACCGATGCTTACGCGCCGCCCTGGCGTTCCGTACCAAAACTCTGCATCGACGTGTTGGCCAAATGGACGAACATGCTCGAACGTGAAGTTCGGCACAAACTCTGCGGTGCCTCCGGCAGTGCGTTTCCAGGCACCAAATATTGTGTCCCACCTTCCGTAAATGTATTCCGACTGGGGGTACGTCTCGACGAGCGCCGTTCGCGTTAGCGACAGCGTTACGCGGCTATGCTGATGGTCATCAAGATAGGAAACAACCGGGTACATGCGCCGTAACCTAAACTACGAACGGCGCCGCTTGGTAGATGTGGTGCGCGACCTTATGCGCGGAATTTTCTCATCGCGGGTTGCGATTTCTATTGTTGCTGCGATAGCTGCGAGATTCTTTGCGGCTCTACCTAATTCTCGTCCGGCGTTGTGATAATCGCGGGGTCGCAAACGGGGGCTTTGACCTCTCGACACTCTGATATGAAGGTCTTCGAGCGCGGCGGTCGCTAGCGCGAATAGCTGGCAAATAAGGTCGCGGCGGTATTTGGTCATGCTGACTCCCTGGAACAGGGACAGCACCGCTCCTTCAACGCAGCAAGTCCAGCGCAATCAGGATAATTTTATTACACGAACCGGTGTTCGCCTAAGGGCGAAGCAGATCGAGATAATTAACGCCGAGGGCCTCGGCTATTTCATAAACGCTGACGACTGTGGGGTTTCGGAGTCCGTTTTCCAAGCCACTAATGTATTGCTGGCTAAAACCCGACGCCTCCGCCAATTGCTCCTGGGTTATTCCTATTTTCTGGCGAATTCGCCTTACGTTCCCGCCGACAAGCTTGCGCATATTCATACGCAATCGTCGGGTAATTACATACTATAAGTTTATCACCTATAGTATGTATTGTCCGGTCCGCTTCCAGGGTGAACAGAGAGGATCGTCATGACCAACGCCACTCGAATTGCGGTTTTAGCTTTAACTCTCAAGACTCTAGCCATCGCGGGGCACGTCCAAACTGCTCACGCACAAGCCGCAGCGGAGCCAAAAGCACTTCAAGAAACCCCAAGTATCGAGGCCGGTCAGGAGTGGCTAATTAACGTTATCACCGGCTTTACGGCCCAACACCTCAACGCCACTAACGACATGGCTAAAGGATTGGTACGGCGCAACCGGGCAAAGGCCCTTTGCGCAGCGAACAGCCCTCTGCAAACTTCACGCCTTCAGGTCAACGGTTGGCTTGGCACAATCACAGAACTTAGTTCTGTGGACGACGGCCGAGGAATTCTAGCTGTCGCAATTTCGCCGACGATCACTCTCACAACGGCCCGGGGCGAATTGAGCGAAGAAGCCGGACCTGGGAAGACCCTGCTTATACCGGACGCACCGCTTTATAATGTGGCTGTGCAGCTTTCGAGGGGCCAGAGGATCCGGTTCTCGGGCACACTGTTCCCGTCGAGCGACGACTGCATAGAGGAGCTTAGTTTCACGCCAAAGGGCGGAATGGAGCGGCCCGAATTTTTGTTTCGTTTTACAGACATCACACCAATCGACGATCTGGCCATCTCCGAACGCGGGGAGGAGACTAGTAGTCCCGAAGCAATGTCTTGCGAAGACTGGGGAGTGATCGCAGGAAAGTTTGCTGAAGCGCGCGAATACGGCACGACGCAAAAGAATCTCCGTCAGGGAGTGACGGAAGCAACGTCTATGCCTGATGGTCTTCCAAGGGAATATTTGAATGCCAATCTCGCGCTTATCGATGAGGTCTACACCACTTGGCGAAATGTCTCGCCAGGAGCCGTGGCTGGCATAATCACATCGGTTTGCCGCGATCAGCAACAGCGTAAAGTCCTCAAATAGCGCGCCCGCCGTACCACTGCACCGAACGTGAGACCGTCGGCCGCCACAAACAAAGTCGGCGAGCAAGTCCGCCTATCCATGAAACCTGGATGTAATCCCAATGGATGCAGAAAAATCTTAGCATGCCACCTCTTTTATTTACCCCCTAGCCGTTCCAACTCCCGGGATGTTGGTTGCGGGGCCCGCATCAACCTTTACCGAACAAAGAGTTCGGCGCGCGGTCCAAGTGCGGTCTCACAATCCTACACCGCCTAGCGCCCACGCAATGTTGAACAGCCCCTGCAATCAACATGATTTTTCAATCAGTTAGTAGCCTGCGCGACGATTTCTGTTTCCTCACTTTATCGACGTTCTCCGTACGCCTGTCGCATTTGATAAGTCCTAACATCGACGAGTTCGAATCCCCGTGGGGACGCCATTCTTGATGAGATAGCGAACACCTGGCGGTTAGAAATTAGGCTCTAGCCCGTCGTGGCGATGCGGTTCAATCTCCATTGCCATCTTGCGTTTATCGGCGCGCCGCTCGGTTTCGACCGCGCGATAGCCATAGGGGACTTTTCCGTTCACGAAGCCTTGGCGCGCATTCTCAAGCATCCCGCGCAAAGCGTTTTCGCCGTTCATATCGCTGATGTACTGACCTGCTTCCCTGAAATGCCCCGCTTTTGGGTTAGGGTTCTGTTCTCCATTGAGGAGACAGACGATGCGTAAGAGCGGGTTCACGGAAGAGCAGATGATCGGGATCTTGAAGGAGCACCAGGCCGGGCTTTAGGCTGCCGATGTGTGCCGCAAGCACGGCGTCAGCGACACCACGTTCTACAAGTGGCGATCCAAGTTCGGCGGGATGGACGTATCCGACGCCCACAAGCTGAAGAGTACCGAGGACGAGAACCGGAAGCTGAAGAAGCTGCTGGCTGAGGCGATGGTGGACAACGCCACGCTGAAAGAGATGCTCACAAGAAACTTCTGACGCCCAGGTTACGGAGAGCGGCTGTGAGCTGGGCGATCGGGGAGAAGAACTACTCTCAACGCAAGGCGTGTGCGCTGGTGGGCATGGAACCGAAGACGTTCCGCCACACCTCGGCGCGGCCTGACGATGAGCTGATCCGTTGCCGGCTGCGGGAGCTTGCGTCCCAACGCCGACGGTTCGGCTATCGGCGCCTTGGGCTCTTGCTCGGCAGAGAAGGCATCGTGCTGAACCACAAGAAACTCTGTCGGCTGTACCGCGAGGAACGGCTGATGGTGCGTAAACGTGGTGGCCGCAAGCGCGCCCTCGGCACAAGAGCGCCGATGGCGTTGCCGCAGGGACCGAACCAGCGGTGGTCTCTGGACTTCGTCAGCGATGCCCTGGCCAATAGCCGCCGTTTCCGCATCCTCGCGGTGGTGGATGACTTCACCCGGGAATGCCTTTGCCTGATCGCTGACAACTCGCTGTCAGGAATCAGGGTGGCGCGGGAGTCGGACCGGATCGCCGAGTTCCGCGGCCATCCCTGCATGGTCGTCAGCGACAACGGCACCGAACTGACCTCGCACGCGATCCTGGCTTGGCAAGAGGCGCATCACGTGGAGTGGCACTACATCGCACCGGGCAAACCGATGCAGAATGGCTTCGTTGAGTCATTCAACGGTCGGCTGCGCTACGAGTGCCTCAACGCCCTCCAGAATCTGCGTGCGC
>JAYRKY010000029.1:0-44388 GCA_041905525.1 Rhodospirillaceae bacterium
GTTCATATAAGACCTTGAAGCGTGTCCCCACTGCTTCACGGCGCGCGGCATTGAAAACCATCGCCGTACGCTGTGCAATCGCCCGGACCCATAAAATTTTTAAGAACAAAATCGGGCAACGGGTAGTTGGTACCCTTGGGCTCTATCAGTACGGGCGGAGGAATCGTGACAAGTGTTCTCTATGTCGCGTCGGAGGCCTATCCCCTCGCGAAGACGGGAGGCCTCGGCGACGTCGCCGGCGCATTCCCCGCGGCGCTCGCGCGCGAGGGTATCGACGCGCGCATCATGCTGCCGGTTTATCAAGGAGTTCTCGCCTCCTTGAAAAAAGCGGGCGCGGTCGTGACGCGCGGCCCGTCTCTGCAAAATGTGCTCGGCGGACATACCGTGCAAATCCTGCGTTCGGAGATGCCTGGCACGCGCGTTCCCCTTCTGCTCGTGGATTGCCCTTCGCTTTACGCGCGCGGCGCGAACCCCTATTGCGGCGATGATGGGCGGGAATGGGCGGACAACGATATCCGTTTTGCACTGCTCTCCCGCACGGCCGCGATCCTTGCGAAGCACCGCGATGTCAGTTCCTGGCGGCCGGACATCGTTCATGCCAACGACTGGCATACGGGTCTCGTGCCTTATTACTTGCGGCAGTATGCCGACGCGCCGCGCAGCGTCTTCACGATCCACAACATGGCCTACCAGGGGCTCTTCGCCGCCACTGCGGCCGAGACGCTCGGGATCAGGAGAACCGACCTCACGCCGCGGGGCGCCGAGTTTTGGGGGCGCCTGAGTCTGCTCAAGGCCGGGCTCGTTTATGCCGATCGCCTTACGACGGTCAGCCCGACCTATGCGCAGGAAATTCGCGAACCTGGCGAAGGCAAGGGCCTTGAAGGCGTCTTGAAGGGCCGCAATGGCGATCTTGTCGGCATCCTCAACGGCATCGACGAAACGGTGTGGGACCCCACTTCCGACCCGCATATCGCTCAGACCTTCGACGCTACGAACATCGCGCTCAAAGCCGATAACAAAGCCGCGTTGCGCCGGATGCTCAACCGGAACCGCTGCAGTCGCCGCCATCGCCGGGATTGCGATTTACGCCCCGCAGCACTGGAACGCACACGCGCCCGCCTCTGTATCCCGAACAGCACATGACTCTTCAGTTGCCCGCCCGGCGCATGACGCGCAGAGAATGTCGGTTCAGGAAGCACTAAAGAGGATTTCTTCTCCGGAGATGCGCGCGGATCTGGAGAAGCTCTATGCGGAAAATGGAAACCAGGTGCTTTGGATCGGTGATCGCGACGCCCGCAAGCGCCGTGAAAGCCTTGATACGGTCATTCAGGTTCTTCGCGAGCAGGGCTTAGCGGCCCCTTCTCTCGCGCGTGCGCGCCATGAGTTGGAAACCCTAAGTGATATGGATACAGCGGCGGACGCCGACGTTCGTTTGAGCGCGGAAGTGATGATTGCGGCTCAGGGCGAGCGCTTCGGTTTCGTGCCCGCAAAGCATCTCGGATGGAACTTGGCGGCGGACGATTCTGACATCGCGGCGAGTCTGGGCGAAGCGGTAAAGGAGCACCGCCTTGCAAAGTTCTTCGCTCAACTCGCACCACAGAATGAGCAGTTCGACGCCCTGAAGGAAGCGCTTGGGCGATACCAAGAGATTGCCGCCCAAGGTGGGTGGCCGCAAATTCCTGAGGGAAAGGAAATCGACTATCGTGAAGACCCTCGTCTGCCCGCGCTCGGCGAGCGTCTGCTGGCTGAGGGTTACCTCAGCGCGTCGTCACAGGCCGATCCCGAGGCGTTACGAGTCGCTGTGAAGACATTCCAAGCGCGCAATGGACTAGAGGCCGACGGGCGGATCGGGCGCGGCACGCTCGCGGCCCTTAACGTTTCCGCCGATCAGCGCGTGGATCAGATTATCGCTAATATGGAACGTTGGCGCCACATGCGCCGCCCACTTCCGCACGAGTACGTGCTCGCAAATGTCGCTGATCAGAGCGTGGTCGTCATGCGGGATGGACGCGAGGATCTGCGTCTGCGCGCGGTGGTCGGCACGCGCAAGCACGCAACTCCCATGCTCGAAGCCAAACTGACGGGAGTAACCATTAATCCGCCGTGGGCAATTCCAACTTCCATCATTACCAACGAGATCGTTCCGAAATTGGATGAACGGCCGGATTACCTCATCGAGAACGGGATGGAAGTTGTCGCCGGCTCATGGGACAAACCGAGGACATTGCGGCTGCGTCAACGTCCCGGCGCGGACAACTCGCTTGGGTTTATGAAATTTCAGATGCAGAACCCCTGGAACATCTATCTGCACGACACGCCAAGCCGTGCGCTGTTCGCCAAGACTGATCGCTATTTCAGTCATGGCTGCGTCCGGCTCGATCAACCTCACGAACTCGCCATGAATCTGATTCCGGCTCTTTCTAAGGATGAGGCCGATCAACTCATTGCCGCAGGCGAGACTAAGACCCTTAAGCTGGAACAGCCCCTCCCGGTTTATGTGCTCTACTGGAGCGTCTTCGCCGACAAAGACGGAAATTTGCAATTCCGCCGTGATGCCTATGATCGCGATTCGACGACCGCGGCCGCTCTGCGTCGCGCGGGCCTCCTCCTCCTCGAAAAATCCCAGGTTGTTCAATCCGGTAACTAATTCCTTCCGGTAGTCTGTTTCATTACGGGATTGCCAAAATAAGACCTCTCCTCCCATGCAAGGGTTGCCGCGGCGCGCGCCGCAGTGATAGGGAGGAGACATGGGGCCTTCCGAGAACCAGCACATCTGCCGCGCCGACCGCCGCCGCTTTCTCCTCACGGGACTTGCGGCCGCCACGGGCGTCCTTCTTCCCGCCAAATTTGCCCGGGCCGCAACGTCTCACGCCCCACGCAGCCTTGCGTTTCAAAACCTCCATACCGGAGAAAGCTTCTCCGGCGAGTATTGGGCGGACGGCGCATATATCAACGAGCAGCTCCAACAGGTCGCGAAGGTTCTAAGAGACCATCGCAATGGGGCTTCGCACATCATCGACCCGGCGCTGCTGGACCTTCTTCATGCCGTCCGCGGCAGTCTTGAGACCACCCGCCCGTTCCAGGTTATCTCGGGTTACCGCTCGCCCGAAAGCAATGCCAAGCTCGCAGCCGCCAGTTCGGGCGTTGCAAAACACAGCATGCACATGGATGGCAAGGCGATCGACATTCGCGTGCCCGGCGTGGAGCTTTTGAATGTCCACAAAGCGGCCAAGGCGCTGAAGGGCGGCGGGGTCGGATATTACGCCGCGTCGAACTTCGTGCACATGGACGTTGGCCGCGTCCGTTACTGGTAAGAATCAGTCCACAGCCGGACGCACGGCGCAGACCGTGGTCATATCGGTTACCAAGCCTGTTTGCGCACTCACCAGCAAGTGCTGAATCAATCCGCTGAAGTCTTCAGAAAGACGTACATTGTACATACCGCTTCCCCCGTGAGCCGAAAGCGCCAGCGAGGTCTCAAGGTCCACGATCGAAAGGACGAGATTGCCGTTGGCGGATACAGGCGCGGTGACAAACTCGCCCATGCCGCGGCCGTCCAGCGCGTCGAACACCTGCAGCGACGCGGCTGCTGCCCTGCCGCCCGCGTTATAGACGACAATGAGCGCTACATTCCCGCCTTCGGCCGATGCGGAGCGAATACCAATAAGATCCCGCAGTGAAGCGCTTGTCCCGGCGTCGCAGCTTGAGAGATTCGTAACGGCCTCCCGCGCAGGATGACGCACGAGGTGCTGAACAAGGGCGTCCACTTCGCTTTCAACAGCTACTCGCACAAATTCTATCTTGGGATCACCAGGCGTCAGCAACTCCGACACGCTCATATCCCGCGTCCCATTCGGAGGAAGCGACCCGCTGTCGCGATGCGCGAGCCATGCGCCGCTGATGGCATCGAATAGATCGATGTGAACTGGCCCCGATCTGTTGCCTCGGTTGTAGATTCGCAGCACCGACTGGACATCGCCTAGCCGGGGAAAGACCGCGCCAAGCTCTATGGACGCCGGCGGCTCCTGAGGCGTGGCCGACAGATCGCAAACCGTCGTTATGTCCGTCACGATCGACGGGGCCTGGTTGGCGACGAGCTGCTGCAGAGACCCTTGAAATTCGTTTTCGATCTTCAGCGTCCAGTGGCCTTGATCCCACGGCGGAGCCGTGCGCGCCGCCGCCTCCAATTGCCGTACCGGTAAAATGAGCTCCGCGTTCACACCGATCTCAGGGGTAACCAAGCCGGCCATCCGTCGGCCGTCCCTGGCATCGTAGAGGCCAACTTGAGCCGCCGCGGCGACGGCCCCGTCGTTGCGAATGGCGATGGACGCCGGATATCCGAGATCCAGATTGGAGGTATGGACCCCTGCAATCTGGCGTCCGGCACGCGTCACGCCGGCGGTGCAGACACTAAGGTTCGACAGCGCGCCGCTGGCCGCCCGATGCAACACGCTTTGCACGGTGCCTGTTATATTGGACGTGATCACAGCCGTATAGGTGGCTGGGCGCTCCTGCAGCTGAAGTGCTCCCTCCACCTCGCGAATAGAGAACTGCGGCGCCGCATTCGGTTGAATCACGGGACTGTCCCAGGCGCCGAGAAACCGGCCATCGCGCGAGTCAAAGAGGCGCACGCTTGCTGTTCCTGGGATATTCCCAGTGTTGTGTATGCGTAGATACGACAGCGTGTTTGGATCGACGCCCGAGAACATAAGACTGGTGTGGACGGGCGGGCGCGCACTACGATTTATCCTGACAGGGCCACGGGCCGTCTCGCCGAGGTTCTCGAAGCTGTTGCCGTCCAAGATGACGGCGATGGACGTGAAATTGTTGATCCCGACGGAAGTGGGCGCCCGATTGCTGAAGGTGCTGCCGCTGACCGTCAGGCTGCTCTGTTCATGAAGGTTCTTCTCGGCGCCGAAGGCCACCATCGTCGGGTTGTTTGTCTTTGGCCCCTGAGTAATCCCTACGCCCCTCAGCGTCGCCTCGCCCCCATTCGGGAGATCGATCGCGTAGCTGGGGGTGCCGGTCACCCCGTCGTCCAATACCGTATCGGTGATGGTCGTTTTAAGAGCGCGGCTCTTGATATCGTGGCCCACCTTGGTGCCTGTGAAGACACTGTCGGTAACAATGAGATGCGCAACAGCATTGATATAGATGCCGTGGGTATAGCCATCGCCCGCGCCATTCCCCGAGAAGGTCGAGCGGCGGATGGTGACGAAAGAGTCTTTGTTAGCGTTGGCGAGAATGCCGTTTTGATTGTTATTGAACACGCAGGTATCGACGACAAGACGGCCGGCCTGGTGGCGAATACCGGCCCCGTTCTTGCCGTCGGCATCGCTCACAAATGCACCTTCGAAAGTAATTTTGCGAACCGTGAGATCCGCATTCACCACCAGAAGACCTTTGCGATTGGAGATGGCTTTGCTCGCGCGCAAGACAGCGCCGCGTCCGCCACCCTGAATCACCAGCGGCTTATCGATCGTCACGGCATCGTCCGTATAAATCCCGGGATCGAGGATGATGCGATCGTTCGCCTTGGCCGCCGCGACGCCCGCCTGAAGAGTCCTCAGGTCCCTGCCCGGACCCACGTGAAGTTCCGCCGCGAAGACCGGAGCGCTAAAGCAGGCAATGGTTGCCACCACCAAAAGCTGCGCAATCCGACGCGAACGGAAATCTGCGGGTGTCCTGTTCGACATCACCTTGCGCCTCATCCCTTTACACTCGGACCTTGCATCTTTGTGGCGATATTTTGGTAACGCGGCCACTGGTTGAAGGTTGCGCAAAGATGAGATCGGCAAGGGCGGATTGTGACCCGCGCGGGCGGTCGGACGCTTGGAGCTATGAGAGCGGCCGCATCAGTCCGCGCGGGCGATAGTCCAATGTGGGAAAGACCGCCTTGAGGTTGTCCTCCCCTCTTCGAGTCTTGAGAATTTCCTGAAGCACTTGGCGTACGTCCGTGGTGACGCGAACGTCCCCCTCGCGAAGATCGGACGGTTTAAGGCCCGGCCATTCGCCATAGATGCGGCCGCCATTCACCCCGCCCCCCAGCACAAACATGTTGGAGCCGGCGCCGTGATCAGTCCCGCCGGCCGTATTCTCATCTAAGCGGCGGCCGAACTCGGTCATGGTGACCACCGTCAGTCTGTGCTGGACCGAGACCAGGTCCTGCCAGAAGGCCGCGAGACTCTGGGAAAGATGCCGTACCGCCGGTGGGAAATAGCTGTTCATATTGTAGTGATGATCCCAACCGCCGAAATCGACGGTGGCGACTTCAAGTCCCACATTCATCTTGATGACGTCCGCGACGGAGCGGAGCGACGCCGCGAAACCGCCGACCGGGTATGACACGGTACTCGCTGGAATCCTGGCGAGGCTGGCCTGCACATTGCGCACCAGATCGACGGACGCAGCTTGCGGCGTATTGGCGGCGTTCAATATCTCGACGACGTTGAGATTGTAGTCACCGCCCGGGACGTTGAAGTCTCGCACGTCGGGGATGGCAGCCACACCGCGTATACCTTGGAGCGGTGTATGAATATCGGCGGCGCTGGAGATCGCGGCCAGATCCGGAAGCGGAAGGTTCCGCGCAGCCAAGTGGCGCGCCAGCCAGCCCCCCAATATGGGGGCATCGGCCTCGGTGACCCCGCGCTCCATCATGTCCTGGCTCTCGAAATGACTACGCGTGTCGGTCGGCAATCCGGCCGCATGCACGACCGCAAGACGACCGGAATCGTAGAGTGCCTTCAACTCGGGAGCGCTCGGGTGCAAGTAGAACGGCACACCGTCGAGTGGGCCGAGCGGCAACCCGGCGTTCTCACCGGTGGCGGATACCCGGATTGTTGGACGCCGCGCCTGATAGTCGGGATCAAGCGCCGGCGCGACCATGGTCAACCCGTCACAGCCGAAACGCAAGAACACCACGACCAGAATGTCTCTCGTTCCTGCTGTATCGGCTGAAAATGCCGTACGGACCCCTGGCGCCAACAGCCCGAGTGCGGCGCCGCCGGATGCAGACCTCAAGAGAGAGCGCCGAGAGAGGGTCATAACCTATCTCACCGCAAATTCAGGTGCCGTCGCGATCAATAGCGCAAGGCGACGCAAGGCGTTTTCGATATTCGTGATTCCGCTGGATGCATAAGCGGCCATGACCCCGGGCGAGGTCATCACATCCTTCACCAATGCATCCATCGAGGCTTGCGGCAGCGCATAGCCGACAATACGCCCGACCCAGTATTCCACGATCTTGATGGCGGAGCCTGTGATCTCTCGCGGCGTCTGCTCCCAGAAGCTGGTCCGGAAGGACGGGTGCACAAGCACGTCGAACATCACGTTCCAGAAATGGTGGTTTCCGGCACTGGAAAGCCAATGAGCATCGTGGTCGGGCCGGCCATCGGGGGTAGGCCAGGCATAAGGCCCGTCCCCGAGTCCGAACAGGGCCGTATGGGCGTCGTCATAAGCATTGATGATGGTGTCGGTGGTCCGGAACAAGGCCATCAACCGTTCATACGGCCGGCGAATCTTGGACGGCGCATTGCCCATCTCAGTGCTGAGGAGAATGACTTTAAGAACCTGACCTATTTGATCCGATGCATACAGGCTTGTGGTCCACACGCTCACGGCGCGCTCCATCACATCCTTCGGGGGTGCGTCACCGAAGATTCGACGGCAGATCTTCCCGACGACGAACCGGGCTGTCGCCGGATGCGACGCGAGCATGTCGAGAATCAATCGCCCCTTAGCCATCGGCTCTTGATTCCACGTGGCAGCAGAAAGATTCACGCCCAGAAAGTCGCCGGCATCCGGATTGTGCTGTAGCGGATTGAAGACGAAGCGACCCGTAAATGGCAAACGTCCCCCGGGCCCCTCCTGCCCATGTTCCAATGTCCAGCCGGAGAAGGCCCGCGACGCCGTTACGATGTCCTGGTCTGTGAAATGCGACGCCATAACAAAACGGCCTCCCTGGATCTTCGGGATCGTGTCGCCCCCGGCGATACCGCGGTAGGCGTCGGCGCCGAGCGTGTGAAGCTCCAACAGCTCGCGAACATAGTTTTCGGTGGGGCGGCTCGCTTTGCTTTCGGCATTGTTCAAATACCGCAACATCGATGCGCTGGTCGCCACGGCCTCGAGAAAGGTCCGAAAATTCCCGAAGACATTCGGGCGAATGACCTCGTTCTCGTAGGACACCAGGGCCGCAGCGCCATAGATATCCTCGTTGCGCCCGACATTGAAGTGATTCCTCCAGAAGTCGGCGACGAACTCTTTTAGCTGAAAACGCGAATGAACGTTGCGGATCCAGGTCGCGGCGTTCAATTCCTGCTGAATGCGGTGACGCTCGTTCGGCGCGATTGAGATTTCGGTCTTGCTCACCATGTCCCAAATCTCCGGAAGGTCCGTGTAGAGATATCGGAGCGGGCGCCGCTCGTCGACGGCCGGCCAGCCGGGACTCTTTCCAGCCGGAAGCTGGACCGCATAGGCGATGCGCATGGTGCGCGCTCTGAGATGTTCGTCGATCCGGTCTTCATCGCCGAGCGGAGGCTTCAATTGCGTTTCGACCCACTCGAGCCAGCCGGTCTGCTTGACAGCGGCGACTTCAACGTCCCGCGCCCCGAAGGTCACTCGGCTAAGCGCGCGATGCTCGAAGCTTCCCGTCGAGGGCAACATGACAAAGCCTAAAAATCATAGCGCGCGGACAACCAAACGATGTGCGCTGAATAGCGCGGCAGCGTGATCCCGGATCCCAACACTTGCGCCACAGGAGCCGCGCCATATCCGTACTGCCAGTCGCGCGACGAATGGCTTTGGAAAGTATAGCCCACCTTCAAGGTCGTATCAGGCCGGACTTTGTAATCGCCGGTCAGGCTCGCGTTGTGGGTCAGCTCGCGGGCGTCGGGCAGAGGCGCCGTGTTCATGACCAGCGCAAAGTTCGATCCTATCGAGTTGGACATGCTGGTACCGTCCGAGATGTAGTATCCCACCCCGAGCTTCAAAACTTGGGGAATCGCATCCCAATCGGCCTTGAGACCGGCGCTGTGGATGATATCGCGATTTGCCGTGCTCCAGTCCTGTGCAGGATTGGTCAGATTGATCGTCCCCATCAGATAGCCTGTGAGGTCATACTTCACGCGTTCGAAACTATAGAAGGCGGTCGCCGTGAGCGCTTTTCCGACCACGTAGGATAGATTTGTATCGAGCTGAAGGGTCTCGGAGCGTTGCAGGCCCAACGGCGAACGCTTGTAATCGTCTTCGGCAAAAATACCGGTGGCGTCCAGCATCAGGTCCGGCGCCAATTCCACCGTGGCGCCGCCTTTTGCCTCGTGACGTTGCCGGTTCGCCATATTGAACTTGCGCAGCAAAGGGTGCTCGATGGAACGATTGAAGGGCGATGCAGCCAGGTAGCTTTCGGTGTGGCTGAGATCCCACGGAAGAGCGTCGTCGTAGGTGGAACCGGTGCGGCTGGAGTAGGCGTAAGCCAGCCACGCCGAGCCCGCAGTGAAAGTGGTGAGGACTTTTGCCCGGAAGCTATGCTCCGCCGTATCTGAGACCTGCTGATATTTGCGCGCGCGGAAATCGCCGGTATAGGCGAGAATGAGACGCGTACGCGGCGTAATCCGGACCCCGACATCCGCCTTGGCCTGTTGGAAGGTAAAGCTGTGAGGCAGATTGTAGCGGATATAGCGGCTTGCCCCGGGGACTAGGGGACGAACCTGATCCTGCGCCTCATTGGCGACGTAGCTGTAGAGATTCATGGGCGACTTATTGTCGCGGTCGTCGAAGGTGTAACCCGCGGAGATGTCGACCTTTGCGCTGGGACGCGCCGTGAGCCCAAGGGCGATGTGCGCCTTGTTCACTTTTCCATCCAGCGGCGTCCGCGGGAGAGGCTCGGTGACGCTGAGCTGGCTCATCGCGGTATAGGGCAGGAACTCCTCGTCCTGACGCTGGACCATGTAGGACAACCGCGCCGTCACGCGCACCTTGGGCGAGAGGGTATAAGCTCCGGAAAGCAGCGCCTGCTGGGCCGTGGAGGACGGTGGAAGCCCGTACTCGCCAAACGCGTTCGGGTATCCTGAGAGCGCGCCTCCCGGCCAGAACCCGCCCAGCGCGCGGTTATAGGGGTTCGGGACGCGCACAGCCGCGACATCGTTGCTGAAGACGGAGAGGTTGTAGGCGGCCGACCACTGCAGACCCTCGCCGACAAAGGACAACGACGCCCCGGCTTGATCCGTCCGGTAATCGATGGGCTGCGCGAAGAACACACCCACAGCCGTATTCATTTCATGGCCAAAAGCCAGATTTTGACCGCGCACGCCTTCGCGGTCCCGATGACTCGCGGTGAGACGGATTTCGTAGCCGTCGCGCGGGTTGAGAATTATGTCACCGCCCACGGTCCGCCAGTCGACCTTCAGGTCAAGAGGATGGAGGTTTTGCGCGAGGGCGGTGAATCCAGCCGACGTGTTACTGCCGACCCATCCCGTGGGAAGAGAAAGGACCGCGCTTCCGCTGCCGTTGAAGGGCGTACGCGCCGTGTTGGTATAGGCGCGGATGAAACCGTCATAAAAGGCGGCCGCCCGCCACCGTCCCTGAACGCCGTATCTGAACCGGGCAGAGATGGAATTGAAGCCGAACACATCGACCGACCCGTTCCACGACCGCGCTCCATTTGAGTCCCAGGCGTCTCCACCGTCGAGGACGACGCGAAAAATCGCAAAAGGCCCGCGGTGAGCTGGACCGCCGTACCGTCCGAGGTGGAATGAATTGAGGTCGAGATAGCCGACCCCGGCCTCGACATAACTTGTGTAAAGCGGCGGCGGCATGGGCACTGCCGGCGATGCGCCGAGCTCGAAAGACCCGTCCTGTGCCTGCGCAGGGAGAACAGGAAGGACGAGACCGAGGAGAACGAGCCAGCGCTGGGGAACGGGAAGTGCCATGCCGCCGCCTACCGTGAAAGCCGGACGCCCGACGGATGGTTCGAACCGTGAATTGCGCTATGGCAATTCAGACACGCCCGAAGAACCATCTGCTTGGACGGCGACGCGCCGCCGGGAAGGCTCGCGCCACTGAAAGGCTGACTGTTGTGGGTCGAACTGTCGTGACAGTTCTGACAGAGGAAGGGCGGGCGTTGCTTGAGCAGCGCCGCTTGCACTGTGCCGTGCGGGGTGTGGCAGATCGTGCACTGCTCCTGGACCGGAGCGTGCTCCCATAGGAACGGCCCGCGCTTCTCATCGTGACACGTCAAACATGTGTCGTTCACGGTCGGTCCCCGCAACATGGTTTGGGTCAGAGAACCGTGAGGATTGTGACAATCGGAGCAGGACATCCGGCCCTCGAGCACCGGGTGATGGGACGGCTTCAAGGCCGCCGCCCGTTTGTCCGCGTGGCAAGAGAAACAAATGGGCGCCTGCGAGGTCTTGACGATGACGGGGTCCTGGACCGCATGCGCCTTATGGCAATTGGTACACGCGATGTCCGACGACTGATGCTGACTTCCGGCCCAGTGCGCCGCCGTGCCGCCTTGATGACAGCCGGCGCATGTTTCGTTCCGTTTCTCGACGGGCGATGCGTGCGGACCCGAAAACACGACTGTCGGCAGCGGACGTTGTTGACCGCCGCGCAGGCGCGCGACGTGATCGCGGCTGTCGCCGTGGCAATTCTGGCAGCCCTGATCGGCAACACCGGTCCGCGCGTCAGCCTTTACCATGTGCGCCGTATGAAGAACGGACGTCACCGCGGGCTGATCGTGGCAATTCATACAACCGCCCGGATCCGTCGCATTGCCCAAGGACCGCTCTTCCTGAGCGACCGAAGGCGCCGCAAACGCCAGAGCCAGGATGAAGACCAGCAGCCCGAGGCGCATATCAGTTCTTTGCCGCAATGAAATCAGCTTTGCCGCCATCGATCGCAAGCGTGCGTTCAAGCGAGACATAGTGGAACCGCTGTGCCGCATGTCCGGCATGAACCGAGAGGCCGATGGTGTAAGTCTTCCCTGGCGCAAAATCCTTATGGGGTCCGCCAAGCATCATCTTACGGCTAAAGACGACCGCCCACTTCGTTCCCGCTTCCACAGATTCCACGGAGACGGACGGAGTCGCGTTCTCGACGCGCTTCTCCAGAACCGTTCCATCGACCGCCACAGCCGGTTTTCCCGGATTGAGGCGCGCTTGCCAATACTCGAGGAAACCGCCTTCCGCGCGGATTTTTTCGATCTCCGCCGGCGGCTTCACCTCGGCGCCGCCTTGCCGGTCGAGTGACGCGCGGGAGCGGGATAGATACTTGGTGGTTTCCCCCGCGCCGCCGCTGGGCATACGGGTCAGATTGTCATGGCAAGTGGCCCAGCAGCCCGCACGCGCGGCCTCGACCACTTTGCCGTCGTCGATCATCACTGCGATCTTGGTGGCGAAGTCCTTGTCCATGCCCGCATCCGGCTGCTGGCCAGGATCGACTTCCACACGCACGAAGATCTTTTCACCGTCATGAGCGGTCTTAACATTCGCCATCACGAAGCCCGGCTTGCCCGCAATCGGCGTCGGCTCGGTGCTCTTGTCGCCCACCAACAATTTGCCGGACGCCTTCTCTTCACCGAGATGACAGCCCGAGCAGTTCTTGCCTTCCCTGAACTTGCCGGCGCCGCTGTGATCCGATTGGGTGAGCAGCATCTCCCACGACATTTGCGCGGGGTAAAAGAGTACGACGTCTTTGCCCGGCACTTTATTCCAATCGACCGCGCGCGCTTGCAGCGGAAGAAGGAGCGCTACAGCTGCGCATGCGATTTTCAAGATTCCGGATGACATGGCTTTTATCCTCAGCCTATCGTTTGCGTGGGAGCATGGGGCACATGGACGAAGCAAACATCTCGACGACACGCTACAGCGGCGGCGCCATTGCCCTGCATTGGATGACCGCGGCCTGCCTTCTCGTGGCAATCGTGCTTGGACTGATCATCGGCAACGTGGAGGAGAGCGATGCGACCGAACAAGCGCTCGCAATCCACAAATCCGTCGGCTTGCTCGTATTTGCACTGATGCTGATCCGCGTGGTGTGGCGTCTTACACACCGTCCACCCGCGATGCCCGTGAGCATGCCCCCGTACCAGCGTCTTGGCGCTCACCTGACGCACGCGCTTCTCTATCTGACGCTGCTGGCGATGCCGGTCGGCGGCTACGTGGCTGTCGCCGCGCGCGGCCGCGAGACAAGTTTCTTCGGGCTGTTCGATATTCCGCAGCTGACGCCGCTGAGCCGGATGCTGTCGCAAAACGCGACGACGGCCCACGCATGGGGACAGTACGCGATCTACGCCCTGTTGGCCGCGCATATCGCTGCCGCTCTGTATCATCACATTGTGCTGAAGGACGACGTGCTGCGACGGATGCTGCCGCCCGGCAATCCCTAGAGAACGACGCCTCAGACGACGGACCGTCGTCTGAGGCGCTGGCCTCGGCGCCGCGCTCGGAAGTTCGCGGAGCGGCGCCATCCTTCGTTTCCCTAGTAGGAGATGCCGCCGCCCGGCAGACCGCCGCTATCGCCGCTCGATTGCGGAGCGTTGATGGCGCACGTGGTGGTCATGTTGATCGAGACCGAGACAGCATTGTTTACGATAGTCTGGCTGACCAACGCTGCCGGCGGCGACCCGGAGGGGTCGCTGACGATCATGTTGACGCGGATCTGATCCGAAGTCGGATTGAACCCGATTTGATTTTCGATTTGGGACCAGGGAATGGTGTACGACGCGTTGGCCTGGGTCGCAAAGTCCATACCGCCCGGGTTGAGGAGGTTTCCAGTCGCCTCATCGCGAATGTAGAGCTTATAGGTCACCGGAGCGTTGGCGAAGTTATGGATTTCGATCTGCGCGGGATATCCGGCGGATGCAAGCCGCGATGTGTGGATGCTCGGCAGCATGATCTGATTGGCCGAGGCGCTCGTGACCTGGGCGAGGTTATATTTGCAGACCGAGGCGTTTTCGAAGTACTTCGCCGTTTCGTTCAACGTCACGTGCTGATAACCGGCCAGCGCTTGCGGGCTTTGAATATAGAACGAGAACTGGGTGTCGGCGCTGTTGCGGTTCACCGCATTGGCGGCGACCAGAATCTGCGACATCGAAAGTTGCGTCGTTGCAGCCGACGGAACCGTATAAGTCGCTGTGCCGTAGGAAGTGGCCGTGCCGGAACCAACCACTGTCACCGTGAAGGTCGCGGTCGTTCCGCCGGCATTGACCAGGCGGAGGTAAGACAGGAACGGAGGCGTCACGTACAGCGGTGCAACGACGGCGTAGAGATTGCCGTTGACGGCCTGGGAACGCTCACGCTCCGGCCCAGCGGCGGGCGCCGCGGGCGGCACGAACTGCCCCACAAAGAACTTTGCCGAATCCATCGTCGTTCCGGCATCGCCGGCGGCCAGAGCCGTCACGCTGATGCTCGCGCAGAGCGCGGCCGTGAGCAGTTTCAGACCCGTACGCATCTTATGGCCTCCCTAAGAGTGAAATCCCCTGCGGCGCGGCACGAGAGCCGCTCCCTCCAGAGACGACAGGGTCGACGCGATTATTCCGGCCACATACAAAAATTAACGTCATGATGACAAAGCCTTCCGAACCACCTGCTGGTCAGCGCGTATCGCCGTTGAGACTGGGCGGCGGGTTGACCGCACACATCGTGGTCACGTTCAAGGTCGCGCCAAGACGGTCATTGATTACCGTTTGACCCAATAGCACCGCCGGGGTCGCGCCGGAGGTGTCGCTCACCACCATATTCGCGTAGATCTGGCCGGACTCCGGGGTCCACGTGATCTGGCGTTCGATGTCTTCCCAGGGGATGGTGTACGACGCATTGGCCCTGGTGGCGAAATTCATTTCCCCCACGATGGCGCCGGACGTCGATTCGATCACCGTGAAGCGGTACGTGACGGCCGCATTCGCGAAATTGTGAAGCTCGATCGCGCTCGGATAGCCCTGGGAGGCAAGCTGCGACGTGTGAATGTGGGTGAGGATCGCACTCGGCGCCACCGCGCTGATCGCATCTTGGATCGTGTACTTGCAGACCGATGCGTTCTGGAAAAACGACGCACTTGGGCTATGAGTCACATGTTGATACCCAGCCAACGGCTCGGTGCTCTGAATGTAAAATGAGAAGTTCGTGTCCGGCGAACGAATGGTGGCGTTGGCGCCAACCAGAACCTGCGACATCGAGTATTGGATCGAGGCGCGCGACGGGATTTGGAAAGTTGCCGTGCCGTAGTTCGTTCCGGTCGGCGACCCGACGACGGTAACGCTGAATGTCGCGGTTGACGAGCCACCGTTGAAAAGCCGTAGGTAGGAATAGAAGCCGCCGGTGCCGATGTAGAGCGGAGCCACGACCGAATAGAGCGAGCCGTTCACCGCCTGCGCACGTTCGCGGTCCGGCACGGCGGCCGCGGGAGCCCTGCTGATCTGGAACGGCAAAGTCGCGAGTACAGCCGCCTGCGGCGCTTCGGCGGCGGCCGCTTGAGGTACGGCCGAGAGGAAGCCCAGGACGGCGCCGAGAGCCCCCCAAATAGTCGTCATATCAAACCTTTAAGCCCCGATAGCCCCGCCTCATCAAAGGCTTTCGCCCGCGGACTGGCAAGGGAAAAATGGGATTATCTTGGAATAAACCGGTTACGCGGCGCGTCTACGGGGGGCAGGGAAATGTTGGACGTCCCGCGCGCGGCATGCGGAAATCGAGGGCAGCGCTGGGGCGGCTGGGACGACAAGCGAACGTGGTTATCCACAGCGCGGCTTTGGTTTGATTCGGGGGACGCGTGACGGCGAGCCATGAGGACGATTTTGCTCGGGCACTGACCGCGCAACTTCCGGCGCTGCGCCGGTATGCGTCGGTGCTTGTGGGCAACAGCGCCGCGGCCGACGACCTTGTGCAGGACTGTATCGAACGTGCATTACGACAATGGACAAAGCTTGAGCATCTGGAACGCATCGGCGGCTGGCTACGTTCCATCTTGCACAATCTGCATATCGACGGCCTGCGCCGGACGCAGCGGCAGGGCATGACCGTGGACCTTGCAAACGCCGAAAACGATTACGCCGTCGTCGCACCGGGCCGCGACTCCGCGGCGGCGCTGGACTTCGACCGCGCGCTTCATCGCCTCAGCCTGGAGCACCGCCAAGTTCTGTTGCTGGTCGGACTTGAAGGGCTCAATTACCGCGAAGTTGCGGAAGAACTTGGAGTTCCTGTAGGAACCGTCATGTCACGTTTGGCGCGGGCGCGCGAACGTTTGCGCTACGAGATGGAATTTCCGCCAACGTCGCACGTGAAGCAAAAGTCATGACCGCACGGATGCGACCCACAGAAGAAGAACTGCACGCATTCATCGACGGCGAGCTCGACAGCGCGCGCGCGGAAGCGGTGGAAGCGGCAATCCAAAACGACGCAGAACTCGCGCGTCTTGTGCACGCCTATCGCGCCGACAAGGCGCGTCTCGTGCAGCTCTATGCGCCGTTGATCGAGCGTCCTTTGCCGGCCGCCTGGCTGCGGAAGATCGAGCAGCGCAATGTCGTCGCGCTTCCTGCCAAGCCTTCGCGCCGCGGTGCGATCGGCATGGCCCTTGCCGCCAGTATCGCGGCTGTCGCGGGCGTCACAGTCGCCTACCGCCGATTTGCGCCTCAGGACGGCGAGTCCTTGATTGCAGCCGCCTTGGCCGCGCACGCCGTCGCGCGGGATATCACGGCGCAGCCGGTTCCTGAAGATGCGTTGCGCCAGTTGGTGGGCGTGGCCGTCCGGGCGCCTGATCTTTCGAAAATGGGATTCTCGCTCGTCGGCATGCGGACGTTGGACGGGCCCGGAGGCACCGCCGCGGCCGTGCTTGCGTACCGCGATGCCGGCGAGCGGGTCTTTACGCTTTATCTCAAGCGTTCATCCGGCACGCCGCAGTTCGACATGATCAAACGGGGCGAGACGCGTATCTGCATTTGGCAGGACGACGTTCTGAGCACGACGATGCTGGCGGATCTGTCGGCGGCCGAAATGCTGCGGCTCGCCAGCCTTGCCTATTCCGGCCTCACCGCCTGAATTTCAGCGATTTGCGCCCAGGATGAGAGCCTCCGGCCCGAGTTGGGCCGGCGCATGCGGCGGCGTGATCTTGTAGTGAACGGCTTCGTCATTGAAGGCGAAGCCGAGCACATAGCCGCCGAGCACAAGATCATAGACAAACTGGCTGCCAAGTATGACGGCGGGTGTTTCGGGCATGAGGTACATAGTGCCGTGCCCCACCTTCCAGAGCCGCCCCTCCTCGTCCCAACTCTCGCTGTAGACGGCGAGCCACGTGTCTTCATCAATGTAGAGGCGGCGTTTAGGCGCAATATGGGTCTTGCCCGGCGCGAGCGTGCCCTCGACCACCCATACGCGGTGCAATTCGTATCGCAGCGCGTCCGGATTGGCATAACGCGGACCGAGCACGTCGCGCGAGGGCGTCAGGTAAAATCGATTGTTGTTGTAGGGAATGTACATCTCGGTCTTCCCGACGATCTTGAAGTCGTACCGGTCGGGCCCACCGAAGAAGATGTAGTATTCATCGAGCGTCTGGAAACCGGAGGCGTCGGGATCCGGCGTGTCGTAGGACAGAGACGGACCACGCCGCGCGCGGCGCTCGCCCGGCAGATAGCGCCAGGCGGCGAAACGGTCGCGGATGATGTTTAGCGGTTGCCAGGCAAGGTACCCCTCGCCGTTCTTCGCGGCCGGGGCATCCAGAATATGCAAGGTCTTGAAGTAGTGCGGCCCCACCGTGGCCGGTGTCGCATTGGGGTAGTAGTAGGGAAAGTCGGCAACCTCCCGATAGCGCGCCGTGAGGTCTGCCTGGCCGTTCGCCGAGACGACGTATGTGCTCAGTCTTGTCTCGCGCGCCGCGCCCCAATAGGCCAGCAGATGGTTCCAAACCACCTCATGCCCGTTCTTGGGGATCGGGAACGGAACGCCACCCGCGACATTCTCCACTCCGTTGGCGATGCCCTCAGGCGCGGCCCGCCCGCGTGTCGCATTCAAGAAGATGTTGTCGTAGACGTACTGCGGCGCCGCCGCCGACCGGCGCGTGGGGTAAATGTCCATGCGGTAGCTCGGATACTTCGCGAACAGCGCCCTGATCCCTTCGGGCAGCTTTCCCGCGTGCTCCGCGACATTGGATGACGTGATTGAGAAGAGGGGCTTGTCCGCCGCGAAAGGGTCAGCCCGCTTGTCGCCCTGACGGTAGGCCGGGTCGGATTGTGTGTATCCGCCGGTCCAAGCCGGGATCGTCCCTGCGCTGTTACCAGCTCGCTCCGCGCCCACCGGGGTGAGCGCGCCCTTGAGCGCATCGGCCTCCCCCGAGCCGACCGCCCCAATCGCGCCCCCCGACGCGATCAGCAGTGCGCACGCGACAAAAAACAGGCCTTTCCGCGCCATCCCCCGCTCCCTCCGCCATGACCGGCGGATAGAGGTCATGATAAGGTGGCCCGGGGCGTTCAACCAGACCATAGATGCTTGAGATCATTCAGAACGTGGGGGTAGCGGCAAGCCGGCGCGGGGCGAAACGAAGCGCCTGCCTGTTCGTCTTTGGCGCGCTGACGAGCCTAGCAGCGCCCGCCCGCGGCGCGGAGTTGGTCAATAGCGGCGACACGGTGATTCGTTGGGATAACTCCGTCAAATACAGCGCGGCCTTTCGCCTGGGCCCGGCGGATGCGGCGTTGATTCAGGGGCCAAACGCGGACGACGGGGACCGGAATTTCCACGCGGGAGTCATCTCGAACCGCCTCGATCTGCTCTCGGAGTTCAGCGCCACCTTCGGCGCCTGGGGTGCGTCCGTCAGCGGCGCTGCCTGGTACGACACGATCTATAACGCCGCGCCCGACCCGGATACGTCTTCGCAGCGCGCCTTCTATCCGATGAGCACGTCGTTCGCACCGGATGTTCGCGATCTTCACGGCCGCAAGGCTGAACTGCTCGATGCGTTTGTCACCGGCAAGTTTATCTGGGGCGACATGCCGGTGTCGGTGCGGGTCGGACGCCACACGGTGTTGTGGGGCGAGAGCCTATTCTACGCCTCGAACGGAATCGCCGCGGGACAGGCGCCAATCGACACCATCAAGGCGGCAAGCGTACCGCTGTCGCGCGCGAAGGAAGTCTTTATGCCGGTGACGCAGGTTTCGCTGAGCGCGCAGCCGCGCCCGGACATTGTGATCAACGCCTACTATCAGCTCGAGTGGCGCAAAAGCAGGCTGCCCGGTGCCGGCAGCTATTTCAGCGCGGCCGATTTTATCGATGCCGGCGGCGAACTACTCTACGTGGGCCGCAACCAGTACCTGGGACGCGCCGAAAGTCCTGATGCGCGCGATAGCGGTCAATTCGGCATTGCGGTGCGCGTCGTTCACGATGACTTCGACGCCGGTTTCTACGCGCTCCGTTATCATGCAAAGGAGCCGCAGCTTTATATGCGGGCTTACCCGCGCCCGGCTGCCGCGCTGGAGCGCAGCGCAGAGGTCGAAATTCTCCGCGAGCGCCCCGCGGCCTACGGATCGGCGCCGGGCGTCTACGCGGGGCCGTCGAACCCGCTGCAAAGCGACCCGATCTACGATTTCACCGGCACCGGCGAAGTCGGCCATTACTTCTTTGTCTATCCCGAGAATATCGAAGTCTATGGCGCCAGTTTCAGCGGGTATGTCGGCGATAGCAATTTCGCGGCGGAGATCTCGGCGCGGCGGCGCATGCCGCTCGCGAGCAAAGCGCTTCTGATCCTGGGCTTCGCCACAGCGGACGGCGACAAAAACGCTCTTTTCGCCCGCGGCGATACGCTGCATGCCCAAGCCTCCAGCGTCAGTTCCTTCTCACCCAACTCCGTCTGGGACAGCGCGTCCTTCAGCGCCGAAGTCGCGGCCAACAGCCGCCTGAAAGTCACTCATAATGCGGCGATGTTCGACACTACGCGCACGCGCTCCTACGTGGCGGCGCGCGCGTTATTCGAGCCGGTGTACTTTGCGGTTCTGCCCGGGGTCGATCTCTCGGTGCCCGTCAGCATGGGCTATGGGTTGGCGGGGCGATCGAGTGTGGACAGCGGCCAAATCGCCAAAGCCGGGAGCGTTGAACTGGGGCTGTCAGCGACTTATCGCGCCGTCTGGCGCGGCAGCATTACCCTCACCCGCTTCCTCGGCACGCCAGCCCGGCAACCTTTCGCCGACCGGCACTTCGTGTCGTTGAGCCTTCAGACGACGTTCTGACTAGAGGCGTACCACGAAATCATCCGCCTTTGACTCGCGGGGAACGCCCGGCGTCACTGTGGTCCCGAGATAAAGATAGCCAACCACATGGTCATGCGGGCCGAAGCCGATCGCGGCCTTCACCGCGGCATCGTAAGCAGCTTGGCCGGTCTTCCACATCGTGCCCAAGCCGAGCCCATGGGCCGCGAGGATCATGTTCTGGCACGCCGCACCGACGGCGACGATGCGCTCGATCTCCGGGATTTTCCCAGGCGGAGACGTATGGGCCGCGACACCGATAATGGTGGGCGCACGCATAGCCTTCTGACCTTCCTTTTGGAGCTCCTCCTCCGTGGCCTCAGGAGAAAGTCGGCGGCGCAGGGCGCTCATGGCATCTCCGAGGATCTTGCGCTTCTCACCTTCCAGCACAACGAAGCGCCACGGCGACAGGCGTCCGTGGTCGGGCGCACGCGCGCCGGCGTTCAGGATGATCTGGAGTTGTTCGGGTGTGGGGCCCGGCGCCGCCAGTTTGATGGCGGAGGCGCGGCTGTTGATGGCGGTCAGAACGTCCATGGTACCTCTTGCGGTCAGAGGTCCTATATATGAGCCCCGTCCTGACAAAAAAAGGCCCACCGAAGCGAGCCTCCCTTTGACAGCCGCCTAGGGCGGCATTGCGGCCCAGTAGAGTGCGGCGACGGCGTTATACTGGGTCCCGATATCCACCACGCTATCGGTACGGGCGGTGAGGCTGATGAAATTGTGCCAGTCGTCCTCGGCCATGATATCGCCGGGCTTGGTGTCCCCGTCGTAGGTCCATAGCGCATAGCCGATGTACGCCCACTGCTTCTTGCCGTCGGCGCGGGTATAGACGCTCCAGTCGCCTTGCGGCACGGCATCATCGGGCGCGAGGAAGGGGTGCCATTTCTCGCACTCCTTCACGCATCGCGGGTCGGTGCCGATATCGCGCCCCACAGCGGCGCGGATCAGAACTCCGCGGCGCTGACCATGTCCGCTGCCGGACTGGAAGATATAGGAGTCCCGGCGGTAGAGCGTTTTTCCGTCGGCGTTCGCGAGCACACGGCCAATGCGATGGCTTTCCTCAAAGGTCACCCCAGGCGGCATGAAATTGCGCGCCACAAAGGCGACGTTCCAGTTCGGATCGACGCCGCGACCATTCGCATCACCCGCCGCGAGATCGCCAGCATAGGTGTATAAACCGAGCCCCTTATACGTCCACTGACGGATGCCGTCCGCGCGGTCGACGGGCACGAAGTCGCCCTTCGCCATGGCAAGTTGGGCCGCCGTCATGGGCCGCCACGGACATGGCACCTTGCAGGCCGCGGACTCCATCTCCGGCGCGCCGTTGAACACATAGAGCGTCCAGTTGCGCTCATTGAGAAGAGTCAGCCCTCCGGCGTCCTGAACATCTCGAACGCCAAAATCGGCGGGCACACCCTCAAGTTCGGTTGGATAATGCAGGGCGGGCTTCCAGTCGGCGGGCAACGGCACGTCGTCGGAAATTTTAGCCAGGCGCGCACCGCGTTCGCCGATCTGCGGTCCGCGGCCAAAGCGCTTCGGACTGTTTCCGCCCACCGAGCCCGGATCGACGTCTTTGATAAACGTATAAAGCGGCTTGCCGCGCAGCGCCCACTGTTTGGCGCCGTCGGTCCGCGTAACGAGCGTCCATTGGCCGACCGGCCGCGCGTTCGGCAGCGCCAGCGCGGGTTTCCACTGCGCCGCGCAATCGCCGTCGCAGGTAGACTTGCCCGCCGGGTCTTTGGCGTAGGTGTAAAGGGTCATGCCGGCGGAGTCGGCGTAGACCGTTTGCCCGCGGCCCGACAGCGCCGCACTTTCCTGGTCCATGCCGTAACCGGCGAATTTGCCGAGGGACTGGATCGTCACGCCCTTCGGCGTCGACAGGGGGGCGATTTCCTCCAGGCTGGCGGCGCCGAGCAGGCCCGCCGCGGCGACAACGGCAGCGGTGGTAAGAGACTTGCGCATGACTAGACCATGATCTCGGTGATGGTTCGGGAGGTGCCGTTGCTGCGCTCGCCCCATGAATTGAGCGGCACACCGAACGCCTGCATGACAGTCAGACTCACGCGCGTGACAGGGTCGCCGGAGGCGAGCACATGAACGCCGGTCTTCACGCGCTTCCCGGCGCTCCCCACCGTGATAACCGGAACCTTTTCCAGCCCGTGTACGCGGGCGTCCGAATGGTCGGTCTGCCAGAGGATCAGCGTGCGATCGAGAAGCGATCCGGGGCCTTCCTTCACCGCGTCGAGGGTCTTGATGAAGTCGAGAAAGACGAGGTTCGCCCAGGTGTTGAACTCGAAGACATCCTTTTGGTAGCCGAGCGATTCATCCACGGACTCTTCGTGGGTGGCCATGTGCCATGTATAGGCGCTGCCCGCCTTACGCAGGTTCATGGAGTCCACCATGACATTGAACACCTGGCTTTGCCCGCAGGCCGCGGCGTACCCAAGCAGGCCGGCGAACAGCTTCGAGTTCGCGGCTGCGTCTTCCAGCACGGTGCCGGGCGTCGCCTCCTTTACGGCGTCCGGCACACGGCACGCCGGCAGCGGCGCGGGCTTCTCCAATTCGATGGCGAGCTGTTGCTCGATCTGACGGATCGACGTCAAGTATTCGTCCAGGCGGGCTTTGTCCGCAGCGCCGAGTTCCTTCCGCACGTCCGTGAGATGCTCCGAGACGTTCGACAAGACGCTTTTACGCGCCATCGCCATCGGGTCCGGCTCGAACGTCGCGGCGTTCGGGTCCTTGAACTCCGGGCCGAAGATGCGCGTATACAGCGATGTCGGCGACGGTTCGGACGGATTGAGCGATGTACCGCTACGCTGGCTGTAGCTCTTGCGCGCGCCGCTAAGATTGACCTCCAAAGAACGGAACCTGCGGCGCGAACCGATCTGCTCCGCAATCTTGGCGTCGACGCTCGGTCCGCCTTCGGTTCCGAACGGGATGGCCCCGGTCGTGGCGATTTGCGAGGTGGTCGTATGGGTCTGCAGCGGCCGGCCTTCGATAAAATACTTCATGCCGCTGAAGATGTTGATGCGATCGCGATAGGGATCGAGCACCTTGAGCTGAAGGTTATTCTCATAGCCGGGGCCGATGGTTTTCGGCTCCCACATGCCCGGGTTCAAACCCAGGTGCTGGAACCAAGTGCCGAAGACAGGCGGCAAGGCTTGCCCGGTGTCCGCCCACGCATCGCCGTTCGTATTCAGGAAACAATCCAGCACCGGGAGGCCGACGGTGACGGCGCCTCCTCCCATAAGCCCGCGGAGAACGGTACGGCGGTTGGTCTTCATCGTGAAACCTCCCCTTGAGTCCTAAGCGCGGCGTCCTTCTGAGGCTCCTGGACGGGCGCGGCGCGATAGAATTCCGGACTGGTGGCAATGCGGCGCATGAGAGCGGGCACGACATATTTGTCCGCCGCGAAGCCCTGTTTGAGCGGCGCGACCCAGGCCGCAGCCTCGGACCTCGCGGGCGTGCGCCCAAGCGCGTACGCGCTCATCCGATCTACGAGACACGAGACCGCGGCAGGGTTGTCGTGGACGGCGCGGCCAAGCTCGGCGCCGTTGGTGAACTTGACCCCGTCGAGTTCCCCGGTCGTGTCGAGCGGCACGCCGTTCTCGCTTGTCCGGTACGAGCCTCCGCCATCAAAATTCTCAAGTGCGAGGCCCATCGGATCAGTGATTTTGTGGCACCCCGTGCATACGGGGTTCGTCGCATGCGCCTTCAAACGTTCGCGCGCGGTTTTGTAGACGGGATTGGAGGTGTCCTGCACGATGGTGAAATTCACATCGCCGGGAGGCGCCGGGACTTTTTGGCACAGGAATATCTCGCGCAGAGCTTTCCCACGCAGCGTCGGCGAACTGCGGCCCGGGTGCGAGTGCAAGGTGACGAAGGCAACTTGCATCAATACGCCGCCGCGCGGATCGTTCGCCGAGAACTCGTAAGGCAGCCATTTTTCCGGCGCCCCGTTAGGAACCTTGACCGCCAACGGGACTTGGTAGATCGCCGCCAGAGGGCGGGTGAGATGGGTCTTCTTGGTGGTGAAGATGTCGCGGTAGTCGCCGCGCTCGGCGAGGGTCACATCGATAATCGTGCGAAGTGTTTGCTCCTGCGCGTCCTCGGCAACTTGGGCGCTGAACTTGGGATAGATCGCATTGTCTTTCGTGAGGGTCGCGAAGTCCTCGAAGTGGAGCATGTCGGCAAAAAACGCTCTTAACCCGCTTTCAAGGCGGGGCGAGGCGAGCATGCGCTCGACCTGACGCGCGAGGCCTTCGCGGGTTTCCAACTCCCCTTTGCGGGCCGCCGCCAGGAGGGCGTGGTCCGGACCCGAATTCCAGAGGAAGAAGCTGAGGCGCGAGGCCTTCGAATAGGCGTCCAAGCGAAGTTCGCCGCGCCGATCAGGGTCCGCTTCGAAGTTCTCCTGACGGAACAGGAACGCCGGCTCCGACAGCATCGCGGCCAACGAGAGGCCCAGCCCGGCGTAGAAGTCCTTGAGTCCGGCCGCAGCTTCCCGCGCCGAGCGAACGTGGAGGCGCAGCTCGCGGTCGCTCAGCGGGCGGCGGAACAGAAGTTCGCCGACGCTTGTCAAGAATTCCCCGGCGCAGGTGTCATCGGGCGCGCTCTGGGACTTCGGTTTGCACGGCACCATAAGCTCGCGCCGGCGCTCATCGAGAACCTGGGCCGCGATCGAGCGGGCGATGACGTCGTATTGCTCCATACCGGATGGCGAGATATTCGCCTGACTGGCGCCGACTTCGAGCAGTCCATCGACGCGGAAGCCGGGATCGAAACGCCCGCCGATCTTGATCGCCGGCCCAAAGACATCCGCGATGACTTGCGTATATTGCTCGGGCGTCAAACGGCGGGCGGGGGTCGCGCGGTCGGGCGCCGCGGCTTGGGACATCGACGCGCCGAGCGACAGCGCCGCCGCGGTCAAGAACAAGAGCGGCTTGGTCACTTGCTTTTTCATTTCGCTTGATCCGCGGGGACGACGAAGACCGGAACCGCTTCGATGTGGTAGGCGGCCGAGATAGCTTGATTCTGGCCGTCCTTGTCGGGCTTCGCGTCGGCGTAACGTTTCAGCAGGTAGTAGACCCCTGGAATGTCGTTGATGATCATGCCCTCGAACGCGAGGCCGCCTTGCGCGATGCCGAAGTAGATGTCGCCCCAGGGCTGATAACCACCGATAAAGCCATTCAGCCGGCCGTTAGGTTCGATGGCCATGCGAAGGTGCGTGTTCGAAAGACGGAACTCCGTGAAGGACAAAGTATCCAGGAGCAGCTGGATATCCCCGTGTTCGGTGAGGCTAAGCTGCTTGTTTTTGATCTCGCCCTTCAACACGTGGTGGGACCTGCGATCCGGGTCGGCGCGGTAGGTGGTATCGGCGGTGACGTCGCCGCCCGGCCCGAAGACCAGCTGTTCAATCGCACGGTCAAACGTGACGGTGACGGGGCCGTCCTTGTCCAAATCCTCGCCGCTCACGGTCATGAGCCACGCGGGGATGGTCTCCTTCATCGAGCCCCAAATGAAATCCCAGAAGGTCGGACGGAAGTTGTACGTACCGCGAAACTGCTCGATGCAGCCGAGCGCCCGAAACAACTGGTTGTCGATCCCCTTCTCTTTCGTCATGGGCTCGGTAAACGCGTTCGGGCCGACCTTGCGGTCGAGATTGAATCCAAATGAGTACTGACCCGACACGCCCTTCAGTTTCGGATCCGTCACCGCCCACGGGTGCACGAACGCATTCACGGGCTGTCCATTCAATCGCCCTCGCATGCGCAGCTTATCGCGCGCGTTCGCCGCGGCGATCTCGTCCTCGCCGGCGTAGTCGTCCATCAGCTTTTTGACGTCGGCGGGCGAATAACCGAGGAGCTCGAAAGATTTCGCGTATTGCTCGCGCGTCGGCGGGTTCACGCCGCCGATACAATCGCCGTCCTGCGAATAGCTTCCAAGACTGAACCACTCGATGGCGTAACTGCGCGTTTCAAGCGCATGCGCGGACGATCCCGCGCCGACAATAGCGGCGGCGAGCGCGAGCGCCGGCAGCCCCTTCCCATGGCTTTTGGTCACTCCCACGTCCTCCCGTGCGCACGCCCCTCCCCGGGCGCGCGACGGGATCAAGTGTACATCAAAAAGGGCGGATCGCATCTCTTATGAGCGCGATCCGCCCCTTCGCTTAGCCGCTGAAAAGGCGTGGATTTTTCGAAACGTGCGCTAGAAATCGGCCGCCAGGGTGGCCGAGAAGCGGCGTTGCGGCAGGTACTGGAAGAAGAAGTTGTTCCCGCCCTGGAGATCCCACGAATAGACGTTGGTCACGTTCTGAACGCGCGCGCGGATGTTGGCGGAGGCGCCGAACACCTGAAAACGGTAGCGCGCGCCAAGGTTAAGAACCGCGCGCATGGGAATGTCCGCGCGATTGAGCGAATTGCCGTAGCCGCGGTCGTTGTACTCAATCTGACCTTCCAGCGAGAAACCCTTCCAGGCCGCGGGCCCATATTGGAGGTCGAGACGTGCCGTGCTTTCATCGCGCCCCGCGGGCACGCTTCCGATCAACCCCTGATCCACCAGCGGCCCGGAAACTCTGGGCTGCAGCAGCACACCGCCCGCGACCACGTTCAATCCCGGGATCGGCTGCCCGGTGAAGGAAAGCTCGACACCGCGCTGACGCAGGTTTCCGACGGTGGTGTAGAGGTTGGTGGTATCGCGGTCGAAGAAGGGCTTCGAGATCTGGAACATCGCGCCGTTCATCCGCAGACCCGGGCGGATCACGTACATGAAGCCCAGTTCAGCTTGCTTGGTGAGGGTCGCCGGCACGGCCTCACCGCGGTTGCGCGCGTTTTGCGGCGTCGAGCCGCCATCCTCGAAGCCTTTGGTGTAGCTGGTGAACACCGTCAGGGACGGCGCTGCCTTCACCGAGAGCGAACCGTTGTAGAGCCACGGGGTTTGCTTGAGCGATGAGTTGCCATTGACCGGGTGCGTCAGGTCGCGGCTGTAGTCGGTTTTCTGAACGCCGATGTTCAGATCGCCGACATTGCGCCACTGCCCGACATACTGGATACCGCCGGTCAATTGCTTCGCACTGTCGAGACCTTGCGCCGCATGGACCCACACCGGTTCCTGGACCTTGAGCACAGTATTGATGTTCGCCCGACCGTAGTTGAATTGCGCGCTGCCGCCCGACGGACGCGACAATTCACGGCCGCGGGTCATGAGATAGACCGTGTGGCGGAAATCGCCTGTCGTATAAACGCCCTGCGCCTGGACTTCGCCGGACAGGGTTTTGATCATGATGGGCAGCAACTTCTGGAAGACGACGTCCGCGGTGCCGTCCGGCTGCGTGTTATTGAAGAACGTCGTATGGTCTTCGCGACGATCGTAGGTAGCCCGGAACAGGCCCGCGCGAAGAGTCCAGTTGCTGGTGAGCTTCGCGGACCCGACCGCTCCGTAATTCGTATCGTGCTGCTGCCACAGGTTCCATTCCTGGGCAAAGTTCACACCGCGAATCTGATCCGGCGGCAGCCAGTCGCCGCCGACGAAGATGAACGGCGTGGCCTCGTGGTGTTTCCGCAGCGCCCGGCCCCAGAAGGCGTTCACTTCGATCCCGTCGCTCGGCGTGAAGCGCATCAGCCCCGCATAGGAGTTGTCGTCGGCGTCGGCCTTCTGATCGTTGACAAAGCGCGTATGTTCGATGCCACCGCCGATGCTGAACTTTCCGGGGATCACCGGGATTTGGGTATCGAGCTCGAGCCCCGTCTGGTCGTAGGGACCGTAGCTGGCCACCACGCTGGTGACCTGCTTGTCCATGGGCTTGCGGAGACGGATATCGACGACGGCGCTGGGCGCCGGGAAGGGAAAAGTCAGGGCGTTGACGCCGACACGCACCGTGAAGCCGGAGAACAGGCGGTCGACCATAATGTCGCCCGGGCCCGTCGCCGGACGGTCGAAGTATATGCCCTCGATGCGGACGTTGCCCGATTGCTGGGGATTGAACCCGCGTGCGTTACGCGCGTCGTAAAGCCCGATGGTCTCGTTGCCGACGGTCGTGCCGAAGGCATCGTCCGCCGCGGCCACCGCATTATCATTGGCGCGCTGCGCCCATGCACTTGAAACCCCGACGCCCGAACATGTGAGCGCAATAACAACACAACGAACAAAACTCGTTCGCACAACGTCCCCCCAAAGAAACGAACTCCTCAAGGGCTACCAATGCCATATCCAGCGCCGCCGGACCATAGCGGAGGCGCGAGTCACGAATTCGTGCAATAGGCGAAAAAGCGCGGTTTTTGAGACGGTTACAGTACGGACACGCAGGGCCCCGCTGGCACGGGGCCCTGCCTTGCCGCCTACGGCAATTTGCCTTCGATCTCTTGGTACACCTTGGCGACAGCCAGGGTCATCTGCGAGCCCGCCAGCGCCCAATCCTTGTACGGGCCGAAATTGGCCTGCTTTGCCGCATCGCAGTTCTGCGGTGAGTCGCACTTCGCGCCGGAGGCATGCAGACGCTTGCCTTCGGCGATGACCGCTTCCAGCGCTTTCCGGGCTTCAGGCAGGTCCGCCTTCATCGCTTCCTTGCTGTCGATGAATCCATGACCGGGGATGATCCAGTCCGCGTTCATGGCTTCGGCTTTTTTGAGCGTCGCGATCCACTCCGTCGGATAAGCGGACCGCATGGCCGGGAAGACATCGCGAAGATAGATCTCGCCAAGGAACAATACCTTGGTGGCAGGCAGGTACACGGCAAGATCGCCGCCGGTGTGCGCGCGACCTAGGTTCAAGATCTGGATTTCCGTCCCGCCCACGGTCATGACCCGCTTGTCGCTGACCAGTTCCGTCGGCAGCACGGCGTTCTTGTTGCGCTCCATAGTCGCCTTCGACGCCGGCGACGAAATCCAGATCGCGTTCGGCCAGGCCGCCTTGAGTTCTGGATTCCCGCCTACATGGTCAATGTGATCAGATCCCACCACAACATACTTCAGAGGTTGCGACGTCAGCTTTTTGATGCTGTCGACCAAACGCTTTCCGTCCATCGCATCGCCTTGGCCGTCGGCCAGCACGACGCCGTCATTGGTGACAACGATGAGACTGACGGTATTGACGACGCCGCCGTTGGGATCAGGCGCATGGGTGTCTTCGTAGGCGTAAACATTGGGAACGAGTTGCTGCCACCGGGGAAAGTCCTTCTCGGCGAGATTTCGCACCTTGATGTCCGCCGATTTCGGAAACTTCTCCGCCGCCATCGCGGCCGAGGAAAAAGCAACGGCAGACGTTAGCGCCAGTACCAGACCAAGCGTCTTCATCGAATCCTCCCGAATTGAGTTTGTTTAGATGGGTAGTGCCGTCGTCGTCTTTATTTCGGAAACCGCAGCGAACGAGTGAACCTCGCGCACGCCGGGCACCCGCGAGAGCTTCTCGAAGTAGAATTTCTCGTACTCATGCAGATCGTGAGTCACGACGCGCAAAAGAAAATCGAACCCGCCCAGAATGACGTGACACTCCATGACCTCCGGAAAAGCACGGATGGCTTGGGCAAAGTCGTTGAGATTGGGCTGGTCGTTTTGCACGACCTTCACTTGAACGAAGAATTGGGCGCGGAGATCGAGTTTATCGCGATCCAAAACGGCGACGATCTTCGAAATGTACCCCTCGTCCTTGAGGCGCTGAATGCGGCGCCAGCATGGGGATTGAGAAAGACCAACCGCTTCGGCGATTTCGGCAGCCGAACGCGACGCATCCTCTTGCAACGTTCTGAGGATTTTCAGGTCGATCTTATCGAGTTCAGTGGCCATCGCGGATTCCCCTCCCCGGTCTTTCGTTAAAATCCGCTAGACATGGATGCCGTGCCCAACCGTTCGCAACGCCGCCTCGAAGAAGCCTTCGGACAGAGTCGGATGCGCGTGGATGATTCCGGTGATGTCCTCGATTGTCGCCCCCATCTCGAGCGCCATAGCGAATTCACCCGATAGTTCCGAGACCTTCCGGCCGACCGCCTGAATGCCCAGAAGACGATGATCGTCCTTCCGCGCGATCACGCGGACAAACCCGCCATCGTCGGCGCCTTCCAGAGTCATGGCGCGGCCGTTGGCCGCCCAGGGGAACGACGCGTTGAGAACTTCGCCGTTGACCTTATCGTCGGGGCCCAGCCCGACTGACACAATTTCCGGCTCCGTGAAGCACACGGCCGGAATCGCCACCGGATTAAATCTCCGCTTATGGCCCGCGATAATCTCGGCGACCATCTCACCCTGGGCCGAGGCTTTGTGCGCCAGCATCGGCTCACCGACCAGGTCGCCGATGGCGTACACGCCCCGCATGGACGTGCGGCATTGATCGTCGACCTTCACGAAGCGTCCGTTCATATCGACGCCCATTGCGTCCAGGCCCCAGCCCTGGGTGCGGGGTTTGCGGCCCACGGCGAAGAGCACCTTGTCCGCCTTGATTTCAGCTTTCTTGACGTCCGGCCCTTCGACCGTCAGCGCGCCCTTGGAGAAGCCTTGGGCCTTTGTTCCGGTCAGGACCTCGACCCCGTTCTTTTTCAGCCACTGCGCCACCGGGTTGGTGAGTTGCTTGTCGTAGGTCGGCAGGATGCGATCCATCGCCTCGACCACCGTCACTTCGGCGCCGAGTTTGCGATAAGCGATCCCCAGTTCAAGTCCGATGTAACCCGCGCCCACGACGGCGAGACGTTTTGGCAGCGCGGGCAACTCGAGCGCCCCCGTGGAGGAGATAATGTCGCCGCCGAACGGAAGGTGCGGCAGTTCCACCGGATCGGAACCGGTCGCAAGGATGACGTTCTCGGCCACGATCGTTGTGTCGCCCACCGTGCAGGTTTTCGCGTCGGAGAAGGTCGCCCAACCGCTCACGACGCGAACCTTGGCGCGCTTCAACAGAGCGCCGACGCCGTTATTGAGGCGATCGACAATGCCCTCTTTCCACTTCACCGTCTTCGCGAGGTCGAGTTTGGGCGCGCTTGCGAGGGAAATGCCGACATGCCCCTCCTTCGACGCCGCATGGGTCATTTCCTCGAACATGTCGGCCGCGTGGATGATCGCCTTGGAGGGAATGCATCCGCGAATGAGGCACGTGCCGCCCAAGCGGTCTCCGTCCACGACAACGGTATCGAGGCCGAGCTGGCCGGCTTTGATCCCGGCGACGTAACCGCCGGGGCCGCCGCCGACAACGAGGACTTTGCACTTGATGGTTTCAGGCATGAACGTCTCTTTGGTTAAAGCGTGATCGCAGTGAGCGCGGACGAGGCCCCCGCTCTTCCGACACGCCTAGCGCATGAAAATAGTCGCGGGATGCTCAAGCATCGCCTTGATGGTTTGAATGAAACTCGCCGCATCGAAACCGTCGATGATGCGATGATCGAACGACGACGAGATGTTCATGGTCTTGCGGATGGCCACCTGACCATTTCGCACCACCGGGCGCTCGACGATCTTGTTCGGACCGACGATCGCGACCTCCGGGCGGTTGATGATCGGCGTGTGGGTGATGCCGCCCAACGTGCCCAGGCTGGTGATCGTGATGGTGGAGCCGGACAGCTCTTCCATCGAGGCTTTCGCCGTCCGCGCGGCTTCCGCCACGCGCTTCAGCTCGGCGGCCGCATCCCAGATGTCCCGGGCTTCGGCATGACGGACCACCGGCACCATGAGCCCGTTCGGCGTCTGCGTGGCGATGCCGATGTGCACAGGCTTGTGCCGATAGACAACATTCGCGTCATCATCGAATGTCGAATTGATCTGCGGATGGTCGACCACGGCGGCGCAGATGGCGCGCATGATGAACGGCAGCAAGGTGAGCTTCGGCTGGTCGGGCTTTTTGCTGGCGTTGAGGTAAACCCGCAGATCGTCGAGTTCGGTCACATCGACCTCTTCGACATAGGTGATGTGCGGAATGCGGCGCTTGGCTTCCTGCATACGCTCGGCGATCTTGCGGCGCAGGCCGATAATCTTGATCTCGTCGACGCCGTTGCGCTTCGCGAGCGCCGCTCCGCCGCTGGCCGGCGTGCTTGCGCCGCTCGCGATGAACGCATCCAGATCTTCATGACCGATACGTCCTCCGGGACCGGTGCCCGGCACGAATTGAAGTTTGATCCCGAGTTCGTCGGCGCGCTTGCGCACCGCCGGCGACGCCAAGGGACGCTCGCCGGACACGCGCGGCTGCACAGCCTTTTCGGCGAGGGGCCTCTCTGCGGCAGGCTTCGCGGCCACCGGTTCCGGCTTGGGCGCGGGCTTCGGCGCCTCGGCTTTCGGAGCTTCAGTCTTGGGGGGTTCCACTTTGGCGGCCGGCGCCGGCTTCGCCGCCGCCTTGTCATCGGATACGTTGCCCGGCCCATCGACCTCGAAAGTGATGATAATGGAGCCGACGGCGGCTTTATCGCCGGCCTGCCCCTGCGTTTCGGTGACGGTCCCGACAACAGGCGAGGTGAGTTCGACTGTCGCCTTATCCGTCATGACGTCGAGGATCGGCTGATCTTCTTTGACGGTATCCCCTGGCTTGACGTGCCAAGTGACGATTTCCGCCTCGGCCGTGCCTTCGCCGACATCGGGCAGTTTGAAGATGAATTTACCCACTTAAGCCTCCACCGCGCGGCGCAAGGCCTCGCCTACTCGTTTCGGTCCAGGGAAATATTGCCACTCGAACGCATGAGGATAGGGCGTGTCGTAACCCGTAACGCGTTCGACCGGCGCCTCCAGGTGATAGAAGCAATGCTCTTGAACGAGCGCCGACAGCTCGGCGCCATATCCCGACGTACGTGTGGCCTCATGCACGATTACGCAGCGGCCGGTCTTCTTGACCGACTCAACGATGGTGTCGATGTCGAGCGGAATCAGCGAGCGCAGATCGATCACCTCCGCATCTATCCCCGTTTCGCGCGCGGCCGCCAGCGACACATGCACCATGGTGCCGTAGCAGATCACAGTGACGGCCTGACCTGGGCGGACGATCGCCGCCTTACCGAGCGGGATGTTGTAATAGCCTTCGGGGACTTCGCTCGCCGGGAATGAAGCCCACGCCTTAACGCCGTCTTCGCTGTGGCCTTCGAAAGGCCCAGTGTACAAGCGCTTCGGTTCGAGGAAGATCACCGGGTCGTCGTCTTCGATCGACGCAATGAGCAAACCCTTGGCGTCGTAAGGGGTCGAGGGAATGACGGTCTTGAGACCGACGACGTGGGTGAAGAGGCTCTCCGGGCTTTGGCTGTGCGTCTGGCCGCCGTAGATGCCGCCGCCGTACGGCGAACGAACCACCATCGGCGAGAAAAACTCGCCCGCCGAGCGATAACGCAGGCGCGCGGCTTCCGAGACCAGTTGATCCATTGCCGGATAGATGTAATCGGCGAACTGCACTTCAACGACCGGACGCAATCCGTAGGCGCCCATGCCGATGGCCGCCGCGACGATGCCACCTTCGGTGATCGGTGCGTCGAAACAACGGTTCACGCCGAACTTTGCCTGAAGATGTTCCGTCGCGCGGAACACACCGCCGAAATATCCGACATCCTCGCCGAAGACGACGACCTTCGGGTCTTTTTCCAACATCGTGGCCATCGCGGAATTGATGGCCTGAACCATATTCATTTTCGGCATGACTAGAATCCCGCCTCCTGACGTTGGCGGCGCTGACGCCAATCAGGCTCCTTGAAAACATCCTCGAACATGGTCTTGGGGCTGGCGGTCTTCCCTTGCCCAAGCGTACCGGCGGCCTCCGCCTCCTTCTGGACACTCTTGACCATCGTCACCAGCTCTTCCTCCATCGCGGCATGTTCCTTCTCGCTCCAGACGCCGCGCTTGATGAGATGCTTCATCAGTCGGTCGATGGGATCGCCCAGCGGCCACTTCTTGCCCTCTTCCGTCGAGCGGTAACGGGAAGGATCGTCGCTGGTGGAGTGACCTTCCGCGCGGTAGGTGAACAGCTCGATCACCGTCGCGCCGAGGCTGGCGCGAGCGCGCTCCGCGGCCCACTGCGTGGCGGCGTAAACCGCCGGGAAGTCGTTGCCGTCGACGCGCAGCGCCGGCAGCCCGTAGCCGATCCCGCGCGCCGCGAAGGGCGCCTCTTCACCGCCCGCGATTCCCTGGAATGATGAAATAGCCCATTGATTGTTGACGATATTGAGGATCACCGGCGCGTGATAGACGGCCGCCAACGTGAGCGCATAGTGGAAGTCGCCTTCCGCGGTCGATCCATCGCCGACCCATGTCGCCGCAATCCGCGTATCGGCGGACATGGCGGAAGCCATCGCCCAACCCACGGCCTGCGGATATTGGGTCGTAAGGTTGCCCGAGATGGTGAAGATGCTCTTGTCGCGCGCCGAATACATGATCGGCATCTGACGACCCTTCAGGGGATCGAGCGTGTTCGAGTAGATCTGCCCCATCATCGTCAGGAGCGGATAACCGCGCGTGAGATACAGGCCCTGCTGACGGTAGGCCGGGAAGCACATGTCGTCGGGCTCGAGGGCCATCGCCGCGGCGACGCTAATCGCCTCCTCGCCGGTGCACTTTATGTAGAACGAGGTTTTGCCCTGGCGCTGCGCGCGATACATGCGATCGTCATAGACCCGCGTCAGCACCATGTTGCGCAAACCGGTTTTCAGGATCTCCACCGGAATGTTGGCATTCCACGGTCCGACCAAATTGCCCTGGTCATCCATCACCCGGATGAGCGAATAGGCGAGATCGCGCATGTCGTCCGGCTTGGTGTCGATGGCCGGCCGGCGGATCTCGCCGGGGGCGGACAGGACGAGTTTGCTGTAGTCGGGTTCCTGCCCCGGGCGCGCCGGCGGCTGCGGGAACTTGAGCTGGAGGGCGCTATTGCGCCGCGCCGCGGTCGGTGGGGTAGCAGCAGATTTTGCCATTAGGTCTCACTGTGAAATGGGCACGGCCGCGCACTCCCAAGGGACTGCGGAACCACGACATTTGAGGTGAACGTGGTGGGAGTTTACTGGCCGCCCGCCGGTTTTTTTTCCCAAACGGGTGTCAACATGCGATCAAGCAGCGCATAAACTCTGCCCCATAATGCCGTTCGACGCAACATATTGGCGTGTGCGGTGCAACATGCGCATAATCAGCAGGTTTTAGGTCAGCAAGGCAGACGCATTGCCTGCGGACGTAAAAAAGGGCGGGCCGAGGTGTCCCGGCCCGCCCTTTCCAAGAGGGTAAAGGCGACTAGCGTGAGGCCGCCGAAGCTGCCACCGGCGTCGTCTCGCCGTCAGCATTGGCGGTCTGCTGGGGTGGATGGTCGATATAGACCTGGGTGTATTTCACGTTCAGCGCGCCGGAAATGCCGCGCATCTGGCCTGTCTTCGGATCCGGGTAGCCGTCAGCCAATCGGTTCAGCGCCCGGTACAAGGACGGCGCGGAAAGCTGGCCGTAGCTTTGGTGGTGTGTCGACCACGACGTATTGAGGTGATGATTGAACCATTCCACGTCGATGTATCCGGCGATCATCCCTTCCGCGCCGGTCTCCGTCAGCTTCAGTTGGAGTTGGGCGCCGCGGATGTACTGGAAGTCGTTGGTGTCGAAGGCTTGACCGCTCGGGAACCGATAATCCTGGCCATCCGTGATCAGGACGCCGTCGACGATCTTGCCTTTCCAATGCGAGATGAATGACTTGCCGAAGCGCATGTCCGGGCGCTCCGTGCCCCCGGAGATAAAGGACTCGCCAGTTGCCGAGGTGAGAAGCGGGTCGAGCCCGCGGTAAGAGGTCACCTCGACCTCCGGGTCGTTCACGAGGCTATCGACGCCCGACAGCTCTATCATCATGCGGTTATAGTTATAGCGACGCATGTACTCCTGTTCGAAGTGGTAGATCGTGCCTTCCGGCGCGCGATAGTTCGCGATGCAGCCGATGGCGCGGTAGAGCTGATTATCGACTCCCTTCACCCCATCGGGGCTGGTGAAATCGTTAGCGTCGACCTTCCCGTCTAGGTTCAGTCCGTAGGACACGTTGCCGCCGGCATCTTTGAACGTGAACGGCTCCTCGGAGGTATCGGGGAACCACTGACGCGCTTCCCGCATGATCTGCGTTTCGACCAGCGTGCGTTTCTTACCATCGTTGGGAAACAGCTGTTTGAATTGCTCGCGCGGCCCGTCGTTGTAGCCTTTCGGACACTCGACCTTGCCTTCAGGCGACTGATGAACAGCCCATGCGCGGTGGGTCATCACGTAGCCGATGCGGCCGCCCACGACCACTTGGCGCTGGGCGCCGTCGTAGACTTTGCCGTCGTCAGCGGCCGAAAACGCATAGCTTGAAAAACAAGCAACCGCGATTGACGCAGCCGCACAGGCCAGCTTGAGTTTCATCACTCCCTCCCAAAGCAAAACGGCCGGGTGTTACCCCGGCCGTCTGTTTTCTCAACCAGCGTTCGACAAGAAGTCGTCGCGGATCCAGAAGGCTTTCCAGCCGTTCCGGAAGCCGTTGAACTCACCCCAGGCGTCGCCGTTGGCGTCGCCTGGCTTATGGTCGCCGCCATGGGTGTAGATCGGGCGGTCGCGGAACGTCCACACATGCAGCGCGCCGGGCTCATTCGGCTTCGCAAGGTGGCCCGTGGTCGGGTTGATCCACGAGGTGCCCCAAATCATGTTGTTCACCTTCACGCCGACCGGCGCCGGAACGTAGGCGAACGTCTTATTGCAGAGGGCCGGATCGCCGTTGCCGCAAATCGCCAAGCGGTACGCCTGGGTGGTGGTCGGGTGATCGCAAGACAGCTGATCGAGCGCATCATCGCCGCACTGATAGACGTAAAGCGTCATGCCGTTCTTGTCGGCGAGAACCTGACCGATGCGGGAGTCCTGCATCGTGAACTCCTTGGGCGGATCAGGCCACTTCTGGGTGTAGACGTTATGCCAACCCGGGATGTCGCCGCCTTCAAGGCTGCGGAAGCGGCGGTCTTGCACGCGCGTGTAGACCGGGCGCGTACGATAGGTCCATTGCTTGACGCCAGGGGAGCGCTCGATCACGCCCCATTCGCCTTGCGCCTGCGCCGTCTGCGGCGCCTGCACAGGGCTCCACTCTTTCAGACATCTCGCGTCGCAGTTCGACTTGTTGGGCTGGTCGCCGTCCCACACATAGACCGAGAAGCCGATGTGATTGGTCAGCAAACGACCGGTGGCAACCGTCTTCACGGCGAAAGCGGGCGGGTGATTGGGCGTCGGGCCGATCGGCTTACGCAGCGCCGGCGCATCGCCGCGCTGTTCGCGTCGGGTGGCGCCGTTCACAGTGCCCGGCTTGGTGTCGAGGACAGAGGTGTAAACGGCAAAGCCGTCATACGCCCACTGCTTGCGGCCCTTCGGACCTTCGACAATGGTCCATTTACCGACTTCCTTCGCGCCTTCTTGGGCAAGAAGCGGCGGCCACACCTGCACACAGGTCGGGCGGGTATCGAGATCCGGAAGAATCAGACCCGGCGGATACGGGCTCATGAGACCCGAGTTCTCGGTGTACTTGGTGTCGTCGCAGGTCGGCTTGCCCTTCTGCTCGCCGGCATCGCCATTGCGCAGACGATCAAGCGGCCACGTATAGAGGGTGTGACCACGGGAATCGACGAACACGGGACCGTCGACATCGGTGTGCTGCACACCGATCCCCGGAGGCAGCGCGTCCTTCTGATAGTCTTCGAGCTCTGCCACGGGGGGCTTATATCGATCTTGCGCATAGGCGCCCGTTGCGGCGGCGCAGGCCAATATGGCGACAGCCGCAGTGCTGACGGTGCTCTTCAGACTCATAGCGTGATTTCCTTCCCAAACTCGGCCGCGGGCGCATCCCGACCTCCCCGATCGGCGGCGCGCCCCGGCTCTCGAATAGCGTTTCAAATATACGCTCCGCGGGCGACGCGCGCGAGGAGATTCCCCGCCAATTCCGCCCCTTTTGCCGACGCACGGTGTGCGGCGCACTGCGGGATAAGGCCTGTAAAAAGCGAAACGGCAGGCCCCTCCTCCCGGGAAGGCCTGCCGCCGGCGCGCAGATTGCTGCGCTGCCTCGCGTAGTTTTGACCGCCTACTGGCGAGAGGCCTGCGACGGCACCGCGGCGATGCCATCGGCCGCCGCCACGTTGCGCGGCGGATGGTCTACGAAAACTTGGACCATCTGCACACTCATGGCCCCGGAGATCGCGGTCATCTGGCCCTTCTCGTCCGGGTATCCGTCCGCAAGGCGATGCATCGCCCGATAGAGCGACGGCGACGAAAGTTGCCCGTAGCTCTGGTGATGGGTCGACCAGGAGGTGTTGAGGTGATGGATGAAAGCATCCACCGGCGTGTAGCCTGCGATTACGCCTTCGGCCCGTTCACCCGTCAGCTTCAGCTGGAAGCGAGCGCCCCTCAGAGCGTGAGAGGCGCTGGCATCGAAGGTCGCCGAGGCCGGGATGGTGAGATCGGCCGGATCCGTGATCAGGACGCCATCAACAATCTTACCCTTCCAGGTCGTCTGTACGAATTTGCCGAAGCGGTCGTCGATCCGCTGCGTACCACCGGGAATGAAAGACGCGCCCGTGGCGTCCGTGAGCAAGGCATCCAGGCCCCGGTAGCTCTTCACGGTGACGTCGTCGTCGTTGACCAGGCTATCGACACCGGAAAGTTCGATCAGGAACCGGTTGTTGTTGTACCGGCGCATGAATTCGTTTTCGAAGTGATAGACCGTGCCTTCAGGCGCACGGTAATTCGAGATACAGCCGATCGCGCGGTACAGCTGATTGTCGATACCTTTGGCGCCGTCAGGACTCGTGAAATCGCTCTCCTTCACTTTTCCGTCGAGGTTCATGCCGTAGGAAACCTTGCCGCCCGCTTCCTTAAACGTGAACGGCTCCTCGGCCATGGTCGGGTGCCACTGGCGGCCTTCGCGCATCAACTGCGTTTCGAGCAACGTGCGCTTCGTGCCGTCTTCGGGAAACAACTGCTTGAACTGCTCGCGCGGGCCATCGTTGTAACCGTTCGGGCATTCGACCTTTCCTTCGGGCGACTGATGTACGGACCAAAAGCGGTGCGTCAGCACGAAGCCGATCGTTCCGTTTTTCACCGTCGCCGGCAGTGCATTCGCCGTATCGGCCGCGGTTGAGGTTCCCGTCGCCAGCGATGTCGACGCCGCGAAGACGAGCGCTGCGAGGGCTTTTGCCGATAAACGATGCATAAAATTCACTCCGGACTTAACGGGACGATTGTTGCGTGGCGGCGGGAGCCGTCGTGCCGGCGGCGACCTGCTGCGGCGGATGGTCGATGAACACTTGGACGAACTTCACACTCATGGCGCTCGAGATGGCGGTCATCTGACCGGTCTTCGGATCCGGATAACCGTCAGCCAGGCGGCGCAAGGCGCGATACAGCGACGGCGCCGAAAGCTGGCCGTAGCTCTGGTGGTGCGTGGACCACGACGTGTTGAGGTGATTATTGAACGCCTCAACATCGACATACCCGGCGATCACGCCTTCGGCGCGCTCTGGGGTCAACTTCAGCTGGAAGCGGGCTTCCTTGAAGTGATGTTGGGTCGAAGTATTGAAAGTCGCGGACGCGGGGATGACCAGCGGCGAGCCGTCAGTCGTCAGGACGCCGTCGACGATCTTACCTTTGAAAGTCGAGATGATTTCCTTGCCGAACCGTCCATCGATGCGCTGCGTTCCGCCCGGGATGAAGCTGGCGCCCGTGGCATCCGTGAGAAGCGCATCCAGCCCGCGATAGCTCGTGACGGTGACATCGTCATCGTTCACGAGGCTGTCGACACCGGACAACTCGACCATGAACCGGTTGCTGTTGTAGCGACGCATGAACTCGTTTTCGAAGTGATAGACCGTGCCTTCAGGTGCGCGGTAATTCGAGATGCAGCCGATGGCGCGGAATAACTGGTTGTCGACCCCCTTGGCGCCGTCCGGGCTGGTGAAGTCCGTGTCCTTCACTTTGCCGTCGAGGTTCATGCCGTAGGAGACTTTTCCGCCGGCGTCCTTGAAATTGAACGGCTCCTTCGAAGTGTCGGGAAACCATTGGCGCGCTTCACGCATGATCTGCGTATCGATCAGCGTGCGCTTTACGCCGTCTTCCGGAAACAGTTGCTTGAATTGCTCGCGCGGACCGTCGTTGTACCCGGCCGGGCACTCGACTTTGCCTTCCGGCGATTGATGAACCGCCCAATAGCGATGGGTCAGCACATAACCAATTCGGCCATCGCGGATCACGGCCGGCTTGTCGCTGCCGGCCGACTGCGCTGTCGCAGTCCCCGCGCCGATCGCAAGCGCGCCCAGGGCCGCAAACGTACCGGCTGCAACCCACTTGAAATACAGAGATTTCGTCATCTGGCTCTCCCTTCCTCCTGGCGGCCCATTCACGGCACACCGGGTGCCGGGGCGCACGTTGCGCAGCGGAATAGGAGAAGTATACGCCGAGGCTGCGCAGTCGACTTTGTATATTTGCTCGATAATTTGGATTCTCAATGCAGTTTTTTGCGAATAAGGAGCAAATTCTCGCGCCGCTCTTAGGTGCAGCGCAACAAAACCGGCTCGGCCGCACAAAAGGAAACGGCGGGCCCGGCCACGCCGGTCCCGCCGTTGGTTTCAGACCACGCCCTGAGCTATTGGCGGGTGGCTTGGATGGCCGGTTGGACCGTCGTGCCGCTGGACGCGGTCGCCTGGGGCGGATGGTCGATATAGACCTGCGTGAACTTCACGGAGAGCGCCGAGGAGATCGCGGTCATCTCACCAGTCTTCGGGTCCGGGTAGCCGTCCGCCAGACGGCGCAAAGCGCGGTACATGGACGGCGCCGAAAGCTGGCCATAGCTTTGGTGATGCGTCGACCACGACGTGTTGAGGTGATGATTGAAAGCGGCGACATCGACATAGCCCGCCATGATGCCTTCGGCGCGTTCGGGCGTCAGCTTCAGCTGGAACCGCATCCCCTTAAACACGTGGAACGCACTGGTGTCGAACGTCGCAGACGCGGGGATCGTTACGTCGGCCGGATCGCTGATCAAAACGCCGTCGACGATCTTCGCCTTCCACGTGGCGCGCACATAACCGCCGAAGCGGCCGTCAATGCGTTGCGTGCCGCCCGGAATGAAATTGGCGCCCGTGGCATCCGTCAGCAGTTGATCCAGGCCGCGATAGCTGTTGATCGTCACGTCGTCGTCGTTCACGAGGCTGTCGACGCCGGACAGCTCAATCATGAAGCGGTTGGTGTTGTAGCGGCGTAGATATTCGTTCTCGAAGTGATAGATCGTGCCCTCGGGCGCGCGATAGTTCGAGATGCAGCCCATGACGCGATACATTTGATTGTCGATGCCCTTGGCGCCGTCGGGGCTGGTGAAATCGCTGTCCTTCACCTTGCCGTCGAGATCCATGCCGTAGGACACTTTCCCGCCCGCGTCCTTGAAGGTGAATTGCTCTTCCGACGTGGTCGGAAACCACTGGCGGCCTTCACGCATCAACTGCGTTTCAAGCAGCGTGCGCTTGGTGCCGTCCTCGGGGAACAGCTGCTTGAATTGTTCACGCGGTCCGTCATTGAATCCCTTGGGGCACTCCCCTTTGCCCTCCGGCGTCTGATAGACGGCCCAATAACGATGTGTCAGCACGTAGCCGATCTTTCCGTCCTTCACGACGCCCGGCACTTGCGAGGCGGTCTGAGCGCCCGCGCTTCCCGCGCCGATCGCGACCGCGCACAGCGCCGCGAGAGCGCTGCCGGCCGCGAATTTCACCTTCAACGACTTTTTCATTTTAAATCTCCCTAGGCCGCGGACGGCTGCCTCAGCTCACGTTGTCCAAGAAATCGTCGCGCAGCCAGAAGGCCTTGAAGCCATTCCGGTAGCCGTTGAACTCGCCCCAAGCGTCGGCATTGGTGTCGCCGGGCTTGAGATCTCCCGAGTGCGTATAGATCGGACGGTCGCGGAACGTCCAAATGTGCAAGGCGCCTTTCGCGTTGGCTTCGGCCTTCTTGCCCGTCATGGGGTCGATCCACATCGTGCCCCAAATCATATTGTTGGTCTTCGCACCCGCCGGGGCGATCACGTACGGGAACGTCGCGACGCAGCGCGCGGGATCGTTGCCGCCGCAGATTGCCATGCGGTAGACCTGCGGCGCGTTCGGATGATCGCAATACAACTGGTCAAGCGCGTCGTCGGCACAGTTGTAGACGTAGATCGTTTTGCCGTTGGAATCGGCCAAAACCTGGCCGATGCGGGCGTCCTGGACCGTGAAACCCTGCGGGGGATCAGGATTCTTCTGGGTGTACACATTGTGCCAACCAGGCACGTCGCTGCCTTCCATGCTGCGGAAGCGGCGATCCTGCACGCGCGTGTAGACCGGGCGGGTACGATAGGTCCACTGCTTGATGCCGGGCGCGCGTTCGATAATGCCCCACTCACCTTGCGCCTGCGCGGTTTGCGGCGCCTGCACGGGAGTCCAGTCCTTCAGGCAGTCATTGTAGCAGTTGGACTTGTTGGGTTGATCCTTGTCCCACACATAGACTGAGAAGCCGACGTGGTTGACGAGCAGACGCCCCGTGGCGACCGTCTTCACGTTGAAGGCGGGCGGAACGTTCGGCTTCGGCGCCGCGGGTTCGCGCAGAGCCGGCGCGTCGTTGGCGGTTTCACGGGCCGTCGCGCCGTAAACCTGGCCCGGAAGCTTGTCGAGAATGGACGTGTAAAGCGGCAAGCCGTCGTGAGCCCACTGCTTCGTACCGTCGTAACGCTTCAGCGTGGTCCACTTGCCGATGTCTTTCGCATCTTCGGGCGCCTTGACAGGCAACCAGACCTGTTCGCAGGTCGGGCGCGTGTCGAGTTCCGGCAGCACGAGACCCGGGGGATACGGGCTCATCAGTCCGGAATTCTCGGTGTATTTGACGTTGGCGCAGAACGGCTCCTTGTTCTTGCGATCGCCGGTATCGCCGTTACGAAGGTCCTTCAGCGGCCACTTGTAGAGCGTCATCCCCTTGGCATCGACGAACACCGGACCATCGACGTCCGAATGTTGCACCCCGAAGCCAGGCGGCATCGGCTCGCGCACGTAATCCTCAAGCTGCGTGACCGGCGGTCGGTATTTGTCCTGTGCCTGAGCCGACGGAACGATGGCTAACGCCACCGCCGCGGCGGCAACCCCGCTAATGACACTCCCAAAATGACGCATGTCTGTCTTCCTTGTGTAAACCCAGCGCTCGCCCGCTCACCCACGTGCCGCGCCGCTCTCCCGGTATCCGTATCCCTCATGGCATTGCAGCCCCAACAGGGATGAATCTCCCTCTTGGGGCTGCGAAAGCCAGCGCGAACCTCTTAGACCAGGATCTCGTGGATCTCTTTAGAGGTCTGGTTGCTCTTCGTGCCGAACGTCGAAACGTCGCAGCCCATCACCTTCAGCGCCGTGTAGCTGAGGCGGGTGGCTGCGGTGCCGTCGCCGGCCACGTGCAGCCCGGTCTTGATCTTGCCGCCAAGTTTACCGGCCGTGAACATCGGCATGCCGTCCAGCGAGTGGACACGGGCATAGCCGTGATCGGTGGTCGCGACGATGAAGCAGTTGTCGAGCAACGTGCCGTCGCCTTCCTTGATATTCTTGAAGGCCTGCACGAAGTCGACCCACGATTCCATCTGACGGCGCGTGAACCAGGAGCATTCCTTCTGGTAGCCGAGCGCTTCGTCGATGCGCTCTTCGTGCGTCGTCGTGTGGTGCGGCTTCTCATAGCCCGACTTGGTGGTCGAGGCACTGGCGGCCGAGTAGGCCATGTTGAACACGCGCGACTGGTCGCACGCGATGGCCATGGCGAGGATCTCGGTCATCAGCTTGTGACGCTGACCGATCAGGGTCGCTTCGCCGCCCGGAGGCGGTTCTTTTTCGACAGCCTTCATCGGCTTGCACGAAGCGATGGGCTCCGGCTTCACCAACTGCTGCGCGAACTGCTGCTCGAGGTGACGCAGACCCGTGAAGTACTGGTCGAGGCGGGCGCGGTCTTCAGCGCCGACCTTGGCGTTCAGGTTCTTCACTTCGTCCATCACGCCCGACAGCACGCTCTTGCGCACCATCAGCTTCGGGTTCGGCGTGAACGTCGGCGCGTTCGGATCCTGGAAGTCAGGGCCGAAAACGCGGGTATAGAACGCGATCGGCGAGAACTCCGGCGCCGTCGGCGAGTTGGCGTTTTCGTAAGACACGGTGGTCTTCACGTCGCCGGTCGCCGTGGCGGTCAGGTTCTTGTAGCGCGTCGTGCGGCTGATCTGGT
>JAYRKY010000002.1:0-238893 GCA_041905525.1 Rhodospirillaceae bacterium
GCCGCGCGCGCGGCGCGGGTCCGGACGGACCATCATCCTCTTCTTCGCGCTCGCGACGGTTGCGACCGCGGCCTTGATGTCTTCGCACCGGTGGCTGCCGCTTCTCACGCAAGGCAACCCCGCCCCGGTCGCGACCAGCACCGCGCCCGCGAGCCCGGCTCCGGCCACCACACCCGCCGCGCCGGCGCCCACCGCGCCACCGGTCTCCCCCGTCGCCGCACCAGCCGCGCGCGAGCCCGCGCCCGCGTCCGAAAGCGCGTCCAACCAGACCATCGCCGCGCTGATGGCGCGGATCGCGACACTGGAAGCCGCACTGGGCAACACGGCGAAGCTCGACGAGCTCAACCGACGCGTCGACCTCCTCGCCGGCCGCAGCGCCGACGCGAATAGCGTGCTTGCGCTCGCGGACCGCGTGACCGCGTTGGAACAAGGCGCCCGCAGCGCCGCCGATGCGCGCGCCGCGGCTGTCGCCCTGACAATCGCCGCGACGCAGTGGCGCGACGCGGTTGTCACGGGCCGCCCGTTCCTGAAGGAATGGGACACGGTGAAAGCCCTAGCGGGTCAAACGCAGGCCGACACCCCGTTCGCGAAATACGCCAACAGCGGACTCCCGACATTGGCCGACTTGCAGCGCCGGTTCGACGGCGCGGCGGCGGCGGCGGTGCGCGCGAGTTACCTGCCCAACGACACCGCGCCGTGGCTGCGCAGAACGTTGGACCGCGTGTTCTCCGTCATTACCGTCCGCCGGACGGATGTCGACACGGGCGATGGCCTCGAAGCCATCCTGGTGCGCGCCGAACGCGCCGTCGACGGGGGCAATGTCGCCGCGTCCATCGCCGAGATGCAAAAGTTGAGCGGCGCATCGCTCGCGGCGGCGCAGCCTTGGATCGACATCGCAACGGCCAAGGTGGCCGCGGAAGAAGCCGCGCAAGAGTCCGTCATCGCGGGCGCGACGGCGCTTGCCGTGCCCAGCGCGGCGTCCGCGCCTCCGGCCGCCAAGGCGGAGTGAGAGCGAGATGCGCATCATCCTCTATCTCGCCGGTCTGGTGGTTTTAGTCGCAACTTCCGTCTGGCTCGCCGATGAGCCTGGGACCATGAGCCTGGAATGGCACGGCTGGCGGATCGACACATCCGCCAGCATCCTTGTTGCGGCGTTCGTGTTGGCGATTGTCCTGTCGGCCCTGGTGCTGCGGGCGCTTGGGATCGTTACCGGTGTTCTGCGCGCGTTCACAACGGCGCGGCAGCAGCGCCGCCTCAGCCGCGGACTCGCGAGCCTGGGCGACGGCTTTGCGGCTGTCCAAGCGGGACAAATGTCGGCGGCCCGCAAGTTCGCCAAGGAAGCGGCGACCCTGCTGCAGACAAATCCAGCGGTCCTCATGTTACGCAAGGAAGCCGCCGAGCTTATCGGCGACACCAAGGAAATGAAGGAGACCGCCATCGCCCTCCTGGAGCGTCCGCAGACCGAACTGTCGGGACTGCGTTCGCTGGCGGCGAAAGCCGCAGCCGATGGCGATACAGTAGGCGCGCTCAATCATGCGAAGCGTGCCCTGGCGCGGAAGGACCCGCCGGCGTGGGCGATCGAGATGGCCTTGGACCTTACGATTGCCGCGGGACACTGGCGAGAAGCGCTGGCTTTGATGGAAACCAAGATCGCGCGCGACACGTTCCCGGGCGAGGCCTTCAAGCGGATCAAGACGCGTATCCTGCTGCAGCAGGCGCAGGCCGAACTGAAGAACGGGGATTCGCAGTCGGCAGCTTCGCTCGCGCGGCAAGCGATCGATCTGGGCGGCGCGCCCGTGGCCGCGACCGCCGCCTACGCACGCGCGATGGCGGCCCAAGGCAAAGGCCGCAAGGCCGCGCACCTGGTCGAGAAAATGTGGGAAACCCATCCGCACGCCGATCTCGCGGCGGCCTATCGCGTCCTGATCCCCGGGGAGACGGCGCTGGATTACGCGCGGCGCGTGGACAATCTCGCGCGGCTGCATCCCGATCATGCGGAGACGCGCCTCGCGGTCGCGCGCGCGGCCCTTGACGCCGAACTGTGGGGGCAGGCACGCAACCGGCTTGCACCGCTGACCCAAGATCATGCCGAACCGGATACGCGCGCCCGCGCCGCCCGCCTCATGGCGGAAGTGGAAACCCGCGAGCGGCGCGACGCGGAGAAGGCGGCCGAGTGGTTGCAGATTGCCTTGGACGCGCGCCGCGAGCCGGAAACGCGTCAGACGCCGCGCACGGTGTCGGAACTGGCGAAAGCCTGAACTAGGCTTGCGGCATCATCGGCACAGGCAGCGCCGCGTCGCCGAGCACCGGGTATTTGGCCCGGGCGTTGAACAGCTGATAGTGCCACCACTCGTTGCGATAAAAATCCCAGCCCGCCGCCGTCATGATCCCCAGCAAAATGGCGCGGTTGCGTTGAGCTTCGACGGAAATATCGGTGCGTCCGTGATGCGACAAGGGTGTGAAGGCGTCGAACGGCGTGCCCATGTCGAGTTCCTGTCCGGCCGCGTCGATCAACGTCAAATCGACCGCCGCGCCCATGGAGTGCGGCGAGCCGCGCTTCGGGTCGGCGAGAAAGTCGGGATCCGGTGTGTGATTCCACAGCACCCACTGCGCTTCCGACGGACGGAACGCGTCGAAGATCTTGAAGCGGAACCCCAAGGGACGCGCGAGGTCCATCGCGACTTTCAAACAGGCCGCCGCGTCCGCATTCAAATAGCACGCAGGGCGTGCGTAAACCGGCTTGCCGGTGAAGTTGTTCGCGGTGGCGTAGGCGATGTCGATGACGACATCGTAAGCCGGAGGAGCTATTTCAGTGAGGCTCATGCCGTTTTGGAATTCCGTGTCGAAAAGCGTGCCTCGGGCGATGATACCGAATATTGTGCCGGTCCTCAGCACTTCTTCTGACAAGCGCCGTTCGCGCCTTCGCCGTTATTGATCCCAATGCTCATCCTTGCCTTCGACACCACTGCCGCCGCATGTTCCGTCGCGCTCGTGAAAGACGGGAGCGCGGTGGCGCATATCCGCGAATTGATGGATCAAGGCCAAGCCGAGATCCTGATGCCGCAGATCGAGGAAGTGATGGCGAAGGGGCAAGCGCCCTACAGCGCGCTCGATCGTATCGCCGTCACGACCGGCCCAGGATCATTCACCGGCGTTCGTGTGGGACTGTCGACGGCGCGCGCGCTGGGTCTTGCGGCCGGAAAGCCGGTGGTGGGCATCAATTCCCTGGAAGCGATCGCGGCGGCGGTGCCCGAGGTGGAGCGGCGCCGGCATTCGGTGATCCTTGCCGTGGTGGACACCAAACGCGGTGATCTCTATGCGCAATTGTTCTCGGCCGCCGATAACGCGGCGCGCACCGCGCCCGCCGCGCTTGCGCCCGCGGACATCGCGGCGTGGATCGGCGAAGAGCGCGATGTGCTCGTCACGGGCGACGGCGCGGCCGAAGCCTTCGCCTCTCTTCCCGGCGCGACGGCATCCACGGCCGATCCTTTACCGGACGCCGTGATCCTGGCGCGGCTGGCCCAGACGCGCACGATCGATCCGGCCGGGCCGCTGCCGCTGTATGTTCTGCCGCCGAAGATCACGCTCGCGCCTCACGGCGGCCGGCTACGGCCATAAGAGGGGCGCATGAGCGGCATACTCCGTCTCGAACCGGCGCATGCTGAGATCGCGAGCGCCTTGCATGCCACCAGTTTCGATGCGCCGTGGGGCAGCGGCGAATTCGGCCAGCTGCTGGCGCAGCCCGGTGTCGCGGGCCTGATGTGGGCGGCGCCGGTCCCGCAAGGTTTCATCTTGATCCGCGCGGTCGCGGACGAAGCCGAGATCCTGACGCTTGCCGTGACGCCCGCGCACCGCCGGCAAGGCGTTGCCGCGGGACTGCTGACGGAGGCGTGCCGCATGCTGAGAGCCGGAGGAACGCACCGTCTGTTTCTTGAAGTCGCCGAAGACAATCTGCCGGCGCGGCGACTGTACGAGGCCCATGGTTTCGAGACGACCGGACGGCGCTCGCGGTATTACGCAAGGCCGGACGGCGCGAACGTCGATGCCCTGGTCATGACCCTGGCGTTTCGGAATCCACCGCTAGCAGCGCCGCACCACTAAAAGATGCGGCACCCGCGGATCGGGCTCGGCCGCCTGGTCCTCGCGTGCGAGCGAGACGACCTCGTGGCCGTGCGCCTTGACCGAGCGGGGAACGTTATCGAGCGGCTGCGCGCCCTTCAGGCGCACGGTGGCCGTGGCGCCGACGGGCATCTTCTCCAGCAACAGCTTCGTCTTGACGAAGGTGAGGGGGCAAACATCCCCCGTGATATCAATGAAGAATGGCGCTGCGGTCATGAGTGACATATATCCACTCCACGTGGCCACGGCCACAGGTCCGCCCTCCTCTTTCGCTTACGCCTGCGGGAGCGGCCTTTGATCTCTTTTACGGCCGGATGGTCCGCTTTATGATAGGTCTCCTGCCACGGAGGCCCTGGGGCCCTTCCGACCGACAGCAAGGAATTCAGCCATGGCGACCCGGGCCCCCTCTCACATCGAACAAATTTGCGCCGAGAAGGGCATGAAGATGACCGAGCAGCGGCGCATCATCGCGCACGTGCTCTCGGAAGCGCAGGACCATCCGGATGTCGAAGAGGTCCACCGCCGTTCGGTCGCCGAGGACCCGCGGATCTCCATCGCGACCGTTTACCGCACCATGCGTCTCTTCGAAGAAGCCGGCATTGTGAAGCGCCATGAGTTCGGCGACGGCCGCGCCCGCTATGAGGAAACGCCGGCCACGCACCATGACCACCTGATCGACGTGCGCTCGGGCAAGGTCATCGAATTCCACAACGAGGAAATCGAACGGCTCCAGCAGGAGATCGCCAACGCCCACGGGTACAAACTGGTCGGGCATCGCCTGGAGTTGTATGTGCTACCGCTAGATGCGGATAAAGCCACAGAACGATAACACGACATCTAGTACCCGCCGGGGTAGGTTTTGGGGAATTTGGCTGTCGGCCAGTCCCCCTAACTGTTAAGAGTATCCCGGCATGGACGGTGCGCTTCGGAAACCCCTGGCCCTGATCGGCCGGGCAACGGAATCGTTGAAATTCAAGACGGTTTCGTTGAGCCGAAAGCCGAGTGCGGCCTTTCAGTCGACGCTCCGCCTGACGCTGCGGTTCCTCGCGCAGCGCAAAGGCCTGAACGCGCGGTTGGGATACAGACCGATGACACTTTTGTTGCCACCCTCGACCAACACTCCTTCGGGAGCGATTGCCGCGGGTCTTGGCGCGCCCGCGACCGGGCGCGCGTTCGTGCCGGTGACGGCGGGCAGCCAAGTCATCCGCCTCGCGACATCGGCCGAGGAACTCGATGCGGCGCAGGCGCTGCGCTACCGGGTGTTCTACGACGAAATGGGCGCGCAGCCGGACGCCCAGATGCAGGCGACGCGCCGCGACTTCGACAAGTTCGACGCGCTTTGCGACCATCTGCTGGTGGTGGATGCCGAGCGCGCACATGATCCCGTCGTGGGCACCTACCGCTTCATCCGCCGCGAACACGCGCGCGCCGCGGGCTCTTTTTACTCGGCGTCCGAATATGACATCACGAAACTGGCGAGCTTTCCCGGCACCGTTCTGGAACTGGGGCGCTCGTGCGTGGACGCGGGCTATCGCAACCGCGCGACCATGCAGCTGCTGTGGCGCGGCGTGTCGGAATATGTCAACGCCTACGGCATCGATCTGATGTTCGGCTGCGCGAGCTTGCCGGGCACGGACCCGCAGCAGCTCGCGGTTCAGCTGTCGTATCTCTATCACTACCATCTTGCGCCCGAAGCGCTGCGCGCGACCGCGCTGCCGCATCGTAAGGTGGAGATGAATCTGCTGCCGAAAGAGTCGATCGACCCGAAGCGCGCGCTGGCCAGCCTGCCGCCGTTGCTAAAAGGTTATCTGCGCGTCGGCGGGTTTATCGGCGACGGCGCCGTGGTGGACCATCAGTTCAATACGACCGATGTGTGCATCATCGTTAAGACCGATCTGATCGAAGAGCGTTATACGCGTCACTACGACATCGGCACCGAGTCAGCATCATTCAAACAAGCGTCTTGAGCGAAGCGAACTCCGTTTCATATTCAAAGGCAGAAATCGAACCGGCGCTGCCGCTGCGCGGAAGCGTGCTGGCGGTGGTGCGTATTGTCCTCTTTGTGATTTCGGCCATCATCGCCAGCCTTACGGCCGCGACCCTCAATCTGGTGAAGGGCGATTCGATCGCCTTCCGAGGCTTTTACTATCGCGTGCTCTGCCGCCTGATCGGGATCGACGTCGTCGTGCGCGGCACGCAAAGCCGCGCCGCGCCGCGGCTGGTGGTGGCCAATCACATCTCTTATTTCGATATCGTCGTGCTGGGCAGCGTCGTGCCGGGCGATTTTGTCGCCAAGGCGGACATCGCCAATTGGCCCGGCTTCGGCTGGATGGCGAAGGCGGGGCAGACCATCTTCATCGACCGCCGCCGCACGGCGACCAGCGCCGCGCGCGATCAGATCCAGGAGCGTCTGGACGCGGGCGATACGCTGATCATGTTCCCCGAGGCGACCTCGGGCGACGGAAACACCATGAAGCCGTTCAAGAGCGCGCTGTTCACTGTGGCGGAGCGTCATGTGATGGGCGCCGACGGCACCGAGCGCCCAGTGACGGTGCAGCCGGTGTCGATGGCCTATACCCGCCTCAACGGCATGCCGATCGGGGTTGGCTGGCGGGCATTCGTGGCGTGGTACGGCGACATGGAGATGATGTCCCACATGTGGCAGATCATGCGCCTGGGCAAACTGACCGCCGAGGTGACCTTCCATCCTCCGGTGACCCTGGCCCAGTTCGCGAGCCGGAAAGAGCTGGCGGCGCATTGCGACCGGGTGACCCGGACCGGATTCGCCCGCCTGCTCGCAGGACGCGAGGGGGCTTAAGCCCCTACACCGCCATTCAAAACCCCCGTTTTGCTTTTGCGCCGGTTAGGCGGTAGAAACCGCTCTGCGCTTGGGTTTTTCCGCAAGACTTTTCACCGAGAACGATGACCGACGCTCCGGCCAAACGGCTGTTCATCAAGACCTACGGCTGCCAGATGAACGTCTATGACTCCGCCCGCATGGCGGACGTCCTGGCGCCCCTGGGCTATGCGCCGGCCGAGAGCCCGGCCGACGCCGATATGGTGATTCTGAACACCTGCCATATCCGCGAGAAAGCCGCCGAGAAGGTGTTCTCGGACCTTGGGCGCGTGCGGGCGTATCGCCACGAACGCGCCGCCGCCGGCAAGGACATGATCATCGCCGTGGCCGGATGCGTCGCGCAAGCCGAAGGCGCCGAGATCATGGCGCGCGCGCCGTTCGTCGACATCGTGCTGGGTCCGCAAACCTACCACCGCCTTCCGGAGATGGTCGTACGCGCCGCACGCACGCGCGCCGGCACGCAGGCGGGAAAAAAATCGGCCGGCATCCTCGATACCGAGTTTCCGGTCGAGCCGAAGTTCGATCATCTTCCCGCCCCGCGCGCCGACGGACCCGCCGCCTTTCTCTCGATCCAGGAAGGCTGCGACAAGTTCTGCACCTTCTGCGTCGTGCCCTACACGCGCGGCGCGGAATATTCGCGCCCGGTCGCCGATATCCTGCGCGAGGCGAAAGGTCTGGTCGCGGGCGGCGTGCGCGAAATCACGCTTCTGGGCCAGAACGTCAACGCCTATCACGGCGCGAGCGAAGACGGGCGGACCTGGGGTCTCGGCCGGCTGGCGCGGGCCTTGGCGGAGATCGACGGGCTGGACCGCATTCGCTATACGACCTCGCATCCGCGCGAAATGGACGACGACCTGATGGCGGCGCACCGCGATGTGCCTGCGCTGATGCCGTTCCTGCACCTGCCGGTGCAGTCGGGCTCCGACAAAATCCTGGAAGCGATGAACCGGGGACACACGGCGGACGCCTACCGGCGCATCATCGCGACCTTGCGCGCGTACCGGCCGGACATGGCCCTGTCCTCCGATTTCATTGTCGGCTACCCGGGCGAGACAGATCAGGACTTCGAAGACACGCTCAAGCTTGTGCGCGACATCACCTTCGCGCAGGCCTTCTCGTTCAAATACAGCGCCCGCGCCGGCACGCCCGCCGCCGCGCTGAAGACGCAGATCCCGGAAGATGTGAAAGACGCGCGCCTCTACGCGCTTCAGGATCTGCTGATCGAACAACAACGCGCGTTCAACGCCGCCAGCCTCGGGCAGACGTTTGACGTGCTGCTGACCCACGCCGGCCGGCATCCCGGACAGCTCGTGGGGAAAAGCCCCTATTTGCAGGCGGTTCACGTGATGGCGGACCCGAAACACATCGGGTCGGTGGCGCGTTTGAAGGTTGTCTCAGTTGAGCCGAACAGCCTCGGGGCGGTGTGGGCGGACGATTCGGAAGGCACGATCAAGACCGCATGAGCGACGCGACGCACGTGAGATGCGAGTTCGCCGACAACAGCCTCCTGCAGGAGCTCGTCGGTCCGCACAACGCCAATCTCCACCGTCTCGAGCAGCGCTTGAATGTGGTGCTGAACCATCGCGGCAATACCATCACCATCGAAGGCACACCCGACCGCGCGCAACTGGCCGAGCGGACGCTGACGCGGCTTTACGATCATCTCGCGAAAGGACATGACCTGGAAACCGGCGATATAGACGGAGCGGTCCGCACGGCGGACCCCGAGGGCGACGCTGTGAGCGAACTTGCGATCCGCACGCGCAAGCGTCAGGTCGCGGCGCGTTCGCTGGGCCAGGGAACATATCTGAAAGCGCTGAACGAACATGAACTGGTATTCGCGCTGGGACCCGCAGGCACAGGCAAGACCTACATCGCGGTGGCCAAAGCCGTGTCGATGAAGATGGCCGGCGCTATCGACCGCATCATCCTGTCGCGTCCGGCGGTGGAAGCCGGAGAGCGTCTCGGCTTCCTGCCGGGCGACATGCGCGAGAAAGTGGACCCTTACCTGCGCCCGCTTTACGACGCCCTCTACGATATGCTACCCGGCGATCAGGTGGCGAAGCTGCTGGTCTCGGGCGAGATCGAAGTGGCGCCGCTGGCCTTCATGCGCGGACGCACACTCGCCAATTCGTTCATCATCCTGGACGAAGCGCAGAACACGACGCCGGTGCAAATGAAAATGGCGCTGACGCGCATCGGCGAAAATTCGCGCATGGTGGTGACGGGGGACCTGAGCCAGATCGACTTGCCGCGCGGCGTGAAGTCCGGGCTCGAGGACGCGCTGGAGACGCTCGACAACGTCAAGGGCGTGGGACTCGTGCGCTTCACCGCGCGCGATGTCGTGCGCCACGACTTGGTCACCCGCATCGTCGAGGCCTATGATCGCCGCGACGCAAAGCGCAAGGACCGCGCCCCGGAGCAGTGACGGGGAAACAGATGAAACGGGCGAACTCTCCTACCATCGATGTGCTGACGCCGGCGGCGGGCTGGATCCGCAGCCTTCCCACCGTCGCTTCCATTGTGCGGCGCGCGGCGCGCGCGGCCTGGGAGGACGGCGCCCCGGCGCGGCTGAAGCGGCGCGCCGGCGCGGCGGAACTGGCGGTGGTTTTGACCGGGGACGCGGCGATTCGGAAGCTGAACGCGACCTACCGGGGCAAGGATAAACCCACCAACGTCCTGTCGTTCCCGGCGGGGGCCGATGGGCCTTCGGGCGAGGCGCTCATACTAGGTGATGTGGTCGTGGCCTACGGAACGGTGGTCAAGGAGGCCAAAGAAGGTGGCAAGTCCTTGAAAAATCACCTTTCTCATATGGTGGTGCATGGCGTTCTGCACCTTTTGGGCTATGATCACGAGAGACCGTCCGACGCCAAGACCATGGAACGCCTGGAAACCAAGATCCTTGCCCGCCTCGGGATCGCAGATCCCTACGGCGACACGACCCCCGAACCCTCCGTGAAGAAACCGCGGGGAGCGCGCCGGCCGACATGAGCGAGCCCGCACGCTCTCTAGCGCCGGAGACGGATGACAAGTCCGGCCTGTTCACGAAGCTCAAACGCTGGCTGGCTCCGGAGATCGCGGAGGCCGAAGCCGTCCGCGAAGTGATCGAAGAACTGATCGAGGAACGGATCGAAGACCGCCCCGAGGGCGAGCCTGCGATCGATCCCAACGAACGGCTGCTTCTTGCCAACGTCCTCAAGCTGCGCGGCGTCACCGCCGCCGACATCATGGTGCCGCGTGCCGACATCGTGGCGATCGACGCCGCGACCCCGGTGGTGGACGCGTTGATGCTGGTGGTGAAGGAAGGCCATTCGCGCCTGCCGGTGTTTCGCGAAACGCTGGACGATGTGGCGGGCCTCATCCACATCAAGGACCTCGCGATCCTGGCCGCGGACCAGATTACCGGCGAGAACGGCGCGCGCGTGAGCTCGCACAAACTGACGGATCTTTTGCGTCCGGTGCTGTTCGTTTCCCCGGCGGCGCGCGTGCTCGATCTTCTGCTCGAGATGCGGTTGAAGCGCGCGCACATGGCCATGGTGGTCGACGAGTACGGCGGCATCGACGGCCTCGTCACCATCGAGGACGTGGTGGAACAGATCGTCGGCGAAATCGAAGACGAGCACGACGCGGATCAGGCGCCTGAACTGAAGCCGCGCGATGACGGGTCATGGATCGCCGACGGCCGCGTGGCTTTGTCGGATTTCGAAGAGCGCGTGGGCAAAGTGTTCAGCGAGGAGGAACGCGAAGCATCCGATACGTTGGGCGGTCTCGTCGCAAGTCTCGCCGGCCGGATGCCGTCACGCGGCGAGTTGGTGAAACATTCCTCGGGCATCGAGTTCGAGATCACCGACAGCGATCCGCGCCTCGTGCGGCGCTTGCGCGTGCGTAACGTGCCGCCGCCCAAGCCGGAAGAATAATGAAAACCGCGATTGCCGACCGGATTGCCGCGCTCAGCGGGTGGACGCGGTTTGCCGCCGCGCTCTTCGCGGGCGCGCTGACGATCCTGGCGTTTCCGCCGATCTCGATTGTTCCGGTGCTGTGGATCGCGCTGCCGGTTCTGTTCTGGCTTCTCGATGGATGCCGCACATGGAAGGCGGCGTTCTTCACGGGCTGGGCGTTCGGCGCGGGCTATTTCATCACCGGTCTTTATTGGATGGCCAACGCGTTCTACGTCGACGCGGATGCCTTCGGTGTTTTCGCAGTGCCCGCGGTGGGCTCGCTCTCGATCGCGATGGGTCTTTTCATCGCGCTGGTGTGCGCGCTGACGCACGCGATCAAACCGGCGCCGCGCGATGAGATGTCATACGACCGCGCGGCCACGGCGGCGCGGCGCGTCGTTCTCTTCGCCGCCGCTTGGACGCTGATCGAATGGGTGCGCAGTTGGATCTTCACGGGCCTGCCGTGGAATCCGCTGGGCCTTGTTTGGGCCGAGACCCACACCCCGGCCGGCCTTGCCGTCATGCAAGTGACGGCGCTGGTCGGAACCTACGGCCTGAGTTTCCTGACCGTGCTGGCGTTCACCGGCGTCGCCCTCGTTGGCTACACGCCGTCGCTGGCAAAGGCGCGGCTCACGGCGTTCGCGCCCGTGGCCCTGTTGGTTCTTGTCGGCGCCGCCGGCGGGCTGCGTCTGTCGCTTGCGCATGACGACGTGGTGCCGGGCATCAAGTTTCGATTGGTGCAGGCAAATTTCTCGCAAGCCGAACGCAGCCGGCCCAGCCAATGGGTGAACCAGCTGCAGGAGTATGTGCGGCTCAGCGTCGACAATCGTCCGGATGACGTGACTCACGTCGTGTGGGGCGAAGCGGCCATCGCGTTCTTCCTGAACATCGACGAGCCGGCGCGGCGGGTGGCGGCCGGGGCCGCGCCCGCGAACGGGCTGTTGATCACCGGCGCCGACCGGGGCCTGCGCAACGACGACGGCTCGCAGACGGTGTTCAATTCTCTTTATGTGCTGAAGCCGGACGCCAGCGTCGCCGCAGTCTACGACAAGACCCACCTGGTTCCTTTCGGCGAATATACGCCGATGCGGGACCTGGTCCCTTTCGACGAGATCACCGGCATGTCGGGCGGCTTTGCCTCGGGCCACGGCCTCGAGACCCTGGCCGTTCCCGGCCTGCCCCCGTTCAGCCCGCTCATTTGTTACGAGGTGATCTTTTCGGGCGAGGTGACCGCGGGCGGTAAACCCCGGCCTGCATTTCTTTTAAATCTCACCAATGACGCGTGGTTCGGCCTCAGCCTCGGTCCCCATCAGCATTTTGCCCAGGCCCGCCTGCGGGCGGTGGAGGAAGGGCTACCCCTGGTCCGGACGGCCAATACCGGAATCTCAGCCGTGGTCGATGGTTACGGGCGGGTGAGGGATGCCCTGCCCCTTGGCGCGCGAGGAGTGCTGGACGCTGCGCTACCCGTACCTGCGGCATCGGCTACCCCCTTCGCGTTATTAGGAAATTTGATTCCGATTCTGCTCGCAACTTGTAGCGGTGTTGGGGCGTTGTTCTTCAGGCGCAGCGATACGCCGCTACGCCTACAGCGCTTACTTGCCCTTAAGGGCACCCGCGCCTCTTAAGGCAGGACGCAACCGGGGACCACCACGGCTGCTTGTGCTAAGAGTGGTGTTGGCCTACCATCCGCTCAACGGTCGGTAGATGTTGGCGCCTGTAACTTGGTTGCGCAGTTACATTTATAACGGGCAGGTTCACATGGGTTTACCGCAAGAGCAGCAAAAAGATGACACCGCGCCGACGCGTTCGACGCGCGGACGGATGCCTTCGGGCAAGCCGAATCCCGTCGACGTTCACGTTGGAGCGCGCGTGCGCCTGCGCCGCACCCTGCTGGGCATGAGCCAGGAGAAATTGGGCGAAGCCATCGGCCTCACCTTCCAACAGGTTCAAAAGTACGAACGCGGCGCCAACCGCATCGGCGCCTCGCGCTTGTGGGACCTTTCGCGCGTCCTGGATTGTCCGATGTCGTTCTTCTTCGAAGAAATGGACGACCAGACCGCGCAGTCGAGCCCGCGCAATCTGTCGGGCGAAAGCCGCGACCTTGAACCGCGCGACAACGACCCGATGACCAAGCGCGAAACCCTCGAGCTCGTACGCGCCTACTACCGGATCAACGATTATCACGTGCGCCGCCGCATCTATGAGCTGGCGAAGTCGCTCGCCTCGACCGAAGAGCCGGTCGAAGGCTAACCCTCAGCGTCCTCACGGACCCAACGCCGCCGCGAGATCCTCGCGGCGGCGTTTTCGTTTTCGGATCAAGTTTGGCCCAGAGGCGCCCGTTGGGGCCCCGCCGGCGCGGCGAGGCCCGACTCGCCCTTGAAAAGTCGCGGGGGTTCCGGTACCCCCCTTAAGCCTTTTTCAAGGGGGCCCGGCTATTTCCCCTTCTCCAAACAAAGCCAACTCTTCCTAGGAGACGACCTTGCCTAAGTCTGACTATGTGTTCACGAGCGAATCCGTCTCCGAAGGTCATCCCGACAAAGTCAGCGATCGCATTTCCGATTCGATCGTCGATCTTTTCCTGAAAGCCGATCCGTATTCGCGCGTCGCGCTGGAAACGCTCTGCACCACCAACCTGATCGTGCTGGCCGGCGAAGTGCGCGGCCCGTCGTCAGTGACTCACGAAGCGATGGTCGAAAGCGCCCGCCAGGCTGTGAAGGCGATCGGATACGAGCAGGAAGGCTTCCACTGGAAGAACGCGAAGGTCGAGTGTCACGTTCACGCGCAGTCCGCCGATATCGCTGTCGGCGTCGATAGCGCCGGCAACAAGGACGAAGGCGCGGGCGACCAGGGCATCATGTTCGGCTACGCCGTCAACGAAACGCCGAGCCTGATGCCGGCGCCGCTCTACTACGCGCACGCGATCCTCAAGTCGCTCGCGGAAGCCCGTCACGACAAGGATGTCGACTTCCTGGGTCCCGATGCGAAGAGCCAGATCTCGCTGCGTTATGCCGGCGGCAAGCCGGTGGGCGCGACGTCCATCGTCGTCTCGACGCAGCACTCCGAAAAGGCCGATCAGGAAACGATCCGCGAATACGTGCGCAAACACGTGCTCGACGCGATCCCGAAAGGCTGGATGTGCCCGGAAGCCGAGTTCTATGTGAATCCGACGGGACGTTTCGTCATCGGCGGACCGGACGGCGACACCGGCCTCACCGGCCGCAAAATCATCGTCGACACTTACGGCGGCGCGGCCCCGCACGGCGGCGGCGCATTCTCGGGCAAGGATCCGACGAAGGTCGACCGCTCGGCCGCTTATGCCGCGCGCTACCTTGCGAAGAACGTTGTCGGCGCCGGCCTTGCCGACCGCTGCGTGATCCAGCTCTCCTATGCGATCGGCGTGTCGAAGCCGCTGTCGGTGTATGTCGACACCTACGGCACCGGCAGAGTCGATGAAGACAAGCTGTCGAAGGTCTTGCAGGAACTGATGGACCTTTCGCCGCGCGGGATCCGCGAGCACCTGAAGCTCAACCGGCCGATCTACGAACGTACCGCCGCTTACGGCCACTTCGGCCGCGATCCGGACGGCTCCGGCGGTTTCAGCTGGGAACGCCTGGATCTGGTCGATCAGCTTGAATCCGCGTTCGGCGTCTAGGTCGGGATCGGGGTCCGGGGACAGCGACAGCGGTTCTTCCGGCGACACGCGAACCACGCAAGAGTCGGATCTGCGCTTCTACGGGCGGCGTAAGGGCAAACCCCTCAAAGCCGCCCGCCTAGGATTGATCGAGGACCTATTGCCGGAACTGCGGATCGCGGTTCCGCAAGGGGCGCTCGACCCGCGCAGCCTTTTCGCGCGCCCCGTTTCCAGTCTGCGCATGGAGATCGGCTTCGGCGGCGGCGAGCATCTTGCGCGCATGGCCGCCGACAATCCCGACATCGGCTTCATCGGCGCCGAAGTGTTCCTGAACGGCGTTGCATCGTTGCTGCGCCATGTTCACGAGCTTGGCCTGAAGAATGTGCGCATCTTCAATGAAGACGTGCGCTTCCTATTGCCCCATCTGCCCGACGCGAGCTTCGAACGGATCTCGCTGCCGTTTCCCGATCCGTGGCCCAAGGCCCGCCACGCCAAACGCCGTTTCGTCGGCCCCGAGAACCTTGGCGAAATGGCGCGTCTCATCGCCCCGAACGGGGAGTTCCGCGTGGCGAGCGATCATCCGGTTTATATCGACTGGGCGCTTTTGCACCTGGTCGGACACCCGGCCTTCGCCTGGACGGCCCACGGGCCGGAGGATTGGCGGCAGCGGCCGGCCGATTCCACCCCGACTCGATATGAAGAAAAGGCCAAAAAACAGGGCCGGACCCCCGTCTTCATGAATTTTCGGCGCGTCCCTGCGTAGGTCCCGCGCGCGCACGAGCGCGCAAAAACCCTTGAAATTGGGGCGGAACTCACTTATATCAACGCCATCTTTTGACATTCCTGGACGTCCTAGGAAGTGGCCCACTTGGCCACTTTTTTTATTGCCTGTTCGAAGGCCGTCCCGGGTGACGGAGCCTCGATTGGAACGACTGCTGAGCTTGGAAGAACGTGTTGCGCCGACCCTTGAAGCCATGGGCTTCGAGGTGGTCCGCATTGCCTTGACCGGTTCGATCGGGCGCAAGACGTTGCAGGTGATGGCCGACCGCAAAGACGGCACCCAGATCTCGGTCGATGATTGCGCGCAGATCAGCCAGACACTGTCGGCGATCTTCGACGTCGAGGATCCCGTGCCCGGCGCTTACGACCTGGAAGTGAGTTCCGCCGGAATTGATCGTCCTTTAACGCGGGCGAAGGATTTCGCGGCTTATGCAGGCTTCGAAGCGAAGATCGAAACCCGCCTGCCGGTGAATGGACGCAAGCGATTCCGCGGACCGCTTGGCGGGCTGAACGGCGAGACCGTAGTGATCACGGTCGACGATACGACCTTCGAGATTCCCTTTGGCGCGATCAGCACGGCGAAGCTGGTCATGACCGACGAACTGATTGAAGCCTCCGCGAAGCGCGCGGAACTTAAACAACGAAATTAGCGAAAGCCGGAGAACGACGATGGCACGAGAAAGCATTGGCATGGCGCGGCCCGAACTGGTGCAGGTGGCCGACACGGTCGCCCGCGACAAGGGCATCGATCGCGAAGAAGTTTTCCAGGCGATGGAGCAGGCGATCCAGAAAGCCGGCCGCTCCAAGTACGGCCACGAGAACGACATCCGCGCGGCCATCGACCGCAAGAATGGGGAAATCCGCCTCGCGCGCTACATGACAGTCGTGGAAACCGTTGAAGACGAAAACACGCAGATCCCGCTGGCGAAAGCCAAGCGCAAAAACCCGGAAATCGAGCTTGGCGGCGTGATCGTCGATCCGCTTCCGCCGATCGACTTCGGCCGCATCGCGGCGCAGACGGCGAAGCAGGTGATCGTGCAGAAGGTGCGCGACGCGGAACGCGCCCGCCAGTTCACCGAATACAAGGACCGCACCGGCGAGATCGTCAACGGCCTCGTCAAGCGCGTGGAATTCGGTAACGTGATCGTCGATCTGGGGCGCGCCGAAGGCCTGCTGCGCCGCGACGAACTGATCCCGCGCGAGCATTTCAAGAACGGCGACCGCGTGCGCGCCTTCATCGTCGACGTGCGCGAAGAACCGCGCGGCCCGCAGATTTTCCTGTCGCGCACCTCGGGCGACTTCATGGCCGCGCTTTTCAGCCAGGAAGTGCCGGAAATCTATGACGGCATCATCGAAATCAAGGCCGTGGCTCGCGATCCGGGCAGCCGCGCCAAGATCGCCGTGATCTCCAACGATTCCTCGATCGATCCGGTCGGCGCGTGCGTCGGGATGCGCGGTTCGCGCGTGCAGGCGGTGGTCGCCGAACTGCAGGGCGAAAAGATCGACATCATCCAGTGGAACCAGGATCCGGCGACGTTCGTCGTGAATGCGCTTGCGCCCGCCGAAGTCACCAAGGTCGTGCTGGACGAAGACTCGGGCCGCATCGAAGTGGTTGTGCCGGACGATCAGCTCTCGCTGGCGATCGGCCGCCGCGGCCAGAACGTGCGACTCGCCTCGCAGCTCACCGGCTGGACCATCGACATTCTCACGGAAGGCGAAGAATCCGAACGCCGCCAGCAAGAGTTCCACACGCGCTCGAAGATGTTCATCGACGCCCTTGATGTGGATGACGTTCTTGCCCATCTGTTGGTGACCGAAGGTTTCACGTCGGTCGAAGAAGTGGCGTTCGTGCCGATTGAGGAGCTGACCGACATCGAAGGCTTCGACGAAGACGTCGCGAACGAACTCAAGGAGCGCGCGACGACCTATATCGAAGAAGAAAACAAGAAGATCGCGGCCCGGATGGAAGAGCTTGGCGTGTCGGAAGACCTCGCCGAAGCCCAGATCGACGGCTTGGACCCCAAGAAGATCATCGTGCTGGCCGAAAAGGGCGTGAAAACCCTGGACGATCTTGCGGACCTTTCCGGCGACGAGCTGGTCGAAATCCTCGGCGCCGACGTCATCAAGGAAGGCCCGGCCAATGCGATCATCATGGCCGCCCGCGCCCATTGGTTCCCCGAAGGCAGCGCGCCGGAAGGCGACGCCGCCGCCGGCGAGACCAAGACCGTGTAGCCTTCTTTTACCCTTGTGGCGGTCCGGGCAGACGCGATGACCAGTGAGACTTACCCTTCGGGCGGCCCGGCGCCCGCAAGCGAAGCCATGGAAGGGCCTTCGCCCGGACCAGAGATGGGACCGGACGAAGCCTTTCATGACGAGCCGGACGAAGGACCGACCCGCCGCTGCATTGCGAGCTGCGAGTCGCTGCCCGTCGCGGCACTCATCAGGTTCGTCGTCGGACCGGACAACGCCATTGTTCCCGATGTCGCGGCCCGGCTTCCCGGCCGGGGTTTGTGGTTGAGGGCCCGCCGCGATATGATAGAAACGGCGGCGCAAAAGCGGCTGTTTGCCAAAGCCGCGCGGCGCAACGTCACCGTTGCCCCCGATTTGGCAGATACCGTCGCCGACCTGCTACGTCGCCGCTGTCTTAATCATCTTGGCTTGGCGCAGCGCGCCGGACTTGTCGCCTCGGGCGCGGAAAAAGTGCGCGCGCAAATCGCGACCGGACGTACGGCGGCTTTGATCGAAGCCGCGGACGGCTCGCCGGCGGAGCGGCAGAAAATGAGCACTCTCGTTCCGGGCGTGCCGGTGGTGGATGTGTTCACGAGTGCCGAACTCGGGGGCGCGATCGGACGGGACATGGCTGTGCACGTGGCGCTTCTGCCCGGCCGGCTGACGGAGATGATTTTCGAAGACGCGGCGAAACTCCGCGGCTTCATCTGAGTGACGACGGCCAGTTTGGATTTTTTGATTAAGGTGCACTGAGTGAGCGATACCAAGACCAAGACGCCCTTGACCCTCGGCGGTAAAGGCAAGCTCGAGCTGAAGAAGACTGTCGAGACCGGACAGGTCCGGCAAAGCTTCTCGCACGGCCGCTCCAAAGTCGTTCAGGTGGAACGCAAGCGTAAGCGTCAGTTCGAGATCGGCGCCGATGGCAAGGTGCAGGAAGTCAAAGCCGCGCCGACGAGCGTGAAGGCAAAGGCCGAAGAGGCGCTGCTGAAGGAAACGCTGCAGCACGGCACGCTCACCGACGATGAGAAGGCGCATCGCCTGAAGGCGCTCCAGGACGCGATCAAGGCGGACGAAGAAAACCGCCGTATCGCCGAAGAAGAAGCCAAGCGCGAAGCCGAGGAAAATGCGCGCCGCGCGGCCGAAGAAAAGCTACGCAAGGCGCAAGAACCGGAAGCGCCGCCTCCGGCAGCAGCAGCCGCGCCCGCCGCCGCCGAAGTGCGTGCGCCCGCGCCCGCGCCGGACGTAAAGCCGGCCGCCGCGCCCGCAGGCGACGCCGCCGCCGCGCCGCGCCGTGACGTGGTTGAAGAGGAAGAAGAAGAAGACGCGCCGCGCCGCAAGGCAAAGACGGGCCACAAGCCGCCGACGGTGAAGCGCACCGAACCGCGCCGCCGCGCGGGCAAACTGTCGATCACCGCCGCCCTTGAGGGCGATGACGCGGTCGAACGCTCGCGTTCCATCGCCTCCATGCGCCGCGCGGTGGACAAGGAACGCCGCAAGGCCCAACTGAAGCAGCCGATGAACACCGACAAGGTGGTGCGCGAAGTCGTGCTCCCGGAAGCGATCACCGTGCAGGAACTGTCGAACCGTATGGCCGAGCGTTCCGGCAACGTGATCAAGTCGCTGATGAAGCTCGGCATCATGGCGACGATCAACGAAGTGATCGACGCCGATACCGCGGAAATCGTTGCCCAGGAATTCGGCCATAAGGTGAAGCGCATTACGGAAGACGCGGTGGAAGATTCGTTGAAAACGGCCGAAGACGACGCGGCGGAGATGAAGACCCGTCCGCCGGTCGTGACCGTGATGGGCCACGTCGACCACGGCAAGACCTCGCTGCTCGATGCCCTGCGCTCCGCCAACGTTGTCGCCGGCGAAGCGGGCGGCATTACCCAGCACATCGGCGCCTATCAGGTTCGTACCGCCAAGGGCCAGAAAATCACCTTCATCGATACGCCGGGCCACGAAGCCTTCACGGCGATGCGCGCCCGCGGCGCGAAGGTCACGGATATCGTGGTCCTCGTGGTGGCTGCGGACGACGGCATCATGCCGCAGACGGTGGAAGCGATTAAGCACGCCAAGGCCGCGGACGTGCCGATCATCGTCGCGATCAACAAGATGGATAAGCCGGACGCAAATCCGCAGCGCGTGAAGACCGATCTGCTCACGCACGAAGTCGTCGTCGAAGACATGGGCGGCGAAACCCTGGCGGTGGAAGTCTCGGCGACCAAGAAGATGAACCTCGACAAGCTCGAGGAAGCCATCATGCTGCAGGCCGAACTGCTCGACCTGAAAGCCAATCCGAACCGCGCCGCCGAAGGCAGCATCGTCGAAGCGAAAATGGAAAAGGGCGTCGGCTCGGTTGCCACGGTTCTGGTCCAACGCGGCACGCTGCATGTCGGCGACATCTTCGTCGCCGGCGCCGAATGGGGTCGCGTGCGCGTGCTGGTCAACGAACACGGCAAACAGGTGAAATCGGCGATGCCGTCCGCACCCGTGGAAGTGATCGGCTTCGGCGGCACGCCGTCGGCGGGCGACGACTTCATCGTGGTGGACGACGAAGCCAAGGCGCGCGAAGTGTCCGAATACCGCCGCCGCAAGATCCGCGAGAAGGAGCATGTCGCCTCCGTCGGCGGTTCGACGATGGAACAGATGTTCGCCAAGATCAAAGCCGGCGAAACCACCGAACTCGCGGTCATCATCAAGGCGGATGTGCAGGGTTCGGCCGAAGCGCTGAACGGCACGCTGGCCAAGATCGGAACCGAGAAGGTCAAAGTGAAGGTCCTTCACAGCGCCGTCGGCCCGATCAACGAGTCCGACGTCACGCTGGCGAAGACCAACGGCGCCGTGATCATCGGCTTCAACGTGCGCGCCAACGCGCAGGCGCGCGAAGTCGCCAAGCGCGACAACGTGGATATCCGCTACTACTCGATCATCTACGAAGTCTCGGACGACATGAAGCAGGTGCTGACCGGCATGCTGGCGCCGACCTTCAAGGAAGCCTTCATCGGCTACGCCGAAGTGCGCGAGGTGTTCAACATCACCAAGGTCGGCAAGGTGGCCGGCTGCCGCGTGACGCAAGGCGTCATCAAGCGCGGCTGCAAGGTCCGCCTGCTGCGCGACAACGTGGTCATCCACGAAGGCGACCTGTCGCAGCTGAAGCGCTTCAAGGACGACGTGAAGGAAGTCCGCGAAGGCTACGAGTGCGGCATGGGCCTTGCGAACTACCAGGACATTCAGGTCGGCGACATGATCGAATGTTTCGAAATGGAGCGCGTCGCCGCGACTCTGTAAACCTCACTCGCCCCGCGCGCGCCGCAGCGACGGCGCCCGGGGCGGGCGATTGCTTCTCGAGGATTCTTTTCCATGGCACGACAACGGCCAAAAGCGCCGGGCCAGCGGCAATTGCGCATCGGCGAGGAAATCCGCCATGTGCTCGCCAATATCCTGGAGCGCGAGACGTTCCGCGATCCCGGGCTCGCGAACGTCAGCGTGACCGTGACGGAAGTCCGGCCGAGTCCCGATCTGCGCCATGCGCGGGTCTATATCGTGCCGCTCGGCGGCGGCGACCCGAAGCCGATTCTGGAAGGGCTGAAGCGGGTGAAGCCGTTCCTACGGCGCCAGCTCGCCAGCCACCTGACGATGAAATTCATCCCCGATCTGGTCTTCGCCGCCGACACCACGTTCGACGAGGCGGAGCGGATCAGCCGTCTTCTTCATAAGCCGGAGGTCGCGCGCGATCTGGGCGACGGTTACGGACTGGCCGATGACGCGGCCGCGCCAAGCCGGGACGAGGAAGAATAGGGGTGGCGAAGAAGCCTGCCGGGAATCCGGTCAACGGGTGGCTCGCCATCGACAAACCCGGCGGAATCACCGCCGCGAAGGTCGTTGCCCGGGTAAAACGGGCTTTAAACGCCCAAAAAGCGGGTCACGGGGGTACTTTGGACCCTCTGGCGACCGGAATCCTCCCGATTGCGCTGGGTGAGGCCACCAAAACCGCGTCTTTTGCGATGGATTCCAGCAAAACCTACACGTTTGAGGTCACCTGGGGTGCCGCCACCGATACGGACGACAGCGACGGCAGCGTGATCCGGACATCCGCCATAAGGCCCGACCGGGCCGCCATCGAGGCAATGCTGCCGCGGTTTACCGGCCTTATTTCCCAGGTCCCCCCCGATTACTCGGCCATCAAGGTCGACGGACAGAGGGCCTATGACCTGGCCCGGGCCAAGGAAGAGATCAACCTGGCCGCCCGGACCGTGGACGTTCGCCGGTTTACCCTGACCGGCATGCCGGATGCCGACCACGCTACTTTTGCCGTCGATTGCGGCAAGGGAACCTATATCCGGGCCCTGGTCCGCGACCTGGCCCAGGCCCTGGGGACCGAGGGGCATATCTCCGTTCTACGGCGCACCCGGTGCGGCGCGTTCAACGAGAAAGCCTCGATTTCCCTAGCAAATCTGGAAGCCCTGGGGCATAAAGCCGCCGCTTCCGAGTACCTTCTCCCGGTCAAGACCGTGCTGGACGACATCCCGGCTCTGGCCCTGACCGAAGAAGAGGCCCGCCGCATGAGCCTGGGGCAAGCCATCGCCCTTTGGCCCGTTGTGAAGCGCAAGCCCCTTACCGGCCTTGACGAAGGCCAGACCGTGCAAGCGGTGTGCGGTGAGAGGCTGATCGCGGTGGCCGAGGTCGGGAACGGCATGGTCCGCCCCGTCCGTGTTTTGAATCACTGAATTAGAAGGAGTACCCGATGTCGATTACAGCCGAGCGCAAACAGGCGCTCATCTCTGAGTATGCCACCAAAAAAGGCGACACTGGTTCGCCGGAAGTTCAAGTGGCCGTTCTGTCTGAACGCATCAAGAATCTCACCGATCACCTGAAGGACCACAACAAGGACAACCACTCGCGTCGTGGTCTCCTGGTGATGGTCGGTCAGCGCCGTCGCATGCTTGACTACCTCAAGGACGCCGCGCCCGATCGTTATGAGAATCTGATCACCCGTCTCGGACTGCGTCGCTAATTTTTGTTCCAGTCATAGCTGGTGGATGCGGACGGAGCGCCCTTGCATGTGCAAGAGGCGCTCGCCGTGTTTACTGAGCAGCACCTATGACTGGCTGACGCGAATGCTGCCGCACGCCTCGGCGTGTGAGTGTGTTTAAGGCGCGCAGTAACGCCTGCGCGGGATCGAAATCTCGGCTCACTACCCTCTGACCGTTTTGAAAGTCCACATGGGTGGACCCCTGACGGTGAGCCGAGCGCACAATCCGGTGCCGGTCCAGGAGGAAGAAGGAAGAAAAACTATGTCTATGTTCAAAGTCACGCGTAAGGAGATCGAGTGGGGCGGCCGCAAGCTGATCCTTGAAACCGGAAAGATCGCCCGTCAGGCCGACGGCGCGATCATGTGTACCTACGGTGAGACCACCGTCCTGTGCACCGCGGTCGGTGCAAAGTCGCCGAAGCCCGGCGTCGATTTTTTCCCGCTCACCGTCAACTATCAGGAAAAGGCTTTCGCCGCCGGAAAGATCCCGGGCGGCTTCTTCAAGCGTGAAGGCCGTCCGACGGAGAAAGAGGTGCTGACTTCGCGCCTCATCGACCGTCCGATCCGCCCGCTGTTCCATGATTCTTACCGCAACGAGACGCAGGTGGTTTGCACCGTGCTCTCGCACGACCTCAAGAACGATCCGGATATCGCGGCGATGATCGGCGCGTCCGCCGCCCTCACCATTTCCGGCATCCCGTTCCTCGGCCCCATCGGCGCCGCGCGCGTCGGATACATCGACGGTCAATACGTCCTGAATCCGAAGATGGACGAACTTCCGAATTCGAAGCTCGATCTCGTCGTCGCCGGAACGCGCGAAGGCGTGCTCATGGTCGAATCCGAAGCGAAGGAGCTTTCGGAAGAAGTGATGCTGGGCGCGGTGAACTTCGGCCACGACCAGATGCAGGCCGTGATCAACATGATCATCGGCCTCGCCGAAGCCTGCGCGAAGGATCCGTTCGAACTGACGCCGGAAGCGCCGGAAGTGGCGGCGGTGAAGGCCAAGCTGTCGGCATTCGCCGGCGAGCTCGGCCAGGCGTACACCAAGACGGTGAAGCAGGAACGTTATGCCGCCGTCGGCGAGGTGAAGAAGAAGGCGCTCGCCAGCCTCGGCGACAACGCCGCGGAACTCGCGGTCGCCGCCGGGATCTTGAAGCACATGGAAGCCGACGTCGTGCGCGGCAACATCCTCAAGACCGGCAAGCGTATCGACGGCCGCGACACGAAGACCGTGCGTCCGATCGAGATCGAAGTCGGCGTGCTGCCGCGCGCTCACGGCTCGGCCCTGTTCACCCGCGGTGAAACCCAGGCTCTGGTCGTCGCCACGCTCGGCACCGGTCAAGATGAACAGATCATCGACGCGCTGGAAGGCGAATACCGCCAGAACTTCATGCTCCACTACAACTTCCCGCCGTACTCGGTCGGCGAAGCGGGCCGCATGGGCTCGCCGGGCCGCCGCGAAATCGGTCACGGGAAGCTGGCGTGGCGCGCGATCAATCCGTTGCTGCCGCCGAAGGAAAACTTCCCGTACACGCTTCGCTTGGTCTCCGAGATCACCGAATCGAACGGCTCGTCGTCGATGGCAACGGTGTGCGGCAGCTCGCTGGCGATGATGGACGGCGGCGTGCCGCTGGCCCGTCCGGTGGCGGGCATCGCCATGGGTCTGATCAAGGAAGGCAGCGACTTCGCCGTGCTTTCGGACATCCTGGGCGACGAAGATCATCTCGGCGACATGGACTTCAAGGTTGCCGGAACCGAAAGCGGCGTGACCGCGCTGCAGATGGACATCAAGATCACGTCCATCACGCGTGAGATCATGGAAATCGCGCTCCGTCAGGCCAAAGACGGCCGCATCCATATCCTCGGCGAGATGGCGAAGGCCATCACCGGCGCCCGCGATACGGTTGCCGCCACGGCTCCGCGCATCACCACCCTGACCGTGCCGAAGGATAAGATCCGCGAGATCATCGGCACCGGCGGCAAGGTGATCCGTGAACTGCAGGAAACCACCCAGACCAAGATCGACATCGAAGACGACGGCACCGTGCGTGTGGCCTCGGCCGATCAGGACAACATGAACGAAGCGGTCCGCCGCATTCGCGAAATCGTCGCTGAGCCGGAAGTGGGCGCCATCTACACCGGCGCCGTGGTCAAGATCATGGACTTCGGTGCGTTCGTGAACTTCCTCGGCAAGCGCGACGGTCTCGTGCACATCTCCGAACTGGCGCCGAAGCGCGTCCAGCAGGTGTCGGATGTCGTGAAGGAAGGCGATGTCGTGAAGGTGAAGTGCCTTGCCATCGACGACCGCGGCAAGGTGAAGCTGTCCATGAAGCGTGTCGATCAGGCCACCGGCGCCGACATCGACACCGGCGGCAAGGACGGCGGCGAAGCTCCCGCCGAGTAGGCGTGCGCAAGCCACTGCCTTTTCCATTCGTGATCGGCCATCGCGGTTCGCCGCGGACGGCGCCAGAGAATACTCTGGCGTCGTTCCGCCAGGCGGCCCGCGACGGCGTCACTTGGGTCGAATTCGACGTCTCGCTGACGTCGGACGGGCGAGCGGTTGTTTTTCACGACGACGATCTGGAGCGCACGTCGGACGGCTTCGGTCCGCTGGCGGTCACGCCTTTCGATGCCGTCCGCAATCTCGACGCGGGCAGTTGGTTTTCGCCGGCGTTCGCGGGCGAATCCATCCCCACACTCGAGGAAGCACTCGAGCTTTTTCGCGAGTTGGGACTTTCGTTCAATATGGAGATCAAGCCGGACCGCGGCCGCGAGGTCGAAACGGCCGCGGTCGCGCTGACGATCGCCCGCGACTGCTGGCCGTCGGACGCACCGGCGCCTCTGGTCTCCAGCTTTTCACGCGTGGCGGTCGCGACCGCGAAGGAAGTGCAGCCGGGATGGCCGCGCGACCTTCTCTTCGACCGGGTCACCGAAGACTGGAAGAACGTCGGCGCCCAGCTGGACGTGATCTCCTTCGGCGCGAACCAACAGCATCTGACCGCCGAGACAGTTGCTGCGATGCACAGCGCCGGTTACGGCGTCATGGCCTATACAGTCAATGACCTCGACAGGGCCCAAGCCCTGAAGAGTTGGGGTGTCGACGGGATTTTCACGGACATTCCCGCGGCCATGCTAAAGGCTTTTCAATGAGCGTCTCGGCTTCACTCCTTGGTTCACTCGCACGGGCGGCCTATATTTCCGCCGGGAGCGTGCGGTTTGTTACAGTAGGAAAATGAAAGCACTAAATCCGATTGTTTTGGGTGGGCAAGAAGTCCTGCCGATCATCGAAGGCGGTAAAGGCGTTAGCGTCTCCAACGGCCAGTCGTCTGGCGCGTGGGCGGCCGCCGGCGGCGTGGGGACCTTCTCGGGCGTCAACGCGGATTCGTTCGATACCAGCGGCGCGCCGATCCCGCAAACCTATAAAGGTCGCACCCGCAAGGAGCGCCACGAAGAACTGATCAAATACGCGATCGAAGGCGGGATCACCCAGGCCCGCATCGCGCACGAAGTCCGCGGCAACAGCGGCCGGCTCCATATCAATATCCTGTGGGAAATGGGCGGCGCCGAGCGCGTGCTGTCCGGCGTGATGGAAAAATGCCGCGGGCTGATCCACGGCGTGACCTGCGGCGCCGGCATGCCCTACCGGCTGGCGGAACTCGCGGCCCACTACGGCATCTACTATTACCCCATCGTTTCGTCCGGCCGCGCTTTCCGCGCGCTGTGGAAGCGCGCCTATCACAAGTACGCCGAACTTCTGGGCGGCGTCGTGTACGAAGACCCCTGGCTCGCGGGCGGCCATAACGGTTTGTCGAATTCCGAAGATCCGAAGAAGCCGGAAGAGCCTTACGCGCGCGTTGCCGCTCTGCGCACCGTCATGAACGAATGCGGATTGCAGCAGACCCCGATCATCATGGCGGGCGGCGTGTGGTGGCTGTCGGAGTGGGAACACTGGCTCGACAATCCGGAGATTGGACCGATCGCGTTCCAATTCGGCACCCGGCCGCTGCTGACCAAGGAAAGCCCGATCTCGAACGAATGGAAGCGCAGGCTCGTGACCTTGCAGCCGGGCGATGTGCATCTGCACCGCTTCAGCCCGACCGGCTTCTATTCGTCCGCCGTGCATAACGGCTATCTCGCGGAACTCGAGCACCGCAGCGAGCGGCAGATCCCGTTCACGCCGGAGCCCGTGGGCGCCCACGACACGGCGTTCAACATGGGAGTCCGCAAACGCGACGTCTATGTCACCGGGCCCGACAAGATGCGCGCGCAGGCGTGGCTCGATCACGGCTTCACCGAAGCGATGAAGACGCCGGACTCGACGCTGATCTTCGTGACGCCGGAGAAGGCGGAAGAAATTCGCGCCGACCAGATCGCCTGCATGGGCTGCCTGTCGGCCTGCTCCTTCTCCAACTGGTCGCAGAACGAGGAAGGCAACACCGGCCGCAAGGCCGATCCGCGCAGCTTCTGCATCCAGAAAACCCTGCAGAACATCGCCCACGACGGAAATGTCGAGAACGAGCTTATGTTCGCCGGCCACAACGCTTACCGGTTCGGGCAGGACCCCTGGTACAACAACGGCTTCGTGCCGACGGTAAAACAGCTGGTCGAGCGCATCGCCACCGGCTGGTAAGCGCCGCCGTCTAGCCTTTCAAGACCGTCTTGATCTTGGCGTACTCATGCTCGAGTACGCCGTAGATCACGGTGCTCCACCACTTGCCGCGGGCATAGTGGACATCGCGGAGCAGGCCTTCGCGCGCCATGCCGATCTTCTGCATCACCCGGATCGAACCCTTGTTGTCGGGGCTGCACTGGGCGCTGACGCGATGCACCTTCAGGTGCGAAAAGGCGACGTCGAGCGCCGCGGCGGCGATCTCGGTGCCGAATCCTTGTTTCCAAAAGCGCGGTGCGACACCAAAGCCCATCTCGACCTGCCGCTCCGCGGCGCTGGTGATCTTGAGGACCGCTTCACCGACAATCTCGCCGGTGTCCTTACGGGTCGCGGCGAGGAAATAGGCGAGGCGAGGTTTGCCGCCCTGTTCGCTGATCACCCACTTCAGGAGCGTATCGAGCTGCTGCGCGGTCGGAGCGTCGGCCCGCTGATGCTGCCAATAAGCAGAGTCGCTGACGTACTGCAGAACCGTCGGGATATCGGCCGCCACATAGTCGCGGATGTGGAGGCGGCGCGTGGTGATCGGAAGCGCGAGCGCGGGGACAGTGACGGCGTTCATACCGCCGAATCGTACGCGACTTTGCCGCTAGCGCGCGAGGTATTTTCCGATGAAGTCCTCGATCTCCGCGATCGACAAGCCCTTCGCCTGCAACGCGGCGCGGATGCCGCGCAGGTCGACGTTGGCGTAGTTGTGCGTGGCGGCGGGCACCTTGTGGGACGCATCCACAATGCGGAAATCGAAGTCGCGGACCGCGCTCTTATAGACTTCGTAATGCAGCACCTGATCCACCTCGTTGTTCGGGGTGAAGGTCAGGATGGTCGGCTTCAGGTCGTAGAGCTCATGCGGCTGGACATCGCACGCGGCCGCGATGATGAGTTCGTCGCCGGTCTGACAGGTGCGGGCGGCCGCGCCGTTGAGGATGCAGCAGCGCGATCCCGGCTCGCCGTAGATCACGTAGGTCGACAGGCGCGCGCCGGAGTTCTTGTTCCAGATATCCACGAATTCGCAAGGGTAGAGACCCGCAAGGGCGCCATGTTCGGGGTCGAGGGTGATGGACCCGTGATAGTGCAGGTCGGCGCCGGTGACGCGCAGGCCGTGAAGCTTGGCGCGGATAACTTTGACCATGGGGGACGTTCTCTTATGTGCGGTGCAAAATCGCGGCGCGCACCATACGCGTTTTGACCCGTGGGTAAAGGCGGCGGCTGGCTTGCCTCGGCATAGCAGCCCTCGTAAAGTCGAATGACCAATGGAACATTCGATGAACATCCCAGGATTGTCAGACCTTCTTGGAACACCTGTGGCGGGCGGGGTCGAAATCGACCTTTCCAATCCCGGCCCGGCCCGGTCCCAAGTCCGCCCTCCGCCCCAGGTCGTCACGGCCGCCGTGACTCGCGGCGTCTGCCGCTGGCTGGGCGATCTCGGCTTTTCGACTCTGGTGGAGTTCAAATTGGGCAACGGCCGGCGCGCCGACGTGGTCGGCCTCAACGAAGCCGGCACGATCCTGATGGTGGAAGTCAAAAGCACGCCCGAGGATTTTCGCGGCGACGCGAAATGGCTGGAGTACGTGCCCTATTGCGACGCCTTCTCCTTCGCGGTGCCGCCGCACTTCCCGTGGCAGATCCTTCCCGAGAATGTCGGCGTGGTGATGGCCGATGCCCACACCGCCGCCGTCATGCGTCCGGCGCCGCAGCATCCGTTGCATGCATCGCGGCGGAAGGCGCTGACATTACGATTTGCGCTGTCGGCGGGACAACGTCTGGCGAGTGTCGTCGACCCGCGGATCTAGCGATCTCAACCGCAATAGAGCCCGATGATGCGCCGCTGGCCGTCGAGTTCGACGTTCACGCGCGCGGGATTCTGTTCTTTGGTGACGAGCGTCCCCGGCGGCAGGATCCGGTAGGGCGGCGTGAGGTTCTCTTCGCGCATGAATTGGCCGCTGCCCGGCGGCGAAGCGCCCTTGGATACGAACGTCATACCAAGGGCGGGCACAAGCACGTGACCGCGGCACGGCACCAACATCTCGGGCACGACCGGCTGGCGGATCACGGCGGGCGCCGGGCCCGGCGGCACGATATCGAGCCGCTGCTTGAGGAAAGGGAAGGTTTTATTGGGGCCCGGCGCGCAGGCGCCGAGGCCGAATACGAGAGCCGTCAAAGCCGCCGCGCAGAGCACACGTTTGGACGTCCGGGCCATGACTCCCCACTTCATGAATTCTTTCGCGCGCCTTTGAGCGCGGTGATGGTCGCTGTCGTCGAGAAGGACGGCACCAGCTCGGCGAGCACGACGCGCCCGCCATATCCTTCCACGAAATCGCCGCCGACCACCGTCGCCCGCGAATAATCGGCGCCCTTCACCAGCACATCTGGCCGCAAGGCCTCGATCAAAGCAAGAGGCGTGTCTTCGTCAAAAATCGTGACCAGATCGGCGGAGGCGAGCGACGCCATGACGGCGGCGCGCGCCGCTTCCGTCTGGACCGGCCGGCTTTCGCCTTTCAGACGTTTGACGGAGGCATCGCTGTTGAGCGCAACAACAAGCCGGTCGCAGGCGCCGCGCGCCTGGCGCAGCAGCGAGACGTGCCCGGGGTGAAGGAGATCGAAGCAGCCATTGGTGAAGCCGACTTTGAATCCGGCGCGGCGCCACGCGGCCACCCGCGCGATCGCTTCGGTGCGGTCGACGACTTTATGTTCGACGCTGGCAAGGCCCGCCTGGCGCATGGCGGTGATGATATCCTGCGCGCTGACGACGGCGGTGCCATGACGTCCGACGACGACGCCCGCGGCGATGTTGGCCAGGCGCATGGCGAGCGGCAGAGGCGTGTTGCAGGCAAGGCCCAGCGCAAGCGTGGCCACCACCGTATCGCCGGCGCCGGTGACGTCGGCGACTTCGCGCGTCTCGGCGGGCTGATGATGGACTTCGCCTTCGGCCGTGACGAGGGTCATGCCCTCGCCGGAGCGCGTGACGAGCACGGCGCCCACGCCCACATCGCGGCAGAGCCCGCGGGCGGCGGTGACGAGATTCTCCGCGGTATCGACGGGAAGCCCGGTGGCCTCGGCGAGTTCGGCGCGGTTCGGCGTCAAGACGGTAGCCCCGCGGTAGCGACCGTAGTCGCTGCCCTTCGGATCCACGATGATCGGCTTGCGCTGGGTCTTGGCGGCGGCGATCACCGCCTGGGCGATTTCACCCGTCAGCACGCCCTTGCCGTAGTCGGAAAGAATCACGGCCTCGGCGCGCAGCAATTCCGATTGGACCGCGCGCAGGACATCGCCGGCGTCGTCGGGTGCCAGGGGCAGACGGGTCTCGCGGTCGGCCCGGAGAAGATGATGACCGTCGAGGCTGAAAAAGCGGTTCTTGATGGTCGTCTCCCGCTGACGCGAAACGCGCAGATACGGTTCGACCGGAAGGCGAGCCAAGAGATTGCTGACCTCTTGCCCGGCGCGATCGTCGCCAATCGCGGCGACAAAAGCGCATGAGGCGCCCAAGGCGGCCAGATTGCGCACCACATTGCCCGCTCCGCCCAGCTCGCTGGTCTCGCGGGTGATGCGAACGACGGGGACCGGCGCCTCCGGGGAGATGCGCTTCACCTCGCCGTAGGTGGAGCGGTCGACCATGACGTCGCCCACGCAAAGAATGCGGCGCCCGTGAAATTTGCCAAGGGCGGCGGCGAGGGCGGCCAGGTCGTCGAGGGCGGGGTCCGAAGCGGTGGTCATGAAAACGATAAACCGGAGGTCAAAAAAGGGGCGCGGCCAAGGCTTTCGCCAGGGTCAGAGGCTATGATAATGGACCCCCCACGGAGAGGCGATGGCGGGGCCTCGGTGGCCACCTTAAGTCACTGAGCCGGGAAAAGAATATTTGTTAATCTTTTCCAAATGGTTACCGTGCATCTTGGCCGACAACGACTTAGGCTGACCGAAACCACCCAGGTGGTTTCGAAGCCGCCGGGATGAGTCGGCGACACCACGAGCTCGCAAAGGTTGAGTTACTCGAGACGATGAATCAGGGCGCCAAAGGCTATCAGGAGACTCTGCTCGTCGACACGCTCGACCGGATGCGCCGCAATCCGGAAGGGCGCAAGGTCGTGCACCTGCGCCTGTCCAAACTCATGCCGGCCAACCGCACGCCGGTGCGCATGAAAATCGTCACGCGCATGTTCCGCACCTTGGAAAGCGGCCGCCAGGTCCAGATCTTCAGTCTCAGCAACGACGATCTTGTGATGATCATCGGCGGCGGGGCGCAGCGCGACGTGAACAACATCGTTCACCGCATTCGCAAATTGTTCGAGGGCGATCCGATCACGCTCGATGACGATCAGGGCAACGACCGCTTCGTCGTGTGGTACGACCTGACTCTCGACGCCGCCATGGCGATTCACGCCGCGCAGCAAATGCGCCAGGACGCGCAGACGGCGCCGCCGGCCACGGCCGCGGTCCAGCTTCCCACGGTGACGCCCGCGGCGCTGGACGAGATCCACAAGAAGCTGGCCTTCCTCAATGTCGTGCCGTTCGTGCGCGACCAAGTGGCGGTCCGCCTCGACCCGGTCACCAAAGCCGCCTCGATCGAATTCTACGAATTCTTCCTGTCTGTCGGAGACTTGCAGCGCACAGTGGCCCCGAACTGGAACCTGTTCGGCGACAAGTCGCTGTTCCAGGATCTGTCGCGCACCATGGACTTGCGCATGCTGGACATTGTCCTGCGCGCGCCGCAGGCGCGGGGGGCACCAGCGCTCAGCCTCAACCTCAATCTCGAAACCATTTTCACGACCACGTTCAGCAGCTTCCTGGAGCGCCTGGAGCAAGGTCAGAAGGTGATCGTCGAGGTGCAGGCTGTGGATCTCTTGACGAATTTCAACATGTATCTCGACGCCCAGGCGGTGCTCGCGAGCATGGGGCACGCCGTGCTGATCGACGGTCTGTCGACCACCGCGCTCTCGATGCTGGATGTCGCGCTCATGAAGCCCGACTACGCCAAGATCATTTGGGCGCCTGAGCTGTTGGACATGATGGACCCCGCGACCAATCAGAGCGCCGCGTTCATCGTGCATAATATCGGTCCGGAAAAAGTCATTCTGTCCCGCGTCGATTCCGCCAACGCCCTGCAGTGGGGGCTGAAGACGGGCATCAGCGTTTTCCAGGGTCACTTCCTGGATGCCTACCGCAAGAAAGCGCCGACGCCGCAGGCGCGCGCCAACCGGTTGAGGTAGGTAGGGCCATGGACGCACAGCCCGGCACCGCCGCTCACCCGCTTGGCGCAAGCCACGAAGCCCGCTTCCTCGACGATTTGAAGTCGCTCGATCCCGGCGCGCGCGACCGCGGCGTCATCCGTCTGCACCTATCGCGCCTCGCGCCGGAGAATCGCGACAAGGAAAATCTGCGCAACGCCGAGACGGCGTTCGAGGAACTGACCAAGACCCGCACCGCCCAGCTTTACCGGATGCGCAACTCCGACCTCATGGTCGTCTTCGAGAATCACGAAGGCGCCGCGGCGGAACGGGCGATGATGAAGCTGCTGAAGATTTGGGAACGCGATCCGCTGATTGCGAAGTTCAAGAGCGATGCGCGCAAGAACCGCCTGTCGAATTGGTTCGACATGCACGCGGATTACGACAAGCTGCTGACCTTCGCCATGCGCCAGGCGGCGGGCAGCGAAAAGGGTTTGCGCAAGACGCTGCCGGAACTGATCGCGGCGCGCGAGCTGATGCGCAACAATCCGGAACGCGGCACGCCGCTGACGCCGACGGAACTCGGCAAGGCCGAAGACGCGCTTGCGCGCGTCGACCTCTCTAGCTTCACGCGCCGCCAGCCGGTGTGCGCCTTCGTCGAGGACGGAAAGCCGGAAATCGTTTTCACCGAAGTCTTCGTCTCCATCGCCGACTTGCGCGAAACCCTGATGCCGCGCACCGACCTGACGATCAATCCTTGGCTGTTCCAGCGCTTTACCCAGACGCTTGACCGCCGCGTCATGGCGCAGATCGCGCGCCGCGAAGACCGCACGCTGGTGCGCGACGGCTTCAGCATCAATGTCAACGTGTCGACCGTACTGTCCGAAGAGTTCCTGACTTTCGACGACGATTTCGCGCCCTCGACGCAGGACGTCGTGCTCGAAATGCGGCTGGAGGATATGTTCGCGGACCCGAGCGCCTTTGCCTTCGCGCGCGACTTCGTCACGGAGCGCGGCTACCGCATTTGCATCGACGGCCTGACGCTGTCGACGTTCCCCTTCGCCGACCCGAGCCGGTTGGGCGTGGCCTATGCCAAGCTCAATTGGGCGCAGGAAATGGCCGCTTACGGCGGCACCGAACTGGGCCAGCGACTGAAGGAGATGATCCGCGACCGCAAGAAGGGCCGCACCATTCTTGCACGCTGCGATTCCGAAGCGGCGGTCAAGGTCGGGCAGCAGCTCGGCATCACGCTGTTCCAGGGGCGCTATATCGACGCCCTCGCGCGCAACATTCGTTAACGCCCCGCTCTCTTTGAGCGGATTGCGCGTTCGACGCGCTTGCGCCTAAATGAGCCGCGTGTAACTGCTCTTACAACCGCTGCCATACTTCGGGCGCACTTCCTGGCAACACTCGGCCGACACGCCGGTGCTGCGAAATCGTCCCGGGCATGAACAGCTTTCGCGTTTCGGCGCTTTTTCGATGTGACGTCCTTGCTCTGGTGGCGCGCCACCTCAAGTAAGTCATTCCGCACGCCGCGTCCCACGGCGGCACGATAACGGAGACAATGATGACCAAGTCCATTTCCCGCAGGCAGGCTGGCCTTCTCATGGCGTCGCTGGCGGCAAGCACCGCCTTGAGCGGTCCGGCGCTGGCGGATGACGTTCTCGATGCGCGCCATATCCTGGATGAAGCGGCCATCACGCTGACGCGGGTGCGCGAGGAACTTAAGGATTCCGGCGACATGGACGATCTGCTCCAGCGCAGCAAGGGCGTCCTGATCATCCCCGCCTATTACAAGCTCGGCTTCATCGTCGGCGGCGCCTATGGCGACGGCGTGCTTTTGAAGCGGCAACCCGAAGGGGAATTCGGCGATCCTGCGTTCTATCGCATGACCGCAGGTTCGCTTGGCCTCCAGGCCGGCATGAATTCCGCGTCGGTCGTGTTCATGATCCTGACCGAGAAAGGCTTGAGCGCCGTGCTCGACGACGAATTCAAGATCGGCGCCAACGTCGGCATGACCTTGGGCACCTTGGGCGTGGGCGCCGAGGCGGCCACCACCACCCATGTCGGCAAGGACATCGTCGCCTATTCGCAAAGCAAGGGGCTGTTCGCGGGCGGCGCGTTCGAGGGCGCGGTGATCAAGCCGCGCCGGGATTGGAACGCCGCGGTGTACGGCGTCGGCAATGACAACCCCTCCGCGATCGTGCAGCGCAATCAGTTGGGCGCGGCGACGAATCTCAAAGACATTCTCTCGAAGAGCTTCTATCCCGCGCGCCCGGCGACGCCCGGCACGCCGTAGGCAAAACGCGAGCGGCGTTTAGGACGCCGGCGATTCGAACGTCGCCGGCGCTTTTTCGATCTCGGTGGCGCCGTCGCGCGTCACCTGCATGATGGCGAAGCCGCGCTGCGAAAGACCGTTCGGCAGGAATCTGAAGATCCCGTCGACTCCCGCGAAACCCGATGGATTGGTGATCGCCTCGGCTGAAAACGGCTGCGGATGATCGCCGCGCGCGAGTACGGCGGCCAGCGCCACCGCGTCGTAGCCGTGGCTGGCGATGCCCGGCGCGGCGCGGCCAAACAGTTCGCGGTAGCGCGCGAAGAACTGCCGGTTCGACTCCTGCGGCGGCGCCGGATACACGCCGCCGACCATGACAGGCTCGCGGCCGAGACCGGGGGTGTTCCACAACATCGTGCCCAGGAGTTGCACGCGGCCGGAATCGATGTCGTAGAAGGGCAGGAGCGTCGCCGCCTGAGTCAGGCGCGTGCCTTGATCGGGCAGCAACACCGCTTCGAAGTCCACTTCGCCGATGGTTTCCAGCCGGTTGAGCCGTTCCAGGGCGAGCTGCGAGATCTCGTCGTCCTTGCCGGCGAGTTCCGCCTTTTGGGCTTCGAGGGCCTGTTTGCGGCGGTCATAGGCCGCGAGTTGCCGCACCACATCGTTCAGGTTCGTGCCCTCGGCATTATAGTAGGCGACGTTGGTCACCTGACCGCCGCCCGCCGGAACGTAGCGATTGAACGCTTCGACGACCGCACGGCCGTAATCGGACTCCGGCGCCAAAACGGCGAACCGGGTCAAGCCTTGTGCGCGCGCGTAAGCGATCATCTGTCGTACTTGCTCTTGCACCAGGAAGCCCAGCACGAAGACACGGCCGCCGGCAATGGCCGGATCGGTGGAAAAGGCGACAATGTTGACGCCCGCCGCATCGGCGGCCGGCGCAATCGCGCGGGCTTCGGCCGAGAACAAGGGACCGAGAATCAATTGCGCGCCGTGCGAGAGCGCGCGGCGCGCCGCTTCGCTCGCGCCTTCCGGCGTTCCGCCCGTATCGTAGGCTTGCAAAACAAAGCGTTCGTCGGCCACATCGAACAACGCCATCTGGGCCGCGTTGAGCAACGCCTGACCGACGGTCGCGGACGGGCCCGAGAGCGGCGCGAGCAAGGCGACGCGCACGAGACCATTGGCGTCGGGCACCGGCCGTTGCAGGGATGGGCCGCCGGCCACGGGCGGCAGCGGCTTCGCATCGCCCGTGAGGCCGGGGATCAACTGGTTGCGCGGAAGCACACCGCGGCGATCGGCCGGCGACGCCAAAGTGGAGGTCGGCGCACCCGAAGCTCTGGCCGCGGCGGGCGGAGTCTGCGAGGGTGTCGGCGATCCACCGGCACAGCCGGCCAAAAGACCGGCCGCAAGAAAGGCGGCCAGGAAGTATGGCTTCAATGACACGAAACGAGTCCTCACATCAGAAGGCGGATGAACCAGTCCTATCGTCCGGGCCAGAACCTACGGCTGGGGTAGCCCTGAATCCAGGCCTTTATGTGGTCGCGACCCCGATCGGGAACCTAAACGACATAACGGCGCGCGCCCTTTCCGTGTTGCGCGGCGCCGATACCATCGCGTGCGAGGATACGCGCGTGACGGGCGCGCTGTTGCACCGCTTCGGGATCGCCACGCCCATGATGCCCTATCACGACCATAACGCCGAGCAGACGCGCCCCCGGCTGCTGGCGCAGCTTCAAGCGGGCGGACGCATCGCCCTGGTGAGCGACGCGGGTACGCCGCTGATCTCCGATCCCGGTTTCAAACTGGTGCGCGCCTGCGCGGATGCGAACATCCCGGTCGTCCCGATCCCCGGGCCATCGGCGCTGCTGGCCGGACTGGTGGTCGCGGGCCTTCCCACAGACCGCGTGTTGTTCGCGGGATTTTTGCCGCAGAAGTCGGGCGCCCGGCGCAGCGACCTGCTGGACCTGAAGGGCCTGAAAGCCACGCTGGTCTTTTATGAGTCCGCGCCGCGGCTCGCGGAAAGCTTGGCGGACTTACACGCTGTCCTTGGCGCGCGCCCGGCGGCGATCTGCCGCGAGCTGACCAAACTGTATGAAGAAGTGCGCCGGGGATCGCTCGGCGAGCTTGCCGCGCATTACGAGCGCGAAGGCCCGCCCAAAGGCGAGATCGTGCTCGTGGTCGGCGGCGCCGTGGACGTGGCGGCCTCGGCCGACGATCTCGATGCCGCGCTGCGCAAGGCGCTTGCGACCATGACGGTGCGGGACGCGGCGGATGTCGTCGCCGAAGCGTTCGGCGAACCGCGGCGGCGGATTTATCAGCGCGCGCTCGAGCTCAGCAAAGATGGCCGCCCCTAGCGCGCGGATCGATGCGGAGCGCCGCGGGCGTTTCGCGGAGACCTTGTGTGTCTGGAGTTTGCGGCTGCGCGGCTGGAAAATTCTCGCCCGCCGTCTCACCGGAAAACGCGGCCTGGGCGTGGGCGAAATCGATATCGTGGCGAAACGCGGCAAGGTCATCGCGTTCATCGAGGTCAAGGCGCGGGCGCGCCGCGAGGACGCCTTGGACGCCGTGACCGGGGCGCAGCGCCTGCGGATTGCACGCGCGGCGGAGGTGTTTCTCGCACGCTATCCGGGCGGCGAATCATGCGACATTCGTTTCGACGTGATGACAGTGACACGCGGACTGCCCGTCCATCTGGAAGATGCCTGGCGGCCCTGATGACGCGGGTGGAAAGGACGCGCGAATCGCGTTAGGTCTCGTGCATGGCCAGCTCAGCGACCATCCGAAACGCACTTGCGCATGTTTCGTCCCAGGCGGACGAAGCGATCGACGTCGCCGACGTGGCCCTGGTGCTGGCGTCCTTCGATCATCCCGCGACCGACCTCAAGATTTACCGCGATCATCTGCGCGAGCTTGCCGACGCGGTTCACACCGCCATGTTGGACTCGGGGTTCGATGTGGACAATCCGGGGCCCGAGGAAATGGCCGAGATCCTCTCCAACGTCATCTCGCGCGATTTCAATTATGTGGGGGATGAAGAGGACTATAACGACCTCGACAACGCCAACATGATGCGGGTGATCGAGCGCCGCCGCGGACTGCCGGTTTCGCTCGGGATCCTTTATCTCGCGGCCGCGCGCGCGCAAGGCTGGGTGGCCGCCGGTTTGAATTTTCCGGGGCACTTTCTGGTGCGCCTCGAAAGCCGGGACGGCCGGCGCGCCATCATCGATCCGTTCTACAACGGGCGCGTCATGGAAAGCCGGGCGCTGCGCGAACTGCTGAAGCTGGTGCGCGGGACCGCGGTGGAACTGGACGCGAGCCACTATCGGCCCGTCTCGAACCGCGACGTGCTGGTGCGCCTTCAAAACAATGTGAAAACGCGGCGCATGGAGCTGAACGAGATCGCCGGCGCGCTGGAGGCGGTGGAAGCCATGCAGATGCTGGACCCGGACAACGCCTCGTTCTGGCGGGAGGCTGGGGTCATGCATATGCGCCTGGGGCACCTGAAACACGCCGTGGAGGCCTTTGAGGGATTCGTGGCGCGCACGCCCGAAGGCGCCGACCGGCGCAAGATCGCGCAAGTTATTGAGGAACTGCGCGAGCGTTTGCATTAAAAGAGTGTCCCTGCACAAAGGCCGCCCGAGGGACAATGACACTTCAAGTCGCCATCCAGATGGACCCCATCGAGTCCGTCAACATCAACGCCGACTCAACGTTCGTGCTGGCCCTTGAGGCGCAAAAGCGCGGCCATACGCTATACCACTATCTGCCGCGTAAGCTGTCGTTCCGCGAAGGCCGGGTGATCGCCCGCGCACGGGCGCTGACGGTGCGGCGGGAAATGGGCCGCCATTTTGATCTGGGCGAAGAACAGGAGCTGGACCTGCGCGGCATGAATGTCGTGCTGATGCGCCAGGACCCGCCGTTCGACATGGCGTATATCACCGCGACCCATGTGCTGGAGCATATCCATCCCAAGACACTGGTGGTGAACGATCCGGTGCACGTGCGCAATGCGCCCGAAAAGCTGTTCGTCACGCATTTCGAGGGCGTGATGCCGCCCACACTGATCTCGGCGGACGTGGAAGAGATCCGCGCGTTCCGGCGCGATCACAAGGACATCATCATCAAGCCGTTGTACGGCAACGGCGGTGCGGGCGTGTTCCACATTCGCCCGGACGACGAGAACCTCGGCGCATTATTGGAGATGTTCACCACCACCTGGCGCGAGCCGGTGATCGTGCAGCGCTACGTTCCCGAAGTGCGCAAGGGCGACAAACGAATCATCCTGATCGACGGCAAGGCGGCGGGCGCGATCAACCGTGTGCCGGCGGCCGGAGAAGCGCGCTCGAACATGCATGTGGGCGGACGGCCGGAAAAGACCGAGCTGACAAAACGCGAGCAGGAGATTTGCGAAATCATCGGGCCCGCTCTGCGCGAGCGGGGGCTGATCTTTGTCGGGATCGACGTCATCGGCGACTATCTGACCGAGATCAACGTCACCTCGCCCACGGGCATTCAGGAGATCAACCGCTTCAACGGAACCTCGTTGGAAGCGGATGTGTGGGACGCCATCGAGCGCCGCCTCTAGGAGTCAGACCGCAGCCATGGACGAGCTTGCGAAGCTGAATGCCGCCCAGCTGGAGCGGCATTTCTCGAACACCATCGATACGCTGCTGACGGTGGTGACCACCTATGGCCTCAAGGTCATCGGCGCGATCATCACGCTGATCGTCGGCTGGACGATCGCGAACGTCGTTTACAAAGCGATAAACCGCGCCGGGTGGCGTTCGAAGCGGATCGATCCGACCATCACCACGTTCGCCGCCTCAGGTGCGAAGTATCTGATCGTCGCCTTCACCCTGATCTCGGTGCTGGGCAGCTTCGGCATTCAGACCACCAGCTTCGTGGCCGTACTGGGCGCAGCGGGCCTCGCGATCGGTCTCGCGCTGCAAGGCACGTTGAGCCACGTCGCGTCGGGCCTTCTGCTGGTCTTCTTCCGTCCGTTCCGGGTCGGCGACGCCATCGAGGCGGGCGGCGTGAACGGTACGGTACGCTCCATCACTTTGTTCGTGACCGAGATCGATACCGCCGACAATGTCCATGTGGTCGTTCCCAATGGCTTGATCTGGAGCGGGACGATGAAGAATTTCACCCGCAACGCCACGCGGCGGGTGGAACTGAAATTCCTGCTCTCCTACGTGGACGACGCGACGTCGGCCCTGAAGATCGTGCACGAGAGCGTGGCGCGCGATGAACGCGTTCTCGAGAACCCGCCGCCGCAGATCGGTCTTGCCTCGTTCGCCGACGCCGGCATCACCATCGTCGCCCAGGTCTGGGTCGCCCCCGCGCATATGCAGGCGGTGCAATTCGACCTGAACCGGGCTGTGAAGGACGCCTTCGACAAGAAGGGCATCACTATGTCGTTCATCCAGCGCAAGTCGCTGCTGAATAGCCCTACGCCGCCTGCCGTTTAGCGTTCTAACGCCCCTTGTTCGCGGCTATAGTTTGCCGGGGCGAGGGCCGGATGGTTGCGCATATCAACACGGTTGCGTTTTCGGGCGTCGACGTGCTGCCGATCGAGGTGCAGGTCGCGATCAGCGGCGGCCTTCCCACATTCGCCGTCGTCGGCCTTCCGGATAAAGCGGTGGGTGAATCGCGCGAGCGTGTGCGCGCCGCCTTGAACGCCATCGGTCTCGCACTTCCGGCAAAGCGCATCACCGTCAACCTCGCGCCCGCCGACGTCCAGAAAGAAGGCAGCCATTTCGATCTGCCCATTGCGCTGGGTGTGCTGGTGGCGATGGGCGTGGTGGGGATCGAGGAGATTTCAGGTTACATCGCGCTGGGTGAACTTGGCCTCGACGGATCGATCGCACCGGTCGCCGGCGTGCTGCCGGCCGCCATCGCCGCGAACGCGGCGGAGCGCGGCCTGATCTGTCCCGGTGCGCAAGGGGGAGAAGCGGCGTGGGCCGGCGGCGCGGACGTCCTGGCGCCGCGCACCCTGCTGCAACTGATCAACCACTTCAAAGGCGTGTCGATCCTGGAGGCCGCGCGTCCCGCGCCGCCGCGCGCCGAGACGCCGTTCTTGGATCTCAAGGATGTCAAAGGGCAGGAGACGGCCAAGCGGGCGCTCGAGATCGCCGCGGCCGGCGGTCATAACCTCTTGATGGTCGGCCCGCCTGGGTCCGGCAAATCGTTACTCGCAAGCCGTCTTCCGGGACTGCTTCCACCTCTGTCCGCGGCCGAGGCGCTGGAGGTCAGCATGATCCACTCGGTGGCGGGACAACTGGAAGGCGGCGCGATCCTGCGCCAACGCCCCTTTCGCGATCCGCACCATTCGGCGTCGACGCCGTCATTGGTCGGCGGCGGTCTGAAAGCGCGGCCGGGCGAGATCTCGCTGGCGCATCGTGGGGTGCTCTTTCTGGATGAGTTGCCGGAGTTTTCCCGCCAGAGCTTGGAAGCACTGCGCCAGCCGCTGGAGACCGGGCGCGTCATGATCGCGCGGGCCAGTTCTCACGTCAGCTATCCGGCGCGATTTCAACTGGTCGCGGCGATGAACCCGTGCCGCTGCGGCCATCTGGACGACCCCCAGCTTGCCTGCGGGAAGGCGCCGAAGTGCGCGCTGGAGTATCAGGGCAAAATCTCCGGTCCGCTGTTCGATCGCATCGATCTTCATGTGGACGTGCCGGCGGTCGATCCCTTGGATCTTTCAGCGCCCGCGGCGGGAGAACGCAGCGCGGCCGTCGCAGAGCGGGTCGCGACCGCCCGCGCGCGGCAGGCCGCGCGCTACGCAGGCCATGCCGGGTGCACCTCGAATGCGGAAGCCGACGGCGAGAGTCTTGAAACAGTCGCCGCGCCTGACGCCAGCGGCCGCGCGCTCCTGACGCAAGCGGCGGAGAAAATGAAACTCTCGGCGCGCGGCTATCACCGGATCTTGCGGGTGGCCCGCACAATCGCTGATCTCGCGGGCACCGAAAATGTGCAGCGCGCACATATCGCCGAGGCGCTCTCGTACCGGCGCGTGCTGCCGGGACGCTCCGCGCTGGTGGAATGACTCCACTCGCGCCTGCACAGGATCGCTGCGCGCACACGCCGCGCTCGCGTTTACGGCAAGACTGCCTTCTTCCCGACAGAAACTCGTTCCGGCGCGCCCCCGTTGTCTGTGGTGCTCGCACGACAGGAAACGATGGAGACATTCATGACCAAACGATTCGTCGCAGCTTCGCTCATTCTTCTTGGCCTCTCGGCCTGCGGTTATGACCGCGGCGAGCGGACTCTTTCAGGCGCCGGTATTGGAGCCGCGGGCGGTGCGGCCCTTGGCGCAATCACCGGCGGCGACCCGCTGACGGGCGCCGTGATCGGCGGTGCGGGCGGCGCGGCCGTCGGCGCGTTCACCGACCCCGACGATGTGAATCTGGATCGCCGTCGCCGAGACTAATCGATCGTAGTGGAGAGCGCAGGTCCTTCGGGACCTGCGCTTTTGATGGGGCGCGCGATCTACTTGAGAACGGTCATCGGGCCGATGGCACGGCCGCCGAGAACGTGGAAGTGCAGGTGCGGAACCTCCTGGCCTCCTTCCGCGCCGTTGTTGGCAATCACCCGGTACCCCGAAGCATCCACCCCTTTGAGCGCCGCGACTTTGGCGATGGCGCGGACAAGAGCCGCCATTTCCTCCGCCGACGCCTTATCGGCGAAGTCGTTCATCGAAACATACTTGCCCTTCGGGATCACAAGCGTATGCACCGGGGCGCGGGGGTTGATGTCCTCGAACGCCAGCGTGTGCTCGTCTTCGTGCACCTTCTTGCAGGGGATCTCGCCGCGCAGGATCCGCGCAAAGATATTGGTGTCGTCGTACATCCCTAGCCCTTCTTTCGAAATTCCTTGATGCCTTCGGCGCCGAAGCGGGTTTCGAGCTCGGTCCAGACGTGGTCCATGTCGAGGCCGATGGCCGACCAAAGGATCAGGAGATGATACAGAAGGTCGGCGCTCTCGCGCGCCAGCCGCTCGTTGCTCTGCGCGACAGCGGCGATGGTTGTTTCCACCGCCTCTTCACCGACCTTCTGCGCAATCTTGTGGACGCCCTTCGCATAAAGACGCGCGGTATACGAGATTGTTTGATCGCCGCTTTTGCGGCGCTCAATCACTTCAAGCATTTCGGCGAGTACGCGCTCATTCTTCGGCATTCTTAACCTATGTTAGTTCATCCATCGCGCGAGGAGAGAGAGTTAAGTTCGCGTTCGTGGCTTTTATTTGCGCTGGATCAAGAAAAGCGGCCTTCGTTTGCGGGCCCCACGCACGAATGAACGGCTTTTAATGGCCGCGCAGACCTACTCTAACCCCTCGATTTATCGAAAGTTCTCCTCGCTTCGGAATTATTCGGCCACCGCTGATTGCGACGGTTTTACCTAAGGCTACCGCCCGCTGCTTGCGCCTGTACATTTTTCAATCCATCTTTGTACGGCGGCGAAGGTGTTGATCAACAAATGCCACGCCGTTCTAAAAAAAAAGAAGGGGCAAATGTCGGATACGACCTTTGTTCAACATATAAACAGAATGGGTAACGGAGTTGACAGTTTTACCAATGAAAGCACGCGGCAGAGGGCGGCAGCCCGGCACGCGCGGCGGCGGTCCCGACCCGATCGACATCCACGTCGGTAAGCGGATCAAGCTACGCCGCACGCTGCTGCACATCAGCCAAGAACAGCTCGCTGGCGATATCGGCGTAACCTTCCAGCAAGTCCAAAAATACGAGAGCGGGCACAATCGGGTCAGCGCAAGCCGGCTGTTCGATATTTCCCGCGTCCTCAATTGTCCGATCGCCTACTTCTTCGAGGACATTGGGCCAGAGACCACGGGCGACCGTACGACGCCGGCGGCGCGCAGCGCCGTCGAAGGAATTGCGGAGGAAGTGGTCGGTGGCCCCGACAGCGATCCGATGCAACGGACGGAGACCCTTGAGCTCGTGCGCGCCTACTGGCGCCTGCACAACGCGGACTTGCGCAAGAACGTCCTGGAGCTGCTGGGCAACATCTCGAAGCGCGAGTAGCTCTCGCGCCTTCGACTGAAGAGTGAGGCCGGTGCCGCGACGCGCGGTACCGGCGTCTTCACTGCGTCTCAGGCGTTCAGGCGATATCCCCCCGGCTCGGTGATCAGAAGCCGCACATCCGTGGGGTTTTCTTCGATTTTCTGACGCAGGCGGTAGATGTGCGTCTCCAGCGTATGCGTGGTGACGGCCGCGTTGTATCCCCACACTTCGCCGAGCAGGGTCTCGCGCGAGACGGTCTTGTTGCCGATCCGATAAAGGTACTTAAGGATCGCCGTTTCTTTTTCGGTGAGACGGATCTTCTTTTTGCCTTCGGCGGTGCTGAGCATCTTGGCCGCCGGGTGAAACTGATACGGCCCGATGGTGAACACCGCGTCGTCGGATTGTTCATGCTGGCGCAGATGCGCGCGCACGCGGGCGAGCAACACCGCCAGCCTGAACGGCTTGGTGATGTAGTCGTTGGCACCGGCGTTGAGACCGGTGACCGTATCGTCCTCGGAATCCATCGCCGTCAACATAATGATCGGCGAACGCACGCCGCGGTCCCGCAGCGCCTTGCACACCTCGCGGCCATCCATGTCGGGAAGGCCAAGATCCAGAAGAATAATGTCGAAGACATGCGCCGCGGCCGCCGCGAGACCCGCCGCGCCGCTTGAAGCCTCGTCGATCCGGCCGAAATCGCCTTGGGCGGCCAGCTGTTCCTTGAGCGAGGTGCGCAAAAGGTCGTCATCGTCGACGAGAAGAATGCTCCGGGCGGATGACACGAGGCCGACTCTCCGTAGTTCAATATAAAGGGCGCACCAATGCGCCTACTCTAGAACGGTTGTCCCGAGGCGTCCCGTCCCATGTGGCCCGGTTCGAGCCATGCACAACCGGTTGTGAGCCCCACGGGAGACGGGCTGGACAGCCCGCGCAAGGCTATATATCCCCCATACACATGAGCGCTAGAGCGGAAGACAAAGAGGAACCCGAAATTGGCGCCATGTCTGTCGCGGACATGGAATCGGTCGATCGCGCGGTAGCCGAACTCCGCCGCGGCGGCGCCGTGGTGATCCTTGGCGCCTCCTCCGCGGCCGCGCTGGTGCGCGCCGCTGAAACCGTGGATTTATGGCCGGCTCCCTTTTTCGCCGAAGCGGGTGTGGGTCCGGCCTGCCTTGTGGTCACGGGCCGCCGCGCGGCGGTGCTCGGCCTGGCCGCGCCCTCGGCGCAAGCGATCCAACTCGGCTGCAACGATCTGAGCCCGGCGCGCATCCGCGCCTTGATCGATCCGGATGTCGAGCAGCCGGTGCCGCCCCCGGACGTCGCCGCGCGGGGCGTGCCCGCCTCCGACGCGGGGCACGCCGCGGTGGTGCTTGCGAAGATCGCGCGCCTGCTGCCGGCAGTCGTGATTGCGCCATTGATGGACAATCCGGATCTGTGGACCCGGCGGCACGGCCGGCTTGCCGTCAGCAGCGCGTCTATTTTGCGCTACGACCACGACACCGCAGGCGATCTGCGCCCGATCAGCGAAGCGCGCGTGCCGCTCGCCGACAGCGAGGAGACCAAAATCGTTTCGTTCCGCCCGCGCGATGGCGGCGCCGAGCACCTTGCGATCATCATCGGTACGCCTGACCCGGCGAAACCGGTGCTGGTGCGCCTGCATTCGGAATGTTTCACCGGCGATCTGCTCGGGTCGTTGCGGTGCGATTGCGGCGATCAGCTGCGCGGGGCGATTTCCGCCATCGCCAAGGAAGGCGGCGGCGTGCTGCTGTATCTGGCGCAGGAAGGCCGCGGCATCGGTCTAGTGAACAAACTGCGCGCCTACACGCTTCAAGACCGTGGCTTCGATACCGTGGACGCGAACGAACAACTCGGATTCGACGACGACGAGCGCGTCTATCTTCCGGCAGTACGCATGCTGCGCGTTCTTGGTTTCACGCGCGTGCGGTTGCTGACGAACAATCCGGCCAAGGTCGGGGCGCTCAGCCGCCACGGGATTGAAGTCGTCGAACGCGTCGCGCACACATTCCCGTCGAATGCCCACAACTGGGGTTATCTCCAGACCAAGGCGAAGCGCTCCGGACACCTATTCTGAGAATCATGTTTTCGAAAATCATGTTCTAAGGCCCATGGATATCCTCGTCGCACCCATCGCCACAAACATCACGCGCGGGACACTGCGCTACAAAACCTTCGCGTTCCCCTGCGTTCTGGGGCGAAGCGGAATCCTGCGGGATAAACATGAAGGCGACGGCGCGACGCCTCTGGGGCGATACGCGCTGAAGAAAGTGCTTTACCGCAGCGACCGCCTGATCGCCCCGACGACGCGGCTGCCGATCGCGCCCATCCGCCAGGATGACGGCTGGTGCGATGCGCCCGAGGATCCCAACTATAACCGCCCGGTCAAACTGCCTTACCCGGCGAGCGCCGAGAACATGTGGCGGGACGACGGCCTTTACGACATCGTCGTCGTACTCGGTCACAACGACGATCCCGTCGTTCCGGGAGCGGGGAGTGCGATTTTCATGCATGTGGCCGCGCCGGATCTGACGCCGACGGCCGGGTGTGTCGCGCTGGCGCGGGAGGACCTTTTGGCGGTCCTCCGCGCGCTGCCTGGTGCGACTTTTATCGATATCCGCGCGGCGTTTTAGCCGCGCGTTTCGTTAACGCGCTGCGCCGCCGCCTGAGGCGGGAGCAAGCAGATCCGCCACGCCTTCAATGCCGTCCAGCATCAAGGAACGCTCGAAGCTGACGTAGTGGAAGCGATGGTCGGTATGACCGGCGTGGATCGCGAAGCCGACCGTGTACTTCTTGTCCGGCACGATCTTCTTGTAGCCCGGACCGGCGTCCAGCTTGCGCGAGAGGATGACGGTGTAAACGCCCTTGTTCACCGTCGCGGTCGCCTTCACGGCCGGCGTGGTGTTCGTCGAGCGCTTTTCCAGGATCGTCCCATCGACGGCGACCGCAGGCTTGCCCGGATTGACGCGGGCCTGCCAGTACTCGAGGAAGTAACCGGCCGCGCGCATTTTCGCGAGTTCTTCCTCCGGCTTGATCACATCGCCGCCGCTCTTGGGAATACGCGTGTCGGTGAGGTACTTCGTGGTCCCCGTCACGCTCCAGCGCATGCTTTCCACGTCGCTGTGGCAGGTGACCCAGCAACCGGCGTTCTTCGCATCCTTCACGCCGCCGTCGTCCAGGATCATCGTGACCTTGGTTTCGAATTCCTTGTCCATATTGACGTTGGGCTGCTTGCCCGGATCGAATTCGATGCGCACGAACAGGGTGTCGTTCTCATGGGCGGTTTTGACCTTCGCCTTCACGAACGGCGGCTTGCCGGCGATGGGCGCCGGTTCCTTATCCTTTTCGCCGTCCACCAGGCTGTCGCCGAGCGGGCCTTCATCGATATCGCCGTGACAGCCCACGCAGGTCTTTTCCGGCCAGCGGCGCTGACCGCTGTGACGGCCCGGAGTAAACAAGCGGTCCCACGAAATCTGCGCGGGATAGAACAAAGTGATGTTCTTTTCCGGCACTTTCGCCCAATCGACCGCGCCCGCGCTCTGGGGGACAAGCATAGCGGCGCCCGCCACCATCGACATACCTAGCGCGCGCATAATTCCTAATGACACCTCGTTTCTCCCTTGTTTATCGTCCGAGCCTCACGATTCGGGGGTAGTCTATATCATGCAGAAGCCGGCAGAGAAATTCGGACCCGTTGCCATCGCCTTACATTGGATCATGGCTCTTGGTCTGCTTCTGGCGGTGCTTTTTGGCCTGGGCAGCGTCTATATCGACGATACCCGCACCAGCCGGTCGGCGCTGGGTCTACACCAATCTGTCGGGTTTGTGATGTGGCTTTTGGCGCTGGCCCGCGCGTACTGGCGCGCCACACATGCCGCCCCGCCGCCGCCGGAAGGATTCCCGGCCGGCCAGCGCATCGCCTCGGCGATCACACATGTGACTTTGTACCTGTTTTTGCTGGGCATGCCGATCAGCGGGTACATCGGGCTGGCGGCGCGCGGCCGCGAGATCTCGATCTTCGGCCTCTTCGATCTGCCGCATGTGGTGCCGCGCAGCTTCGATCTGTCGGCGATCGCGCAGGACATGCACTACTACGCGCAGTTTGCCCTGTATGCCTTGGTGCTTCTGCACGTCGGCGCGGCGCTCTACCACCGCTTCGTGCTGAAGGACACGATCCTGCAAAGGATGTTGCCTGGCCGTAAGACGTTACAGAGCGATACGGTCTAGTTACCCTCGGTTTCCATTTTTTTCCGCTCGCCGAACAGCGCGCTACCCACCCGGACGTGTGTGGCGCCGAAACGCACGGCGGTTTCGAAATCCGCGCTCATGCCCATGCTGAGCTGCGCGAGGCCGATGCGGCGCGCGAGATCCTTGAGGAAGGCGAAATGGATCGCCGCCTGCTCATCGACGGGCGGGATACACATCAAACCAATGACCGGCAGGTTCCACTGCGTCCGGCACGCCGTCACGAATTCTTCGGCCTGCGCCGGATCGATGCCGGCTTTTTGCGGCTCGCGGCCGGTGTTCACTTGCACGAAGCACGCCGGATGCCGTCCCTGACGCGCCATCTCGTCCGAAAGCGCCTGGGCGATTTTCACGCGGTCGACGGTATGGATGACGTCGAACATCGCAACCGCATCGCCGGCCTTATTCGATTGCAGAGGCCCGATAAGATGCAGGCGCAGATCTTTCACCGGCGCTTTGAGAGCGGGCCACTTCGCCTGAGCCTCCTGAACGCGGTTTTCGCCGAAATCGCGGTGCCCCGCGGCGATCAGCGGCGCGATCCGATCGGCGGCGTGTGTTTTACTGACGGCGATCAGCGTGACCTCGGACGGCGCACGCGAAACCGAGCGCGCGGCCGAGGCGATCTGCCCTAATACGGTGTCGAGATTTTCGCGCGGGTTGTTAGAATCACTCATGTCTCTATTGCTAGCAAACGGCGCCCGGCAGCTCAAACCGCAAAGGTTTCCGCGCGTCTGTTTCCTGACCGATGAGGCGCGCACGCCGCGCGTCGAGGCGGCGCTGGCGCGCTTGCCGCGCGGGAGCGCGGTGATTTTGCGGCACTACGCGGCCGCCAACCGCGCGGACGTCGCGCGGCGCATCGCGTCGGCCTGCCGTCGGCGTGGGCTTCTTTTTCTGGTCGCGGCGGATTGGCGCCTGGCCGCGGCGCTGGCGGCCGATGGCTTGCATCTGCCGGAGCATGCCGCGAAGCGTGGTCCATCGAGCGGCGCGAGACTTTGGTTGCGCCGGCGCTTTCTCAGCGTCGCCGCGCATAGCGCGCGCGGACTTGCGCGCGCCCACGCGATCGGGGCCGACGCGGCCTTGCTCTCTCCCGTCCTGCCGACACGCAGTCATCCGGAGCGCGCCGCGCTTGGTGTGACGCGCGCGGCGGCGTGGCTGAGGACCTCGCGCGTTCCGGTGCTGGCGTTGGGCGGCGTGTCGCCACGCATACTGAACGGACTACGCCGCGCAGGTTTCGCCGGCATCGCAGGAATCAGTTTTGCGGTGGACGCTTGAGGGAAGAGGCTGCTGTTAGAATCGCAGCTGCACGCCGACGCGCGCGCCGGTGCCCTGCGGCGCCTTGCCGTTCGGGCTGGTGAGATAAGCCGTGCCGCGACTGTAGTCGCTGTAGAACGCGTCCGCATTGAGGCGGAAGCGTGAGCTGAACGAGTAGATGCCGCCCAGGGTGATCTGCTGGGATTCGGCGACGCGGCTGACGCGGCCGATGTCGCTGCCTTCGGCGGCGTAGGTCAGGCGCAGATCGACCGAGCCGATTTCATAGCCGAGACCGGCGGCCCATCCTTCGCGGCCGATGAACGGGCCGAAGGATGTGGTGTTGCTGACGCCGCCGATCACATAAACGCCGGCATATCCGGCGGTGGCGCCGAAATTCCACGACGCGGCGGGCGAAAGGGCGAGGGTCGAGGGCTGATCGGCGTAACCGCCGTACACGCCGAAGTCGCCCCCGAGGAAGTGAGTCGAATAGCGGGCGTTGACGTCCTGGGCCCGGGCGACGCTGAGTCCGCCGGCGGACGCCCGGCTGGTCACCAGCGGGGCACCGAGACTGAACGCCCCGGTTACAGGGCTCTGGTAGCCGATGCGCAGGCTATTGTTCGAAGAAACTGAAAGCTGCGATGCGGGAGAAACCGCGGTTTCCGTGGCGGGAGCGGGCGCCTGGACCTCGGCCGCCATGGCATGAGAACTCAACCCCACGAAGAGGGTAGAGACCAGCGCGAGAGCGGAACCGAAGCGTTTCATGACAGTCGCGGCGCGCACCTGACCTGCGCCCTCCTTGGGTATTCCATCTAAATTTGCACCCCAAGTAGAACCGGTCAACACGACGAGGTTCGCCGCCTTATAAATAGCCCAGGTTGTGGCAAATACCGCACAGACTCGGCCCGTGGCACCACCCAACTGTTGTAAAAAAGACCCCGCCGGAAGTCTGCTTACGGCTGTGTCAACTCGTAGGCTCGGCGTGTCGGCGACTCGGGATCAGCCTTCGCCTTTGGTGCGGGTCTTGTTCGGAGCGGCGCTGCGCTCGAGAAATTCGATGATCATGCCGGCGATGTCCTTGCCTGTCGCAAGCTCGATCCCTTCGAGCCCGGGTGTGGAGTTCACCTCCATCACAACCGGCCCGTGATTGGAGCGCAGCATGTCCACGCCGCAAACATTGAGGCCCATGGTCTTCGCCGCGCGGACCGCCGTCGAACGTTCTTCCGGCGTGATTTTCACTTCAAGCGCTTTCCCGCCGCGGTGGAGATTCGAGCGGAACTCCTCGGGCGCGCCTTGGCGCAACATCGACGCGACCACCTTGCCGCCAATCACGAAGGCGCGAATGTCCGCGCCGCCCGCTTCCTTGATGAACTCCTGGACGAGGATGTTCGCCTCCACGCCGCCGAAGGCTTCGATCATGCTCTTCGCGGATGACCGGGTTTCGGCGAGCACGACGCCAATCCCTTGCGTGCCTTCCAGCAGTTTGATCACCAGCGGCGTGCCGCCGACCATGTCGATGAGATCGTCCGGCTGACTGGTGGCGTGCGCGAACGCGGTAACCGGCAGGCCGATGCCCTTGCGCGACAGAAGCTGCAGACAGCGGAGCTTGTCGCGCGACCGTCCGATCGCCACGGACTCATTGAGAGGATAGACGCCCATCATCTCGAACTGGCGCAGCACTGCGAGACCGTAGAAGGTGATCGAGGCCCCGATACGCGGGATCACCGCGTCATAGCCTTCAAGCGGGCGGCCCTTGTAGCGAACCTCCGGACGGTGAGACGCGATATTCATGTAGCATTTCAGGGTGTCGACGACGTCGATCTCGTGTCCGCGCGCCCGCGCCGCAGCGACGATGCGCTGGTGCGAATAGAGTTCGGGATTGCGCGCGAGCATCGCAAATTTCATCGGAGCACCGGTACGGAAATACAAAAGCGAATCAAACGATCGTTTGAGGGCCTAACTTTAGCCGCCCCCTAAACGCGCTGCAAACGGGGTTGATCCCTAAATTATTTTTCGCGTTTGGAGCGTTTAAGTTTGGTGACGAAGGAACGCGCGGGGTCGACCAGATAGCGACGCCGCAACGCCTGGCGGCCGATCAACATGCGAAAACCCAACTGATCGCGGTTGGTGAGGCTCAGTTCTACCGGCCATTGCGTTTGGCCGATGAGCAATGTTGTGCGGATTACGTAGCGCTCTTCCGACCGGCCGCCAGAATCCATGATGCGTCGATGGTCGATGACCAGCGCAACGCACGTCGCCGCCGGCCTCTTCTTGCGTTGCAGCGGATGTACCACAAACCGCACATAGGCGGCGCCGTCCTTGGTGAACGGCGTGATTTTCGAGGCGTGCAAAGCCGACGTACGCGCGCCCGTGTCCAGCTTGGCCTTGATGCGCTTGATATGGCAGTCGGGCAGCGACACCCATTCGCGCCAGCCGGCAATTTTCTTTTTGCGCTTTTCGGCCGTGGCTGCCTCGGCCGCATCGTCGTCGCCCATCGTGCGTGACATGTGATGCGGTCGATCTAGGTTAGAAGTCGACCTTGAGGCCGCTCAATATCCCGCCGCCGTCCCACTGCAAGCCTGCGACGTCGGTCTGGTCGCCGTAGAATCCCGCGAGGCCGACGCTGATGCCGGGCCCAAGCTTATAGGCCGACTGCAGCGTGATGCGGTCGGTGTATTCGAACAACATACGGCCCGCGACCGCGCGCCGCTTCGCCTCGCGGTAATCGGCGGAAAGCTGGATCGGGCCGATGGCGTAAAAGAGTCCGACCGTCCACGCTTTTTCGTCAAGCCCGCTGGCCGGCGTCGCGTTGATGTACGCGCCCGCAAGCTCCCAGCCGCCGTAGGTGATCCCCGCGCCGAGGTTCCACGCTTCGACGCCGTCATTGCCGCCGGTGCGCGAGTTGGAATGGAAATAGCCGCCGGTGAGACGATAGGTGCCACCGCTATAGTCGCCTTGATAATGCGCGGTGACGTCGAACGCGTTGTTCGGCATGAGCGCTTTATTGACCGGACCTTCCCACGAGCGCGGCGTCGGATGATAGGTGACACCCGCCTGAAAGCCGGCGATCTCCGGCGTATGATACGAAATGCCGAGCGCGTTGCCGGTGAAACGTTTGAACGTGAACGCGTCGCGCAAGGTGATGCCGTTGCGTGCAAGAAGCGCATCGCCGACCACTTCTTCGTAGGTCGACAGGAACGCCTGCGGCACCGGGTCGCCCATGATGGAATAATTCACCCCGGCGCGTTCTCCGGCGCGGATGCGGCCCAGCCCGCTGACAATCTCGACGAACCCTTCATCGAGGTTCGAGGTTTCGCGGGTTTTGGCCTTGAAGCGCATATACGCGCGCACGGTGATGCCGTTGTCGAGCACGGTTCGCCCGTCCACCGCGATGCGCGCGTCGGTGAACATGCCCGCGGCATTGATGTCTTCGCCCGGGGCTTCGGTTTGGTCGGCGACAAAGAAATACTGCCGCACGAAGCCGCCGAGGCTCACGGTGATGGGATCGGCGGCCTGCGCAGCCTGCGGCGTAACCGCCGCCGCGATCAGCGCACACGTGCTATAACGCAACAACTTCATCGGAACCCCTGTTTCGCCGATACCCTAGGCGAAAAGGTCATCCGCCGAAAGGCGCTTTAGCTAGTACATGACCTGGAAGCGCGCCACGATCGTATCAAGCGAAAGACCGAGCGGGATCGGCAATGCGCTGGTGGCGGTGATCGGGTTGGCCTTGTCGAATGCGGTGTGAACGTAATTGAACTTCCACAGCATGTTCGAATTCCAGAACCAGTTGAGGCCTGCCGTATAGCTGGTCTGACGGCCGCCGTTGACCATGTAGGGCTGATCCGCGGCAAGCTTGCTGGACGTGTAATTGTCGACCAGGTCCATATAGCTGACGCGCGCGGCGAATTCGAAGGCGCCCCATCCGCCGGTCTTGGGCGAGAATGGCGTGACCGGGTTCACGCCCGAGTACGTGCCGGTCGCAGGAACGTAGGTGCGCCGTCCGCCGATGGTGTAACTCATTTGGATATAACCCCCGTGTAGGTTCGCCGCCGGACCTTCGCGGCGCTTGACGATATCCCAGCTGTATTCGCCCTGCATGAAGAGGCCGCCGAACGCCGCCGCGGTTTGCGCGCCGAAGATCTCGACGCCCGTCACCGGATTGAGCGCATTCCCGATGGCGCCGGTGTTCAGGAGATTGGTGGTGTCGATGCGCACTTCCGGACGGTCCGCGAGGGTGACGGTGGCGGGTGTGTTCGGCCCGCTGTTCGGGACTTCGAACAGCTTCGAGGCGGAGACCCCGAGATGCAGCGAACTCAGATCCGTTTGGATCGGATTATAGGAGAGGCGCGTGTAGGCGCCGAACCCGCGCGTCGACAATGCATGCGAGACGTTCGGCGTCGAGCCGGTGATGGCCGCGGCGGCGAACCAATTCGACTCCCACGTGCGCGCACCGATGGAAAAGCGATTGTCCCCGCCCGTGAAACCGCCGGCGATATTTCCCGGCGACGAGCGCTCGATGAAAACGATGTCGTTCGAGCTGGTGCTGTCGTCGAGTTGGAAGTACTGCGGGCCGTAGCCGATTTCGAACACGGTGTTGCGCAGACCTGCGTAACCGAGGCGCGCTTCGTTGATGGTGGCGGCGCCGTCTTGCGTCCCGCCGGCGTCGAGGATCAGCGAATAGGTGAAGTCGCTGAGGGCGCGGCCCGAGATACCAAGACGCGCGCGGCGCGCGTTCACCCCGTTCGAGAATTTTCCGCCCGCGGAGGTGCCGGGACCGGTGACCCCTTCAGGGTCCTGATTCAGATAAAGACCCATGTCGAAGTGAATGCGGCCCGTCGGGGCGATGGTCCAGGCGCCGTCGGCGCTCGAAAGGGCGAAGCGGTTCGTTCCGGACTGCGTCACCTTGGGATTGGCCGGCGGAATCATCTTTACGGTGCCGGCTTCGATCACATTCTTTCCGCCCGCCGCGAGATTTTGCTCCCGCGCCGCGCGTTCGGCGGCCTCACGCGCCTCGGTTTCCTTCTCAAGAGCCGCCCGGCCTTCCGCTTCGCGGGCCTGGAGCGTCTCGAGCTGCTTTTGCAGCGCGCCCAGCTGGTCCTTCAGCACTTGGATTTCTCGGGCGAGGTCGCCCGTGCTCTGGGCGGAGGCCTTAACCGGCACAAAAGCCGCGGTCGCCATCAGCAAGCTGGCGATAAGTTGTTGTTTTTTCATAATTTTATGGCCCTTTAGAAAGAATGGCTGAGGCGGGTGGGTCCGCGGGTACCGGCGGGAGCGGGGGGACCCTATGACCAGAAGGCGGTGAATTTCGTGACAGTAACTTTACGGTTTTATGAAGCTCGCGCCCGGGGTGGCCCGGCTATACACATTTTGGACCCAAAAAACATCATGATGGCGCGGAGTTGCGCCGTTTCCGCAGGCCCTTCGCAAGGGGGCGCGGGTTGGCTATAACGGCCTCCCCTTGCCGCCCCAGAGGACCCCGATGGGACCTCGAGGGCGCAGTTACCGCGGGCCCCGCGCCCCCGGCAGGAGATTGGTAAGAATGAACGTTCGAGTTTCACGGACAACGCGCGCGGCGACAGCCTTGGCCTTGGTGCTGTCGGCCACCCTCGTGGCGTCCTGCAGCTCCGGGAAGACCTATGAAGGCGTCGCCGGGACCGTCACGGAAAACCGCGACACCATCTTCTCGAACGGCGGCGTCGGCCTGACCCTGTTCGGCGGCTCGAAGGAAAACGCGGTCGCCGCGCCGGTGGCGGTGAACGCCTACCTGTGGCGCGCGTCGCTGGACACCATGGCGTTCATGCCGCTCGCCTCCGCCGATCCGTTCGGCGGCGTGATCATCAGCGAATGGTACGCCCCGCCCGAAACGCCGGACGAGCGCTTCAAGGTAAACGTTTACATCCTCGGCCCCACCCTGCGCGCCGACGGCATCCGCATTTCGATCTTCCGCCAGACGCGTTCGGGCGGCGTGTGGAGCGATGCGCCGGTGAACGCTGAGATGACCACGGAATTCGAAAACGCTGTGCTGTCGCGCGCGCGCGATCTTCGACTTCGTGCCGTGGCGGAAAAAGACTAACTCGGCTCATTTGCTGCAGAGTCCACGCAGCACTTTTCAAAACAGAATTGGGTAGGGCCACCGGCAACGGGTGGTCTTGAATTGCAATGGCATCACCGGAAGAGCGCCATAACTTCCGCCGGACGGAAGCGAAGTGGCAAGACGTTTGGGCGAATCGCAAGTGTTTCACGGTCGAAGAAAATTCTTCGAAGCCGAAGTACTACGTGCTGGAGATGTTTCCGTACCCATCGGGGCGCCTGCACATGGGGCACGTGCGCAACTACACCCTGGGCGACGTGGTCGCGCGCTACAAGAAGGCCAAGGGCTTCAACATCCTGCATCCGATGGGCTGGGACGCCTTCGGATTGCCGGCCGAGAACGCGGCGCTGGAGCGCGGCGTGCATCCGGGCAAATGGACGCGCCAGAATATACAGGTCATGCGCGATCAATTCCGGCCGCTGGGATTCTCGCTGGACTGGAGCCGCGAGGTCACGAGCTGCGAGCCCGAATATTATAAGCACGAACAGAAGATGTTCCTGGACTTCCTCAAGGCGGGCTTGGCCTACCGGAAGGAGTCCTGGGTGAACTGGGATCCGGTCGAGCATACGGTGCTGGCCAATGAGCAGGTGATCGACGGCAAGGGCTGGCGTTCGGGCGCGGACGTGGAGCAGCGCAAGCTGTCCCAATGGTTTCTGAAGATCACCCATTACGCCGAGGATTTGCTGAAGGCGATCGAGACCCTGGACCGCTGGCCCGACAAAGTCCGCGTGATGCAGCACAACTGGATCGGCCGTTCCGAAGGCGCGCGGGTGCAGTGGCCGTTGGTGAACGCCGACAAGACGGACCGCGGTGAATCCCTGGAAGTGTTCACCACGCGGCCCGACACTTTGTTCGGCGCGTCCTTCTGCGCGATCTCGGCGCAGCATCCCCTGGCGGCGAAACTGGCCGAGACCAATCCGGGCCTGGCGGAGTTCATCGCCGAGTGCGGCCGCACCGGCACATCCACTGCCGCGATCGAAATGGCGGAGAAGAAGGGCTTCGATACAGGACTGCGCGCGCGTCATCCGTTCAATCCGAACCGCACGGTTCCGGTGTATGCCGCGAACTTCGTGCTGATGGATTACGGCTCCGGCGCGATCTTCGGCTGCCCGGGTCACGACGAGCGCGACATGGAGTTCGCGCGCAAGTACGGCTTGCCCGTGTACTGCGTCGTGGCGCCGGTGGGTGAGGACGCCGCCGCGTTCACGGAAAAGCTGGAATCGGGGAGCGTCGCCTTCACCGATGACGGCGTCATCGTGAATTCCGACTTCCTGAACGGCTTGAAGGTGGACGGCGCGAAACGCGCCGCGATCGAAAAGCTGGAGCAACTGAAACTGGGCAAAGGCACGGTGCAGTATCGCCTGCGCGATTGGGGCGTTTCACGGCAGCGCTATTGGGGCTGCCCGATCCCGATCATTCATTGCGCGAAATGCGGTCCGGTGCCTGTGCCCGACAAAGACCTGCCGGTCACGTTGCCCGAGGATGTCACCTTCGATAAGCCGGGCAACCCGCTGGAACGCCATCCGACGTGGAAACACGTGAAGTGCCCGAGCTGCGGCGCCGATGCCACCCGCGAGACCGACACTTTTGACACCTTCGTCGAATCCTCGTGGTACTTCGCGCGCTTCTGCTCGCCCCAGGTCAGCGACCGGCCGTTCGACAAGGCCGAGGCGATGAAGTGGCTGCCGGTCGATCAATATATCGGCGGCGTGGAGCATGCGGTTCTGCATTTGCTCTACTCGCGCTTCTACACCCGGGCGATGTCGGCGTGCGGCTATCTGGATATGAAAGAGCCGTTCGCGGGCATGTTCACCCAGGGCATGGTCTGTCACGAAACCTACCGCGCCGCCGACGGCACATGGGTTGAACCGGGCGCGGTGGAAATCGTCAACGGCGTCGCGACCGCCAAGGGCCTGCCGATTACCGTCGGCCGGTCCGAGAAGATGTCGAAGTCGAAGAAGAACACGGTCGACCCGCAGCACATCATCGAGACCTACGGCGCCGACGCGGCCCGGTTGTTCATGCTGTCCGACTCTCCGCCGGAGCGCGATCTGGAATGGACCGACGCCGGAATCGAAGGCGCGTGGCGTTACCTCAACCGGCTGTGGCGCATGGCTGTTCAGGCGAGCGAAATCCCGGCCCAGGACGTCCCGCCAGACGTGAGTGAGCCGGCGGCGGCCGTGTTGCGCCAGATCCACCGCACCATCGCCGCGGTGGGCGACGACCTGGAGAAGTTCCGTTTCAATTCAGCCGTCGCGCGGATCCGCGAGCTGACGAACCGCGTCGAGGACATGGACCGCAAGGTCACCGGCGGTGACGCCGTCTACCGCTTCGGGGTCTCGATCATCGCGCAGATCGTCAATCCGCTGACGCCGCATATCGCCGAGGAGATGTGGGAGCTGCTGGGCAATTCCACCATCCTGGCGCAAGGGGCATGGCCGGCGCACGATCCGGCGCTACTGGAAGACAATGTCGTGACCATGGCGGTTCAAGTGACCGGCAAACTGCGCGGCACCATCACGGTCGCCAAAGGCGCCGACGCCAAGACCTGCGAAACGGCGGCGCTGGATTTGCCGGCTGTGGCGAAGCAGCTCGACGGCAAGGCGCCCAGAAAAGTCATTGTGGTTCCGGAAAAAATCGTCAACATCGTGGCCTAATGAAAGTCGCGGCTTCAGCTCTGCGCGCCATTGCGCTCATGGCGGTTCTTACCGCCGTGAGCGGCTGTGGTTTCACGCCGCTCTACGGCGAGCGCAGCATGTCGGCGGCGCCGGATGTGAATGACGCCATGCGTCAGGTCGTGATCCGCCCGCTGCCCGATCGTCAAGGCCAGAAGCTGCGTCAGGTCCTGCGCGAGCAATTGCAGCCGCGCGGCACCGAGAAGCCGGTTTACGATCTTGAAGTGCATCTCACGACCCGAATCGAGGAAATCGGCGTGCGGCGCGATGCCACCAGCTCGCGCGCGAATTACATCCTCACGGCGAATTTCATCCTGAACCAGGGTCCGTCGCGGCTGGTTGACGACAGGGTCCAGGCGATCGTGAGCTACAACATCCTCGACGAGCAATATGCGACGGTCGCCTCGCAGGCCGACGCGGAGAACCGCGCCATTCGCCGCGTGGGCGAGGAGATCAAGACGCGGCTTGCGGTCTATTTCCATCAGCGCTTGGAGAAGCCCGTCGCGCAAGCGCAGCCGTAGGTCTGTGGCCCTGGGTCTGTGGTTTCCGGCTGCGGCCCATAAGGAAGACTCTCTCTTATGAAGATAACGGGACGCGCGGACGCCTTCGTCTCCAAACCGGACCCAAAAATCCGCGCGGTGTTGGTGTACGGACCGGACTCCGGCTTGGTGCGCGAGCGCCTCAACGGATTGACCAAGGCGGTTGCCGGGTCGGTGGACGATCCTTTCCGCGTCGTTGAAATTCCGGGCGATGCGCTGCGCGACGATCCCGCGCGGCTGCGCGATGAGGCGGCGGCCATGTCCTTCGGCGGCGGACGCCGGGTGGTGCGCGTGCGCGATGCCGGCGACAGCCTCGGCGAGCTTTTCGAATCTTTCGACGGCGATGCGGTCGGCGATGCCCTGGTCGTGGTGACGGGGGGAGACTTAAGTCCGCGCTCCAAGCTGCGGCTGGCGTTCGAAGGCGGAGAACGTCTCGCCGCGCTGCCCTGTTATGCCGATACCGCCGACGCGGTTGAAGGCGTTGCGCGTGAAATGCTGCGCGCCGCAGGGTTGCAGATCGCGCCCGAAGCCCTGTCGTGGCTGGTCGATCATCTTGGCGGGGACCGCGAGCTTTCGCGGCGCGAGCTGGAGAAGCTCATTATCTACAAGGGCGGCGCGGGCACCGTCACCGAGGAAGACGTGCTGGCCTGCGTCGGAGACACGGCGGGGTTCGGCGTCGACGATCTCGTTTACGCGCTTGCCGACGGCGATCACGTCACCATGCAACGTGTTTATGGCCGCCTCGTGAACGAAGGCACGTCGCCGATCAGCCTCCTGACGATGGTGTCGCGGCATTTGTCGCGCTTGCATGAAACACGCGGGCGCATGTCCGACGGCAAGAGCGCCGACGCCGCGGTCTCGATGTTGCGCCCGCCGATCTTCTTCAAATTCAAGACGCGCTTTACAAGCCAGGCCAATCGTTGGAGCGAGACCCTGCTCGCACGCGGGCTTGAGATCGTGACCGAGGCCGAGATGCAGGCCAAGACCACGGACATGCCGGCAGAGGCGTTGATCGAACGCGCCTTCATGCAGCTGGCGCAAGTCGGCCGCGGCGGACGCCGTTAGCGGCCCTGTCCGATGGCGAGCGGCGGCTCCACCGGACACGCAACCTGCGTCGCCTTCCAATGTTTGCGCTCACCCGCCGGCGGCGTGAGATGGAACAGCGTGCAGTTCTGCACATGCACCGTTTCCCCGAGAAGCTCTTCCATCGCCCAGAAAGTCCCACCATGGGCAACGATGAGAACAGGCGCGGGTTGTGACAGCGCGTCCGTCAGCGCGCGACGCACCCGCGCGATATAGTCGACGCGCCGCTCACCGCCTTCGATCGCTCCGCCAGCCATCCAATCCGCACGCCACGCGCCGTTGGAATCCTGCCCTTCGTATACGCCGAAGCCGCATTCCTTCAGCGTGTCGAGCACAACGATCGGGACGTTGTTCACGTTGACGATCTCGGCGGTGCGACGGGCGCGCGCAAGCGTGCTGGTGCAAATCGTTTTGATCGGAAGATTGCCGACGGCCGGCGCGACATCCATCGCCTGGCGAATACCGACATCGTTCAGCGCGATGTCGATGTGGCCTTGCATGACGCGGCGGCGATTCCAACCCGTCTCGCCGTGACGGAGAAAATAAAACGGGACCAGCGGAAGCATCGGATTTTAGTCGTGCAGCTCGTGGCGCGGCGCGCCGGTCGAAAGACGGTGCACGATGTCGTCGAGCTGCTCGAGGCTGGCGTAGGAAATGGTCACCGTACCGCCGGTGCCGTCGAACGCGATGTTGACCTTATACCCGGTCGACTTGGCGAGACTCTGTTCCAGCGCCGCCGTGTCGGTGTCTTTGGGCAGCATATTGGCGGCGCGTTTTTTCCGGCCGAAACTTTTTGCGTAGCGTTCGGCTTGGCGCGCGCTCATGCCCTTCTTGACGACTTCGCGGGCGATCTCTTCGGCGCGCGAGACACCGATCAGCGGGCGCGCCTGGCCCGCGGTGATCTTGCCCTCTTCGAGCATCTGCAGAACGGAGAAGGGGAGATTGAGAAGGCGAAGCGTATTGGCAACGTGCGCACGCGACTTGCCGACGATTTCGCCGACGCGCTCTTGCGTATGTCCAAACTCCTCGAGCATGCGCTGATAGCCGCGCGCTTCTTCCACCGGCGTCAGATCCTGACGCTGGAGATTCTCGATCAGCGCGACTTCGAGGGTTTCGGCGTCGGAGAGATCGGCAAGGTGCACCGGCACTTCATGCACTTGCGCGCGTTGCGCCGCGCGCCAGCGGCGTTCGCCGGCGATGATTTCATAGTGGCCCGGTTTCGCGCGGTCTGGCCGGACGAGCAGCGGCTGGATCACGCCCTTCTCGCGCACCGAGTCGGAAAGCTCGGCCAGCGCCGTCTCATCGAAATGCCGGCGCGGCTGATAGGGCGAAGGCGAAAGCAGATCGACGGGCAGGCGCGTGATCGGCCCGGCAACCGCGGCGGCCACCGCCGGGGCAGCCGCCGCCGGCGCCGCGACCGGGGCGGCGGGTGCGGGTGCGGACTCCTGATCGCCGAAGAGAGCGTTCAGTCCCCGGCCAAGGCGTTTCGGACTATCGGCGTTCATGCGGCGGCACTCTCGCGCTTGAGCACTTCGCCGGCGAGATCGAGATAGGCGCGCGAGCCCGTCGACTTGAAATCATAGAGAAGGACGGGCTTGCCGTGCGAGGGCGCCTCGGAGATCCGCACGTTGCGCGGAATGGTCGTGGCGTAGACTTTTTGCCCGAAGAATTCGCGGACATCGTTCTCGACCATGACCGAAAGCGAGTTGCGGCGGTCAACCATCGTCAACACGATGCCTTGAAGTTCGAGCGCGGGGTTGAAGCTCTTCTTGACCCGTTCAATGGTCCGCACAAGTTGGCTAACCCCTTCTAATGCAAGGAATTCCGCCTGCAACGGCACCATCACGGCGTCCGCGGCGACCAGCGCGTTGAGGGTCAAGAGGCCCAGCGAGGGCGGGCAGTCGATGAGAATGAAATCCCAGTTCTGAGCATGGCCGGCCAGAGCATCCTTGAGACGGGCCTGGCGGTTCTCCAGGTCGACGAGTTCGAGTTCGGCCGCGGCAAGGTCAACGCCTGACGGAACAATGCTGAGGTCGGGAATAGTGGTCGGTACGACAGCCGCATTCATATCGGCGCCACCGGTCAACAGGTGATAGGCGTTCACCGCGCGGTGCTTCTGATCGATGCCGAAGCTGGTGGAGGCGTTGCCCTGCGGATCAAGATCGATCACCAGGACGCGCTTGTTCACCGCCGCCATGGCGGTGGCGAGGTTGACCGTCGTGGTCGTTTTGCCGACCCCGCCTTTCTGATTGGAAATAGCGATAACCCGCGGACGGCGCGGCTTATTTTCGCTGACGGGGGGGCTCGTCTCGGACGTTGTCGTCTCGGACACGGCGGACCTCGCGGAGGGAAAGAATGGTTCCTGAGGGATCGGTCAGGCTTTGATGCCGATCCACAACCATTGTCCATCTCTTGTGCGCATCCGTCAATTCAGCCTCAACGGTTTGGCCCTTCAGGAAGACGCAGGTGGTGTAGGGCCCCCGGAACGGCGCGGTCCAGTCCAGAAGCTTTTCGAGAGGGGCCAAGGCGCGCGCGGTGACGACTTGAACCTGAAAAGCGGGGATATTTTCGATCCGCGCCGGGTGGAAGGTCACGGCGGCGCCGGTGAGGCGGGCCGCCTCGCGCATAAAGGCCACTTTCCGTTGGTCCACCTCGACAAGATGGACGTTGGGGATGCCGAGGATCGCGAGGACAAGACCCGGAAAGCCCGCGCCGGATCCCACATCCAACAAATCCGGGGAATCTTGGGGAATAAACCGGAAAAGCTGAGCCGAATCAGCGATATGGCGCTCCCATAGGCTGGGGATGGAATCGGGACTAACAAGGTTAATCTTCGCGTTCCATTTGACGAGCAGGTCTGCATAGGTTTTCAACCGCTCCAATGTTTCACGTGAAACGTCGAAGGCGGTGCGGACGGCTTCAGGAGTATTAAGAGCGGAGTGTTTCACGTGAAACACTCAGGCGACATCAGCGTCGCGCTCCCGGCGAACATGGCGGAGCAGGGCTGTGAGAGCGGCGGGGGTCACCCCCGGGATTCGCGCGGCAGCGCCCAAAGTCGCGGGGCGGCTGGTCTTCAGTTTCTGCCTGACCTCATTGGAGAGACCCCCCACGGCGTCAATGTCGAGGTTCTCCGGCAGCCGGAGCGCCTCATCGCGGCGGAAGGCGTGAATGTCCGCCGTTTGCCGGTCCATGTAGCCCGCATAGCGGGCCTCAATCTCCACCTGCTCGACAATGGCGGAAGGCGCCTCCGGCAGGGTCGGGAACAGCTCACGTAGACGCGCGTAAGTCATGCCTGGCATGGACAGAATATTGGTTCCGTTGCGGCGGACGCCGTCCTGATTGACCGCAACGCCCCGCTTTTGGAGTTCCATCGGCGTCACGGAAATCGCCTGTAATTCGGCGCGAACAGCATCCAGGGCCGCTTTTTTGGCGGCGAAATGGGCGGCGCGGAAAGATCCGACGCACCCGGCCGCGACGCCTTTTTGCGTCAGGCGAAGGTCCGCATTGTCCGCCCGCAATTGGAGGCGATACTCCGCGCGCGAGGTGAACATCCGATAGGGCTCGCTGGTGCCGAGGGTCGTGAGATCGTCAACCATGACGCCGAGGTAGCCCTCGGCCCGGTCGAAGGTGACCGGCGACGAATGGGCAACCCTACGGGCTGCATTCAGACCCGCGATGAGGCCTTGGGCGGCGGCTTCTTCATAGCCGGTCGTGCCGTTGATTTGACCGGCGAAATAGAGGCCAGCGACTTTTCGCGTTTCCAAGGTCGCGTGAAGTTCGCGGGGGTCCACATAATCGTATTCAATGGCGTAGCCCGCCTGCAGCATGACGGCCTTCTCGAGCCCTTTGATGGTCTTCAGGAGGGCGAGCTGCACATCTTCCGGCAGCGATGTGGAGATCCCGTTCGGATAAACGGTATCGTCGTCAAGTCCTTCTGGCTCAAGGAAAATTTGGTGCCGCTCGCGATCCGAAAACCGCACCACCTTGTCCTCGATGGACGGACAATAGCGGGGCCCGGCGCTTTGAATCTGGCCGTTATACATGGGGGCCCGGCTCTTATTGGCGAGAATCAGGGCATGGCCTTCGGGGCTGGTGTAGGTGACGCCGCACTGGACTTGGGGCGTCGTGATCTTATCCGTCAGGAACGAGAAGGGCTCCGGCGGGTCGTCCCCGGACTGCATCTCCAAATTCGCCCAGTCGATGGTGCGCCCGTCGAGGCGCGGCGGCGTCCCGGTCTTGAGGCGACCGACGCCAAAGGCGAGCCGCTTCAGCGTTTCGGACAGGCCCAGGGCCGGGGCTTCCCCAATCCGGCCGGCGGGAATGCGCTGCTCGCCCCGATGGATAAGGCCATTGAGGAAAGTGCCCGTGGTGAGAACGACGGCGCCCGCGTGAATTTCCGTCCCATCTTGAGCGACAACGCCCAAAACGCGACAACCCATTGAATCAATTAATAAATCTTCGATGCCGCCGGCACGGATGTCGAGATTCGGTTGGGCCGCGAGGAGGTCCTGAACGGCTTTTTTATAGAGCTTGCGGTCGGCCTGCGCCCGCGGGCCGCGGACGGCGGGCCCTTTGGACTGGTTCAGCATGCGGAACTGGATGCCGCCCAAGTCCGTCGCCCGGCCCATGATTCCGTCAAGTGCGTCGATCTCCCGGACGAGGTGGCCTTTGGCGAGGCCACCGATGGCCGGGTTGCACGACATTTGGCCGATGGTCTCGACCTTATGCGTGATCAGGAGAGTACGCGCGCCAAACCGGGCCGCCGCCGCCGCGGCCTCACATCCGGCGTGTCCGCCGCCGACAACAATAACGTCGTATGTCCCGTTCCGCGCAGGAACCATGGATAAGTCCGGGAAAAACTGTGGATAAGGTGCGCCCTTATATCGCGGGACCGCGCCCCAGCCCAACGGCTTTTAAGGGGCAAGAACCAGCGCGCCGCCGCTGCCCGCGGCAAATAATATTTTTACCGGACTTACTTCCCGATGCAGAAATCGCGGAAAACGACGTCCAAAATCTCGTCGACATCGACCCGGCCGGTCAGCCGGCCAAGAGCGCGCGCCGCGAGTCGCAGGTCTTCGGCGGCCAGTTCCGCCAAGGGCGCCGCCGTGGCCCGGTCGAGCGCCGCGGCGCATTCTTCCAAAGCGACTCGGTGCCGGGCGCGGCTTAACGGCGCCGACACGCCGGTATCGCTTTCGGCGCGGACACGGTCTTCCAACGCCCGCAAAAATTCCGCGAGGCCAAAACCTGACTTCACCGAGATGAAGTGAAGGTCCTCGCGCGCGTCGAATGTCCGCGCGCCCTTGATTACATCGGCCTTGTTGACGACGGCCAAGGTTCGCCCGTCGCGCAAAGCTTCTGTCGCGGCATCGCGCGCGGGATAAATCGCGCCGTCGAAAAGCGCGATCTTGAGATCGGCCTCCTTCGCGCGTTTGTGGGCGCGGCGGATTCCCTCATCTTCAATGATGTCTCCCGCGTCGCGCAGACCCGCGGTGTCCGCAATCGTCACGGCGTAACCGCCAAGATCGAGGTGAACCTCGATCACGTCGCGCGTCGTGCCGGGTATATCCGAGACGATCGCCGCATCCCGGCGGACGAGGGCGTTGAGTAGACTCGACTTGCCTGCGTTGGGCGGACCAATGATCGCAACATGCACACCGTCGCGCGTGCGCTCGCCGCGATGGCCGTCATCGAGGTGCGCGCCGATATCGCGCCTCAGATCGGCGACCTCCGTCCACATTCGCGCCGCGATGTCCTCCGGAAGGTCTTCATCCGGAAAATCGATCACCGCCTCGAGATGGGCGAGGGCCTGAACCAGGCGGTGACGCCATTCGTCGTAAAGTTCTTTGAGCGCCCCGCCCATTTGGCGCAGCGCCTGACGCTGCTGCGCCCGCGTTTCCGCGTCTATCAGGTCGGCGAGGGCCTCGGCTTGCGTAAGATCGAACTTGCCGTGCTCGAAAGCGCGGCGGGTGAACTCCCCCGGTTCGGCAGGCCGCAGACCCTCGATCCCCGCCAACATCTCGGACAGATGAGCAATCACCGCGCGTCCCCCGTGGACGTGCAGTTCCGCCACATCCTCACCCGTGAAACTTGCGGGCGCGGGAAACCAGAGGATCAATCCGTCGTCGATCAGGGCGCCGCTGCGGTCGCTAAACTTCGCGCGCGTAGCCTTGCGCGGTGCGGGCGTTCCACAGCCAAGCGCAGCGAGCGCGGTGCGCGTGTCGGGCCCGGAGATCCGAACTACGGCGATGCCCGCTCGTCCCGGCGCCGAGGCCAGCGCAAAGATCGTCTCATCGAACATGGACGCGGTATTATTTCTTGCCGGCGCCCGTGAACTGATTCCAGAACGCTTTTTGAAGCTCCGCCATACCTTCGGACTGCAGCGGGAACAAAGTCTTCAGCATCCGTTCCGGGTCCATCGCGGCCGTTGCGCTATTGATCCGGCTTTTCATTTCTTCGAGCATCGCGTTCTGGAACGGCGCCACATCCGGCAATCCCATGAACGCGCGCGCTTCTTCCGGCGTACAGTCGATATTGATTGTGACCTTCATGACTATTCTCGCAAAGGAAAGAGGATGGAAGTCGGCGGGATGAACGCCTAGGGTACCAGGCGAATGCGCCCGCGCGCCGCAAGCGAGCTCAACCTAAGGCTCTCTCCCACGACTGTCCACGATAGGCCTGTGCATGAACGTCGGCCGGAACCGCCTCGCGGACGAAACGAGCCCTTATCTCCTCCAACATAAGGACAACCCCGTCCATTGGTGGCCGTGGTCGGACGCCGCCTTCGCCGAGGCGCGGGACCGGGATGTCCCCGTCCTGCTTTCGATCGGCTATTCGGCCTGCCACTGGTGCCATGTGATGGCCCATGAATGTTTCGACAGCGCGGTCATCGCGGAGGAGATGAACCGCGCCTTCGTCAATATCAAGGTCGACCGCGAGGAACGGCCGGACGTCGATGCGATCTACCAGAAGGCGCTGGCGCTGATCGGCGAGCAGGGGGGCTGGCCGCTGACCATGTTCGCAATGCCGGACGGGACACCGTTTTTCGGCGGCACCTACTTCCCGCCGGAGCCGGCTTATGGACGGCCAAGTTTCCCGCAGGTGCTCGCGCATGTCGCGCAGGTGTGGCGCGACCGGAAGGACGAGGTGAAGACACACGGCGCCGAACTCCTGAGGACTATCGCTTCCTCCCATCCCGAGAGATTGCGCGACGGCCTTTCGGTAGCGCTTCTGGACGAGGCGGCGACGCGGCTCCTGGATTATGTCGACTTCTCCGCTGGCGGAATGAACGGCGCTCCAAAATTTCCCATGCCCGTGGTGTTCGAGTTCCTGTGGCGCGGGTTCCTCAGGACGCACAATCCGCGCTTCGCGCATGCCGTGGTCATCTCGCTGACCCACATGTGCGAAGGCGGGTTGTACGATCATCTCGCGGGCGGCTTCGCCCGCTATTCGACGGACGCGCGCTGGCTCGCGCCCCACTTCGAGAAGATGCTCTACGACAACGCGCAGCTGATCGATCTGATGACGCTGGTGTGGCAGCACACGCGCGATCCTCTGCTCGCGGCGCGGACCCGCGACACCATCGACTGGCTCCGCCGCGACATGAGAGGCGAGACCGGCGCGTTTGCCGCCGCCTATGACGCGGACTCCGAGGGCGAAGAGGGGAAATACTATGTCTGGACGGAGGCCGAGATCGATGCCGTCCTGGGTGCCGACTCTGCTGCTTTCAAAGACGTGTATGACGTAACGCCGGACGGAAACTGGGAGGGGCGGACCATCCTCAACCGTCTGCGCCAGATCGGCCGAACGGGGCCGGAGACTCCGGAAGACGGGTTTGCCGCGGCACGCGCCGCGCTTCTCAGCGCGCGGGCGAAACGCATTGCCCCCGGCCGCGACGATAAAATCCTTGCCGATTGGAACGGACTGACCATCGCCGCCTTGACGCGCGCCGGCCTCGCTTTTTCCGAACCGTCCTGGGTCGCTCTCGCACGTGAAACATTCGGGGTCATCTGCCGCACCATGACCTGGACAGACGCGACGGGTCGCGCGCGTCTCGGACATTCATTCTGCCGCGGGCGTTTGCAGCGCGCGGCCATGCTCGACGACTATGCGAACATGATCAACGCCGCGCTGGTCTTGTATGGCGCGACCGGCGCGGAGTCCTATCTCGTCCAGGCGGAAACTTGGCTTGGTACAGCGCATCACCTTTATTGGGATGCGGAAGGCGCTGGATATTTCTTCACCGCGTCCGATGCCCATGACCTGATCCTGCGCACCAAGACCGCCAACGACAGCGCCGCGCCGTCGGGCAACGGCGCGATGGTGTCGGCGCTGGCGCGCGCTTTCCACCTCACCGGCAATCCGGAGTACCGCGCCCGAGCGAAAGCCACTGTCGATGCGCTTGAAGTGGAAGCGATGAAGACCTTTCCGCATGCGGTGGCGTTGCTCAACGGGTTCGAGCTTCTGGAACGCGCCGTGCAGGTGGTCATTGTGGGCGACGCCGAGCGCCCCGACACAGCGGCGCTTCTGTCCGCCGCCGCAGCGGTATCGGTTCCGAATCTGGTGCTCTGCCAACTCCCGCCGGGCGCGCCCTTGCCGGAGGCGCATCCCGCCCACGGCAAAACTGCTGCGCAAGGCGGCGCGACGGCCTATGTTTGCCATGGCCCGACGTGCTCCGCTCCCCAGACCGAGGCGCGCGGCTTGATTGAAACTTTGACGTCCTGAAGGCCGCGCCCATGCCGCAACTTTCCATGCACTCCCCCATCGGCGATATCACCATCAGCGAAGAAGACGGCGAAATCGTCTCCATCGATTGGGGCTGGGCGCGCGACCAGAAGGCAACGCCGCTGTTGAAGGCCGCCAAACGCCAGCTCGACGATTACTTCGACGGAACACTCGAGACCTTCGACCTCCCGCTGCGCATCGAAGGCACACCCTTCCAAAAACAGGTGTGGCGCGAGATGTGCAAGATTCCGGCGGGCCAAACCCGCACCTATGGCGATATCGCCAAACGCTTGAAGGCAAGCGCGCAATCCGTGGGCACAGCTTGCGGACGCAATCGCTTCCCCGTGATCATCCCGTGCCACCGTGTGGTCGGCGCCAACGGACTTGGCGGTTACTCCGGCGCCGGCGGCGTGGAAACGAAAATCGCACTCCTCGAACTTGAAAAGGCGATGATGCCCCTATGACCAAAGCAATCCTTGTTCAAACCTACGGCGGTCCCGATGTGATGCAGCTTGCCGATGTCCCGGTCGGCGAGCCCGGGCCGGGCGAAGTGCGGATCGCGCAGACTTACGCCGGCGTGAACTATATCGACACCTATCACCGCACCGGCCTTTATAGGGTGCCGCCCAGCGTCAAAGGCTTTGGCGATATCGCGCTGATTCCGGGTTCGGAAGGAGCGGGGCGTATCGCGGCCGTCGGCGCGGGCGTGACCGATCTGAAGGTCGGCGACCGGGTTGCTTACGGATTTGGCCCCGTGGGCGGTTATGCTGCCGAGCGCCTTTTCCCGGCCGACAAAGCGGTGAAGATTCCCGACGGTGTGACCGACGAACAGGCCGCGGCGATGATGCTGCGCGGCCTGACGGTTTGGTATCTGCTCTCGGAACTTCGGCCCATCAAGGCCGGCGAGACCGTGCTGTGCCATGCCGCGGCCGGCGGGGTCGGTCTCATTCTCGCCCAGTGGGCCCGCCACCTCGGGATCAACGTCATCGGCACCGTGGGGTCGGAAGAGAAGGCCAAACTAGCCCGCGAGGCCGGCTGTGCCCACGTCATTCTTTATAAAGACGACAATTGGGTCGCCCAGGTGCGCGAACTGACCCAGGGCAAAGGCGTTTCGGTCGCCTTCGACGGCGTGGGCAAAGATACCTTCATGAAGTCCCTCGACTGCTTGATGCCGCGCGGACTCGCGGTGGCCTTCGGCAACGCCTCCGGACCGGCGCCGGCCGTCGACCCGCTTCAGCTTGCCGCCCGCGGATCGCTGATGATGACCCGCCCGCGCCTCGGGGATTTCGTGGCCACCCGCGCCGACCTCCTGCGGGGCTGCGACGCATTGTTCTCGGTCGTGAAATCCGGCGCGGTGAAAATCGATATCGGGCAAACCTTCCCGCTGACCGATGCCGCGAAAGCCCATGTGGCCTTGGAATCGCGTCAAACGACCGGCTCGACGGTCCTCAAAATCTAGAGACGGACGCGCACAAAGAAAAAGAGCGGACGCCGAAACGTCCGCTCTTTTTTGTTGTCCAACCGATTATTTGTTCATCCGGTCGAAGAAGTCGCCGTTGTTCTTGGAATCGCGGAGTTTGTCGAGCAGGAACTCCATGCCGTCCTGGACACCCATTGGATCCAGAATGCGGCGCAGGACCCACATCTTCGACAGATCGCCCGGCTTCACTAGCAGCTCCTCCTTGCGGGTGCCTGACTTGGTGATGTCGATGGCCGGGAACACGCGCTTATCGGACAGCTTGCGGTCGAGCACGATTTCCGAGTTACCCGTGCCTTTGAACTCTTCGAAAATGACTTCGTCCATACGGCTTCCCGTATCGATCAGCGCCGTCGCGATGATGGTCAGCGAGCCGCCTTCTTCGATATTGCGGGCCGCGCCGAAGAAACGCTTCGGACGCTGTAGGGCGTTGGCGTCCACGCCGCCCGTCAGCACCTTGCCCGAGGACGGAACCACGGTGTTGTAGGCGCGCGCAAGGCGAGTGATCGAATCCAGCAAAATCACCACGTCGCGCTTGTGTTCGACCAGGCGCTTGGCCTTTTCGATCACCATTTCCGCAACCTGGACGTGACGGGACGCGGGCTCGTCGAAGGTCGAACTCACAACTTCGCCTTTCACCGTCCGATCCATGTCGGTCACTTCTTCCGGACGTTCGTCGATCAGAAGAACGATCAGATAGACTTCCGGGTGATTTGCGGCGATCGCGTTCGCGATGCTCTGCAGCATGATCGTCTTGCCGGTGCGCGGCTGGGCGGTGATGAGCGCGCGTTGCCCTTTGCCCAGCGGCGAGACCAGCTCGATGACCCGGCCGGTCAAATCCTTGTTCTTGGTATCCTTCTGCTCCACTTCCATCGACAGTTTCTCGTCGGGGTAGAGCGGCGTCAGGTTGTCGAAATTGATCCGGTGGCGGACATTGTCCGGATCTTCGAAGTTGATGGTGTTGACCTTAAGGAGGGCGAAATAACGTTCGCCGTCCTTCGGTGCGCGGATCTGGCCTTCAACCGTATCGCCCGTGCGCAGGCCGAAGCGCCGCACTTGGCTGGGGGAGACATAGATATCGTCCGGACCCGGCAGATAATTCGCCTCGGGCGAACGCAGGAAGCCGAAACCGTCCTGCAGGATTTCCAGAACGCCATCGCCGTCGATGGACGTATCTTTCTCCGCCAGCACCTTGAGGATGCCAAACATGAGATCCTGGCGGCGGAGGTTGGAGGCGTTTTCGATGCCGCACTCTTCAGCGAAGGTGAGAAGTTCGGCGGGGGTTTTGCGCTTCAGTTCCTGAAGGTGCATGTGTGCTGAGACTTAATGAGGTGGGAGAAACTGGTGAGGGAGGTCGCCGGAGGGAGGGTTTCGAGAGCCGGTCGCGGTACGCTGGCGGCGGGTCTTTGATCGATGCTGATCTTTGACGGGGGCGATTTTGGGAAGACGGGCCGAACGCCCCGTTTTGATGATGGAAGCGATACCTGAAGGTGGCCCAGCAAGTCAATATTTGAATTCAGGGCAAGGCTTTCCAGGCACGCTGAACAATCCAATCCTAATCTTAAGATATCTTAGGTGAGGGAGGAAGGTTGGGCCTGTGAGTCATGAGAATCATCCCTGTCCGCTTTTTCTCCCGTCCTATGTACACACCTTCTGTCTTTCGCCGGCGCCCTGTGGGAATCAGTTCTGAAAGCTACCTTGCGCGCGGGCGATTACGCTCAATGTCAAAAGGGGGGAAAATGGGTATTGTCCGGCCTAGCAAACTTCATCCACCGGACTCACAGATTTCTTCACCGGGGCGGCGGGTGTTTGCAAAGCTGCAAGTTGAATCCCCAGCTTCGTGTACGCTTTGCTGATCACGGTGGATAAGGGTCTGGTTATCCCCGGAAAAGATTCTTGTCCCCGTTGCCTGTGAGTCTTCGAATCCCCGCCCCTGGAGCACCTCTGCCGTGAACGACCGCGCTCCTTACAACCTTCATCTCGTCTCCGATTCGTCGGGCGAGACAGTTACAAATATCGCCCGCGCCTGCCTCGTCCAGTACGAGAATGTTCAGGTGACGGAACACTTCTGGTGGCTGGTACGTACCCCCGGCCAGATGAACCGGGTGATCGAAGGGATCCGCAGCGCCCCGGGGCTCGTGATCTTCACCCTGCTGGACGGAAAAATCCGTGGCCTGCTCGAGCAGGCCTGCCGCGACCTTAAAATTTCCTATGTGTCAGCCCTGGATCCGGTGATGGGCGCCTTGTCGGCCTTCTTTGAACGCCGCGCCGGCACGGAAATCGGACGCCAGCATGCCCTGGACGAGGAATATTTCCACCGGATCGACGCCATGCACTTCGCGGTGGCTCATGACGACGGGCAATCGATGTCCACCATGCCCGATGCAGACATTATATTGATCGGCGTTTCGCGGACCTCGAAAACCCCGACCTGCATGTATCTCGCCAACCGCGGCCTGAAAGCCGGCAACATCCCGCTGGTCCCGAATTTCGTGCTATCCCCCGAAATCATCGCCGCTCCGAAACCTTTGATCGTCGGACTGACGCGCGAGCCGAAAAGCCTTTCCGATATTCGTCAAAGCCGGCTGCGGATCATGAATGAGGACCGCAGCGAGGGTTATGCCGACCTCGAGACCGTGCGCGAGGAGATCGCCGAATCCCGCCGGCTGTTCGCGAAACACGGATGGCCGGTGATCGACGTCACCCGCCGCTCGATTGAAGAAACCGCAGCCACCATCATTCAACTTTATACACAGCGTACCGCAGCCACCATATGACCCGTCCTTTGATCCTTGCGTCCGCCAGCAAAAGCCGCGCGACCCTGATGCGCGCGGCCGGGCTGAGCTTCGAGCAGATTCCCGCGCACGTCGACGAAGACGCCATCAAGGCGTCGATGAAAGCCGAAGGCGCGACCGCGGCCGATTGCGCTCTCGCCCTCGCCGAATTCAAGGCGGGCACGATCTCGATGCGTCACCCCGAGGCGTTGGTGATCGGCGCCGACCAGATGCTCGATTGCGACGGTCAATGGTTCGACAAGCCCAAAGATATCGAGGGTGCGCGTAATCACTTGAAGACGCTTCGCGGGAAGACCCATGTGCTGCCGACCAGCGTGACCATCGCGTTGAACGGCGCGCCGATCTGGCACCACACGTCGGTGCCGCGCCTGAGCGTGCGCGCCTTTTCCGATGCATTCCTCGACGAGTATGTCGCCGCCGTCGGCGACGCCCTGACCTCTTCCGTCGGCGCTTATCATCTTGAAGGCCGCGGCGCCCAGATCTTCACCAAAGTCGAAGGCGACTTCTTCACCGTGCTTGGCCTTCCTTTGCTGGAGCTGCTCGCTTTCCTGCGAGAACACCGTGTGGTCACCTCATGACGCCGATCAAAGCCGGAATCATGGGATGGCCGGTGGACCATTCGCGCTCGCCGGCGCTGCACGAATTCTGGCTGCAGACCTACGGCATCGCGGGCAGCTACGTCCGTCTTCCGGTTCCCCCGGATCGCTTGGGCGCGGCCTTGGGCGAATTGCACGCCAAGGGTTTCGCCGGCGTCAATCTGACGGTTCCACATAAAGAAGCCGCGCTGGAATTCATGACGGCGCTGACGCCCGCGGCGCGGCGGATCGGCGCGGTGAACACGGTGCTGCTCACCGCGGACGGCAAGATGCTTGGCACCAATACGGACGCCTACGGCTTCATCACCAACCTTACCGCCGAAGCCCCAGGGTGGCGTGCGCAGCAAGACCCTGCCGTTGTGCTCGGCGCCGGCGGCGCGGCGCGCGCCGTGTGTTGCGCCTTGCAGGAAGCCGGTGTCCCGGAGATTCGCCTTGTTAATCGCACGCTTGCCCGTGCGGAAGCCCTCGCCGCCGCCCTCGGCACTCCGGTGACGCCCATGCCTTGGGACAAGGTGAGCGATGCGCTGCGCGGTGCCGCGCTCCTCGTCAACACCACGACGCTCGGGATGAAGGGTCAACCGCCGCTCGAGATCGATCTCTCCTCCTTGCCGACCACGGCGGTGGTGAACGACATTGTCTATGCCCCGCTTGAAACACCGCTTCTCGCCGCTGCCCGCGCGCGCAAGAATACCGTCGTGGACGGGCTTGGCATGCTGCTTTACCAGGCGCAGCCGGTCTTCACTGGATGGTTCGGTGTGCGGCCGGAGGTAACCCCCGCGTTAAGGGCCCATGTGCTCGCCGCATGACGCGCTACCATAACCACCTCAAGAAAGTCCGCCCACGCCGCTGGCCCTCGCGCATCATCGGCCTCACCGGCTCGATCGCCATGGGCAAATCGACGGCGACAAGTTTCTTGGCGAAGGCCCGCATTCCGGTGTTCAGCGCCGACGCGGCGGTTCACACACTGCTCGGCCCGCGCGGCCTGGCGGTGGGCGCGGTGGGCGCGCGCTTTCCGGGCGTTGCGTCCGAACGCGGCGTCGACCGCGCGGCGCTGGGTAAAATCGTGTTTGGGAATCCCGAAGCGCTTGCGGCGCTGGAAGACATTTTGCATCCCCTGGTGAAGGACGCTCGCACGCAGTTCTTCCGGGCTGCGGCGTTGGCACGCCGCCGCGCGGTCGCCGTGGAAATCCCGCTGCTTTTTGAAACACCCCAGCAGGATGTGTTCGATCGGATCCTGGTGGTCTCCGCGCCCGCGTTTCTACAGCGCCAGCGCGCCTTGCGCCGGCCCGGGATGACCGACGCGAAACTGAAGTCGATCCTCGCGCGCCAAATGCCCGACGCGAAGAAGCGCCGCCTAGCGGATGCGGTGATTCCCTCCGGCCTCGGCAAGCGCGAGACCTTGCGCTGCTTGAAGCGATCCTTAAAATCCCGACGAGGCGCGGGCGGAGAAAGTTAAGATGCGCGAGATTGTGCTTGATACCGAAACGACCGGGTTTGATCCCCTTGGCGGACACCGCGTCGTGGAGATTGGATGTATCGAGCTGATCAACCACATGCCCACGGGCCGCGAATTCCACCGCTACCTCAATCCGGAGCGCGACATGCCCGCCGAGGCCGAGGCGGTCCATGGACTGTCGGCGGCGTTCCTGGCCGACAAGCCGCTGTTTTCATCGCTGGCGGACGATCTTCTGGGGTTCATCGGCGACGCGCCGATCATCGCGCACAACGCCGGCTTCGATATGAACTTTATCAATGCCGAGCTGCGGCGCGTGGGGCGCGCGCCATTGCCGGCCGAGCGCGCCATTGACACCGTCGTGCTGGCGCGCCGCAAGTTCCCGGGGGCTCAAGCCAGTCTCGATGCGCTCTGCCGGCGGTTTCAGATCGATCTGTCCGAACGCGGAAAACACGGCGCGCTGCTCGATGCCAAGCTTCTGGCCCGGGTTTACCTGGAGCTGATCGGCGGACGCGAGCCAGGCCTTGCGCTGGCGGCGTCGGAAACCCTCATCGCTACGACCACCGAGGTGGCCGAGCGCGCGGCGCGCGAGCCGCGCCCGCATGCCGCGAGCCCCGAGGAACTGGCCGCTCACGCGGCGTTCGTCGCCAAGCTCAAAAATCCGATCTGGCTGAAAACCGCGGCCGAAGCCGCGGCGTAAGGCTTAGTGAACGGCCGGCTGCGGTTGCGGCTGCGCCTGTCCGGGCATACCGAACTTCTGGCGATACAAAAGGCCGAAATCCACCAGCTGAAGCTGCAGCGGCGGGAAGCCGCCGTGACCGGTGGCATCCGAGACGATCTGGCGCGCGAACGGGAAGATCTGGCGCGGCACTTCGATCATCAGCAGCGGATGGATATGCTCTTCCGGCACGATCGCCTTATTCACTTCCACCGCGGCGCAGTACACCAGCTCGCAGATGAAGGCTTTGCGGTCGCCGACAGTCGCTTCGAGGTGGATGGTCAGCGCCACTTCATAAGCGCTCTCGCTGATCGGGCGCGCGACCACGTCGATGCTGATGGGAATCTCGGGCGCCTGGGTCTGCAGGATCGCGTAGATCTCCGGCGCGTGCGGGACTTCGAAGGACAAGTCCTTGATATATTGGCCGGCAAGGCGGATCGGGGCGAACGGCGGAGCCTGGTCCTCGCTCGGCGTGGATTCCGGGGGCAGGTCGCTCGGCTCGCTCATGATCGTCTCCGTTCTGGCGCTCGAAGTGCTGGCGCTCGAATTGCGCGAGGCGGGCAGGTAACACGCTTCCCGCGCCTGTACAAGCAGGCCTTGGCGAAGGTGCGGGCCTCTTTTTCCCGGTCCGTTCCATCGTCCCACTGGAACAAAAAAGAAGCCTCGAAACCAGGACGCGTTCTCCAGACGGCCGCGGTCCGGGACAGTGCGGGGTCGCCGCCCGCGACCGCGGCGGGATAAGACCGGCCGGGCCACGTTTCTTCGATGTAATGTGTTACCCGGGAATTGCTTGGCGGACCGCCGAATTTCGGCCCGTTCGCTTGCCCTTTGGGGATTGAGCGCCTATTTTCGAAGAACAGCCGATGTCCTCACTTCGGCTTTCGAAGAGCCGACAGATATTCCTTTGGGGGCTCCCTCCAACCGACGGCGAGACAATGGAAGGCTTTCAGTTTATCGACATCATAATCCTCGCGATGGTGGCGGGGTTCATCGTGCTGCGCCTGCGAAGCGTCCTTGGACGCCGCACCGGCCATGAACCGACCCGCGATCCGCGTCCCGAAGAGGGTTATGCCCGCGGCCCGGCCAATCCGGCCGATAACGTCGTGACCATCCCCGGCGCCAGCCAGCGCCGCTCGCGCGAAGGCGCCCTCGACATCGAACCGGCCTATCAGGGCACGCCCATGGAAGCCGGGCTGGTTCAGATCAAGATGGCCGACCCGAGTTTCAGCGTCAGCCGCTTCGGCGAAGGCGCCGCGAAGGCGTTCGAGATGATCGTCGCGGCCTTCGCGCGCGGCGATACCGATACCTTGAAGCCTCTGCTCAGCCCCGAAGTCTACTCGCAGTTCGCCTCCGCGATTCAGGAACGCGAAGATCGCGGCGAGACGATGGAGACCGAACTCGTCGTGCTCAAGCCGCCGAAGGTCGAGTCCATCGGCGTCGAAGGCACACGCGCCACGATCGACGTTCGCTTCCAGAGCGAACAGGTGAACGTGATCAAGAACAAGGCGGGCGAAATCATCGACGGCGACCGCGAGCATGTCGACAGCGTCACCGACGTGTGGAGTTTCTCGCGCGATCTTTCCAGCCGCGATCCCAACTGGGTCCTGATTGCCACCCGGAGTGTCGAGTAGCCCTCGCGAAATCTCGTGGCAGATCCGGACGCCCCACCTCCACGCCCGCGCTCAACCATCGCTCTTGTTGCGGCCCTCTTCGTCGGGGCGGTGATCGGAGCGGCGGCGGCCATCAGTTTCATGCGGCAGCATCCGCCGCAGGTGGAGACACGCGACGAACAGCCGTCCGCGACCGCAGCGCCGAAACAGGACACGACCGTCACCTATACGCCGGTGAATCTCGACACGCTGGCCGGCTGGCAGGAAGAATCGATGGCCCAGGCGTTGCCCGCGCTGCACCGGTCCTGCGAACGCATTAAAGCGCTGGCGCCGGACCGCGTGATCGGCACCGGCAACATCGCCCGGCCGGCGTCGGCTTGGCACAGCGCCTGCGATGCGATCCTGCGGGTCAACGGCGGCGATGCGGCCCTGCGCGCGGTGCTGGCCGATATGTTTGTCGGTTACCGCGTCGCCAGCAGCTCGGGCGATACGCCCAACGAACACGGGCTGTTCACGGGCTATTACGAAGCCGACCTGAACGGCGCGCTCGAACAGGGCGGCATGTACCAGTATCCGATCTATGCGCTCCCGCGCGATTTGGTGACCGTCGACGTGCGCGACTTCGCCGCCGGGGCAAATCTGCCGAACGGCGTGCCGTCCAATATTGTCGGCCGGGTTGTCGACAGCGGCCGCGGCATGCGGATGACGCCGTACTACACCCGCGCCGAGATCGACGGCGCGCGCGCGATCGCAAGTGCGGCCGATGTGCTGGTGTGGGCGGATGATCCCGTCATGGTCCATGTCCTGCATGTGCAAGGCTCGGGGCGTGTGACGCTGCCCGACGGATCGGTGATGCGCATCGGCTTCGCCGGATCCAACGGACGGCAGTTCAAAGGCATCGGCTCAATCCTGCTGGAGGCCGGCGCGCTCAAGCCGGGCGGGGCCTCGATGATCGCCGTGCGCGAGTGGCTGCGCGCCCATCCCGACGAAGCCGCCAAGTACATGAACCAGAACACCCGCTATATTTTCTTCCGCAAATTGAACGCGGCCGAAGCGCAGGACGGACCGGTGGGCGCATCCGGTGTGTCGCTGACGCCCGGGCGGTCTCTGGCCGTCGATCCGCGGTTCATTCCCCTGGGCGCGCCGGTGTGGCTCGACACCAAGGACCCGGACGACATTGCCATTCAACGTTTGGTGGTAGCCCAGGACACAGGGGCGGCGATCACGGGCCCCGTGCGTGGTGACTTCTTCTGGGGCCACGGAGAGGAAGCCTTAATGAAAGCCGCGCGCATGAAAAGCAGCGGCACCTATGTTGTGTTCGTGCCCAAGGCGCCCGAGTCCCTCTCCTCGCCCGTCCCACCACCTGTGGAGCCCTCCGAGGACACAGGCGCGTCATCTGGGGCGCAACCGCAATAGCCGTCCTGGCGCCGGTCGTTCAGAATCGGTAAATACTCCGTCTGTTACCTTCACGTGTTGGGGACCTGCGGTTCGCGGTGAGCGAACCGTCCGGAGTGAAGATGAATACGGCGCCAAAACAACCGACCCATGAAAAGAAGCGCGACCGCGCGCTTTATGCCCGCCTGGTGGAATCCTACCATGCGGACCGGGTCGGCATTTTCGTCGACTTCGACCGCCTCAACACGCCGCGCTCGCCGCTCTGGAGCCCGTGGGAAAACGTCGCCCCGCTGCTTCTTGTTTTCACCGGCTCGCTCGCGCTGATGTTCACGGTCGATCTCATCCTTGGCACCGCCGTGATGGTGCTCGGGGTCTTCTTCTACCTTTTTGTCGTGCGGCCTTGGATCGCGCAGCGCGTCTATCGGCGCGCGATCGCAGCGGCGACGGAGAACCTCCATAACTGGAATCTTCTTTGGAAGCTGGGCGGCCTCGTGCTCACGCTCAATTTCATGAACAAGACCCGCTGCGTCTCTCCGGATGGCGACTGGCGGGCGTTTGTCACACGCTACCTTCCCGAAATGGAACTCGACGGCGTCGAAGCCTATTACGCCTTCAACCGGATGGCGCGGGGCGAGGAAGCCGAAGAGGCCGGCGGCAACAAGGGCCCCGGCAAGAATATCGGCAAGGGCCAGAACGACCGCGGCGAAGATCCTCGCCTGCAAGACGTTCATATGTAATGCGGCGCGGCCTCGCGTCCTTCCCCGCGCGGTCCTACATTCCCGGCCATGAAAGACAGTGAGCTCTGGCGCTTTGTGACGCGCAACGTCACACCGTACCGCCCGCAGCGTCATCCGACGCCGGAACCGGCCGCGCCCGCGCGCGAGGACGTTCGTCCGGCCAAACAGGAACCCGATTACTTTCCCACGGCTCCGCCGGCCGTGAAACGCGCGCCGGCCCCGCTCAAGCTGGGCGCGATTTCGGCCATGGATAAGCGGACCGGGCAGCGCTTCAAGCGTGGCGACATGCCGGTGGATGGACGGATCGATCTTCATGGCATGACGGTGGATCAAGCGCATGGCGCCCTTACGGGCTTCATCCGCCGCGCCCACGCGCGCGGGGCGCGCTGTGTGATCGTCGTCACGGGAAAGGGCGAGCGCGGCGGCGGCAAGATCCGCCGCGAGGCGCCGGAGTGGCTAAATCGTCCCGATTTGCGGCCGTTGATCCTGGCGGTGACCGAGGCGCGCCAACAGCACGGCGGCGCCGGTGCGCTCTATGTGATGTTGAAACGCGTCAGAGAATAAAACGCGACAGATCGCCTTTCTTGGCGAGCTCGCCGACCTGCGACTGCACATAAGCCGCCGTCACGGTGAAGGTCTCGCCCGAACGGTCGGTGGCGGTGAAGCTGATATCCTCCAACAGCTTCTCCAGCACGGTGTGCAGACGGCGCGCGCCGATATTCTCGACGCTGGTGTTGATCTCCGCCGCAAGATCCGCGACGGCGGCAATCGCTTCGTCGCCGAATTCCAAAGTCACATTCTCCGTTCCGAGCAAGGCTTTGTACTGTTTGATCAGACTTGCTTCTGTTTCGGTGAGGATGCGTATGAAGTCGTCGCGCGTCAGGGCCTTGAGCTCGACGCGGATCGGCAAGCGGCCTTGCAGTTCGGGTAAGAGGTCCGAGGGCTTGGCGAGGTGGAACGCGCCCGACGCGATGAACAAGATATGGTCCGTTTTCACCGGACCATGCTTTGTGTTCACGGTGGTGCCTTCGATCAGCGGCAACAGGTCGCGCTGAACGCCTTCGCGGCTCACGTCCGCGCCGCGCGCATCCTCGCGGCCCGTGATCTTGTCGATCTCATCCAGAAACACGATGCCGTCGTTCTCGACCGAGGCAATGGCCTCGCGCACCAAGTTTTCCTGATTCAGAAGTTTGTCGGATTCCTCGCGCATCAGAACTTCATACGACTGCGCGACGCTCATTTTGCGCGGCCGCGTGCGGTTGCCGAGCATGCCGCCGAGCACGTCGCTCAGATTGACCATGCCCATCTGCGCCCCCGGCATGCCGGGAATATCGATGGTCGGCATCGAGGCGGCGGCGGCCTCCTGGACATTGACCTCGATCTCGCGTTCGTTGAGTTCGCCCTCGCGCAACATCTTGCGGAATTTCTGGCGCGTCTCGGCGCTGGCGTTGTCTCCCACCAACGCATCGAGCACGCGCTCCTCGGCGGCCAGTTCGGCCTTGGCGGTCACTTCCTTGCGCTGGCGCTCGCGCGTCATGGTCAGCGCGATCTCGGTCAAGTCGCGCACGATGCTTTCGACATCGCGGCCGACGTAGCCGACTTCCGTGAATTTCGTGGCTTCGACCTTCAGGAACGGCGCATTGGCCAGTTTGGCCAGGCGGCGCGCGATCTCGGTCTTGCCGACGCCGGTAGGCCCGACCATCAGAATGTTCTTCGGCAGCACTTCCTCGCGCAGCCCCTCGGGAAGCTGCTGACGCCGCCAGCGGTTGCGCAGCGCCACCGCCACCGCCTTTTTCGCCTCGGCCTGACCGATGATGAAACGGTCGAGTTCGGACACAATCTCGCGCGGGGAAAAAGAACTCATAAGCTTTCGACGACCAGTTCGTTGTTGGTGTAGATGCAGATATCGGCGGCGATCTTCATCGCCTTGCGCGCGATCGCCTCGGCCTCCATGTCCGGGCGGTCGGCCAGGGCGCGGGCCGCGGCGAGGGCGAAGGCGCCACCCGAACCGATACCGATCAAACCGTCTTCCGGTTCCAGCACGTCCCCCGTTCCGGAGAGAATCAGCGACACATCCTTGTCCGCGACGGCCATCATGGCCTCCAAACGGCGCAGATAGCGATCTGTTCGCCAATCCTTGGCGAGTTCCACGCAGGCGCGCATCAGTTGCGCCGGATGCTTTTCAAGCTTGGCCTCAAGTCGCTCGAACAGGGTGAAGGCGTCCGCGGTCGCCCCTGCGAAACCCACGATGACGCGCCCGTCGGACAGGCGCCGGATCTTGCGGGCGTTGGACTTCAGCACCTGGTTGCCGAGCGTGACTTGGCCGTCCCCGGCAAGTACGACTTTGCCGTTCTTGCGCACTGCGAGGATTGTCGTGCCGTACCAGGTCGCTGGATCGTGTGGGGTCATGGAAGCCGTCCCAGAAGAAAAACCAACGGCGGAAATGGAGGATCCCACATCCGCCGCGATCGCTTGAGGATGGGGTGAGTCACACCCCGATTCAAGACTTCAGCTTCAAGACCACCGGCACATGATCCGACGGCGGCGTCCAGTGCCGCACGTCCAGCAGCACCTCGACACCCTCGATCCTGTCTTTCAGGGCCGGGGTGATCCAGATGTGATCGAGACGCCGGCCCTTGTTCGCCGCCTGCCAGTCGGCTGCCCGATAGCTCCACCATGTAAACACCGGGTTTTCGGCCGGATGCACCTCGCGCAGGGCGTCGATGAAGTAAAGCGCGCGTTTCATCCGCTCGAGCGCCGCGATCTCGATCGGGGTATGCGTCACGATGCGTGACATGCGCGCGTGATCCCACACATCGCTGGGAAGCGGCGCGATATTGAAATCCCCTGCGACGATGGCCGCATCGCCCAGGCCGTGATGCGCGGCAAAGAAATCCGACACCGCGTCCACGAATTTCAGTTTGTGATCGAACTTCGGATTGAGGTCGCGGTCGGGAATATGTCCGCCGGCCGGCACGTACAGGCTGTGGATTTTGACCGCGCGTGCGCCTTCGCCCACGACCGCGCTGACATGGCGCGCATCCTCGCGTCCGCAGTGGCGATGCAGATCGATCTGCGACAAAGGATATCTGGAAAGAATCGCGACGCCGTTATAGGCCTTCTGCCCTGCATAGGCTTGGTGCACGTAGCCCAGGTCCTCGATCTCCTTGCGCGGAAACGCAGCGTCGGCGCATTTCGTTTCCTGCAGGCAGATGACATCCGGCGCGGAGAGATCGACAAGACGGTCGAGCTGCGCGAGGCGCTTGCGGATTGAATTGATGTTCCAGGTCGCGACGGTGAGCATGACGCCGTGAGTACCATAAAAAGAAATGGCGCCCGATGTGGGGGGACACCGGGCGCCTTTGCGTCTGCCGAACGGTAGGGGGACCGTTTTTTCGGCGCGGTGGTCATCATTGCGATCACCACCGTATGGGGGTGATATATGTCGCGTTTTCCAAAATGCAAATTGACCGCCCCGAATAGCGGCCATGCAAAAGCGCATACGACTTCGCGAGAAGAATCAGAGCCTTGGCGTTTTAACCATCATGACCCGGCTGTCATGGGCGGCGGCGCTCACGCGGGTGTGAAAAGCCTTGTTTTGTAAGGGTCTTCGAGTCGGCCGCAGACCGGCGCCCGTCAGTCTTTGTTACGGGCCGCCCGTGCATCGTAACGGAAAAGCGCCTTGTCGAGCGCGACGCCTTTCTGCGCGTTTTCCAGGGTGACGATGACTTCCTTGTTCTGCGCATCGACCACGCGCCATTGGCGCAGCTCGAACGGTCCTTCGCTGAACACCATCGTGAGTTTGCCCGCCGCGGGATCCTTCGCCATCGCCGCCGTGATCTCCAGCGTCCCCGGACCGTGTTTGACGTCCAGAAGTTTGATGGAGGGATCGTTGAAGGACAGATTTTCCTTCAGCAGCAGCCCCGCCGGCGTTTCGTCGAGATCGAGGTGGCTGGCGTCGTTCATCTGGGTGTCGACGTAGATCAGGAACTTTCCGTCGGCCACCATCAGCATCGGCGTCGGTTTGTCGTAGACCAGGCGCATGCGGCCCGGACGCGAGATGTAGAGATCGCCGTTGTAACTGCCGCCGTCGGGGTTGACCTGCACGAAGCGCGATTTCAGCGTCGTGATGCCGTTGAGGTAGGCCTCGGCCTTCTTCAACGATTCCGCGTCGGCCGGACCGGCGGCGCGTGCGGTCGGCGCCACGCCCAGCGCCGCAATCAATAGGATGAAAACCCGAAGCAATTTCGCCATAGCGTCCTCAAGAGTGAGCCAGAGCTCGCAACATGGGGGGACACTATGGCGGCTCTAGGGCCAAGTCCATCCAGGGCCATTCAAAAGGGGGGGCGGGATCTTCCGCCCGGACAATCCCCGGCGGCTACATATCCTGCGGTTCGGGCAGCAGGATTTCGCGCTTCCCGACATGGTTCGCCTTGGAAATCATCCCCTGCTTTTCCATGTCCTCGATGATCTTGGCGGCGCGGTTGTAACCGATCTGCAGGTGGCGCTGGATGAAGCTGGTGGAGGCCTTGCGCTCGCGCGCCACGATCGCCACAGCCTGATCGAACAGTCCGTCGCCGGTGGAGGTATTGCCGCCCGCGAGGCCCGAGAAGCCCGGCACGTCCTCGAGATCGTCTTCTTCCGTCACCGCTTCGACGTAGTCGGGCTGCGCCTGGGCGCGCAGGTGCGAGGTGACTTCCTCGACTTCCTTGTCGCTGACGAAGGGCCCGTGAACGCGGGTGATGCGGCCGCCGGCCGCCATGTACAACATGTCGCCCTGGCCGAGCAGCTGCTCGGCGCCCTGTTCGCCGAGAATGGTGCGGCTGTCGATCTTCGACGTGACCTGGAAGCTGATGCGCGTCGGGAAGTTCGCCTTGATGGTGCCGGTGATGACATCGACCGAAGGACGCTGCGTCGCCATGATGACGTGGATACCCGCCGCGCGCGCCATCTGCGCCAAACGCTGGACGGCCGCTTCGACATCTTTGCCCGCCACCAGCATCAGGTCCGCCATTTCGTCGATGATCACGACGATGTACGGCAGCGGATTCATGTCCAGCGCCTGTTCTTCGTAGGTCGGCTTGCCGGTGCCCGGATCGAAACCGGTCTGCACCGTGCGGGTGAGGGTCTTGCCGGCCTTCACCGCCTCGGCGAGCCGTTGGTTGTAGCCGGCGATGTTGCGCACCGAGAGCTGCGACATGGCGCGGTAGCGGTTTTCCATCTCGCGCACGACCCACTTCAGCGCCATCACGGCCTTGCCGGGCTCGGTCACGACCGGCGCGAGCAGATGCGGGATCCCGTCATAGACCGACAGTTCGAGCATCTTGGGATCGATCATGATCAGGCGCACGTCTTTCGGCGTGTTCCGGTAAAGCAGCGACATGATCATGGTGTTGATCGCGACCGACTTGCCCGAGCCGGTGGTTCCCGCCACCAGCAGATGGGGCATGCGCGCGAGATCGGCGAACACCGGCGCGCCGCCGATATCCTTGCCGAGGGCGAGAATGAGTTTGGCTTCACTGCGTTCGAACTCTTCCGTCGCCAGCTGTTCGCGCAAGAGAACGGTTTCGCGCGAGGCGTTCGGGAGTTCGATGCCGATCACGCTGCGGCCGGGCACGACCGCGATACGGACGGCCACCGCGCTCATGGAGCGGGCGATATCGTCGGCCAGGGACACGACGCGCGAGGTCTTGGTGCCGGGCGCGGGTTCCAGTTCGTACAGCGTCACCACCGGACCCGGACGCACCTTCACGATCTGGCCCTTGATGCCGAAGTCGTCGAGCACGGATTCGAGCATGCGCGCGTTCGCTTCCAGCGCTTCCTTGCTGACCGTGGTCTGCACGCGCGTCGACGGAGCGGTGAGGACGTCAAGGCTCGGAAGATCGAAATCCTTCTTCGCCTTGGGCAGAAGATCGCCCTGGCGCGCAGCCATTTCGCGCTTCGAGGGCTTGGACGGTTTCGGGCGGGTTTCCACGACCGCCGTCTCGCGGGCGCGCGGCGCTTCGTCCGCGGCCTCAACCTCGTCTTCGTCTTCATCAAAGATCGCGCGGGTCTGAACCGGGGTTTCGACGTCTTCGTCCATCATTTCGTCCACCGGGGCGGCCTTCGCGGCCGGCTCGATACGCTCGCGTTTGGCCTTCGCCGGCTTCACCTTTTCCTCGGGCGCGTCTTTCGCCAGCCGGTCCGCAACCCACAGCGGTGCGCGCGCGACAAATACGGCGGCTGTCGCCAAGCCTCGCGCCGTTGCAACACAAGCGGCGCCGGCGGCGGCGAATCCGACGGTCATGGACCACAAGAGCAGACCCGTGCCGGCCGCGGCGGACGCAAGGCCCGCGACCAGGCTCAACGTCATGGTGACGGCGAAGGGCGCGCCGAACAGGCCCACCAGCTTCAACAGCACATCGCCCGCGGCGCCGCCAAGACCGGCGGTGACGGGCCATCCTCCGAACGCGGGGACGAGTTCAAAACCAACCGCGAGCAGGATCGACGCCGTGATCAACGCGACGGTGCGCAGCCAAAGCCACGAGACCGTCTCGCCCTTCATCAGGCGCACACCCCAGGCGGCGATGGCGCAGACGATCGCCAGCGCGCCGAGGCCCACGGTCTGCAGCAGCGCGTCGGCCATGATTGCGCCCGGCAATCCCAGCGCATTCTGCGGCGTCAGATCGGTAGCGGTGTTCAGCGACGGATCCTCAGGCGAATAGCTGACCAGCGCGAGCAGGGCCAGCACACACAGCATCACCACCGCGAGCCCGGCCGCGAAGAGCGCGGCGCGCTTCAACATCGCGGCCCATGCGGGCGGCAGGAACGGCACGTTCTGACTACGGGCGGCGGCGGTCATGGCATGTCCTCGCGGTGACGGCGTTGTTCACACGGTTTCCAGGATCGGGATCATTCGGTTGAGCGCGTCGGCGACTTTGGCGCGGTCATGCACCAGCGCGACGCGGATATAGGCTTGTCCGGGATTGCGGCCCTCGGTTGCGCGGGCGAGATAAGCGCCCGGCAGCACCTTGATGCCGCCCTTTTCCCACAGCGCGCGCGCCGCGGCTTCGCCGTCCTTCACGTCGAGCCACAGGAAGAATCCCCCAGCCGGGCGATAGAATCCGAACTTCTGTCCAAAGATGCGCGCGGCATCGTCGTTTTTCACGCGGTAGAGGGCGCGGTTCTCGATCACGTGGGTTTCGTCGCTCCACAGCGCGGCTGCGGCCGCCATCACCGGCAACGGCTGCACCGCGCCGCCGTGCGCGCGCAATTTGGTCAGTTTGGCGATGAGATCGGGATCGCCCGCGACGAAGCCCGCGCGCAGGCCCGGCACGCTGGAGCGCTTCGACAGCGAATTGAAGACGAGGACGTTCTTCAAACCCTCGCCGAGTTCGGCGCAGGCCTGCAACGCGCCGGCGGGCGGCGCATCGTCATAAATCTCGGAATAACATTCGTCGCACGCGAGGACGAAGTCGTGCTTACGCGCGAGCGTGATGGCGGCTTTCAGCTGCGCCAGCGATGCGATGGTGCCCTGCGGATTTGACGGCGTGCAGAGATAAGCCAAGGCCGTGCGCTCAAGATCGCCGCGCGCCACACCTTCATAGTCCGGCTGAAAGTCGGTCTCGCGCGTCGCGGCCACGAAGACGGGCTCGGCGGCGTTCATCACCGCGGCGCCGAAATACACCTGATAGAACGGATTGGGCATCAGCACGGCCGGGGTGCGGCCGTTCTTCGCCGCCGGCACGCACAGCTGCGCCGCCATGAACAAACCTTCGCGGCTGCCCGCCAGCGGCAGGATATGTTTGTCCGCATCGAGAAAGCCGACGGGAAGATGGAATCGTTGGGAGGACCAGGCGGCTACCGCGGCGCGGTAGGCCGGCGTGCCCGCCGTTGGTGGGTACTTCCCCCAGTCGCCCTGCGCCTGGGCCAGCGCCGCATGAAGGAGGGCAGGAGGCGTATGCTGCGGCTCCCCGATCGACATGACCACCTGGTCAGACGGCGGGGCAATCCCGGCCAGAAGGGCGGCCAGGCGCTGAAACGGATACTCCGTCAGCCCATCCAAACGCGCGTTGTACATACGTCCCGCTGAAGCTCAGAAACCGAGGCTCATCCTCGCTCCCAGAGGGTATACAAAGCGTAAACAAAAGGCAAAAAACTTCGCATTTTCAGAGGTATCGGGGGATATTCTCACCTTGTTCCTGAGGGAACTGTTTTTCCGCTGCACTCACAAATTTTGCAGCTATTTCAGGAAGATAGCCGCATTTATAAACGTTAAAAGCGAGCAGCGGCTGCTAAGTTAGACCAGAAGCTCCCGGAGAACCGCGTCGAGGGCCATCCGCCCTGCGGGCGTCGCCCGCAGGATGTCGGGCGCGTCGACCAGAAAGCCGCCCTGCATCAGGCGCCCGACCGCCCCCGGATTGACGATCTCCTCCAGCCGCCGGCCGGTAAGACGGGCGAACCGGGCTTTATCGACCCCTTCGACGATCCGCAGGCCCATCATGAGCAGTTCCCGCGCCCGGTCGTCGGGCGTGATCGGGCTTTCCTCCTGGGTCCCGTGCCCCTCCGCCTGGACCCGCTTGAGCCACAGCGCCGGCGCCTTGACCTGCCGGGTGGCCACCGCATCGGCGCCAATCCGGAGACGCCCGTGAGCGCCGGGTCCGACGCCGGCGTAATCCCCGCCGCGCCAGTACGTGAGGTTATGGCGGCATGCCGCGCCGTCGGCGGCATGGTTTGAAATCTCGTAGGCGGGGAAACCGGCCTGCGCGCAGAGGGCTTGGGTCTCCTCGAACATCGTCGCCGCGTCGTCTTCATTGGGAAGCGCGAATTCGCCGCGCGCATGCGAGTCGTGCATCGCGGTGCCCGGTTCCATCGTGAGCTGGTAGAGCGACAGATGCGTGATGCCGTGATCGGCGACCTCGCGCAGCGCCTCGCCGAGTTCCGCGCGCCAGGCGGCGGGCGTCTGTTGCGGCCGCGCATAGATAAGATCGAACGACACGCGCGGAAAGATTTTCGCCGCCGTGCGCCAGGCGCGCCGCGCTTCTTCCACGCCGTGACGGCGCCCGAGGAATCTGAGATCGGCGTCGTTGAGGGCTTGCACGCCCATAGACAGCCGGTTCACCCCCGCGGCGTGGATCGCCGCGAAGCGACCGGCGTCCACAGTCCCCGGATTGGCCTCAAGGGTGATTTCGAGATCGTTGGCCGTCGGCCACGCGCGCCGCGCCGCGTCGATGATCGCGGCGGTGGTCGCCGGATCCATCAGCGACGGCGTGCCGCCGCCGAAGAAGATGCTGGTCAGAACCCGGCCGCGCGTCCGCGCCGCAAAGTGGGCAAGCTCGGTGAGCAGGCCGTCTTTCCACGCCGCCTGGTCGATGCTTTGCGCGACGTGACTATTGAAGTCGCAATAGGGGCATTTGGAAATGCAAAACGGCCAATGAACGTAAAGGCCGAAGCCCTCGTTGTAAGAGCCTTCGCTCGCCGGCGCGCTCACGCGAAGCAAGCCGCCACGAGTTTGCGGAACGCATCGGCGCGGTGGCTCATCTCGTGTTTCCTGGCCGGATCCATCTCGCCGAAGGTGATGTCGAAACCCTCGGGAATGAAAATGGGATCGTAGCCGAAGCCGTGTTCGCCGCGCGGCGGAAAGGTCAGCGTGCCCTCGACTTTGCCTTCGACCGTCTCGCAGTGGCCGTCGGGCCAGGCCAGCGACAAAGCGCAGATAAACCGCGCGGTTTTGACGGGGCTGTCGTCCATCGCATTCTGAATTTTGCGCATCGCGAGACCGAAGTCCTTCTCAGGTCCGGCCCAGCGCGCGGAATAAATTCCCGGAGCGCCATTCAGCGCATCCACCGCGAGGCCGGAGTCATCGGAGATCGCAATCATCTGCGCGTCCATGGCGGCAGCCAGCGACTTGAGTTCGGCATTGGCGACGAACGACAGCCCTGTCTCCTCGGGCTCCGGAAGTCCGAGCTCGCCGGCTGAGATGACCTCGGCGTTGTAGGGCGCCAGCAGTTCGCGAATTTCGCGCACCTTGCCCTGGTTGTGGCTGGCGAGGATCAGCTTTCCGCCGGGAAACCGACGCGGCATCGTCTAGAGCCCGATCTTCGCGAGCGCCGCGCGCTGCAGCACCACCAATTCACCGATTCCCTTTTTCGCCAGCTCCAGCAGGGCATGGAATTCGGCTTCGGTGAACGGATGATCTTCCGCCGTGCCTTGCACTTCGACGATCCCGCCGGAGGCGGTCAGCACAAAGTTCGCGTCCGCCTGCGCTTTCGAATCCTCGGCGTAATCGAGATCGAGCACCGGCGTTCCGTTGTAGAGGCCGGCGCTGATGGCCGCGACCGGCTCCTTCAGCGGGATGCGGTGAATGGCGCCCAGCTTCTTCATGGTGGCAAAGGCCTGATGCAGGGCGACATAGGCGCCGGTCACGCTGGCGGTGCGCGTGCCGCCGTCCGCCTGGAGGACATCGCAGTCCAGGCGGATTTGAATCTCGCCGAAGGTGCGCAGGTCCGTGACGGCGCGCAGCGCGCGGCCGATCAAACGCTGGATCTCCTGGGTGCGGCCGGACTGGCCGCCCTTGGCAGCTTCGCGCGCGGTGCGGGTGTTGGTGGCGCGCGGCAGCATGCCGTATTCCGCCGTGACCCAACCCTTGCCGCCGCCCTTGAGCCAGGGCGGAACCTGTTCCTCGACCGTCGCCGTGCACAGGACATGGGTGTCGCCGAACTTCACCAGGCAGGACCCTTCGGCGTGTTTATTGACCCCCAGTTCCAGGGACACAGGCCGGAGGGCGTCGGGAAGTCGTCCGGAGGGACGGCGGGCATCGGTCATGAGGGGAAGGCTCCAAAAGCTAGGGCGTCCGTCTACACCTTGCGTCCGGGTCGGTAAAGCCATGGGAATCCCGCCGGATTCCCTTCTCGCAGGTTCAAAATCGCGAAGAAAATCAACGGTAGAGCGCATTGACGCCCCCTGAGGGCCGTCTTACATACCGGCCATCCTCTGCACGGATACGGAGTCCATGCTTCAGCCCGACGGCCATAGCGTAGTCGCACTGAACGAACGTTCGCGGGAGATCTTCCGCCACGTGGTGGACTCTTATGTCGAGACGGGGGAACCCGTCGGGTCGCGCACCATCGCCCGCAAACTCGGCGGCTCACTGTCGCCGGCCACCATCCGCAACGTCATGGCGGACCTCGAGTACGCCGGGCTGCTGTATGCCCCGCATACCTCGGCGGGCCGGCTTCCGACCGACGCGGGCCTTCGCATGTTCGTCAGCGGCCTTTTGCAGGTCGGCGGCCTCGACGCTAAAGAACGTAGCGCCATCGACGCTCACTGCCAGGCGGCGGGCCGCTCGCCGGAAGAGGTTTTGGGTCAGGCCACCGGGGCCTTGGCGGGCCTCGCGCGCTGCGCCGGTCTCGTGCTCGCGCCGAAACTGGAAGCGCCGCTGAAACACATCGAATTCGTGAATCTCAAACCCGGCCGCGCCCTGGTGGTGATGGTCGACGAAAGCGGCAACGTCGAAAACCGCGTGTTCGAGGTGCCCAAGGACTTGCGCGCCTCGGCGCTGGTGGAGGCGGGGAACTTCCTCGCCGCGCGGCTGGCCGGAAAGACCATTGCCGAAGCGAGGCTCGGCATTCTCGCCGAACTTGAATCGGGGCGCGCGGAACTCGACGAGCTCACCGCCAAGGTGGTGCAGGCGGGTCTCGCAACCTGGAGCGGCGACCGCGCCGACGACCTCGGCGGCGCGCTGATCGTCAAAGGCCAGTCGAACCTTCTCAGCAACGTCACGGCGCTGGAGGATCTCGAACGCATTCGCCAGTTGTTCAGCGCGCTCGAAGCGCGCGAACAGATGGTCCGTCTGCTCGATTTGGTGGGCAAGGCCGACGGCGTGCAGATTTTCATCGGGGCGCAGAACGAACTGTTCGGCATGGCCGGATGCTCTATGGTTGTTGCGCCTTTCCAGAATTCCCGCGAGCAGATCGTCGGCGCGATTGGGGTCATCGGCCCCACGCGCCTCAACTACGCCCGCATCATCCCCATGGTCGACTACACCGCGAAGCTGGTGGGCCGCATCCTGGACCGTTAAAAGAAGACATCGGAAGAAAAGATATGACCAACGCAGAACCTCCCTTTGAAGCCGCTCCCGCCGCGGAAGGCGCTCCCGAAGGCGCGCCGACCGAATGGGAGATGAATGCGCAAAAACGCATCCTGGAACTTGAAGCGCAGATCGAGGAGCTGAAGAAAGACAAGTTGCTCGCGCTGGCCGAAGCCGAGAACGCGGGCAAGCGCGCGGACAAGCGCGTCGCGGACAATGCGAAATATGCGGTGACCAATATCGCCAAGGCGCTGCTGCAGGTGGCCGACAATCTTTCGCGCGCGCTTCTGGCCGCGCCCGCCGAGCTGCGTGCGAGCCATGACGCGCTGAAAAATCTCTCCGTCGGTGTGGAACTTACCGAGAAGGAACTGCACACCATTCTCGAGAACCAGGGCGTGCGGCGCGTCGCCTCGCTCAATCAACCGTTCGATCCCAATCTCCACAACGCGATTCAGGAAGTCGAGAACACCACGGTTCCGTCGGGCACCGTCGTTCAGGTGTTCCAAGAGGGCTATCTGATCCACGACCGTCTGCTGCGCCCCGCCATGGTCGTGGTGTCGCGCGGCGGCCCGAAGCGCGAAGCTGCGCCCGCGCCCGGCGCGCAGGCGGGAGTCGACACGAAGATCTAGGCGGCGCGCATTTAAACGCACCGGCGTGAGGCCGAGCCGGCCGCCTCGTTCGTTATCATCTGTCTGTACGCACTGGTGAAGGAAGAGAGCGATGACGCGGATCTTGAAAGTCTCGGCTGTTTTCGGCGCGCTTTTCATGACGGGCGCGACGTGGGCGCAAGCGGACCCGGCGCGCACAGAGCAGGCGCCGGGCACCGTGATCCAGATTCCGGTCAACGCGCTGGCGAAGCCGTACGCGACGCCGAGCCGCGCCAACCCGCCGAGCGGGAAGCCGCGCACCGATCAGATGCCCGCGGTTCCCGCGGGCTTTCGCGTCAACGTGTTCGCCGGCGGTCTTGCCCACGCGCGCAATATGATCGTGGCCGCGAACGGGGATGTGCTCCTCGCCGAACAGCGTCCCGGCAAGATCACGCTGTTGCGCGACGCGGACGGCGATGGAAAGGCCGAACTCGTGCAGACGTTCGCGGAAGGGTTCCGCACGGTGTATGGCCTGGCTATCGGCAAGGACGTGCTTTACGTCGGCGATACGGAAGGTGTGTGGCGCATCCCCTATACGCCGGGCGATATGAAAGCGCGCGCCGCGCAGGAACGCATGACCGCCGATGGCGCGTTCGGCGGCGGCGGCGGACATTCCACCCGCAACGTCACGCTCTCGCCTGACGGCACGAAAATCTATGTTTCCATCGGCTCGCGCGGCAACATCGCCGAGGAAGAAGAGCAGCGCGCGACGATTCAGGAATTCACGCTCGATGGCGGCAAAGCCGTGAAACAGCGCACCTTCGCCAGCGGCCTGCGCAACGCGGTTGGTACCGCGTTCTATCCCGGAACTTCGACGCTCTACACCGTCGTCAATGAACGCGACGGACTCGGTGACGAACTTGTGCCGGACTATCTGACCAGCGTGAAGGATGGCGCCTTTTACGGCTGGCCCTACAGTTATCTTGGTCAGAACCCGCAACCGGGGTTTGCCGAAAAGAAACCCGAGCTGGTGAAAAAGGCCGTGGTGCCCGACGTGCTGTTCCGCTCGCACTCCGCGCCGCTGGGCCTCGCGTTCTATACCGGCGCCAGCTTCCCCGCCGAGTATCACGGCGGCGCCTTCGTCGCGCTGCACGGCTCATGGAACGCGGACGCGCCGCGCGCCTATCATGTGGTCTTCGTGCCGTTCAAAGACGGAAAGCCGGCGGCGAACTCCTATAAAGTCTTCGCCAGCGGATTCTGGTCCGGCGCCGGACGGCCCGAGGTGTGGGGACGTCCCGCCGGCGTCGCCGTCGCCAAGGACGGCAGTCTGCTGATCGCCGACGACGGTTCGCAGACCATCTTCCGCGTCAGCGCCGCGAAGTAGCCCTTACAACGCTTTTCGAAACGTGAGGCTGATCCGCCCCTGCAGGTCCGGGAGCGGACTCGTGCCGGCGTGGATTTTGCGCACGCCGTGAAACAGGAGGCGTCCGGGTGGTCCCATCAACAGCGCATCGCCGCTCTTGACGATGAAGGCGGTCGTTTTGTCGTTGCGCGCGGGTCCGCCGATCAACCAGTCGGCCGCGTCGCCCAGCGAGATGGTCACGATCGGCTGATCGAAGTCCTTCTCATCGCGGTCCTGATGCAGGCCCATCTTAGCGCCGGGCGCATAGAAATTGATGAGACAGGCGTCGGGGCAAAAGGAGGGCCAGGGACTCCCCTCCACCGCCTGCCGCACTATCTCATGAAAGACGGCGGGCATGGGCGGCCAGGGCCGGCCGGAACCCGGCTGGGTGGTGACATAGCGGTATCCCCGGGCGTCGCTCCACCATCCGGCGTCACCGGCATTGGTCATGGCGGCCGAGGTCATGCCGCCGCCCCGGGTGCGGGGGTGCTGGAACGGCGCATCCTTGGCGAGCTCCCGCACCGCCGTCAGCAATTTATATTGCAGCGCGGTAGAAGCCAGCTTGGGGCGTAAAAACACCCCTTTCGGTAGTGCTGGAGGGGGATTTGCGTCCCCAAAAAGGCTCAGGTTCCCGGTTTTCACGGGCTGAAGCCCTCCTTGGCGCGGTTTCGAACAGGTCTAAAGCCGGAAAACCGGTGGAAAAAGAGTCGGTTGGCCCGTTGCGGCGCTATAGGGCCCCCCTTATATACGCCCCAGGTTACAATGGCCGGCGCCTTCGGGGAGAAATCCAGGCGTAAGGCTTTGAGCAAACACAAGAAGCGAACATAAGCAGGGGACACTCCGGGCGCCAGTATGGGCTCGTCGGTGTCGGCCTCATGGAAGGAAAAAACTATGGCTAAAGTTATCGGCATCGACCTTGGTACGACGAACTCCTGCGTTGCGGTGATGGAAGGCAAGACCGCGCGCGTGATTGAAAACGCCGAAGGCGCCCGCACCACCCCGTCGATGCTCGCGTTCACCGAATCGGGCGAGCGCGTCGTGGGCCAGCCGGCCAAGCGCCAGGCGGTCACCAATCCTGAAAACACACTCTTCGCCATCAAGCGCCTGATCGGGCGCCGCAACGACGATCCGATGGTGGAGAAAGACAAGAAGCTGGTCCCCTACAAGATCGTGAAGGGCGACAACGGCGACGCATGGGTCGAAAGCCGCGGCGAAAACTATTCGCCCTCGCAGATCTCGGCCTTCATCCTGCAGAAAATGAAAGAGACCGCCGAGAGCTATCTCGGTGAAAAGGTCACCGAAGCGGTCATCACCGTCCCGGCCTACTTCAACGACAGCCAGCGTCAGGCCACCAAGGACGCGGGCCGCATCGCCGGCCTCAACGTGCTGCGCATCATCAACGAGCCGACGGCGGCCGCGCTCGCCTACGGCATGGACAAGAAGAGCAACGGCGTCATCGCGGTGTACGACCTCGGCGGCGGTACGTTCGACATCTCGATCCTGGAAATCGGCGACGGGGTGTTCGAAGTGAAGTCGACGAACGGCGACACGTTCCTCGGCGGTGAAGACTTCGACGCCCGCATCATCGAATACCTGGCCGACGAGTTCAAAAAGGAAGCCGGCATCGACCTGCGCAAGGACAAGCTGGCCCTGCAGCGCCTGAAGGAAGCGGCGGAAAAGGCCAAGATCGAGCTCTCGAGCTCGATGCAGACCGAAGTGAACCTGCCGTTCATCACGGCGGACGCCTCGGGTCCGAAGCACCTCAACATCAAGCTGACGCGCGCCAAGTTGGAAGCGCTGGTGGACGATCTGATCCAGCGCACCGTCGAGCCGTGCAAAAAGGCCCTGAAGGATGCCGGCTTGAAGGCCAGCGAAATCCAGGAAGTCATTCTCGTCGGCGGCATGACCCGCATGCCGAAGGTGCAGGAGACGGTGAAGAACTTCTTCGGCCGCGAGCCCCACAAGGGCGTGAACCCTGACGAAGTCGTCGCCATCGGCGCGGCCATCCAGGCCGGCGTGCTCAAGGGCGAAGTGAAGGACGTTCTGCTGCTCGACGTGACCCCGCTCTCGCTGGGCATCGAAACGCTCGGCGGTGTGTTCACGCGCCTGATCGAGCGCAACACCACCATCCCGACGCGCAAGAGCCAGGTGTTCTCGACGGCGGAAGACAACCAGACGGCCGTGACCATCCGCGTGTTCCAAGGTGAACGCGAGATGGCGGCGGACAATAAGCTGCTGGGTCAATTCGATCTCGTCGGCATCCCCTCGGCGCCGCGCGGCGTTCCGCAGGTGGAAGTCACCTTCGACATCGACGCCAACGGCATCGTCAACGTCTCGGCCAAGGACAAGGCCACCGGCAAGGAACAGCAGATCCGCATCCAGGCCTCGGGCGGTCTGTCGGAAGCCGACATCCAGCAGATGGTGAAGGACGCCGAAGCCCATGCCGAGGAAGACAAGGCGCGGCGTGCGGCGATCGAAGCCCGCAACCAGGCCGACGGCGCGATCCACTCGGTCGAGAAAAACCTGAAGGAGCATGGCGACAAGATTCCGGCCGCCGATAAGGCCGAGATCGAAGCCAAGATGCAGGCGGCGAAGGACGTCCTCGATTCCGGCGACGCCGAGAAGATCAAGGCCGCGACCGACGCGCTCCTGCAGGCGTCCATGAAGATGGGCGAAGCGATGTACAAGCAGGATCCGGGCGCGGCCGCCGGCGGCGCTCAGGGCGGCGAACAGGCCAAGAGCGACGACGTGGTCGATGCCGACTTCGAAGAAGTCGACAAAGACAAGAAGTAAGCTGATATAACCCGACCTGGGGAAACACCCGGGGCTTCGGCCCCGGGTGTTGCATCAACGGCAGCCGGTTCCTAGTTACGCGCGATGGCGACAGCAGCGAAGCAGTGCTACTACGAGGTCTTGGGCGTCGCGAGAACGTCCTCGGCCGAAGATTTGAAGAAGGCTTACCGCAAGCTGGCCATGCAATATCACCCGGATAAGAATCCGGGCGATAAGGAAGCCGAGCACAAATTCAAAGTCCTCAACGAAGCCTACGAAATCCTTCGCGACGAACAAAAGCGCGCGGCTTACGACCGCTACGGCCATGCCGCCTTCGAGCAAGGCGGCGGGGGCGGCGGCGGAGGTGGGTTCGGTTTCGGCGGCGGCTTCGCCGACATCTTCGACGAGATGTTCGGCGACATGATGGGCCGGCGCGGCGGCGGCGGACGCAATGCCGGCCGCGGTCAGGACACGCGCTACAATCTCGAAATCTCCCTCGAAGAAGCGTTCTTCGGCAAAAAGGCGGAGCTCAAGGTTCCGTCGTCGATCGCCTGCGAGTCCTGCAAGGGCACCGGCAGCAAGGGCGGCGCTGCGCCGTCCACCTGTCCGACCTGCCGCGGCGCGGGCAAGATGCGCAGCCAGCAGGGCTTCTTCACTGTCGAGCGCACCTGCCCCACCTGCCACGGCGGCGGTCAGGTGATCACCGACCCGTGCGGTAAGTGCAATGGCGCGGGCCGCGTGCGCAAGGACAAGACCCTCGAAGTCACCATCCCGGCCGGCGTCGAGGAAGGCACGCGCATCCGTCTCGCCGGCGAAGGCGAAGCGGGCCTCAACGGCGCGCCGCCGGGCGATCTCTACATTTTCCTCGCCATCTCGCCGCACCGCATTTTCCAGCGTGAGGGCGCGAACCTGTTCATGCGCCTGCCCATCCCGATGCATGTCGCGGCGCTGGGCGGCGACGTGGAAGTTCCTGCTGTCGACGGCGAGCGGGTGAAGGTCAGCATCCCCAAGGGCTGCCAGAACGGTCACCGCTTCCGCATGAAGGGCCAGGGCATGACGGTGCTGCGCTCGAACGCGCGCGGTGACATGTTCCTCGAAGCGGCCGTCGAGGTGCCGGTGAACCTCACCGACAAACAGAAGAAACTTCTGCAGGAGTTCGCCAAGGAGAGCGATGGACGCACCTACTCTCCGGAAAGCACCTCCTTCTTCGACCGCGTGAAGGAATTCTTCACCGACGCCGCCGAATAGGCCCGCGCGCCGCGGCGGATTCTCCCGCATCAAAAGACGGATTTGCTCCGGCGGCGGACTAGGCGATACTCCGCCGCGAAAATTGCCGCGGGATCAACACACATGAAAATCGGAATCGTAGGCTGCGCCGGACGCATGGGCCGGATGCTCATTGCCGAAGTTTTGCGCACGAAGGGCGCGAAGCTCGGCGGCGGCACCGAGCCCGCGAAATCGCCGGCACTTGGAACCGATCTCGGCGTGCTCGCGGGCCAGAAGCCGGTGGGCGTGACCGTCACCGCGGACGCCGCGGCCTTGTTCGCCGATTGCGACGCGGTCATCGACTTCACTACGCCGGCCGCGACCGCGAAACATATCGAACTCGCGCGCAAGAACGGCACCGCCCTCATTGTCGGGACCACCGGTCTGCCGGCCGATGTGAAACGCGCGCTGAAGGCGGCCGCGAAGAAGACGGCCATCGTCCAGGCGCCGAATATGAGCACCGGCGTGAACGTGCTGCTCGCGTTCACCGAGAAGCTCGCGCGCGCCTTGAAGGACGACTACGACATTGAGATCGTGGAGATGCATCACCGCCACAAGGTGGACGCGCCTTCGGGCACCGCGCTCGGCCTCGGCGAAGCGGCGGCGAAGGGCCGCGGCGTCGCGCTGGAGAAGGTGTCCCGCCGCACGCGCGACGGACAGGTGGGCCCGCGCCCCAAGGGCGAGATCGGTTTCGCGACCTTGCGCGGCGGCGATGTCGTGGGCGACCACACGGTGATTTTCGCCGCCGACGGCGAGCGTATCGAGATCACGCATAAGGCGTCCTCGCGCGAGGTCTTTGCGCGCGGCGCGGTGCGGGCCGCGATGTGGACGAAGGGCCGCAAGGCCGGGCTCTACGCCATGACGGACGTCCTCGGCTTATGAAGCCGGCGGACGTCGTCACCTTCTACACGCGCTTGCGGGAGCAGAACCCCGAGCCCGCGACGGAACTTGTCTATCTCAATCCCTACACTTTGCTCGTCGCCGTCGTCCTGTCGGCACAGGCCACCGATGTCGGTGTGAACCGCGCAACGGGGCCGCTATTCGCCGTGGTCGATGCGCCGCAGAAGATGCTCGATCTCGGGGAAGAAAAGCTGCGCGACTACATCAAGACCATTGGCCTATTCAACACCAAGGCCAAGAACGTGATGGCGCTGTCGAAGATCCTGGTCGATCAATATGGCGGCGAGGTGCCGGCCGACCGCGATTTGCTGGAGCAGCTTCCAGGGGTCGGACGAAAGACCGCGAACGTCGTGATGAACGTGGTGTTCGGCCAGCCGACCATCGCGGTCGACACGCATATCTTTCGCGTCTCGAACCGTACCGGTCTCGCGCCCGGCAAGACGCCGCTGCACGTCGAGGAAAAGCTGGAGAAGGTGACGCCGGACTCATTCAAGCGTCACGCGCATCACTGGCTGATCCTGCACGGGCGCTACATCTGCGTCGCGCGCACGCCGCAATGCTGGCGCTGTCCCGTGGCGGATCTTTGCGCCTACAAGCCCAAGACACCGCCGCCGGGCGAGCGGGCAAAAGCGCCGCGCCTTGACATGCGCGAAAAAAAGACGGTGAAGGCGGTCGCGAAGATCGCCGCCACGGCCGCGAAGACCGCCGTCAAAAAAACCGCCAAGAAACCTGTGAAGAAGCGTTAAGGCGTTTCGCTAAAGCGTCTCAATGGCGCCCTGCAGGCGTCCGCCATTGGCCACCGCGATCGTCTTGTAGCTCACCTTTCCGGTGACCACGCCGCTTGCGGCGATTTCCAGATGACCATTGACCTTGAGGTCGCCGTCGTAGGTTCCGGCGATGGTGGCGCTGTCCACTTCGCTCGAGCCCTTGAACGTGCCGTTCGCGGTGACGTCCAGCGTCTTCACGCCGGAGACCTTCGCGTCGACATGACCATCGACCACGAGGCGTTCGCAGCCCGAGACTTCGCCGTGGATGCGCACCTGTTTGCCGACCGTGAGGCGCTTGCCTTCCACGTCGTCGCCGCCGCGCATCGCGCCCGGGTTGGGAATGTCGGCCACGCGGCGCGGAATCTGCGGCGTGAACGCGGCCATGCGGTCTGACGTGAATCTATCCGACATCGAGGTCTCCCTGGTGAGCGTGCTGGTGCGGAACAAGCCGCGCTTCGATGGGCGCGCGGAGAAAGCCTTTGGCGGCGGGCGAATGCCGCGCGTCATCTTCGACAGATCAAGCCGCGGACTGGTCTCTCCCCCTTGGTCCGCGCCGTCCTGTTTGTCCTGTTCCAGCACCGGTGTTGTCCTGTCCTTGGTCAAGGAAAGCGATGGAACGTAGCGAGGGTCGGTTAAAAACCCCTGAAAAACCTAGCATAGTGCGCTTTATCGCCGGAAGCTTCTGTGCTCTATAGCCCCGGTTACACAGCTTTTTCGTCCTCACCATCCACAGGAATTCCGCTATGCCAGAGGCCCGCTACGACGTCATCGGTATCGGTTCGGCCATCGTCGACATCCTTTCCCGCACCGACGACGACTTCATCAAGGCTCATGGCATGGTGAAGGGCACGATGGCGCTTTGCGACGCGGACCGCTCGAAATTCATTTACGACCGTATCGGCAAAGCCGTGGAAATCTCCGGCGGTTCGGCCGCCAACTCCATGGCCGGCATCGCCTCCATGGGCGGCAAGGGCTGCTTTATCGGCAAGGTCGGCAAGGACAAACTCGGCGAGATCTTCATCCATGATATCGAGGTCGCCGGTGTCGATTACGCCGGCGGTATCGGCTCGCTCCCAACCGCCACCTGCGTGATCCTGGTGACCCCGGACGGCCAGCGCACCATGAACACCTTCCTGGGCGCCTGCACCGAAGTCGGCCCCGACGACATCGACGCCGCCAAGATCGCGGACTCTCACGTCCTCTACATCGAGGGCTATCAGTGGGATACGCCGCAAGCCAAGGCCGCCATCCGCAAAGCGACCAAAGCCGCGAAAGACGCGGGCCGGCAGGTGGCTTTGTCCCTGTCCGATCCATTCGTCGTCGACCGTCACCGCGGCGACCTGCTGGGCCTCATCAAGGACGAGGTCGATATCCTGTTTGGCAACGAGGAAGAAATCTTCCGCCTTTATGAAGCGGGCGATCTTTCGACCGCGGTGGAACGCCTGCGCGGCGCGAAGGTGCTGGCGGTCATGACCCGCGGCGCCAAGGGCGCGGTGGTGTTCGACGGCCAGACCACCGCGGCGGTCGATGCCGCCCCGGTGGAGAAGGTGGTGGACACGACGGGGGCGGGCGACCTCTTCGCCGCCGGGTTCCTCTATGGCTACACCCACGGCCGCACGCTCTTGTCCTGCGCCCGAATCGGCTCGCTGGCCGCCGCCGAGGTCATCTCCCACATGGGCGCCCGCCCGGAAACCTCCCTGCGCGACCTCATCGCCAAGAATGGATTATAATGGGGTCAGACTCCATTTCAGCACCTTACTCTGGCCCCAAATCCGCGCCTCGCAGCGATTTAACCGTATTGACAGGGCTTTGCTGCACCGCACCCTTGATCAAAAGGCGGGCTAAGTATATATAGCCGCCAACTTTAAGCGCGCCGGGCAGCCCCTCTAAGAGGCGCCCGGCTTCTTTATACCCCTTGGACCTTACGGAGCCCCGGCGTGGCGACCCCTCGCGCGGCTCCTTGTGTGTAGTGGATGTGCCCTATGGAACTGCGCAACATCGCCATCATCGCCCACGTCGACCATGGCAAGACGACCCTCGTGGACGCCTTCCTCAAGCAGTCCGGCGCGGTGCGTGCGAACGCCCGCATGGACGAATGCGCGATGGACTCCAACGACCAGGAGCGCGAGCGCGGCATCACCATTCTCGCCAAGTGCACGGCGGTCGAGTGGCGCGGCATCAAGATCAATATCGTCGACACCCCGGGCCACGCGGACTTCGGCGGCGAAGTGGAACGCATCCTCTCGATGGTCGACGGCGTGTGTCTGCTGGTCGACGCCTCGGAAGGTCCGCTGCCGCAAACCAAGTTTGTGCTGTCCAAGGCCCTTGGGCTGGGCCTGCGTCCGATCGTGATCGTCAACAAGATCGACCGCGGCGACGCCCGTCCGGACGAAGTCCACACCGAGATTTTCGATCTGTTCGCCAATCTCGGCGCCACCGATCAGCAGCTCGACTTCCCGACGCTGTTCGCCGTCGGCCGCGAAGGCTGGGCCGTGCGCGACCTGGAGAAGGACGAGCGCAAGGATCTCACCCCGCTGTTCGAAACCATCGTTTCACATGTGCCGCCGCCGAACCGCGACAAGAACGCGCCGTTCTCGATGCTGGCGACCACGCTTGAGTTCGACAACTTCCTGGGCCGCATCCTCACGGGCCGCATCGAAACCGGCATCGCCAAGGTGAACATGCCGCTGAAGGTGCTGTCGCGCGACGGCAAGGTCCTCGAAACCGGCCGCGCCACGAAGCTGCTGTCCTTCCGCGGCCTCGAGCGTATTCCCGTCGACACCGCCGAAGCGGGCGACATCATCGCGCTGGCCGGCATGGAAAACGCCAACGTTGCCGACACCTTCTGCGCGCCGGAAGTGAACGAGCCGCTGAAGGCCCGCCCGATCGATCCGCCGACGCTGGCCATGACCTTCGGCGTGAACGATTCGCCGTTCGCTGGCCTGGAAGGCGACAAGCTCACCACCCGCGTCATCGGCGCGCGCCTCGCGCGCGAAGCCGAAGGGAACGTCGCCATCCGCGTCACCGAGTCCGAGGACAAGGACGCCTTCGAAGTGGCCGGCCGCGGCGAACTTCAGCTTGGCGTGTTGATCGAAAACATGCGCCGCGAAGGCTTCGAACTTTCAATCTCGCGCCCGCGCGTTCTTTTCCAGACGGACGAGAACGGCAACAAGCTCGAGCCGATGGAAGAAGTCGTCATCGACGTCGATGAACAGTATTCCGGCGTCGTCGTCGAGAAGATGTCGATCCGCAAGGGCGAGCTTCAGGAAATGAAGCCGGCCGGCGGCGGCAAGACGCGCATGGTGTTCATCGCCCCGTCGCGCGGCCTGATCGGTTATCACGGCGAATTCCTCACCGACACGCGCGGCACCGGCGTCATGAACCGCCTGTTCCACTCCTACGGTCCGTACAAGGGCGCCATCGCCGCGCGCCGCCAGGGCGTGCTCATCTCGACCGACACCGGTGAAGCCAACACCTATGGCCTGTTCAACCTCATCGACCGCGGCCCGCAGTTCGTCTCGCCCGGCACGAAGGTCTACATGGGCATGATCGTCGGCGAACACACCCGCGACAACGACCTGGAAGTGAACCCGCTGAAAGCCAAGCAGCTCACCAACTTCCGCACCGTGATGAAGGACGACAAGCAGGACCTGCCGCCGCCGCGCATCATGACCCTCGAACAGGCGCTGGCCTACATTCAGGACGACGAGCTGGTGGAAGTGACCCCGACCAGCATCCGTCTGCGCAAGCGCTACCTCGACGTCAACGATCGCAAGCGCTACGCCAAGCAACTCGCCGCCGCCGGCTGAGCGAGAGCCGTAGAGACTGACAAAGGGGCCTGGTCCATCGGACCGGGCCCTTTTTGTTTTCGCCCCTTCCGGTTTGTGCGAGACTCCGCGCCATGGCGGAGGGCGTCACACCAAAATCAGGCTTCGCGGGGCTCGCGGTCTATCTCGACCGGCGCGTCGGGATCATGCTCGCCCTCGGCATCTCGGCCGGTCTGCCGTTCATGCTCATCTTCGACACGCTGTCGGCCTGGCTGCGCGAGTCCGGCCTGACGCTGGAAGTCATCGGCTTCTTCTCGCTCGCCACGCTGTCCTACGCCTTCAAGTTCGTGTGGGCGCCGCTGGTCGACCGCGCGCCGATCCCGGTGCTGACGCGGCTTCTCGGCCAGCGCCGTTCGTGGATGCTGCTGGCACAGCTCGCCATCATCGCTGGGCTCTGGGCGATCTCGGCCACCGACCCGGCCACCAATCTCGCCATGATGGCGGTCTTCGCCGTGGCGACAGGCTTGGCGTCGGCGACGCAAGACATCGCCATGGACGCCTGGCGCATCGAGGTCTCCGATGACCACGAGCAGGGCGCCATGGTCGCCGCCTACACCTGGGGCTACCGCATCGCGCGCCTGATTGCCGGCGTAGTGCCGCTGATCGTGGCCCAGGCGTTCAATTGGTCGCTCTCCTATTTCGTCATGGCGGCGATGATGCTGATCGGCGTCGCCGCCACTTTGCTCGCCCCACGCGAGAAGGCCGCCGCGCTGCGGCCCGTCGCCGACGAACGCGTGCCCGTGCGTCCCGTGGCCGACCGGGTGGAATGGATCGTTCGCCTGTTGTTGCTCGCCATAGGCGCGGCCGCGCTCGGGTCCGGCCTCTCGGCGCGCGCCGACCTTCTCGCCTTCGCGCTCACGCCGGAGCAGGGCGCGGCGCTGAAAACCGCGTGGCGCGCGAACATCCTGCTTCAGCTTGCCGGTGTCGCCGTGGGCTTCGTGCTCTTCTTCCTGGCGGCGACTCCGCTTCCGCACCGCGAGACGCGCCCCGGCTTTTTCCTGGCGCGCGCATTCATCGACCCCTTCGCCGATTTCTTCCGCCATCACCGCCGCGAAGCGGGGCTGATCCTCGCGGTCATTTGCCTCTACCGCGTCGCCGACTTCACCCTCAACATCATGAACCCCTTCTATCTCGATCTCGGTTTCACCCTGGTGGAACTCGCCGAGGTGCGAAAGGTCTGGGGCACGATCATGTCGATGCTCGGTGTCTTCATCGCCGGCGCGGCCATGGCCCGCTGGGGCCTGATGAAACCCTTCCTGGTCGGCGCGTTCCTTGGACCGCTCAGCAACCTTGCCTTCGCCTGGGTGGCGACCCAAGGCCACGATATACCGGCGCTGATGATCGCCATGGCCATCGACAATATCTCCGAGGCCTTCTCCGGCGCGTGCCTGGTCGCCTATATGTCCAGCCTGACCACGACCGGCTTCACGGCCACCCAGTACGCGCTATTCGCTTCGCTCTACGCCATCCCCGGGAAACTGGTGGGGTCGCAGTCGGGCCGCATCGTCGAAGCCTCTGCGCGCGCCGCGGAAGACGGCGGCTTCGCCGCGCCGCTGCGCGATCTGTTCCAGGTGCCGCCCGAGGCTATGGCAAAAGGCGCCGCGGCCATCGACGTGTCCTCGGCCTCCCTCGGCGCGGGCTATGTGGCGTTTTTCATCTACACCTTCTTGGTCGGGCTGTTCGCCATTGTGCTGACCTGGATGCTCGTCCGCCGGAAGGCCGCGTAGCCCATGACCGCGGCGGCGTCATCACGGTCATGGCGCCAGACCTTCGCGGTGTACCGCGAGCGCTCTACGCTCACGATGTACGGCCTCGGCTTCGCCTGCGGGCTTCCGTTCTGGCTGATCTACGACACGCTCACCGCTTGGCTGCGCGACGCGGGTTTGTCGCTCGACACCATTGCCTTCTTCAGCCTTGCGACGCTGCCCTATGCGTTCAAGTTCCTGTGGGCACCCTTGTTGGATCGTACACAGGTCCCGATCCTCACCCGCCGCATGGGGCACAGGCGTTCATGGATGATCCTCGCGCAAGTGTTTGTAGTCGCCGGCCTGCTTGCGATCTCGCTCACAGACCCCTCCGTCAACTTCACTGTCACCGCCTGCGTCGCGGTCTTCATCGGTTTCGCCGGAGCGAGCCAGGACATCGTCGTGGACGCCTGGCGCATCGAGGTGGTGCCCGCGAGCCAGCAAGGCGCGATGCTGACGACCTATCAGTGGGGCTATCGCACCGCCTTCCTCGTCGCGGGCGCCGTGCCCCTCTATCTCGCGGACTTCTTCGATTGGAGTACCGGCTATTTCGCCATGGCCGCCGCCATGGGGCTCGCGCTCGTCGCCACGGTGCTCGCGCCCCAGGAAAAACCGCATACGCTCAGTCCCATTCCGCGCGCGGCCGGTGAACCTCGGCGCGCCGCCGAGCGCGCCGAGTGGATCGTCCGTCTCGCGATCCTTGCCGTCGGCGCCGTCATCCTGGGTTCGGGCCTTTCGACCCGCGATACGGCTCTCGTCGCGCTTTTGCCCGCCGAAACAGGCGCGTGGCTTCATGAGGTCTGGAGCCGTCCGACCCTGGGAACGCTGGTCCATACAGCGACGGTTGTGCTCGGCTTCGGTGTGATCGTGCTCTGCGCCTGGCCGCTGCCCAGACGCGAGACCCAGCCCGGTCTCTATCTCGCCCATGCGTTCGGCGATCCCCTCAAGGATTTTTTCGCCCGCTTCGGCCGCGCGGCGCTGCTGATGCTGGTGCTGATCTGTTTCTACCGCGTCTCGCAGTTCGTCATGGCGGTGATGCTGAACCCGTTTTACCTCGATCTCGGGTTCACCTTGAGCGAGGTCGCCAGCGTGCGGAAGTTCTATGGCGCGGCGATGGATATGACCGGCGTGCTGATCGGCGGACTTGCCATCACGCGCTGGGGTATCATGCGCTGCCTGGTGGCCGGCGCGCTGATCGCGCCCCTAAGCAACCTGGGCTACGCGGTCCTCGCGGCCCACGGCCCCGACGTTCCTATGTTCATGTTTGTCCTCGGCATCAACAACATCGCCCAGCAGTTCGCGGGCGTGTGTCTCATCGCCTATATGTCGAGCCTGACAAGCGCCGGCTTCACGGCCACCCAATACGCGCTCTTCACCTCGCTCTATGCGCTGCCCGACCGGTTCTTGATGACGCAGTCGGGGCGCATCGTGGAAGGCATCGCCTCGTCCGCGGCGGGCGGCGGCCTGTTTGCGCCGTTGCAGGCGTATCTCGCGGGGCTGCCCGCCGGCGGTTACGCCGCCGGCGCGGCGCGCACGTCGCTTGCGCCCGAAGCGCTGGGTGCCGGCTACGTCGGCTTCTTTATTTATACGTGTCTGATCGGGCTCGTGGTCGTACCGGTCGCGATCATCGTCGCGCGGCGCGCGGGGAAGGCGGCTTAGCCCGCCAGGGGCAGGAAGACCGCGAAGGTCGATCCCTTTCCAATCTCGCTTTCGATCGTCAGCGCGCCGCGGTGGCGGATAGTGATGTGCTTCACGATCGCCAGACCCAGGCCCGTCCCGCCGAGCTGGCGCGAGCGCGCATTGTCGACGCGGTAGAAGCGCTCCGTCAGCCGGGCGAGATGCTCGCGAGGGATGCCTTCGCCATAATCCTTCACGGCCACGCGCAGGCACGGCCCGCGCCCCGGCATGTCCTTCGGACGGGTTTCGCTCACGCCCACCTCGATATCCACGCCTTTCTCGCCGCCGTACTTCACCGCATTGCTGAGAAGATTGAAGAACACCTGATACAGCTCGTTGATGTCGGCGACGACCTTCGGGGGATCGCCCACCGCCGAAACGCGCAGCACCGGCTTCTGGGTCGCGCCCTGTTTCTCGATCAATTCGATGACATTGCGCAACGTGGGCATCACATCCACCGCATCGGTGGGCCGCGAGTGTTCGTGCAGTTCGATGCGCGACAGGGACAAAAGATCGTCGATCAGCCGCTTCATGCGTTCCGCCTGGGTCAGCATGATCGGCAGGAACTTGGCTCGCGCCTCCGGATCGTCCTTCGCCGGTCCTAGCAGCGTTTCGGTGAAGCCGAGCACGCTGGCGAGGGGGGTGCGTAATTCATGGCTGGCGTTGGCCACGAAATCGGCGCGCATCTGGTCCATCTTAAGACGTTCGGTCTGATCATGGAGCAGAAGCAGGGCCGCCGGCCCCTCCTGGCTTGGGCTCGGCAACGGCACGACCGCGGCGATAAAGGTGCGCTCCAGCGGCGCGGGCAGGGTGAACTCCGCCTCGCTGCGCTTGGCCTGGGCGAGGGCGCCGTCGGCGGCTTCCAGCACCTTTGGATCGCGGATGATGCCGGCGAGATCGCGGCCCACGAGCGGGCCCGCCGTGCGTTCCATCTCGAACAGCTCGCGCGCGGCACCGTTCGTGCTAACGACGCGGCGTCGGTGATCGAGGATGAAAAGGGGATCGGGCAGGCTGTCGAGAATGTTCTGGCGGGACCGTGCAAGAGCGCCCGCCTCGTCGCGGCGCTCCGTCCACAGCTTGCGCAGCGCGGTGATCGCCGACAGGAGCCGCCGGGCTGTCGCCGAACGGCTGAGCTGCGGCGCGGGCGCATCCGGATCGGCCAGCATCCGTTCGGCGTAGTCGATCATGAGATCGAAATCGGCGAGGCGGGTGAACACCAGCACCGCCATCATCACGAATACCGCCGCGGCGGAGATCAGGGCGGCCTCCCAGGAAAGCCGCTCCGTCGCGGCCAGGACCGCGAGCACGCTCCACGCGGGGATGCAGGGGCCGACGGCCCATGCCGTCAAGCGGCGCAGGGAAGCGAAATTCGTCGGCGCCATCTGTCCCGGATCTGGGGTCCTAAAGGAGTTTCGGTGTGCAGGAGTGTGCGGCCATCAAGGCCATCTGTACAAGGTCCGTCACCGAGGCGTCCATATTCACAATCTGGACCGGCTTCTCGAGGCCGACCAGCATGGGGCCGATGGTCGAGGCGGCGTTGAGGCGCTGAACCAGTTTGGTGGAGATGGTGGCCGCGTGCAGCCCCGGCATCACCAGCACGTTGGCCGCGCCCGTCAGCTTACAGAAGGGGTACAGCTTGCGGTCCGGATCGAGCGCGACATCAACGTTCATTTCGCCGTCGAACTCGAAGTCGATCTCGCCCGCGGCGTCGGCCTCGTTCAGCAACATCATGGCGCCCCGCACGCGCTCGGGGATCACGCCGCGCGGATTTCCGAAGTTGGAATAGGACAGAAGCGCGACCTTGGGCTCATAGCCCAGACGCCTCACAGCGGCGGCGCTCTCGATGGAGATACGCGCAAGGTCCTCCTCCGAGGGGCGTTCATGCACGGCGGTATCGGCGACAAAAAGCGTGCGCCCGCGCGCCACGATCATGGTGAGACCGAAGATGGGCGCGTGCGGCGTCGCGTCGATGACCTGGCGGACTTCTCTCAACGCCGTGTGATAGTTCCGTGTCAGGCCCGTGACCATTGTGTCGGCGTGGCCGAACGCGAGCATGCAGGCGGCGAAGATATTGCGGTCCTGATTGACCATGCGCTCGGCATCGCGCTGGAGGTAACCTTGGCGCTGCAACCGGCTGTACAGAAACTCCGCATACTGCGCGACGGAGGGATTCTCGCGCGCGTTGGTGATGGTGATGCCCTCCAGGTCTTCCGGGCGCAGCGCCAGATTCTCAATGGTTTCCTCAAGCTTGCGGCGGCGGGCGACCAGGATCGCCTTGCCATATCCGGCATTGCGATAGGCGATGGCGGCGCGCAGCGAACGCTCCTCCTCGCCTTCGGCGAACACCACCGTGCGCGGCGAGCGCATCACGTCATTGCTGACCGTTTGCAGCGTCGCCGCCGTGGGGTCGAGGCGCGCCGTCAGCTGTTTGCGATAGGCGGCCATGTCGGTCACCGGCTTGCGCGCGACGCCGCTGTCCATGGCGGCCTGCGCCACGGCGGGCGGAACGGTCGCGATCAGGCGCGGGTCGAACGGCACCGGAATAATGTACTCGCGCCCGTAGCGCAGCTTGCGTCCGGCGTAGGCCGCGGCGACCTCTTCGGGCACGTCCTGGCGCGCAAGATCGGCGAGGGCACGCGCCGCCGCCAGCTTCATTTCCTCGTTGATCGTGCGCGCACGCACATCCAGCGCGCCGCGGAAGATGAACGGAAAGCCGAGCACGTTGTTCACCTGATTCGGATAGTCGGAGCGGCCCGTCGCGACGATGGCGTCGTCGCGCACCTCGGCCACTTCCTCCGGCGTGATTTCCGGATCGGGATTCGCCATGGCGAAGATGATCGGGTTCTTGGCCATGGTCTTCACCATGGCCGGCGTCACCGCGCCTTTCACCGATAGGCCGAAGAACACATCCGCGCCGTCCAAGGCCTCGGCCAGGGTACGCGCTTTCGTTTCGGCGGCGTGCGCGGTCTTCCATTGATTCATATTCTCGGTGCGGCCCCTGTACACCACGCCTTTCGAATCGCACATGATCACGTTCTCGGCGCGCACGCCGAGGGCCTTGGCGAGTTCGAGGCAGGAGATGGCCGCGGCGCCGGCGCCGTTCAGCACCAGCTTCACGTCGGCAAGATCGCGCCCTGTGAGATCGCAGGCGTTGAGCAGGCCGGCGGCGCAGATGATCGCGGTGCCGTGCTGGTCGTCATGGAACACCGGGATGTCCATGAGCTCGCGCAGGCGGCTTTCGATGATGAAACACTCTGGGGCCTTGATGTCCTCAAGATTGATGCCGCCGAAACTCGGGCCCAGATAGCGCACGCAGTTGATGAACTCGTCCACGTCGCGGGTATCGACCTCAAGATCGATACCGTCGACGTCGGCGAATTTCTTGAACAGCACCGCCTTGCCTTCCATCACCGGCTTTCCGGCCAGCGCGCCGAGATCGCCGAGACCCAGAACGGCGGTGCCGTTGGAGATGACGGCGACCAGGTTGCCCTTTGCGGTGTAGTCGTAGGCAGTGTCCGGGTCGCGCGCGATCTCGAGGCACGGCGCGGCGACGCCCGGGGAGTAGGCAAGCGAAAGATCGTGCTGGGTGGTCAGCGGCTTCGTCGCCGTGATCTCGATTTTGCCAGGGCGGCCGCTGGCATGCATGGCGAGGGATTCTTGATCGAAGTTGCGCCGTACCGGCCGCTTCTTCTGCTCCACACCCGTTGTCTTCGGCGCGTCGCTGCTCATCCGTGTCCCCTCCAGTTTACATTCGCTCAGGGCTCTCACCGGCCCTGTTGATAACATTGTGCCGCGCCGGTCTGCTCATTGCAAAATGCAATGATACCAACGCGCTGCACCGCACACGCGGCGCGTCGCGGGCGGCGGGCGCGCGGCGGAATTTTGCCGGTCGTTCTCCCTTTCGCGCGTGCGCGGCTTGTTATAGTGAGAAGACTCCGCGCGTCTACCCACATCTAGAGTCTTGGATCGCACCGTTGCCGGATGAAACACACGAGACCGCGCCCGTAGCGGCGTCTTCGTCCGCCGGCGGCGAAGCGACAACGCCGATGATGAGCCAGTATCTGTCCGTGAAGGCCGGATACCCCGACGCGCTGCTCTTCTACCGGATGGGCGATTTCTACGAACTGTTCTTCGACGACGCGGCCAAGGCGGCCGCCGCTCTCGACATCGCGCTGACCAAGCGCGGAAAGCACCTTGGCGAAGACATCCCCATGTGCGGCGTGCCGGTGCATTCGCACGAGGCCTATCTCGCGCGGCTGATCCGGGCCGGCTTCAAGGTCGCGGTCTGCGAGCAAATGGAAGACCCGGCCGAGGCCAAGAAGCGCGGCTCGAAGTCGGTGGTGCGGCGCGACGTGGTGCGCCTGATCACACCGGGAACGCTCACCGAGGATTCCCTTCTCGATGCGCGGTCGCACAATTACCTCGCGGCCCTGGCGCAGGTGAAGGGCGATCCCGAACAGGAATTCGGTCTTGCCTGGCTGGATGTGTCCACCGGCGACTTCCAACTGCAGCCGGTGCGGCGCGCCGGCCTCACGGCCGCGCTCGCGCGTCTCGAACCCGGCGAGCTTCTGGTGTCGGAAAAGGTCTTTCTCGATCCCGAGATGGCCGCATTGCTGGAGCCGTGGAAGCGCCGCCTCTCGCCGCTGCCGACGCCGCGCTTTGATTCGGAAAACGCCCGCAAACGGCTGGAGAAGCTGTTTGCCGTCGGCACGCTGGACGCCTTCGGCGCCTTCTCGCGCGCCGAAACCGCCGCCGCCGGGGTACTGGTCGACTATGTCGAGCTGACGCAGAAAGGCAAGCTGCCCAGCCTCTCGTCGCCGCAGCGTCTGTCGGTGGGCGCGGTCATGGAGATCGATGCGGCGACGCGGCGCAATCTGGAGCTGACCCAAACCCTTTCCGGTGAGCGCCGCGGCAGTCTCCTGTCGGTCATCGACCGGACCGTGACTGGCGCGGGAGCGCGTCTGCTTGCGAGTCATCTGAACGCACCTCTGACCGACCCCGCGCCGATCAATGAACGGCTCGACGCCGTGACCTTCTTTGTCACCGCACAGCCCGCGCGCGAGCGTTTGCGCGCCGCCCTCGCGCAATGCCCGGATCTCGAGCGCGCCTTGTCGCGCCTTTCGCTAGGCCGCGGCGGTCCGCGCGATCTCGCCTGCATGCGCGATGCGCTGAGCCAAGTGCCGCAGCTGCGCGCCGGGATCATGGAGCTTCCCGCCAGCTTGCTTCCGCCTTCGCCGCTGGTCGCGCGGCATCTCACCGCCCTCGGCCGGCACGAGGCGCTGGTCGCGCGGCTGACACGCGCACTTGCGCCGGAACTTCCCCTTCTGTCGCGCGACGGCGGCTTCATCGCACCGGGCTACGACGCAACGCTCGATGAACTCCTCGCCTTGCGCGACGAAAGCCGTAAGCTCATCGCCGGACTGCAAGCGCGCTATGTCGATCTCTCCGGCGTCACGGCGCTGAAGATCAGGCACAACAATATCCTCGGTTACTATATCGAGACGCCCGGAAAGCCCGGCGAAGCGTTGATGGACAAAGCCCGCGCCGGCGGGCCCGAGGCGATCTTTATTCACCGCCAGAGCATGGCGAACGCCATGCGCTTTACCACGGTGGAACTGTCCGAGCTCGAAGACAAGATCCGCTCCGCCGCCGATAAAGCGCTCGCCCTTGAACTGAAACTCTTCGCCGATCTTGTTGCCGAAGTCCTGGCCCACCGCGCCGAGATCGCGGCCGCGGCGGCGGCGATGGCGGGACTCGATGTCGCGTCGGCCCTGGCGCAGCTTGCGGTCGACGAAAACCACGTTCGTCCTGAAATCGACGACACGCGCGCCTTCGAAATCTCCGGCGGCCGTCATCCCGTCGTCGACGCGGTGCTGAAGCCGCAGGGGGTGTCGTTTGTCGCCAACGACTGTGTCCTCGGCGACGGCGCGAAGAAGAACGGACGGCTGTGGTTGATCACCGGACCCAACATGGCCGGCAAAAGCACTTTCCTGCGCCAGAACGCGTTGATCGCGCTTATGGCACAGATGGGCGCCTACGTTCCGGCCGCCGCGGCGCATATCGGCACCATCGACCGCCTGTTCAGCCGCGTCGGCGCGGCGGACGATCTGGCGCGCGGGCGGTCCACCTTCATGGTCGAGATGGTCGAAACCGCCGCCATCCTCAACCAAGCGACGCCGCGCTCCTTTGTGATTCTCGATGAAATCGGCCGCGGCACGGCGACCTTCGACGGCCTGTCCATCGCTTGGGCCAGCTTGGAGCATCTGCACGACATCAATAAGTGCCGCGCCCTGTTCGCGACCCACTACCATGAACTCACGGCGCTCGCGTCGCGGCTGCCCGACCTCGCGCCGCATACCATGCGCGTGAAGGAGTGGCAGGGCGACGTGGTCTTCCTGCACGAGGTCGCGCCCGGGGCGGCCGACAGGTCCTATGGGATCCATGTCGGACGCCTTGCAGGGCTGCCGCCGGCCGTCATCGCCCGCGCCGAGCAGGTGCTGGCCATTCTGGAAAAAGACCAGCAGGGCGGCGGCACGGCGCGTCTCGCCGACGACCTTCCCTTGTTCGCGGCCGTCGCGAAACCCGCCTCGGGCCCCGTCCGCCCGGCGGAACCCTCGCCGGTGGAGGCGGCCCTCGCCGAGGTCTCCCCGGACAGTATGAGTCCCCGGGAAGCGCTCGAACTTCTCTATCGTCTCAAGGGTATGGTCGCCGAAAAGACCTGAAACGGGCCGGGCGCGCCTCTGCTATAGTGGGACCATGTTCGAGATCGATCCCGACAAGCCGAATATCCCCGCGCTGGCGCGCATTCTTTCGGGCATGGGCCTCCTGCTGCTCGTGGGCAGCGTGGTCTCCATGATGCTCGCCTTTTCGGGCTATGCCTGGGTGAACGAGATTTACGCGATGGCGGGCGCGGCGGGGGCCTGCCTGCTTGCGCTGCTCTTCCTCGGTCAGGCCAAGATCATCGAGGCGCTGGCTGTGGTCAGCGCGCGGGTGAAGTCGCGTTTCGCCATTGATGCCGCCGCCGCCAAGATCGGCGCGCCGTCCGCCGCCCCTGCGCCCAATACCGCGTGGGCCGGTCCGACCGTCGCCAAGCCGAAGGACCGCGTCATCACCGTGCCGGCGGATCAGGCGCGGCAGTCGGGCTTTAACGTAAGATAGGTTGTCGGCCCGCGGATCGGGCCTCATATATCGCGCGGCCGCCGCGCATCCTCGGAAACGACGAACCTTGTCCAGCATCCATCAACCTCGCGAGATCATCGACCGGCGGCGGCTTGAAATGGAGCTCGACGAAGCGGTGACCGGCGCCCGGGACGAGGCCAAACGCGCCATCCTGATCGCGAAACTGAAAGCGGCCCAAGCCGCCGGCACCGCGGTCATTCGCGAGCGGTTCGAGAAGGGCGGCGCCAGCGGCGCCGATACCGTCGCCGCGCATAGCTATCTCATGGATCAACTGATCCGGGTGCTCTACGATTTCGCCACCACCCATGTTCTGTCGCGCGGCGTGCCCACCAAGGGCGAGCGCATCTCCATCGTCGCCATCGGCGGCTATGGGCGCGGCGAACTTGCGCCGCTGTCGGACATCGATCTTCTGTTCCTGCTGCCCTACAAGCAGACGCCCTTCTCCGAGCAGCTGGTCGAGTTCATGCTTTATGCGCTCTGGGACCTGGGCCTCAAGGTCGGTCACGCGGTGCGCTCCGTGGACGACAATATCACCCACGCCAAATCCGATTTCACCATCCGCACCACGCTGCTCGAAGCGCGCTGGGTGTGGGGCGATCAGGAACTCGCCAACGAGCTGATTGCCCGCTTCAAGAAGGAAGTGAAACGCGGCACCGCGCAGGAATTCGTCAAAGCGAAGCTTGCCGAACGCGACGAGCGTCACCAGAAGCTGGGTGACTCGCGCTATCGTCTCGAGCCCAACGTCAAGGAAGACAAAGGCGGCCTGCGCGATCTGCATACCCTGTTCTGGATCGCCAAATATCTCTACGGCGTGTCCGACATCCGCAAGCTGACCGACAACGGAATCATCGACGACGATGCCGCCGCGCGCTTCGTAAAGGCGCACGACTTTTTGTCGACGGTGCGCTGTTACCTGCACTATCTCACGGGGCGCACCGACAACCGCCTGACGTTCGATCTTCAGCGCGAAATCGCGCCGCGCCTGGGTTACACCGACCGCGCCGGCGCCGCGGCGGTCGAGCGATTCATGCGCCACTACTTCCTCGTCGCCCGCGACGTGGGTGACCTCACGCGCATCTTCTGCACGCTGCTGGAGGAAGGGCAGCCGAAGAAGGGCATGGCGCGCCTGACCGCGCGGTGGCGTCAACGCACCATCGATGGCTTTGTCGTCGACGGCGGTCGCATCGGGGTCAAGGATCCCGCGGTATTCGCCGCCGAACCGTTGAAGCTGCTCACCATCTTCTTCACCGCGCTCGAGCATAATCTGGACTTCCAGCCCGCGGTATTGCGCGCCATCGCCCACCACGCGCGCGGCGTGACCGGCTTGCGCACGGATCCCGAGGCCAACCGTATTTTCCTCGACATCCTCACGCACAAGAACGGCGCGGAGAACACCTTGCGCCTGATGAGTGAATGCGGCGTCTTCGGCCGCTTCATTCCGGACTTCGCCCGCGTCGTCGCGCAGATGCAGTACGACATGTACCACGTGTACACGACCGATGAGCATACCATCCGCGCCATCGGCATCCTGAACCGGATCGAACAAGGCAAGCTCAAGAGCGAACTACCGATTTCCTCCGACGTGATTCACAAAATCGATTCCAAGCGTGCGCTCTATGTCGCGGTGCTGCTGCACGATATCGCTAAGGGCCGCGGCGGCGACCACTCGGATATCGGCGCGGATATCGCGCTGCATCTCTGTCCGCGCCTCGGGCTCACGCCCGCCGAGACCGAGACTGTTAGCTGGCTGGTGAAACATCACCTGCTGATGAGCAATACCGCCTTCAAACGCGATCTCGACGACCCCGCCACGATCACGCGGTTCGCCGAACTGGTGCAGTCGCCGGAACGGCTCAAGCTGCTCGTGATTCTCACCTGCGCCGATATCCGCGCGGTAGGGCCCACCGTCTGGAACAACTGGAAGGCCACGCTGCTGAAGGAGCTGTTCACGCGCGCCGACCAGGTCATGCGCGGGAGCCAGGCGGACGCGGGCATCGACGTGCGCGTCACCAAAGCCAAGGAAGCGCTGGCCGGGCGCCTGGCCGATTGGCCCGCGCACACGCGCGAGAGTCTGCTCGGTCTTGCGTCACCGGCCTTCTGGCTGGGCGAGGACACGGACACGCACGAACGCATGGCGCATTTCATGCGCGCCGCGGATGAGGTGGGCGAGAAGATCGCCATAGACTTCACGGTGGACGCGGAACGCGACGCGACCCTGATGAGCCTCTACACCCCCGACCATCCGGGCCTCTTCGCGCGTATCGCCGGCGCACTGGCGCTCGCGGGTGTTTCGGTCGTGGACGCGAAGATCGTGACCCTATCGAACGGCATGGCGCTCGATACCTTCGCCATCCAGGATTTCGAAGGCCACGCCATCCCCATCGATCACCGCACGCAGCGCATCAAGAGCCGCATCATCTCGGCCCTCGAAGGCCGCATGCGGCTCAATCAGGAACTGCCGAAGGTCACGTCGCGCCTGCCGTCGCGCGTCCAGGCTCTCGAAGTCCCGCCGCGCGTCATCATCGACAACACCGCGTCCAAGGTCTGCAGCGTGATCGAGATCAACGGCCATGACCGGCCCGGGTTCCTGTTCGACGTCACCAAGACCCTGACGGATCTGGGCTTGCAGATCTTCTCGGCGCATATCTCCACCTATGGCGAGCGCGTAGTGGACGTGTTCTACGTCAAGGATGTGTTCGGCATGCGCATCGAGAACGAGACAAAAATCCGCCAGATTCGCGATGCACTTGGAAAGGCGATCGGGGTCGCGGCGGGGGACGTCTCGGTTCAGCAGCGTCCCGGTCTCTCCTCCGCCGGGTCCGCGCCGCCCGCTTCGGCCGCCGAATAGCGGCTCACACTAGGACTTTTATGGCTTCCCCGTCGCTTCTCAAAGGCATCGGCACGGTCGGCTTCTTCACGCTCGGCTCGCGCATCACCGGCTTCTTGCGGGATATGCTGCAGGCCGCTCTGCTCGGCGCGGGCGACACGGCCGCGGCGTTCATCGTCGCGTTCCGAATCCCCAATCTCTTCCGCAGCCTGTTCGCCGAGGGCGCCTTCTCGGCGGGATTCGTGCCGATCTTCGCAAGCCTTCATGAAGGCGACGGTCACGCCAAGGCCATGGCCTTTGCCCGTGAAGCCGCCTCGGTGCTGGTGCTGGTGCTCGCGACCTTCAGCGCACTGATGATCGTGTTCATGCCCTGGGTCGTGCGCCTGATCGCCCCCGGCTTCGTCGACGATCCGGGTCTCATGGCAAGCGCCGTGGAACTCTCGCGCATCGCCTTTCCGTACCTCTTCTTCATTTCGCTCACCTCGCTCCAGTCGGGGATTCTCAACGCGCTGCATATCTTCGCCGCGCCGGCGGCGGCCCCGATCCTTCTCAATCTCACGGTCATCGGATTCCTGCTGGGCTCCACAGTGCTCGACACACACCGCGCCGAAGCCATGGCCTGGGGCGTGTCGGCGGCGGGGCTCATCCAGTTTCTATGGCTCGGCTATCACTGCTGGCGCGCCGGCGCGGCATTGAAAATCGGGCGTCCGCGCCTGTCACCCGATGTGAAGATGTTGCTGAAGCGCATGCTGCCGGTGGCCATCGGCGCCGGCGTCTATCAGCTCAACATGTTCGTCAGCACCAGTATCGCGACCCTTGTGTCCGCCAGCGCGGTCTCGTGGCTGTATTACGCCGACCGCGTCAATCAGCTGCCGGTCGGAATCGTCGGCGTCGCGGTCGGGATCGTTTTGCTCCCGCTCCTCTCGCGCCAGATCCGCGCCGGGAACGAGGAGGCGGCCCTCGCCAACCAGAACCGCGCGATCGAGTTCTCGCTGCTCCTGACGGTGCCGGCGTCGGTGGGCATCGCGGTCCTGGCCGAGCCGATCACCGCGACGTTGTTCGAACGCGGCGCCTTCACGCCCGAAGATCGCGAAGCGGTTGCCGCGGCGCTGCTGGCGTTCTCCTTTGCGCTTCCCGCCTATGTGCTCAACAAGGCGCTGACGCCCGGCTTCTTCGGCCGTCACGATACCGTGACGCCGGTGAAAAGCGCCGGAGCGGCGTTCATCGTCAACGTGGTCGCGAGCCTCGCGCTCATTCAAGGCTACGGCCATCTTGGCATTGCGCTCGCGTCCAGCCTCTCGGCCTGGATGAACGCGGTGACGCTCTATGTGATTTTGCACCGGCGCGGCCACATCAAGCCGGATGCGCGCTTGAAAAAGCGCGTGCCGCGTCTGATCCTCGCCGCCGCCGCCATGGGCGCGGCGGTGTGGGCGGCGCTGCATTTCGCGCTGGATCTGCTGGGCCCGGTCTTCGGTCCGCCGAACGCCGCCGCGGCGTCCGAGATGATGCGCGTGTATACCCTCGCGCCGGTGATCGCCGTAGGCGGCCTTGTGTTCCTGGCGAGCGCCTTCCTGTTCGGCGCCGCCGACAAGAACGACTTCAAACAGTTCCGCCGCGCGCAAGGATCGCAGGGGCCAGGGTCGAACACGCCGGGCGGTGCTTGACCGCTTCGCGGGTCCGCGGTACCACCGCCGCGCCCATCACCGATGGGCCGGGATATGCCTCCAACCATGTCCTGACCTCGAAGTGAGGGCGCCTCCATGAGCGGGTCCACTCCGCAGCCAGCGCGCGAAAGCGCGCCGCGGACCAATATTAAAGGCCGGATTTTTTCCGGCATTCAGCCTACGGGCAATCTCCACCTCGGCAATTACATCGGCGCGATCCGCAACTGGGTCGCGATGCAGAAAGACTATGAATGTCTGTTCTGCGTGGTCGATCTGCACGCCATCACGGTGTGGCAAGATCCCGCCGCGCTGCGCCGCGCGACCCGCGAGGTCGCCGCCGGCATGATCGCCTCCGGCGTGGACCCCGAAGCCAATATCCTGTTCGTTCAAAGCCACGTTTCGGGACATGCCGAGCTGGCCTGGGTGTTCAACTGCGTTGCCCGCTTGGGCTGGCTGAACCGCATGACCCAGTTCAAGGACAAAGCCGGGAAGAACCGCGAGAACGCGTCGTCCGGGCTCTATGTCTATCCGAACCTCATGGCCGCCGACATTCTGCTCTACAAGGGCACGCACGTTCCGGTGGGCGAGGATCAGAAGCAGCATGTCGAACTGGCCCGTGATATCGCGCAGAAGTTCAACAACGATTCCGGGGTGAACCTCTTCCCGCTGCCCGAACCGGTGATCCAAGGGGTGGGCACGCGCGTCATGTCCTTGCGCGACGGCAGCCGGAAGATGTCGAAGTCGGAACCCTCGGAATTCGGCGTGATCTATATGACCGACACCGCCGAGGCGATCCGGGACAAGATCAAGCGCGCCACGACCGACCCGAACCTGCTGCCGGACTCGGTGCCGGGCCTCGAAGGCCGGGCGGAAGCGGCCAACCTTCTCAGCATCTACGCCGCCCTCACGGGCCGGACCCTGGAGGAGGTCGTGGCCGAGACCGCCGGCCAGCAGTTCAGCCAGTTCAAAGCCACCCTGGCCGACGCGGCCGTCGCCACCCTCGGCCCCATCAATGCCGAAATGAAGCGGCTGATGGACGACCCGGCGGAGATCGACCGCTTCCTGAAGCTGGGGGCCGAAAAGGCCCGCGATCTGGCGGCGCCGGTCCTCAAAGAGGTCTACGACGCGGTCGGCTTCCTGCCGCGCACCTAACGAAAAACCCCTCGCCGCATCGGCGAGGGGTCATCTAACCCATTGAAATTAATCATTTTGCTGCAGCAGTTTGTGCAACATGAGCCGGGCGAGCCGGTTTTATGCTGCACCTCATGTTGCACCCTATGCTGCAGCATGGGCTGCAGCAAAAGCGCAGCAAACGCCTAGGTCTTTTTGAGCCGGGCCTTCAGCCGGTCGCCGAGTTTGTCCATGGCGGCGGACCATTGGGCGCGGACCTTGCTGACGTCGGCGGCGCTTTTCAGGCCTTCGTGGTCGACGGTCACCTGTGTCTTTTTCGGGCCCTTCACCACGAATCGCACCTCCACACGGCCGACCTTCCAGGTGAAGCGCAGGTTCTTGCCGGGGTTCCGGGTGGAGAAATTGACGGCCTCTTTCAGGAACGCCGCGCGGCTCTTGGCGTTCACCCAGGCGTCGAAGGCCGCATCGACCCCGGCGTCGACGGTCCGGCTGACGCTGGTGCGGAATCCGGACAGGGTCTCGTTCACCTTGCGCAGGCCGCGGGCGCGTTCGTAACCCACGGTCACCATCTGCGCCCACCAGGCCGGGATCTTGTGCCGGGTGGCGACCAGCTCGGCGATGGCCTTATGGGTCATCTTGGCGGCGCCGGCTTTATCCAGCACCGCGAACCACTGCGCCCAGGTGCGCCCCGTCTTGGCCTTCACGGCGGCGTCGCTCATGGCGGCGGACGCGCTCTTGCGTTTGGCCTTCGGCGCCGCTTTTTTGACGGCGGCCTTTTTCACGGGCGTTCTTTTCACCGCGGCCTTCTTGCGCGCCGGCGCCTTGCGCTTCGCCGCCGTCTTCACCGGCGCCGTCTCGGCCTGCTCGTTCGCCTGGTCGGCCGCATCGTCACTGACATCGCTCATCACACCACCTCGCATGCTTTTTCGAACGGCAGACGCGGACTGCGTGGATACACCTTCGCCTCGTCCCCGTAGCCAATATTGCACATGAAATTCGCCTTGATTCGGCCGTCAGGCCAGAAGGTTTTATTGATCAGCGCGGCGTCGAAGCCGCTCATGGGACCGCAATCGAGCCCCAGGCTGCGCGCCGCGATCATGAAGTATGCGCCTTGCAGCGCGCTGTTGCGCAAGGCCGTGATCTCGACGTCCGGCTTGCCCTCGAACCAGCCGCGCGCAGCCTCGCGCGGGTAAAGCTCGGGCAGGAGTTCATAGAATTTGGTGTCGTAACCGATCACCAGATTGACGGGCGCCGCCAAGGTTTTTGCGCGGTTGCCCTCGCTCATGGCCGGGGTCAGTTTGGCCTTGGCCTCGGGGCTGACAATGAACAGAAAACGCGCCGGTGTGGAATTGGCGCTGGTGGGGCCCCATTTCGCGAGGTCGTAGACTTCGCGTAACAGCGCCTCCGCGATGGCGATCGGTTGGAAGCCGTTGTGTGTGCGCGCCTTGCGGAAAATCAGATCGAGCGCGTCGTCGTCCAGTTTCCCCCGCATGATGTCCTACAGGCGATTTCCAGAACGATCACATCATCGCTTCGACTTGCAGTACCTCGGGCACATAGTGCTTGAGCATATTCTCGATGCCCATCTTCAAGGTCGCCGTCGAGCTGGGGCATCCCGCGCACGAGCCGCGCAGGTTCAGATAGACCGTGCCGTTCTTGAAGCCGCGGTAGACAATGTCGCCGCCATCCTGCGCCACGGCGGGGCGGACGCGCGTTTCGATCAACTCCTTGATCTGATCGATGATCTCGCCGTCGATGCCGTCGTCGTTGAATTCTTCCTCGGCCGCGCTGGCGTCTTCGCCGGCGTCCATCACCGGGGCATTGGCGGTGAAGTGATCCATGATCGCGCCGAGCACCATCGGCTTCAGCACCTGCCAATCCTTCTCGTCGGTCTTGGTCACGGTGACGAAGTCGTAGCCGAGGAAGACGCCCGCGACGCCGTCGATTTCGAACAGAAGACGGGCCAGCGGCGAGCGGCCGGCCGCTTCGCGCGAGGTGAAATCCGCGACGCCCATCTCCAGGACTGAGCGCCCCGGCAGAAACTTCAGGGCGGCGGGATTCGGGGTTTCTTCGGTCTGGATGAACATGGGGCGGCCCTGAACTGGAAGGAAAAGAGGAGGTTTAAATAGGACCTAATTGGTCCGCAATCAAGCCAGGGAGGCCCAAGCCTAGGTGAGGGCGTCCAGACGCTCCGGACTGAGATCGCCGGGCACAATGGTGACCGGGATGAGGATCTTGCCCGCGAGCTTTCCCGAGAGCGCCGAGACGATGGGGCCGGGGCCTTCCGGCCCGGCGCTGGCGCCCAGCACCAGCATGTCGATGGTTGGATGGGCGCCGATCACTTCGATCAGCTGATCGAGGGTGTCGCCCTGGCGCAGATGCAAATCCGGGAATCGGCCCGTCAGCTTATGGACCTCGGCGGCGACATTTTGCAGGCGGCGCTCGGCTTCCGTTTTGGCTTCGTGCTGCATCAGCTCTTCGATGGCCGCGAAGTGGTGATAGTCGCTGTGCGGCACCGCGTGAAACAGCGCAACCTTTCCACCGGTGCTCAGCACGCGGCGGCATGCAAAGCGCAGCGCGGTGCGAAACTCCACTGACCGGTCCACCACCACCAGAAAGGTGCGTCCCGAGTCCGGCGCGGGGACAGGCACGGGGGCGGAAGGCGCGTCGGTGGTCATGGCGCTACACCCGGCGGAACACGGCGCTTGCGGCCCAGCCCGCGCCCGCCGCCATAAGCACGGCCAGCAAGCCATAGAGCGGCGCAAGATTGTGGGCGAAGTCGTAGATGTCGGCGCCGATGCCGATCTTGGAGATGTTCAGCGGCACGATCTCGGCGGCCACCACCTGGCCTTCGCGGAAGAGATAGACCTGCACATTATATGTGCCGACGGGTACGTTCGACGGGAAGTGCAGCTCGGCGCGGAACAGGCGGTTGGACATCATATTGATCGCGCCGATGCCCTGGTCATACAGGCCTTCGCTCGTCTTCAGCCGCACCAGCGCCTTGCGGAATTCCGCCAGCCGGTCGAGCGGGACGTTTTCGTCGCCCGTCAGCATCCGGATATTGTCGACGCCGATCTCGTGCCGGGCGAGCAGCGTCTGAGGCACGAACTCTTCCACCGGCCGCGACGAGACCACGCGGTAGTAGGACGGCACCGAGGCGAAGGTCACGTCGGCGGTGTTCAGCCAGATGGGGCCGACGCGGGTCTTATTGCGCACCACTTCGTCGCGGCGGGGTCCGGTCACTACCACCGCAACGTCGCCAGGCCCATCTGTCGCGCCGAACAGCAGCACGTCCGTGCCGGTGAAGCGCGAGGTGATGGCGACGAGGTGGCTGGACAAATCGGCCACCAACGGCACTTCGGGCGCGCGCGGTTCTTCCTGCGCCGCGGCACCCGCGGCGGCGAGGGAAAGGGCGAAGGCGAGGAACGCCGCTCTCATGGCGTGCTCCCGATGGAAATCGAGAAGGGTTCCTTCGGCGTGAGCACCAGGCCGATGGCGAGATTGATCGCCACCAGCAGCACCATCGCGGCGAGCATCACTCGCAAATGCTCGCCCTTCACCTTGCCCGAGAGACGCGCACCGATCTGCGCGCTCACCACCGCGATCACCAGCAGCAAGAGCGCCAGCACCACATCGACCGACTGATTGACCATCGCCTGCAGCAGCGCGGTGATCGCCGTCACAAAGGTGATCTGGAAAAGGCTGGTGCCGATCACGACTTGGGTCGGCATGCCCAGGAGATAGATCATCGCCGGCACGATCAGGAAGCCGCCCCCGACACCCATCATGGCGACCAGCAGGCCGACCACGAAGCCGATGCCGCCCGGCAGCAGCGCCGAGATATAGAGCTTCGAACGCCGGAAGCGGATCTTGAATGGCAGGCCGTGCATCCACATGTGCCGACCCGGGCCGCGCGCGGCGAGGGCCTGCGCCACGGGGCGTTTCTTCAGCGCGCCGGGCAGGCTTTCCATCAGCATGAACCCGCCCACCACGCCGAGGAACACCACATAGCCAAGCGAGATGGTGAGATCGATGTGGCCGGAGTCCTTGAGCAGATTGAATAGGTAGACGCCGAGACTGGAGCCGATGAGACCGCCGCCGGTGAGCACACCGCCCATGAGGAAGTCGACATTGTTGCGGCGCATGTGCGCCAGCATGCCCGAGACCGACGAGGCGACGATCTGTACCGACTGGGTGCCCACCGCGACCGTCGGCGGCACGCCGATGAAGATCAGCAGCGGCGTCATGAGGAATCCGCCGCCGACACCGAACAGACCGGAGAGCAGACCCACAATCCCGCCCAGGCCCAGAACAAGGAAGATGTTCACGGACAGCTCGGCGATGGGCAGGTAAATCTGCATACGGCGTTACTTACTTAGGCGTTGGCGACGTTCTGTCGGTACCATTGATACGTGGCGGCGATGCCGTCGCGCAGCGCGGTCTTGGCTTTCCAGCCGAGAGCGTTGATGCGTCCGACATCCACCAGTTTGCGCGGCGTCCCATCGGGCTTGGAACTGTCGAAGGTGAAACCGCCCTTGAAACCCACCACATCGGCGATCAGTTCCGCGAGCTCGCGAATTGTCACGTCGGACCCGACGCCGATATTGACCAGCTGTTCGTCCGAATAGGTTTTCATCAGGAAGACGCAGGCGTCGGCCAGATCGTCGACATGCAGGAACTCGCGGCGCGGGGTGCCCGAGCCCCACAAGGTGAGCGAATCCTTACCCGTGGTCTTGGCGTCGTGGGCCTTGGCGATCAGCGCGGGCAGCACGTGGCTCGACGTCAGATCGAAATTGTCCTCGGGCCCGTACAGATTCGTCGGCATGCAGCTGATGAAATCGCGGCCACACTGGCGCCGGTAGGCCTGGCACTGCTTGATCCCGGCGATCTTGGCGATCGCATACCACTGGTTGGTCGGCTCCAAGGGTCCGGTCAGCAGCGCGTCCTCGTTCATCGGCTGCGACGCGAGCCGCGGGTAGATGCAGGTGGAACCCAGGAACAGCAACTTCTCGACGCCGATTTGATGCGCCGTCGCGATGATGTTGGTTTGGATTTGCAGGTTGTCGGTCAGGAATTCCGCCGGCCGCGTGTCATTGGCGACGATGCCGCCGACCACCGCCGCGGCGAGGAAGACCGCTTGCGGTTTCGTCTCGCCCATCCAGGTCTCGACCTCGACTTGGCGCGTGAGATCGAGTTCGCGCCGCGTCACCGTCAGCAGGGTGCAGCCTTCGCGTTCCAGGCGGCGCACGAGGGCGCTGCCCACCATGCCCCGGTGGCCCGCCACCCAGACGCGTTTGCCTGCGAGGGAGTAACCGCCCGCCATCAATCGTTCCGGCCGAAGCGCATGGCTTCGGCTTTCACGGTCGCGAGATCGGCGGCCACCATTTCCTTCACCATGGCCTTGAACGAGGTCTTGTGCTTCCAGCCGAGCACCTTGTGCGCCTTGCGCGGATCGCCCAGCAGGAGGTCGACTTCGGTCGGGCGGAAGTAGCGCGGATCGATTTCCACCAGGGTCTTTCCGGTCTTGGCGTCGAGGCCCTTTTCGTTGACGCCCTTGCCCTTCCAGCGAATCTTGCGGCCCACTTCGGCGAAGGCGAGTTCGACGAACTCGCGCACCTCGTGGGTCTCGCCGGTCGCCAGCACGTAATCGTCCGGCGTCTTTTGCTGGAGGATCTTCCACATGCCTTCGACGTAGTCGCGCGCATGACCCCAGTCGCGCTTGGCGTCGAGATTGCCGAGATAGATTTTATCCTGCAGGCCCAGCTCGATCGCCGCGACCGCGCGCGTGATCTTGCGTGTGACGAAGGTCTCGCCGCGCAGCGGGCTCTCGTGGTTGAACAAGATCCCGTTGGAGGCGTGATAGCCGTAGGCCTCGCGGTAGTTCACCGTGATCCAGTAGGCGTAGAGTTTCGCCGCGCCGTAGGGCGAGCGCGGATAGAAGGGCGTCTTCTCGCTTTGCGGCACTTCCTGCACCAAGCCATAAAGCTCCGAGGTCGAGGCCTGGTAGAAACGCGTTTTGTCCTTGAGATCCAGAATGCGGATTGCTTCCAGAAGGCGCAGCGTTCCGAGCGCGTCTGAATTGGCGGTGTACTCCGGGGTCTCGAAGCTCACCTGCACATGGCTCTGGGCGGCGAGATTGTAGATTTCATCGGGCTGCACCTCTTGCACGAGCCTGATCAGGTTCGTTGCGTCGGTCATGTCGCCGTAGTGCAGGAAGAACTTCACGCCGGTTTTATGCGAGTCCTCATACAGGTGGTCGATGCGCCCGGTGTTGAAGGACGACGAACGGCGCTTCACCCCGTGAACGATGTACCCCTTCTTCAGAAGAAACTCGGCGAGGTAGGCGCCGTCCTGGCCGGTGACACCCGTGATAAGGGCAACCTTTGCGCCGGCGCCCGCGGTGCGTTTTCCGCCAGACGATTTTCCGACCGGGGTTTTTCCGCCTAAGGTCTTGGATGATTTCTTGGCCATAAGGGGTCCGAAAGACACGAGATTTTGGTGGATGCGAATTTGGCTAGCACTATGTCTTGAAACGTCTTAACGCTCAATGACGGCGTCCATCCGAGCGAGCGAAGACTTCATGACGGCCTCCACCGAACTTTACGTCCTCTGCGCGGGCGGCCACGGCCGCGTGCTCATCGATATCCTGCGCCGCTGCGGCAAGACCGTCACCGGACTCACCGACGACGACGCGGCGCTTCACGGCACATCCCTCGACGAGGTTCCCATCATCGGCGCGCAGGAGACGCTGCTTGGCCGCGCGGGCGGCGACCTCCTGGTGGTGAATGCCCTGGGCAACAAGCCGCGCACCGGGGATTCGGGTCTGAGACCGCGCCGCGCGCTGTTCCTGCGATTCAAGGAGAAGGGCTTTCGCTTTGAGACCGTCGTCAGCCCCGATGCCAGTGTGTCGGCGCGGGTGCTGCTGAACGAGGGCGTCCAGGTGGTGACCGGGGCCATCGTGCATCCCGGCTGCCTGATCGGCGCCAATACCATTATCAACACCGGGGCCCAGGTCGATCACGACTGCCGGATCGGCGATCACTGCCACATCGCCCCCGCGGCGGTCTTGTGCGGCGAGGTCACCATCGGCGAGGAATGCCACGTGGGAGCCGGCGCCGTCGTGGTGCCGGGGGTGACCATCGGAGCCGGGGCCGTCATCGGCGCCGGCGCGACGGTCGTGACCGACGTTCCGCCGGGGGCCACCGTCCTCGGGAAGACCATCCGCACAGGGGGCGAGCGCCCGACCTGGCTGCAACCCTAGTGCGCCGCCGCTCGTTTTCGGCTGTGCAAAAGTCCATAAAGCCTTAAAACACCGGTGGATTTCACGGCGCGGGCGGCCGCCGATCAGGCCCGCCTTTTTGCGCCGCCGCGCGCGTTGCGTTACACTCGTTAACCTTTGGCCCCTCCGGAAGTGCCCGTGACCGATCCGGCCCGCAAGAGAGCCCCGCTCGTGCTGCAGCACCTGCTGCAGCCGCGCAACATTGCGGTCTACGCTTTCGACGTCGCCGCCGCCTTCCTTTCGGTGATCGCGGCCTTCGTGTTGCGCCTGTTCGAGGATTTTTCCTGGGACTTCTTCTCGGCGCGGCCCGAGGTATTGCAGATGGCCGCCGTCTTCGCCGCGGTCGCGGCCGTAGTCTATCTGTTCACCGGCATCTACCGGCATATGTGGGAGTATGTGTCGGCGAAGGACGCCTTCAACATTCTCCGCACGGCGACGCTCACGGTCGCGATCTTCCTGCCGGTATGGTTCTGGCTTACGCGTCTCGAATCCCTCCCGCGCTCGGTGCCGGTGATTTCCTGGTTCATCCTGGTCGCGTTCCTCGCGGGGCCGCGGCTCATGTACCGGATTCTGCGCGACGGTCAGATGCGCGGACTAATGCGGCGTATTCCCGACGGCACGCCCGTTCTTTTGATCGGCGCGGGGCCTGAAGCCGAACATTTCATTCGCGCGGTCGGCCGGGCGCATGACGCGCTGCCGCTCGAAAACCGCTGGCGCGTGGTGGGCATGGTCGCGGCCGCCGACGGCGTCGGCGCGGACCGTCTCGGCCAGGTCATCCACGGCGTGGAAATCCTCGGGCGGGAAGGGGACATCCTGCGCGTCGTAAACGCGCTGGCGCGCCGCGGCGAGCGGCCCGAAAAACTCGTGCTCGTCACCCCGACCCACGACGGAGCCGAAGTTCAAAGATTGCTGGCCGCCGCGGAAGATGTGGGATGCCAGCTCGCGCGTGTGCCGCCGCCGACGGATCTGCAAGCCTACGACACCACGGACCTGAAGCCGCGACCCATCGCGATTGAAGATCTGCTCGGGCGCCCGCAGGCGCGGCTCGATCGGGTGGCAATGACGAATATGATCAACGCCCGCCGCGTGCTCATCACCGGCGCGGGCGGCTCCATCGGCGCGGAACTCGTGCGCCAGATTTCCGACGCAGGCCCCGTCCATCTGACACTCCTCGATAACGGCGAGTTCAATCTCTACGCCATCGATCTCGAGGTGCGGCAGCGCCATCCGGCCTTGTCCTGCACGACGATCCTGGCCGACGTGCGCGACGCGGATCGCATCCGCGACGTCCTGAACCGTGAGCGACCCGATCTGGTCTTCCACGCCGCGGCGCTCAAACACGTGCCGCTCGTCGAATCCAATCCGATCGAAGGGCTTCTCACCAATGCCATCGGCACGCGCAACGTGGCCGAAGCCTCCATTGCCGTCGGCGTTGCCGCCATGGTGCTGGTGTCCACCGACAAGGCGGTCAATCCGCACAATGTCATGGGCGCCTCGAAGCGGATCGCCGAGATGTACTGCCAGACCGCCGACCTGCGTCATGCCGGCACCCGCTTTATTACGGTGCGCTTCGGCAACGTGCTCGGCTCCGCCGGGTCCGTCGTGCCGCTGTTCCAGAAACAGCTGGAAGAGGGCGGTCCGCTCACCGTCACCCATCCGGAAGTCGAACGCTATTTCATGACCGTGCGCGAGGCGGTGGAGCTTGTCCTGCAAGCCGCCGCGCTGGGACGCATCCGCAACGACGAAGGCGTGATCCATGTTCTGGATATGGGTCCGCCGGTGAAGATCATGGATCTGGCGCGCCAAATGATCCGGCTCGCCGGCAAAACCGTGGGCGTCGATATCGAGATCAAGATCACAGGCCTGCGCCCCGGCGAGAAGCTGAAGGAAGAGCTGTTCCACGGCCAGGAGCCGCTGGTGGCCACGGACATGGGCGGCATCCTGCTTGCGCGCCCCCGGACGCTCGACCACGCGGTGGTCGCCGCGCGGTTCGCCGCCCTCGAGGAAGCCTGCCGCCGCCGCGACGAAGCGGCCGCCTTCGCCATCGTCAAGGACATGGTGCCCGAGCTGCAGCGCGCCGCCCCGCCGGGCGGAAAACCGCAACTTAAAGTGATCAAGTAAAAGCCTCTCCCGGACCATCGGCGGAGCGTGCTAAACCGCGCCCACATCTCCACTCGCCGAGAGAGCCAATGACCCCCATCCGCCGCGCCCTATTCTCCGTGTCCGACAAGACCGGGCTGATCGAATTCGCCTCCTTCCTGCACAGCCAGGGGGTCGAACTCATCTCGACGGGCGGCACCGCCAAGGCCATCCGCGACGCGAAATTGCCCGTGCGCGACGTCTCCGAGGTCACCGGTTTCCCCGAAATGCTCGACGGGCGCGTCAAAACCCTGCACCCGATGGTGCACGGCGGGCTTCTCGGCATTCGCGGCAACGCCGAGCACGAGAAGACCATGGCCGAGCATAAGATCGCCCCGATCGATCTTCTTGTCGTGAACCTCTATCCGTTCGAACAAACCGTCGCCCGCGGCGCGGACTACGACACCTGCGTCGAAAACATCGACATCGGCGGACCGGCGATGATCCGCGCCGCCGCCAAGAACCACGCGGGGGTCGCGGTGGTGGTGGATGTGGCGGACTACGCCGTTGTCGAAGCGGATATGAAAGCCAACGGCGGCGCGGTCACCGATGCGACCAAGCGCGCGCTTGCCGCCCGCGCCTACGCGCGCACCGCGGCCTACGACGCGGCCATCTCCACCTGGTTCGCCGCGGAACTGAAGGAAGAGTTTCCGCGCTGGCTGTCCTTCGCCGGCTCGCTCAAGCAGACCCTGCGTTACGGCGAGAACCCGCACCAGAGCGCGGCGCTCTATGTCACCGGCGAAAAGCGCGCCGGCGTTGCGTCCGCGCAGCAGGTGCAGGGCAAGGAGCTCAGCTACAATAATATCAACGACACCGACGCCGCCTATGAGCTGGTCGCGGAGTTTCAGACTCCCGCCTGCGCCATCATCAAACATGCCAACCCCTGCGGCGTGGCGCTCGGCACCGATTGCCTCGATGCGTACACCAAGGCGCTGGTCTGCGATCCCGTGTCGGCCTTCGGCGGCATTATCGCGCTCAATCGTCCCATCGACGGCCGCACCGCCGCCAAGATCACCGAACTCTTCACCGAGGTTGTCATCGCGCCGGGCGCCGATGAAGAAGCCCGCGCGCTGTTCGCCAAGAAGAAGAACCTGCGCCTTCTGATCACCGACGGACTGCCCGACCCGCGCGCGCCGGGCCGCACCGTGCGCAATGTCGCCGGCGGATACCTGGTGCAGGGCCGCGACACCGGCCGCATCACCAGGACCGATCTCAAGGTCGTGACCAAAGTGAAGCCGACCGAACAGCAGCTTGACGATCTGGTCTTCGCCTTCACCGTGTGCAAACATGTGAAGTCCAACGCCATCGTCTATGTGAAGAACGGCGCGACCGTCGGCATCGGCGCCGGGCAGATGAGCCGCATCGATTCGGCGCGCATCGCGTTCTCGAAGTCGAAGGACGCCGCGCAGGCGGCGGGTGTCAGCGGCGCGTTGACCGAGGGGTCCGTGGTTGCTTCCGACGCCTTCTTCCCGTTCCCGGATGGTCTTCTGGTGACCGCGGAGGCCGGCGCCGTCGCCGTGGCGCAGCCGGGCGGATCGATCAAGGACGAGGACGTGATCAAGGCCGCCGACGACAAGGGCCTGGCCATGGTCTTCACCGGAATGCGCCACTTCCGCCACTAAGACACAGGCGGAAGAACGCTTCTTACGCCGGCCCGGCTTCCTTCACGTCCTTCAGGAGCCAAAGGCCGATCAGCAGAAACACCGGCACCACCGCCATGCCGAGGCGGTAGTTGTCGGTGGCCGCGGCGACGCCCCCGACCAACGCGGGGCCCGCGAAGGCTGTCACTTTCCCCGACAGCGAAAACAGTCCGAACATCTCGCCGCGCATGTCGGGTGGCGCGATGCGCGCCATCATGGTGCGGCTCGCCGCCTGCACCGGGCCGAAGAAGGTGCTCATGATCAGCGCGGCGATCCAAAAGGTGATCGGTGTCGGCGCGAACAAGACCGCAATGGTGGCGGCCACCAGGGCCCACAGCGAGATGGAGATCGTGCGCTTCGATCCGATGCGGTCGTCGACCCAGGCGAAGATCAGCGCGCCCAAACCCGCCGTCACATTCAGCGCGATACCGAGAAGAATAACGTCGCCCAGTTCCATGCCGAACACCACGGCGGCATAGACGCCTCCCAGCGCGAACACCGTATGCACGCCGTCGGAGTAGATCATCGCCGCGACCAGGAACCGCAGCGCATTGCCGTGAGCGCGCGTCTGCCGGAATGTCTGGACCAGCTGGCGCAAGCCGCCGCTGACGGCTTTGCCGATCGGCACGCCGTTGCCGTCTTCCTTCACCATCAAGAAGAGCGGTAGCGCGAAGAGGGCGAACCATCCCGCCACCAGGATGGCGGTGGCGCGCACATGCTCGGCTTGGTCTTTATCCAATCCGAACGGCGGCGGGTCCGCTTGCACGAAGACGAACAGCGCGATCAGGAGCGAGACAAGACCGCCGGCATACCCGAGCGCCCACGCCCATCCGGACACGCGTCCAAGCATCGCCGGCGGCGCCACCTCGGGCAGCATCGCATTATAAAAGAGAAGGCCGACTTCGAACCCGACCGTGGCCACGATCACGCACGCCAGCGCGAAAGGCACATCGGCGGCATCGGGCCTGACATACCAGAGCAGAGCCGTGGCGATCACGCACAGCACCGACACGCCCGCGAGCCACGGCTTGCGGCGGCCGGTCTGGTCCGCGATCGCGCCGAAGACAGGACTGATCACGGCGATGATCAGCCCGGCGATCCCCATCGCGAGGCTCCATTGGCTTCCGCCCGTCGTGGGATCGGCGGCGACGCCTTGCGCGAAGTAGGCGGCAAAGACAAAGGTGACGATGATGGTCGTGAAGGCCGAATTGGCGAAGTCGAACAGCGACCACGCGATGACGGGGCCCTTCTTCATGCGAGACCGAGCGCCCGCTGCACGCCCCACACGACCTGCATCACGGCCAGCGCATCTTCGCCGCTGACAGCCGTCGGCGCGCCGCTGCGAATGGAATGAGCGAAGCTCATCATCTGGCGGCCCAGATTGTTGGCGTCCCCGGGCACCGGCAGCGCGGCGCCGTCCTTGGTCAGGCTGCGCTGGATGAAGTCGATGCCGTAGACGGCGCCGTCTTCCATTTCCACCGCGAGGTCGCGTGTGCGCCCCTCGGTGATGCGGCTCGCGGTCAGCTGGGCGGTGGCGCCGTCGGTGAACACCAACTCCGCCACCGCATGATCCTTCGTGCCCTCAGCGCGGATCTCGCGCACCGGCAGACGTTTGAGCGCCATGACCACGTCTATGTCATGCACCATCAAATCCAGCACGACGTCGATATCCGTCACACGCGCGCTTCCGGCGTTCATGCGCCGCGCGGTGAGCGCGCGGATGTCCGGCGCCTGTGTCCCCAACGCGAGGTATGCTTGCACCGCGGCGTTGAATCGTTCCACGTGGCCTACCTGCAGGCACGCGCCGCTCTTCTCCGCGGCGGCGATCAGGGCGCGGCAGTCCGTTTCGTTCAGGGCAAACGGCTTTTCGACCAGGCAATGAAGACCCTGGGCGAGCAGAGGCTCCGCCACGGCGCGGTGGTCGGCGCTCGGGACAACCACAAGCGCGGCATCGATCTCGCCGGCATAAGCCAGCGACGCCGCCGCCCGCGCGCCGATCACGGCGCCGATCTGATTGGCGCGGGCGACATCTTTATCGACGACGGCGGCGATCTTCACCTCCGTCAGCGCCTGAACGGCCTTGACATAATTCGCGCCCATAGCGCCCGCGCCGATCAGCGCGAACTTCAGAGGTGAGGTCATGGAAAGGGGTGCCGGCGAAGCCATAGCGCCCGCCGCTCTCACGAAGCGGCGCCGCAGACCGTCGCGATGACCTCGTCCTGGACCTCTGGCGTGAGGTAGGGATGCATCGGCAGGCTCACGACATCCTGCGCGAGTTTCTCTGTCACCGGCAGGCCGCCACCGGCCACCGGGAACCCGCGATAGGGCGGCTGCATGTGAATCGGCTTTGCGTAGAACACCGCCGTGGAAATCTTCTTTGCGCCGAGGGCGGCGACGATCCGGTCGCGGCGCGGCGAGCGGATGGTGTACTGGGCCCACACGCAGGTGGAATCAGGGCGGATGAACGGTGTGGTCACATGCCCCTTCAATCCCGCATCGTAACGCGCCGCGATTATATCGCGGGCTGCGCATTCATCCTCGAAAATCGCCAGCTTCTCAAGAAGCACCGCCGCCTGGATGGAATCGAAACGCGCCGTCAGGCCGATGCGGACATTCTCATTGCGGTCGCGGCCCTGGCCGTGCACACGCACCTGCATCAGCTTCTTCGCCCACTCTTCATTGTTGGTGAACACCGCGCCGCCGTCGCCGTAGCAGCCCAGCGGCTTCGACGGATAGAAGCTTGTCGCCGTGATGTCGGCGATGGCGCCGAGCTTGCGGCCCTTGTAGCTCGCGCCGAAGCTTTGCGCGGCGTCGTCGAGCACGTAAAGCTTATGCGTGTCCGCGATCGCGCGGATCGCATCGTGATCGGCAGGCTGGCCGAACAGGTCGACCGGAATTACCACGCGCGGCTTGAGGCCCGTCTGCTCCGCCACGGCGATGGCGCGCTCCAGCGAGTCCGGATCCATGTTGAAGGTGTCGGGCAGCACGTCCACAAACACCGGCGTCGCGCCGACGATCGCGGCGACTTCCGCCGTGGCCGTGAAGGTGAAGGAGGGCACGAACACCGCATCACCGCGGCCGATGTCCCAAGCCATCAGCGCCATCACCATGGCCGAGGTGCCGTTCGAGCAACTCACCACATGCTGCGCGCCGCACAGCGCGGCGAGGCGCTTTTCCGCTTCGTAGACCTCGGGCCCCATGATGTAGGCGCCATGGTCGAGAACGCGTTTGATCGCCGCCTCGATGCGTGACCCGATGCGCTGGCGCTGCGCCTGGAGGTCGATCAACGGGACCGGCGCGGCGGCAACCGGAACGGTGGCGGTATCACGCATGAAGCAAACCTGTCGGGACTATACAAACTGGCGCCGGCGCGCGGCCGGGGACGGACTTCAGGTCAGAACCTAGTCCCTCGTCATAACGCTTGCAAATGGAATGGGTTGCGATCACCTCTGGCTCCCCGGACGTCCTTGCCCTAGCTTCTTTTTTCATGACTTCACCCGCTCCCTCCGCCTCCGTTCGCAAGCCCGGACTCTATGGCCGGCTGCTGCGCGAAGGGGTGTTGCCCCACCTGGGCGTTTTCCTGTCCGCCAGTGTCTGCATGGCCGTGGTCGCGGCCTCCACCGCCGCGCTCGCCTGGCTCATGGACCCGGTGGTGAACCGGGTGTTCGTCGAGCGGCGCGCCGATCTGCTGTGGCCGGTGGGGCTCGCGGTCTTCGCGTCCTTCGCCCTCAAGGGCGCCGCCGCTTACGGCCAGACGGTGCTGATGACCCGCCTCGGCCAAACCGTTCTCACAGATTTCCAGAACCGCCTGTTCCGCCATCTTCTGCAGATGGACCTGGGCTTTTTTGCGGCCAACCGCACCGGCACCCTGATCTCGCGGCTCACTACCGATATCGCCGCCATGCGTCTTGCGGTGTCCACCGCGCTCACCGGCCTGGGGCGCGAGGCGCTGTCCGTGATCCTTCTGGTCGCGGTGATGTTCTATCAGGACTGGTTGCTGGCCTCGGTCGCCTTCATCGCGTTCCCGGCCACCGTCATTCCCATCGCGCAGCTCGGCCGCCGCCTGCGCAAGGTCACGGCGAATACCCAGGCGCAAACCGGCGCCTTCATGACCATCGTGCAGCAAAGCCTGTCGTCCATTCGTCTGGTGAAGGCCTACCGCCTGGAGGCGCTGGAGGTTGAACGCGCCGAGGCGCTCACCACGCGCATCCGCGACCTCACCATTAAGGCCGAGCGCGTGAAGGCGCTGGCCAGCCCCCTGATGGAAACCCTCGGCGGTCTCGCGGTTACTATCGTCATCGTGTATGGCGGATGGCGGGTCATCAACGGCGACACCAGCGCCGGCGCCTTCTTCTCCTTCATCACCGCGCTGCTGTCGGCCTACCGGCCGATGAAGGCGCTCGCCAATGCCAACGCACACGTGAACGAAGGCCTTGCCGGAGCCCAGCGCCTGTTCGATGTACTCGATACCCCGTCCGCTCTCTCCGAGAAGCCGAACGCCCCGGCGCTGACGGTGCCGCGCGGCGAGGTCCGTTTGGACAACGTCAGCTTCTCCTACGGCGACGATGTACCGGCAGTGCGCAACCTCACGCTCACGGCGCCCGCGGGAAAGACCACGGCGCTGGTCGGCGCGTCGGGGGCAGGCAAAAGCACGATCCTCAGTCTCATTCCGCGCTTCTATGACGTCGCGTCCGGCGCGGTTTTGATCGACGGCGTGAACATCGCCGACGTCTCGCTCGCGTCGCTGCGCGACTCCATCGCGCTCGTCAGCCAGGACGTCATCCTCTTTGACGACAGCGTGCGCGCGAACATCCGTTACGGAAAACCGGGCGCCGGTGATGCCGAAGTGGAAGCCGCCGCCCGCGCCGCGGGGGCGCATGAGTTCATCGCCGCGCTGCCTGAGGGCTACGACACGATGGTGGGTGAGCGGGGCCAGTCGCTGTCCGGCGGCGAGCGCCAGCGCATCGCTATCGCCCGCGCGCTTCTCAAGAATGCGCCGATCCTTTTGCTCGACGAGGCCACCAGCGCCCTCGACGCGGCGACCGAGCGCCATGTGCAGTCGGCGCTCGAACGCCTGAAGGCCGGGCGCACCACCATTGTCATCGCCCATCGGCTGTCGACTGTGGCCGGCGCCGATCAGATCTGCGTGCTCGACCAGGGCCGGGTCGTCGAAACCGGAACCCACAGCGCGCTGATCTCCGGCGGCGGCGCCTACGCCCGTCTTCATGCCCTCCAGTTCTCGGCCGCCGAATGAGCCTCGATCTCGCCCTCTCGCGCTACGAAGCCGGCGACCGGCCCGCCGCGCGCGCGGCCGCGGAGGCCACGCTCGCGCAGAATCCAAAAAGTGCCGACGCGCTTCATCTTCTGGCGGTGATCGCGCAGGACGAAAACCGGCAGGGGGAAGCGGAAGGGTTCGCGCGCCGCGCGCTGGCGCTCGTTCCCGGTCAGCCGCTCTATCTCAATACCCTCGGCAACGGCCTCGTGGCGCAGGGACGCACGGCGGAAGCCATCGCCGTCCTCGGCGAGGCGGTGCAAGCGGCGCCCGGCCAGGCGGACATCATGTTCAATCTGGCCAACGCCGAACGCACGGCCGGACGCTACGAGGATGCGTCCGAAACCTATCGCAAAGTGATCGCGCTCCGGCCCGGTCACCTCGGCGCTTACAACAATCTCGCCCTGATGCTGAAAGCGCTCGGCGATGCCGAGAGCGCCGCGACGGTATTGATTGAAGCCACGGCGCGCGCGCCTGCCTCGGTCGAGATCCGGTTCAACCTGGGCAACGCGCTCCATTCCGCCGGACGCCTGGACGCGGCCGAAAGCGCCTTCCGCAAAGTCATTGAACTCGCCCCGCATCACGCCGACGCGCACGTGAACCTCGGGGTCGTGCTCAAGGAAGGCGGTCGTCCCGACGAAGCGGAAAAGCTCTTTCGCGCCGCCATCGCGCTGAATCCGAATATGTCGCAGGCGTATGTCGGTCTTGCCGACCTCGCCGACGACGGCACCATGGATGCGGTGGCGCACCGCCGCGCGGTTCTCGCGCTGAAGCCGGACCTCGCGGCCGTGCGCTCCAGCCTTCTCATGTGCATGCAATATGCGCCGGGAATTTCCCGTGAGGAGATCGCGGCCGAACATCGGACGTTCGGCGAGATCCACCGGTCGGCCGCGCGGCCGATGTTCGCGCCGGACCACGATTTCGCGCCGGACCGCAAGCTGCGGCTCGGTGTGGTGTCGGGCGACTTCCGGTTCCACGCCATGGCGTTTTTCGCGCTCCCGGTCTTCAAGGCGCGCCCGCGCGACGCGTTCGAACTCGTCTGCTACTCCACCGGCGCGAAGGTCGATCACCATACGCTCAGCTTTCGCGCCGACGCCGACCTGTGGCGCGATGTGCGTGCCCTGTCACCGCAGGCGCTGGCGGAGGTCATCGTGCGCGACAAGATCGATATCCTCATCGATCTGTCCGGCCACACGCCGCATAACCGGCTGCTTGCTTTTGCGCTGAAGCCCGCGCCGCTGCAGATTGCCTGGGGCGACTATGTGGACACGCGCGGCCTCGCGGCCATCGACGTGCTGTTTGGCGATCCCGTCCAAACTCCCGAAAGCGACGACCGCTATTATGTCGAGCGCGTGGTGCGTTTCGCGCCCGATTACATCTGTTATGCGCCGCCGGACTATGCGCCGCCTATCGCCCCCCCGCCGGTGGCGCGCAACGGTTGCCTCACCTTCGGCTGCTTCAGCGAAGCCACCAAGATCGGCCCAGCGTCCGTCGCTCAATGGGCCGCCGTTCTGCGCGCCGTTCCTGATGCCCGCTTCTTGTTCAACGGCTATCTCTGGGCCGACGCGGCGCGCCAAGGAAAGATCATCAGCCTGTTCATGGACAACGGCATCGGCACCGACCGGATTCGCTTTGCGACCGGCGGCGATCATGCCGCGTTCCTCGCGCAGTACGCCGAGGTGGATGTCATTCTCGACACCACCCCTTACTCCGGGGGACTTACCACCTGCGAAGCGCTGCTGATGGGTGTGCCGGTTCTAACCGTGCCCGGCAACCGTTTCTGCGGCCGCCATGCGGCGGCGCATCTCATCAACGGCGGCTACCCGGACGGCGCCGCCAAAAACATGGATGACCTCATCGCCAAAGCAAAAGCCTTTGCCGCGGATCACGCCGGTCTCACCGCCCTGCGCGCCGGACTGCGCAAGACTTTCCGGACTTCGCGCGTGTGCGACGTGGGGACCTTCGCACAGGATTTCTATGGTGCGCTTCGGACGGAGTGGCGCCGCTTATCGCCGAAATAAATTGACGAAAAATCGGTAAGGGCGGAGAGTCTAAATCTACCCGCACACTGGTGATTTCCTCGGCGCAGCGACGGAAATGCTGACGTTCGACAACGTTCGGATAAACGGGAAGTTGGTCCCACTGAAGGGACTCACCGACCGGCGACGTCTCGAGGCGGAGATGGCCGCAGGTGCATATAGACACCTTTTGCCGCCTGAGAGACCGAAGACCAAATAGGGGGTACTTTGCATTATCACCACGCTATAGGACTCTTGGTCCTCGCGATGATTCTGGTTAGGAGTTCGGTGCTAGCGCAAGACGCTGCCAAAGATGGCCTAGGTCCAACCTGCACAGACGAGCGCGCTTATGTCCCTGAAACCCCGGAAGCGTGGTTCGCAGGATCGACGACAGCGATGGCCGTTACCGAAGACATTGTATTTTCAAAGCACATGATTCGGTTTGGCAATGGCTCGGTTGCTCCCCTTCGCTATTTGGGAAACGTCAAAAAGGATTCGCCCGGAGAATTCGGTGTATTCTACGACTTACAATGCGTCGCTTTTTACGCGTTTGAACCGCCGTTTACAATGCGTCTGCGCCGCGGGAATGCCCTCTGCGGACCGATGAAAACGGGCCCTGAGCCCGCGAGTCCAGCGGTCTATCTGGCGGCCGCGTTGGCCAAAAATGGAAAAGGGCTGGACGTCGTCTTCTACGGTAACGGCGCCAGTTCCATACTCCTATCGCCTTTCTCCGGGGAACTGTGCGGATCATTCGGATATATCAAGTAGCAACCGACGTTCACGCTAACCTGCCGTCATCGCGCTAAGCTGCCGGTTCGCCACCGTCAGCATCGACAGGCTGATGGAATCGGCGGCTTTGATCTCCGCCAGAACCTGATCGTAGCGATCGACGCGCGTCTTGTTTGCCTCCACCCAGGCTTCGAGCGCCTTGCTTCCCGTGGACTTTCCGCCCTTCGCCGAGGCCAGCACGCGCGAGGTGATCGTGGTCTGGTGCGCGAACAGCTCTTCAATGGCCGCTGAGACCGCAAGGCGATCCCAATGGCTTTGGGTGCCGAAGGTCTCGGTCCGTTCGCGCAGCGCGCCCAGACCGAACCGTTGTCCCACCAGGAAGTACATCTTCGCGACATTGGCGAGAGGCTGTTTGGTGGCGCTCGTGATGGCGTTGATATCGTTCGCCGCCGCCAGCCGGTACAGCGATGCGACATGGTGGGCAAGCTCGGCCGGCACACCCTTGGCGGTGTAGGCGCCGGCCTGCCGCGCGACATACCCGGCGACCTCGTCGGACCAAAGGTCCTTGAGATTTTTCCGCAGGGCGTCGACCGCCGGCTTCAGGCTTTTGATGGTCGCCGCCATGTCCATGGGGATGGAGCAATGACGCAGCATCCACAGCACGCTGCGCACCACCATGCGCTCCACTTCCCACAGCATCACCAGCTGCACATCCGCGGGCACTTTATTGTCCAGCGCCTCGATGCCGTTCCACAACTCCCGCAGGCCGTAGGCGGCGCGGGTGACGGTGTAGGCCCGGGCGATATCCACCGGTCCCATCCCTGTCCGCTCCATCAGCGCGTTGATGAACGACGGCCCGACGCGATTGATGAAACTGTTGGTGATGACTGTCGCGATGATCTCGCGGCGCAGCTTGTGTTTCTCGATCGCGCCCGCGAACTTCTTTTGCAAGGGGACCGGGAAGTAGTGGTGAAGGTCCTCCTCGACCAAGGGATCGTCCGGCAGGTCGCTGCTGACGATTTTGTCGTATAGCCACATCTTGCCGTAGCTGAGAAACACCGCGAGTTCGGGGCGCACGAGACCCAGTCCCGCCGTCAAACGTTCCTGGAATTCTTCGTCGTTCGGCAGGAATTCGATATCGCGGTTGAGAAGGCCGTCGCGCTCGAACAGCTTCATGGTGCGCTGTTGCGCCTCCAGCAGCGCAGGCGCGCGGTGCTGCATCATGCTGATGGTCTGGCTCTGCTGATAATTGTCGCGCAGCACCAGCTGGGCCACTTCATCGGTCATTTCCGCCAGGAGTTTGTTGCGCGCCTCCAGCGTGATCTTGCCTTTGCGCATCTCGCCGTTCAGCAGGATCTTGATGTTCACCTCGTGGTCGGAACAGTCGACGCCGGCCGAATTATCGATGGCGTCGGTGTTGAGACGAACGCCTTCCTTCGCCGCTTCGATGCGCCCGCGCTGGGTCATGCCCAGGTTGGCGCCTTCACCCACGACCTTGGCGCGGATCTGGTGGCCGTTGATGCGGTGCGCGTCGTTGGCGCGGTCCGAGGCGTCGGCATTGCTTTCGCTGGACGCCTTCACATAGGTCCCGATGCCGCCGAAGAACATCAGGTCGACCTTGGCGCGCAGGATCGCATTCAGGATTTCGGTCGGCGTGGCTTCGGCCTTGTTGATCTCCAACAAGGCTTTCATCTCCGACGACAGCTTGATCGTCTTGGCGCTGCGCTCGAATACGCCGCCGCCCTTGCTGATCAGTTTCGCGTCATAGTCCGTCCAGTTGGAGCGCGGCAGTTTGAACAGGCGCTCGCGCTCGGCGAAGCTCTTGGCCGGATCCGGGGCCGGATCGATAAAGATGTGCAGGTGATTGAAGGCGGCCTGCAGTTTGATGTGCTTGGACATCAGCATGCCGTTGCCGAATACGTCGCCGGACATGTCGCCGACGCCGACGCAGGTGAAGTCCTGAGTCTGGGTATCGACACCGATCTCGCGGAAGTGGCGCTTCACGCACTCCCATGCGCCGCGGGCGGTAATGCCCATGGCCTTATGGTCGTAGCCCGCGCTGCCGCCCGAGGCATAGGCGTCGCCCAGCCAGAAGCCGTATTCCGCCGACACGCCGTTGGCGATGTCCGAGAAGGTCGCCGTGCCTTTATCGGCCGCAACCACGAGATAGGGATCGTCCGCGTCGCGCCGCACCACCTTGTCCGGGTGCACGATCTTGTCGTTCACCACATTGTCGGTGATGTCGAGCAATCCGCGCTGCAGGGTCTTGTAGCACTCGATCCCCTCGGCCAGGAACGCATCGCGCCCGCCCGTGGCCGGCGGCTGCTTCACGACGAAGCCGCCCTTCGAGCCCGTCGGCACGATCACGGCGTTCTTCACCATCTGCGCCTTCACCAGACCCAGGACTTCCGAGCGGAAATCCTCGCGACGGTCGGACCAACGGATGCCGCCGCGCGCGACCTTTCCGCCGCGCAGGTGAATCGCTTCCACCCGCGGCGCATACACGAACACTTCCACGTTCATGCGCGGCAGCGGCAATTCCTCGATGCGCTGGCTGTCCAGCTTCATCGACACGTACCACTTCGGCTTTCCATCCGCGAACGGCTGGAAAAAATTGGTGCGCAGGGTGCAGTCCACGAGATTGAGGTAGCGGCGCAAGATACGGTCTTCGTCGGCATTGGTGATGCCGTCCAGGGCCGCGTTGATGTCCTTGCGGATGCCCTCGATCTTCGCGGTCGTCGCCTTCATTTTCGCCGGCGTGTGGAGCGCCGGGTCGAAGGTGGTGAGGAACAGATCCACCAGCAGGCGCCCGAGTTTCGGATGGGCGGCGAAGGCGTTTTCGATATAGGCCTGGCTGAAGGGGAAAGCGGCCTGGCGCAGGTACTTCGCATAAGCGCGCAGGATCGTCACTTCACGCCAGGCGAGGTCCGATAGCGCCACCAGCTTGTTGAAGCCGTCGCTTTCCATCTCGCCCGCCCACACGCGGCAGAAGGCCTCCTCGATTTCCTCGCGCACGTCCGCCAGGGCGAACGGCGCCTTGCTCGACACGGTCATGTCGAAATCGTGCAGCCAAACGCCGCCGGTGGAGCTGGCGCCGCGCGGGGTGATGTGGAACGGCTCCTCGCCGATCACTTTGAATCCCATGTTCTCCAGCACGGGCATGACGTCAGACAGCGGGATCGGCGTCGCGGGGTTGTAGATCTTGATGTGCACTGTGCCGCCCGTCGCGCCCGGCGGCTGATAGACATGGATCTTCACGCGCCGTTCCTCGGCGCAGGCGCAGATGCGCTGGATATCCTGGAGCGCGACGCCGGCGTCGAAACGTTCGCGATAGCTCGCCGGGAAGGCGTGCGCGAACACCTCGGCCATCTTCGTGCCTTCGGTCTCGCCTTTCGCCTTGATCAACGCGGCGCGCAGCTCATCGCTCCACGCCCGCGCCGCCTTGGCGATCTGCGCTTCCAGATCCGCGACCTTCACCGTCGGCACCCGTCCGGGCTTGGTGGCGATGATGTAGTGGATGCGCGCCAGCGGGCTGTCGGTGACTTGGGTATAGAAGGACGACAGGCGCCCATCCAACTCGCGCGTCAGGATGTCGCCGATGGCGACCCGCAGCGCCGTGTCGAAGCGGTCGCGCGGCACGAACACCAGGATCGAGGCGAAGCGTTCGAATTGGTCGAGACGCATGAAAAGCGCCGGGCGCGGGCGCTGCTGCAGGTGGAGAATGCCCAGCGCGGTATCCAAGAGGTAGTCGTCCGAGCTTTCGAAAAGCTCGTCGCGCGGCAGATTCTCCATGATGTTCTGGAGCGCCTTGCCGTCGTGCCCATGCTTGCGGAATCCCATGCGGTCGCGGATGCGGTCGATCTTGCGGCGCAGGACCGGCACGAAATTCGGGCTGTTGGTGTAGACGTCGGCGGTGAACAGGCCGACGAACATATGGATGCCCGCAACGTTGCCCTTGTCGTCAAAGATCTTCACGGCGACGACATCGAAATGCACACGACGGTGCACGGTGGAGCGCTGGTTGGCCTTCACCACGAACAGCGCGCTGTGCGAGTCCACGAAGTCGGCGAACTGGGGCGGCAACGGGGCGCCGTCGGCGATGCCCTCGAAGATCATCCGCTGCGCCTTCTTGAGAAGGCCCAGACTGTGTGCGTGATCGATCCTGAGCGTGCGCTTCTTGCCTTTGCCTTCGAATCCGAAGCGGCGGTAGCCCAGGAAGGTGAAATGGTCGTCGTGCAGCCATTTCAGGAAGTCGGCCACCTCGGCCGCCTGTTCTTCACTCACCCCCGGGCGCGCGAAATCGAAATCGGCGGCGAAATAAGCCGCCTCGCGGCGCATGGCCTGCCAGTCCGAGACCGCGAGGCGCACATCGCCCAGCACCGACAGCAGATTGTCCTTCAGGCGTTCTGCCATGTCGAAATCCACCTTCGGGATTTCGATGTACATCAGGGATTCGAAAGTGCCGGACGGATCGGTCTCGGTGTCGCCCAGGCTTTGCAGGCGCCCGGCGCCGTCGCGCTTCACCGACAGGATCGGGTGGATCAGCAGGAGCGCGCTATGCTCCATGCGCTCCAGCTCGGCGCTGACCGAGTCCACCAGGAACGGCATGTCGTCGTTCACAAGCAGGATGACGGAGCGGTCGCCCTCGCCTTCGGTGATGGTGATCTTTTCTTTTCCGCGGGCGCGGCTGTCCAGGATGTCCCACGCGGCCAGCGCGATTCCATACAGGGCGTCGGCCGGACGTCCAGCGAGTTCGTCGGGCGGCGAGCCGCGGAAGAATTGCGCGATGAAGCGGCTGAAGTCGCCCTTGGCGGCTTTGGACCCCTTGCTCTGCGCGAACCGGGTCACGGCGGCGATCACCTTGTCGATGCCGCTGTCCTCACCTTTCGGCGCCCGTGCATCCATAGCTGTCCTCCCCCAGTGAGTGGAGCGTGCGGGGCAGCCCTCCGCCGGGTGCCTTCTTGGTCGAGGCGCACGCCAAAGCCGTTGAGAAGACTAGCATATTTATGTTCGCGCGCACCACTTCCGTACACGGGGAGCGTGTCCGGGGAAAGACGCCTGGGGAGTACCTCGCGGCTCATCCTCCCGGGATTACGAGTCGCACCAGGTCGGTTTGCGTTTTTCCAGGAAGGCGTCGATGCCCTCGGCGGCGTCGCGCAGCATCATGTTCTCGGTCATGACCGCCGCGGCATAAGTATAGGCCTCCTCGGGCGTCATATCGATTTGCCGGTTGAAGGCGTCCTTGCCGATGGCGACCACCCGGCCGGATTTCGCCGCGATCTGCGCCGCCATCGCGCGGACGGTCTCGTCCAGCACCGCCGCGGGGACGGCGGCGTTCACCAGCCCGATGCGCACGGCCTCCTCGGCGTCCACCAAGTCGCCGGTCAGCAGCATCTTCATGGCGGCCTTGCGGCCTACCGCGCGGCTAAGGGCGACCATGGGCGTCGAGCAGAAAAGGCCGATGTTCACGCCGGGCGTCGCGAAGCGCGAGTCGGCCGCGCAGACGGCAAGATCGCAGGTGGCGACCAACTGGCAGCCCGCCGCCGTCGCCACCCCGTGCACCTGGGCGATCACCGGCTGGCGCAGCTTGGTGATCGACAGCATCAGCCGGGCGCAGGTTTCAAAGGTCTGCTGCATGAACGCGCGGCCCGGATTGGCGCGCATTTCCTTCAGATCGTGGCCCGCGCAGAAGGCCGGCCCGGCGCCGCGCAGGATAACGGCCTTGATGGACGTGTCGGCGGAGATGGCCTCGAACGCGCCGATCAGCGCCGTCATCAATTCCATCGACAGCGCATTGCGTGCTCCTCCGCGCTCCATCGTCAGCGTGGCAACCCCGTCGGCATCGGTGCGGGACAGAACGGACATGTTTGCTCCTTTAGAGGCGCCCGATCCGGGAAATGGGTGTCTGGAAAGTGGAGCGGGCGAAAGGGATTCGAACGCCCGCAAGCCGCGGCTGCAAGAGCCTAGACTCGAGTGTCGAATAGATTTGGTCTGGAAGAATGGAGCGGGCGAAGGGATTCGAACCCTCGACCCCGACCTTGGCAAGGTCGTGCTCTACCCCTGAGCTACGCCCGCTCAAAGCTGGGGACAACGTGCCGCCCCCTCAGGAGAGGGCGGGACTATAGCCATTCCGAAACCCATTGCAAGGCTCCAAAGGGGCAAAATGTCACTTCTTTCGCCCCCTCAAGCGCCTGTCACCGTTGAAAAAAGCCTTGCCATCCCGGACGGGCCACCACATCTAACGCCTGGAACTTCAAATGCGCGGGTCCCCGGGCTTAAACTCCCCGCCCGCTCCGCCCCTTGCGCCGGAGCCACGATGGGCCAGGCCCCGGGACCAGATAGGACAGGATTTTCATGCTGATCGGACAAGCCGACGGTGCGGCGCCCGCCCCCAAGGACCTGATTATCGACACCGATACCGACCGCTTCATGCAGGATGTCATGGAAGCGTCGAACCAGGTGCCGGTCATCGTCGACTTCTGGGCGCCCTGGTGCGGCCCCTGCAAACAGCTTACGCCGCTGCTCGAGAAGCTCGTGAAGCAGTACGGCGGCAAGGTGAAGCTCGCCAAGATCAATGTCGACGAGAACCAGGACCTCGCGATGCAGTTCCGGGTGCAGTCGATTCCCGCCGTGTACGCCTTCAAGGGTGGGCGCCCGGTCGACGGTTTCATGGGCGCGCTGCCGGAAAGCCAGCTCAAGCAGTTCATCGATCGCCTGACCGGCGGCGGCTCGCCGCTCGACGAGGCGTTGCTGGAGGCCGAAGCCTTCGCCACCGAAGGCAATCACGAAGACGCGCTGGCAATCTATAAAGAGATCCTCGCCCAGGACCCCTCGCACGTGAAGGCGCTCGCCGGCGCCTTGCGCGCTTATCTCGCCACCGGACAGGACGATATCGCCAAGCAGGTGCTCGAAAGCCTGCCGGATGCGATGAAGAATGCGCCGGACATTGTCGGCGTGCAGGCCGCACTCGATCTGAAGGCGCAAACCGCGCAAGTGGGCGACGGCGCCGAACTGTCCGCGCTTGAAGCCAAAGTCGCCGCCGACCCGAAGGACATGCAGGCGCGCTACGATCTCGCCATCGCGCGTTACGGCGCCGGACAGCGCGAACAGGCGATGGACGAGCTTCTCGAGATGGTGCGCAAGGACCGCAAGTGGAACGAGGAAGCCGCGCGCAAGCAGCTGGTGAAATTCTTCGAAGCCTTGGGCCCGACGGACCCCCTCACGGTGCAGGGGCGCCGCAAACTATCGTCCATCCTCTTCGCCTAGATATGCGCAGCCCGATCCAGACGCGCTACGAGGATCTTCCGGAAGAGCTGCCGATATTTCCGTTGAGCGGCGCCTTGCTGCTGCCGTGGGGCCGTCTGCCGCTCAATATCTTTGAGCCGCGGTATCTCAACATGACACTCGATGCGCTCGGCGCCGGCCGGATCATCGGCATGGTGCAGCCGAACTACGACCGTCCGGACGCGGGTTCCAATCCGCCGGTGTATTCGATCGGCTGCGCGGGCCGCATCGCCTCCTTCGAGGAGACCGAAGACGGCCGTCTGCTCATTCTTCTGAAGGGGCTGTGCCGTTTTTCGATCGTCAGCGAAGTCGAGGGCCGCAAAGGCTATCGCCGCGTGAAAGCGGCCTATGAGCCGTTCAAGACCGATCTCGATCCGCCGGCCAATTTCGAAGTGAACCGCGAACAACTGTTCGAACGGCTGAAGCCCTATCTTGAGGCGCACGCGATGCCGCTCGGGGTCGATGTGCTGAAGGGCCTTTCCGACCCCACGCTCGTCACTTCGCTGTGCATGGTGTGCCCGTTCGATCCGCGGGAGAAGCAGGCTTTGCTTGAGGCGCCGACGCTGAAGGCGCGCTATGATGCGCTGCTCGCGCTGCTGCAAATCGCCGCCTTTGAGGCGAGCGGCATCGAAACGCCGAGACAGTGATGTTTCGGCACTAACGCCGAGACAATCGGGAGACGCGCGGCCGCCGAGGCCGTCAACAAAAGGACTTTCTCCGTGGCCGCCGACATCGACCCCAAGCTTCTCGAGATTCTCGTGTGCCCTCTCACCAAGGGGCCCCTGGAGTATGACCGCGCGGCGGGCGAGTTGATCAGCAAGAAGGCGGGACTCGCCTATCCGATCCGCGACGGGATTCCCATCATGCTGCCGGACGAAGCGCGGCGGATCGAAGATTGACCTTGGATCACGCGCGGGATCATGCGCGGCCGGAGCCGGACATTTGGCCCGAGGCGCTCGAGTACGATCCCGCGACTAAAATCCTTCATGTAAGATTCGAAGGCGGCGTTAGCTTCGCCCTGCCCGCCGAATATCTGCGGGTCGAAAGCCCCTCCGCCGAAGTGCAGGGCCATAGCCCCTCGCAAAAACAAATCATCGGCGGCAAGCGTCAGGTGGGCATCCGCAAGATCGAACCCGTCGGCAATTACGCCGTCCGGCTGGTGTTCGACGATCTCCACGACACCGGCATCTATTCGTGGCGGTACTTGCATGAACTCGGCCGCGAGCAGGAGACGCGCTGGGCCGGTTACCTTGCCGCGCTCGATGCGAAGGGTCTCAGCCGCTGACGGACGCCGCGGCGCGCGCGTCCATCAGCGCGGCAAGGCCCACCAGCGCCGGGTAGGGATGCGCGATCAGCGCGAGGGGAATGGTGTCCACGTAAGACCCATAGCTTCCTTTGTCCGAAAATCCCGCGATGAACCGCGCCACATCGAACAGCGGCCCCAGGGCGGGCACAACGCCGCCGGCGATATAACAGCCGCCCTTGGCGCCGAAGATCATCGCCATGTCACCTGCGCAGGCGCCCAACAGTTCCGAGAAAAAACCCACCGCGTCCAGCGCGGCGGTGTCGTTGGCTTGCGCCAGCGCCGTCACCTCGGCGGGCGTCGCGGCCGCGGTCTTGCTTCCCGCCACGGCCTGATAGATCCGCAAGAGGCCGCCGCCGGACAGCAGGTCTTCCCATGACGGTGCCGCGCGCCAAAGCGCACGCAGCGGCGACGGCGTGCCGCGCGGCATCACCGCAAGCGCGTGGCCGCCTTCGCTGGCAACCACGGTCCATGTCGCGCCATGCGGGGCCAGGGCGCTGACGCCCAGGCCTGTACCTGGCGCGACCACGACGCGCGCGCCGCTTCCCGCCGCCGCGCTCCGCCATGTCACGATGTCGCCGCTCGCCAGATACGGCAGCGACCAGGCCACGGCCTCCAGATCGTTGAGAACGGTGAGGCGCGGCACTGAAAGAACGTCCGCTAGTTCAGCGCGCGCGAAGGCCCATGGCAGATTGGTCAGTTTCACCGCCTCGCCGGTGACAGGTCCGGGCACCGCGATCAGCGCGCGCGTCGGTGTTGCGCCGGCCTCGGCGATCACGTCGGCCAGAAGCGCTTCCAGCGAAGCGAAATCGGCCGTCCGGCGCAGAAAAACCTGCGGCCAGGGCACGCAGTCCTTCCGGAAGGCAATGCGGGCATTGGTGCCGCCGATGTCGGCAAGAAGGTCGATGTCCGTCATCTCTAGGCGGCGGCGAGGGTCTGCATGAAAGAGTCCCGCCAGCGGTCGATGTCATGCTCCTGCACGTTCGCCATCAACGTCCGCCAGCGCGCCTGGCGTTCCTCCAGCGGCATGTTCAGGCCCTGATGCAGCGCGTCGACCATGCTTTGCTCATCGAACGGATTGACGATCAGCGCGTCGCGCAGTTGCCGCGCCGCCCCGGCGAACCGCGACAGCACGAGTACGCCGGGATCCTCGGGATTCTGCGCGGCGATGAACTCCTTGGCCACCAAATTCATGCCGTCTCGCAGCGGTGTGACAAAGGCGACGGCCGCCGTGCGGTAGAGACCGGCAAGAGTGATGTGGTTGTAGGTCTTGTTCACATAGCGCAGCGGCACCCAATCATAGTCCGCGAACTCGCCGTTGATCCGACCCAGCAGCCGCTCCAACTCACGCCGCATGGCCCGATAGGCCGAAACCTCCATGCGCGACGGAGGCGCAATCTGCAGGAAGGAAACTTTGGCGCGGTGCTCGGGGTATTTTTCCAGAAGCTTGGCGTAGGCGGAAAAGCGGCGATCGATCCCCTTTGAGTAGTCGAGGCGGTCGACGCCGATGATCAGTTTGCGCCCCGCCAGGCTGTCGACCAGACGCGCGGCATGTTCGCGCGCTTCAAGCTGGGTCGCCATGGCCGCGATGCTTTTGGCGTCGATGCCGATGGGGAATGCTTTGACGTGGATGGTGCGCCCGAAGCAGGTCACTCGCCCGTCCGGCTCCAACGCGCCGTCGGCTTCGCGAATCACGTAATCGAGAAACGACTGCACATCCCGGTCGGTCTGGAACCCCACCACATCGTAGGCGAACAGCGCGCGTACCAGCGCGCGATGCTCGGGCAGCGTGATCACCAACTCCGAGGCGGGCCAGGGAATGTGAAGGAAGAACCCCATCTTCTGGCGTGCGCCGAGGCGCTGCAACTCCGCGCCGAGCGGGATCAAATGATAGTCCTGCACCCAGATCGTATCGTCGGCTTCCAAAAGCGGCATCACCGCCTCGGCGAACAGTACGTTCACCCGGTAATAGCCGACGCTGAAGCTGCGGTCGTAGGCGACGAGGTTGGGCCGGTAATGGCACAACGGCCACAGTGCGCGATTGGCGAAGCCGTTGTAATACTCCTCGTGGTTTTCCTTGCTCAGGTTCAAGGTCGCCAGCGTGTAGTTGTCCTGGCGGTGCGTGGTGACCTTCGTGCCCTGCGTCTCCTCGACCTCGCCGCTCCATCCGAACCAGAGCCCGCCGAAAGCCTGCAGCGCGCTCGAGAGTCCGGCGGCGAGGCCGCCCGCCGCGGCGCGCCCGCGCCCTTTCACCGGAGGAACGCGGTTCGAGATAATGACCAGGCGTCTCATACGATATCCCGCCAGGAGCGCGACAGCCGCATCGCGCCGTTGATGATCCCGACCAGCGAATAGGTCTGGGGATAATTCCCCCACAACTCACCGGTGGCGGGGTCGATATCCTCCGACAGAAGACCGACGTGATTGCGGTGATTGAGCATACTGACAAAAACCTCCCGCGCGTCGTCGTCGCGCCCGCTCCGTTTCAAGGCGTCGATGTACCAGAAGGTACAGATATTGAAGGCCGTGCTCGGCACACCGAAGTCGTCGTGACCGACATAGCGGAAGACGTGATTGCCGCGCCGCAGTTTCTCGCCGACGCCGGTCAATGTCGCCTGGAAGCGCGAGTCCTCGGCGTTGATCAGTCCCACCTCCGCCATTTGCATCAGACTCGCATCCAACTCGCGGCCGCCGAAGCTGGCGGCGAAGGCATTTGTCTCCCCGTTCCAGGCTTTGGTCAGGATCTTCTCTTTCAGTTCGCGGGCGCGCTCGTTCCAGAACAGCGCGCGGTCGGACAGACTCAGGTGCGCGGCGATGCGCGCCAGGCGATGGCAGCCGGCCCAGCACATCAGGCTGGAATAGGTGTGCACATTGGCGATGGTACGCAGTTCCCACAGCCCGGCGTCGGGAACTTCGGCGAGCCGGTAGGCGCGGTCGCCGATGATTTCGAGCGCCCGGAAATCCTGCAAGGTGAGGGGGCGCAAAAGACGGCGATCGAAGAAGGCCTGGGTGGAGGACAGAATCACCTGGCCGTACACATCATGCTGCTTATGTTCATAGGCCTGGTTGCCGACGCGCACCGGGCCCATGCCGCGATAACCCGGCAGCGACGTGATTTCCCGCTCCGTCAGGTCCTGCTCCAGGCCCAGTCCGTACACCGGCTGCATATGCCGGTCTTCGGTTAGTTCCGGCAGATTGCGCAGATAGGAGAGATAACTCTCCATGATATCGACGGCGCCAAGCCGATTGAGCGCGCGCACCACGTAGTAAGCGTCACGCAGCCAACAATAACGATAGTCCCAACAGCGTCCCGTATTGGCGGCCTCGGGAATGGACGTGGTCATGGCGGCGAGGATGCCGCCGGTTTCCTCATGCCAGCACATCTTCAACGTGATGGCGGCGCGGATGACGGCGTCTTGCCATTCCACCGGCACGGCCAGCGTTCGCACCCAGTCGCGCCAGTAGCCGTCGGTCGCGGTCAGGAACTCCTCGCAGGTCGCGGCCACGGAACCCGCCACCGTTTCATCCGGTCCGAGGAAGAGATACATGGGCCGCTCCAGGCGGAACCACGTCTCATGCATGATGTAGGTCACCGGCGCGTCGGTGGTGAGCCGAAGGGTCTGTGCATCGCCGACGAAACGCAGGTGATTGGAACCGCGCGTGATGGTCGGTTCCGCCGCCCCGTAATCGAAAGTCGGCCGCAGGCGGATGCGGATGCGCGGCCGCCCCGTGACGGGACGAATGACGCGGATGATGGCGACCGGGCGATGACGGCGGCCGAAACGATTGAAGCGCGGCGCGAAGTCGATCACGTCCACCGCTTGTCCCGCCGCGTCGTGCAGGCGCGTCACCAGCACGGGCGTATTGGTGAAATACTGCTGCTGCGACGAAGTGAAGTTCTCGATGTCGATGGCGTAAACGCCCCGCGCTCGCTCGTCTTGCGGACTGATGCCGCCGAGCAGCGCGTTGAATACCGGATCGCCGTCGGGGCGCGGCATGCAGCTCCACACCACGCAGGCCCGCTGGTCGATAAGGGCGTTAAAGGAGCAATTGCCGATGACGCCCAGATTCAGGTCAGACAAGGGCAGGAGATGTGAAGGACTAGTTTGCGCGGCGGCCATCGTTCTTTTCGTTAAGGGTCGTGAGCCAGTCGTGAAGAGCGGCCACCGAGGACAGGCGGCTGCTGGCGGCGGTGGGTGTGCGGGGACCGACGATGACGCCATATCCATTGGTCTGCGAAACGGCGATGAACGCCGATTCATCCGTCAGATCGTCGCCGACAAAAACCGGGCGCCGTCCGGCGAAGGGCGGTTCATTCATATAGGCGGACATCGCGCTCGCCTTGCGCACGGCGGTGGGCTTCAACTCTACCACCATGTTGCCGTCGAGCCGCTCAAGCTGACCGTGAGAGTCCGCGGCGCACTCCCCGATGATGGCGCGGCACGTCTCGCCCAGGCTCGGTGCGTTCCTGTAGTGAAGCGCGATGCTGATGCCTTTGTCCTCGGCGCGCACGCCCGGATGCGCGCGGCAAAACACCGAGAGAGCCTCGCGGGCGGGATCGAGAAGGCGCGCGGGAAACTCCACCTGAATGACGTGGCCGAGCGAGGTGCGCCGTTCCGCGCCGTGGATTCCGGCCACCGCGCGCACGCTGCCTTTCAGGTGCTTATCGATAACGTCGATCGGCCGGCCGGTGATCACGGCCACCGCGCCGTTCAGGCGCCAGGCGACCTGCGCCAGCAATTCATTCAGCCCGGGTGCGACGCGCACAGCACTCGGCGACGCCGCGATCTCGACCAGCGTGCCGTCGAAATCGAGAAATAGCGCTACGTCGGGTGTAAGCGGAGGGGGCTGAACGTCCATGCGGCTCGCATGCTGATATGGGATGTCGGACCATAACGCACGAACTGCGCGAAGTGTTCGCCCAAAGGCGCTTGAATGATCCGCGAGCGTTTCGCGCGTTACGCGCTATGACGGCGCGCGCATCAGACGCGGAAGGTCGCCCGTGGTGCCCATGGCGTGACGCATGAAGCTGCGCTTCAAGGGGCCGATGCGATTGACCACCGCGAGGCCCACGTCGCGCGCGGTCTTCAGCGGACCGATATCATTGGAGAACAGGCGGTTCAGCACATCGGTGACGCCGGCCATGATCAGTGTGTCGGCGCGGCGCCATCTCTCATAGCGGTTCAAGGCGTCGGGGTTTGCGATATCGAGCCCCAGGCGCCGCGCATCGACGATCGCTTCCGTCAGCGCCGCGATATCGCGGTAGCCAAGGTTGAGCCCTTGCCCCGCGATGGGATGAATGCCGTGGGCCGCGTCGCCGGCCAGCACCAGACGCCCCTTGGTGTAACGCTGGGCGTATTGCAGCCCTAGCGGATAACTGAACCGCGGCCCGACGAGTGAGAGTTTGCCGAGGAACCCGCCGACGCGCTCGTCGATCTCGGCCAGGAAATGGGCGTCGTTGAGCGCAAGAAAAGCCTGCGCCGCGTCGGCGCGTTCGGTCCACACCAGCGAGGCGCGATGGACGCCGTTGTCGTCCGGCAGCGGCAAAATCGCGAACGGGCCCGCTGGCAAAAAGCGTTCGTGGGCAATCCCGCGGTGGGACTTTTCGTGCGCGATGGTGGCGACGATGCCGACTTGCGGATAACTCCAGCCGGTGACCGCGATGCCCGCGGCGTCCCGCAGCTTGGACTCGCGCCCCTCGGCCGTCACCACGAGGGACGCCTTGATCTCGCGTCCATCGGCCAGGTGCAGGACGGCGGCGTCGCTGGTTTCGCTCATATGCGAAATGCTCGCCGGCGCGATCAGGTGCAGCGTGCCCGACAGCTCCTTCATGCGCGCGAAGTTCGCCAGGCGCAGGTGACGGTTCTCGCACATGTTGCCCAGGAACTCGTCGCCGACTTCGGTGTAGGCGTAGTGGAGAAATAGCGGCGCGTCGCCGTCGGACACGCGAATTTCGCGGATGGGCTCGCTGTGCGCTTCCACATGGGGCCATACGCCGATGGCCGACAGAAGCCGCCGGCCGCTTGCGGCCACGGCCGAGGCGCGGCCGTCGAAACGGCCCTCGGTCATCGCGCCGGGGTCGAGGCGGTCGACCAGCGCCACCCGAATCCCATGGGACGCCAAGGCGCAGGCCAGGGCGCCGCCCACGAGGCCGGCTCCCACGATCGCAACGTCCACGTGCTCCCAGCCGGATTCGGCCATCGGAACCCTTCGGTTTTCTACCCGTAACGCCTTGTTGATACTCCTTAAGCCTTGGTTTTCAAAGCGTTCAGGCCGTCTTGCGGCGCTTGCGTTGGGGGAACGAAACACATATTGTCCCGCCGCCCTGACCGGGTGGCTTCACCCGGTCCCGTGCCGACGTAGCTCAGGGGTAGAGCAACTGATTCGTAATCAGTAGGCCCGCGGTTCAATTCCGCGCGTCGGCACCATTTTCCGCTCCGCGGAAAATGCCCCCGGAGGAGGAGAGGGGAAGGCCGTCGAACTTTGATGGAACGAACGTAGCGACTCCTTCCGAGACTTTCCTCCGGCCCTTCATCAGCGGCGTGCGTTACGCCGCGTTGCGTTTTTAAGAACAGGTACCATGGACATTTCAAAGATCACGCCGGGTCCGAACCCGCCGGACGACATTCACGTTCTCATCGAAATCCCGCAAGGCGGGTACCCGGTGAAGTACGAACTGGATAAGAACTCCGGCGCGCTGTTCGTCGACCGCTTCCTGCACACCTCGATGCAGTACCCGGCGAACTACGGCTTTATCCCGCACACCCTGTCCGGCGACGGCGACCCGTGCGACGTGCTCGTCGTCAGCCATACCCCGGTGGTGCCAGGCGCGGTCATCCGCTGCCGTCCGATCGGCGCCCTCTTGATGAAAGACGAAGCGGGCCCGGACGAGAAGCTCATCGCCGTGCCGGTCGACCGCCTGCATCCGTTTTATACCGGCGTTGAAACCTACGCCGATCTCCCGCCGATCCTCACCGAGCAGATCGCCCACTTCTTCCAGCACTATAAGGATCTGGAGAAGGGCAAATGGGTGACGATCGTCGAGTGGGTGGGTCCCGATGCCGCCCGCAAGTTGATCCGCGACGGCCTCGCTCTCGCCGAGGAGAAGAAGAGCGGCGGCAAATAAAGCGCCGGCCGCGAGACGATAAAAAAAGCCCGGGTGTTGCTACCCGGGCTTTTCTCGTTTCAAACCTCGCGTGCCGTTATTCGCGGCGCTGGCCGAGGAACTGCAGCAGGAACTGGAACAGGTTGATGAAGTCCAGGTACAGCGTCACCGCGCCCATGATCGCGGCATGCTCGGCATAGCCGGTGCCGCCGACATGGAAGTAGGTGTTCTTGATCTGCTGGGTGTTGAACGCCGTCAGACCCGCGAACACCAGCACGCCGACAGCCGAGATGATGAAGTGCATCATCGAGCTCTGCATGAAGATGTTCACGATGCTGGCGATCAACAGACCGACGAGGCCCATGATCAGGAAGGTCCCGAAGGCCGACAGATCGCGCTTGGTCGTATAGCCGTAGAGCGACAGGCTGGCGAAGGCGATGGCGGTGATGAAGAACACGCGCATCACGCTCACGCCGGTATAGATCATCAGCACCGTCGACAGGCCGACGCCCATTGTGCCCACGAAAGCCCAGTAAAGCATTTGAAGCGTGGACGCCTTCATGCGCTGCGCGCCGAACTGCATCGCCAGGAGCAGGCCGATCGGGCCGAACACGGCGAGCAGGCCGAGGCCGGTGTAACCCGGACGGCCGGTTTCGGTGGCGCGGAAGAAGAGCTCCTGCAGGCTGCTGTTGTTTACCAGCAAGGCGACGATGCCCGACAGGAACAGGCCGGAGGCCATGTAGTTGTAGACCCGCAGCATATACTGGCGCAGGCCAACATCGATCTGGACGTCATCGACCGTCCCAACGGTCGCGCGCCCATAAATCCTGCGATCAGCTTCAGTAGCCATTTTTCGTCCTCACGAATGAAGTCCATGCCCCCACAACGGCCGGAGGCTCGCTCTATATTGGGGGAGACAGCCCCTGCTGCAACCGAAATCGGGCAACGCCAACGAAACTTTAATCCGCCGAATCGCGGGAAAAAGCCTTTTTGTTACAGTGCGTTACTATTCATTACGTAACAGCGGCGCGGCCTTGGTTCCCATCGCGCGCCAGGTTCCGGTGAAACCGGCAAACAGCGTGACGAAAATACAGGCCGCGATCACCGTGACGATGACGGTGAGATCGAGGGACCAGGGGATCTCCATCAGCTCGCTCACGACGCCCCAGGCCGCGAGGCCACCGACGAAGGCGGCGATCAGTCCGGTCGCAAGGCCGAGCAGCAGATATTCGAAGACGAACGCTTTCAGCACATCGGCCCGGGTCGCGCCCAGTACCTTGAGCACCACCGACTCATAGATGCGGCGCGCATGGCCGGCGGCGATGGCGCCGGCGAGGACCAGGGCGCCGGCGACCAGCGCGACGCCCGCGGTCAGGCGCACGGCGATGCTCAACGTGCCGAGCACGTTCTTCAAGGTCTCCAGCGCCGCGCGCACCTGAACCACCGTGATGTTCGGCATCGCGGTCAGCACTGCGGTCTCGATCTGTTCTTCGGTGCCGGCGTCCGTGTTCGCGGTGGCCAGGAACATGGCCGGCGCGCCGCGCAGCGCGTTGGGCGAAAGAATGATCCCGAAATTCATCGCGCCGGACTGCCAGCTGATGTCGCGCAGACTTGCGATCTTCGCGGTGACGTCGCGGCCCAGCACCTGCACGGTGATCGTATCCCCGATCTTGAGGTCGGCCGCATTCGCGCCGTTCGCGTCGATGGAGGCCAAAAACTCGCCTTCATAATCGGCCGGCCACCATTCGCCGGCGGCGAGCCGCGCGTTCTCCGGCAGCGTGTCGGCGTAGGTGATGCCGCGGTCGCCGCGCAGCAGCCAGCTCTCGCCATGCTGCTTCATATGTTCTTCGGACGGCACGCCGTTGACCTTGGTGACGCGCGCGCGGATCATCGCCGCGGTGCGCACCTTGTTGACGCCCGGAAGTTCCGCGACGGTGCGCCGGAAGGCCTCTTCCTGATCCGGCTGGATGTCGACGAAGAACATGCTCGGCGCGTCGCTCGGCAAACCGTTGGCGAGTTGCTTGTTCAAATTAGATTCCAACAGCGCGATGGCCACCAGCACCGAAAGCCCGAGACCCAGCGACAGCACGACCGACATGGTCGGCGAGCCCGGCCGGTAAAGATTGGCGAAGGCAAGGCGCAGCGAAGGGCGTCCCGCCGTCGGGCTGTTGCGGCCTTGGGTCATGCGCGCCGCGAAACTCATCACGCCGCGCGCCGCGAAGCTGAACAACACCATGGCGACAGCGGATCCGCCGACAAAGGCCGCCGCGTAGGTTTTTCGTTCGGCGGTCGCGATCGTGAAGGCCGCGAGCGCGAGGCCCACCGCGACAATCGCCGCCATATATTTTCCGCGCGGCCACCGTCCCCGGTCCGCCAGAACATTGCGGAAGAGCGCGACGGGGGGAATGTCGCGCGCGCGGGCCAGCGGCCACAGCGCGAACAGGCCCGCCGTCAGGATGCCGAAGACCGCCGCTTGCAAAAGCGCGTTCGGATAGAGGCCGAATTTTGCGGCCACCGGCAGGGTGTCGCCCAGGGCCTGGGCCGCGGCGAAGGGAATCGCCGCGCCGATGGCAAGGCCGATAACGATGCCGACGGATGCCAGCACCGAAAGTTGGATTAGATAAATCGCGAAGATCGTGTCGGCGGGCGCACCCAGGCACTTCAGTGTCGCGATGGTATTGAGCCGGCCCAGCAGATGTGCGCGCACCGCGTTCGCCACGCCGATTCCGCCGGTCAGAAGCGCGGTCAGGCCCACCAGGGTCAGGAAGAGCGTGACGTTGTCGAGGAAACGGTCCAGTCCCGCCGCGGCGCGGTCGAGGCCGCGGATGCGCCAGCCGGCGTTCGGATACTCAGCCGCCAGGCGGGCGCGGACGCCGTCGGCTGTCTCACCGGCCTTCACGCGGATATTATATTCGTGTTCGATCAGGCTGCCCGGCTGAACCAATTGCGTCGCCGCCAGGGCGTCATGCGAGATCAGCACGCGCGGGCCGATGGTCGTGAAGCTGATGGAGCGGTCCGGTTCGTGTGTGATAGTCGCCCGGATCTCGAAGGTCGCTTCGCCGATCTTGATCTGGTCGCCGACGCCGGCGTTCAGGCGCGAGGTCAGCGCTGGCTCGATCGCCGCGCCGAAGACACCATCGCGTTCCGCCAGTGCCTCGGCCAGCGGCAGGGCGGGAGACAGGCCGAGTTCGCCGTAGAGCGGGTAAAGACCGTCCACCGCCTTCAACTCGATCAGGCCGCGCGCGCCGACGACCCCCGGTTCCTTCTCGACCCGCGCCATGGAGCGCATTTGAACCAGATGCGTCACGTCGCCGCCCGCGCGCAAGGACGCAAGCTGTTCATCGGTCGCAACCGTCGTGTCGTTGTCGATCTGAAGATCGCCGCCCAGCAGCGGGCGCGCGTCCGCCTGGATGCCGGCTTTCACCGACTGATTGAGCGAGGCGGCGCCGGCGATGGCGGCGACACCGATGATGATGCAGGCCAGGAAGATGCGGAACCCGCGCATGCCGCCGCGCAGTTCCCGAAGGGCGAAGCGCAACGCAATCGGCGCCATGTGTTTACTCCGAAAGCGCCGCGCGCGTGGCCGGCAGTCCTTCGCCGGTGATCAGGCCGTCGGCGATGCGCACGATGCGGTCGCATTTCTGCGCGAGTCCCATATCGTGGGTGATCAGCACAAGGGTCGTGCCGGTCTTGTCGTGCAGGTCGAACAGAAGATCGATAATGTGATGCCCGGTCGCGCCGTCCAGATTTCCCGTCGGCTCGTCCGCCAGCAGAATCTTCGGCTTCACTGCGAAGGCGCGCGCCAGCGCCACGCGTTGCTGTTCGCCGCCCGACAGTTGGCCGGGGTAGTGATCGAGCCTGTGGCCCAGCCCGACATCGCGCAAATGCGTTTCGGCGATATCGAAGGCGTCCTTGCGGCCCGCGAACTCCAGCGGAACCGCGACGTTTTCGAGCGCGTTCATGGTCGGGATCAGATGAAAAGACTGAAAGACGATGCCGATGTTGTCGCGTCGGAACAGCGCGAGCTTATCTTCATCCATGGTGGCATAGTCCGTGCCCGCGATTTTCACCGCGCCCGATGAGATGCGTTCAAGGCCGGCGACGATCATGAGCATGGTGGTCTTGCCCGACCCCGAAGGCCCGACTACGCCAAGCGCGGTGCCTTGGGTGACGGTCAGATCGATGCCCCGCAGAATATTGACCGGCCCCGCGGGCCCCGCCAGAGTGAGGTGCACCTTCTCCAGCGCAATCGCCGGAACGTCCGGGGACGCGCTCTCCAAAGTCGTTTTCATTTGTGCGGCGGGAATGGCTTGGGTCATGGGACCGGATGTTGTGTGGCGCTTTCATTATCATGCGCTTACGCGCATTGTCAGCCTCGGGAACGGTGAGCCCTCTGTATGTTGTTACACAAAGGATACCTTCGCGTGAGAATGTTCCTTCGTCTTTGTGTCGTGATGCTGTGTGCTGGGATCGTCCCCGTGCACGCTACCTGGGCTGCGGCGCCCGCTTCGGCAAGTGGGCCCATCCGGATTCTCGCGCTCGGCGACAGTCTCACCGCCGGTTACGGCCTTGCCGACCTGAAGGACTCGTTCCCGCAGCAGCTGGAAGCGGCCCTGAAAGCCAAGGGTTATAACGTCGCGATCATCCAAGGCGGGGTGTCCGGCGATACGACCACCGGCGGTCGCTCGCGGCTGGAGTGGGTGCTGGGTGAAAAGCCCGACGCGGTCATCGTCGCCCTGGGCGGCAACGACGCGCTGCGCGCCGTCGACCCCGCGGTCACCCTGCAAAGCATGGACGCCATCGTCAAACGCATCAGAAAAGACAACCTGCCGGTGCTGGTGGCGGGGATGCTGGCGCCGCCCAACCTGGGCAAGGACTATGGCGATCGCTTCAACGCCGTGTTTTCGAAGGTGGCCAAGGAGAACGATGCGCTTCTCTATCCGTTTTTCCTGGAAGGCGTGGCCGGGGTTGCGGCGCTCAATCAGCCCGATCGCATTCATCCCACGCCGGACGGTGTGAAGGTGATGGTGAAGGGTATCCTGCCCTCGGTCGAAAAACTCATCGGCCAGGTGCGCGACCGCCAGCCGGCCAAAAAGTAATTCACAGAGAAAGCCTCATTTCTTGCGTCTCTTCGTCGCGCTCACCCTTCCCGACGGCATCGTTGCCCGCCTCAATATCATGTGCAGCGGCATCCCGGGCGCACGCTGGGTGGAGCCCGAGAATCTGCACATCACGTTGCGCTTCATCGGCGAAGTCGACGAGTCCACGGCGGAGGAGATCAACTTCAATCTTGCGCGTATTGAAGCCCCCGCGTTCGATCTTGAACTCAACGGTCTCGGGACGTTCGGCCAGGGTCACAAGGCGCACGCGTTGTGGGTGGGCGTGACGGCCAGCGCCGGACTCCTGCACCTTCAGCAGAAGGTCGATGCGGCGGTAACCCGTGCGGGCGTTCCCCCGGAAAGCCGGAAATTCACGCCGCACGTCACGCTCGCGCGTCTCGCGAAACCCGAAGCGGGGCGTCTGCAGTCCTTCATCGAGGGCAACAATCTGTTCAAGGCGGGCCCCTTCACGGCCGAGCAATTCACGCTGTTCGAAAGCAAGACCGGAAAGGGCGGCCCGGTTTACACGGCGCTGGAAGACTACGCGCTGGGATCTTAGGCGCCGAAGCGCCGCAGGATCATCTCCACGTCGCTTACATAGGCCGCGCCGAACAGGCGCACATGTACCAGCAGCGGATAGAGATTGTAGATGTCTTTGCGTTCCGCAAACCCCGGCCGCAGCGGACGGTGCTCGGCGTAGCGTTTGAAAAAGACCTCTCCGAACGTCCCAAACAGGGTCGAGAAGGCGAGTTCGATTTCCGGATCGGCGTAATAGATCGCGGGATCTACAAAGCCGGAGATCTTGTCTCCGTTCACCAGCACATTGCCCGTCCACATGTCGCCATGGATCAAGGAGGGCCGCGCGGAGTCATCAATCCAGGTGTCCAGCCGGTCCGCCAGCTTCGCGATCCGCACCGCCACATCCGGCGGCAGCTTCTTGGTGTGGACCGCCGTCTCGGTCATATACATCAGCCGCTGATCGCGGAAGAAGTCGAGCCAGGATTCCTCCGGATCGTTCGGTTGCTTGAGCCCCCCGATCACGGTGGTGCGCTCGAACCCGAAGCTAGGACCGTGCACGCCATGCAGCGCGGCAAGATGGTCGGCGGCCTCGATCTGAGACGCCTCCGCCAGCGACCCTTTTGTCGGCAGATACGCCATCAGAAGAAGATCGTCCGTGCAGGCGTAGACTTTCGGCACCGGCAGGCGCGAGCGTTCGGCGAGATATGTCAGCATGAAGCCTTCGAGCGCGAGGCCCTGGCCAAGTTTGGCGACGATGTCGCGGCCGTCCGCCAGCGTCAGGCGGCGCACATCGGCGATACAGCCGCCGGCGAGAGCCTGTTCGTGAACGATCGCGCTTCCGAGCGCCTCATTCACCCGCGCGTGCAGGTTCATTTGCGCGGAAGACCGGCGGAAAGCTGGCGCAGCAGCACGCGGCTGGCATGTTCGATCATGTCCAGCACCGTTTCGAAGCCGTCGGGACCGCCGTAATATGGATCGGGCACATCCTTGTGCTTTCCCTCCGGGTGGTATTCGAGGAACAAGCGCACCTCGGCCCGCGCGCCGTTGGGTCGCAGGGCTTCGAGATGCTCGAAATGGCCGCGGTCCATCGCCAGGATCAGGTCGTAGGTGTGGAAGTCCTCGGCCCGGACTTTCTGCGCGCGCTGCGCCGACAAATCGAACCCGCGCCGCTTGGCCGCGGCGATGGTGCGCGGATCGGGCGGCTCGCCGATGTGATAGCCGTGCGTGCCCGCCGAAGCGCTGATGATCACGTCCGTAAGGCCCGCCTCTTCCACGAAATGCCGGAACACGCCTTCGGCCGTGGGCGACCGGCAGATGTTTCCCGTACACACAAAAAGAACGCGCTTCATAAACAGCTCCCGCGGGCGGCGGATTTTGGTATCGCAGCCGTGCAAGGAGCATGGTAAGGCCGAGACGCCATGACGGAAAGCTCCTCTCTCTCCGATGCCGTGACTGCTGTGACGCCAAGGCTTCGTCCGCCGCGCGACGGGCTCATCGTGATTCTCACCGGTGCGGGCATCTCGAAGGAATCCGGCCTCGATACCTTTCGCGATGCGGACGGGATCTGGTCGAGGGTGCGGATCGAGGATGTGGCCACGCCCGATGCGTTCGCCCGCGACCCGGAGCGCGTGCATGCGTTCTACAATATGCGCAGGGCGCTCAATCGCACGCGCAACATCAGCCCGAACCCCGCCCATTTCGCCCTGGCCGAGCTGGAGACGAAATGGCCCGGCGACGTTCTCATCGTTACGCAGAATGTCGACACGCTGCACGAGCAGGCGGGCTCCACCAATCTCCTGCACATGCACGGCGTTCATTCCAAGGCGCGCTGCAACTTCTGTGAGGCGGTCGTCGATTGGGCGGGCGATATGTCGGTGCGTGACGTGTGCGGCGCCTGCGCCAGACCCGGCGGCATGCGGCCCCATGTCGTCTGGTTCGGCGAGATGCCCTTGGAAATGGAGCGCATCGGCCGGGCGTTGTCGGCCTGCGATCTTTTCATTTCCATCGGGACGTCAGGCAACGTCTATCCCGCGGCCGGTTTCGTCGCCGCCATCCGCCGCAATGGCGATGCCCATACGGTCGAACTCAATCTCGAACCGTCCGCGGGCGCGTCGATGTTCCAGGAAAGCCACTATAGTCCGGCCAGTCGCATCGTGCCGGCCTATGTGCGCGGTCTGCTCGACGGTCTTTAGCCGCCGTTACTCCGACGACGTTACTCCGATGCCTTGGCGTCTTCCGCCTCGGCAATGGTCTCCAGCGTCTCCATCTCCTCGTCCGAGAAGCCGAAATGGTGCCCGATCTCATGGATCAGCACATGGCGCACCACATGCTTCAAGTCCTCGCCGGTCTCGCACCAGTAATCGAGGATCGGCCGCCGGTAGAGAAACACCATATCGGGCATCGCGCCCGAGGATTCGATGCGCTTTTCCGCCAGCGACACGCCCGAGTACAGCCCCAGGATATCGAACGGACTTTCCAGCTCCATCTCGGCCATAACAGAATCGTCGGGAAACTCCTGCACCAGCACCACGACGCCGTCCGTGAACTGGCGCAGCTCCTCGGGCAGGACGGTCAAGGCCTCGCGCGCTAAACTGTCGATGTCCGCCAGCGTCGGCGGAGTGATTTCGGAAGCTTTGCTCATAAGGATAAGACCATGGTGCTGAAACTGACGGACGAGCGCCGCGCCGCCGCGCTGCGCGCGCTTCCGGAGTGGCGCGAGGCGAGCGGCCGCGACGCCATTGCGCGGTCCTTCACCTTCGCGGATTTCAACGCGGCCTTCGCCTTCATGACGCAGGTCGCTTTGAAGGCCGAGAGGATGGACCATCATCCCGAGTGGTTCAATGTCTACAACCGTGTCGATGTAACCTTGACGACACACGACTGCGGCGGCCTCTCCGAACGCGACCTCGAAATGGCTGCGTTCATGGACACGCGGGCCAAGGCGATCGGCCTTACTCCTTGATCGCCGGGGTCGCTTCGGGCTGCGGCTTAAGGCGGGCTTCGCGGAACAGGATGTATAAGGTGGCCGCGACGATCACCACGGTGCCGATGCCCGTCCAGATCGTCGGCGCCTCGCCGAACAGATAGAATCCCGCGATGGCCGCGATGATGATCTGCGAGTAATCGATGGGCGAGACAACCGTTGCCTCCGCCACCATCAGCGAGCGGATCAGGCAGTATTGGCCGGTGCTTGCCACCAGCCCGATGTAAACCAGATAAGCCCACTGGATGCCGCGCGGCGTCTCCCAGAAATAGATCGCGAAGGGCGCCAGCAGCACGATCGAGCCGACGAAGAACCACGACATGAAGGCCATGCCTTCGGTGGCCGCGTGTTTGCGGATCACGGCCAGCGCCACCGATACGGACGCCGCCGCCGCCAGCGCCGACAAGGCGGGAAGGCTGAAGCCAACATCCGTGGGTCCCAGCATGATCACGACGCCGATGAACCCGACCGCCGTGGCGAGACCGCGGCGCCAGCGCACAACCTCGCCCAGGAAAATCACGGCGATGAGAATGATGAACAGGGGGCGGGTGAACGACAGCGCGACCGCCGTGGCGTAGGGCAGGTGCGTGACGGCGTAGAACCCGAACAGGATGCTGCCGGTCGATCCCATCAGGCGCACCAGATGCCAGCCCGGCTGCTTGGTGTAGAAGATCGCCGGGCCCCGCTGAATCAGGAGCGGCAGAACGAAAATCACCCCGAATACGACGCGGAAGAAGCCCACCACCGCCACCGGCAGTTCCGAGCCCACCGTTTTCACCGCGAGGCCGCTGGTGGCGAAACATAGGGAGCTCGCCAGCATCCACAGCGCGCCGCGCAGGTTATCGGTGGGAGCGTGTGACAAGGGCCGCTGCTCGCGAGGACCGTGGTTCCGGGGGAGGCCAGTCCTAGCCCAAGAAAGGCCTTTCTAGCCATACGTTTGGTGCATGGCAGGGCCGCCGGCGGGTTACGGCGCGGTCATCAAAAGATGCGTACCGCCCGTTTTGAAAGCCGGGTATTAGATAGCCATCACGACCCCCCGAAACGACCAGGAGCTCAAGGTGGCCGTCAACAAACTCTATTCGGATGCGAAATCCGCGCTTGCGGGTCTGCTGCGCGACGACATGACCATTATGTCCGGGGGCTTCGGCCTCTGCGGCATCCCGGAAGTCCTGATCGAGGCGATCCGCGAGTCCGGCGTGAAGGGCCTCACCGTCATCTCGAACAATGCGGGCATCGACGACGTCGGCCTGGGCCGCCTGCTCACCACGCGCCAGATCAGGAAGATGATCAGCTCGTACGTGGGCGAGAACGCGACCTTCGCCAAGCAGTTCCTCGCCGGCGAGCTCGAGATCGAATTCAATCCTCAAGGCACCTTGGCCGAGCGCATCCGCGCCGGCGGCGCCGGCATCCCGGCCTTCTTCACCGCCACCGGCTACGGCACCAAAGTCGCCGAGGGCAAGGAGACGCGCGAGTTCGAGGGACGCCATTACGTCATGGAGCGCGGCCTGTTCGCCGATCTCGCCCTGGTCCATGCCTGGAAGGCCGATCCGGAAGGCAATCTCGTCTACCGGATGACGGCGCGGAACTTCAATCCCATGATGGCCACGGCGGCGAAGATCACCGTCGCCGAGGTCGAGGAGATGGTGCCCCAAGGCGCACTCGATCCCGACCATATCCATACACCGGGCATCTTCGTGCAGCGGATGATCCATGTGCAGAACCCCACGAAACGCATCGAACAGCGGACCGTGCGCAAGCGCGCGGCAGCGGAGTAAAGACCATGGCATGGGATAGAGATCAGATGGCGGCGCGCGCCGCCCAGGAATTGAAAGACGGTTTCTACGTCAACCTCGGCATCGGCATCCCGACGCTGGTGGCCAACCACGTGCCGGAAGGCATGTCAATTCAGCTGCAAAGCGAGAACGGCATGCTGGGGATGGGCCCGTTCCCGTTCGAGGGCGAGGAAGACGCCGACCTCATCAACGCCGGCAAGCAGACCATCACCAAGCTGCCGACCACCAGCTTCTTCGATAGCGCCACCTCGTTCGCGATGATCCGCGGCGGCCATATCAACCTGTCCATCCTGGGCGCGCTGCAGGTCACCGACGGCGGCGATCTCGCCAACTGGATGATCCCGGGCAAGATGGTGAAGGGCATGGGCGGCGCCATGGACCTCGTCGCCGGCGTGCCGCGCGTCATCGTCCTGATGGAGCATGTCGCCAAGGGCGACGAAAAAAAGATCCTGAAGGAATGCACCTTGCCGCTGACCGGCAAGGCCGTGGTGCACATGATCGTGACCGACCTGTGCGTGTTCGACGTCGGGCGTCCCGGCCTGACGCTGGTGGATATCGCCCCGGGTGTGACGGTTGACGAGATCCGCGCCAAGACCGGCCCGGACTTCAAGATCGGGCCGGGCTTGAAAGTCGCCTAACCGGATGCGCGGTTACTTCGGCATCGGCGTTGAAGGGATCAACAAGCCCTTCAACGTCGGCAACCTCTTCCGGTCCGCTCACGCGTTCGACGCCAGCTTCGTGTTCACGGTGGCCGCCACCTACAAGCGCGCCGAAGGCACGCTCGCGGACACCTCCGATACGCTCGCCAATCTTCCGTTCTACGCGTTTCCGTCGGTGGGCGATCTCCTGCTGCCGAAAGGCTGCGCGCTGGTCGGGGTCGAATTGATGGACGACGCGGCGGAACTCCCCAGCTTCACCCACCCGCGGTGCGCGGCCTACATCATGGGCGCGGAGAAAAGCTCGCTGTCGCCGGCGCTGGTCGCGCGCTGCGATCACATCATCAAAATTCCGACCAAGTTCTGTCTCAACGTCGGGATCGCGGGCGTCGTCGTCATGTATGACCGCCTCCTCAACATGCGCAGCTTCGCGCCGCGTCCCGTCATGCCCGGCGGCCCGATGACGCGGCCGAAGCCGCTTCAGCGCGGCGAGGGCCCGCCGCTCCCGGAGCGCTTTCGCACGGGAGCCCCGCTGGCGGAAGTGGCGCTCGCCGACCGCGACGGCGACGAAGACTAGTTTTTTTGATATACTCGAAAGAACACCCGGTTCTTGAAGAGGTCTCTCGTATGCGGCTTTCCGTTTTTGCTCTTGGTATCTGCGCCTTCGCCACGCCTGCCCTCGCTCAGGACGTGACGGTGATCGGCACCCACGGCAAATGGACGGCGTACACCTATACCGAGAATAAGCAGCCGGTCTGCTATATCGCGGCCAAGCCCGATAAATCCGACGGCAATTACAAAAGCCGCGACGAAGTCCTGATGCTGATCACCCACCGGCCGGCGGAGAAGGCCTTCGATGTCGTCAGCGTGGTCGCCGGCTATCAATACAAACCCGACACCGACGCCCTGATCACCGTCGGCGCGCAGAAATTCGATCTGTTCACCACCGGCAGCGACCGCGCCTGGGCGCGCGATTCCAAGACCGACCGCAGCATCGCTCAGGCGATGATCAAGGGGAACACCGCCGTCGTGCGCGGCACCTCAAGCCGGGGCACCGTGACGACGGACACCTTCTCGCTGAACGGTTTCACCGCCGCCTACAAGGCCATCAGCGACACCTGCAAGAAGCCCGCCTGATTAGAGGCGAACCGCCAGCAGCTGGGTGATCAGGCCCGGCGCGCCGTCGCCGACATCGTGGCCGTTGATGCGCACCACGGGCCGGATGCCCAGCGCATTGCACACGAAAATCTCGCTTGCCTGATCCAGTTCTCCGGCCGTCACCACGCGCTCCTCGGCGCGCGCCAGGCGGATCACTTCGGCGCGCATGACGCCGGGAAGGGCGCCTTCGCTGACGGGCGGCGTCACCAGCCCGCCGCCGACGAGAAGAAAGATGTTCGCGATCGTTGTGTCGGCCACGCGCCCCTGGGTGTTGAGCAGCACGGCATCGTCCGCTCCCGCCGCCACGGCTTCGCGGCGCGCCAGGATATGATCCAGATAGCCGAGATGCTTGACCCGCGAGAGCGGCGAGAACTCGTTTCGGCGCGTGGTGCGCGCCACCATCAGACTGATGGCATCGTCCGGCGGCAAAGGGCCGCTGGAGATAAGGAACGTCGGTGTCGGCGCGTCCGGCGGCATAAGACCGCGCGGACCGGGGCCGCGTGTCAGTGTGATCCGCAGCGCGCCGTGCGCGACCTCGTTCGCCGCGATCAGCGCGGCCGCAAGGTCGGCGATCTTTTGGTCCGTGTAGGGAACGGGAATCCCAAGGAGTGCCGCGCCCTCTCTCAGGCGCGCGAGATGCGCGGCAAGCCGTTTTGGGCCCGCGTTCTTGACGGCGATGGTTTCGAACAGGCCGTCGGCCAGCGCAAAGCCGCGGTCGTCGGGCGCGATGCGCGCCTCGTCCGCCTCTTTCAGCTCGCCGTTCAGGCTGACTTTCATAGCGTCCCCAGCGTGGCGATCAGCGGCGCGGCTTTGGCCAGGCTTTCCTCATACTCCGCCGCCGGATCTGAATCGGCCACGATCCCGCCTCCAGCTTGGGCCGCGGCCTCGCCCCCATTCAAGACCAATGTACGGATGACGATGGAAGAATCCATCGCGCCGTCGAAACCCAGCCAGGCGATGGCGCCGCAATAGGGTCCGCGCGCCGACGGCTCCAGGTCGTGAATGATCTCCATCGCCCGGATCTTGGGCGCTCCGGTCACGGATCCGCCGGGGAAGGACGCCTTCAGAAGGTCCGTCGCGCGGGCGTCCGGGCGCAGCTGTCCGGTCACCACCGACACCAGATGATGCACCGACGCGAAACTCTCCAGGCCGCACAGCATCGGCACCGCGACGCTGCCGGGCATGCACGCCCGCGCCAGGTCGTTGCGCAGGAGGTCCACGATCATCAGGTTTTCCGAAATATCCTTCACGCTGCTCAGAAGCGCCGCGGCATTGGCGCGATCTTCTTCGGGCGTTTTGCCGCGCGGCCGCGTGCCTTTGATCGGGCGCGTCTCCACGTGTCCGGCCGCGTCGCAATGCAGGAACCGTTCCGGCGAGGCCGACGCAAGAACGAGACCCTCGCCCGCGTTCAGGAAGGCCGCGAAAGGTGCCGGCGTGCGGGCGCGCAAGGCGCGGTAGATGGCGAAGGGCGCCGCGCCCGGAGGGAGCGGCGTGTGGAAACGTTGGGTTATATTCGCCTGGTAGATGTCGCCGGCGCGGATCGCCTCGATCGCCGCCCGCACGCGGCCCTCATGCTGGGTGCGCCGGCTCTCGGCGCGCCAAGACACGGACGCGATGTGTGGCGCCGGCGGCTCCGTTTCTCCAAGCTGGCTGCGCAGCCACGCGGCGCGCGGCGCGCTGCGGGCAATCACCCAGGCTTTGCGCGCGTGGTGATCGAACGCCGCGACGGCGTCGTAGAATCCCACCACCATGTCGTAGGGCAGCGGCGTGGTCTTGGGCGTCGGCAGTTTCTCAAGCAGGCCGCCCAGTTCGTAGGCGAAGAAACCGATGGCGCCGCCGCTGAAAGGCACAGGGCACGCGGGGGTCCAAGCGAAGCGCCGCAACTCCTCCGCCAGAATGTCGAAAGGATTTCCCTCCCTCACCGCGCCGTCGACACGTACGGTCCAGGGGTAGGACGAGCAGGTCAGGCGCCGGAAGGGATCGGCGGCGATGTAGGAATAGCGGCCTCGCGCGCTTGCCGAATCCGCGCTGTCCAGCAGCACGGCATAGGGGTGCTCCGCCAGCGGCGCAAAGGCGCTGACAGGATCGACGAACGGAATCTCGATGATGACCGCGGCGTCCGGCACCGCTACCCGGATGTCGGCAGGACGCGGTCGGGGGGCGTGTGGCCGTCGCAGAAGGCGCGGATATTGATGATCACCTTCTCGCCCATGTTGATGCGGCCTTCGATGGTGGCCGATCCCATGTGCGGCAGCAGGATCACGTTCTTCATCGCCAGCAGTTTCGGATTCACCGCTGGTTCGTGTTCGAACACATCGAGCCCCGCGCCCGCCAGCTGGCCAGCCTCGAGCATGCGGATCAGGGCCTCTTCGTCCACGATCTCGCCGCGCGCGGTGTTGATGAGATAGGCCGTCGGCTTCAGCAGCTTCAGGCGTCGTTCCGACAAAAGGTGGAATGTCGCCGGAGTGTGCGGACAATGGATCGAAATCACATCCATGCGCGCCAACATCTGGTCCAGGCTTTCCCAGTAGGTCGCCTCGACTTCGGCTTCCAACTCGGGCCGCAGACGGCGCCGGTTGTGATAGTGCACCGCCATGCCGAAACCCTTGGCGCGGCGCGCGACGGCCGCGCCGATCCGGCCCATGCCGATGATGCCCAGACGTTTGCCGAAAATGCGGTGGCCCAGCAGATGCGTCGGGCTCCAGCCCTTGAACGCGCCGTCTTGAATCATCTGCGCGCCTTCCACCAGGCGGCGCGGCACGGCGACGATCAGGGCCATCGCCATGTCGGCGGTGTCCTCGGTCAGAACCCCCGGCGTGTTGGTGACCACGATCCCCTTGGCGCGCGCCGCCGCGACGTCGATGTGATCGATGCCGTTCCCGAAATTCGCGATCAGCTTCAACCGCGGCCCGGCCTTGGCGATCAGCGCCGCATCGACATGATTGGTGAGGTTGGGCACAAACACATCGCAGGTCTGCACGGCCTCGGCCAGTTCGGCCTCCGTGAAGGGATGGTCGTCGATGTTCAGCCGGACGTCGAACAGCTCCATCATCCGCGTCTCGACGACGTCGGGTAGCTTTCGCGTGACGACGACTGTGGGTTTGGTCCGCGTCATCTCTGGGCCAGAAGGTGAGCTCGTTGAGTAGGCGTACCAGCCGGGTTTCGCCTTGTCCAGGCAGGCGCGGGTATCACCGGCGTAACCTTGCGCGCCGTTGCCAAACCCGCAAAATACGGGCACAAACCAACACGTTCAGAGAACGAGGTTCCTTACGTGACGCGCTGGCTTTTGGTTGTTTTGGCATTGGTGTGGTGCGGGACTGCCGCCGCCGCGGACGGCCCTTCCGGCGAAGCAGCGCCCAACGAACAAGCCGCCGGTAAACCCGACGGCCTTCCGCTCCCGCGTTTCGTGTCCTTGCGTCCGGATTCCGTGAACCTGCGTGTCGGGCCCAGCGCCCGTTATCCCATCGAATGGATTTATGTGCGCCGCGGTCTTCCGGTCGAGATCATCGCCGAGTTCGACACTTGGCGGCGCATCAAGGATCCCGCGGGCACCGAAGGCTGGGTGCACTCCAGCATGTTGTCGGGGCGCAGGACCGCCATCGTCACCGGCGAAGTGCGCCAGCTGCTCCGCACCATGGACGGAAAACCGGACCCTATCGCCAGCCTCGAGCCGGGCGTCATCGTCGCGGTCGAACGCTGTCCGCAGGGCGCCGCGCTCTGCCGCGTCGAAGTCGAGGGACTCAAAGGGTGGATCACCCGGGACGCGCTTTGGGGCGTCTATCCCGCCGAAGTGATCAACTAAGACGTGATCAACGAGACGGATGCGCCGGGTCTAGGCGAAGTCCGCGGCCAGCGAAGCCCTGCTGTCTTCGCTTAAGATCGCGAGGTGTCCGTAGCGCGGATGCGTGATGCCCAGCGTGACTTGCGTCCCGGGCGTGCGGAAGGCGGCCACCTGCTCGGGCGTAAACGTGAAGTGCAGGAAATGCACCGACGACGTTTTCCCTTCCGGCGTCGTGCGCTCCATGTCGTCTTCCGGTACCGCCGTCACCTGATGACCGGCGAAGCTCAGGCTCACCATCGTTTCGACGTGGCCGAGGCCGGCGAGGGTCCGGCGACGCACGCCTTCGTCCTCGATCTCGATCATCATCGTGGCGACCAGCTCCTTGCCTTGCGGAATCAGCGGATTGTACGCCGACAGCTCGCCTTCGATCTGCTCGTCGCCGCCGCGCTCGATGTAAAGCATCTCCTGCACCTGCGCCCACATCGTGTCGTAGTTCTCGAAATACAGCGTTACGTGCGGGCCGACATGAATCCGGCGCTGGCGTTTCACGTCGACAAGCTTGCGGCGGTGATCGGCGCGGATCTTGGTGTACTGGGACATCGGCATGATGTCCGCCGGCGTGATGTGGCGTTGTTCTCTCGACATGGGCTCTCTCTATAAACCGTAGGCCTTCGCAAGAATCTCAATCGGGTGAAAGGCGCGCTGGCCCTCCTGGGCGCCGTCTTTCGGCGCGGCCGGATCCAGCTTCCCGAACCCTTGGGCGATATGCTTGCCGGCCAGCGGGCATTCTGAGGCGACGAACGCCTTGTTCGCATCGGCTGCCCGGCGCACGGTCTGCCGCGCGAACTTGGTGGCGATCTCGAAGTTGCCCTTGCGGATTCCCCACGAGCCGCCGTGACCCGAGCAGCGTTCGATCACGCTGACATCGGTGTCGGGAATGACCCGCAGCATCTCGGCGCCCATCGCGCCCATGTTCTGGGCGCGGGCGTGGCAGGCCAGGTGCAGCGCGACGCCGCCCGTGACGGGCGTCAGTCCGGGCGCCATGCCTTCCTTGTCGGCGATGTCCACAATGTATTCGGCGATATCGTAGGTCGCCTGCGACAGGGTCTTCACGTCCGCATCGTCGGGCACGATCAGCGGCCATTCGAATTTCATCATCAGGGCGCAACTCGGGATCAGGGCGATCACGTCCTTGCCCGCCTCGATATGCGGCTTGAACGCCTGCGCGATCTGTTTGGCCTTCTCGGCGACGCGCGCGAGATCGCCTTGCTCCAGCTGCGGCATGCCGCAGCAGCCGGGATAGATCACCTCGGTCTCGACGCCGTTCTTGGCCAGCACCTTCAGCGCCGACTCTCCGATGTGTGGATTATTGTAGTTGGCGAAGCAGGTGGCGAAGATCACCGCCTTGCGGCCGAACGCGGGCGCGTCGCGGTTCACCTCCGGCGGCGCGCTCTTGGCGCGCGCGGTGAACGTTTGCCCGTGGAACTTCGGCAGCTCGACATTGCGGTCGATGCCCGCCACCTTTTCCAGCAGGCCGCGCGTCATCCCGTTGCTGCGGTCCGAGGCCCAGTTCGCGATCTTCGGCGCGATGGCGGCCAGCTTGCCGTTGCGGTCGGTTTCGGTGAACTGCTTTTCGTAGAAGGACGTACCACCGCGCTTGGCGCGCTCGGCGGCGCGGTAACGCAGCATCAGGTGCGGGAAGTCGATGTTGAACTCGTGCGGCGGCACGTACGGACATTTTGTCATGAAGCACATGTCGCACAGCGTGCAGGCGTCCACGACCTTGCCGAAGTCTTCGCTCTTAAGACCATGAACCTCGGCGTCGCCCGCCTCGTCGACCATGTCGAACAGGCGCGGGAAGGAATCGCATAGATTGAAGCAGCGGCGGCAGCCGTGACAGACGTCGAACTGGCGGCGCATCTCGGCGTCGAGTTTCTCGGCGTCGAAATAGTCCGGGTTCTGCCAATCGATAATGTGCCGGGTCGGCGCTTCGAGACTGCCTTCTCTCATGCGTCCAGGGCTCCTGGTCTCTTTTGGGGAAAATGGGCGGGAGAATAAAAAACGCCGGCGGGAGCGTTGAGCCCCGCCGGCGTTCGCAGCACTTAAAACGATCGAACGTTAGGCGAGGCTGTCGAGCGCCTTCTGGAAGCGGCCGGCGTGCGACTTCTCGGCCTTCGCCAGGGTTTCGAACCAGTCGGCGATTTCGTCGAAGCCTTCTTCGCGCGCGGTCTTGGCCATGCCCGGGTACATGTCGGTGTACTCGTGGGTTTCGCCCGCGACCGAGGCCTTCAGGTTGGCTTTGGTTTCGCCGATGGGATAACCGGTGGCCGGATCGCCGACGGCTTCGAGATACTCGAGGTGACCGAACGCGTGGCCGGTTTCGCCTTCCGCGGTCGAGCGGAACAGCGCCGAGACTTCGTTCTGGCCTTCGACGTCGGCCTTCTGCGCGAAGTACAGATAGCGGCGGTTCGCTTGGCTTTCACCGGCGAATGCGGCCTTCAGGTTACCTTCGGTCTTTGAACCTTTCAGCTGAGCCATGGAAGTCTCCTTTTTCCCTTCTAGTGTTTGCGAGAGCGTCAGGAAGGCGCTGGAAAAGCGCCGCGGCAGAACACCGCGAAAATTTGCGTCTTCGTTGTAAGAAGACAGGTCTAAGTAGTCAAGTTGATTAGAAATTCTCTAAAGTGGGAAGCGTGCCGCCTCGACGAGGTCGCCTAATTGCGGACGCGGATAATGACGTCGACGCGCGAAATCGCAGAACCGCCGGGCGCCTCGGGCAAATGCGCGATGCGCACGCTATCGGGCGGGATGTCCTGGAGTTCGCCGGTGCCTTCAAAATAGAAGTGATGGTGCTCGCCGGTGTTGGTGTCGAAATACGAACTCGAAGAGTCGAGCGAGATCTCCCGCAGCAGTCCCTTCGCCGTGAAGTCGTGCAGCGCGTTGTAGATGGTCGCCAGCGAGACATCGACGCGCGCCTGTTTGGCGTCGTTGAACAGGCTTTCCGCCGTCACATGGCAGTGGCCCCTCGCGAACAGGAGTTTCGCAAGCGCGAGACGCTGGCGCGTCGGCCGTAGGCCGCTGGCGCGCAGCTTCTCAAGCACGGTCGTGTCGGGTGCTGATGTCTTTTTCTGCTGCATGGTCGTTGGTGTTTTCGCCCACCTCGGAAACAGAATAGGGCCAATTCAGTCCGTTTAGAAGTCGTATAAGATATTTTTTGCGGTGGGGAATAAAGCTGAAAGAACGGCTTAGCGCAACTGTGCACCCTTGGCTGCCTAGGCAGGCCGCGCCGCGGCACCCCATTAACGGGGGGGGGGGGGGAGAAGGTGGTGGACCGGCAAGGCCATTGGGGATGAGGGGGAGGGGAAACAGCCCCGCCGATCCACCTTCGGATCCCGTGTGGGATCACAAGCAAAACGGGTTTTCTTACTTCTTGTCGGACCGCGACTGCAGGCAGCAGCGATCCGCCCATGAGCAAAAGATGGGCTGCAAATGTGGTTCAACTAGGGCCTTGAGCTTACATTCCTGTTATCCCGCCTAACGTGGGGCGGCGATCGACGGAGGCAAAAACAGGGCTATTCCACAGCACCGCGCGGTTTGTGAATCCGAAAGATCGGCAGAGACGGGAGAACGTAGGCGGCTAGTCGTTCATATGCGACAGAGACATGCCGAGCAGCTCGATCCGTACGGCCATCGGGCCTTTCTTGCCCGACCGAACGTACATCCGCACGTGCTGGCCTGACTCGAGGCGATCGAGGTTCGAGCGCTGCAGCGCGCCGATGCCGATGAACACATCGGCGCCGCCGCCCGCGGGCATCCCAAACCCGTAGCCTTTATCGACGGCGAAGAATTTGATCTCGCCTTCGATAACGCTTTCTTCGCCCTCACCCATCGACTCGTCATCGGCCACGGTCGAATCATCGACGCGCCCAATGATCGCGACTTGCGGGCCGCGCGGCCCGTCGGTGAGATCACAGATGATCGTTGCACCTTGGCGAAGCGTACGCAGGCCTGCGCGCTGAACGACGGAGACGTGCAGAAACGCATCTGCCGATCCGTCCATCGGTGCAACGAAACCAAAACCCTTCGCCGGATTGAACCACTTAACTTTCGCGGTCACGCCTGATTTGGCAGATACCGCCTGAGAAGACGTCTGCATTGGAAATTACTAACCCCCACCCCAAGGCAAAAAAACACTACACCAAGTCACGGTTGCGCTTCAAAGGACTCGCGCGCGCGAACGTGATTTGCGACCTCCGGGGGGATGATGGAGCGGATCGCAATGAACCCTCCGCGCGCCGTGTCGCGCCGGGAGAGCACCCATATATTGTGGGTGGGGCGTTCTCCCGTTTTGGGACGGAAAGGTCTACGCCGCTAGGCGCGCGGCGGCGTTAGAACACGGCCGACCGCGACCCGCCAGCCCGCCAGCAGTACCGCGCGCGTCTCCGGCGCAAGCCGCGGACGCGCTGAAAAATCCAGTTTCCATGCGGCTTTGATCGCGTCCGGGGACGCGAACAGTCCTGCGCCAAGTCCGGCGAGGAAGGCCGCGCCCAGCACCGTCGTCTCGCCGTAGGCCGGACGTTCCACCGGCAATCCGGTCAGGTCCGCCAGTCTTTGGACCAGCCATTTGTTGGAGACCATGCCGCCGTCCACCCGCAGCGCACCCGGGGCGGCGATCCCGTCCTGCTGCAATGCGGAAAGCAGGTCGCAGGTCTGGAAACAGACCGAATCGAGCGCCGCGCGTACGATTTCCGCGCGCCCCGAGTCGCGCGTCAGACCCAAAATCGCCCCGCGCGCAGTGGGGTCCCAATAGGGCGCGCCGAGCCCCGTGAACGCCGGCACAAAGAGGACCCCGCCTGGGCGCGCCGCGCCGCCCGCGTCGTCCAGGCGGGCCGCAAGGTCTTCGCTCTGCGCCGCCGTATCGATCATACCGACGCCGTCGCGCAGCCATTGCACAACGGTGCCCGCGTTGAAGATGCTGCCCTCCAGCGCATATGTCGTCGCGCCGTTGAGACGGTAGGCGATGGTGGTCAGCAGCCGGTGACGCGAGGTCAGCGGCGTCGCGCCGGTGTTCACCAATACGAAACAGCCGGTGCCGTAGGTGCTCTTGATACTACCCGGCTCGAAGCAGGCTTGTCCGACAAGCGCGCCTTGTTGATCGCCCACCACTGCGGTGATCGGGATCGCGCGCCCGAACAGCGCGGGGTCGGTCTGGCCATACAGCGCGGCGGTGTCGCGCACATCGGGCAGCACGTGGCGGGGCACGTCGAACAGCGCCAGGAGTTCCTCGTCCCATGCGCCGCGGTGAATATCGTAGAGCATGGTGCGCGACGCGTTCGTCGCATCGGTCGCGTGGGTGCGTCCGCCGGTCAATCGCCACACCAGGAACGAATCGATGGTGCCGAAGGCCAAATGGCCGGCGGCCGCCGCGGCTTTCACCTCGGCGCTTTGCGACAGGATCCACTCCACCTTGGTCGCCGAGAAATAGGAATCGATCAGAAGTCCGGTCTTCTTTTGGATCAGCGGAGACTTGCCCGCCTCGCGCAGAGCTTCGCAGCGTGCGGCGCCGCGCCGGTCCTGCCACACGATGGCGTTGCCGACGGTCTTATGGGTTCGCTTGTCCCACACCAGCGTGGTCTCGCGCTGATTGGTGATTCCGATGGCGGCGATGTCCGACGCGCCGCCCACCGCCGCGATGGCCGCGCGGCAAACTTCGACCGTGGTGCGCCAGACCTCCTCGGGATCATGTTCGACCCATCCGTCCCGTGGATAGATTTGAGGGAACGGTTTTTGCGCGGTCGCAAGCGCGGCGCCGGCGGCGTCGAAAACAACGGCGCGAGTCGACGTCGTGCCTTGATCGATGGAAAGGATGTAGGGCCCAGCCATGGGCCGCAGTTTAGACCCGGCGCGCGGTCTTACGCGACCTCGTTGATGCCCAGATCGTCGTTACCGCCGAGGATCGAGCTCCAATCGTAGGGCTCTTCGGTGATGTTGAAGTTCTGCGCCCAGACCGGATCGGCAGCGCGGCGGTCGCTCGTGCTCTGGATTTGCTTCTCGGCGCGCTGGAGGTTGCGTTCGGTCACGATCGCCATGCGTCCGGCGCCGTGCTCCTTGTAAACCGCCAGGGCCAGACGGAAAGCGTCGCCCGAGGCGCGCATGTATTCCCACTCGCCGGTGTGCTTGGCCAGAAGGAAAAGCGCCGAGCCCAGGGTGTTCTGGATCGAGGCCCACTGCAGCGGTGCCGTGTCGGGCGTGCGGACCTGCAACGCGGACACGCAGGACTTCACCGCGTATTCCAGAATCGGCACGCTGCGGATGTTGTCGCCGTAGACCTGAAGGATCTGGGCGAGGGCGTTGGAGATTTCCGAGAACCGGATCGGATGGGTGTACTTGTTGAACACCTGGCGCGCCGCCTGGCAGGCGTGGATCGCTTCGCGCAAGGCGTTGTCGTCGCCCATGGCCATGTCGAGCTTATAAAGCACGCAGCCGAGGCGATACTTCACCAGGCCCCAGTCGATGATCTGACGGCGGCGGGAGATATGCATCAGCGCGCGGCGATAGGCGTCCGCGGCTTGTTCAAGCGAATCCGTATCGCCGCTGCGCTCGGCGATGATCTGCAGTGCGAGACCCAGCTGTTGGAACAACTGTCCCAGCATCGGCGACTGATCACTGCCCAGCAGGTCGATGGCCATACGCCAGGCTTCCACCGCGCCGTGGTACCAGCTGCGGTCGCCTTCAAGCTGCGCGCATACGGCGCACACGTTGCCGTAGCAGAACAGGATCGCGGCGCGTTCGGACGGTTCCATCGCGGCCGACGGTTCTGCGCCCATGGCGCGGGCGGCGACGGCGATGGCCGGAAGCGCCGAGCGCAGGATGCGCCCTTGCGAGAAACTTCTGGGATCGATCGCGGCCAAGGTCACGGCGCGGATCAGCGGCACCCAATCGGTGTAGAAATCCACCGGCACGTTCAAGACGTTCAGCGCCGTGAAGCGGCCCGGACGCTCGCCGGGGCTCGATGCGGTGGCGGTGAAATGCAGCTCGATGTTGCGGCCCGTGGGGTCGATGTTGCCCCAAATCAGAAGATCGGCGTTCTGATCGGCCATCCAGGCGCGCGCATCGCGTGTCGCGCGTTTCATCAGCTCGTCGTTGGCCGTGGCGCCGGGTTCCGTCACGCCGGGCACGAAACGCGTCAGATCGCGGTCGATGGCGATGGTGCGCACGCCGGGAATACCGTCCAGTGCCTGAATCAGATTCTTATGCTGCACATCTTCGAAGTCGTCGCGCAGCTTCGCGACCATCACCAGGATATCGCCCGGGGTCGGAGCCTTGGCGCGCTTGCCGGGACGGCGCGTCGGATCTTTCACCACCGCGTCGAAAATCTTTTCAATGAAAGTCGGCTGACGTTCGCCGATCAGGTTTTGCGGCAGCGGGCGGCCGACGCGCAGCGGCGGCGGCGCTTGCAACGGTTCCGGATCGGCCACCGGCACGGGCAGATTCTGGGCGGCCGAGCGATACGCCGCGGCGCGGATCGGATCGACCGTATCCGGGCCCTTCATGCGGCGGGCCAGCTTGGTCATCACCTTCAGCGCCGTGTCGGGATCGGTCTCCATCTGGCGCAGGAATTCGTCGCGCGGGATCGCCCTTACGGTCACGGCGCCGCGCGCGCGCGCGGTGGCGGCGCGCGGAGCGTTGTCCAGAATGCCGAGTTCACCGAAGAGTTCGCCGGCCTTCAGCCGGGCCATCACGGTCAGGCCTTCAGGCCCGTCCTTCACCAGTTCGACCGAACCCTCGAGGACTTCGAACGCCCACGAGCTATCGTCGCCCTGCCGGTAGATGGATTCGCCGTCGCGAAAGGCCTTGGTGATGGTTCTCAAAGCGATTGTCCCACTCTCTCTCACCGGTCCTTCTGGAACGGTTTGCGATGGCGGCACTTTGCCTGGGGGACCTTTAATAAACGTTAAGCGGGTGGAGCCGGGGGCCCGCTCTCCGCAAGTCAGAGCCTACTAATTATGTTGTATATACAACATTAGCTGCGGAGACTGGCGGTCGCCGCCGCCGTCAGGGCCAGAAGCTGGCCCGTTCTGCCCGGCCCAATCTTCTGCGAGGTCTCCGCTTGCGCGGCCCGCCAGAGCGCCGCCGCCTCCCGGAACGCGGCTTCGCCTTCGGCCGTCAGACTGACCTGTCCGGGGCGCCGCCCGGCCCCCGCGCTCAGGTCCAATAATCCCCGCTCTTCCAAAGGTTTGAGGGTGCGGTTCAAACTGGTTCGGTCCAAGGCCAGAACCTCGCGCAGGACCGGCAGGGGCATCGGGTTCAGGGCCGCCACCGCGGCTAGTATTGTGAACTGGCCGCAGGTTAATCCGGCTGGCGCCAGAACGGTATCGTAGGCCCGGGAGATCGCCCGCGCCGCGCGGCGCACGTTATGGCAGAGACAGACCTCCAGAACCGCGCGCGGATCGAGAGTTTCGGCCGATGACCCACCAGATAAAGGGCGCAAATTCATAATGACGTATATGCATCATTATGGTGGATTTGAAAAGCGGCGGCGTCGTTTTAGGGCCCGGCCGGCTCCTGTTTGATAGCGCCCTGATAGATTCGCGCCGTCTGCCCTTCCAACTGGGCCAAAACGAATCGGTTACCGTTCTCGTCGCGCCCGAATTCCAGGCCGATGGCATTCTTCTCCAGGGCCGCGATGATCTCGCTTTCGGGGCGGGCGAACGCCTTCCCCAGCGATGCCACCAGGGCGGCGATTTCCTTGTACATCTCGCGGTTCTCGTCGCGAGGCTTCTCGGGCGTTTGAGGCGGGTCATGCGGCATGGCGAGGCTTCTAAACATGTTCGGCGGGGCGCGAAAGCGGTCTTGGCGCCGGGGAGGCGGCCTTTTTTGTCGTCGCGTGGTTTGCCTCTGCGCGAGTCCGCGTGGCAATCTCACCGCTTCACGTGATGGGGATCGTGGATGATCAGACGGCTCGTTCTCGCCTTGGTACTTTTCTGCGCGCCCCTGGGCGCCGCCCAGGCTCAGACCAAGAATATCGTCGGCACGGCGCTCGACGCCGGGACCTTCACCATCTTTCTCGCCGCCGTCAAAGCCGCGAACCTGGGCGATCTATTGACCCAGAGCCCGCAGATCACGGTGTTCGCGCCGACAGATGACGCCTTCGCGAAACTTCCAAGGGGCGCCATCCAGGACATGCTGCGTCCCGAGAACCGCGAAAAAACCCGCGCGCTGCTCATGCACCATATTGTCGTCGGCCGCGTGGTCGCGCGCGACTTTCTCGGCAAACGCATGGAAGCGGCGACCGCCGACGGCGCCCTCGTGCTGATCGACGCCACCAAGACGGTCATGATCGACAATGCGCGCCTGGTCAAAGCCGACATCCCGGCCGACAACGGCATCATCCATGTCATCGATACCGTCCTCACGCCGAAGAAGTGAACCGCTTGACCTCGACGTCGATCAAGCTCGTCTCCTACGAATATAGTCACGGCCCCAGCTTCGGCGCCGTGGTCGGCAACGACATCATCGATTTGTCGGACGCGGGGCCGTCCTTGCGCGCCGTCCTTGCCGCGGGTCCGGTCGACAACCTCGACGCCGTCGTCGCGCAACGCAAGCCGACGGTCGCGCTCGATCACGTGGTCCTATTGCAGGTCATTCCCGATGCCGGCCGCATCATCTGCGTCGGACACAACTATCCGAAGGAAGGCAATCCGCACGGCAACGATCCCAACGCTCCGCCGACCTTGTTCATGCGCACGCCGCAGTCCCTGGTCGGTCACCGGCAATCGATCGTCTGTCCCGGCGCCTCGCGCGAATATGACTTCGAAGGCGAACTCGCCGTCGTCATCGGCAAGGGCGGCCGCCGGATCCCGCCGGAGCGCTCCCTTAGCCACGTCGCCGGCTACACCTGTTTCCTCGACGGCTCGGTGCGCGATTTCCAAAAACACTCCCTCACCGCAGGCAAGAATTTCGACTCCTCCGGCGCGTGCGGACCGTGGCTCGTTCCCGCGGGCGCGATCCCCGATCCGCAGCGCCTGATGCTCACCACCCGCATCAACGGCGAGATCATGCAGCAGTCGTCCACCGCCGCGATGATCCGCTCGGTGGCCGCGCTCATTTCCTACATCTCGGTGTTCACCCATCTTGAGGTGGGCGATGTGATCGCAACCGGCTCTCCGTCCGGGTCGGGCAACGGCCGCACGCCGCCGCGCTGGCTGCGTCCGGGCGACCGCATCGAGGTGGAGATCGAGGACATCGGCGTACTCGCCAACACCGTCATTTCCGAATCCTCAGTTTAGGAACGCGCCCGATGTGGTCTTACTTCGCCCGGCGGCTCCTCATCGGCATCCCCACGCTCCTCGCCGTCGTTCTGTTCTGTTTCTTCCTGATGCGCCTCGCGCCGGGCGGCCCGTTCGACGGCGAGGCGCCGGTGCCGCCCGAGGTCCTGGCCAATCTCCGCGCGCGCTATCACCTGGACGACCCGCTGTGGCAGCAGTTCGCCAGCTATCTCGGCAACCTCCTGCGCGGCGATTTCGGCCCTTCCTTCAAATATAAGGACTTCACGGTCACCGAACTGATCGCGCAGGGTCTGCCGGTCAGCATCGCAAATGGCCTCTCGGCCATGGTTCTGGCGATCGTCGTCGGTCTTCCCCTCGGGATTGCAGCGGCCCTAGCGCAAAATTCGCCGCGCGATTATGCGGTGTCGGGCCTCGCCATGATCGGCATCGTGGTGCCTACGTTTGTCACCGGCCAGATTCTGATCCTGGCCTTCGGTGTCTGGCTGAAAGGCACGCCCTTTCAGCTTCCGGCCGGCGGCTGGAACGGCGGCGCCTTCGCCAACCGGATTCTGCCCGTCACGGTCCTCGCGCTGCCCTTCATCGCCTATATCGCCAGAATCGCGCGCGCCAGCATGATCGAGACCATGCGCGCGAACTTCATCCGCACCGCCCGCGCGAAAGGTCTTCCCTTCCGCACCATCGTCCTGCGCCACGCGCTGAAAACCGCCCTCACGCCCGTCATCACCTTCCTCGGACCCGCGACCGCGTTCCTGCTCACCGGGTCCATGGTCGTCGAGACCATCTTCCAGATCCCCGGCATCGGCCGCTATTTCGTGCAAGGCGCGCTCAACCGCGACTACACCCTCGTGATGGGGGTCACTATTGTCGGCGCGGCCTTTGTCATCGTCGCCAATCTCATCGTCGATATGCTTTACGCCGTGCTCGATCCGAAGGTGCGCTATGAATAGCCTCAACCTCACCTCGGGCCACGGCGCCGCGCTGGAAGCCGCGGCGGAAGTCGAGGGCCGCAGCCTGTGGCAGGACGCCTGGCGCCGTCTGAAGGCGAACCGCGCCGCGCTCGCCAGCATGGTGGTCCTGGCCGTGATCGCCGTGGTGTGTCTCGTCGGACCCTACATGCTTCCGTGGCCCTACGACGCCATCGATTGGGACCACGTCGAAGCGATGCCGCCGAATTTCGAGCTGGGGCACTATCTCGGCACCGATTCCGTCGGGCGCGACCTTCTCGCGCGTACGCTGGTCGGAGGGCGGATCTCGCTGATGGTCGGCATCCTCGCCACCGCCGTCGCGCTGTTCATCGGCGTGACCGTCGGGGCCGTCGCCGGCTTTGTCGGCGGGCGCGTCGACCAACTGCTCATGCGCCTGGTCGATCTTCTCTACTCGGTGCCGCTCACCTTCTTCGTCATCATCCTCATGGTGATGTTCGGACGCAACTTCGTCCTCATGTTCCTTGCCATCGGCGCGGTCGAATGGCTCACCATGGCGCGCATCGTACGCGGCCAGACCCTGTCGCTGAAATCCAAGGAGTTCATCGAAGCGGCGCGCGCTTCGGGCGGTTCCACGGCGGGGATCATCATCCGCCACATCGTGCCCAATGTGCTCGGGGTCGTGATCGTCTACGTCACGCTGACGATCCCGCAGGTCATCCTGCTCGAAAGCTTCCTGTCGTTCCTCGGTCTCGGCGTGCAAGAGCCGCTCACAAGCTGGGGCGTGCTCCTCAATGAAGGTGCGGCCGAACTCGAGGTGAATCCGCAGACCCTGATCGTCCCCGCGGTTTTCATGACCGCCACGCTCTTCTGTTTCAACTTCCTCGGCGACGGCCTGCGCGATGCGCTCGACCCCAAGGATCGCTGACATGGCGCAGCGTATCCTCGAGATCGACGCGCTCACCGTGCGCTTCGCCACGCCCGACGGCGAAGTGTCGGCGGTCAGCGACGTTTCGCTTCACGTCGATAAGGGCGAATGTCTCGGCATCGTCGGCGAATCAGGGTCCGGCAAAAGCCAGACCTTCATGGCCGCGATGGGCCTTCTCGCGGCCAACGGGCGGGCCGCCGGCGCGGTGCGCTTCGCCGGCACCGATCTTCTCACCGCCGACGAGCGCACGCTCAACGGCTTGCGCGGCAATCGTCTGGCCATGGTCTTCCAGGACCCGATGACTTCGCTCACGCCCCATATGCGCATCGGGCGTCAGCTTACGGAAGTACTTCAGCGGCATCGCGGCCTCGACGCCGCGGCCGCGCGCGCCGCGGCGCTTGCGATGCTGGCGCGGGTGCAAGTCCCCGAGCCCGAGCGGCGCCTTGCCATGTATCCCCACGAGCTCTCCGGCGGCCTGCGCCAGCGCATCGTGCTTGCCATGGCGCTGCTGTGCGGACCGGATCTGGTGATCGCCGACGAACCCACCACCGCGCTCGATGTGACGGTCCAGGCGCTGATCCTCGATCTGATGCGCGAGTTGAAAGAGACGCAGGGTACTTCGTTCGTGCTCATCACCCACGACCTCGGTGTGGTCGCCGGCCTCGCCGACCGTGTCGCCGTGATGTACGCCGGGCGTGTGGTCGAGACTGCGGCCGTGCAGGAGATTTTCGCCGCGCCGCGCCATCCCTATACAAAAGGCCTGCTCGCGTGTACGCCGCGCCTGACCGATCCTCCCATGGCGGAGCTGCCGACCATCCCGGGCCAGCCGCCGAATCTCCAGAAGCTTCCGCCCGGCTGCAGTTTCAATCCGCGCTGCGCCTCCGCGTTCGAACGCTGCCGCGCCGAGCGACCCGCGCTCGCCGCCGGCGGAACGTTGAACGCGTGTTTCCTGAACCACTCCGTCGCCGCCGCGGGGGCCGCATGAGCGAAACCCTGCGCGACGATCACCTCCTGCGGGTGAACGATCTGAAGGTGCACTATCCGGTGCGCACCGGCGGTGTGATCGTGGGCACGTACACGCCCTTGAAGGCCCTCGACGGTGTATCCTTCGATCTCAAGGCGGGGGAAACCCTCGGCGTCGTCGGAGAGTCAGGCTGCGGCAAATCGACCCTGGGCCGCGCCGTGCTCCAGCTTCTTCCCGCCACCGCCGGCGCGGTCGCGTGGCTCGGCCGGACGTTGACGGATCTGGACGCGACGGAACTCAAGGCCGAGCGCGAGCGGATGCAGATCGTCTTTCAGGATCCGCTCGCCAGTCTCGATCCGCGCATGACCGCGGGCGATATCATCGCAGAGCCGCTGCGCAATTACCGTCCCTCCCTGACGAAGACGGAGGTGAAGGAAAAAGTGAAGGCGATGATGGCGCGCGTGGGCCTTCATCCGTCCATGGTCAATCGCTATCCCCACGAATTTTCCGGCGGACAGTGCCAGCGCATCGGCATCGCGCGCGCGGTAATCCTCGAGCCCAAGCTCGTGGTCTGCGACGAGCCGGTGAGCGCGCTCGACGTGTCGATCCGCGCCCAGGTGGTCAATCTGCTGATGGACCTTCAGCGCGCGATGAATTTGACCATGATCTTCATCAGCCACGACCTTTCCATCGTGCGTCACATCTCGCACCGGGTCATGGTGCTTTACCTCGGCAAGTGTATGGAACTCGCGCCGCGCGAGGCCCTTTACGCGAATCCGCGCCATCCTTATACCCAGGCGCTGCTCAGCGCCGTGCCGATTCCGGACCCCACGATTGCCCGTGTGCGGCCCCGTATTCCGCTCGCGGGGGAATTGCCGTCGCCGCTAAATCCCCCGACGGGCTGTGTTTTTCGCACGCGCTGCCCGCGCGCAAGCGCCGTCTGCGCCGATGTGGCGCCGCCGCGCGAGCATCCCGGTGCGGGCCATGACGTGTGGTGTCATCACTGGCGTGAAACCGGACGCGACACTAAGGTAGTCCCATGAAAAAATTCCTCCGCACCGCCTCCGCCGCCGCGCTGCTTCTTCTCGCCGCGCCGGCCTTCGCGCAAATTCCAAAGCCGGAGGCGTCCGACCCGGAAGCCTTCACCGGGCGCTCGGAACCGAAAAGCGGGACCGGAAAGGAATGGATGGTGGCCGCGGCCAATCCGCTGGCGGTGCAGGCGGGCGCCGAGATCCTGTCCGCGGGCGGGTCAGCGCTCGATGCCGCGATCGCGGTGAACCTCGTCCTCAATCTTGTCGAACCGCAGTCCTCGGGGATCGGCGGCGGCGCGTTCATTGTGCATTGGGATGCGAAGGCGGCAACGCTGCGCACCTACGACGGCCGCGAGAAAGCGCCGGCGGCGGCCGAAGAAAATCGCTTCCTCACCCAGGACGGAAAGCCGATGGGCCGCATGCAGGCCATTGTCGGCGGCAAATCCGTCGGCGTGCCCGGCTTGGTGCGTCTCATGGAACTCGCGCATAAGAATCACGGCAAGCTGCCGTGGGCGCGGTTGTTCCAGCCCGCGATCACCCTGGCCGAAAACGGCTTTGCGATTTCGCCGCGCTTGAATGCGCTGCTCGCGGGCGACCGCAATCTCGCGAAAATCGAACCGGCGAAGTCCTTCTTCTACGACGCCAACGGCCAGGCGAAAGCCGCCGGCACCATTCTCAAGAACCCCGCCTTCGCCGCCACGCTGCGCGAGATCGCCACCAAGGGCGCGGATGCCTTCTATACCGGCGCCATCGCCGCCGACATCGTGCAAACGGTGGACTCCGCGCCCCAGAACCCAGGCGACATGACCCTCGAGGATCTGAAAGCCTACAAGGCGGTCGAACGCCCGCCCGTCTGCGGCGCGTATCGCTCTTACAAGGTGTGCGGCATGGGCCCGCCGTCCTCCGGCGGCATCGGCGTCATTCAAAGCCTCGCGATCCTCGAGCCGCACAATCTCCGTGCCCTCGGTCCTAAGTCGCCGACGTCCTATCACCTGATGGCGGAAGCGGGCCGGCTCTCCTTTGCCGACCGCGCGGTCTATATGGCCGATCCGGATTCGGTTCCGGTGCCGACGCAGGCCCTGATCGCACCGGCGTATTTGAAGGAGCGCGCCGAGCTGGTGAAGGAGGATCAACGTCTGCCGGTCGCGGAAGCCGGCAAGATCCCGACCAAGGGCGCCTTCGCGCCCGCCGATAGTCCGGAGCTTCCCTCCACCACCCACTTCTCCATCGTCGACCGCGACGGCAACGCCGTCGCCATGACCAGCACGATTGAAAGCGGCTTCGGGTCCCGCCTGATGACCAAGGGCGGTTTCATCCTGAACAATCAGCTCACCGACTTTTCGTACGAGGACGTTGCCGAGAAGCGCAGCGTCGCCAACCGCGTCGCCGGCGCGAAACGCCCGCGCAGCTCCATGACGCCGACTATCGTCTTCAACAAGGACGGCAAGCTCGAAATGGTGCTCGGTTCTCCGGGCGGTCCGGCCATCGTCGGTTTTGTGGTGAAGACGCTGGTCGCCATGATCGACTGGGATATGACGCCGGCGGCCGCGGCGGCCGCGCCCTTTGTGCTCGGGATGGGGAACAATGTCATCCTCGAGGAAGGCCTCGAGCCCGTGAAGGGCGATCTTGAGAAGCTCGGCCACGCGGTGCGCGTCAATAATTCCGCCAGCGGGATCCATGCCATTCGCGTGACGAAGAATGGCCTTGTCGGCGGCGCCGATCCCCGCCGCGAAGGCGTCGTCATCGGACACTAACGCGCCGACGTTTCGCGTCGTGAGTCGGTGCTTGCGCGCTTAGTGTTTGTGCAACGCGTCGGCGGCCTCTTCTTGCCACCGCCGGGCGAGGTGTTCCGCTTCCTCCGCCATTGCCGCCCACTGCCGTGCTTGGCGCGTCAGCGCGCTGCGGGCAGAGGCGTCGGACATGCCTTCCGCGATCAGTTGAATTTGTTCGGCGCGCTTTCGCCACAGGTGGGCGCGCGCAAGCCAATCGATGAAACCGCTGAACTGGTCGCTGTCATGACTCATGACTCGGGCCGCACTCCGGAGCGCCCCAGGAGGCTCTCAAATCCAAGGGCGGGCGGGAGTGTTTGTTCCGCCGTGCGGGCTCAATGGAGCTCGGAGTCTTCCTGAGCACGCGGGCTCGGACAGGGGATCGAAGCGCGTGGTGCGGTGGTGGTGGCCTCGAGCTGTTCGCGCCGGTCGCGCGCCAGCGCGGTCCAGTACTCTGCGATCCGCACCAACGCGTCGCTCTGGGTGCCGGAGGTCTTTCCGGCCATCTCCATGCACTCGCGGGCGTGTTCCAAAAAGCGTTCGATCCGATCCATCCGTCACTAAACGGTAGGAATTCTAAAGCGTTCCACTAAGGCGAATAAATCCTGCGCGGCGGAAGGCTGCACGGTTGTGGCATTGCGCCCAACTCACGTAACGCGGCTAGCGCCCGGCTTGGGTGAGTTCCACCATGTGCCCGTCGGGATCGTAGGCGTAAAGGCGCACGCCCAGCGGCGCGGCGGTGAAGGCGTTCGGGCCTTTCTCGATCCGCGCGCCGATCCGGTCCAGCGCCGCGTAGGCGGCCTGAAGGTCCGGCACCACGATCCCGATAATGACGTCGCCGGTCCCGAGGCCCATCAGATTGCTGCGGGCGCTGGCGAGCGGCGGACGGTCATAGGCGAGCAGCGCGATCTCCGAGGTCTGCCCTTCGCCCTTCATCACCACGATCCGGCTGCGGGTCGCATCGGCCGTCAGCGGCAGGTCGTCCGCGCCGTGGATCTGCCCGGCGCCCGTGCGCGCCTCGTCGGAGCTTTTGACCATCCCCAGCCGTTCGTAGAAGGTGATCGACTTGTCGATATCCGAGACGACCAGGGTGATTCTCGGGACCGCCGTTGCCCCCGCGGGGGCGCCAAAGGAGGCTGCGGTCAGGAAAAGTATAAGAAGAAACGCTGCGCGCACGTCGTGAACTCGTCGGTTGTAGCCGGCGCGAGTGTGGTCCGCAGGCGCGGCCAAGGCAAGAACAAGACTTGAACGGCCGCCGGGTGTGGCGGCGAGGGCGCTCCCGCTTCAACCGGGCGCGTACAGGGAGGCCGAGGGACGCCACTACCAGGCGAATACCGCCGCCCGCGCCTCACGCAACGGGTAGGCATACCGGCCGGGAATTGCTAAGAACCTCAGGCACATCTGAGAGAGTCGACTGTACCCATGAATTCCGCGCGCGACCGTTTTGTCGCCTTTGCCTTTTGTTGGGCGGATATCCTCATCGAGCTGGATCCCCAGCAGCGGATCTCGTTCGCCGTGGGCGCGACCAAGGCGCTGCTCGGGCTCGGCCCCGAAGGCCTGATCGGCCGCAATTTCATGGATGTGGTATCGCCGAAAGACCGCGTCCTGGTCGACCAGCTTCTACGCATAACGGCCAAAAAGGGCCGCATCGATAATGTGAAGGTGAAGCTTCAGGGCGCGAAGGGACTGACGCCGCCGCTCGGGTTCGCCGGCTATGTCATGCCGGACCTGAAGGACCATTTCTTCCTGGCGTTCCGCACCCAGGCGCACCTCACCGAAAAGGGCGAAGCCGAAACCGGCGTCGCGCGCGACAAGGCCACCGGGCTTCTGTCCGGCGATTCATTCTCCCAGCTCGCGGTCGAGAAACTGAAGGCGGCGGGCGCCAACGCCGAACTCACCCTCGTCAATTTGCCCGGGTTCGACACCCTGGCCGGCAGCCTGAACGAGGAAGAGCGCGAACATCTGCTCAACACCGTCGGCACCACGCTGCGCGCCAACTCGCTCGGCGGCGATTCCGCCGGTGAAGTCGGCGAAGGCAAGTTCGGGATCGTGGCCGAGAAAGGCCTCGACGTCGCCGCCCTCGAAGCCAAGCTGACCGAAGCGACCAAGGCCTTCGATCCCACCGGCAAGGGCGTGGTGGCGCAGGCTGGCACGGTCGATGTCGATATCCAAGGCGTGAACGAAGGCGACCTCGCGAAGGGCCTCGTCTACACCATCAATCACTTCAAGGAGCAGGTCGGAGATTCCTTCAACGTGAAGGACATCGCCGCCAACATGAACAAACTGGTTCAGGACACCGTCGAGTCCCTGAACAAATTCCGCAACCTCGTCGGCGGCAACGACTTCCAGGTGGCGTTCCACCCGATCTTCGACGCGCGCACGGGCGCCGTCCATCACTACGAAGCGCTTGTGCGTTTCAACGGCAAGTTCGAGGAAAGCCCGTACAAGTACATTACCTTCGCCGAAGAAACCGGGCTCATCACCGAGTTCGATATCGCCATGGCGCGCAAGTGCGTCGACTGGCTGCGCAAGAACCGCTCCGACAAAGTCTCCATCGCCGTGAACATCTCCGGCATGTCCGTCGGCAACGAGCAGTATTCCAAAGAACTGCATGCGATGCTCGATGCCGACACCTGGCTCCGCAACTTCCTTGTGTTCGAGATTACGGAGTCGGCGCGCGTCGCCGACCTGACCCAGGCCAATAATTTCGTGCAGGCCCTGCGCAAAAAGGGTTTCCACGTGTGCCTGGACGATTTCGGCGCCGGCGCCGCCAGCTTCCAATATCTCTCGGTGCTCGAAGTCGATGTCGTGAAGCTCGACGGCAGCGCCGTGAAGAACGCGCAGTCGGCGCCGAAGGGCCGAGCCTTCCTCAAGGCGCTCACCACGCTCTGCAAGACCATGGACGTGGAAACCATCGCCGAGATGGTGGACAGCAAGGAAGGCCTGGAATTCGTGCGCGATTGCGGCGTCGAATACGTGCAAGGCTTCCTGTTCGGCAAGCCGGACCCCGATCCGTGGAGCTTCATCAAGAAGCTCGACCGCCGCCTTTTCGCATAAAACCTTTGCCGGCGCGCCGGCCTAAAACCAGACCAGCTTACCGGTCAGGTCGCGGTGATCGAAACTCGCAATGCACGACAGCGTGCCGAGCAAGCCCGCGCCCAGCGCCATCGCGCCAATGCCCCAGGACGGCAGTACGGCGCCGCGCGACAGCACATCGGCGGCGATCATCGCGATGAACGGCATCGCCGCGAAGGAATAAGCGCGGCATTTCCAACGAAGCGCTTGCGCTTTCAGCGCTGAAATCGTTTCAGTCATGTCAAAAGGCCCCAAGCCCATGTCCTCACCCATCGCTGTGATACGGCGGGCGGCGCGCAGGGCCAAGTGACAATCCCTACGTACGTAAAGTCACGCTTTTTGCGCGTAAGTCTTGATCTTCTCCACCATCGAGACCAGGCCGTTGCGCCGGCTGGGACTGAGGTGTTGATCCAAACCGAGCCCGCGAAACGCGGCGTCCGTGTCGATGGCGGCGATCTCGGCCGGCGTCTTTCCGGAATACAGCGTGCCCAGGACCGCGATCAGTCCTTTCACGATATGTGCATCGCTGTCGGCCGCGAAGGCGAACCGGTTTGGCGCGCCTTCCGGATGCCCGGGCACCATCCACACCTGGCTCATGCAGCCGCGCACCTTGTGGGCGTCGGTCTTTAAGGCGTCGGGGAAGGGCGGCAGTTTCCGCCCCAGGTCGATGAGGTAGCGGTAGCGGTCCTCCCAATCGTCAAACAGCGCGAAATTCTCCGTCAGCTCCTCAAAGCTGAGCTCGGGCACGATCATGGATGGAGAGGAGGGCTCGCTCATGTGCAAAGTCGACAATCAGGTATTCGCTTTTGGTTTGCGCTGGTTATAGTACACGCAGAACTGGTGAAGGGGCGGCATGCATTCGCTCCTCGTGGGGGGAGCGGCTATGCCTGACGGCCAGGACGGCGTTCTGGAGAACTTGGACCTCGAGGTCAATGACGGCGTCAACGTCCTAAGCCCTCTCACGGCCCCCTTCGCATCCACGCCGCAATTCGAGCGGCCGAGCTTTGTTCTCAACGACTATAAATGGGGCAGCGGGACGCGCGGCACGTCCGGCGGCACGATCACCTGGGCCGTCGTAACCACCGGCCAGAGCTACCCGACCGACGCCGACTACACCAGCGCCGCGCAGCCGATCTCGTCGGTGTTCCTCCCGACCATCCGCGCCGCCTTCAACCGTTGGGATGAGGTCGGCAATTTCTCCTTCGTCGAGACCACGTCGCCGATGACGGCGGACATGGTTCTGATCTTCGATGAGTTGCAAGCTCAGAGCGCTGATACCATCGGTCTCGCCAACACTTGGACCCGCGGCCCGGTCATCAGCAACTCCTACCTGTCGTTCGACATCAACCGGCGCTATCGCCTGGTGGACGGCAGCCTCCAAACCGTTGGTTCGTCTCCCGCCAGCGGTACACTCGACTTCTACACGTTGGTCCTCCACGAAGTCGGCCACGCCCTCGGCCTCGATCACGAGGACGACGAGCCGACCATCATGAATACGACCGACGATCCGAACGTCACGGATCTCACCAGCGACGATATCGCCGGCATTCGCGCCATCTACGGCACGCCATCGACTGCCGATGACTTTGCGGCCAGCACGGCGACGACCGGGGTCCTTACGGTCGGCGCGACCCTGACCGGCACGATTGGGACGGCGGGCGATGTGGATTGGGTCCGCGTCAGTCTCACGTCGGGCGTACTTTATCGCTTCGATGCGCGCGGCAGCGCCTCCAGCGGCGGCTCGCTGACGGATCCCTATCTTCAGATTCTCAATTCCAGCGGCACGGCGCTGTTCACGGACAATGACAGCGGCGCCGGCGCGGACGCGCGCCTCATGTTCCGCCCCAGCACCACGGGCACCTACTACCTCGCCATGCGCGCCAATTCCGCCAGCGCGACGGGCACCTATACCCTGGCTGCCACGGCGAACCCCGATGACTATGCCGCGACGACGGCGACCACGGGCACTGTCGCTGTCGGCGCGACGGCCGAAGGGCTCATTGAAACCGCCGGAGACCGCGACTGGTTCCGCACCACGCTCACCGCCGGAACCACCTATACGATCCGCGTGACCGGCACAGCCACGGGCAGTGCGGTCCGCTGGACGGACTCCGCGGTCGTTCTCCGCAATTCCGGCGGAACGCAAGTCGGCGCCAATACCCGCAGCGGCCTCGGCGCTTCGGCGGCGCTCACCTTCACCCCCACCACCACCGGTACCTACTTTATCGATGCGTTGGCCTACAGCGCCGGGGTCGGCAGCTATACGGTCAGTGTTGCCACAGGAAGCGCACAGACCGCCGAACTTCCGGCCAGTATGAAAGACGATGTGAACGGCGAGGGCGTCTCGCCCTCCGATCTCGCCGCGGTGATGGCGCCGCCCGCCGTTTCTTTGGACCAAGCGCCGCGCCACTTCATCCGGACGACTATCTTGGTGGATGGGGCGCTGACCGATCTTGTCACGCCGCCGCCCGCGGATATTTTCACCCGCGAGGAAAGCGTAAATCCGATGACCGCTCTTCCGCGCCTCGATCTTCTTTTCCCGGAGCAACCCGGCACGCCCTACACACCGCTCCCGTTCTAACCGTGGCCCGCGTACAGCGCGCGGCGCGGGAAATTCTTTCCAAGCGCGCCTCCGCCGCTTAGGATTTGGCGGGCTTTCATGCGGGGGCACAATGCCTGACGGCCAGAACGGCGTTCTGGAGACATTCGACCTCGGCGTTGTGAATCCCGTCGCGTCGTCTTCCCAACCTTTGGTCGCTCCGCTTCCGGCGGCGCCGCAATACGAGCGGCCCGTCTACGTGCTCGAGAACTACAAGTGGGGCAACGGCACGCGCGGAACCGCGGGCGGCACGATCACCTGGGCGGTCGTGACCACAGGGCAGTCCGTGCCCGCGAACGCCGAATATTCAAGCGAAGCCGCGGCGGTCTCGTCGGTTTTCCTGCCCAGCATTCGCCAAGCGTTCACCCGTTGGGACGAGGTCGGGAATTTCTCCTTCGTTGAAACGACGTCGCCGGCTACCGCGAACATTGTGATCGTCTTCGACGAGTTGCAGTCGCGAAGCTCCGGCACGATCGGTCTCGCGAACACCTGGTATTCCGGCAATGTCATCCGCAACTCCTACATCTCGTTCGATATTGGCCGCCGCTACCGTTTGATCGACGGAACGGTGCAAACCGTCGGCTCGTCCATCCCGAACGGCACCATCGATTTCTACACGCTGGTTCTTCATGAAGTCGGCCACGCCCTCGGCCTCGACCACGAAGACGATTTCCCCACGGTGATGAATGCGTCCCAGAACACCAGCGTTACCGACCTGACGAGCGACGAGATCGCTGCCATCCGCGCCATCTACGGCACCGCCAACAGCGGTCCGGCGGTCGACGACCACCCCGCCGATGCTTCGACGACGGCGTCGCTCACGGTCGGCGGAACGTTCAGCGGCAGTGTCGATTCCAGCACCGACGAAGACTGGATCCGCGTGTCGCTCACCGGCGGAGTCACTTACCGCATCGACATGCGCGGGTACGACTCCAACGGCGGCACGCTGCTGGATCCTTACGTCCGCTTGCTCACTTCCGAAGGAACGGAACTCTGGGCCGACGACGACAGCGGCACGGGCACGGACTCCCAGATCCTCTATACGGCGCCGTCGACAGGCACCTATTACATCGCTGCCAAGGGATTTGACGGCGAGCAGGGCACCTACACCGTCGCGCTCGCCACCGCGGCGCTGGCGGACGACTACGCCGCGAGCAGCAGCACCAGGGGTGCCGTCACAGTCGGCGGCACCGCCGCCGGGCGCCTCGAAACCAGTACCGACACCGACTGGTTCGCCGTGACCCTCACGCAGGGTCAAACATACAGGATCGATCTTCGCGGGTCGCCCACCGGCGGCGGGACGCTCGCCGACCCGCTTGTGCGGATTCGCTCCGCGGCCGGCGATATTTACGCCACCGACGACGACACCGGAACCGGCCTCGACGCACAGCTCTCCTACACCGCGACCTTCACCGGCGTTCATTATGTCGAAGCCGCGACACCTGGCAGCGGTACGGGCACTTATACGCTCGGCGTCACAAGTACCGCGCAGGGCGATGACTATCCGGCGACTACGGCAACCACCGGCAGCGTCCCGATCGGCGGCACGCTGGCAGGGGCCATCGGCGCCGCGGGCGATGTCGACTGGGCGCGCGTCACATTGACCGCGGGCGTGCTCTATCGTTTCGATGCGCGCGGGTCGGCGTCCAGCGGCGGCACATTGGCCGACCCCGCCTTGCAGCTTCTCAATTCAAGCGGCGCCGCGCTGGTGACCGACAATGACAGCGGCACAGGCGCCGATGCGCGAATCTTCTTTCGCGCGGCCGCGTCCGGCGTCTACTACCTGTCCGCAAGCTCGAATTTGGCCGCCGCGACCGGCACCTATACTCTTGCCGCCACCGCCAATCCCGATGACTTCGCGGCCAGCACCGCGACGACAGGCTCCGTGACAGCCGGGGGTAGCGTGACCGGCGTCGTGGAGAGCGCGGGCGACCGCGACTGGTTCCGAACCACGCTCACCGCCGGTGTGAGTTATTCGATCCAGGTCGCGGGCACCGCGACCGGCAGCGCCCTGCGCTGGACCGAAGCATCGCTCATTCTCAGAAACGCGAATGGAACGCAGATCGGCGCCAGTACGCGAAGCGGGCTCGGCGCGGCGGCGGTGCTGACCTACGTGCCCACCACCACCGGCACCTATTATATCGACGCGCTTGCCTACAATCCCGGCGTCGGCGCGTATACCGTCAGCGTCACGCGAACCAATAAGCAAACCGCCGATCAGTTCAATGCCACCGAAATCACGGGCCTTGGGCTCAAGGAGCTCGAGGCCGTCACTGCGCCGCCCGCGATCGCGCTCAGCGACGCGCCGCTCACGCTCGCGCGCTCCAGTACGGTGTGGGTCGATGATCCGCTCGTCGGCGTCCTTGCGCCGCCGCCCGCTGATCTCTTTACTCCGCGCCTGGAAGAGACCAATCCGTTCATGACCTTCACGCCCGCCGATCCTCTGTTCCCGCAACAGGGCGGAAACTCTTACCCGCTGTTGCCGTTCTAATGCCCATGATCCAGATCACGCCGACCATCTCCATCGACGACAACGAAGTCGAACTCTCCTTCATCCGCTCCAGCGGGCCGGGCGGGCAGAACGTCAACAAGGTCGCGACCGCCGTCCAGCTCCGTTTCAACGCCGCCCACTCGCCGTCGCTGCCCGGCGGCGTACGCCGGCGGTTGCTTGCGCTCGCCGGCAAGCGCGCAAGCGGGGAAGGAGTGATCGTTATCACCGCTAATCGTCATCGGACGCAGGACGCGAACCGGAAGGATGCAATCGACCGGCTGGTGGAAATGATCGAGAAGGCGACGCACGTGCCGAAGCCGCGCGTTGCCACCAAGGTGAGCCGGACGCAGAAAAAGAAGCGGTTGGAAGGCAAACGCCAGCGTAGCGGCGTGAAGGCGGGCCGCCGCGTCGGCGCGCGTGACTGGGACTAGCGCGCTACCCTCAAGCGCGACTCGCAAGACGCACATCCCTGATTTTTTGAATCATTAAGTTTTCGCCGCGCGCAATATCGCTCGACCGAAAATCGCGCACCGGCGCATCCTCGTCTGCGGCCGCGCCGATGCTGGCGGCCGCGCGGTTTTTGACATTGTGAATCACGAGAGGAGGCCGCCCGCGCTTGGTGATCGGCGCGGCACGCATGGCTGCGCACGAGCCGTGCAAAGTTTTTTCACTGCCGCGCGGCAGCCGCGTAATTTACGCGGCAGTCAACGCACTGACCGCGCACGGAAAACCGGCGTTTTCCGACTGCCGCGTGCCGCGTAAAAGCGTGTCAAGCGGCGCGGACACTCAGTTCGTTCCGCCGTCCGCCGTGAACTGCAAAGCCGCGACGCGCGCGTACAGCGGGTTGCTCGCGATCAGTTGTTCGTGGCGGCCTGTCGCCACGAGCCGCCCGTCGTCGATAACCGCGATCCTGTCCGCATCCACGACCGTCGCCAGGCGGTGCGCGATCGCCATTGTGGTGCGACCCACCATCAAGCGTTCCAGCGCGATCTGCACCAGCCGCTCATTCTCCGCGTCCAGCGCGCTGGTGGCTTCGTCCAGCAGCAGCAGCGCCGGATCGCGCAGGATCGCGCGGGCAATAGCGATACGTTGTTTTTGCCCGCCCGACAAACGCACGCCGCGTTCGCCCAGGAAGCTCTTCATGCCGTCCGGAAGTTTCTTGATGAACTCCATGGCGGCGGCGGCTTCGGCCGCGGCATGGACCTCATCGTCCGACGCGTCGGGGCGCCCGTAGCGGATGTTTTCCATTGCATCGGCGGCGAAAATGACGGGGTCTTGGGCGACCATGCCGATGCGCGCGCGCACGGCCTGCGGGTCGGCTTCCTTGAGATCGATGCCGTCGATGCGCACGACGCCCGCCTGCGGATCGTAAAAGCGCAGCAGCAGCTGGAACACGGTCGTCTTTCCCGCCCCGGAAGGGCCCACCAGCGCCACATGCTCGCCAGGCGCTACATTGAGGGTCAGGCCCTTCAGCGCCGCCGTCTGCGGACGCGACGGATAATGGAAAGTGACATTCTCGAAGTCGACGGCGCCGCGTGCGGGCAGCGGCAAGGCTTTCGGCTGTGCGGGCGCCGTGATGTGGGGCTCCGTCTCCAACAATTCGATCAGCCGCTCCGTCGCGCCGGCGGCGCGCTGCAGGTCGCCCATCACTTCGGTCATCGCCCCGGTCGAGGCCGCGACGGAAACCGAATAGAAGATGAAGGCGGTCAGGGCGCCCGGCGTCACGGTTCCAGCGATCACCCCGTGGCCGCCCGCCCACACCACGATGGCGATGGCGGCGAACACCAGGAGAATCACGATGGCGCCCAGCATCGCGCGCGCCTTGATGCGCCGCATCGCGGTGACAAAGGCGTTTTCGACGTTGCGTTTGAAGAAGGCCCGGTCGCGGTCTTCATGCACGAACGCCTGCACGGTGCGGATGGCGTTCAGGTTCTCTTCCGCATAGGACCCCACGTCGGCGACGCGGTCCTGGCTCTCGCGGGATAGTTTGCGCACTTTGCGGCCGTACCAGATGATCGGCACGATCACGGCCGGCAGCACCAGGGCGACCAGACCTGTCAGCCTTGCGTTGGTGATGATCAACATCGTGATGCCGCCGACCAGGGCGAAGGAATTGCGCAGGGCGATGGACAGCGACGATCCCACCACCTGTTGCAGCAGCGAGGTATCGGTCGTGATGCGTGACAGGATTTCCCCGGTCTTGGTGGTTTCGAAGAAACCGGGGGAGAGTTTCAGGATGTGGTTGAACACGGCCGTGCGGATGTCGGCCACCACGCGCTCGCCGATCCATGAGATGTAATAGAAGCGGGTGAAGGTACCGATGGCGATCACGACGATTACCGCGATCAGCGCCAGCAGGCCCTGATCCAACATTTCGCGGCTGCCGGCCGACAGGCCGCTGTCCACCACGAACTTGAGGCCGAGGCCGATGCTCAAGGTTGCGGCCGAGGTGATGGCCAGGGCGATCCCGAAAATCACCAGCTGCGTTGTGTACGGACGCATGAACTCGTAGGTCCGCCGCAGGTGGGCGTAGTTCTTGCTCCGGGGCCGGTCGGGCATGTTCCAGCGCGAGGGGCCGGAAGACCGTTCACTCATGGGAAGTCCTGTCCTGCGCGGCCCGTCACTAGTGTCCTGGAGGGAAGGTGGTGTAAGACCGCGCCGGGACGTGCAAGGGACACCGGCCGCATCTTATTTTTTCCCGAAGTTTCCGAGGGTTGCTCGGCGGAAGGGCCGCCCCGGCCAGCGCGCCTCGGAAACGGACACTTGGGGCTTTCCTTCCCCTAAGTCAACGCGCAGCATTGTGAGCCATGCCTCCTTCTGACCGAATTGTCGCCCTGTGCCGGGATTGCCTCGCCGAGTATGAAGCGGATGCACCCGCCTGCCTGCGCTGCGGGTCCGAGCGCCTGGTCCGCCATGCCGAGCTCGGCCGGCTCTCCATCGCCCATATCGATTGCGACGCCTTCTACGCCACCATCGAAAAACGCGACGACCCCAGCCTCGCCGATAAGCCGGTCCTTGTTGGCGGCGAGAAGCGCGGCGTGGTGTCCACCGCGTGCTACATCGCCCGGAAGTTCGGGCCGCGCTCGGCCATGCCGATGTTCAAGGCGCTGCAACTCTGTCCGCACGCCGTCGTGATCAAGCCGAACATGGCGAAGTACAAAGAGGTCAGCCGCCAGGTCCACGCGGTGTTCGAGACCGCGACGCCGCTGATCGAGGCCTTGTCGCTCGATGAGGCGTTCCTCGACCTCACCGGCACGGTCAAGCTGTTCAATCGCTCGCCCGCGGCAACGCTCGCGCATATCGCGCGCGAGATCGAGCGTAACATCCGCATCACCGTCTCGATCGGGCTCAGCTACAACAAGTTTCTCGCCAAGCTTGCCTCCGATCTCGATAAGCCGCGCGGTTTCGCTGTGATCGGACGCGCCGACGCGGTGTCCGTGCTCCATGACCTGCCCATCACCCGGCTGCCCGGGGTCGGACCCGCCCTCGGCGACCGCCTCAAGGTCGGCGGCCTGTTCACCGTCGGCGACGTGCAACGCCGCTCGCACGAGGAAATGGCGCTGCTGTACGGTGAAACCGGCGCCTACATCGCGCGCCTCGCGCAAGGCATCGACGAGCGTCACGTCAACTCCGACCGCGAGGCGAAGAGCGTGTCGGCGGAGACCACATTCAACGAGGACATCCGCGATCCGGCCAAGCTGCGGCGCATCCTATGGAGTCTCACCGAACGCGTTTCCGAACGTCTCAAGGCCAAGAACATTGCCGGACGCACGGTGACGCTGAAGTTGAAGACCTCCCGTTTCAAAACGGTCACGCGCAACCACAAGCTTGCCGCGCCGACGCAGCTTGCCGAGACGATCTTCCGCGAGGCGGAAGCTATGCTATTGAAGGAAGCGACGGGGCCACTGTTCCGTCTCATCGGGGTCGGTGTCGATCAGCTGAGCGAGCCGACCGGCGCGGACCCGAAGGATTTGTTCGCCGTTGCCGGCGGCACCGGCGCGCGCACGGCCGAGGTCGAAAAGGCCATGGACACGGTGCGCGCCAAGTTCGGACGTGCGGCCATCCGCAAGGGCCGCGCGGATTTGTAAAAGGTTACGTTACGATGGAAATGACCGGTGACTATCTCATTCCGGCGCGCCGGCAGGCGGTATGGGAAGCGCTCAACGATCTCGCGGTGCTCAAGGAAGCCATCCCCGGGTGCGATTCCATTGAATGGATTTCTCCTCATGAGATCGACGCGGTGGTCACGGCGAAAATCGGACCCGTGAAAGCGTCCTTCAAGGGACTCATCACCCTCTCCGACCTCGATCCGCCGAAATCCTACTACATCCGCGGCGAAGGCAAGGGCGGCGCCGCGGGATTTGCAAAGGGCGGCGCCAAGGTACGGCTCGAGGAAGAAGCCGAAGGCACGCGACTCATTTATACTGTCGATGCGTCCGTGGGCGGCAAGATCGCGCAAGTCGGCGGGCGTCTGATCACCTCGGCGGCCAAGAAGCTCGCCGATGAATTCTTTGCCCGCCTTGGCGCCATCGCCGCAACGCGGGATTCGGGGACCGTATGAAGATTTCACTCACCGTCAACGGCGCGCCGCACACAGTGGAAGTCGAGCCGCGCACCTTGCTCGTGGAAGTTTTGCGCGAACGGCTGCGGCTCACCGGCACTCACGTCGGTTGCGATACCAGCCAATGCGGAACCTGCACCGTTCATGTCGCGGGCCGCGCGGTGAAGGCCTGCGCGATGCTCGCCGCTCAGGCGGACGGTCAGGACATCACGACCATTGAAGGTGTCGCCAAGGACGGCGTGTTGCATCCGATGCAGGCCGCGTTCCGCGAGCACCACGCGCTTCAATGCGGGTTTTGCACGCCGGGCATGATCATGACGGCGCTGGCGATGGTCGAGCGGCACAAGGACGACAGCCTGACGGACGACTTGGTCCGCAAGGAGCTCGAAGGCAACTTTTGTCGCTGCACCGGGTATCAGCCGATCGTCACGGCGATCCTGGCCGGCGCGAAGGCGATGTCCTGATGCACAACTTCACCTATCACCGCCCAAGCACCCTCGCGGAAGCCGGCGAACTTTTTGCGGGCGCCGAGGACCCGGTCTATCTCGCCGGCGGTCAAACGCTCATTCCGACATTGAAGCAGCGCCTGCGGCAGCCCTCCGATGTCATCGATCTGTCGCGCCTTGTCGAGCTGCGCGGAATCGCCGTGCGCCCCGCGGCTATCGAGATCGGCGCGATGACGCGCCATGCCGAGATCGCCGCCTCGCCTGATGTGCGGCGTCTGATCCCGGGTCTTGCCGGGATGGCCGAGGAGATCGGCGATCCTCAAGTGCGGAACATGGGAACGCTCGGCGGTGCGCTCGCGAATAGCGATCCCGCCGCCGATTATCCCGCCGCCGTCGTCGCGCTCGGAGCCGTCATCCATACCCCGACCCGCGCCATCGCGGCGGACGATTTTTTCACCGGCTTGTTTGAAACCGCGCTCACCCCCGGCGAGATGATCGTGAAGGTGACGTTCCCGATTCCCAAGCGTGCCGCCTATATGAAGTTCCGCAACCCTGCCTCGCGCTACGCTATTGTCGGGGTCTGCGTCGCCGAGACGGCGACCGGCATTCGCGTGGCCGTCACCGGCGCGGGGGCAAGCGTCTTCCGCCAGACGGACATGGAAGCGGCGCTCGCGCAGTCATTTTCGGCGGACGCCTTGATCGGGATCGAAAACCCCGAGGATGATCTGAACAGCGATCTTCATGCGACGGCCGCGTACCGCGCGCATCTGATCGGGGTGATGGCCCGGCGCGCCGTATCCGCAATTGCATAGCGGTTCTGCGCGCTTCGGTCTTTCTCCGCGCCCCCGGCTCGGCAACACTCGCCCTCTTTGGACGGGAGAAGGCTCATGAGCGCCCCAATCCGCTTCTATTTCGATATCGTCTCCACCTATTCCTACCTCGCCCTCCGCCGGATCGAGGACATCGCCCAGCGCCACGGGCGCACGGTCGACTGGATCGCGGTATCGCTGGGGCACATCTTCCAGTCGCTCGAGATCAAGCCGCCGCCGTTCATCCCGGCGCGCCTGCGCTACAACACCATCGATCTCCTGCGCAGCGCCGCGTTCGCCGGCGTTCCCTTCAAGGTCCCCGATCCCTTTCCCTTCGACGCCAAGGTCTCGCGCTATGCCTTTTGGAGTCTGAAGGCGCGCGACCCGAGGCTCGCGCGGGATTTTGCGATCGCCGTGATGACGCGCGCCTTTGGTGAGGGCCGCAGCGTCATGACGCCGGCGGAGATCGCTGATGCCTGCGGACATCTCGGGCTCTCTCTTTCGGATATCGAACAGGCCGCGGCGGATCCCGCGGCCAAGCGCGCGGTTGTCGAAGCAATGGACAGCGCGCGCGCGGACGGTATGATCGGCGCCCCGTTCATGGTCCTGGACGGAGAACCGTTTTGGGGCGCGGACCGGCTCGATCATCTCGAGCGCCGCCTCGCAGAGAGAAGTTGATCTGGAGTTTACGTTGAAAATTGCCCTCGTCGGCAACGGCGCGATCGCGCGTCTTGTCAGTTCGTTCTGCGCCCAGCGTCCGCAAACACTCTCCATCGTCGGCGCGCTCGGTCTTCCCAGCGACACCGTCCCCGTCGGCGCCCACCCCATCGTGTACACCGTGAAGGATATGCTCGCGCTCGGGCCGGATCTTGTCGTGGAATGCGCCGGTCATGGGGCGGTGCGCGCGGTGTGCGCGCCGACGCTCGCCGCCGGGATCGATCTGGTCATCGTGTCGACGGGCAGCCTGGCCGATCCCGCCTTATGGGCAGAAGTCTCCAGCGCCGCTGCGCGGTCCAGCGCCCAAGTGAAACTCGTCGCCGGCGCGCTGCCGGGCGTCGATGCGCTGGCGTCGGCGAAACTTGCCGGTCTCGACCACGTCACGCTCACCTCTAGCAAGCCGCCGCTTGCGTGGAAGGGGACGCCGGCCGAACAGTCTCACGATCTTTCGCAGATCACCGCTCGAACGGTCATCTTCTCCGGCAACGCGCGCGACGCGGCCCTTACGTTCCCCAAGAACGCCAATGTCGCGGCCACGGCCGCCCTCGCCGGGATCGGTTTCGAGAAGACCCGTATTGCGCTGGTGGCCGACCCCGCCGTCACGCAGAACGTTCACCGGTTGGAGGCCGCGGGCGCCTTCGGCAGTATGACGCTAGAAATTCATGCCAATCCTTCGCCCGACAATCCAAAGACGTCGCATATGGCTGCGCTTTCCATCATGCGTGTGCTTGAGAACGAAGCCGCCGCGATCATAATTTAAAAGGCAACTCAGCCGTGGGTTGGGGCGTTCTGCCCGATAGACGCTGCTTTTTGCGGGATTGCTGAGCTAGATTTTAGACTATGGCAGACGCGCACCCTTCTTCCGCCCAGACCTTGCAGTCGGCATCGGTGATGATCGTCGAAGATCAGAACTTCGTGCGGGATCTGGTGGGTCGCCTGCTGGCCAGTCTTTCCATCCCGAAGGTCTCAAGCGTGCGCTCGGCCGAGGACGCGCTGCAGACGCTCGAAAGCGATCCGGACGGCGCCAATGTGGTGATCGTCGATTTCGAACTGCCCGGCATCAGCGGCGTGAAATTCATCGAGAAACTTCGCGCGTCCACCCATCGGCAGCTGAAAGAAATGCCGGTGGTCATGCTGACCGGACATAAGGACATGGCCCTTTACCGCGAGGCCGCGCGCCTGGGCATCTCCGCGTTCCTGGTCAAACCGGCTGGGCCCGGGACCTTGAAGACCGCGCTGGAAGAAGCGCTCGCCGGCCGCATCGTGGCCGTGCCCCATCTCGCCGCGGACTCCGACTAGCTACTTGAGGCAGGCGGCAAGCTCGCCTAATCGCGCGGCGCGCCCTTGGAAGGTCTCCGACCGGCGCAGGACGTAGGGGCCAGGCTTCGACGCCGACCATCGCAAGGGACTCGGCAGCACGGCCGCCAGCCGCGCCGCTTCCGAAGGACTCAACGTCGCCGCTGTCTTTCCGAAGTGATGTTTCGCAGCCGCCTCGGCGCCATAGACGCCCCGGCCCCATTCCACCACGTTGAGATAGACTTCCATGATGCGCTGCTTCGGCCACAGGGCTTCAATATAGATAGTCAGCCACGCCTCAAGACCTTTGCGCACCCAGTCGCGTCCCGGCCAGAGCAGCAGGTTCTTTGCGGTCTGCTGGCTAATGGTCGATCCGCCGCGCAAGGTGCCGCCGTCGTCCTCGAGATAATCTTCCCAAGCCTCCCGCAATGCCTTGGTATCGAAGCCGTGGTGCGTACAGAAAGACTGGTCCTCGGCGGTAAGCGCCGCGCGCGCCAGCACCGGCGCGATGCGATCGATGGGCCGCCAGGAATACTCCCAGCCCGCCCCTTCGATCGCGCGCAACACCATCAGCGTCGTGCCGGGCACCGGCACGACGCGATACAGCAGGATGAGGGCGGCCGGAGCGAGCAGCGCGATCAGCAGGGCGACGAAGAGAAACCGGCCGATGCGAAAGCCGCGTGACCGTTGCGTCATCTCCGCTCGTCCGCCTGCCCGACCGTCCGCTCGTTCATCGCGCCCCGCTCCGGGTGTTCTAGCTCTTCGCGTTCTCCAGCGTACGATAGATCTCGCTGCCGCCGGATTTGAAGGCATCGGACATGTCCGCCATGCCCTTCTCGGCGTATTCGCGCACCTCTTGCGAGATTTTCATCGAGCAGAACTTCGGCCCGCACATGGAGCAGAAGTGCGCCACTTTGGCGCCCTCGGCGGGCAAGGTCTGATCGTGGAAGTCCTCGGCGGTCTCCGGATCGAGGCTGAGGTTGAACTGATCACGCCAGCGGAATTCGAAGCGCGCTTTGGACAGCGCGTCGTCGCGCGAACTCGCGCCCGGATGGCCCTTCGCGAGGTCGGCGGCGTGGGCGGCGATCTTATAGGTGATCACACCCGCCTTCACGTCGTTGCGGTTGGGAAGGCCCAGATGTTCCTTGGGCGTCACGTAACACAGCATCGCCGTCCCAAACCATCCGATCATCGCCGCGCCGATGGCCGAGGTGATGTGATCGTAGCCCGGCGCGATGTCGGTCGTCAGAGGTCCAAGCGTATAGAAGGGCGCTTCGCCGCACATCTTCAACTGCTTGTCCATGTTCTCCTTGATCTTGTGCATGGGCACATGGCCCGGCCCTTCGATCATCACCTGCACGTCGTGCTTCCAGGCGATCTGCGTCAGCTCGCCCAGCGTCTCCAGTTCCGCGAACTGCGCCGCGTCATTGGCGTCGGCGCCCGAGCCCGGCCGCAGCCCATCGCCGAGGGAGAAGGACACATCGTAGGCCTTCATGATCTCGCAGATTTCTTCGAAGTGCGTGTAGAGGAAGTTCTCCTTGTGGTGCGCGAGGCACCACTTCGCCATGATCGAGCCGCCGCGCGAAACGATGCCGGTCACGCGGCTCGCGGTCAGCGGGATGTACGCGAGGCGCACACCCGCATGGATCGTGAAGTAATCTACGCCCTGTTCGGCCTGCTCGATTAGCGTATCGCGGAAAATTTCCCAGGTGAGGTCTTCGGCCTTGCCGTTCACCTTCTCCAGCGCCTGGTAGATCGGCACGGTGCCGATCGGCACCGGCGAGTTGCGCAGGATCCATTCACGGATGGTGTGGATGTTGCGGCCTGTCGACAGGTCCATCACCGTGTCGGCGCCCCAACGGATCGCCCACACCAGCTTGTCCACTTCTTCCGCCACCGACGAGGTGACGATGGAATTGCCGATATTGGCGTTAATCTTCACCAGGAAGTTCCGCCCGATGATCATCGGTTCGGCTTCGGGATGATTGATATTGGCTGGGATGATGGCGCGGCCGCGCGCGATCTCGTCACGCACGAATTCCGGCGTCACGAAGTCCGGGATCGCAGCGCCGAAATCCTGGCCGTCGCGCTTCAACTTCGCTTTGGCTTCCGCCCGGCCGCGATTTTCACGGATGGCGATATATTCCATTTCCGGCGTGACGATGCCGGCGCGTGCGTAGGCCAGCTGAGTCACGGCCTTGCCCGGCTTGCCGCTCAGCGGCTTGCGCCTGGCACGGTCGAACTTCGGCACGTCGTTCACTTCGCCCGCCTTCAACCCGTCGTCTTCCGGACGCGCCGCGCGTCCGTCGATCTCCTCGACGTCGCCCCGTGCCGCGATCCACGCGCCGCGCAGCGGGGCGAGGCCGAGACGGATGTCGGTCGTGATCGCCGGGTCGGTATAGGGCCCCGACGTGTCGTACACGATGACCGCGGGTTCCTTGCCGCCCGCGACTTCGATCTCGCGCATGGCCACGCGCACATCGGTGTGCATGGTGCCGTTGAGGTAGATCTTGCGCGAAGCCGGCAGCGGACCGGAGGTGACGGAGAAAGTTTGAGGGCGCGAAATGACGTTCATATGGATCTCCTTGTGTGGAGACCCGGGAATCGTGCGCAAAGGCGGATGAGCGTTCGACGGTCCATCCCTACGCCGGTATCACCCGGATCAGGTTCTAAGGGTTTACCGCTCGCGCGGCCTCTCAGCCCGTGGATCTCCGGGCACCCCTTGGATGGCCGGGAGTATTAAACCCTCGGTTCGCCGGGTCAACTGGGCATCACGTGCGCAGCCGACGTAACGGTTGAAAGCGCACGGGTGAGGCTCCGCAATCGCACTGGCCATTCCGGGCGAAACCGACGACCATTTGGCCTTGCGCTCTCTTGCGTTCGAGGTGATTGCCATGGCGCCGACCGATCTTTGGCTCGCAGCCGGACTCCGCACGCCTTTTGCAAAAGTGGACGGACCGCTCTCGAAACGCGACGCGATCTCGCTGTCCGTTCCGGTCGTTCAAACCATGTGCGGCCAGCTCGACGGCGCAGACCGCCCTGATCTTCTTGTCTGGGGAACCGTGGCCCCGAGTCTGCGATGGAGCAATATCGCCCGCGAGGTCACGCTCGATGCGGGAATCGGCGACCATATTCCTGCGTTCTCGACAGTCATGGCCTGCGCCACCAGCATGGCCGGTGTCTTCGCCGCCGCCGACCAGATTCGCCGCGGGGCATCGTCGCTCGCCCTTGTCGGCGGTTCGGAAAGCATGAGCGGCGTGCAGCTCGGCATCAACCAGGGCTTTTCGACCTGGTTGCGGCGCTTTTTCCAAGCCCGGTCGGTGGGGGAACGCGCCGAGATGCTGGGCGCGCTGCCGCTCAAGGATCTGCGGCTTCACATCCCCAGTATCACCAATCGCACCACCGGCCTCTCGATGGGCGAAGGCTGCGAGCTCATGGCCAAGGCGTGGAAGATCCCGCGCGCGCGTCAGGACGAACTCGCCTTCCAAAGTCACGCGCGGTCCGTGGCGGCGTGGCGCAACGGCTTCTTCGATGATCTGGTGATGCCGCTGGACGGTCTCTCACAGGATCTTATCCCGCGCGCCGACACGTCCCTTGAGAAGCTCGCGCGTCTCAAACCGTCCTTCGACACCGAAAGTGGTCACGGAACGCTCACCGCGGGCAATTCATCGCCTCTGACCGACGGCGCTGCGGGCATTTGGCTCGCAAATTCCGCCGGTCTCGCGCGTCTTCCCATCAAGACGCCCCGCGTTCGCCTCGCCGACTGGGAACTCGCGGCGGTGGATATGTTGCGCGACGGCCTGCTGATGGCGCCTGCCATTGCAATCCCCCGGCTGCTCGCGCGCCGGGGACTTCGCTACGACAGTATCGCGCTGTGGGAAATTCACGAGGCGTTTTCCGCCCAGGTGCTCTGTCATGTGGCGGCGATGGAGGATCAGGCGTGGCTGACGAAACGCGCGGGCGTGTCGGCGGATCTGGGCGGCTTTCCGTGGGCGCGCATGAATCCCAACGGCGGCAGTGTCGCGCTGGGGCATCCGTTCGGCGCCACCGGCGCGCGCATTCTAAGCCAAGCTGTGAAGGAACTGTCCAGTTACCCGGCCGGCAGTATGGCCGTTGTCAGCATCTGCACCGACGGTGGTCTCGGCGCTGTTGCGCTGCTGTCCTCATGACGCAACTCTCGACGGCGGACCTGCGGCACACCGTGAAAAAGGTGGCGGCGTTCAACCTCGGTTATTTCGGCATCGAGTTCACGGTCGCCGTCATGATCGGATCGGTGTCGCTGTTCGCCGACAGTGTGGACTTTCTCGAAGACGCTTCGATCAATTTCCTGATCGCCGTCGCGCTCGCCTGGTCCGCGCGAAAGCGGGCCCAGGTCGGCATGGGTCTCGCCGCGTTGATTATGGTTCCGGCGCTCGCGACCCTGTGGACGGCGTGGCAGAAGTTCAACATGCCGACACCGCCGCCGGCCTTGCCGCTGACGCTCACCGGATTGGGTGCGCTCGCGGTCAATGTCAGTTGCGCTTATATGCTGGTGCGTTTTCGCGCCATGAGCGGCAGCCTGACAAAGGCCGCCTTTCTGTCGGCGCGCAACGACGCTTACGCAAACGTGGCCATCGTCCTGGCCGGGTTCGTAACCGTCTGGACAAGCTCAGCCTGGCCCGACCTTGCGGTCGGGCTCGGCATTGGGCTCATGAACGCAGGCGCCGCCTTCGAAGTTTGGGAGGAAGCGCGCAAGGAGATCAGGGACGAAGTCTAGGCGGCCTGGGGACGATTTTCCCACGGGCGTCCACCGCCGCTGCCACCGCCGCGACGGCGACGGTTGCGTCCGCCGCCGCCCGGCTTCTTCGGGCCGTTATGGCGGTGCGGACCGCGCCCGTTGTCGGACCGGCCTTCGTCGCGTTGACCTTCGGACCGTGCCCCGCGCGCGGGCGGTGCATTGTGGAAGGCGTGACTTTCATCGACCGGCACGGGCTGGCGGATCGAGCGTTCGATGGCGCGCAGCGCGCCCATCTCTTCACGGTCGCAGAACGAGATCGCGATGCCGTCCATGCCGGCGCGCGCGGTGCGGCCGATACGGTGCACATAGCTCTCCGGCTCGGCCGGCATTTCGAAATTGATGACGTGGGACACGCCGTCGACATCGATGCCGCGGGCGGCGATATCCGTCGCCACCAGGATGCGCAAGTCGCCCGACTTGAACGAATTCAGGCTGCGCTGGCGCGCATTCTGCGACTTGTTGCCGTGAATGGCGTCGGCTTTCACGCCGCCCTTCTGCAGCTGTTCCGCGACGCGGTTGGCGCAGTGCTTGGTGCGGGTGAAGACGATGGCGCGGCTGATGGAGGTGTCCTTGAGAAGTTCGGCCAGCAGGAGGCGCTTATTCTCGCGGGCGACGAACATCACCTTCTGCGCGATGCGCTCGACGGTGGTCGAGGGCGGCGTCACTTCGATGCGCTCGTGCTGCGGCTTGAGGAGGCCTTTGGCCAGGCTGGTGACGGCGTCCGGCATGGTGGCCGAGAACAGCAGCGTTTGACGTTCCTTCGGCAGGCGCTGCACGATCTTCTGCACGTCGCGGATGAAGCCCATGTCCAGCATGCGGTCCGCTTCGTCGAGCACGAAGAACTCAAGACCGGTGAGTTCGATGCGGCGCTGGTTCATCAGGTCGAGCAGGCGGCCGGGCGTCGCGATCAGCACGTCGGTGCCGTTCGCCATCGCCGCGATCTGCGGCTTTTCGCTGACGCCGCCGTGGATCACGGTGCGCTTGATGCCCACGAATTTTCCATAGGTGGCGAAGCCGTCGGCGATCTGCAGCGCGAGTTCGCGGGTCGGCGTCAGGATCAGCGCGCGCGTTTGCTTCGCGCCGGCGCGGCGGTTGACCTTGGTCAGGTGCTGCAGCATGGGCAGGGCGAAGGCCGCCGTCTTTCCGGTGCCGGTCTGGGCGATGCCCAGAACATCGCGTCCTTCCAGAAGACGCGGAATCGCTTGCGCCTGGATCGGGGTCGGCGAGGTGTAACCCTCGGCGGCGAGCGCGCGGGTGAGCGGCTCGATCAGGCCGAGATCAGTAAACAGAGTCATAGAGTCACTTTCAAAGAGGCAAAGGTCGTGCAGCCGCAACGGCGGCGCCAAACAGTTTTGCGTTAAACCCCATTGAGATTTTCAGTCCCTGGGCACGCAACCGACGGGGAGGGAATTCAAAACGTCTCAGGAGACGGTGCGGGATCTCTTGATCCCTCGCGGCCCTTTTTTCACGTTATTATTGGGGGCCGGTGCACCTGCGCGCGTATCGCGAGATGTTGTCCGCATTGGGCGAACGAGGCTCCATATACGCGCCGCCCCGCGAATTGTCAATGTAAGGGCCTTTACCTACCGCGCTTCAGGGCCTGCACAAAGGCTTCCAAAGTATCGAGAAATCGCGAGCGGTCCCGCGGCGTGAAGGCGGCGGGACCGCCGGTGATCTCGCCCGTTTCGCGCAAGTGCGCGCTCAGGTCGCGCATCGCCACGGCCATGCCGACCGAACTCTTGTCGATCGGTTTGCCGTTGGGGCGCAGCACCCGCGCCCCCGCCTCGATGCAGCGCGCGGCCAGCGGGATGTCGTTGGTGATGACGATGTCGGCCGCCGTTGCCTCGCTCGCGATCTTATCGTCCGCCGCATCGGGGCCGCTCGCCACCAGGATGCGCTGGACGAGTGGATGATCGGGCCCGCGCATCCATGCGTTGCTGACCAGGATGACCGGCAGCTTGTGGCGCTCGGCCACGCGCACCACCTCGTCCTTTACGGGGCAGGCGTCGGCGTCCACGAGGATGCGGATCGTCTTTTCGGTCACGCGGGGGCTCACTTTCCGATGCGGGCGGCGCGGCGGACGGCAACGGGTGTTACAGAACGGTGTTTCCCTTGAGCCCGCCAACATGCTGTTGTATTGCGGAAAAAGGGGTTTGTCCGCCAGGACTTAACATGAGGGAGGCCACCGCGATTTCACCAATCGCGTCATCCCATGAGCAATACACCGCATAGAGTTCTCTCGCTGACCGATTGCGTCGCGATCATCGTCGGCCTTGTCATCGGCACCGGCATCTTCAGCTTTCCCGCGTTCGTCGCCGGGACCTTGGGGGACGCCAACGCGATCCTGATGGTCTGGCTGGCGGGCGGCCTCGTCTCGATCATCGGCGCGCTATGTTATGCCGAACTCGCGACCGCCTATCCGTCGGCGGGCGGGGAGTATCACTTCCTGCACCGCGCCTACGGACCCAACGTCAGCTTCATGTTCGCCTGGGCGCGCCTCACGGTGATTCAAAGCGGGTCCATCGCGCTGTTCGCCTACATCTTCGGCGATTATGCGACGCAGCTTGTTCCACTCGGACCGTTCAGTTCCGCGCTTTATGCGACGCTCATCATTGTCGTCCTGACCGGTCTCAATCTCACCGGCGTGCGGCAGACCAAGACCTTTCAGAACGTCCTGTTCGTCGCGACCTTGATCGGTCTCGGCGTGCTGATCCTGGCCGGCGTCATCAGCGGCGCCGCCCCCCCGCCGCCCGCCGAACCGCCGCCGCCGTTGACAATGGCCAGTATCGGCGGCGCGATGCTGCTGGTCCTTCTCACCTTCGGCGGCTGGAACGAAGCGGCGTATATCTCGGCGGAAGTCAAAGATCCCAATCGCAATATGGTGCGCGCGCTGCTCATCGGCATCGCGGTCATCACGGCGCTCTATGTGGCGGTGAACTTTGCCTATCTCTCGGTGCTCGGTCCCGCCGGCATGGCGTCGTCCAAGACCATCGCCGCCGACGTGATGCGCGCGGCGTTCGGGGAAGGCGGGGCGATTTTGATCACCTTTGTCGTGCTGTTCCTGATCATAGACAACACGAACATCACGCTCTTCACGGGCGCGCGTAGCGCCTTTGCGCTGGGGAACGACTTCCCGATGTTCCGCTTCCTGGCGAAATGGGATGCGGAGCGCGGGGTGCCGACGCGCGGCGTTCTGTTTCAGAGCGCCATATCCCTGGTGATCGTCGCCGCGGGCGCCTTCGCCCGCTCCGGCGTGCAGACGGTGGTCGACTTCCTGCAGCCGGTCTTCTGGATTTTCTTTTTCCTGACAGGCGTTTCGCTCTTTGTCCTGCGGGTCCTCGACCCCCAGGCGCCGCGGCCGTTCCGCGTCCCGCTCTATCCCGTGACCCCCGCGCTCTTCTGTCTCACGGGTGCCTATATGCTTTATAATAGCCTGGCATTTACCGGCCGCGGCGCTCTTGCCGGCGTCGTCGTGCTTGTCCTCGGTCTCCCGGTTCTCCTGCTCGCCCGCCGTTCGTCAGCACGGCCTGAATAAGGAATCGCTCCCATGAAGATGCACAAAGGCCTCGGTCTCCTCGGTCTCGCCACGGTGTTCATGACCTTCAGCGCCGTCGCGGCCACGAAGTACACCGGCGAGGGCGGCGTCCAACTCGACGTGCCCTATGTCCCCACGCCCCAGGAACTCGTCGACCGCATGCTGAAGCTCGGCGGCGTCGGCCCCGACGATATCCACTACGATCTCGGCTCCGGCGACGGCCGCATCGTCGTGACCGCGGCGCGCGATATGAAGGTGAAGAAAGGCGTCGGCGTCGATCTCGACCCGGTACGCATTGCGGAGGCCAACGAGAATGCGAAAAAGGCCGGCGTCACCGACCGCGTGACCTTCAAGCAGGCCGATCTCTTCCAGATGGACTTCAGCGAAGCGTCGGTCATGACCATGTACCTGCTTCCGGAAGTGAACCTGAAATTGCGCCCGAAGATCCTGGACGAGATGAAGCCGGGCTCGCGCATCGTCACCCACGCCTTCACCATGGGCGATTGGCAGCCGGACAAACACGAGGTGGTCGATTCCCGGAACATCTATCTCTTCATCGTGCCTGCGAAAGTCGCCGGAACCTGGACCTGGCAGGTCGGCAACGAGACCTATAAGGCCGAGCTGAAGCAGCAGTACCAAATGGCCTCGGGCACCCTAACCCTCCCGAACGGCAAGCAGGTCCCGATCGAATCCCCGGTTTTGGCCGGTCCAAACCTCACTTTTGCCGCCACCGTGCCCGGCGCGACGGGTCCACTTCGGTTTAGCGGAAAAGTGAATGGCGCGTCGATCGACGGGTCCATGGACCTTTCCGGCAAAGCGACGAAGGTCACGGCCAAGAAGACCGCCTAGATAGCCTGATTTACGAGAAGTTTCGCGACGGGGAGGGCCATCGCCCTCCCCTTTGTTTTTGCACCGCAGCACGCCGTTCAGATTAGCTACCTGTTTCAAATCTAAAATAGGATGGGCGGGAAATAATGTTACACTCATTCTGGGTTGTACGTTGTGCCGGCTCCGCGACACGCGGTGAAGGCGGGATATCAAGTTATTCGTGGGTTTGGTCGTGTTCGAGTCCGAGTCGTTTTTCTTGTCGCTTATTGCGATTAAACGCGGCGATCGATCGCCCGCTTATGGCGCCACTCCTGTGAAAAGGGCGACGGCGCACTCATAAATCAAGGACGTCGATCGTGGCTGCGTCTCAAAAGAGGGCGCGCCGTCCGGATCGCGATGCGCAGGATTAGGGATTTGATCCCTCAACGCCGGTTCGGTCGGCGAAGGGGTCAGGGGATACGGTTACTTAACGGAAGCGGGCCGTCTGGGTTTTAGTCATTCAGACACGCAGACGGCGCGATTGGCTAATCACCATCATTTGGGGGAAATATGTTTACTGCGTTTAAGACCACACCTCGTCGCCGTGTGCTTGTTTCATCGGTGAGCGCGGCAGCGCTTGTCATCTCCGCGGCGGCGCCGGCCTTCGCTCAAGCCCAGCAGGCCCAGGCGCCCGCGGCGGTCGACGAAATCGTGGTCACCGGAACCCGCGTTGTCCGTGACGGTTATCAGGCGCCGACGCCGCTGACCGTTGTCGGCATCGAAGAACTCCTCCAGGCGCCGGCGGAAAACCTCGCCGATTTCGTGAACGATCTTCCGTCGGTCGCGAACTCGACGACGCCGCAAGGCTCCAGCACCAGCGCCAGCTCCGGCACGGCGGGTGTCAACTCGATCAATCTTCGTTCCTTGGGCTCCAACCGCACCCTCGTGCTCGTCGACGGACAGCGCTCGGTGCAGTCGACTCTCGGCGGCATCGTCGACGTGAATAACTTCCCGCAGATGCTGGTCGAGCGCGTCGACGTGGTGACCGGCGGCGCGTCGGCGGCCTACGGTTCCGACGCCGTCTCGGGCGTCGTCAACTTCATCTTGGATAAAGACTACACCGGCATCAAAGGCTCGGTCGAAGGCGGTCTCACGACCTACGGCGACGGCGGCAGCTGGAAAGTCTCGCTCGCGGCCGGCACGCCCTTCGCCAATGACCGCGGTCATATCATCGCCAGCGGTGAAATCGCCGATCGTCAGGGCATCAACAAGGTGCCGTCGAACCGCGATTGGAACAACCAGGGCTGCTATCAGATCAACAACCCGGCTTACACCACGACCAATGGACTGCCGGAACGCTTGAACGTCTGCGGCGCTGCGCTCAGCCAAGCGACCATCGGCGGTATCATCACCAACACCGCTCTGGCCGGCACGGCGTTCGGCCCGGGCGGCACGCCGTATCAGTTCAACTACGGCTCCACGCGCCTCGATCCGTGGATGATCGGCGGCGATTGGAAGTCCAACCAGTTCAACAACGTTCAGGCGCTCGACCCCGCCGAACACCGGGAAGGCGTGTTCACCCGCGCCAGCTACGACATTACCGACAATGTCGAGGTGTTTGGTCAGTTCTCGTGGAACTACACGGACTCGGACGGCGTCACGGGCTATCAGTTCAACCAAGCCAACATCATCATCCGCTCCGATAACGCGTTCATTCCTGAAGCGGTCCGCACGCAGCTCGTCGCCCGCGGCATTACCCAGTTCAACATGGGCAGCATGAACGGCGACCTACCGCTGCGCCGCACCGACAATCGCCGCTTCACCACGCGCTATGTGGTCGGCATCAACGGCGATACGGAAGCCATGAACACGACGTGGACGTGGGACGCCTACTACCAGAAGGGCATTACGCGCACGCACGAAGCCGTGGTCGACATCACGAACAATACCCGTCTTGCGAACGCCACCGATGCCGTTCGCAATGCCGCCGGCGTCATCGTCTGCCGCATCAACGCCGACACCAATCCGGCGAACGACGATCCGGCCTGCGTGCCGTTCAACCGCATGGGCGTGGGCGTCAACAGCTCGGCGGCGCTGGGCTATCTCATCGACGATCCGTACCGCAATCAGCGCTTCGCCCAAGACGTTGGGGCGTTCTCCATCTCGGGCGAACCATTCGACTTGTGGGCCGGACCGGTCTCGTTGGCGTTCGGCGCGGAGCATCGCATCGAAAAGGTCAGCGGCGACGTTGACCCCGCCTATCGCTCCGGCTGGTTCGTCGGCAACTTCCTGCCCAGCTTCGGCAAATACAACGTGACCGAAGGCTTCATCGAAACGGTGGTGCCGGTCATCGAACGTCAGCTCGACCTCAATGCGGCGGTTCGCTTCACCGACTATTCGACCTCCGGCTTCGTGACGACCTACAAGGTCGGTTCGACATGGTCGCCGCTAGCGGATATCCGCTTCCGCGGCACCTACTCGCGCGACATTCGTGCGCCGAACCTGCAGGAACTGTTCGCCGCCGGGACGTCGAATACCAACACGGTCATCGATCCGTTCAACGGCCGCCAGTCGATCCAGTACACCGGCTTCAACACCGGCAACCTGGCGCTCGAGCCTGAAAAGGCGAACACCCTGGGTCTCGGCGTGGTCCTGTCGCCCACGTTTATCCCCGGCTTCCAGGCATCGGTCGACTACTTCAACATCCGCATCAAAGGCGCCATTGGCACCGTTGGTGCGCAGCAGATCGTGGACTTCTGCTTCGAAGGCATCCAGCAATACTGCGCGGCGATCACCCGCGGAACCACCCCGGCCGGCGCGCCGATCATCTCGCGCATCTCGATCTCGCCGTTCAACCTCGCGCTTAAGGAGGCGCGCGGTCTCGACTTCGACGTCAGCTACCGTTTCGCCCTTGCTGACCTCAACGACGATATGGACGGCAATATCGCCCTGCGTCTCTTGGCGTCGCACTACATCAAGAACTATGAGAACGACGGCATCGTTGCGCCGGTGGATACCGCCGGTCAGAACGACGGCACCAACCATGTCCCGAGCTGGATCTACCGGATCTCCGCGACTTACACGGCCGATCCGTTCTCCTTCACGCTCACGGGGCGCGGCGTCAGCAGCGGCACCATCTTGAACTCGAACATCGAGTGTAAGACGGGCTGCCCGGCCTCGACCGCCAACAACCGCACCATCGACAACAACCATCTTGCCGGTGCGTTCTATTTCGATGCCAACCTCGCCTATAGCCTCAGCAGCTATAAGGACAACGGCCTCGACATCGAGACCTTCTTGAACATCAAGAATCTCACGAACAAGGACCCGGTCATCGTTCCGTATGGACCGGCCGGCAGCGCTTACGGCACGATTTCCACGAACCAGGCGGTCTACGACTCGCTTGGACGTGTGTTCCGCGCCGGCATCCGCTTCAAGATGTAAGCGGAGATCTACAAAAGGAGGGGCTCACGCCCCTCCTTTTTTCTTTACCGTTCGGGATTCTGGGGAGGGAACCGATCATGCGCATTATCCGCTCACTACTCGTACTTGCTTTCACCTTCGGTGTGGCGGCGCCCGCTCTGGCGGCCGACGCTGCGCCGGACTTCAAGGTCGATCCGTTCTGGCCGCAGACGCTGCCGAACAACTGGGCGCTGGGAGAAATCTCCGGCCTTGCCGTCGACGCACAGGACAACGTGTGGGTCATCCACCGTCCCCGCACGCTGACCGCGCGCGAAACAAAAGCCTCGCGCAACCCGCCCGCCGCGCCGTGCTGCGTCGCCGCGCCGCCGGTGATCGCGTTCAGCCCGGAAGGCAAAGTGGTTGCGGCGTGGGGCGGGCCGGGACAAGGCTACGATTGGCCGTCGAGCGAACACGGCGTGACGATCGATCCGCAAGGCAATGTCTGGATCCTCGGCAATGGTGACGGCCCCCTCGGCGCGGATGGCAAGCCAGACCGCTCCAAGGGCGACGGTCACGCGATCAAGTTCACGCGCGACGGAAAGTTCCTGTTCCAACTCGGCAAGCCCGGCGCGACCAAAGGCAGCCTCGATAAGAATCAGCTTTCGAAAGCCCCTAAGATCGTCTTCGATGCCAAGGGCGAAGAGGCCTATATCGCGGACGGTTACGTAAATCACCGCATCATCGTGTATGACGCCAAGACCGGCGCCTTCAAACGGATGTGGGGCGCTTATGGCAATCCGCCGACCGATAAGGACGAGCCGGGCATCAATCCGAAGACCAATCTTCCCGACCAGATGGAAACGGTTCACTGCGTCGTGCGCGCCAACGACGGCCTGGTTTACGCATGCGACCGCCAGAACCAGCGCATCCAGGTTTTCGAAAGCAGCGGCAAGTTCGTGAAGGAGTTCCTTTACAACCAGCCGAACCTCGATCGCCGGATCCCCGGCCGCGTCGCCGACATGGCGATCTGGCAGGACAAGGCGCAAACCTACCTCGTGATCGCCGACGGAAACTTCGAAACCGTGCGCATGGTCCGTCGCGACAACGGCGAGGAAGTGCGCACCTTCGGCCGCCAGGGACCATATGCCGGCGAATTTTCGCGCCTGCATGTCATCACCACCGATTCCAAAGGCAACGTCTTCACGGGCGAAGCCGGCGGACACCGCGTCCAGAAGTTCGTGCCGAACGCGCCGATTAAATAAAGCGGCGGAGCACGCTAGGATGAAAAGGGGGGAGCGAGGCTCCTCCCTTTTTTCGTGGAGTTGACGCGTGCCAGATTCAAAAGCCCGCACCGAGCCCGCCCCGGCGGCGTTCAAGGATTTCTTCAATAAGAAGCTGGTGGAGGATATGGCCCACCATCTTCACCGGGCGTGGCCGGACTTCGACAAGAAGGGTTTCGCGGCCGCTGCGCTGGAGGGTTTTGCCGCGCTGGAACTGAAGCAGCGCTCCCACCAGATCGCCCGCGCGCTCGGTGCGCACCTGCCCAAGGACATTCCAAAGTCGCTCGCAATTCTCACAGCGTCCCTGCGGCCGCTGACGCCGAGCGGCGTCCTCGATGAAGACCCAAAGAAGGGAATCGCCGGTTGGGCCATCCTGCCGTTCGGCGAATATGTCGCGGCGCATGGCCTGGGACATGTGCGCCAGTCTCTGGCGGCACTGCGCGAGCTTACGATCCGTAGCACCTCGGAGTTTGCGATCCGTCCCTTCGTGCTTTCCCATACCGACGAAACGCTGCGCACGCTACGCACCTGGGTCAAGGACAAGAACGAACATGTCCGGCGTCTGGTGTCGGAAGGCACGCGCCCGCGCCTGCCGTGGGGCATGCAGCTGAAGCCGTTCGTGAAAGATCCGTCTGCGATCCTTCCGCTGCTGGAAGCGCTTCGCGACGATCCCTCAGAGTATGTGCGCCGCTCCGTCGCCAACAGTTTGAACGACATCGCCAAAGACCATCCCGATCTCATCGCCGGCTTGGCGGCGCGCTGGTTGAAGGACGCGCCGCCGCCACGCGCCCGCCTGATCCGCCACGCCTGCCGGACCCTGATCAAGGCGGGCCACCGGGCGACTCTGACCGCGCTGGGCTATGCGCCGACGGTGAAGGTGGACGTGGTGGCCTTCACCGTCAGTCCGGCGAAAGTCATGTTCGGCGAGGCCGCCACTCTAAAGGTGCGCCTGAAGAGCGCCGCGCGGGTGCCGCAAAAGATCGTGCTCGATTATGCCGTGCATCACCGTAAGAAGAGCGGCACTACGGCCAAGGTCTTCAAGTGGAAGGCCTTCACGCTCGCGCCCCAGGAAACAATCGAACTGGTGCGCAGACATGCGATCCGCCCCATCACCACCCGGGTGTATTACCCGGGGGTGCATAAGGTCGAGATCATGGTGAACGGGAAAGTGCTCGGCGCGAAGAGCTTCACGCTCGAGATGTGACGCTACGGGGCGTCTTCGTCCGGCACGGACAGCTGCATGCGGTCGTCGCCGCTGTTCAGGTTGCGCACCGTGCGCATGTGATCTTCCCAGTTATCGGCAAACTCGGTCAGAGCCTGAATCAGGATCTCTTCCAGGCTCTTATCCATCTGCGTTGCGAGATTGCGCAAACGCTCATCGAGCTCGAAGGACACCCCAAGGCGTACGCCGCTGCCTGACGCCTTGACCGATTTCTTCTTGCCGGCGTTTTTCTTAACCGTGCTCTTGGACTGCGCCCTGGTCGCGGGTTTACGTTTTGCGACGGTCTTTTTCTTTGCCGGCTTGGCGGCGGCTTTCTTCTTTGCGGCTTTCTTCTTGGCCTTGGCCATGCAGCACCTCGAACGTGGGGTTTTGTGATATGATAGCCCTTAATCCGCCGTATTTAGCCTTCAAAACCGCGCCTGTCAGGGGTTCTTTTTCAAATGCTCTACCATGGCTAAGCGGCGAAAGTCTGAGGACGACGGCGACGCCGGTGAAGCGCCGGCGAAGAAGAAGTCCGCCAAGGGCGGCAAAGGCGCGGGGTCGCGCCGCGGGCTCGCCCTGGCCGGGCTTCTCCTGTCCAACGCTCTCGCCGCGGTCATCCTGCTGGGCGCCGTCGGCGCGGGCGTTCTTGGCTTTTTTGCACTCGACCTTCCGGCGGTGGATGAAGCCGTTCTTACCCGGCGTCCCAATATCAAGGTCGTCGACGCCAATTCCTGGGAGATCGCCAGCTTCGGCGACATTTACGGTCCGGCCATCGATCTTCGCAAACTGCCGCCTCACGTTCCGGGCGCGGTCATCGCGGTCGAAGACCGGCGCTTCTACGAACACCACGGGGTCGACCCCCGCGGACTGGCCCGCGCCATGTGGGTCAACCTGCAAGCCGGCGAAGTGGCGCAAGGGGGTTCGACCATCACGCAACAGGTCGCGAAGAACCTGTTCCTCACGCCCGACCGCACCCTGCCGCGCAAAATCAAGGAAGCCTTGCTCGCCTTGAAGCTGGAGCAGCGCTTCTCCAAGGACGAAATCCTCGCGCTTTATTTGAACCGCGTGTACTTCGGCGCCGGCACCTACGGCATCGAGGCGGCGGCCGAGCGCTATTTCGGCAAACAGGCGAAGGACCTCACGGTCTATCAGGCGGCCATGCTGGCCGGCCTTCTGAAAGCGCCGTCGCGCTATAACCCCGTCCGCGACCCGGACCTCGCCAAAACGCGCACCGAGGTCGTGCTGTCGACGATGGTGGATACGGGTGTGCTGACGCCGCAGCAGGGCGAGGCGGCACTGAAGAACGCCAGCCGCGCGCTAAAAAGCGTCATCAATCCGACCGTGTACGGCCGCTACTTCTCCGACTGGGTCGTGTCGCAGGCCGAGGACTATGTCGGGTCGGTGGACCGCGACCTTGTGATCTACACCACCCTCGACGGCCGCCTGCAGACTCAATCCGAGAAGATCCTCGTTAAACATCTCGAGAAGTCGGGCGAAAAGCTGAAGGTCGAGCAGGGCGCGATCGTGGTGCTCGGCACCGACGGTGCCGTGCGCGCCATGGTTGGCGGCAAGGACTACGGCGAAAGCCAGTTCAACCGCGCGGCCCAGGCCCTGCGTCAGCCCGGCTCAGCCTTCAAACCGTTCGTTTATGTGGCGGCGGTCGAGGCGGGCTACCGGCCCGAGGACATGGTGACCGACGCGCCGATCAAGATCGGCAAGTGGGCGCCGCAGAACTTCACCAAGACCTACGAAGGTCCGGTGACCATGGAACGCGCCCTGTTCAAATCCCTGAACACCGCCGCGGTCCGTCTCGCCCAGTTCGTCGGCCCGCGCGCCATTGTCGATACCGCCCATCGCCTCGGCATCGCCGAGGACCTCAAGCCCGAACTTTCGCTGGCGCTGGGATCGGGCGAGGTCACGCTGCTCGAGCTGTCGGGTGCTTACGCGCCGTTCGCCAACGGCGGTTTCGGCGTGACGCCCTACGCCATCACCATGATCACCGACCGCGACGGCAAGATCCTCTACAAGCGCGACGGCGCCGGATTTGGCCGCGTGATGGAGCCGCCCGTCGTCGCGACGATGAACCGCATGATGAGCCAGGTGCTGACTCAAGGCACCGGCACGGCGGCGGCTTTTGGATTCCCCGCCGCGGGCAAGACCGGCACAAGCTCGGATTTCCGCGACGCCTGGATGATGGGCTACACCACCGACTATGTGACCGGCGTGTGGGTCGGCAACGACGGCGGCGAACACATGAAAGGGGTCACCGGCGGCGGTCTGCCGGCGCTCATCTGGCGCGATGTCATGACCGAAGCCCACGCCGGCCACGAGCCGCGTCTTCTCCCCGGCATGGAGCCGGAGAACGAGGACTTCATCGGCCGCTTCCTCCAGGTCTTTTCCAAAGATTAGCTTCCCGCTGGGCCATGGGCCCTTCGCGACGCGGGCCGCCCGCGTCGCGCTTTTCGTTAATTTATTGGGGTTTTGCGCGGAAAAGTGGCGCGACTCCCAATGAAATCAGGCTTTATCTGTGTGGATAACCACAAAAAGGCCCGAAAAACCGATCTTTTTTTGAAATTTTGTTGCGAAATTTGGGCGGGTCACCCGGAAGGGCTGTCATAGTGGTTAACGCCGGGCCGGACGGCCCAAGATACTGAAAAACAGGCCAAAATCCCGATGCCTTCGACCTGTTCTGGTCGGAATGACGCGTAATATAATTTCAATCAGGACACAGGATGTCGCTGCCCCCTCAAAAAAAGCAATGATCGACCATCTGTTAACCATAATCACGCAAGAATATTTGGGTTGTCAGGGAGTTGGGTGGTTTCCAATTATCCGGCCAAGACAAAAGGCGCACCCCCAAAGGAAGGGGGGCCGACCGCGGAGAGTGGGGAGAGACGCTCTGAATTGCGGACCGGGAGTTTAGGTACCAACGAGAGCCAGCACACAACCGGAGCTGGCCGAGATCACAGGGAACACGACGAATAGCCGGACGTTCACATCCCGGCGGCGGTGCTCTGTCGATTTAGACAAGGAAGACGTGCTGTGACCCCATCAAGCTTCCTAGCTCAGGCTGGCGCTGCGCTGCGCGCGGGTATCGCTGTACTCGCGTTTGCGGCCGCCGGCGCCACGGCGGCGCGCGCCGCCGATATCCCGGCCGACCTCAATATCGACCTCTCGTCCATCGTCGTCTCCAAGGACGAATTGGTGTGCCTGGCCCTCAACGACTATTGGGAAGCCCGCAGCGAGACCATGGCGGGACGTATCGCCGTCGCCCAGGTGGTCATGAACCGCGCGATGGATTCCCGCTTTCCGTCCAATATCTGCGAAGTCGTGAAGCAGAATTTCTATCAGGGCTCGCTGAACAAGTGCCAGTTCTCGTGGTTCTGCGACGACCGCGCCGATACGCCCTACGAAGCCGACGCCTGGCGTACGTCGCTGAAGATCGCCGCGGCCATGCTTCAAAAAGATTCCTCGATCCCCGATCCGACCGGCGGCGCGCTTTGGTATCACGCCGACCACGTCCGGCCGACCTGGACCGGAAACTACGAGACCACCACCATGATCGGCAGCCACGTGTTTTATCGTGACGCGGATAGCCCGCACCGGATGCAGGCGCGCAAGCCGTTCATCTACCGGCTGAATGCCTTCGCCGAATATGTGAGCAAACATCACGGCCGCCGCACGACGGCTGTCGCGTCCGCGGCCTCAACCGTACCGATGCAGCGCGGCGCCGTTCCGGTGCAGCCAATCGCGCGCTAAGCCGGCCTCGCGGCGAACGGCCGGGTCTTCCACGTAAGCGTCGAGCACCTCGTCGACCGTGCGCCAGAACGCCTTTCCGTGATTGAGATGGCGCAGGTGCGCCACTTCGTGCGCGGCGACGTACGTGAGCACCGGGAGCGGCGCGAGGATCAGGCGCCAGGAAAACGAAAGCCGCCCATCGGGCGCGCAGCTTCCCCAGCGTGAACTGGTGTCGCGCACGGTCACGCGCTTCACCTTGCAGGCGATCTTCTCCGCCATGGCGTGCACCATCGGGGTCAGGGCGCGTTTCGCCTCTTCCTTAAGCCAGTCGGTCATCCGCCGCGCCGCGAATTCCGGCCGACCGGAAATCATCACCGTTTCACCGTCCCGCCATACGCCGCCCCGGCTTTCGGGCGCGAGCTTCAGAATATGCGCGCGCCCTGCGATGGGAATGCTGGCGCCGTCGGCGAAAGGGATGGGCGGCGGCAGCATCGCGAGATGCTTGATGATCCAGTCCACGCGGCTGGCCACGAATTTCAAGGTTAGCGCGGCGCTCGCCCGTTTCGGGCGCACAAGAACAATATGTCCCGCAGCCGGATCGAGGCGCACGCAAAGCTTGCGCGCACGCGGGTTTTGCACCGTCACGACCCGCGCGGCGATGTCCGCCGGCAGAGCCTGCGTCAGATCGAGTTCAACCTCGAAGCCGGCGCCTCCGCTCATGGAACGATGTGATCCTCCAAAGGTCCGGCGTCGCGCTCGGAGATGCACCGCCCGCGCACCGAAATTCCCGCCGCGTGGACGCTTTCAGGATCCTTGGTCAGCAGCGGGTGCCAGGCGGGCAAATCCTGGCCCGCGGCCACCAGCCGATAGGCGCAGGTGTCGGGCAGCCACGCGAGATCGCCGATGTTTTCAGGCGTTAGCACGACGCAGTCGCGCACGATGCGTTTCCGGCGCGCATAGTTTTTGCACCGGCAAGTTTCCCCATCGAGGAGACGGCACGCGACGTTGGTCTTGAGCGCGGGTCCCGTCTCCTGGGCGATTTTATGTAGGCAGCATTGCCCGCATCCATCGCACAGGCTCTCCCATTCTACCGGTGTCATCTCCGCCAGGGTCTTGGATCGCCAGAAGGCGGCCCGGCCTGTCACTTCGCAACCTCGCGCGCGATGTAGTCGGCGATCTCCTTCGCCGTTGCCCCGGTGGAGAAATGGGTTTTGTATTGGCCGTTGGCATCGAGCAGAAAAATAAGTCCGCTATGCTCGACCGTATAGTCACCGGTGTCTTTGCCCTCGGCATCGAGCGTGGGCGTCTTGCGAGAGAACACGCGGAACGCCTTCGTCGCCGCGGTGACCTGTTCGGCGGTTCCCGTCAGGCCGACAAAGCGCGGGTGAAACGCTCCCACATAACTGCCGACGGCGTCGACGGTGTCCCGCTCCGGATCGACGCTGATGAAGACGGGTGTCACTCGCTCGCCGGCGGGCCCCGCCTGTTCGATCGCGTCCGTCATGACTTGCAGCGTCAGCGGACAGATGTCCGGGCAATGGGTGAAGCCAAAGAAGACCAGGTGATACCCGCCCTTCAGATTGGCGTCGGTAAAGCTGTTGCCTTTGCCGTCGACCAAAGTGAAAGGCCCGCCGATTGCCACCGTGCCGACGGCGCCGGACGGCGTGGTCTGCGGCCGGACGCCCGGAAAATACAACGCGAGCATCGCGAAGGTGCCGAGCAGGATGATCGAAGCGATGAGGACGCGACGGAGAATCATGCGCGCATCACTTCAACACCTGGAGGCGGCGGTCAATCTCGTTTCTGAGCGGCGAACCTTCCTTCGTCGCCTTCTGCGCCTTCTGCCAGAAGCCGCGCGCGCCCGCGCTGTCGCCGGTCTTTGCGCGCCCGAGGCCCGCCAGATAGAGCGCTTCCGGTTGGTCGGGCTGCAACTTGAGGATTTCCGCCACGGTTGTGTTCAACTCCGCCGGCAGCGGCGTCTGCGCGTTAGGGTCAACGTCCATCATCAGCAGACCCGCATATTGCAGGCGCGGCGCCACATCCGATGGTTTCAGCGCGATGGCCTTCTTGTAGGCGTCGCCGGCCTTCGCGGGTTGACGCAACACGGTGTAGGAGCGGCCCAGCATCATCCAGCCGTCGTAGTCCTCCGGATTCTGCGCCAAGCGCTCCGCCAGACCCGCGACCATGCCCTCGATCATCTTCGTCTGTTCGGGGTTGTCGCCGGCAGCCGCCGCGGGCCCGGACGCCGCCGGGGCCGGCGGCGCGGCCTTGGCGACAGCCATTGCCTTCTCGTCTTTGGGCAGAAGGTCCAGGGGATGTTTTGGTTCAACCGACATCGGCGCGATATTCGCGTCCTGGGCCAGTGCCGCCATTTGCTGGCGCACCATCTCGACCCACGGCGCGTCGGGCGGCGCGCTTCCGGTCAGATCGCGCCAAATCGCAATCGCTTCCTTGGAGTTGCCTTTCCCGGCCTGCTCGAGACCAAGATAGAAACGCGCGCGGGCATCGTTGCGGTCGAGGGCCAGCGCGCTCATGAGCGCCGTGTGCGCCTCGTCGGTCACGCGTCCGTTCTGGGCCGCGGACAGGGCCTCGCCGAGGCTCGAGTAGGATTCCGCGCTCGGTTGCAGTTCTGCGAGGCGCTTGAAAGCCTGCGCCGCGTCTTCGAAGCGGCCGAGCTCGCGGTAGGTGCGTCCCAATATGGCGTAGCCTTCCGGGTTGTCGGGCTCGCTGGCGACGCGCGCCGCCAGTCGGTCGACCAGCGCATCGATGTCCGATCCGGACATCTCGCCCGGGCCGGCGGACTCCAATGCGGCGAGTTGCGCCTTCTCGGGGTCGGGCGTGCCGATCTTAAGATACACACCCAGGGCAATCGCCGGCACCGCGACCGCCGTTACGCCGACGCCGATCCAGCGTGTGCGGTTGCTGCCGGTTGTCACCACCTCCGCCGGGGCGCGGCCGACGGCGAGGATGCGCCGCTGGATCTCCAGCCGCGCCGCGTCGGCCGCGGCCGAGGTCAGTACGCCGCGCGCGACATCGCGATCCACTTCCTTCAATTGGTCCTGAAAGACGGTGATGTCGTAATCGGCGCGGGTGGCGACCGATTGATTGCGGCGGATGACCGGCCACGCGAGAACCGCGACGACACAAAAGCTGACGGCAAGCGCGATCCAGATCATGGGGTGCGCTCTCCCGGCGCGAGTTCTTCAAGCGCGGCTTTTTCTTCCGGCGTAAGCGGCCCGGGACCCGCGACCGGCGTGCCGCGCAAACGGCGGTACACCACGAAGGCGCCGAGCAGCAGAACGACGAACGGCCCAAACCACAGGATATATGTCCGCGCCATGAAGCGCGGTTTCAGGAGAACGTAATCTCCATAGCGGCTGACCAGAAACTGGATCACCTGCTCGTTGCTGTCGCCGGCAAGAATGCGCGCGCGCAAGAGAAGGCGCATATCCTTCGCGATATCGGCGTTCGATTCGTCGATGGTCTCGTTCTGGCAGACGACGCATCGCAGATGTTTACTGACTTCGCGGGCGCGCGCTTCAAGCGCCGGGTCCTTGAGCATTTCGCTCGGTTCCACAGCATAGGCCGCCCCCGACACAAGGAGCGCAAACAGGAGGGCGATGATTTTCATTTATTGAGCTGCGCGATAAGAGGCCGAAGCGTGTCGCGCCACATCTCGGGGCTGATGATCCCCGTCACCTTGTAGCGGATGATGCCTTCCTTATCGATGAGGAAGGACTCGGGCGCGGCGGTCACGCCGAAGTTGATGATGGTTTCGCTGCGCGGATCCTGCCCGATCTTGGTGAACGGGTTGCCGTGCTTCTCCAGCCACGCAAGGCTGCGCTCCGGCGTATCGCGCCAGGCGATGCCGTAGATCGGCACTTCGCCCGTCTTGGCGATTTCCATGAGCAAAGGATGCTCGACCGTGCAGGCCACGCACCACGAGCCCCAAATATTGACCAGGCTGACTTTGCCTTTGAGGTCCGCGCTGGTGAGCGCCTCGCCGAGGCCGGGCAGCGGCGGCAGGTTGAACTCGGGCGCGGGCGTGTTCAGCAGGACCGTGGGAATGACCTTCGGGTCGTACCCGCCGGAGATGTCCGAGAGACGCTTCGCAAACACGCCGCCGAGCGCGAGCACCGCGACAAGCGGAATCAGATAGGGCCAGCGGCTGGCGCGGGGCTTGGCGTCGGGAGCGGTTGTGTCGGTCATTCAGCGGCCACCGGCAAAGGCATGGCCGCGGCCGCGACGCGCCGCGGCGCGCCGACACGGTGTCTGCGGTCCGTCAGCGAGACGAGGCCGCCGAAACCCATCAACAGGATGCCGTACCAAAGGAACGGCACGAGCGGCTCGTGATAGAAGCGCGTCACATAAGAGCCGTTGTCGCCCTGCTTTTCGCCGAGGGTGGTGAGGAGGTCCGAGGCATAGGTGGTGTGGATCGACGAGAAGGTCGTCTCCTGCGGCGGCTGGACGAAGGCGCGCCGCTCCGGATGCAGGACGGCGACCAGCTTATCGCCGCGCTTCACCTCGATCTCCGCGCGCTCGGCGGTGTAGTTGGAGCCGGGGACTTCGGTCACGCCCTTGAATGTCAAATCGTAGCCCGCAAGCCGTACGGTTTCGCCGGGCGCCTGGATCTGGATGGTCTCCGTCTTCCAGGCCGATGCGCCCGACACGCCGGAGATCAGTACCGCCATCCCGAAGTGGGCGATGGTCATGCCGTGCGCCGCGCGCGGAAGATTCGAGATGCGGGCCCATGAGCCGCTGCGCCCGAACTTCACGCGCTCGCCCCATTCGATCAATGCGGAGGCGGCGAGCCACACGGCCAAGCCGATACCGAACGAGCCGGCGATATCGTTGAAGGCAAAGCCTGCGATCAGCATGGTCACCGCGATGGCGGCCACGGAGAGCCCGGCCGCGACCTTCAGGCGCGAAAGAGCGCCCGCGAGATCGCCGCGCTTCCAGGCCAGCAACGGGCCGATCCCGAGCAGGATAATCAGCGGGATCATCAAGGGAATGAAGACGCCGTTGAAATAGGGCTCGCCGACGGAGATGCGGCCACCGGCCAAGGTCTCCGTGATCAGCGGGTACAAGGTGCCCAGCAGAACCGTCGCGCACGCCGTGGTCAGCAGCAGGTTGTTGATCAGGAGGCCGCCTTCGCGCGAGATCGGCGCGAATACCCCGCCGCCTTCCATCTGCGGGGCGCGAATGGCGTACAGCGTCAGCGACCCACCGATGGCGATTGCGAGCAGAACCAGGATGAAGATGCCGCGCGTCGGGTCCGAGGCGAACGCATGCACCGAGGTCAGCACGCCCGAACGCACCAGGAAGGTGCCCAGCAGCGACATCGAGAAGGTCAGGATCGCCAGAAGGATCGTCCAGCTCTTCAAAGCCTCGCGCTTCTCCACGACGATGGCGGAGTGCAGCAGCGCCGTGCCGGTCAGCCAAGGAATGAAGGACGCATTTTCGACCGGATCCCACATCCACCAGCCGCCCCAGCCGAGCGTGTAGTACGCCCACCAGCTCCCTAGCCCGATGCCAAGCGTCAGCGAGGTCCAGGCGGCCAGTGTCCAGGGCCGCACCCAGCGGGCCCAGGCGGCGTCGACGCGGCCTTCGATCAAGGCGGCGACGGCGAAGGAAAAGGCCATCGAGAAGCCGACATAACCAAAGTAGAGCATCGGCGGATGCACGGCGAGGCCTGGATCCTGCAGGATCGGGTTGAGACCGTTGCCTTCCGCCGGTGTCGGAAACAGGCGCAGGAACGGGTTCGAGGTGAACAGGATGAAGGCGATGAAGCCGATGCTGATCATGCCCTGCACCGCCAGCGCCCGCGCGCGCAAGGACGGCGGCAGGTTACGGCCCAGCACGGCGACCAGCGCGCCGAAGACCGAGAGGATGGTCACCCACAGCACAAGCGAGCCTTCGTGGTTTCCCCACACGCCGCTGATTTTGTAGATGAGCGGTTTGGCCGAATGGGAGTTCTCGTAGACGCCGACGACCGAGAAGTCCGAGACCACGTAGGCGTGAATCAGCGTTCCGAAGGCGAAGGCCACCAGCAGGAATTGAAGCACCGCGGATTGCCGGGCGACGTTCATCCACGCCACGTTGCCGCGCGAGGCGCCGATCAGAGGCACGCTCGATTGGATCACGGCCACGGCCAGAGCGAGGGCAAGCGCAAAGTGTCCCAGCTCGATAATCATGAAAGCGCCTCGTTACCGGTTCAGTCGTTTCAGTTCATGTTGGTGCCCGCGGGCACCGGCTCGCCTTCTTTCCAATGGCCGCTCTCCTTGAGCGCCTTGGCCACTTCGGGCGGCATGTAGTTTTCGTCGTGCTTCGCCAGCACATTGCTCGCCTGGAAGACCCCGTGAGACATGCGGCCTTCTGCGATCACGCCCTGTCCCTCGCGGAACAGGTCCGGGAGGATGCCGACATATTTCACGTTCACGGTCTCGGCTGTATCGGTGAGATCGAAGGAGATGTTCTGCCCTTCCTTCACCAAGCTGCCCGCCGCGACCAGGCCGCCGATGCGGCAGCGCTGTTCGCAGATCGGCTTCGCGGCGATGTCCTTCGGACTGTAGAAGAACACGATGTTGTCCTGGAACGACGTGAGCACCAGCGCGGCGCCCGCGCCCAATCCCAGCAGGCCAAGAAGGACGAAATAGAGTCTGCGGCGTTTGCGTGTCATCTGCGGCTCGCTTTCAGATCCTCGAACTCTCGTTCACGCGCCTTCAAGGTGCGGCGCGAGATCGCCAGCATTCCCACAAGAGCGACCGTCGCCAGACCGTATGCGGTCCACACCCACGACGCGTAACCACCCATGTCGACGAACGCTGCAAAGCTTTCAAAGGCCATGGCTGTCTACTCCGCGGGCTGCGCGGCCGAATGGCCGGCGATCTGCGAAAGCCGCGCATTGCGGATCTTCGCCGCCAATAGCTCGCTGCGCAGGCGCACAACGACCAGGCTGAAGTAGAACATCGTGAACGCGCCCATCATCGTGAACAGGGGCAATAGGATAGATCCGTGAACCGTGCTGCCGACGCCTTCGCTGCTTGCCTTGATGATGGAGGGCTGATGCAAGGTGTTCCACCATTCGACCGAGAAATGGATGATGGGCACGTTCACCGAACCCACCAGCGCAAGAATGGCGGCGGCCTTGTCGCCGCGCTCGGAATCCTCGAATGCGTCCGCCAGCGCGATATAGCCGATGTAGAGGAAGAACAAGATCAGGGTCGATGTCAGACGCGCGTCCCACACCCAGAAGGTGCCCCACATCGGCTGACCCCACAGCATGCCCGTGATCAGCGCCAGCGCGCAGAAAGTCGCGCCCACCGGCGCGGAGGCGCGCGCCATCAGGTTTGCCATCGGGTGGCGCCAAATGAGAAACATCGCGCTGTTCGCGGCGATGATTCCGTAAATCATCATCATCAGCCACGCCGAGGAGACGTGGATGTACATAATGCGCACGGTCTCGCCTTGCTGATAGTCCGGCGGCGAGAACAACAGCGCGAGCGGAATGGCGGCGACGAACAAAATCACGGTCAAACCCGCCACCCATGGATAGATGGCGTTGGCGATGCGCATGAACTGCGTCGGGTTGGCGAACTTATGCACGTGCGATCCTCAATTTTGGCTGGTGTAGCGCGCTGAATGGCTGCGCCGCCAGCGCTAATAATATAAGGCTAAAGCGCTGGAATGCCGACATCTCTCGCGTGAAATCGCCGATAGGAAACACGTTGTTACCGGCCTGATACCTATTCCGCCGCCTGCCGCAGCGCAGCAGCTGTCCCGAACGGACAAAGGACGACCGCGATCAGAGCGAAACCGCCCAGAATCGACAGCATCGGCGCGCTCGGCATTCCGGTCAGCGCCGCTTCCACCGCCGCGGTTCCGAAGATCAAGACAGGGATGTAAAGCGGTAACACGAGCAGCGAGAGCAACACGCCGCCGCGGCGCGCGCCGAGCACCAGCGCCGCGCCCTGGGCGCCGATCAGGCTGACCGTCGGCGTCCCCAGAAGCAGCGCGAGCACCAGCGCGCCGTACCCCTGCGCTGGAAGCTGCAACGTGACCGCCATGATGGGCGACATAAGGATCAGCGGCACGCCGGTGGTCAGCCAATGCGCGATCACCTTCGCCAGCACCACCAAGGTCATCGACTGACCGTTGAGCAGCAGCTGATCGAGTGTGCCGTCCTCATAGTCGAGCGTGAACACGCGATCGAGCGACAGGAGCGCCGCGAGAAGGGCGGCCACCCAGACCACGCCGGCGGCAATGCGCGACAACACCTCCGCCTCCGGGCCGACGCCGAAGGGGAAAAGCACGGTGGCGATGGCGAAAAACGCTATGACGGTGAGGCTGTCGGCGCTTTGCCGCACGGCCAGCTTCAAATCCCGCGAGAGAAGGGCTGTGAACGCACTCATGCGTCGGTCCACTGCATGGCGTGCGTCGGCGTGAAGGCGTCCAGCGCCAGCGTCACGCCGCCGGTGACAAGGTCGGCGCCGTGACTCGCCAGGATCACCATGCCGCCGCTCGCGCGGTGATCGGCGATGATGTGCGTCAGCGCGTCCTGCGAGCGGTCGTCCAGGGCGTTCGCCGGTTCGTCGAGCAGCCAGAGCGGGGCGGGACTGGCAATCAGGCGCGCGAGCGCCAGGCGATGGCGTTGTCCCGCGGATAGCAGACGCGCCGGAAAATCGGCCAGCTGTCTGAGGCCGAACGCGTCCATGGCGCGCGGGATGAGCGCGGCGTCTCGGGTCCCCCAGAAATCGGCCCAGAAGGCGAGGTTCTCGCGCACGGTGAAGGCCGGCTTGATCGCATCGAGATGGCCGATGAAACGAAGGTGCCTGCCGTGACCCGCCGGATCCTCGACGGTTTCCCCGGACCATTTCATCCGACCGGCGATCGGCCGGGCCAGCCCGGCCATTAGGCGGAGGAGGGTGGTTTTCCCGCTGCCGTTGGGACCGCGCAGAACCATGGCGCCGCCGCTCGCCACTGAAAAGCCGAGCCCGGCAAAGACCGTCCGGCCGCCCCGGCGGCAGGCCAGGTTTTCGCCGGAAAAGGTAGCGGTTTCAAAGGTGTTACTGGTGCCCACGGGCCGGACCATACCAGAGCGGACCGAGGGCGCCAGAGCCTATGGATGGGAAAAAGGCGGCGGCCGGCGTGGGTTGGGGGAGAGGGGAGGGATGCGCCGGCCGCCAGTGGGTCGTCAGGTGGAGGGACGGGGGGCGTCCGACCACCGGTGAAAAGTCCGCCCGAAGGAGCGAAGGGCGTCTTTTCCCATGGCTTCAATCTAACGCTGGGAATGCGGCGTTTTTGGGGTGGACCGGACGACCGGGCCCGGTTCGCGCGCCGCGTGCGAGATATCGAAAAAATACTAATAGTCCCAAAGCGTTGGCGTGGCTTTTTGGTCCGCTCTAGCCCTGGACTTTGTGGTCGATATGTGGATGATGCCGACTTGGAGAAACCGGGACGATCAGCCGGGGTGGGGACAGCACGTAGCGCGCGTATCGGCCCGCCGATACAGCCGGGCGCAACCTCCCCGTTTCGGCTCACCCCGTCCCCTTACATACGCGGTCAAGGAGCCCCCATATGCGTCTTAGCGGTCACGACAGTTTGAAAACCCGTCGCACTCTTACCGTCGGGGGGAAGAGCTACGACTACTTCAGTCTGCCGGCCGCGGCGGAAAAGCTTGGGGATGTTTCGCGCCTGCCCTTCTCGATGAAGGTGCTTCTGGAAAACCTGCTGCGCTTCGAGGACGGCTCTTCCGTCACCGTCGACCACCTCAAGGCGCTCGTGGGTTGGTTGAACGACAAGAAGTCCGATCAGGAAATCGCCTACCGTCCGGCCCGCGTGCTGATGCAGGACTTCACCGGCGTTCCGGCCGTGGTCGATCTGGCCGCGATGCGCGAAGCGATCAAGGCCTTGGGCGGCGATCCGCAGAAGATCAACCCGCTGTCGCCGGTCGATCTCGTCATCGATCACTCCGTCATGGTGGACGCGTACGCCAGCTCCACGTCTCTGCAGCAGAACATCGACCTCGAGTTCGAGCGCAACGGCGAGCGTTATCAGTTCCTGCGGTGGGGCCAGATGGGCTTCAACAATTTCCGCGTCGTCCCGCCGGGCACCGGCATCTGTCACCAGGTGAACGTCGAGTATCTCGCACAGGTCGTCTGGACCGGCGAAGAAGGCGGCAAGACGCTCGCTTATCCCGACACGCTCGTCGGCACGGACTCGCACACCACGATGGTCAACGGCCTCGCGGTCCTCGGCTGGGGCGTGGGCGGCATCGAAGCTGAAGCGGCGATGCTTGGTCAGCCGACGCCGATGCTCATCCCTGAAGTCGTCGGTTTCAAGCTGACCGGCAAACTCAAGGAAGGCACCACCGCGACCGACCTCGTCCTGACCGTTACGCAGATGCTGCGCAAGAAGGGCGTCGTCGGAAAGTTCGTCGAATTCTACGGCCCCGGCCTCAACGACCTTTCGCTCACGGACCGCGCGACCATCGCCAACATGGCCCCGGAATACGGCGCGACCTGCGGCTTCTTCCCGATCGACGCGGAAACCTGCCGCTTCCTCTCGTTCTCGGGCCGCGATCCGGCGCGCGTCGCGCTGGTCGAAGCCTATGCAAAGGCACAAGGCATGTGGCGCGACGAAAGCACGCCGGATCCCGTGTTCACCGACACACTGTCGCTGGACATGAGCACGGTGGAGCCCTCGCTCGCCGGCCCGAAGCGTCCGCAGGACCGCGTCACGCTCTCCAGCGCCTCCGCCGAATTCGCCAAGGCGCTGAAGGAGGGATTCAATCACCCGATGCCGGCCTCTTCGAACGTCGCGGACCTCAAGGGTCCCGGCGCGAAATCCAAGCTGGAAGACGGCGACGTGGTGATCGCCGCGATTACCTCGTGCACCAACACGTCGAACCCGTCGGTGCTGTTCGCGGCCGGCCTCCTGGCCCGTAAGGCGCGCGAAAAGGGTTTGACGCGCAAGCCGTGGGTGAAGAGCTCGCTCGCGCCCGGCTCGCAGGTCGTCACGGACTATCTGACGAAGGCCGGCTTGCAGGCCGATCTTGATGCGCTCGGTTTCAACACCGTGGGCTACGGCTGCACCACCTGTATCGGCAACTCCGGCCCGCTCGACGACAATATTGCCAAGTCCATCGAAGGCGGCGACCTCGTCGTCACCGCGGTGCTGTCGGGCAACCGCAACTTCGAAGGCCGCATCAGCCCGCACGTGAAGGCGAACTACCTCGCCTCGCCGCCGCTGGTCGTCGCCTACGCGCTGTTCGGCACCATGATGAAGGACATCACCAAGGACCCGATCGGCACCGGCAAGGACGGTCAGCCCGTGTATCTGAAGGACATCTGGCCCACCTCGAAAGAAGTCTCGGAGTTCATCGAGCAGTTCCTGACGCGCGAGATGTTCAGCGCGCGCTATTCGGACGTCTTCAAGGGACCGGCGCCGTGGCAGGCGGTGAAGGCCGCCAAGAGCGAGACCTACACCTGGGATACGAAATCGACCTACGTCGCCAACCCTCCGTACTTCGTCGGCATGGGCAAGACGCCGAAAGCGCTCTCGGACATCAAGGGCGCCCGTCCCATGGCGATCCTGGGCGATTCGGTGACCACCGACCACATCTCGCCCGCCGGCTCGATCAAGAAGGACAGCCCGGCCGGGAAGTACTTGATGGCCCACGGCGTGGAGCCGAAGGACTTCAACTCGTACGGCGCGCGCCGCGGACACCACGAGGTCATGATGCGCGGCACCTTCGCCAACATCCGCATCAAGAACGAGATGGTGCCGGGCGTGGAAGGCGGCATCACCAAGCATCAGCCGTCGGGCGAAGTCATGCCGATCTATGACGCCGCCATGAAGTATCAGGCCGAGGGCGTGCCGCTGGTTGTCGTCGCGGGCAAGGAATACGGCACCGGGTCGTCGCGCGATTGGGCGGCCAAGGGCACCAACCTGCTCGGGGTGAAGGCGGTTCTGGTGGAAAGCTTCGAGCGTATCCACCGCTCGAATCTCGTCGGCATGGGCGTGCTGCCGCTGCAGTTCAAGGGCGACATGACGCGCAAGAGCCTCAATCTCGACGGCACCGAGACGTTCGATATCACCGGCATCAATTCCCTGAAGCCGCTCGGCGATGTCAGCGTCACCATCCACCGCGCGAACGGAAGCAGCGAGACCATTACCGTACAGTGCCGTATCGATACGGCTGGCGAGCTCGACTACTACAAGAGCGGCGGCGTGCTGCACTACGTGCTGCGCACGCTGGCGGCTTAGGCGGCGGCGGCGCGGGGTTTCCGCGCCGTGTCCCTGTTCAATGCCGACACCTTGCTCGCGCAAGCGATCGCCGCGCAAAACGCGAAAGACTTCGCGCGCGCGGCGGCGCTTTACGAGCAGCTGATCGCGCTGGCGCCCAGCCGCCCCGAGGCTTACGTCAACCTCGGGCTGATGCACCAGAACGCCGGCCGGCTTGAGATCGCTGAAACGCTGTATCGGCGCGCGATCAAGGTCGCGCCGAAACTCGCCGTCGCGCATCTCAACCTCGGCGTGGTCCATGTGATCCGCCGCGAGGAAGAGGCCGCGCTGGCGTGCTTCCAGCAGGCGCTGAAACTCCAGCCGGACCGCAAGGACGCCCTGCTCAATATGGCCGGCGTGTACGAGCGTCAGGGCCGCATCGATCATGCGGCGCGGGCCCTCGATCGTCTGGTCGAGCTGTCTCCCGGCGACATCACCGCGAACATGGCGCGGGCGAATGTCTTGTTCATGCTCGGCCGATGGAAAGACGCGTGGACATCCTACGGTGTGCGGCACGCGATTTTCTGGGGCACGGGGCGCGCGCTGCCCGGCGCGCTGTGGCGCGGCGAGGACATCGCCGGCAAAACGGTCCTTCTGTCCTTTGAGCAGGGGCTCGGCGAACAGATCATGTTCGCGTCCATGATCCCGGAGATCGCCAGGGCGGCGAAGCATGTCATCGTCGAATGTGAAGCACGCTTGGTGGCGCTGTTTCAGCGGTCCTTCCCCGGCGTCGAGGCGGTGCCGTGGCGCGACGACTGGCATCCGCGCGTGCGCGCCGCCGAGATCGATTTCCATGCGGCGCTCGGCGATCCTGGTTTATGGCTGCGCGACGGTTTTGAGAAATTTCCCGCCCATGCCGGGTACCTCGCCGCCGATCCGGCCCGTGTCGATCATCACCGGGCGCGTTACGCCGCTCTGGCGAATGGGAAACGCATCGCGGGCATCGCTTGGCACAGCGCCGCGGTTCCGTTCGGTCCTCAGAAAAGCATTCCGCCCGCGGCGCTCGGCCCACTGCTCGCGCGCGAAGATATCTTCTGGGTCAACCTTCAACACGGTCCGGCGCGAGACCAGCTCGGGTCCGCCGTCTGGACCGATCCCGAGATGGACCCGGGCGGCGACTTTGAGCCGCTGGCGGCGCAGATCGCGGCGCTCGATATGATGGTGAGCGCCAGCAACGGCACCGCCCATGTCGCTGCCGCGCTCGGCCGGCCGACTTTCCTCATTCTTCCCAAGGTGCTCGGGCGTCATTGGTATTGGTTCCCGGACCGCGAGACGAACCCCTGGTACCCGTCGGCGCGCACCTTTGTGCAAGACCGCGACGGCGTGTGGGACGATGCTATTGCGCGCGCGGCCGCCGCGCTGTGATTGACTCCGCACGATTTCGCGCGCTAGATGAGCGCATGAGCAACGCCGCGCATCTCTCGACTACGACCACCACCACGACCCGCTTGACCGGGCCGTTGGGATGGTGCGCGCGCTAAGTTCAGCCTCTGCGTCACAACCCAAAAGGCCCCGCCGGCAACGGACGGGGCCTTTGGCTTTATGGCGCGCCTTGTCCGTCTCGGCTCACACAGGAGAAACGGACATGGATTCCAACGATCATCGCGTACTCGGACGAAAACTTGGGCTCTTCCATCAGCAGGAAGAAGGCCCGGGTATGGTGTTCTGGCACCCACGCGGCTTCGCGCTCTACCATCTTATCGAAGGCTATATCCGCGCCCGCATGCGCAAAGCCGGCTTCGCCGAAATCCGCACGCCGCAGGTGTTGTCCCGCGCGTTGTGGGAGAAGAGCGGGCATTGGCAGAAGTTCGGCGGCAATATGTTTTCCTTCCACCAAGACGGCGAGGACGGCCACCGGGATTACGCGCTCAAACCCATGAGTTGTCCGGGGCATGTGCAGATCTTCAACGCCGATCTGCGCTCGTTCCGTGATCTGCCGCTGCGCTACGCCGAGTTCGGCCTCTGTCATCGCAACGAACCTTCCGGCGCGCTTGCGGGTCTCATGCGCACGCGCGCTTTCGTCCAGGACGATGCGCATATCTTTTGTCTCGAGGAACACGTCGTGCCAGAGGTTGCGCGCTTCTGCGGCCTCCTGCGCGAGGTCTATGCCGACTTCGGATTCGAAGACGTGATCGTCGGTTTCTCGACGCGTCCCGCCGTGCGCGAGGGCGCCGAGGAGGTTTGGGACCGCGCGGAGGCCTCGCTCATGGCGGCCGCCGACGCAGCCGGGCTTTCCTACCGGGTTCAGCCCGGAGAAGGAGCGTTCTACGGGCCGAAGTTGGAGTTCGTCCTGAAGGACGCGCGCGGACGGGAATGGCAGTGCGGCACGATTCAGTTGGATCTCGTGCTGCCGGACAAGCTCGATGCGCGTTACGTCGACTCCGATAACGAGCGCCGGCGCCCGGTGATGATCCATCACGCCGTGCTGGGCAGCATCGAGCGATTCATCGCCATGCTGCTCGAACATTACGAAGGACGTTTGCCGCTGTGGCTGGCGCCCGACCAAATCGCGGTCGCGTCAGTGACCAGCGCAAGCGCCGACTATGCGCGCAAAGTTTACGAGGCCTTCGTCGCCGCCGGATTTCGCGCCATGGTCGATACACGCGAGGAGCGGATCGGGCGCAAGCTCGCCGAATCGCATGACGCCGGCATTCCCGCGTTCGTCGCCGTGGGCGCCTCGGAGTCGGCGAGCGGTACGGTTTCCCTGCGCCAGGGCGGAAAAGGTCAACGCATCTTGGAACTGGGCGCGGCCATCGAACGCCTCCGGGGGGAGGCGTTCAAATGATCTACAGACCTTTTTCCATCACCTTGGCCAGACGGCGCGCGAAAGCGGCCGGATCGGGAACCGCCTCGCCTTCGACAATGCGCGCCTGGTCGAGAAGCAACTGCGCGGCGTCGTCCAAGGCCTCGCCGTCGAGCGTCTCAACCCGCTTGATCAAGGCGTGCTTCGGGTTCACCTCAAGCACCTTCCGGATGCCGAGGTCCGCGCCCTCGCCGTGCTGTTTGAGCATGCGCGCAAGATGCAAGCTCATGCCGCCCGTGTCGGCCACCAGGCAGACCGGGCTCTCGGTAAGGCGCACCGAGGCGCGAACGTCGGACACGGCTTCGCCCAGCGCTTTCTTCAGTTTTTCGATCGCGCCGGTCACGTCGGCGGCGGGCTCCTCCGGCTTGTCGTCGGCACCCTTGATCTTCGAGAGATCGGTGCCCGCTTCGGCGACGGATTTGAAGGGCTTCTTTTCATAGGCGTTCACCGACGGCACCCAGAACTCGTCGATGGGGTCGGTGAGCAGCAGCACCTCGATGCCCTTCGCCGCGAAGCCTTCGAGCTGCGGGCTGGCCTTCAACGCGTCCAGCTTCTCGCCGGTGATGTAGTAGATGGCCTCCTGGCCCTCCTTCATCCGCGCGACATAATCCTTCAGACTGACCATCTCGCCCGACGTGGTGGTGAAGCGCGCGAGTTCGAGCAACTCCTCGCGGCGTTCGAAGTCTTCGTACAGCCCTTCCTTGAACACCGGACCGAAGGTCTTCCAGAACGATCCGTAGGCCTCTCCGTCGGCGCTGCGGTCTTTCAAATCCTTCAGCAGGCGTTTGACCAGGCCGCCCTGGATCTTTCGCAGCATCGGATTGTCCTGCAGCATCTCGCGGCTGATGTTCAGCGGCAGGTCCGAGGAGTCCACGACCCCCCTCACAAAGCGCAGGTAGCGGGGCAGCATTCCGTCCAGCTGATCGGAGATGAAGACACGGTTCACATAAAGCCGGACCTGTCCCTTGCGCTCGGGATGGAAGAGATCGAAGGGCTTTTGCGAGGGCACAAAAAGCAGGGCGGTGTATTCGATGGCGCCTTCGGCGCGGTAATGCAGCGTATGCCAGGGGTCGTCGAAACCGTGGCCGATGCTGTGATAGAACTCCTTATATTGCTCGGCCGTGATTTCGCTCTTGGGGCGCATCCACAGCGCCGAGGCGCTGTTGAGGGTTTCCTCTTTCGCCTCGGCCTCGCCCGCGGGCGCATCGAGGATGACCGGCAACGCGATGTGGTCGGAGTAGGTTTTCACCACATGACGCAAGCGGTGAGCTTCCAGAAACTCCTCCGCGTCGCTCTTCAAATGCAGGACAATCCGCGTGCCGCGCGTCGCATCCGCGCGCTCCGCGACGCTGAACTCCCCTTTGCCGTCGCTGGTCCAGATCCAGCCGTGCGCTTCGCCCGCCTTACGGGAGATCACCTCGACCTTGTCGGCGACCATGAAGGCCGAATAGAAGCCCACGCCGAACTGGCCGATCAGGTTCACGTCCTTCGATTTGGCGTCCTTGTCCTTGGCGAGCGTCTTCACGAATTCAGAGGTGCCGGACTTCGCGATGGTGCCGAGGTTGGCGATCAGCTCGTCGCGCGACATCCCGATGCCGTTGTCGGAAATGGTGAGGGTCTTGGCGGCTTTGTCGAAACCGATGTGGATGGCGAAGGCCGCGCCGCCGTCTTCCAGCAGCTTCGGTTCCGTCAGGGCTGCGTAGCGCAGCTTGTCGCACGCGTCCGAGGCGTTGGAGATCAGTTCGCGAAGAAAAATCTCGCGGTTCGAATAAAGAGAATGGACGACGATATCGAGAAGTTTGGCGACTTCGGCCTGGAAGGCGCGCGTCTCTGGCGCGGCGGTTGCAGTGTTCATAGCCTCATCCCCTCAGAGAGTTTTTAGGATCATGGTGGGCCCGTTCCGGTGAGACTCGGGCGGGCGCAGATATGTGGTTGTGTAACGCGAATGGCAAGGGGCTACGGACCTTGTTCGGATTGTCTTTTTTCGCGCTTCCCGTGCCCGAAACGGTCCCCGGCCATTGCCCTGGCCCCGCCAAAGTCCCATCATCAGGAGGTGGGGTGTTTCCGGCAGCGGAGACAGAGGGGTTACGTTGGATCAATTAAAGCGGAGCGTGAAATGCAAGTCCCCGTCCAGATTTCCTTCCATGGACTCGACTCGTCCGAGGCCGTCGAGACCCGGATCCGTGAGAAGGTAGCCAAGCTGGAGACCTACTTCGACCGGATTACCAGTTGCCGGGTCGTGGTAGAGCGGCATCACAGGACAACGCATGCGAGCCCCGCAGGCCAGCCCTATCATATCTCGATCATCTTGGACGTGCCCGGCGACGAATTGGTCGTCAAGCGCGATCCGAAGCGCGACGAGAGCCTGAAAGATCACGAGGACATTCAAATTGCGTTGCGCGATGCCTTCGCCACCATGGAGCGCCAGCTTAAGGAATACGTCCGCCGCCGGCGTGAAGGCCGCGGCGCAAAGGAAGCGGCGCGCGAAATCACCGAGGGGCTCTAAACCCCTCCTTCCCGAAAGGTCCTCGCGGCTGTGACCGCTGATCACCGTTCCGATCCGGCGTCGGGGCCGCGCCCCGGCGCCGTGACGGCCGTGCTTGGGCCAACCAACACCGGGAAAACCTATCTCGCGATGGATCGGATGCTCGGTCATGCGACCGGCATGATCGGCTTCCCCTTGCGCCTGCTCGCGCGCGAGAACTACGACCGCGTGGTTCGCGCGCGCGGCGCGGGCGCCGTGGCGCTGATCACCGGCGAAGAGAAGATCGTCCCGGCGAATCCCCGCTATTTCATCTGCACGGTCGAAAGCATGCCGCTCGACCGGGAAGTGGCTTTTCTCGCGGTGGACGAAATCCAGCTCGCGGCGGATTCGGACCGCGGCCACGTCTTCACGCATCGGCTTTTGCATGCGCGCGGCGCCATCGAGACCATGTTTCTCGGCGCCGAGACGGTCAAGCCGCTCATCCGGCGCTTGGTGCCGGGCGTCGAGTTCGTCACGCGCCCGCGCTTCTCAAAGCTCACCTACACCGGCGCGAAAAAACTGACGCGCCTGCCGCGCCGGTCCGCCGTCGTCGCGTTCTCCGTCTCCGAAGTTTACGGCATCGCCGAATTGATCCGGCGTCACCGCGGCGGCGCGGCGGTCGTGATGGGCGCGTTGTCACCGCGCACCCGCAATGCGCAGGTCGCGCTCTACCAGAACGGCGATGTCGACTATATGGTCGCCACCGATGCGATCGGCATGGGCTTGAACATGGATGTCGACCATGTCGCCTTCGCCTCCATGAGCAAGTTCGACGGCCGCGCGCCGCGTGCGCTCAACGCCTCGGAAGTCGCGCAGATCGCGGGCCGCGCCGGACGGCATATGAACGACGGGACCTTCGGGGTCACGGCGGACTTGCCCGAGATCGACCCCGATATTATTGCGCGCGTGGAGTCCCACGAATTTCCGCCGCTGCAGCATCTCTATTGGCGCAACACCGATCT
>JAYRKY010000051.1:0-5401 GCA_041905525.1 Rhodospirillaceae bacterium
CGCCGATGAGATCAAGGGCGGTCGGATGAACCCCTAGCGCTTGAGCGATGGCCCAGAATCGCCGCTTGAGCTCTTGGACATCGTCTTCAAGCGAAATGTAGTACGCCGGCATTTTCCTAGTTTTGCGACGGAGAAATGGTCGGCCGAGTGCGAGGTGGGCGGCCATCTGCATTGCTAGCGTTGATTTGCCGGTACCGCCATCGCCGGCGAGGAGGACCACTTCGCCCAGCGGCAGCAAGTCTTGGATCGCCCATGCGCGCGGCGGCGGCGGGTCCTTCTCGCCGATCAGATCAAACAGATCCTCGGAGAGGTTCGGAACCCCATCCGGTATCGGGAACCATTTCAGCTCGAAAGCATACTTGCTCATTTTCCCGCCTCCTTCCGTGCGATGACCTGGCGGGCACGCGCAAGGGCTTCGGCCGGGGGGCCCTTCCGACGGTGAAATAGCCGTGCGAGATCGCGTTCGAGCCAGCTTTCCTCGCGGCCATCGCCGACGACGACAAGGCGGTAGGAGCCGCACGCTGGTTGCCGAAGGCAGTGAGCCGATCTCCAACCTCCCGCCTGCTCAGCCTCCGCCAGATTGCGCGCGCCGCAAGCCCCATGGAAAAGTGCCTTTCCACAAATGTCGCAGTACGCCATCAGATGCGGCTCCAGCCACCATGCCGGCAACTTGCGATCAGATGCCATCTGTGCCTCCCGTCGCCGAAGTGTGAGGGCGGACCGGACCTAAGCGGCTTTGCGCCCACACCAGAAGTTCGTCGGGTCTATAGAGGACGCGGCGCCCGAATTTTCGGAATGGAGGACCTCCGCCGGTGCATGCGAGTTTTTCAAGGGCCCGGGCGGATACAGGAAAGCCACATGCACTTAAGAATGTGGCTGCGTCGCGGCGTTGGAGTTGCTCTGGGGTTGTCAATGTGTCCTCCATCAAAGTGTCGGACACAAAGATGCACGCAAGCCTTGCCCTCAGTCGTTGCTGCTAATTCCGCAATTTCAAACGTCGTCGGTGTACGTCCGAAATCGTAACCATCCCCGGACCATTTCTTTAGCAGTAGGAATCTTCGCGAGTTTTTGTCTCGCTCGGGAGCGACGTTCTCGGCCATCGCGGGGACTAAGCTTTAGCTCTTCCGATCTCTGAGTCGTCGCGCCGAGGCAAGGCTCAATCGCTACTCTGTGCTTCCATTCGATGAAGGGGTGCACCGCGTCAACAAACTTCATGAACGGGTCCGAATGGTGATCCACGATGCGCGCTGGCAGTCTCCGCCCAGTCGTGTCGACCCACTCAAGCGCCAGAAATCCAACGATCTCTATGCTTTGCTGATTTACCGTAGCGACTTTTCCGCGTTTCCGTTCTCGAGGATTGTTGCGCGGATCGATTTTAATGGCACCCTCGGGACGTGCCATAAAGCTCGACTGTCTTAGGTCGCTCAGGCTTTCCGAGGTACGGGTACGGGCATCTGCGATCCTCGCCGCAGCGATAGCCAAAGCCTTGATCTGCCCGCCAGCAAGCTTAAACCTAGATCTCAAAAACTGATTTTTGATCGCGGTGGCGATATCTCTTGGGTCGACGCCATTCGACATTCAAATGTCTCCGGGGAAGGGCCCTCAAGCTCTGCGTCGATCGATCTCGACAACGTTTCCAGTTGGCGGATTCAAGATGCGATCAATAGCCGCGCCCAGGCGCTCCAGGGCGTCGCGCTTTTCGGCTTCGTAAGCGTGCCGGTCATATGTGCCGCGAATGGTCTCCATCGCGTGGCCTAGGACACGCTCGGCGATGTCGTTTGTGACGCCAGCAGCCGCCATCTGTGTGCGCGCGGTCCGTCGGAGGTCGTGAAGCCGCCAGTTCGGCATCGTGTCCTTCTTCTCGTCGACCTTGCGTCTGGCGTTGATCGCGGCGTCCAGCACAGCCTTGCATTTGGAGAACCCGGAGAACGGGGTCTTGCCGTTGGTCGTGAAGACGAAGGGACACTTCATTCGACGGGGCTGTGCCGCGATCAGTTCCTTGAGCTTGGGCGTGACCGGCACAACGTTATCGCGCTTGGTCTTGTATCGCTCGGCAGGAATGATGATTCGGTCACCGTCGATTTCGTCCCAGCGGAGGCGGGCGATCTCGTCCCGGCGCTGGGCGGAATACATCAGGCTCCAGACGATCCCGGCAAAGACCGGATGGACAGAAGGTAGCGCGGCGGCAATCTCCCGCATCTCGTCGGCGCTCAGTACCCGTTGGCGAGCCCGTTCGCGCGGGGAGGTCTTCGCCATGCCCCGGACCACCGGCACCCGGAAGCTATCGTCGCCGCTGCTCGCCTCGTACCAGTTCAGTGCTCGGCGGGTATGGGCGAGCATCCGGTCGGCGAGGGTTGGGCCGTTCTCCTTGGCGATCTTGTCGAGCATGTCTACCAGATGAGACTTCCGAAGGTCGTGGACGGCCACGCTCCCGATCTTGGGCTTCACGAGCCGGTCAAACAGAGACTCGGTGTCGTCTGTCGACCGCAGGCCCTTGGGCCGGGCGTAGTCCTTGATGAACCGGTCGAGGATGTCGCCGACCGTCTGGGCGCCCTTGGCCTTCGCCTTCGCCTCGACCTGCTCTGCGAGGGGGTCTCTACCCTCTGCGACGTTCCCCGCGTAGCGCTGGGCGATGGTGCGCGCTTGGTCGGGGGTGACCTGCCCGTGAAGCCCCAGGCCCATCCAGCGGCGCTTTCCGCCTCGCTTCTGCCGATACCGGAAGCCGTAGGTGACTACCCCGGAGGGGAGACACCGGACCACGAAGCCTTGAACTTGGGTGTCAGCAATCAAATCCCCGGGCTTCAGGGCATCGACAACACGCTTTGTGATGGGCTTTTGCATGTGCACCCAAAACGTTCCGGGGTTTCTGTGCACCCACTGTGCACCCGGGCGGAAGGCAACTCAAGCGTAATCTGGGGAAGCTCACGGGAATCAATTGTGGCTTAAAATACGTGGCTATATGACGGTTCGGAAAATCGGGAGGGGCCGAGGGAAGCTTACGGAAACCCAGACTTTTTAATTCGTAATGCGCGGGTCGGGGGTTCAATTCCCTCCTGCGGCACCATTTCTTTTCAGCGTCTTCAGCAGGACTTCCGGACTGAAAGGTCTTTCAGTTCCTTGAGTCGGAGGTTGCCGGATAGTTCGGCGGCGTCTCCCTCCATCACGTTTCCGATCCCGAAGTCGCCGAGAAATCCCAACACGTGCGCCGCGTTGGTGTCAGTGCGCGTGCGGCGCGTCTGGAACAGGAACTCTTCGGCCTTCGCGATCTCAATCGCGATCTCGCGGCAGTTCAGCTGCTGCTTCTCGGTTTCGGAAAGCGGGCTTAGTCGCCCGAACCGCTGCGTTGCACACCCGGCAAGAAATAGGCAGCACAGCAGAACGAATATCCGATTCAAAGTTTCCTCCGAAAGGCAAAGGTGCATTTCCAAATTTTATTGATTTAATACACACTGATCGCGTCACAACCAGTGCCTATCTTCGGGGGCGGCTACCACCCCAAATAAAGACGATGTTCCGGGTGGCGACTTCGTGATGCGCGGGGCGGGGGTAATCCTCCCTGTAGCATCATTTTATTTACACAAATCGTGCCCCACTAAGCGCTAATGAGCGATGTCTGAAATGCTATGGGCTTCGACGCAGGCTAAGGGAATTGAACGAGACATCGGCTAGCGCAAGAACATGCTCGGTCCGAACCCCGAACCGGTGTCCGACGTTCCCTGCGTCTCCACGATCGTGACGTGTCCGCGTTGGACCGTGACCGGGAAATCGGCGATCTTGTAATACGAGCTTCCGGACTTGTGGTACTGCATGTAGAGCCCCACGGCGTCCCCCGGGTTGTAGATCTTGCAGTCCGTATTCCACTGCTCGAGATAGGCCCAGCCGGAATTCTCGCCGGGGCCGTTCATCAGCGCCCGCGTCCTGTAGCTGCCGTCGCCCGAGTGCGACATCCATCCGCCGAAAATGGCGGCAACGACGTTTGCTTCGATCATCCCGATATTGAGCGTCAGCGCACTCACGGCGATACCGGCGGCCGAAGCCATCTGTATCTTGCCGGATGCCGACGCGATCCGCTTCTGCAGATCCGCCACCGCGCTTTTCGCGCCGTTCAACGTCGTATCGGAATTCACCGGAACCTGGCCCTGCTGGCCGCTGGCGACGTTCCTGTCGAGCAGCGGAAAGCCGGACTGCTCGAGGGTCTCGTACAGGATCGCGGCGAACTGGTCGGCATAGGGCCTTGCGCCGCCCGTCAGGTTGACGACGCACACCATGCCCTTGGTCGGCACCATCGACGCGTCGTACGTCAATTGCGCCGCGGCCGATTTGTATTTGTCGCCGGATGCCTGAATCCCGGTGACCACCTTCTCGCCGGCGGTTCCGAGATTGAGCGTCAGCGCGATGCGGCCCCACTGGTCGGAAACGGCGGAGGTCACGTCGTTCTTCGGGCACGTTCCGCTGACGCACACGACCGCCACCGGGACTCCCGCGACCGGCTTTCCGAAAACCGTGTCGACGACGAAAAGCTCCGTGAAGTACCGGCTTTGGTCGGCGACGAATTCGGGCTGCGTCGTTTTTTGTGCCGCAATGGAGATCGAAAACGGGTCTTTGAGGATCTGGAACTGGTTCTGGCTGATATAGCGGCCCGAAACGATCTTCACGGGCTTGCGAAGGTCGAGATTGGTCGGGACCTGCGGTCGATTGAAGATGGGCGGCGCGCCCGGATTCTGTCCGGTGCCCTCGAAGGGCGGCGGCATCTGGGCGACGGCCGGTGCGGCGAGGCCGGCGGCGAGCGTGGCGAGCAGGATTGCGATCTTGCGGCGCATTGCGGTTTGCTCTTTCTCCGGGATCTTCCGGCGGATCGCCCGGTTCAGCGTACAAGCAGGCGTGCGGCGTCCTCGAACAGCCGGCGCAGGCGCGTGGGTTCCGCCCACTCCTCGAGATCGATGTCGCCGGTCCGCACGCCGCGGAACAGCATGTTCCGGTCCATGTGGCGCAGCGCGAGCAGCTGGTTGGGCCACAGGCCGCCCAGGTCCTTGACGGCCTTTGCGCGCGCGTTGCGCAGGATTTCGGGTTCGCTGCGCTCCGACGCGGCGAGGCTGCGGTCGAGCTCGCGCAGGTTCGTCTCGAACCCCGCCACGCGGCGCGGCGTCAGCAGGATGATGACCGATTTGGTGTAGTCGCGGCCCGTGCGGCGCTGGAACAGGTACTGCAGCCCCGGAATGTCGCGAAGGACCGGCACGCCGCTCGACGTCGAGGTGATCTCGCGCTCGCTGAGGCCGGAGAGGATCAGCGTCTCGTCGAAGCGCAGCCGTACGTTCGCCGCGACCATGTTGCGCGACGTCTGCACCGACTGCGTGAAGGTCGCGGTCGACGCGGTCGTCTCGAAGAACGAGCGCGCCAGATC
>JAYRKY010000003.1:0-238452 GCA_041905525.1 Rhodospirillaceae bacterium
TACGCCAGCACGTCTGTGTGCGTGACGCGCCCGCCGCGTCCGGTGCCCTGGACGTCCTTAGGATCGACATTGTGTTCCGCGATCAGGCGGCGCACCGCCGGCGACAGCCCAAGCGCCGCGGCGGTGTCCCCGCTATGCCCGCGTTCGCGCGGCGCGAGCGGCGCGGGGGGACCGTTGCCGCCCGGCGCAGTTTGCACCGACGCGGCCGGCGCGGCAGCCGGCTTTGCAGCGCCGGCCGAGACCCGCCCGATCAACGCGCCCGGCGCGACATCGGAGCCCACTTCGATCGGCAGATGTTCGAGATGACCGGCGGCAGGGGCGACGACTTCCATCGTCACCTTGTCGGTTTCCAGCTCGGCGACCGGCTCGTCGACCTTTACCTGGGCGCCCGCGGCCTTGAGCCAGCCCTTGAATTTGAAACGCGTGCCTTCCGTCTGCTCGGACGGGACAATGATGTCGGTCATGGCGATTCCCTTAGAACGTCACGAGTTCGACGATGGCGTCGCGGATCGTATCGACCCCTGGCACCGCAGCTTGCAGCAAGACCGGATTATAGGGGCTCGGGATGTCCGGCATGGTGAGCCGCTCCGGCGGCGCATCCAGATCCAGGAAGCATTCCCGGCTCACCACCGCGACGATTTCCGCGCCAAAGCCGGCCGTCGCGTTATCTTCATGCACCACGAGGCAGCGCCGCGTCTTACGAACAGACTCCAGCACCATCTCCCGGTCCCACGGCATCAAGGTGCGCAGATCGATGACATCGGCCGTGTACCCCGAGGCCTTGGCTGCTTCTTCGCAGCGATCAACCATCGCGCCCCAAGCAACCAGGGTGATGTGTTCGCCCGTCATAGTCTTGGTGCCCTTGCCGAAGGGCACGACATAGTCATCGCCCGGATAGGGGCGGCGCGACCAAGCATGGTCGAGCATCGCGCGATGTTCGAAATAGACGACCGGGTCGTTGCCGCGCAGGGCCGCGCGCAGCAGGCCCACCGCATCTTCGGCGTTGGACGGCACCGCGACTTTCCACCCGATGGCATGCACCCATTGCACTTCGTTTGTCTGGCTGTGCCACGGGTCGCCGCACTTGGAGAAACCACCCGCCATGCGCACCACCATCGGCGCGGCGAAACGGTTTCCGGTGCGCCAGCGCAGCGTGCCGCAATCGTTCAACTGCTCCACGGCGGGCTCGGCATATTTGCGGAATTGAATCTCAGGCACCGGGAGCAAACCCGCCATCGCCATGCCCACCGCGCGGCCGATGATGCCTTCCTCGGAAAGACTTGTGTCGAAGACGCGCTGGTCGCCGAACTTTTCCTGTAGGCCCATCGTCACCGCATGCACGCCGCCTTTCGGTCCGACGTCTTCGCCGAACAGGACCATCTTCGGATTGGTGGCAAGTTCCACCTCGAGCGTGCGGCGGATGGCGGTGACCATATTGATTCGCGGACCTTGCGGGTTCGGCACCTCGGTTGAGGCCGGAAACTGATGTCCCGACGGCAGGAGGCCGCCGATCTGCTGCAGATCAGGCTTGCCCGATGCATCCACTTCCGAAAAAACGTGACGTTGAAGCTGCTTGGTATCGAAATTTGGGCGCTGTGATGCGGCTTCAAGCGCCGCCTCCACATCACGCCCGGCCTGTTCTTCGAGCTCGGCCCACTTCTTTTCCGAAAACACGGAAGGAACGAGAAACGCCTTCAATTTCGGCAGCGGATCGCGGGTCCTTTCCTCGGCTATCCGCTCGGCGCCCTTATAGGCCTGTGTGTCTTGACCCGAGTGTCCCGCCAGGCGCGGTACGGTCAACCGCAGCAGTGCCGGGCCCTGACGGTCGCGGACGTGAGTCGTCGCTTCATTGACGAGACGCGCAGCTTCGGCGGGGTCGGTGCCGTCACCGTTGAAGATGGTGAGGTTCTTGAAGCTCGCGAGGTTGAGCGCGATGTTCGCGCCCGGCGTCTGGAACGTCGACGGCACGGAGATGCCGTAGCCGTTGTCCTCGATATAAAAAAGCATTGGCAGCTTGAGGGTCGTCGCAATCGTGAGCGAGGCCCAGAAACCATTGGTGGCTACAGATGCGTCGCCGCCGAGGACAACGGCGATGGCGTTGCCGACGTTCTTATCCTTGAGGACATTCCGGTAGTATTCGATTGCCTGCGCCCACCCGGCCGTCGGCGTGTACTGCGTCCCGACCCCACCCGCCATCGGCAGGCCCTTCGCGCCGCCGGGGTTCGGGAAATTGAACACCGTCCCCACATCCTTACCGTCGCTGTAGCCACCGACCTTCATCAATGTGGCCGCCATGACTTCTTCCAACGGGATGCCAAGGCCCAGCAGCAGCGGACGCGAGCGATAATAACCGGCTGCCGCGTCATAAGCGTGGGTCAGGCGCTGCGAAAGGATGATCTGTGCCAGATCGTGGCCACGGCCGGAGAACTGGTAGAACATCTTCCGTTCCGGCAGCAGCTTCTGCTCTTCGATGTCGTCGAGCCGTCGCGAGAGGAACAGCGCGCGCGCGACTTTCTCCCAGTCGACGTTGGCCGTGACGTTATGAGCGGCGGTGACGGCCTGAGTTTTGGCCATGCGGTATCCTCCCAACAGTACGTGATATGGATGAAGTGTACCGGCGAGCGGGCGGACATTCTCGGCGAATTTTTAAACAAAAGCGTAAAAATAGTGATATAATCACTCCAATAGTAAGAATTCGGTGTGATTTTCACTATGATTGAACTGGACACCGCCGATATTCGCATCCTCCGCCTCCTTCAAAGCGAGGGCCGGATCGCGGTCGTCGACTTGGCTGAGCGGGTCAATCTGTCCGCGACCGCCTGCCACAAGCGAATCGACAAACTGGAGAAGGCCGGCGTGATCACGGGCTACGGGGCGAACGTCGCGCTCCGCGCCATCGGCTATCAGGTGGAAGCCTTTGTCGCCGTGACCATCGATCGTCAGGCGAAGATCACCGCCGATAGTTTCATGGCCGAGATTCAGAAGCTCGACAGTCTGCGCGCCTGCTATCTCCTGTCGGGCGACACAGACTTTCTGCTGCATGTCATCGCACCCGACCTCGACGCCTACACCCGCGGCGTCCTGAATCAGATCATGACATTGCCCGGCGCGCAGGCCGTACGCACATCCTTCGTGCTGGACAAGATGGTCTCGACCTCCCCGCTCGTCCCGCCGGTGCGCGGCTAAATCTATCGTCGCGGCAAGGGCAGAGCCGTCGTCATCTTCACTTCGGAAAGACTGACGAACGTCGAGGCTTCGCGCACGCCTGGGATACAGGAGAGTTTCTTGAAATAGAAATCCTCGTACGCGTGCAGATCGGGCGTGATGACGCGCAGCAAGAAATCGAATGCGCCCAGAAGCACATGGCATTCGAGAACCTCGGGCATGGTTTTCATGCGCTCGGTGAAGTCGCGAATGTACTGCGGATCGTGCTGCTGAACGTTCACCTTGACGAAGAACTGCGTCCGCATATCGAGCTTGTCGCGATTCAACAGCGCGACCGTCTTCTTGACGTAACCTTCGACGGTGAGACGCTTAATCCGATTGCTGCAGGTCGAAGTGGAGATGCCGACCGCTTCAGAGATTTCGGCCGAGGACCGCGAGGCGTCCTCCTGCAACTCGGCGAGGATCTTCAGATCGACAGCATCGAGACTGGACGGCACGCGTTTAGTACCCGCGCTTCAGATCGACGACGCCCGCCGGCCGCGCGCCGCGCTCGAGACTCGCCACATCCTGGATCACCTGCGGGATAATCGTGAGCGGATTTGAATCGGCCGCCACATGCGGGGTGATCAATACATTGTCCATCGCCCAAAGGGGATTGTCCGGCGGCAGCGGCTCCGGGGTGAAGACGTCGAGCACGGCGCCGTTCAGAATGCCCGACCGCAGAGCCGCGATCAGATCGTCTTGAACCACCGTATCCCCGCGTCCGGCGTTCACGAAATACTTCGGCCCCGGCCGTTGGCGGCCAAGGCGTGCGAATACGTCTTTATCGACGAGACCCGTCGTGTCATCGGTGCGCGGCAGCACGTTGACGAGAATGTCGACCGACTCAAGGAGCTCATTCAAGGCAGGCCGGCCGGCGTGAATAGGAAACGCGGAGTCGGCGCGGGGGCTCCGCGCCCATCCGACCACATCGAACCCGAGAGCCTTGAGGGCCCGGCCGCTGGACTGACCCATGACCCCCGCGCCCATCAATCCGACGCGCAGGCCCGACGCCGCGCTCTGGTCGGGCGGATCCCATATCCGCTGCTTTTGGTGGCGCAGATAAAGTGGAATTTGCCGGTGCAGAAAAAGCGCCGCGAACGTCACGTACTCTGCCATCCGCGCTGAGAGGTCGGGATCGATGACGCGGTAAACCGGAAGGTCGGTCCTATCCTTGAGCGGGGCAAGGTGATCTACACCCGCGCCGAGAGAAAAGACCGCGCGCGGATCAGGGAAAGCCCTGTAAAGCTCCGGGTCCGCTTTCCACGCGCAGATGACATAAGGAGATGTTGGCTGGAACGCGCCATCTTGCGGCCAGAAATGGACCGTGCGTCCTTGCGCGGCAGCTTGAAAGTGACCGCGCCAGGACGCCGGATCCCAAGGTCCGACCGCAACGATGATCGCGAACTGGCTCAGATAAGACCTTCAGCTTTCATAGCGGCCTGGGTATGCGGACGACCCAGCACACGCGCCTGGAAGGCCTGCAGCTTAGGCCAAGGGCCGATATCGACGCCAGTGAAGTTCGACCAATTCACGACCGTAAACAGATACGCATCGGCGATCGTGAATTTATCGCCCGTCAGATAGGCGCGGCCGTCCGCCAGGGCCTTCTCGATGAAATCGAAACGGCTGGCGAGACGCTCCTTAATCGACTTTTTCTGTTCATCGGTGGTGGCCGGGTTGAACAGCGGGCTGAAGGTCTTGTGGACTTCGCTGTTGGTGAAGACCAGCCATTCATTGACCCGCGCGCGCTCCAAAGTGCCCGGACGCGGGGCAAGATCGGAGCCCGGTTTTCCGTCGACGAGAAATTGAGTGATGGCCGCGCCTTCGGTCAGGACTTCTCCATTCCCGAGGCCCAGAGCCGGCACATAGCCCTTCGGATTGATCGTGTAGAAATCCTTGCCGTCCTCGGTCTGATGGGTCTTGGTCGAGACTTTCACTAGGCTGAAGCTTTCCCCAAGTTCGCGCAGCACGATGTGCGGAGCGAGGGAACAGGCGCCGGGGGCGTAGTAAAGCTGATAGGTCACGTGCGTGAACTCCTTGTGTGAAGATCGGACGAAGGCTTGAGTTAGAGGTTGGTGAGATCGGCCATCAAAGCCGCGACGGTGTGATGTTTCAGGTTCGGCGCCGATTGCCCGCACCAGACCGACACTAAATCGGTGCGTTGCTGAGCGCGCGCCGCGGCCTTCAATTTGTTGAGGAACCAGACTTGTATCGGGTAGGGCGCGATGTTGGTGGGCATCTCCTCGGCGAGACGATTGCGAACACCGCGCGCGAGACGGCCGGAGTAAGTCCGTGTCAATACGGTGTGCTCCGCCCGCGCGCTGAACAGCGCGGCGCGGTGCTCCGGGCTTGCCCCTGACTCCTCGCATGCCAGAAACGCGGTGCCGACTTGGACTCCAGCCGCGCCAAGGGCAAGCGCGGCTTTGACACCGCGCACATCGACGATGCCGCCGGCGGCGATGACCGGAGCCTTCACGCGCGGAGCAACGATTTGGGTCAGGGAGAACGTTCCCATCAGAGAACTTTCCGACGACGCTAGGAACGATACCCGGTGGCCGCCCGCTTCGAAGCCGGTCGCAACGATGGCGTCCACGCCCGCCTCGTCCAGCGCGACCGCTTCGGCGATCGTTGTGGCCGTGCCCACGGTGAGAATGCCTTTCTTGCGGCAGCGCGAAAGTTGGTCCGGCGTCGGAATGCCAAAGACAAAGCTGAAAATGGCAGGCCGCGCCTCCAGCATCGCTTCGAACTGATCGGCAAAAGGCGCGTGCAAACGCTGCGGGCGCTCGGGCTTCGCCACACCGAGTTCGCGGTAGTAGGGCTCGAACAGAGGCCATAGGCGCTCGAACTCGGCCTCGGTGAGCTCTTCGCCGCCTGGATCGGAGACCGAGACCCAGAGATTGAGATTGAATGGCTGAGATGTACGCGCGCGAATGTCGGCCGCAAGTTTCAGTATATCTTCGGGCGCCAGGTGCTCGGCCCCGTACGATCCAACAGCGCCGAGATTGGAAGCACTGCCGGCGAGCGCCGGTGTCGAAAGGCCGCCGCCAAACGGACCCTGCACGATCGGATGACGGACGCCGAAACGCTTCGCGAATTCCATATTCATGCCCCGACAGCTACGGGAATGAGTTACCTTTGTAAACTACGTATCGTTCGGATATCATTATTATCCGGTTTCCGATTGGTAAGTCCGTTTCCAATTCGTAACGGCGGCGAGGACTCGCACCCGATGGCGCTCAAGGTTCGCAAAAACAAATCGCCCGCTCCGCAATGCCCCATCGGCGAGTGCATGGCGTTTCTGCGCGGCGCATGGACACCAGCGATCATCTGGAACTTGAGCGGCGGCGCCCGGCGCTTCGGCGAATTGCGCAGCGACATCGGAAAGATTTCGGCAAAGGTTTTGACGCACCGGCTGCGCGAACTGGAGGACATGGGGGTCGTCCACCGCGACGTGAAACCGACGTCCCCGCCCTCGGTCGAATATTCGCTCTCGGAGCTTGGCAAGGAACTGCTGCCCGCCATCGCCGCGATTGTCAGCGTAGGGCACCGGCTGAAGAAGCGCTCCGCGCGCTTGGCCGCCTAATCGCTTTAAATCCCTGCAATCAAACCAGGAATCGAACCCATCCGGGTCCGTTTTCGATCGGGTTTTGCGGCGGATTTTTGGCCGCAGGCGCAGCGGCGGACCTAACCCTTTGAACTATAAAGGGAAAAATCCACCCTAATCCCGCCTTGAATTCCGATTACAGAAATATGACCTATACGCCGGGGCTGATGGGGAGTTGTGGGAGTTTCATGCAAAACTTAGATGCGGTATCCGGGCTCGATCGCGAACTGACCAAGATCGCGACGCGGATCAAAAATTTCCGATCGTGGACAAGCAGCATCGGCGCCATCTGCGAATCGTCGCAGTTCCTGGCGCGCCGCATGCGCAACGCCATCAGTGACCCTTCACTGCCCGTGCTCGAACTCGGCGCGGGCTTCGGCTCGGTGACCGCGCTGCTGCCGGAGTCCACCGTCAGCGTTGAGCGTGAGAAAACACGCTACGAACATCTGAAGAAGATTTTCCCCGAGCGTACCATTCTCGATACCTGCGCCCTGCCCGCGCTGGCGCAGCTTTCGACGCCCACGGTCGTGGTCAGCAGCATCCCGAGCGTCAACAATCCCGAGTTCGAGTTCCTGCGGGACGGCATCGCTCAGGCTTATAAGGCCGGTATGATTGCCGAGCTCGTGACCTATACCTATTTCCCGCACGATCCGTTGACAGGCATCTTCGCCAAGAGCGAACTCGCCGGACTTGAACTCCTGAACGTTCCGCCCGCTTTCGTGTGGAAATATTCATGAGCGAAGGTGCGGTCGGCTCGGCTTCAAGGTCTAAGATCTGGCTGGCGATCGCGTCCGTTTTCGTCGCAGCCGCGATCATTTATGCGATCGTCTACGACGATCCCTACGTCGCCCTGGTCGCTTTGCCCTTCTTTGCGGTCGGCGCGGCGCGCGGAAAACATCCGGTCATCCTGACGACTCTTTCGCTGCTGCCGGCGGCCGTCCTTCTGGCCGTCAGCGTCGGCAAGGCTTTTGTCACGAACATTCCGCTCGTTGCCTACGATCACTTCTTCCTGCGCGGCAACGTCCTCATGCTGGCCTACAACGACTGGCGCGTGGCGTCGGGCATCGTATTGACCGCGGCGGCGATTTTCTTCTACGGCAAACACCTGCTTGCGGGACGAGGACCTTTTACCTGGTTTGAGAAGGGCGGGATCGCAGCGCTCGTGCTGATGTCGGGCTACTGCATCTTCGCGATGCGCACCGAGCCCCAGATCGCGATCTGGGAGCCGGCGCTGCACGAGCCCACCATCCGCACCTTTATCAAATCGACCCAGGCGCCAAGTCCGCAACTCCATCTGGTGTCCTCGGCACAAGCGGCGCTTCCGCCGGCGCAGACCCAACACCAGGGCCTGACACCGCCGGCGCGCCTCCCGGACATCTTCTTCCTTTTGCAGGAATCGACGTTCCTGCCCGAGGTGCTACAGCCCGACCACAAGCCCAAGCGGATTTTCGCCGGCGCCGCGGCGCAGCGCGGGCCGCTCAAGGTGCACACGTACGGCGGCGGCACGTGGCGCACTGAATTTTCGCTGACCACGCAGATGCGTCCCCAGGAGTTCGGGGGTGACGGCCTTTACGTGTTCCATCAGCTCGAGGGCCGCGTTCACCGCTCGATTTTCACCGAGCTCAAAAAGCTGGGCTATCGCACCGTGGTGTTTTATCCGGTGCCGGGCTTCTTCATTAATGCCGCGCCGTTTTACGCTTCGATCGGTGTCGACGAATTCTACGATGCCCAATCGCTTGGCATTGCGACCGGTTGGGACTGGAAGATTCCCGACGACTTCTTCTACAAAGCGATGCTGAAAAAGCTGGAAGGCTCGGACAAGCCCGTGGTGGCGTTCATGCTGACCATCAGCCAGCACGGGCCGCACGCGACGCAAGATCCGCTCGCTGACTATATTCAGCGCTTTGACGAAGCCGATAAAGCCTACGGCGATTTCGTCGATGCCCTTCAGGCGCGCGGACGCCCGGCCGGCGTGGTGACGTTTGGCGACCATCAGCCCGAATTCACGCTGCGCTTCATCAGCGATGAAAAGGCGCGCCATCTGACGGTCTACGATATCCGCTGCGTGAACTTCGCCTGCGATGGGCAGAGTGAAAGACCGGACGCGAAGCCGCTCGATATCGTGATGCTGGCGCCGGCTGCACTCGAGCGCTTCGGCTTCGGTCTGGATGACCTCTCGCTGGCCCAGCGTAAGGCCTTCCAGGGTTGCGAGGGCGACACGGACGCCTGCCTTGAAGCGCAGCGTTTGGAATTCAACACCGCCTTCGCCCAGTATTTCGAATAGCCATGGGCGCGCGGCGCATTCTGGTCATTTTCAACCCGGCCGCGGGGACAGCGCGGCGCGCGCGTTTGGAGCGCGTGATCGCCTCACTCAGGGCGACCGCGTGCGAGATCGATTTCGCCGAAACCGCGGGGCCCGGACACGCTGAACGCCTTGCGCGGGCCGTATCCTCGGACGCCTACGACGTCGTTGCAGCCTGCGGCGGCGATGGGACGGTGAACGAGGTCATCAACGGCCTTGAGGGCAAGGATATCGCCCTCGGCATCGTTCCTTTGGGAACGGCAAATGTGCTGGCCGAGGAGATCGGGCTCGCGCGCACGCCGGAGAAAATCGCGGCGGCGCTGGCGCATGGACCGATCCGCACGGTTCATGTCGGACGCGCCAACGGTCGCCGGTTCACCATGATGGCCGGGGTCGGCTTCGACGCGGTGGTGGTGAGCCGCGTCTCCCTGAAGCTCAAGAAGTGGCTGGGGCCCCTCGCCTATGTATGGGAATCGGTCCGGCAATCGCTACGGTACGGATTCCACGCTCATGATGTGACGATCGATGGGGTGGCTTACCGGCCGGTGTCGATGGTCGCCTGCAAGGGCCGCCGCTATGGCGGTCCATTCATCGCCGCGCCCGAAGCCTCGCTCGGCGAAGACAAGTTTCATGTCGTGTTGATGCACGGGCGCGGATGGCTGAGCGTGATCCGCTATGGGCTCGCGCTCGCTTTGGGAAAGATCACGAGCTCGCACGATGTTGAGTTGGTCGCCGGCCGGGAGGTCATCGTGAATGGCCGGGACGGCCAACCGGTCCAAGCGGACGGCGATATCATCGCGACCTTGCCGCTGCGCATCGCCCTCGACCCTCACCCCGTGCGCCTGGTTTATCCGGCGTAACCGGGCCCGCTCTCTCTCCTGTTACGTTCGTTACAAATGCGCGCGCATTTTCGGCTTGCGCGAAGAAATGCGCCGTCGTTGACTGCGCGCATTCTCATAAGGGAGCTTCAGATTGCGTAGATTGGTATGCGGCGGCGTGGCGATGAGCCTGGCCGCCTTTTTCGTGACCGCAGGTGTACAGGCGCAGGAGGCCGAAGGTTCGACACAGATATACGACCGCGCCTATTTCGAACGCTACGACACGGTGACCGCCGAGGACATGGTGAGGCGCGTGCCCGGCACGTCGTCGATCCTGGATGCACTCAACGCCAACAACAATCAGCAACAGCGCGGCTTCGGCTCGGCAGGCGATCAAATCCTCCTCAATGGAAAACGATTTGCCGGCAAGAATCAGATCCTCGCCGCCCTGAAACGTATTCAGAGCGCACACGTCCTTCGGATCGAACTGATTCGCGGCAACACCGCCGACGCGAATGTCCAAAGCGAAGGATTGATGGTCAACGTGGTGCTGGAGGAAGGTGCGAGCACCGGATCGGGGTCCTGGCAGGCGGCCTTTCGCTTCAACGACGACGACGTTTACGACGGCGACGGCCTCGTCTCCTACAGCGACAGCGTCGGGTCGCTCGACTATATCGTCAGCTTGCGCCGCGACGCCTGGAACCGCGGCTATCCGTATTGGCGCGAGTTGACCAAAACGGAGCGATACTTCTATCCGAACGGCGCCCTTCGTGAACTGCGGAACGACCGCGCGCGCTACATCCAGAACCAGTACACGCTGACCGCAGACCTTACCTACAATTTCGAAAACGGCGACATCTTGCGGCTGAACGGGTCCCTTGAGCCCCGCGAAGCCAACAGCGACAGCGATATCGGAATCACGCGTTACGATACCTCCGGGCGGCCCGTCCTCACCGCGACCGAGATCAAACGTGGACACCAAGGCTGGCAAAACCAGTGGGAGGTCGGCGGAGACTATGAGGCCCTGATCGGCCGCGCGCGCCTAAATGTTCTTTTCATCCATTCCTACGAACGCGATCCCAACGACGAGTACCGCAACTTCATCAACGGGCCGGTGGTCACCGAACTGAACCGCAACATCCGGGTGCCGATCGAAGTGGAATCGATCGTGCGGCCCACGGTCGCCTTTCCCTTGGCCGCCGGGCAGACCTTGGAACTGGGCGGAGAAATCGCGCGCAATATCTTGCGTCAGCAGCTGCGGCCGTTCTTCGACCGTAATGGCGATTTAAAGGTCGAAGAGATTGCCATTCCGACCGGCAACGCGCGCGTCCAGGAAATCCGCGGCGAAGCGTTCGCAAACCACACGTGGCAGATCACGCCGGCGCTTTCGCTGAATAGCTCGGTGATAGTGGAGATGTCTCGCATCACCAACAATTTCTCCGGCAGCGCGAAGCATACCTACGTCTACCCTAAGCCGCGGGCGGATCTCCGCTATGACCTCACGCAAGCCGATCAACTGCGCTTCAAAGTGGGGCGAAAGGTCGGCCAGCTCGACTTCGACCTGTTCGTACCGCAATTCGATCTGGTGGATAACGAAATCGACGAGGGAAATCCCGGTATCAGGCCGGAGCGCCAATGGGAATTTGAGGCGGGCTATCAGCGCCAGCTCCCGGGCGATCAAGGGCTGGTCGAGGCGCGCGCGTTCTACAATCACATCGAGGACCACATCGGTTATTTCCTGTTCCGTGTTGAGCCGGACGGAACACGCGTTTCGGCGCAAGGAAACATTGGCACGGCGAAGCACTACGGCGCCGAAGTGAAGGCGAGCGTTCGCATGGCATCGATCGGCCTTCCAGATCTCACCCTCGATGCGCGCTACCTGCGTCAGAGAGCCGAAGGCACCGATGCATTCCTGGGCGGAATACACCGCGTCGGCGAGACCCAGGCAGCGGATGACATCTGGGACCACGAACTACAATTGGGCTTTCGTCACGATGTCACGAAGTGGGGATTCACCTATGGTGTGAACTACCGCGAGTTCGGCGGAGAGCGTCTGTTTAGCGACATCCGCGTCTATCGGTGGTCGTCCGCGGGCCCGCGTCTGGATGCATTTGTGGAGAAGACGCTGACAAGCAGCCTAACGATGCGCGTGGAAGGTTATGGACTGATGCCCCAGCGGACGCGCGAGTTCCAGCGCCGCATCGTTTACAGCAACGACGTCATCGCCGGAGCCATCTCGCGGACGGAAAATTACGTCACCGAATGGGATCGGATGTTCATGATCAGCTTGCGCGGGACGTTTTAAGCCCCGCGGTCAAGTAACAAGCCACCCGTTCAGTGTCAGTCTCTGGTCTTCGATGGAAGACGAGGCGCACTGGACGGGCGCCACTTCATGCTGAATGTAGCTCGGGAAGACGATAAGCCCATTACCGGGCGGATCGATATCCGCGACCAGATCGCCGAAGGAGTGGGTGCCTTCGTGAACGACGGTTTTGTACAGCTTCAGATGCCCCCCGGAAAAGCGCTTCGGTTCGCGGTGAAAGTAATACACATAGCTGATGACCCGATGGGCGATGTCCGGGAGGCCATTGTCCGTGTGGGTATTGAAATAGTCCCCATCGCCATGGGCGGACAGCTGCAGCTCCATGGATCTGAAATTCATCGGCGGCACGCCGAGAGCGGCAAAGATGCGCGGCATTGTTTGGAACAGTGCCTGTCCGATCATCGGGGCGACATCTCCGACATTGTCCAGAATCCGTGACCGGCGCAGTTGATAGTCCGGCTTGAATTCACCTTGGTTGGACGCCAGGGAGACCGTGGAGTCCCGAAACTCTTTTTCATGGGCGAGGGCGTGGGCCATGGCGCGTTCGGCGTCCGCCTGTGAGAGAAAGTTTTCGATCACGCAGTAGGGCGGATCCATCTCGATTCCGATGATTTCCCGCGCCGAGAGTTCGATGGGCTTACCCTCCGGGCTCTGGAAAGACAGGCGCCGGTCCTCCGCCTGATCGGGCGTGTTGACGCACACTGCGACCGCGCGCGTGGTCGCCTCATCTGACGGCATCCGGCACTCGACGCGGCTGCCGCCGCGCAGATGTAAAGTCGCTTGCTGCACCACTCTCTCCCTGCGGCCATCGGGCCACACCGGCATTTTCTAGCCGGTCGGAGGGCTGGCCGCTAGACGTCCCGGATATCGATGGTCACGTCCGTGGACACCTTGGATTTGGGGTCCTTGGGATCCGCCACGATGCGGTAGTCGGACCGCCAGGTTTTGGCGGTCACGTCAAAGCGAAGATATCCGCGTTGAGCGCCATTGAGATGATCGACGTGGCCGTTGTAGTCCCGGGCCGCGCGCAACGCTTCATTCCAGGGGCAATGGGACGCAATCGATGTGCCGCAGAAGTTATGCCCCACACGTGGCGATTTCGGATCCCACGGATCCTTGTGGATACGCATGGCCGCGGCGCTATGCCAGTCGCCGCTGACGACGACGGGATTGGAGATTCCGGCCATGACATCGATGAGCCGCTGGCGCTGAAGCGGATAGCCGTCCCATTGGTCCATGTTCACGTAAGGGACATCGCCCGGCGCGTTGTACCGATAGGGGGCGAACCAGGTTTGGGAGGCGATGACATTGAAAGGAGCTTGTGAACGCCGCAATGCGTCGACCAGCCAATGTTCCTGCACCGGACCGGTCATGGTGAGGTGCGGATCGGCAAGCGCCTCGCAGCTCCGCTCGCCAGGGTCGCGCGGGCCGCACACTTGGTCGGAGCGATACTGGCGCGTATCCAGCATGTGAACCTGCGCCGGTCCGAAACGGTAGGCGCCGTACAGCTGCAGGTGTGAATCTACCCCGCTCACGGTCGGCGGTTCTTCCAAGGGCATATGCTCGTAATAGGCCTGGAGCGCGGCAAGTTTGCGCACCTTGAATTCGAGCGGCGTCTGCGCCCACGGATCCTGCGGCACATCGCCGGCCCAGTTATTGTCGATTTCGTGATCGTCGAGCGCAACAATCCACGGCGCCGCCGCGTGAGCGGCCTGAAGCGCGGGTTCGCTTTTGTAGAGGGCATAACGATTGCGATAGTCCCACAACGTGACCGTCTCCGGCCCGTTATGCGAGCGGATGTTCTCCCACGTGACATCGAACCCACCGACATTGGCTTTACGTGGGCCCGGCGCCGAGGCCGCGCCTTCATAGATGTAATCACCGATGTGGATCACACAGTCCGGGGACCACGCCGCGATATCGTTATAGGCGGTGAATAAGCCTGCCTCATACGCTTGGCAGCTGGCGAGCGCGAGCTTGGTGCCGGGTGCGGAGGGATCGGCCGTGCGCGTCCGCCCAACGGGGCTTTCGTCCTTGCCGTATGAGAACTGGTACCAATATTCGCGGCCGGGCTCCAAGCCGCGCAGCGTGACGTGGACCGCATGCGCCTTGGCATCAGACGTCTCGACAATGCCCTCGCGGACCATCTTTTTCATGGCTTGATCGGCGCAGAGGCGATAGCGGACGCTCGCCTTTCCCAGCGGCATGCCGCCGCCGCGCAGGGGCTCCGGCGCGAGACGGGTCCACAGCACGATTCCGTCCGCGCGCGGACTGCCGGACGCCACGCCGAGGGTGAAATGATATTTATCGGATTGTGCAAAGGCTTTGGGAATCGAGACCGTCAGTCCGCCCGCAGCCATGAAGAAACGGCGTGAAATCATCGCTGCTCTCTCCCCCAGCTTTGGGGACGGCGTCTTGCAAGAGGCCGTCCCCGCTGCCTAGTCTAGAACTGATAGGCGTACTGAAGCCAGAAGGAGCGCGGCTTCCCGTAGAATTGATAGGTGTAATAGTAGGCCGAGTCGTTTACTCCGATTTCGCCGCGGACCGCAGCACGCGTGAAAGCCTTATCGGTCGCGCCGCCCCGCTCAGAGTACTTCTTATCCAAGATGTTCACTGCGCGCAGCAGGAAGCGGTGCTGCATTTCATCGCCCAAGTAATACTGGACCGAACCGTTCAGGACGAAATAGTCGCCGAAGTTGACGTCGGGATTGGTACGGTTGCCCGAGGCGTCAACGAAGCGCGCCGCGTTGTTCTGGACATAAAGCCACTCAGGTCCCTGCCACCGCGGATTGAGGGCGAATACCCAACGATCCGTCGGTGTATAAGTGACCAGCGCGGAGATGATCCATTCGGGACGCTCGCCCGACTGGCGCATCGCGTTGGCCCCCGCCCGGCCCGGCACCACCGTGGTGAGGGCCGCACCCGTACCAGCCCGCAGCGCCGTTAGACCAAAGATCGGATTTGGCTCCAGAGATTCCTGCTTCGTGAAGCTGAAATCGGCCTGGATCTGATCGAGGTCGACCGACATATCGAGGGTGTAGCCGGTGATCTCCTGGGTCGCCTTCGTGTTGAAGAAGGCGGTGCTGAGGCCCGTCAAACCGAAGCTGGCGAAGGTCCGGCAGAACTCGACCGGTGTAATGATATTCGGATTGATGGTACGGCTCGGGTCGACGCCAGGACATACATCGCGGATCGCGGCGCTGCCGAACAGATTGGTGATGTCGGTCGTGAAGTAACCAAGTTCAACGTTGAACGTACCGCCTAAGATGTCGCCGTTGACACCCGCGCCGGCGCCGTAGGTTTCCACGTCCTGCGGCTTGATGGTGGGATTGTTTCGCGTATTACCGAACAAGCCCGCCTCCTGGGCACGCGGGTTATTATACGAAGTGCCGCCGCTGGCGCGGGCATAGAAGCCGCCACCGAATTCCTGACGCGCCGAGAACTTCCAGATAAAGTTGTCGGCGAACAGGTTGTTGAAGTCCTTGCGCGCTCCAACAGAAATATTGGTGCCGTCGAGGAACGGCAGATTTAGCTGCACATCGCCGTAGATCCCGTTGGAGTTAATGTGATCCTTGGACACCCCGTAGTCGTCTGCGGAGACATCGTAGGAAGTGGTGCGCTGGACGCCGACGACCGCGGACAGCCAATCGGTGACCTCATATTTACCGCGGATATTGGCGCCGTAGTCGACGAACCCGGCCCGGAGCTGCGTTCCTTCGCCAAAGCCCTTCGCCGGGTTTCCTGTGCCGAAGCTTGTGACTGTCTGGATGATGGTGCCCATCGGGTCGCCGATGCGGAATGGGTTCTGCAGAGTGCCTTTGATTCGGCCGTTGGCGTCTACATAGAAGCCTTGGCGCGAGACGTTGTCGGCCTTGGTGCTGCCGTCCGGGTTGGTGACGCATCCCGTCGGGATACCGTTGTTACGCGCGTAGGCTTCAAAGTCGGCCGCCAGCGTGAACGGGCGTCCGGTGGCCGGATTAAGAACGCTCTGCGGAATACGGCAGATCTGAACGTCGACTTCGGTGTTCCACAACTCCGGCGCCGAATAATAGGCCTCGGCTTCAATCTTGAGCTTGTCGGTGACCTGGCTTTGAAATTCAAGGCTGTACTTCGGGAAGTCCGCCCAGTTCGGGTTATAGACGTGATCGTTCGGGAAAGGATCATGGAAGTAGGTGCTGACCATTTCCACGCCTGCGCGAAGTTCCGTCTTGTCGGCGATCTTCCACAGGTACTTCGCGCCGATGGACTTGTACTCATAGGGAAAGTCGTGCTGGCCGCCGACTTCAAGGACGGTGTCTGAATAGGCTTCGGTCTCGAAGATGCGGTTGGAGTCCGTGGCATAAGAACGGCCATAGAACATCAAGCTATGCTTGCCTTCCGCGTCGATCGGGAAGGAAACATTGCCGTAGATTTCACGAGTCTTAAATGAACCGTAATAAACACCAAGTTCGCCGTTGAACGTGCCGTCCGGCTGTTTGTACTTCACGGACACGACACCCAGGCCGCCGTTGCCGCCGTAATAAAGACTCTGGCCGCCGCGGAAAATTTCAACTGAATCGATCATACGCGGATCGATCGCAGTGGCGCCCCAGATATCTTCCAGTGGCGTGCCGCGGTCGAAGGTTGGAACGTTGTCGACAAGCAAAAGCGTATCTCGGTCGGTGCCGCCGTCGATGCGAATCGTGAATTCGCCTTCATCAGGCGAATAGCCGACGTTCGCGCCGCGGATCAATCCTCCTGCCAGTTCGGCGAAGTTCGTGAACCCGCCCGTTGCGATTTCAGCATCGCTGATGACTTGCACTTGCGTGCCGAATTTCGAGAAGTCGACCGCAACGTCCGAGAGCTTCTCGCGATTGATCCGCTCGCCTTCGACCATGATGGTCTCAACAGCGGGCGCGGCTGCAACCTGCTTCGACTGCGCCAGCTGCTGGCCGGCCGGCTCGGCGGCAGCTTCCTGCACGACATCGTCCGGAGCGCCGGCTGTCGCAAGTTCGCGCTGAGCGGCTTCCAGCTCTCTTTGGGCTTGAGCGACGCGCTCTTGCGCTTCGATCAACTGTTGTTGGGCCTGCGCGAGCTGCAAAGATTTCTCAGCGCCCCCGGACTGCGCATGCGCGAGCGTCGACAGGCTGCAGGATGTCAGCAGGACGGCGATGAAAGAAGCTGTAGTAAAGCGTGCGCGGTTTTGCGCGGGCGCAAACTCTTTGAATTGCCCTGAGGACATTCCGATCTCTCCTTATTGATTTCCCCCTGCGCGAGGAAAGACGCGCCCTCACCCACGCGCATCTCCGGCAGAGCCGTTGCTATACGCGCGCGCGGTGACAACGGCGTGAAGCGGACGTGACGTAAGCATGAAGGAACGCGCGGCCTTTTGGTCGTCAAACGGTCACACACTCTTCATGGCGAATTCACGCGATGCATGCACGGCGTTGGTCACACTGCGGATCCACACACCGCAACGGGGCATCAGCGATGACAGACGCGAACAGACGTACATTCTTGAAGACCGCCGCAGGAACGGCGGGGGCGGCTGTTGGATTTGCCGCGCTTCCCGCCGCCATTCGCGATGCGCTTGCCGTTCAGGCGAAGCAAGTGACGGGCACGATCAAGGACGTGAAGCACGTCGTGATTCTGATGCAGGAAAATCGCTCGTTCGATCACTACTTCGGCTCATTGCGGGGCGTGCGCGGCTTTGGAGACCGTCATCCGATTCCGCATCCAAACGGCGGGAACGTCTGGTCTCAGTCCGACGGCGAGTCGGAGATGATGCCGTTCCATCTGAACACGAAGACGACTGATGCACTGCGCGTACCCGGCACGCCGCATTCCTACGCCGATGCGCAAGGCGCATGGGGCCAGGGCCGCATGACCGAATGGCCCCGTTATAAGACGCCCTACACGATGGGGCATTACCGCCGCGACGACATTCCGTTCCAGTTCGCGCTCGCGGAGTCGTTCACTATTTGCGACCACTATCATTGTTCGGTCACCGCCGGCACCGATCCGAATCGCGTCGTATTTTGGTCCGGAGCCAGCAACGATCCTGAACTGCGCGCGAAGGGCATCAATGCCACGGATGAGCACGCGGAACCCGACAATTTCCGCGGCTGGGTGAAGGGCTCGCTGCCCAAGCCCGGCTACACCTATGTCGGCAATAATCTGCGGTGGCCGACGATCCCCGACGTGCTGGAGAAGGCCGGCGTGAGCTGGCGCATCTATCAGGACCCCAACAATAACTGGACCGGCGCCATGCATGGCGGCCTGGCGTTCGAAAGCTTCCGCACCTGCAAGCCCGGCGACGCGCTCTACGAAAAGGGGATGAGCCACTGGTCGCTCGAGCAGCTGAAGCGTGACGTGATGAACGACATGTTACCCGAGGTTTCGTGGATTCTGCCCTCGCCGCCCTATTCCGAACATCCCAGCGCATCGACACCCGTCGAGGGCGCGGAATTCACCGCCCGCGTCCTGCAGGCGCTGACGGCGAATCCCCAGGTCTGGGCGAGCACGGTGTTCTTCCAGACCTTCGATGAAAATGATGGTCTATTCGATCACCTGGCGCCGTCGGCGCCGCCGTCTTACGACCGGAATGGGGTGCTTCAGGGTAAGTCGACGCTGGACCTTGCGGGGCACTATTTCCACGACCCTGAGCGCAAGCATATCGCTAAAAGCGACGAATGGAGCGGCGTGGTGCGCCCGTTCGGCATGGGACCGCGGGTTCCGATGTATGTGGTTTCGCCTTGGAGCAAGGGCGGATGGGTCAACTCGCAGGTGTTCGACCACACTTCTGTCGGACAGTTTCTCGAGAAACGCTTCGGCGTTGTCATCCCCGCGATCACGCCGTGGCACCGTGCCGTCGCCGGCGATTTGACGTCGGCGTTCGATTTCGTGACGCCGAACGATCCTAGCTTCCCAAGACTCCCGGACGTGAGCGGGGCCTCGGCGGTGGTTCTGGATCACATCCAGCGTCCTAAAATTCTGCCTCCCGCGCAGAACGAAGCATTGTTCCAGGAGAAGGGCGCGCGGCCTTCGCGGGCGCTCCCGTACGAACTAAATGCGACCTCCACGGTCGGGGCGAGCGCGGTGACGATCGAGTTTCGCAACACCGGCAAGCAGGGCGCGGTGTTTCACGTTTACGACCGGCTTCATCTCGACCGCATTCCGAAGCGTTATACGGTTGAGGCCGGCAAGAGCCTTTCAGATTCCTGGGACACCGGCGCCGACAGCGGACGTTACGACTTGTTCGTCATCGCCCCGAACGGCTTTCGCCGTGATTTTGTGGGCGATGCGAACGGCCTTCGGGTGGAGATGGAACTCCGTTATCTACCCAAGACCGAAAAGCTGCAGCTGATGATGAGAAATGCCGGAAGAACGGCGGCAGCCTTGAAGTTGGCGCACAATGCGTATGGGCTTGCCGGTGAGGACATGACGGTCGCGGCCGGAGGACGGACGACGAAGGAGTGGTCCGTCGCGGCGAGCGGTCAATGGTACGACTTTACGGTGTCCGGCGAAGGACTTTCACGCCGCGCCGCCGGGCGTATCGAGACCGGCAAGCACGGCGTGAGCGATCCGGCTATGGGAGCGGATCTTACTTCTTGACGCGATAGACGTCGTGGCAGGACTTGCAAGACAGGGCCGGGGCGACTTCGCTCATGATGGCGTCTTTGCCCTGTTCGCGCGCGATCTTCGCCACTTTGGCGGTGGCCGCGGCGAACGTGTTCATGCGCTTCGAGAAATCGTCCCATTTCGCCCAGACTTCCGGGCTGGAGTCGCCGCCGGGCGCTTTAGCCTGAAAGCTCTGCAAGCTACCTTGTGCGATCAGGGCGATCGTATCGAGGTGGCTGAGGAGATTATCCTCGGGCGCTGCGCCCGACAGGATCATGCCCAGGACGGCGACTTGCGCGTCGAGAGCCTTCATAATGTGTTGGCGATATTCGATCGTGTCCTTGTCGTCAGCGTAAGCAGACGCTGACCCGGCCATGATGGCCACCAAACCAATGAGCGCACCGATGCGACGCATTTACCCCTCCTAGGTCCCTTGGCGAAAGCCTGGTCACTTTGGAGGGTAGGGCCTGACCGCACATTGATTGCGGTCAATGGGCTTCCCGCAGGCGTTGCGGCGTCCGGCCTTAGGGGGCGCCGGAATAGCGGATCGGCCGGCCCTGGGTGAGGTGCTGGGCGGCGGCGATAATGGCCTGCGAATCGATACCGTAATGGCGGTAAAGCTCGGCAATGGAGCCCGTTTGCCCGAATTGATCGACGCCTAGGGCGCGAACGCGATGGCCGGCGACTGCGCCCAGCCAGCCCAGGCTGGCGGGGTGTCCGTCAATCACAGTCACGAGAGCGCAATGCGGCGGTAAAACGCCGAGCAGGCGTTCGATATGCGACATGGCGCCGCCGCCGTCTTCACGTTTCTTGTGCGATGCGGTCCAACCCGCGTACAGACGGTCGAGCGACGTCACCGCAAGCAGACCAATGTCGCGGCGGTCTTCCGCCATCAACCCCACCGCGTTGATCGCTTCCGGAGCCACGACACCGGCATAGACCACAACCAGCTGGCAGTTCGGGCCGGGCTCACGCATCCAATAGGCCCCGGCGATAATGTCCTGGCGCAGAGCCTCGGTCATCTGCCGCTTTGGCTGCTCCAACGGGCGCGTCGAGAGACGGAGGTAGACCGAGCCGCCCTTCTCATCGTGCAACAGGTTGGCGCCGGCCGGCGCATCGGGATTGTGCTTCTGAAGGTAGGCGAACGACCAGAGCATCATCGCGAGCAACTCGTCGACAAACGCAGGTTCAAACGACGTAAGCCCCGGCTGCGACATGCCGATGAGCGGCGTGCCGATGGACTGGTGAGCGCCTCCTTCGGGAGCAAGACTGATTCCGGAAGGCGTCGCCACCAGCATGAAGCGCGAGTCCTGATAGCAGGCGTAATTCAGCGCATCGAGGCCGCGGGCGATGAATGGGTCGTAGAGCGTACCGATGGGAAATAGACGCGCGCCGCTGATGGTATGGGCAAGTCCGAGCGCGGACAGGAGGATGAAGAGATTCGACTCCGCGATGCCGAGCTCCATGTGCTGGCCGCTCGGCGAAGCCGACCAGTTGAAGGTGGACGGGACTTTCTGGTCCTTGAAGACATCGCCGCGCGCATCCTTGGAGAAAAGGCCGCGCCGGTTGACCCAGCCACCCAGGTTCGTCGATACGGTCACATCGGGCGAGGTGGTGACAACGCGTTCGACGAACGCGCTTTCGACCTTACCGAGGTTGTTCATGATCGTGCCGAAGCCCGCCTGGGTGGAGATGGTTTCGGGAATTGATAGTTCGACGTCGGCGGGAACCGGGAGGACGGGCGACTTATGTTGCCGTTCGCCCGCGAGCGCCATCGGCGTTTGCGCGAGGAACGATTTCAGTCTGTCGGGCGCGAGGTCGAGACCTTCGAAATGATCCCACTCATGCCCCTCACGAATTCTCATACGGGCGCGGAATTCCTCCATCTGCCCGAGATTCATGAGGCCGGCGTGATTGTCCTTGTGTCCCGCGAGCGGCAGCCCGAAGCCTTTGATGGTGTAGCAAATGAAGCAAACCGGACGCTCGTGCGTGATCGCTGCGAACGCCGACAGGAGCGTCGGTAAGTCATGGCCCGCGAGATTGGTCATCAACGCCGCGAGGCCCGCGTCATCGTATTCCGCGATGAGGCTTGCCGCGGCGTTGTTCGTCCCGAGATCCGCCAGCAGACGCTTTCGCCACGCCGTACCGCCCTGAAAGGTCAGCGCGGAGTAGAGCGCGTTCGGACATGCGTCGATCCACGCGCGCAGCGCGTCGCCGCCTGGCTTTTGGAATGCGGCTTCGAGCAGCGAGCCATACTTCAGAATGACAACGTCCCAGTCGAGATCGCGGAACACCTGTGCGTAGCGCTCCCACAACCCTTCCAAAGTGCAGGCGTCGAGACTCTGGCGGTTGAAGTCGATGATCCACCAGCAGTTCTTGAGGTTCTGCTTCCAACCTTCGAGCATCGCTTCGAAGATATTGCCTTCGTCCATCTCGGCATCGCCGATCAGCGCCACCATGCGGCCCTTGGGTAGATCCGACCACCGGTGGGCGTGCACATAGTCTTGGACCAAAGACGAGAACAGGGTCTGCGCCACGCCGAGGCCGACCGATCCGGTGGAGAAGTCGACGTCGCAGGTGTCCTTGGTGCGGGACGGATAACTCTGCGCGCCCTTGAAGCCGCGGAAATTCTGCAGCTTCTCCAGCTTCTGGCGGCCATAAAGATATTGGATCGCGTGAAGATTGGGGCTCGCGTGCGGCTTCACCGCAACGCGGTCTTCAGGGCGGAGCACGGCGAAATAGAGCGCCGTCATGATGGTTGCAAGCGATGCGGACGACGCCTGATGCCCTCCCACCTTCACGCCGTCGCCGGTATCGCGAAGATGATTTGCGTTGTGAATCGTCCAGCTGGCGAGCCACAGGACTTTCTGCTCGAGCGCGCGCAGGCATTCGAGATCGGCGGGCCGCGAGGGGGCTTTTACGTTCTTCTGTTCCATCAAGGTCTCCCGTCCCGCCAACCTAACCGCCTGCCCGCGCGTTCGCCAGCAAGAATCCTATAGGATTGAGAAGTTGCATTTGAAATCAAATGCGTCCGCCGGGTCGGTCAAAGTCGCGGGAAGGTCGCCCGCTAAGATCTAGCGCGCGCCGCGAGGTCCCGCGCGCCGCGCGCAAGGAGGCCCACGTCCGTGCCGACGGACACGAAGGCATAGCCGGCCGCGAGATAGGCGCGCGATTGCTCGGCATCCTTTGCGAAGATGCCGCAGGGCTTGCCGGCGGCTTTGATCCGGGCAAAGGCATTTTCGATCGCCGCGCACACCTCCGGGTGTGCTGCATTCCCGAGATGCCCGAGCGAGCCCGAGAGGTCGCCAGGCCCAATGAACAAAGCATCGATACCCTCGACCGCCGCGATCCCTTCGATCTCATCAAGAGCGGTACGGCTTTCGATTTGGGCGATGACGCAAACATCCTCGTGGGCATGCGCGAGATAGTCCGGGTTGGTTCCAAAGCCTGACGCCCGGCTCGTCGCGGCCGCGACACCGCGAATGCCGCGGGGTGGAAAGCGGGTGGACGCCACCACATGCGCGGCTTGCGCGGGGGTTTCGACCATCGGGATCAGCAAGGACCGGACGCCGAGATCGAGATACTGCTTGATGAACACGGGATCGCCCGCCGGCGGACGCGCGACCGCCTCTACCGGATAGGCGGAGACGGCTTGCAACTGTGCAAGGAGGGTTTGCAGCGTGTTGGGCGAATGCTCGCCGTCGAACATCAGCCAGTCATAGCCCGCGCCCGCGCAGATTTCCGCTGTGGTGGGGTTCGCCAGCGACTGCCACAGCCCGATGGTGGGACGCCGCTCGAGAAGCGCTTGTTTGAGGCGATTCATGCGCGGCGTCCGGACTTCGATTACGGCGTGTGCTTGGACGGCACGCGCTTCTTCGTCGCCTGTTCGAAGGCGTAGGCGATGCCCAGGATCTTCGGGTCCTCACAATGACCGCCGACGAAACTGACGCCGAAGGGCTTCACGCGGTCCTCCGAGCCGTTTGCGCCGGGGTTGTCGTTGGGCACAAGGCCGAACGGGACGACGACGATCGGATAACCCGCCTTCGTGGCGTAGTTGGCGCCATTCGCTTCCGGGAACATGATCGCATCCAGCTTGTTCCCCGTGAGGACCGCATCGATGCCTTCGTCCCGGGTGAGGACGAGATCCTCGGCGCGATTCTTTTCGTAGCGCGCCTTATCCTTTTCGAGATCGACCGCTTCGGCCGCCTCCAGACGCGATTGCCCGTAGCGGATCGCGCCGTCGGCCGCGTGAGCCGTGTTCCAGGCCAAGAACTCCTTCAGGGTCTTCACCGGCGCCTTGTCGTCGAGAGACGCGAGCCAAAGATTGAAGTCGCGCTTCATTCCATAGCGAAGCACGTTCGAGCAATAGTCGTCCGGGGCTTTCCCGTCGCTGGCAAGCTGGCAGATGAAGTGCGCCGAGATGTTCTTTTGTGGATCGGTGGCCACAGTGCTCGGCAGGTCCGCCGGATCGATCACTTCGGCGCCGGCGGCTTTCAACGCCGCGATGGCGCCCTCCATGGACTCAAGCTCGGCGGGCTTCAGGCCAGGGAACGGACGCGCCTTGCCCGGGTAGGTGTGCGCCGTGATGAAGCCGGCGCGCGGAATGCCGATCCGGGCACCCTTAAGCGCATCGGCCTTCAGGAACGCGGTGTAGTCGCGGTTCGGCGGAGGCGTGCATTCAGACGTGCGCGGATCGTTCGGGTCCTGGGCGGCGCCCTCCATGGCTCCGAGCATGATGGCCGCGTCGACGACATGCTTGGCCATCGGGCCGGCCGTATCCTGATCGAGCGTGAGGGGAACGATGCCGTAGCGGCTGATGCGTCCCGTCGATGGGCGCACGCCGACGATCATGTTCGCATTGGACGGACCTTCAATCGAACCGCCCGTGGAGGTTCCCACATTCGCGGCCCAGAGATTGGCGGCGACGCCGACGCCGGAACTGGATCCGGCGACTTCAAGCACCGGCGTACCATCCTCGTTCGCGCGGGGATCGTAAGGATTGTAACTCTGCCCTGCCGCGCCGTTGTACCCGCCGGGGCGCTTTTCACTGCCGTACCATCCGGCAAGTTCGCTCATGGTCGACTTGGCGATGATGATGGCGCCGGCCGCCTTGAGATTGGCGACGAGGGTCGCATCGTAGGGGGCCATGTAATGCTTGAACGCCAGCATGCCGCCGGACGTCGGCATATCGTCCTTGGTCATGATGTTGTCTTTGAGGGCGACCGGGATGCCGTGCAGCGGGCCGCGAACCTTGCCTTCGGCGCGGTCCTTGTCCAGCGCCTCGGCCTGGGCGAGCGCATTGTGATTCACCGAGACCGCGGCGTTGAGCATGTCTTCATACATGCCCATGCGGGCCAGGTATTGCGTGACGATTTCGCGCGACGTCGTGCGGCCTTCCTGCATCGCCTTCTGCATGTCGGGGATCGACGCCTCGACCACACTGAACGGCGCCTTGGCCTGCTCTTTGGGCGCGGGCTTATCGCAGGACTGCAACACTAGCGCGGCGGCCGTGGTCAGCCCCAAAGTCGTGAGAAAACGAACCTTACGCATGGATATAAATCCCCCCGTTCATGATGGCCGCCGAAAAGGAATGGGCCCAATCCAGTATACCCGGATTGGGCCCATTGTAGATTGCTCGTTGTGACGCGCTGTCTACATCGTGAAGGCTTACATCTTGAAGCGGAGACCCGCGCGGAAGACGCGGCCGAGGGTGTCGTACAGACCCACGGACGTCGGCGGGAAGTCGTACGAGGTGCCGCCCGGCCCGCGCGCCGCGATTTCCGGATCGCGGTTGAACAGGTTGCGCACGTTCAGGAACAGCTCCGACGAACCGGTCTCGCCAACGTCGAATTTGTAGCCGACGTTGAGGTCGAGATAGTAAGCCGCCCTGATCGTGTTGTTATCGGCGGTCAGGTTTTGCGGCGTGGATGCCGGGCAACCCGACTGACATTCGATCTGAGTCGCCACGTTCTTACCCGAGGAAATGTAGCGGAAGGTAAGTCCGAGGTTGACCGGATCGAGGTTGTAGCCGAGCACGCTTTGCAGGCGCCACTTCGGCACGCTGTTGCCGCCCGGACCGTTGGTGCCGGCGTAATCGATGATGATCGAGCCGACGGTGCCGTTGTTGATCTCGTACTTGAGATAACGCGTGGCGAGCATGCGCAGGCTGATATCACCGTCCGCGGAGTCGAAGATCGAGGCCAGCGGCGTGCGGTAGCTGGCTTCGAAGTCGATCCCGCGGGCCTTTTCAGTCGCGAAGTTCTGCGGCTGGACCTGGATGAACAGGAACGGCGCGCCGTTCTGGGTCGTCCGGGTGATGGAGCCGCAGGCGGCCTGATTACCGCTGAAGCAAAGGTTCACGAGGTCCGTGGCGTTCGGCTGGTTCACCGCATCCTTGATGTTGATGCGGTAGTAGTCGACCGAGGCGTTGAATCCCTGGAACCACGACGGTTGATAGACGATGCCAAGGCCGAGATCGTTGGACTTTTCGGCCACCAGGTTGCGGTTGCCCGACGTGCGCGATGTGTAGTTCACGGTCGAGTTCGTGAACGGGTCATTGAGCGCGTTGTTCATGCTGGTGCCGGCCTGGTAGAGGTCGACCAGCGTGGGCGAGCGGATGTTACGCGAGCGTGTGGCACGCAGACGCAAATCGTCCACCGGGCTGTATGTGGCGCCCACCTTCCAGGTCGCGACCCAGCCGTAGGTGGAGTAGTGCGTGGCGCGGACGGCGGCATTGACGTCGAAGGCGGTGGCCCAGCCGGCGTCTTTGGCAAGCGGGATCACGGTTTCGGCGTAGATGTCGTTCACGGTCACGGCGCCGGTGTAGGGCTGCCCTGCGCCCTGGAACCAAATCGTCGGATTGGCTTGTTCTTCCGGATCCGAGATCTGGCGCATCGTTTCCTTGCGGAATTCATAACCGAGCGCGAGCGAGACCGGACCGGCCCAGGTTTCAAACGGGTTGCCGTTGAGGTTGATCGCGCCGACCTTCTGGTTCAGGCGATGATTGTTCCAGCCGTAGCGGCCCTGCAAATAGTCGACCGCGGCTTGGCTGTTGACGCCCATGCCGAACACGTTGAACGGCACGCAGCCGTCGCCGGGATTGGTCAGCGTAGAGCGGCAAACGATCGCCCCGGTGGCCGGGTTGCGAACAGCGTCGACCGCCTGACGATAGCGCGGCTGATCGATAGCGCCGATCGACTTGAGCGAGCCGAAGGCTTCGCCGTTGCTGAGATACATGTCCCAGTTCCAGTCGCCGCCGGCCATCTCGAAGTTACCTTCCGCGCCGACGAGGAAGCGCAGAACGCGGCGATCGTACACGGCCCGGAAGTTGTCCAGGTCCCAGTTCATGGTGCCGAAGTTGAAGCCGGTCACCACACCGTTCGGCTCGAGCGCCGGACGCAGGTTGGCGGGAAGGAAGGCGTTGTCCGTGCGCAGCGCGAGGTTGCCGGGGAAGAAGTTCGGCGCGCCCGACGAGTATGAGCCGAGGTGCCCCCAGGCCGCGTGCCCGTAAACGGTCAGACTGTCGCTGACGTCGTAGCTGAGGCGTGTGAAGACGTCCTGGCGGTTTTGCTGCGGCACCAGCGCGGCGCCGCGCACCGGCGCGACTTGCTGCGCTTCCCATGAGCCACCGCGCATGATCGGACCGTCGACAATGTCGCCCGGCGCGATGCGGTATTGGCTGCCGCCGGGACCGAAGGCGGTGCCGTAGAGCGGATGCGTCGAAGGTACGTTCAACGCGCCGCCCCAGGCGATGATCGGGCTAAGACCGACCTGTTTGACTTGCAGAAGGCGGGGCTGGCCGTTGGTGGCGGTATAGGCCGGATTGTTGATGTAGCTGTGGCCCTCGCGGTTCCACGGGCGGTCGATGATGATAAGTCCATCATCCCACACATGTTCGCCGGAGATCAGGAAGTGACCGCGACCGCCGCCGAACGGCGTGCCGTAGGTCATGTTGATCTTGTAGTTCGGCGCATCGCCGTAGGTCGTAAGACCGCCCGAGAGTTCGGACTTGAAGCCCGTGAAGTCGGTGTCGAGCACAAAGTTCACCACGCCCGAGAGCGCGTCCGAACCGTAAGCGACGGAGGCGCCGCCGGTGACGACATCGACGCGCTCGATCAGGCTTTGCGGCAGTTCGCTCACGTCGACGACGCCGGTCAGGATCGAGCCGACCGTGCGCTGTCCATTGAGCAGAACCAGCGTACGCGTGGTGCCAAGTCCGCGCAGGTTCAGCCCGTTGATGGCCGAGGTCCCCGTCGTGGTGGTGGTCGCGGTGGTGGACGGCGTCGAGCTGCCGACGAGACTCGGCAGTTGATTGATCGAGTCCGCGAGGTTCGAGGTGGCGATGTTCTGGAGATTTTCGATGCCGATCACGGAAACCGGCGTCGGCGCTTCGTAACCGTCGCGCACGACGCGCGTCCCGGTGACGACGATCTCATCGACGGCCGGCGCTTGCGCCGCCTGGGGCGCGGCCTGGGCGAAGGCCAGCGAGCTCAAATAGGTCGAGCCAAGGCAGGCGAGTGTGAAAAGCGATTTATTCCAATTCAAAAAATTGACGGATTTCATGCTTATTGACCCCTTCAAGTAAGGCGTGCGGCCGAAAATGCGGCCGTCCGCATGGCATTACTGCCGACGGTGGTGAGTGCACCGGTCCTGAAGGGAGGCAGAGCCTCCCGGCGGCAGCCGATGCGAATTCGAGTGTTGCTCCCCCGCCCGTGGCGAATTTCCCGCACGGGGCGGCTTTAGAACTCCCTATTAATAGAATGACCGGTCGGGAAAAGATTGGCAAGTATGGGCGACCCGCGACGGTCTGTGCTCGCGATTATTTAGGAAAACTGTGTCTTTTGGGACAAAATCTGGCCTATCGGCGGGGAAGAGCCTGCATACCGCTTATGCAGATCCGGGCCCACCGTGGCCTATAGCGCGGGTCCAGCGGGTCTGGCCCAGAGGGGCCTGGCGCCGGAAAGCAATCCGGGTCCGCGGCTTTTTGGCCCCGGACCCGGACAAGCAAGAACGACGCTTATCGTCTGCTTACATCTTGAACTTCACGCCCGCGCGGAAGACGCGGCCCATGATGTCGTAGAGGCCCTGGTTCGTCGGCGGGAAGTCCCAGCTGGAACCGCCCGGACCACGTACCGCGATTGCCGGATCGGCATTCGTGATGTTGCGCACGTTGAAGAACAGTTCGCTCTCCGCGGTGTCGCTCAGGTGCATTGTGTAGGAGGTATTGAAATCGACGTAGAACGCGCTGGAGACCCGGTTGTTGTCGGTGGTCAGGCGAATCCCGCTCGAGGCAGGGCACCCGGTCTGGCACTCGATGTAGGTCGCATTGTTCAGACCGCCGGCGATGTAGCGGAAGGTAAATCCGACATCGATCGGATCGAGCGCATAGCTGAGCGAGCTATTGATACGCCAATCCGGAAGACCGCCGCCGCCGCCGCCGATGTTGCTGCCCGCGGTGCCGGGAGCGCCGGCGTACTCGATCGGGGCATCGCCCGGCACACCGCTGAATACGGTGTAGGAGATGTAGTGGGTGGCGAGGAAGCGCAGGCCGAGGTTGCCGTCCAGCGCGTCCGAAACCGAGGCCAGCGGCAGGCTATAGCTAGCTTCGAAGTCGATCCCTTTTGCACGCTCCGTCGCGAAATTTTGCGGCGATACGACGAAGTTGATCTGTTCGGTGGGCAAGCCGACATCCTGGCGGGTGAACGTGCCGCACGCCACCTGATTGCCATTCTGGCAGAGCGTCAGGAGTTCGGTTGTGCCGAGCGAGTTAACCGCGCCGTTGATCTTGATGCGGTAGTAGTCCACCGACGCACTGAAGCCTTCGAACCATGACGGCTGATAGACAACGCCGATGCCGGTGTCGTTCGACTTTTCCGCCTGAAGGTTCGGGTTGCCGCGGGTTGTCACCTGGCTGTTCACCGTGCGATTGCCGTTGAACGGATCGGTGGTCGAGCTGCGGGACGTCGAACCGGCCTGATAAAGATCGACCAGCGTGGGCGAACGGATATTGCGCGACTGCGTGAGGCGGAAGCGGATGTCGTCCACCGGGCTGTACGTGGCGCCCACCTTCCAGGTCGCGACCCAGCCGTAGGTCGAATAGTGCGTGCCGCGAACGGCGCCGTTCAGATCGAGCGCGGTCGCCCAGCTTTGATCCTTCGCAAGCGGAACGACGGTTTCGAAGAACACGTCATGCACCTTCACCTGACCGGTGTAGGGCTGACCCGCCGCCTGGAACCAGATGGTGGGATTTGCCTGCTCTTCCGGATCGGAGATCTGGCGCATGCTTTCGGCGCGATATTCGTAACCGAACGCCGTGGAGACCGGGCCGGCCCAGGTCTCAACCGGCTCGCCGGTGAAGCTGAGAGCGGCGACCTTCTGATTGAGGCGGTGATTGTTCCAGCCGTAACGGCCCTGAAGGTAATTCACGGCCGCCGCGGAGTTCACACCGGTGCCGAAGACGTTGTAAGGCACGCAACCGTTCGTCGGATCGGTGAGCGTGGAACGGCAGACGATGGCGCCGGTGGCCGGATTGCGGACCGCGTCGACCGCGAGGGCATAACGCGTACGGTCGATGGCGCCGATCGACTTCAGCGAGCCGAAGGCTTCGCCGTTGCCGAGGTAGAAGTCCCACGTCCAATCGGTATCCACGGCATCGAAGTTACCGGTGGCGCCCGCGAGGAAACGCAGCACGCGGCGATCGACGCCGGCGCGGAAGTTGTCGAGGTCCCAGTTCATGGTGCCGAAGTTGAAGCTGGTCACCACGCCGTTCGGCTCGAGCGCCGGACGCAGGCTGGCGGGCAGGAAGGCGTTGTCGGTACGCAGCGCCAGGTTGCCCGGGAAGAAGTTCGGGGCGCCAGACGACAGCGAGCCCAGGTGGCCCCACGCGGCGTGGGCGTAAACCTGAACATCGTCGCTGATGTCGTAGCTGATGCGGGTGAACACATCCTGGCGGTTCTGACGCGGCTGGAACGCAACGCCGCGGACCGGGGCGACCTGCTGCGCTTCCCAGCTGCCGCCGCGCATCAGCTGACCCTGTACGATGTCGCCGATGGCCAGACGGTACTGGTTGCCGCCCGGGCCGAACGAGACGCCATACAGAGGATGTGTCGCGGGAACGGCGATGGTGCCGCCCCAGCTGGCCACCGGGGAGAGCGCGACGCGCGAGGTGCGAAGCAGATTCGGCAGGCCATTCGTGGCGGTGTAAGCTGGATTGTTGATAAAGCTATAGCCTTCGCGGTTCCACGGGCGGTCACCGATGAGGAGACCATCTTCCCACGAGTGTTCGCCCGAGAGGAGGAAGTGGCCGCGGCCGCCGGCGAACGGCGTGCCATAGGCGGCATTGATCTTATAGTTCGGCGCGTCGCCATAGGTCGTGATGCCAGCCGACACTTCACCTTTGACGCCGGTGAAGTCGGTATCGAGCACGAAGTTCACAACGCCCGAGAGCGCGTCCGAACCGTAGGCCGCCGAGGCGCCGCCGGTCACCACGTCGACACGTTCGATCAGGTGCTGGGGCAGTTCCGAGACGTCGACAACGCCGGTGAGGATCGAACCGACGGTGCGCTGACCGTTCAAGAGAACGAGGGTACGCGACGTTCCGAAGCCGCGCAGCGAGAGACCGTTGATGGCGCCCTGTCCGGACGTGGTGTTGGCCACCGAGCCCTGCGGCGTCGAGCTGCCCAACAGCGTCGGGAGCTGGTTGATCGAGTCAGCGAGGTTCGCGGTGGCTTGATTGTCGAGCTGTTCGATGCCGATGACGGAGACGGGCGTCGGGGCCTCGTAGCCGTCGCGAACGACACGCGTCCCGGTGACGACGATTTCGTCAACCGCGGGCGCAGTGGATTGAGCCTGTTGAGCTTGAGCGAAAGCCGCGCCACTGAGGCAGGTGGAGCTGAGACACGCGAGGGTCAGCAGCGACAGCGCGGAACGTGAACGGAAACGACCTGACGAGTTCATGTAATTCTCCTTCCTGACGAGCGAAAGGCTGGAGGACGCCTCACGCTTCCTGACAACGACGCCGCGCACCGGCGATAAAGACGCGCACCGGATGGACGTCGGACTACCAAACTTCGTTACTCTCCCTGCACGCGCGGCAAAGCGTTTCCGCGGCGCGGATTTTTCGGCCCGATTGATAGAACGCGCGGTCGGGTAATTTCAAGCAGGGGTGCTCCGCCGCGTCCGCGATTACAAAGCAGTGTGACTTTTCCGCAAAAGCCGGGGGTTCAAAGACCTCCTGAAAGCATCCGGGCGCCCCAGCCTTTCGGCCCGGGCGCCCGGACAGTTACCATCGTGTCGCGGCGTTGTTACATCTTGAACTTCACACCCGCGCGGAACACACGGCCGAGCACGTCATACGCGCCGCCCGACGGCGTCGGAGCGAAGTCCCAGCTGCTGCCACCCGGGCCTCTGACCGCAATCGCCGGGTCGCTGTTGGCGATATTGCGGACGTTGAGGAACAATTCCGTCTCCGCAGTTTCGCCGAGCTCCAACTTGTAGGAAGCGTTGAAGTCGACGTACAGCGCCGAGGCGACGCTGTTGTCGTTGACGGTCTGCTTGATGGTCGTCGGAACTGGGCAACCCGACGTGCACTCGATCCAGGTTGCTTGGTTCTTGCCGCTGGAAACCCAACGGAAGGCAAAGCCGACAACGATTGGGTCAAGCGCGTAGTTGACCGAGCTGTTGATCTTCCAGCTCGGCACACCGCCGCCGCCGCCGCCGAGACCCGCGCCGGAGCCGTTGACACCAGCGTACTGAATCTCGATGTCGCCGGGGATGCCGCTGGAGGTCTTGTAGTCCAAGTAGTGCGTGGCAAGCATGCGCAGGCCGAGATTACCGTCCAGGCCGTCGCTGAGCCGCGACAGGGGCAGCGAGTAGCTGGCTTCAATATCGATCCCGCGGGCCATTTCCGTCGCGAAGTTCTGCGGCTGGACCGTGATTTCAAGCTGTTCGGCCGCCGTACCGGCCCCGGTGCGGACCACCGACTGACACGCAACCGTGTTGCCGGAAACGCAGAAGTTGATCAGGTCCTGCGCACCGATGCTGTTCACCGCGTCCTTGATCTTGATGCGATAGTAGTCGATCGAGGTGCTGAAGCCTTCAAACCAAGATGGCTGGTACACCACGCCGATGCCGGTGTCCGTGGACTTTTCAGGTCCGAGGTTCGGGTTGCCGCGCGTGGTGACTTGGCTGTTGATGGTCGGCGAGCCCGCCTTGAAGGTGTCGAGCGATGAGCTGCGCGACGTGGTGCCGGCCTGATAGAGATCGACCAGTGTCGGCGAGCGGATGTTGCGCGACTGCGTGAGGCGGAAACGGATGTCATCAACCGGTGAATAGCTCGCGCCGGCTTTCCACGTCACAACCGATCCGTAGGTGGAGTAGTGCGTGAAGCGGACGGCGTTATTGAGATCGAACGCGGCCGCCCAGCTTTCGTCTTTCGCCAACGGAATGACGGTTTCGAGGTAGAGATCATGTACTGTAAACGCGCCGGTGTAGGGCTGACCCGCCGCCTGGAACCAGATCGTCGGATTCGCAATTTCTTCCGGATCGACCACTTGGCGCATGCGCTCGCGGCGATATTCGTAACCGAACGCCGTCGAAACCGGGCCCGCCCACGTAGAGAACGGCTCGCCGGCGAAGTTGACTGCCGCGACCTTCTGATTGAGGCGCTGCAGGTTCCAGCCGTAACGGCCCTGCAGGTAATTCACCGCCGCCGGGGTGTTCACGCCGATGCCGAACACGTTGTATGGCACGCAGCCGTTGGTCGGGTTGGTAAGGGTGGAGCGGCAAACGATGGCGCCGGTCGCGGGATTACGCACCGCGTCGACCGCCAGCGGGTAACGCGTACGATCGATCGCGCCGCGCGACTGCAACGTGCCGAACATCTGACCGACGCTGACATGGGCGTCCCACTTCCAATCCGTCTCGGCAGCGGTGAACGTGCCTTCGGCGCCCGCGAGGAAGCGCAGAACACGGCGATCATAAACGGCGCGGAAGTTGTCGAGGTCCCAGTTGAGGGTGCCCATCGTGAACGTGGTCACCGTGCCCGCGGGCTGAAGCCCGGCACGCAGCGAGTCCGGTAGGAAGGCGTTCTCGGTGGAAACCGTCAGATTGCCCGGGAAGAAATTCGGCGCGCCCGATGAGTACGAGTAGAGGTGTCCCCACGCCGCTTGTGCATAGACATTCACATTGTCGCTAATATCGTAGCTGGCGCGCGTGAACACATCCTGGCGGTTCTGCTGCGGCTGGGCCGCGGCGCCGCGGACTGAGATCACGTTCAATGCATCCCAGCTGCCGCCGCGCATCAGAGCGCCCGTGTAGATGTCGCCGTAAGCGATCTGATAGATTGACCCGCCCGGACCGAATGACGTGCCCTTGAGCGGACCAGAGACGATGGTGCCGCCCCAGCTGGCGTTGCCGATGGCAACCTTGTCCGTGCGGATGATCGCCGGTTGGCCGTTGCCGGTCACAAAGGCCGGATTGTTGATGAAGCTGTAGCCTTCACGGGTCCAGGGGCGGTCGTACACCAGCAGACCGTCGTCCCACACATGTTCGCCCGACAGGAGGAAGTGACCGCGGCCGCCTGCGAACGCCGTGCCATAGGCCGCGTTGACCTTGTAGTTCGGCATGTCGCCATAGGTGGTGATGCCGCCCGAGACTTCGCCCTTCAACCCGACGAAGTCGGTGTCGAGCACGAAGTTGACGACGCCCGAGAGCGCGTCCGAACCGTAGGCCGCCGAGGCGCCGCCGGTGACGACATCGACGCGCTCAATCAGGTGCTGCGGCAGTTCGCTGATGTCGACCGCGCCGGTGAGATTCGAACCGACGGTGCGCTGACCATTCAGGAGCACCAGGGTACGCGCGACGCCGAGGCCGCGCAGAGACAGCGCGTTGATGGCCGATTGGCCGGAGGTGGTGTTCGTCGCGGAAGACTGCGGCGAGGCGCTATTCATGACCGCCGGCAGCGTGTTGATCGCGTCCGCGAGGTTCGAGGTGGCGGCGTTATCGAGCTGTTCGATGCCGATGACGGACACCGGCGTCGGCGCTTCGTAACCGTCGCGCACGACGCGCGTCCCGGTGACGACAATCTCGTCGACCGCGGCTGGCGCCTGTGCTTGCTGAGCTTGGGCAAACGCTGTGCTTGTAAGGCAAGTGGTGCTGAGGCAGGCGAGCGTCAGGAAAGAAAGGGCCGAACGCGTACGCATGAGGTTTGAACTTTTGTCTGAAGGCTTCATGGAAACTCCCCCGTTGAGTGTGCGTACGCCTGGGACGCGAAGGGCGGCCCAGGCGTACGGTGATCGTGAATAACTCGTTCGATGATTACATCTTGAACTTCACGCCCGCGCGGAACACGCGGCCGAGAATGTCGTAGTTGCCGCCCGCGGGCGTCGGCGCGAAGTCGAAGCTCGAGCCGCCCGGACCGCGCACCGCGATCGCCGGATCGGCATTCGTGATGTTGCGGACGTTGAGGAACAGCTCGGCCTCGGACTTTTCGCCGAAGTGCATCGTGTAGGCGGTGTTGAAGTCGATATACATCGCGCTCTTGACGCCGTTGTCATCGACGGTGAGCTGCTGACCGGTTGGGTTCGGGCAACCGGTCTTACATTCGATGTAGGTCGCGACGTTGCGGCCCTTCGAGATCCAGCGGAACGCGAAGCCGATGTCGATCGGATCCAGCGCGTAGCTGAGGGTCGAATTGACGCGCCAGCTCGGCACGCCGTTGGCGCCGCCGCCGAGCCCGCCGCCCGCGCCGTTGACGCCGGCATAGTCGATGACCAGCTGGCCCGGGATCCCGGTGTTGACGACGTAGCTGATGAAGTGCGTGGCCAGGAAGCGCAGGCCGAGATTGCCGTCGAACGAGTCCGACAGACGCGACATCGGCATGCGATAGCTCGCTTCGAAGTCGATCCCCTTCGCGGTTTCGGTCGCGAAGTTTTGAGGTGTGACAGCGATCTTGATCAGCGCGGTGGCGCCGCTGCCTTCACGCGTGAAGGATTGGCAGGCGACCGTGTTGCCCTGGAAGCACAGGTTGATCAGGTCCTGCGACCCGGGGAGATTCACCGCGTCTTTGATCTTGATGCGGTAGTAGTCCACGGACGCGCTGAAACCTTCGAACCACGACGGCTGGTAGACAACGCCGATGCCGGTGTCCGTGGACTTTTCAGGTCCGAGGTTCGGATTGCCGCGCGTCGTGAACTCGGTATTGGTCGCGAGGTTGCCATTGAACGGATCGGTCAAGGTCGAACGCGACGTCGAGCCGGCCTGATAGAGGTCGACCAGCGTCGGCGAGCGGATGTTGCGTGATTGCGTCAGGCGGAAGCGAATGTCGTCCACCGGGTTATAAGACGCGCCCGCCTTCCACGTGGCGACCCAGCCGTACGTGGAATAGTGGGTCGCGCGCACCGCGCCGTTCAGGTCGAGCGAACGGGCCCAGCTGGTGTCTTTGGCCAAGGGCACAACGGTTTCGGCGAAGAAGTCGTTGACGGTGAAGGCGCCGGAATAAGGCTGACCCGCCGCCTGGAACCAGATGGTCGGATTTGTCTGTTCTTCCGGGTCCGTGACCTGGCGCATGCGCTCGCGGCGCCATTCATAACCGAACGCCGTCGAGACCGGGCCGGCCCAGGTGGAGAACGGTTCGCCGTTGAAGTTAAGCGAAGCGACCTTTTGATTGAGACGCTGCAAGTTCCAGCCGTAGCGGCCCTGCAGATATTCGACGGCCGCGGCGCTGTTCACGCCCAGCCCGAACGGATTGTACGGCACGCAGCCGTTGGTCGGATTGGTGAGGGTCGAGCGGCACACCACGGCGCCGGTCGCGGGGTTACGCACCGCGTCGACGGCGAGGGCATAGCGGACGGTGTCCATCGCGCCGATCGACTTCAGGGTGCCAAACGCCTGGCCGACGCCGAACGAAGCATCCCAGTTCCAATCGGTATCTCCGGCGTTGAAGCTGCCGGTCGCGCCCGTCAGGAAACGAAGAACGCGGCGATCGTAAACGGCGCGGAAGTTATCGAGGTCCCAGTTGAGGGTCCCCATGGTGAACGTCGAGCCGGCCGCCGCTAGCGCCGGGCGCAAGGAGTCCGGCAGAAAAGCATTGTCGACGTTGAGAACGAGGTTGCCGGGGCGGAAGTTCGGCGCACCCGACGAGTACGAATATAGGTGTCCCCAGGCCGCCTGCGCGTAGACATTGATGTTGTCGGAAATGTCGTAGCTGGCGCGCGTGAAGACGTCCTGACGATTCTGTTGCGGCTGGGCGGCGACGCCGCGCACGGACACGACATTGAGCGCGTCCCAGCTGCCGCCGCGCATGAGTGCACCGGCGACGATGTCGCCGTAGGCCAGCTGATAGATGGTGCCGCCCGGGCCGAACGACGTGCCTTTGAGCGGACCCGAGACGATCGTCCCGCCCCAGCTGGCATTGCCGATCGATACCTTGGTCGTGCGGATAATGCTCGGCTGGCCGTTGCCGGACACGAACGCCGGATTGTTGATGTAGCTGTGCCCTTCGCGCGTCCACGGGCGGTCATAAACCAACAGGCCGTCGTCCCAGGCGTGCTCGCCGTACAACAGGAAATGGCCCCGCCCGCCGGCGAAGGCAGTCCCGAAGGCCGCGTTGACCTTGTAGTTCGGCACATCGCCGTAGGTTGTCAAACCGCCGGACACTTCTGTCTTGAGGCCCACAAAGTCGGTATCCAGAACGAAGTTCACGACCCCGGTGAGCGCGTCCGAACCGTAGGCCGCCGAGGCGCCGCCGGTCACCACGTCCACGCGTTCGATCAGGCTCTGCGGCAATTCGCTGACGTCCACAGCGCCGGTCAGGTTGGAACCGACGGTGCGCTGGCCGTTGAGCAGCACGAGGGTGCGCGAAATTCCGAGACCGCGCAGCGAAAGACCGTTGATCGCCGACTGGCCCGAGGTCGTGTTCGCGGCCGACGACTGCGGCGAGGCGCTGTTCACCAGAACGGGCAGCTGGTTGATCGAGTCCGCTAGGTTCGAGGTCGCCGCATTGTCCAGCTGCTCCATGCCGATGACCGACACCGGCGTCGGGGCTTCGTAGCCGTCGCGCACAACGCGCGTACCGGTGACGACGATTTCATCGACGGCGGCCGGGCCTTGAGCCTGCTGCGCTTGCGCGAACGCCGCGCCGCTGAGACAGGTGGAACCGAGGCAGGCGACAGTCAGAAGCGAGAGCGCCGACCGTGAACGCGAACCGGCGCGTGAAACCCTAGCAAACATGTTCATGTAAACTCCCCATGATAAACGGAAGAGCGCGGCCGCGCCCTTCGCGAAGCGTCGACAAACGGCGCACCCAAGGCCCAAAGGCTCGGGAACACCGTATAAATTTGTTCTGTTGTTCTCCCCCCGCGGGCGGCCACGTGCTCCCACGCCGCCCACGCGGCATCAGCCTTGATTGGCAGAATGAACGGTCAGGTAAACGGATTCAAGCGCAGGGCCCGGCGGGACCCGGTCCGCGGCCTTATTCCTTCCGACTGTGGCTTTTGGGACAGCCGCTAAAGGTTAAAAACCGTAGTGATTCAAAACCTTTACTGACGCCCGGCCCGCGCCTCCGGCGCCCCCGGTTGGCCGGACGCGGCCTCGGCCGTCTTGGCATCATCACCATGGTCGATAAAGACCTGGATCATGTTGAACTGGAGCGCAGAGGAGATGGCGGTCATTTTGCCGTCCTTGTCCGGATAGCCGTCCGCCAGCCGGTTCAGTTCCCGATAGAATCGCGGGGCGTCGTGCTGCCCATAGCTAAAGTGATGCGTCGACCACGTGGTGGCGTGGGCATACATCTTTTCGACATCCGCGTAGCCGGCCAGGATGCCTTCCGCGCGCTCAGGCGCGAGGCGCAGCTTGAACCGCGCGCCCTTCATCAAGAGATAATCGGGGACCGGCGGGAAGACTTCCCATGGCACCATCATGGACTCGATCGGATCGGTCAGGAGTGTGCCGTTCTCGATCTTGCCCTTGACGCGGCGAATAAGCGACTTGCCGAACTTCATGTCGGGACGTTGCGTGCCGCCGGGCACCACGAGGGCGCCGGAAGCATCTTGCATCAACGGATCCATGCCGCGGTAGAACGTGACCGTCACATCCGGATCGTTCGCGAGATCATCGACCTCGCTGATTTCGATCATCGTGCGATTGAAGGCGTAGTCGCGGACCTGCTTGGTGGCGAAGAAGAAGATCGCCCCGTCCGGGCCGCGATAGATGCGCGCGCACCCGATGACGCGGAAGAGATTGTTGTCGACCCCCTTCTCGCCGTCAGGATCGGTGAAGTCCCCGTCCTTGACCTTGCCGTCGAGATTGACGCCGTTTGAGATCTTTCCGCCGGCGTGGTGGTAGGGAAGACTGTCTTCGACATCGAGCGGAAAATATTTGAACCCTTCGCGCGCGAGTTGCGTATCGAGCACGGTCTTGCCCTTGCCGTCGCCGTAGTACGACTTGAACACTTCGCGCGGACCATAATCATTCAAGCCGTTCGGGCACTCCGACTTGGCGTCGGCGGTCTGATACACCGACCAATGCATGGTCACCGTGGCATAACTGATGGTGCGATTACGCAGCGGCCCTTGCATGGTGTCGTCCGCGGACGCGCCGTGCGCACAGAGCGCGACAGTGGCCGCCGCACACAATGTTTGAACCTTACGCAGCATTGCTCTCTCCCGCAGCTTAGTAAGTGTTTCCGAAAAAATCGTCGCGCAGCCAGAACGCGGTGAACCCGTTGCGGCGTCCGCGATGCTCGCCGCGCGCAATCCCGAACGTATCGCCGGGCCTTTGATCACGGGCATAAGTGTACACGGGGCGGTCGCGATACGCCCACACGCGGAGGGATCCCGCCGCGCCTGCGGGCGCAAGACGGCCCGTCATCGGATCGATGGTAATGACGCTCCAGCTGCGGTTGTCGGACTTCGCGCCCGCCGCCGCGATCACGTAAGGCCATGTCGCCAGGCAGCGCGCCGCATTGCCGCCGCCGCAAATCGCAAGACGATATTGTTGCGGCGCGCCGGGATGATCGCAGGCCAGCTGATCGGCGGAATCGTCGCCGCAGTTGTAGGTGTAAATGGTTTTTCCGTTTTCATCGGCGAGCACGATGCCGGCCAGGGTCTCCTGCTGCGTGAACTGCTTCGGCGGCGCCGGAGAGAGTTGCAGATAGAGGTTATGCCAGCCCGCTTCATCACTGCCCTTGAGGCTTCGGATGTCGTAGTCGAGCGCGTAGGTGTACAGCGGGCGCTTGCGGAAGGCCCACTGGTAGACCCCCGGCGAACGTTCGAAGGTCGACCACTCGCCCTGGCCCTTCGCCGAGACAGGCGCCAGCATCGGCGCCCATGTACGCGCGCAGACTTCGTCGCAGTTGGATTTGTTCGCGCCGTCGCGGTCGGACACATAGACCGAGAAATTTTTGTCGTTGAGAAGCTGACGGCCGACGGTGGTCGTCAAAACGGAAAATCCAGGGGGGATCGCTGAGGGCGCTTGCGCCGGACGGCGCGTTGCCGGTCCGTCGTTTCCGCCACCGCTCTCGCGCGTGGTCCCCGCCATGACATCGCCAGGCACTTTGTCGAGGACTGAGGTGTAAAGCGCGTGACCGTCGTACGCCCACTGCCTCTTTCCGTCCTTGCGCGTGATGATGGTGAAATCGCCGATGGGCTTGGCCTCGTCGGCGGCAAACACGGGAGGCCACTCCTCGGCGCACGACTTCCGTGTCGCCAGGTCCGGCAACTCGAGGCCCGGCGGATACGGGCTCATGAGACCGGCGGTATGCGTCGTCTTTTCGAAGGTGCAGTCGGACTGATTCTTTGAATCGCCGGTCACGCCGTTGCGCAAGGTATCGTGCGGCCACGTGTAGAGCGTCATGCCTTTTTCGTTGGCGAACACCGGTCCTTCGAGTTCGGTGTATTCGACCCGGAAGCCCGCTGGCATGGGGACGTGGAGATACGCTTCGCGGTCCGCCGGCACCAATGTCCGCCCGGTCTCGGCCGCCGACGCCCCGCCCGCCAAAAGGCTAAAAAGAAGAAGCGTTCCTAGCTTTTGTACGCTGTGCATCCGGCCCATCCCTCACCGATACCCGGGCAATGCCGGTGACGCTGCGAAGCCGGCAGTATGACCCGAACCCTGCGGCTGACAAGCCTCACCCGCACCCGCAGGTCTTCCGCGCCCCACCTGCCGAACGGGCATCAGGCAGCGGAAAGTCATATATTATCTTTAATTATCAATAGATTAAACGTGCGGAGCGCGACGCGGCCTGCGCCTGCAGCCTCAGATTGCCAGTGCGCCCGCGAAACAGCTTCCCCTATTGTGCGCGCATGACCGACACCACCTCCGGCGTGATCGCCAGTTATTACGACAATCTTTCCCGCTTTCTCGATCTCGCCCGGCGGGTCGGCCGGGGCGGCGGCTCGCAACAGGGCTCGACGCATCGGTTCTTGGCAGGGGTCGCCGGCGAGGCCGACGATCCGGCGGCCGGGCCGCAGCGTCTCGATCGTCTTGTACTCGAGGCCGCGCTCGCGGCCGGTCTTGCGACGTCGCCGCGCGTGGTCGACGCCGGTTGCGGCTTGGGCGGCACCATCTTTCACTGGCAGCGCACAGTGGGCGGCCGCTACGACGGTTTGACTCTCAGCCCGGAGCAAGCAAAGCGTGCGACGGAGGACGCGGCCCGGCGCGGCCTTGCGCACGACTGCACCTTCCATGTGCGCAGCTATCATGCCGGCCTCGAAGGCCCATACGACGCGGCCATCGCGATCGAGTCCCTCGCCCACAGTCCGGATCCGGCGGACGCGATCTCCAATCTCGCGCGCGCCCTCGCGCCCAAGGGTCTCTTTGTGATCGTCGACGATATGCCCGAGCCCGCAGCTGAGGCCGCGCTCTTGCGCGGATTCAAGGCGGGTTGGCGGACACCTGCATTGCTCGACCATGCCGGCTTTCAACGCGCGCTTTCGGCCGCGGGTCTGCAGATTGTACGAGATGTCGATCTGACGGCCCGTCTTCGTCCGCGGCCGCTTGCGTGGCTGAAGATTTTACTCGCTGTCTTCGGCGCGCTACGCGCCCTGGCCCCGAGCCGCGGCGCGCTCGATGTGCTGGATGCGCTCCGCGGCGGTTTTTTTCTGGAAGCGCTCTACCGTACCAATGGCATGCGCTACCGCATGATCGTGGCGGCGAAGGGCTAGGGCAGCGCTACCGCCCAAAGAAGTGCAGGTATCCCATCCTGCGGGGTGCCGATGTCGATCACGCGCGAGGGTGTTTTTTCGTCGTTAAAGTAAACGTCGTAGTGATCGTGGCCGTTCATGTCGCCCGGCTGCGCGTCGCCCGCGAAAGTCCAGAGCGCGTAGTCCTTGTATGTCCATTGAAGATTGCCGTCGGGCCGCGCGATCGTGGACCAGAAGCCGTGAGGCTTGGCGTCGCGCGGCGCAATAAAGGGTTTCCACGCGGTTTCGCAGGCGTCGGCGCACTTGATATTGATTCCGATATCTCGCCCGACCGCCGGACGTGCAGGTTGCCCGTTGCGAAGGCTGTGGCCCCCGCCCGACTGATTGATATAAGCGTCGCGCCGATACAACGTTTGACCTTTCACCGTCGCGAGTACACGGCCCTGGCCGGGCGTCGTCTGCACGGAAACATCGCTCGGCATATAAAAGCGGCTCACCGCGGCGACCGAAAAGTCCTTCTCGACATTCAGTCCATTGGCATCGCCGGGGATCACATCGCCGTCAAAAGTGTAGAGACCTTTGCCCTTATAGGTCCACTGCGTGACGCCGTCCTCTCGCAGGACCGTGCCGAAATCCCCGACGGCCTTCGTGACCTGCGGCGCACTTGCGGGACGCCATTTGACAGACGCAGGTGAGGGTTTTTTCGCCTCGCTTTCGGCAATGTACAAAGTGTGGCCGCGATGGTTGACGACCGCGAAGGCAAATGCGTCCGGCACTTCGCGCACGGAAAGACCGGCCGGTATTTGAATCTCGACAGGATAAGCCAGCGCGACGGACCAATCCGGGGGAAGCGGTTCATCCTTGCCAGCGGAGTTCAAACCGCTTCCACGTACACCGCCCCCAACCCATTGTCCGGCGCCGTTCATCCGGCGCCCGCCAAATCGTGCGGGACTGGCGCCATAGACGGAGCCGGGGTCGACATCCTTGACGTAGGTGTAAAGGGGCCGCGATTTATAGGCCCATTGCTTCGCCCCACCCTCGCGGACGATCACGCTCCAATGGCCCGTGGGCGCCGCGTAGGCAGGCGCCAGAGCAGGCAACCATGTTTTCGCGCATTCGCCGGTACAGACCGACTTACCGGGCGGATCTTTCTTATACGTGTAGAGGGTCATGCCGCGCGGGTCGGTAAAGGCGATCTGCTCGCGCGCCAGGTAGCCCGCCGTCGACTTGCCGGTGTCGTACCCTTGGTCCTTGCCAAGCGGCTGCAGCGTGATTCCCGCGGGCGTCGCGTCTTGCGCAATGGCGGCGGTGGACAGGATGGCGACGGTTAAAACGAGCGCTGCGGTTCCGGCGATCCTCATCATTGCAGATATCCTTTTTCCTCGTCGCATCAGCGCGCCGCATTTTCCTGCGGACGGCTGCTCACAGCGAAAGCGGGAACAGCCTCCACATAGTACGTGACGGAGATCGTCGTGTTTTCGCCGCTCGCCGGATCCGGATCGCCGTCGGCATGTCGTCGCAACAGGTAGAAAATGCCGGGGATGTCGCCGGTGATACAAACCTCACGCGTACCGCTGCTCCCGATCCCGAAGTACAGTTCACGCCATGACTGATAGCCGCCCAGCATTCCATTCATGCCGCCGTCCGCGTTCAGGTTCAAACGCAGATGGAGCCGCTTCAGTTTTAATTCCGGCGTCACCAGCGGGTTTTGCATCATCCGGAAGTCGGAGGTTCCCGGCATTGCCAACATGATGACGCCCTCTTTCACCCGGGCTTTGTAGACATTGTGCGATCGCGGGTCGGGATCGATCCGATAAGTCACGTCGGGGCGCGGCGAGGAGTCTGTATTCGAGGCCAGATGCTCGACGGCGCGATTGAAGGTCACCGTTACATCTCCATCGCGAGAAAGATCCTCGCCTTCGACCGTGATAAGCCACGCAGGTTGCGAATCGCGAAGCTGGCCCCAAGCCCAATCCCAAAACGTCGGACGCCCCTTCAACGATCCTCGAAACGTGCGCATGCAGCCAAGCGCGCGGTAAGCCTGGTGATCGACGCCGCGCTGGCCCGTCTCGGGATCGACAAATCCGTCGGGATCGTTGGGCCCGCTTTGATCCATATCGAAGCCGTACGCCAAGCGGCCGTCGAGGGCATTGAGCTTCGGGTCGATCACGGCGGTGGGATGAGCGTAGGCGTTGACCGGCTTTCCCTCGATCCGCCCGCGATTCATCATGATCGATCCGATGGGGCCGTTCCCGTCGTCCTCCTTCCGCTTCATCTCGGCAATCTCGGCATCGGAGTAGCCAAGATCTTTGAGATTGAGAAGATACTGCTCCTCGATGGTGGGATTAACTCCCTTGGAGCAGTCGCCGTCCGCGGATGTTGTCGCTTGCGCAAAGAACGAGACGACGAACGTGCGGCTGTCAGCTTTCGCGGTGACGGGCGCGCAGACCAAGGCGGCCGCGGCAAGCGGCGCGTGCCAGGAAATTGCCGAACCAACCTTGGACCAGATGCGCATTTAGAACGCTCCCGAGGCCTCAAAATAACAAAACTGGCCCGTCCCGAGAAAGTGGCTTCGGCTCATGGACGCGGGCCCCGGGCGCTCTCGCGCCGCACCTACATGCGGAACCTCACGCCGGCGCGGAACGTGCGGCCCAAAGTATCGTAGAGGGTCGGATTCGCCGGTTGCGAGAGGAAGGACGTCCCGGCCGGTCCTTGCGCGACCAACGCGGGATCTTTGTCCATGAGATTCTTCACGGTCAGGAAGGCCTCCGCTTCGTCCCCGCCATCCCCTTGCAAGAACTTGTACGAGAGATTGAGATCGAAATACCACGCGCCCGGAATGTCGTTCTCGGACACGGTTCGCTTCGTCGCCGTCGATGCAGGGCAACCGGTTTGGCATTCGACATACTCATTGTCGTAGACCCCGGCGCTGATCCCGCGCGCTGTCAGAATGATACCGATCGGATCGAGGTTGTACCCCGCTGACACGCGGTAGCGCCACTTGGGCGGGCCATCGCCCTCGTTATCGCCCACGCTTTCGGTGGGCGGCGCAATGCCGTCATTTCGATAGTTCTTCAGATACCGCGTCGCGAGGGCGCGGAGCGTCAGATTGCCGTCGGTCCCGTCAACGATCTGATCGAGCGTCGTGCGGTAGCTCAGATCGATGTCGAATCCGCGGTTCTGCTGCGTCACAAGGTTGAACGGCTGCGTGCGGATTTGCGTGATCACCGTAACGCCGCTGGCGTTCGGGCCGCGGGTGATCGCGGCGCAGTAGGCGGTGTCGCCCTCGAAGCAGCGGTCGACAATGACCTGCGCGCCGACGGTGCCGATGGCATCCTTGATATTGATATCGAAGTAGTCGAACGACGCAGTGAAGCCGGCCATGAAGCTCGGCGAAACCACGACGCCGAGCCCCCAAGTATCGGCCTTTTCAGGTTGGAGATTCAAATTTCCGGTTGCAAGCCCGGTGTATTGGGTGACGGTCCTGTTGTTGAACGGATCAACAACGTTGTTGGTATTCGCGCCGCCGGACTGGAACAGCTCCGAGAGGTTCGGCGCACGAATATCGCGCGACCGGGTCACGCGGAATCTGACGTCGGAGACGGGCGCGTACGTGCCTCCCACCTTCCACGTCGTCACGAAACCCGACGTGGAATAGTCGGTGGCGCGGACCGCGGCGTTGATATCAAACGAATCCGCCCAGGATTGTCCATTCGCAACCGGAATGACGGTTTCAACAAATCCTTCCGTGACCGTGTAACTGCCGAAGTTGGCGCGATAATTTCCGACGAACCAGCCGGTCTCATACTCGGGCGGGACCGCGCCGGAGACGGCTTCCTTGCGGTGTTCCACGCCGAAAGCCAGAGACACCGGACCGGCGGGAAGGGAGAAAGGTTCGCCGCTGACCGAGCCCGCCATGACGTTTTGGGTGAACTTCTGGTTACGATGCGGACGGCCCAGCACGTAGTTCTTCGCGGCCTCGCTCGCGACATTTTCACCGAAGATATTGAACGGTACGCAAGCCGGATCATCGTTGGTCGTGATCGCGTCTCCATTCACCCGGCACACGATGGCGCCATTGGCCGCGCGTACGGCATCGATTGCGCGGGCATAGCGCGCATTGTTGGTGATCGCGGGAAGGTTTTCCGAGGATCTTGTTTCGCCGTACTGGTAATACGCGTCCCAAGTCCAGTCGCTATCGAAGGCCCCGAACGAGCCGTTGCCGCCTGCGACCACACGGCGCGTGATGCGGTCATTGTCGGTGCCGCGGATCGGGATATCACCGTTGAATTTTCCGACATTGAACTGCGTCACACCGCTTGCGACAGCTTGATCCCGCACGCTCTGGGGCAAGAACGCGTTATCGGCCCGAACGAGAATATTCCCGAGGTGGTATTGATGACCGGAGAGCGACTTGCCTCGGCTGTAATTCCACGATCCTTGCACATACAGTTCGATCGTGTCGGTGACATCGTAGCTTGCGCGGGTGAATACGCCTTGGCGTACATCTGAAGGATCGAGGGTGTTGAAGGTGTTGGCCTGATTGGACATTGCCTGGCCGCCCACCATCCACGGGTCGAGCCGGGGCGACCCATAGGCGAAACGGTAAGGCGAACCATCGGGGGCGAAAGCGATGCCCGCCAAGGCGGAATTGGTGATGATACCGCCGTACGTGGCCGTGCTGATGCCCGCGCCTGAAACGATGATTCGCTCGGGCAGGCCGTTGGTTGGCGTGTAGGCGGGGTTGTTGATGAAATATGTGCCCTGCTTGGCCCAATCGCGCGGAACTCCGAAGATGCCTTTCTTGTTCGCAACTTCGCCGCTCAATAAGAAATGACCGCGGCCGGCGGCGAACGGAGTGCCGTAGGCGAGGCCCACTTTCCAGCTGGCGTCGTCGCCGTAGGTGGTGATGCCGCCGTCCAGGTCGACAGCGAGTCCGGTAAACGCCTTGTCGAGAACGAAATTCACAACGCCGGACAGGGCATCCGATCCGTAAGCGGCTGACGCGCCGCCGGTCACGACATCCACGCGGCTCACCAGCATCTGCGGGAAGTTGTTCACGTCCACATTGCCCGTGACCGTCGAACCCACCGATCGTTGCCCGTCCAGAAGGACAAGGGTCCGCGAATTCCCGAGGCCTCTCAGGTTGAGCGCATTAATCCCCGCCGTACCGGAGGAGATGCTGGCGTTCGAGTTTTGCGGCTCGGTCGATCCGGAGAGCGCGGGCAATTCGTTGACAAAGTCGGCGACGTTTGCGGGCGCTGCCGCGCGGATCTGCTCGGCATCCATGACTGTCAGCGGCGTAGGAGCCTGATATCCGTCGCGTACGACGCGCGTGCCGGTCACGACGATCTCATCGACCGGAGCTGCGGGCGCGCCTTGTGCATAGGTCGGGTCGCTGAGAAGACTCGTCAGCGCTACCGCGCTCGCGGTCGTTAAAGCATGCTTTTTCCAGGATTTTCCAACGGGCCTCACCACCGCCACGGACCGAGCGCTCAGGATCATCTACGTTTCCCCCTCAATGAAACCGGACCTCTGAGGGAGTATGAGGTTTGTTACGCGAGGGCGAAAAACGATACCTATTTATGGGTTGATGACTTTCATTTGGTGAGGCTGTTACAATCCCAACACCTCGGCGGACCGGCGTCCGCAGGGTCGGGCCGGGAGCTCAACCCTCTCAAGATTCAGCGTCAGGCGCGCCAGCCGCCGCGCGGGGGCATACAACGAACGACTTCATTAGGGGGCGACATGATCGGATATACCTGCGTCGGTACGAACAATCTCGACAAGGCGGTTGCGTTTTACGGCGAGCTGCTGGGTTTGATGGGCGCGCAAGTGGGATTCAAGAGCGACCGCGGCGTGGGCTGGGGCGTGGCCCCGGATAAACCGATGTTCGCGGTGCTGATGCCCTTCGATAAGCAAAAGGCCACATCGGGGAACGGCAGCATGATCGCGCTCGCGGCGGCGAACCCCGATCAGGTGAACGCGCTGCATAAGAAATGCCTGGAACTGGGCGGCACCTGCGAAGGCCCGCCGGGCCCCCGCAACGACGGCTTCTATGCCGCTTATTTCCGCGATCTCGACGGCAACAAGTTGGCCGCGTTCTGCATGACGAAATAGGTCTTACAGGCCCGAAGAAAGAAAAAGAGGCCAGGGAGCGATCCCTGGCCTCTTTCCTTTTTGCCGTAGCGTGGGGGCTTACATCTCGAAGCGCACACCCAGGCGGAACATGCGGCCTTCATCGGCATTGGTGTTCTCGTAGTAACCATTGCTGATCTGGCCGTAGCGCAACGCGAGCGGCTCGTTGAACAGGTTATCGACGACGACGAAGGTCGTCACCGCACCCTCTAAGAACTTGTAGTTCAGGCTGAGATCGAAGGTCTTGCGGCCTTCGATGCGGTTCATGCTGAACGTCGGCGCGTTCGGCGTCGAGACCGGGCACCCCGTCGTGCAAACCGTGGCGTTCTTGTGATACACGCCCGGGCCCTCGCCGCGCATCGAGAGCGTGCCGGAGAACATGTCCAGCACATACCCGACCGACACCAGGAACTTGAAGTCGCCGGTGGTCAGCGGCGCGCCGGTCGAGACGTTGCCGAGCACGCCCGCGCCTTCCTGCAGAACGCCGTCGAGATCGACGCTGTTCAGACGCAGGACCTTCGTCGCAAGACCGCGGAATTGCAGATTACCGTCGAAGTCGTCGTCGATCATCGACAGCGGCATATTGTAGCTGGCCTCGAAGTCGATCCCGCGGGCCTGCTGCGAGACGAGGTTGCGGCCGGGGTTGTTGACCTGGGTGATGAGACCCAGGGTCTGACCCGCCGCCGGCGTGCCGCGAACGATGAGCGCGCAGAGTTCGGCGTCGCCGGCGCGGCAGCGATCGACGATACGCTGCGAACCTAGGTTGGCCACCGCGCCTTTGATATCGATGTTGTAGTAGTCGACCGACGCGCCGAAGCCCGGCAGGAAGGTCGGCTGGAACACCACGCCGAGACCCGTGGTATCGGCCTTTTCCGGCTTCAAGTTCGGATTGCCGACGGTGTTGGTCAGGATCGCGTAGGTCTCATTGCGAAACGAATCGATCACTGTGCCCGTGCCCGTCGTGCCGCCGGAGAACAGTTCGCCGATATTCGGCGCACGGATGTCGCGCGAGCGAGTCACACGGAAGGTCACGTCGTCGATCGGATTATAGGTGGCGCCGATCTTCCACGTGGTGACGTAGCCGGACGCGCTGTAGTCGGTGGCGCGGACGGCGGCGTTGAGGTCCAGCTTGCGCGCCCAGGCTTCGTCGCGCGCGAGCGGCACCACGGTTTCGAACGCGCCTTCGGTCACCGTGTAGGAGCCGATGGTCGGCTGATAGTTCCCGGCGAAGAAGTTGCGCAGCAAGTCCTGCTGGCTGGAGAAGCCTGTGGCGGCTTCCTTGCGGTGTTCGGCGCTGAGCGCGACCGAGACCGGACCCGCCCACAGTTCGAACGGCTCGCCCGTGATGGTGCCCGCGAAGGTGTTGAGCGACATCCGGGTGTAGAGATAGCCGTTGAAGATCGAGTACGGATACGCGCCCGGGGTCGGATCGTTGACGCCGATCCCCATGACGTTGATCGGCTTACACGGATGGTTCGGGTTGCCGAGCGCGACGCGGCAGACGATGCGGCCGGTTGTCGGATCGGTGACGGCGTCGATGGCTTCGAGGTAGCGCGGCACGTTCGGGTTATTGGTCGAGCGCGCGGAGATATGCGTGGTGCTGCGCGAGACGGAGAAATCCCAGTTCCAGTCGGTGCCCGCCGCATCGAATGTACCTTCGAGGCCGGCCATGTAGCGGCGGAAATAGCGCTGGTTACGGGCGCCCATGTCGATGAAGTCGCCGTTCCACGTGCCCATCGTGAAGCTGGTGAGGCCCAGCGTGGTCATTTGCGACCGGATGCTCGCCGGGATGAAGGCGTTGTCGCTGCGGATGGTCAGATTCCCAAGACGGAAGTACGGCACACCTTGGAAGTTGACGCTCTTGGTGTGAGACCACTGCAGTTCGGCGAAGGCCGAGACGTTGTCGGTGATGTCATAGCTCGCACGGGTGAAGACGGTTTCCCGCTGCAGCATGATGTTGAGCGGCAGCTGCCCGTTGAGGCGCGAGAACTTCCAATCGCCGCCCGACATATATTGTGAACTGATGATCGGACCGTAGTTGAACTGCGCCGGAGCGCCGTTGGTCAGGAAGTACGTGCCCTTCAGCGGCCCCGCGGTGATGATCCCGCCCGGCGCGGCGTTCGAAAGACCGACCTGATCGAGCGCAATGTACTGCGGCACGCTGGTGGTTTGGCCCGCGCCGGTGCCGTACGCAGGGTTGGTGACCCAGTTGTACGTGTTGTCCATCACGTTCTGACGATAGTAGGCGTGATCGATGGCGGCATTGTAGGCCTGCTCGCCGCTGATCAAGAAGTGGCCACGTCCGCCGGCGAAAGGTGTACCGGCGCCGAGCTCGACCTTGTAGTTCTCACCGTCGCCGTAGGTGGTGATCCCGCCCTGCACCGAGCCTTTGACTCCGGTGTATTCCTTGTCGAGCACAAAGTTCAGAACGCCCGCGAGAGCGTCGGATCCGTACACCGCCGAGGCGCCGCCGGTGACGACGTCGACGCGCGCGATCAGGTTGTTCGGCATGGTGTTGAGGTCGACCGCGCCGCCGATAAGGCCGCCGCCGAGACCGCCAAGGTTCGATCCCACCACGCGTTTGCCGTCGAGGAGCACCAGGGTGCGCGACTGACCGAGCGCGCGCAGGTTCGCAAGATTGATGCCGGCGGTGCCGCCGCCGATGGTCGATACGGTGCGCTGGCCGACCGTGTTGCCCTGCAGCGCCGGAAGGCGCGCGACGGCGTCGGCGACGTTGGGCAGGCCCATATTGTTCAGCTCGTCCGCGCCGAGCACTGAGACCGGGGTTGGAGCTTCATATCCTTCGCGCACGATGCGCGAACCGGTGACGACGATTTCGTCCATCGACGCGGCGCCCGGCTGGGCTTCCGCGGCGAAAGCCTGCGGCGCGAACATGAGCGCCGCGCCGGCGAGTGCGGTGGTGACGGACAAAGCACTGACATGGCGCACAAGCGTGCGCCCGTTACGGATGACCATTAAGATTCCCCCCAGTTGGTCGGATGAGCGCGACAGTCCTAACGGAAACGTACGAAAATTTCCGCAGCAAAATTACGCGCCGCATGCGTTTGCGAATAACTGTGCATCGCACCTAACGACCGCAGCGCAACATACTCGCTCTTGTTTTTACGGGTTCAAAACTGATGCGCGGAGACGTGGCAACGAAGCTCCGTTTCACGTAGTGCGCAAGCGAAAGAGGCCAGGGCGTGGCCCTGGCCTCTGTTGTCTCGAACTATTTTAAACAGAAGTCACATCTGGAAGCGGATGCCGGCGCGGAAAGTGCGGCCGTCGTCGCCGTTGATGTTCTGGTATAGCCCCGCGCCGACCGTGCCGTACTTCACCGGCAAGAGGTCGTTGAACACGTTGTCGACGATGAGGAAGGTCGTGATCCCATTGTCGAACTTGTAGTTCAAGCTCAGGTCGAACTTCTGGTCGCCGTCGATGTGGTTCATGCTGAACGTCGGGGCCAGGGTGGTCGAGACCGGGCAGCCGGTGGTGCAAACAATGGCCGTGCGGCTGTACACCGTCGCGCCGATGCCGCGCATCGTGATCGAGCCGGTGAAAGGCTCGTTCGTGTAGGTGAGCGAGACGATATAGCGGAAGTCTTCCGTGGTGAGCGGAGCGCCGCCCTGCACGCTGGCGCCGACGCCCGCGCCTTCCTGCTTCACGCCGTTCTGGTCCGTGCTGTTCAGGCGCAGGACCTTGGTCGCCATGCCGCGCAGATTGAGGCTGCCGTCCCAATCGCCGTCGATCACGGAGAGCGGGAAGTTGTAGCTGGCTTCAAAGTCGATGCCGCGCGCCTGCTGCGAGATCAGGTTGCGCGGACGATTGTTGACGCGCGTGATCAGGCCGGTCGCTGAACCGCCTTCACGAACGAAATAAGAGCAAAGTTCCGTTTCGCCCGCAAAGCAACGATCGATCAGTTCCTGGTTGCTCAGCGTGGCGAGGGCGCCCTTGATATCGATGTTGTAGTAGTCGACCGACGCGCCGAAGCCCGGCAGGAAGGTCGGCTGCAGCACAACCCCCACACCGGTGGTGTCGGCCTTTTCCGGCACCAGCGCCGGATTGCCCTGGGTCACGGTGATCGTGGTGTAGGCTTCGTTGTTGCGGAAACGGTCGGTGATGTTGCCCGTGCCGGACGCGCCGCCCGAGAACAAGTCGCCGATGTTCGGCGCGCGGATGTCGCGCGAGCGCGTGGCGCGGAACGTCAGGTCGTCCACCGGGCTATAGGTCGCGCCCAGCTTCCACGTGGTCACATAACCCGCTTGGCTGTAGTCGGTTGCACGTACCGCCGCGTTCAGGTCGAAGGACCGCGCCCAATCCTCGTCGCGCGCGAGCGGAACGACGGTTTCGAACGCCGCTTCCTTCACCGAATACGAACCGGTTGTTCCCTTGTAGTTACCCGCGAAGAACACACCCGCTTCGTCGAACGAGCTGGCGAAGCCCGTCGCGGATTCCTTACGGTATTCGGCGCTCAGCGCGACGGAGACCGGACCGGCCCACGTGTCGAGCGGCTCGCCGGTGACCTGACCGGCGAAAGTGTTGAGCGCCATCCTGGTGAACAGGTAGCCGTTGAAGTTCGAGTACGGGTAGGAGCCCGGCTTCGGGTTGTTCACGCCGATGCCCATCACGTTGATCGGAATACATCCGTTCGTCGGATTCGTGAGCGATGAGCGGCACACGATGCGGCCGTTGGCGTCAAACACCGCGTCGGTCGCTTCGAGATAGCGGGCGATGTGGTAGTTGTTCGTCGAGCGCGCCGAGATGTGGGTCGTCGAACGCGAGACCGACGCTTCCCAGTTCCAGGTCGTGTCGGCGGCTTCGAAGCTGCCTTCGACGCCCGCCATGTAGCGGCGGAAGTAACGCTCGTTCTCAGCGCCCATGCCGATGAAGTCGCCGTTCCAGGTGCCGAGCGTGAAGCTGGTGAGGTTCAGCGCCGTCATCTGCGTGCGGATCGACTGCGGGATGAACGCGTTGTCGTTGCGGATCGTGATGTTGCCGAGGCGGAAATAGTTCACGCCCTGCTCATTGTCCGTGAAGGCGTGGGCCCACTGGGCTTCGGCGAAGGCCGTCACGTTGTCGGCGAGGTCGTAGCTCGCGCGCGTGAACACCGCTTCGCGCTGCATCTCGAGGTTCAGCGGCAGCTGGCCGTTCAGGCGCGAGGACTGCCAATCGCCGCCCTGCATATACGGAGCGCCGATAATGGAGCCGTAGTTGAACTGCGCCGGGCGGCCGCCTTCGAGGAATACCGTCCCCTTGAGCGGACCGGACGTGATGAGACCGCCCGGGGTCGCGGTGGCAAGACCGACGCGATCGAGGGCGAGGTACTGCGGTACGCTGGTGGTCTGGCCCGCGCCCGTGCCGTAGGCCGGATTGGCCACCCAGTTCCAGGCGTTGTCGGCGATGTTCTTGCGATAGTAGGCGTGTTCGATCGGCGAAGCGTACGAATGTTCGCCGCTGACCATGAAGTGTCCGCGGCCGCTGGCGAAAGGAACGCCGGCCGTCACGTCGACCTTGTAGGTTTCCGCATCGCCGTACGTGGAGATGCCGCCCTGCACGGAGCCTTTGACTCCGGTGTAATCGCGGTCGAGCACGAAGTTCACGACACCCGCCAGGGCGTCCGAGCCGTACACGGCCGATGCGCCGCCGGTCACCACGTCGACGCGCTCGATCAGCGAGTTCGGAATGATGTTGAGGTCGACCGCCGCGCCGACGAGAGCGCCGCCGATGCCGCCGAGGTTCGACCCGACAACGCGCTTGCCGTCGAGCAGCACGAGGGTGCGGGAGGCGCCGAGGTTACGCAGGTTGGCGAGGTTGATCCCGGCGGTGCCGCCGCCGACGGTGTTCGAGGAGCGCTGACCCACCGTGTTGCCCTGGAGGGCCGGGAGACGGTTCATCGCGTCGGCGACGTTCGGCAGACCCATGTTCGCGAGTTCGTCGGAGCCCAGAACCGAAACCGGGGTCGGAGCTTCATAACCTTCGCGCACGATGCGCGAGCCGGTGACGACGATTTCGTCGAGCGAGGCGGGCTCATCGGCCGCGAAGGCGGCAGGCGCCGACAGCGCCACACCCGTGAGGGCGGTGGTGACAGACAAAGCATGGGCATACCGCAACATGCGGGTCTTCGAAGTACGCATTAAGGATGACTCCCCGAATAAATTTGGTCGTCCCGGCTTCCCCAGCCGGGCGTGAGCGGAAAAACTACTCAAATTCTCTATCAAAAACTTTAGAATTTTTCAAAATCGGAACTGCGCGCGGGGAAATGCGACATTTTTCCCACAGGTCGATCGTTGTGCGCGCGGACGGCGCGGCATCGTGCGGGCGCAAAGAAAAACGGCGGGAGCTGGGCTCCCGCCGTTCCGTCGATAAAATCTTGGCCGGTTACGCCAGGATTTCGCTGATCGCGTTCGAGTTGTTGTTGCTCTTCGTGCCCCATGTGGCGACGTCGCAGCCCATGAGCTTCAGCGCGGTGTAGCCGATACGGCAGACCGTGGTGCCGTTGGCGGCAACGTGGATCCCCGTCTTCACCTTTCCGCCCGCGCGGCCGGCGGTCATCGCCGTGTAGCCGTCGAGCGAGTGAACGCGGGCATAACCCACGTCGGTGTCGGCCATGATGAACACGTTATCGAGCAGCGTTCCGTCGCCTTCCTTCACCTTGGTGAAGGCATCGACATAGTACGCCCACGCTTCCATCGAGCGGCGGGTGAACCAAGACGCGTTGACCTGGTAGCCGAGCTTCTCGTCGAGACGCTCTTCGTGCGTGCAGGTGTGGTGCGGCTTCTCGTAGCCCGGCTTGGTGGTGTTCGCGCCGCTGTAGCTCATGTTGAACACGCGGGTCTGGTCGCAGGCCACGGCCATGACCATGAGATCCGTCATCATCTTATGGCGCGAGGTGATGAGCGAGGATTCGTTGCCCGGCTGCGTTTCCTTATCGAGTGCCTTCGGCGATTTGCACGAAGCGATCGGCGTCGGCTTGGTGAGCTGCTGATCAAACTGGCGCTCGAGGTGACGCAGGCCCGTGAGGTACTGGTCCAGGCGCGCCTTATCTTCGGCGCCGACCTTGTTGTTCACCTTCTTCACGTCGTCGACCACGCCCGAGAGCACGCTCTTGCGGACCATGATCTTCGGGTTCGGGGTGAAGCTGGTGGCGTTCGGGTCCTGGAAATCCGGGCCGAAAACGCGCTGATAGAAGGCGATCGGCGAGAATTCCGGCACCGTTTCGGTGGTCTGGTTCTCGTAGCTGTGCGTATCGCGCACGTCGCCCGTGGCGGTCGCGGTGAGCGTCTTGAAGCGAGTGGTGCGGCCGATCTGGTTGGAGATCGTGATATCAACCGTTTCGCCCGGGTTGTCCCCGTTGGCCTTCGGCGCGATGCCGGAGCGGCTGATGATCCAACCCGACGAGTGGCACAGCAGCGGGCAATCGTCACGATAGGCCGTGAGATTGGTGATCAGGTTCATGTGCTGCTTGATCGGCTCGAACGCGGCCGATTCTTCCTTCAGGTCGAAGTTGGCGCCGACCTTCTCGGGCACGAAGATGTTTCGCTGCATACCGAGGTGCCAGTACCAGGTGCCGAAACGCACTGGCATCGGCGTGCCGTCGGCCATGGCGTTGCCATTACCGTTCAGGAAGACATTGAGAAGCGGTAGACCCACGGTGACGGCGCCGCCGCCCACCATGCCCTTAAGTGCAAAACGTCTTGAGAAATCCATACGCTTCTCCTCTCTCCCGGTGAGGTGTTCTTGAAACGCTAAGTATACGGGAAATCTGCAGAAAACCTACATCAAAGGCAGGCGAGCGCGGCCCAAACGGAAGAGAATAGGGCGGCGTCCGATGCACGCGCCGCTAGCGCCCCAGATCCATTTTCTCTTTAATTATCATACGCTTGTGGGAATTTGAGCGGTGCCCGGCATCCGCGACCCGCACCGGCGGCGAAGGGATCTACGACACACAAGGTTCCAGGCATTATCGGGGGCGGCGATCTCATCCCGCAGAAGGCGCGCGTTCTCCTGCAGCTGGCCTCACGTTCAGCAGCGACCCCGAGCAGATTCGCGGCTGGTTCAATACCATTGGCAACGCCGAATTCGATATGAGCGGCGCGCGCAAGCCGTTCTAAAAGGTTTCGCGCCGGCCACCTGCAATGGCGTTGGCCGGCGCGAAGTTTGGATTACGCGCGGCAGGGCGTTCATGACGCAAGGCTTGCACTTTCTCTCAGGCGCATACGCCGATGATTGCCGTGACTGTGCGCGTCCTGCAGAAGCCACAACACGTACGCCAGAATGATCGCGATGTAGGCGGAGATCAGAAGAATACTCATGGTCACCTCGTGGTTTTTCGCGGTGCGGCCTCGCTCTTCACGTCAGCCACAGCATGTGGTGGAGCGTTGCGGCGCCGAGGACGAGAAGCAGGTAAACAAACGCTACGAACGGTATATTTCGCGCCATTGTCGTTCCTCCTCGATGTCCGACTCGGTGGCGCGCCGCGGATAACGTCCGCGAGACGGCTTGCGGCGGACAACCGGCGGCTCGCCGAGATCCAGTTCCGTGACGGGCTCATTGTCGTCGTTCAAGAAGCGATAGAGCGAAGGGTCGCTGAGACGGAACGATTCCCCGTCGAAGGCGCTGCCTGTTGACCACATGGTTATCCTCCTTTGTTGTGGTGCTCGGACTCTAGCCGGGCGAGGCGCTAAACTTCCGTGCGGTTTGCGGCCGGGATTCGTAGCCGCGCCGCAAAAGCGCGTAGGAAACCTGTGGAGTGAAATGACGGGATGCATTGACGCGAGGTGTCGCTGAACCTGCGCAACGCATCAGGCGTGCGTACACGGCAAGGACGCACCCTGTCTGGCCGCCCGGCAAACTTTGTCGGCGGATTAGTGGCGGTTATCCTTCGCGTCAGGCATAGCCGCGCGCGTGTTCGGGTCAGTCTCCGCTGATCCGCCGTTTTTCTCTTCGCGCGCCGCGCGTTCAGCTTTCACCCGCAGGCGCTTGGCCTCGATGTCGAGAACGAGCTGGGCGTAACTGTCGGGCAACTGGCTGAAGAAGTGGCGGGTTGTCATGAGAACCTCCGAACGTCCTGTTCAAAGGATCTCCGAAACCGGCGTAGGAAGTCTGTAGACGTTGATCCAGGGAGCGCAGGGATCGTGCTAAGGCGTTCCTACGGGATTTTTACGCCTCCGGCTCTTCGATCCGGTAGCCGATGCCGGGCTCGTTGACGATGAACTGATCACGCGCCGGGTCCTTCTCGAGCTTCTGGCGCAGCTGCGCGATATAGATGCGAAGATATTGATTGTCTTCGCCGTAGGCGTCGCCCCACACCTGTTGCATCAGATATTTGTGGGTCAGCAATTTACCCTTGTTGAGGGCCAGGATCTTCAAAAGCGCGAACTCTTTCGGCGAGAGTTTCACGCGCTCGCCGCGCACGGTGACAACGCGCTTCATGAAATCAATCTGCAGCGGGCCGATCATGACGGATGTGTCTTCCGCCTGGGCAACGACTGCGTCACGAAGACTGGCGCGCACGCGGGCCAGGAGCTCGCCTGTGCCGAACGGCTTGGTAACATAATCGTTGGCGCCGAGATCGAACGCTTTGATCTTCTCCTGCTCCTGATCGCGCACAGAGAGCACAAGAATAGGGATCTTCGACCATTCCCGTACCGAGGCGATCACCTCCTTGCCGTCGAGATCCGGTAAGCCGAGATCGAGCACGATCATGTCCGGCTTCACCGAGGTCGCAAGGCGAATGCCTTCACGCCCGGTTTCCGCGGGGACCACCGCATAATCATTCGTGGTCAGCGTGATCGTCAGAAACTTCCGGATCTGCGGATCATCCTCGACGATGAGGATTTTCGGTTGCAGTGTCCTCATGCGCTACAGCGCCTCCTCGGATTCTTCGAGCAAATCGAACGGCAAGGCCGCCGCGGCCGGCAGTGTGATGCGCAGACAGGCGCCTTTGCCGTCATGGGGATCGATCGCCGCGATCGTGCCGCCGTGCGCCGCGATGATCCCGCGGCAGATATAAAGTCCCAGACCTGTGCCCGCCACTTTCTTGTCGCCGTGTTTGGCGCGGTAGAACTTCACGAAGATGGCTTCCCGTTCCGACGGCGGCAGCCCCGTACCGTCATCGTCCACGTCGATCGTGATGGAGCGCCCGTCCCACCGCGCGATGATTTTGACTTCACCTTCCGCCGGACCATATTTGAGAGCGTTGTCCAGCAAGTTCAGCAGCACCAGTTCCATCAACGCCGAATTGACATTGAGTAAAGGGAATTCCGGTGCGGCGTCGACCGTGAACTTCTGACGGCCGATCATGGGATGCAATGTGCGCAGCGCGCTGGCGATGACATCGCGCAACGAGACCGGTTCCGTGCGGATGGTTTCCAGACCGGACTCCAGACGGCTGAGTTCGATCAGATTGGTCATGAAGCGGCGCAGCTTCTCCGCCTCCTCCAAAGCGCCGGCGATCATTTCGCGGCCCGCGGCGTCATCCTGTGACGGCGGCCGCTGCTTCAGCGCGCTCAGGGCGCCGATCACCGTGACAAGAGGCGTCTTTAGGTCATGGGAGACCGAGGACAGAAGCGCGGACAAAAATGCCTCGCGCTCGGCGTCGCGCGCTTTCTTCTCCTCGGCTTCCGCAAGGCGCGCCTTTTCGAGCGCGCTCACGACCTGAGCCGTGAGCGTTGCCAGGATCTTGAGCGGAAAGCGCGCGGCGACGTCCGCTGCGGTGCGGACGACCCCGATCGCATGATCGCGGCTGACAAGCGGGAGATAGAGCGCCTCATGCGACGGAAACTGCCGCGTCCCGCCCCCCGCCGGCGCCCCTGTGGTGATCGCAGCCTGGGCAACCTCGTCGTGAACCGGGCCGTCCGCCGTGAGCCATATGGATGTCTCGGTGCCAAGAAGAGACGTGAGCTTCGCTTCGGCCGCGGCTTTCATGTTCCGCAGATCGACAATCCCGAGCATGTCCTGGCTGAGGGCATAGACACCGGCCAAGATCCGCTCGCGCTGCTGCGCTTCGAGCGCGAGCGTACGCACGCGGGCCGAGAGCGCGCTCGCCACCACCGCGACAATGGCAAGTACCGCCGCTTTGGCTGCATTCTCAGGGGCGGCGAGGCTGATGCTCCACAGTGGCGGAAGGAGCACGAAGTTGAACGCGAGCACGGAGGCGGCCGCGGCGAGAAGCGACAGCCAAAAACCGTAAAGCGCGGCGCTGACCAGCACCGGCACTACAAAAAGCAGCGCCAAGGTTTCCGGGGACGGAAACCCCACAAACACCAGGAGCCAGGCAAGGACGGCGGTGCCGGCAACGCTAAGGAGCGAGACCGCGAGGCGAAACGGCAAGGTCGCCCACGCCAGGCGCGGCGCAGACCTGCCCTCCTCCTCCAAACCTGAAAATATCTCCATTTGGACGGCCCCGGCGGGCGGCCCCGGCCGCCCGCTTTTCACCAAGACAAAAATAGTCACCGGGCCGTCACTATGGGGGCCGCCACGCGGCCCGCCAAGGGCCGCTTACCAGCGCAGGCGGGCCGCCCACTTTTGGCGCGGTAACGGGCGCGCCAGGAGAGGCGATCGCCCCGAGAAGAGTTGACCGATGAGACGGCGCACCGACACCCAAGCCGATTGCGTCACCTCCCTTACGGGGCTGCTCTTGATCTCCCTGAATTCGGCGTCGATCACTTTCTTGGCGTCGAGGCCGAGAATGCGGTCGCGCAGGATAAAGTGGGGTGTGCTGAAACGGTGCATGGCTAAAGTCGCTCCTTCCACGATCCACTGCGTCCCGCACGCAGGAAACGTTTTCGCCGGGCTTCCTTGTGCGGGGGCAGAACGCCGAAATGGGACCAGTCGAGTTTCTCGTCCCGTTCCGGCGGCCGCTCCGGCGGACGTTGGGGCGGCAGTTGGTCCCGCGGCGCGGGTTCGCGGGTGAGAACCGTCCCATCCGTTTCGCGGCGGTTCAGGGCCGGACCGGGAGCGTTGGCGAGGTTCTGCGGTGAGCGCATGAGGCATTCCTTTCAAAAGCCGTGGACACCCCGAAGCTAGGTCAGGCGCGCGCTGGAACGCTGTCGCCTTTCAGACCCAGGGGCGTAGTGGCGCCGACGCCGCCGTGTAGGAATCTTGTAAAGACGCGCCTGCGTCGGGATGGCGGGGACCTGGGACGATCGATACGGCGCGGGAGCCCCGTCTTCGCCTAGATTTTGCAGGGTGGCTTAGAACCAAACAGGAGGTCCTCGTGATATCTCGGATTGGCCGGGCGGCCTTTGAGTGGACTCACGACACCCGCCTGTTTACGGCGCGCCGGCGGCGCGTGCCGGTCTGGGCTGGCCCGTGTCTGCCGCGCGATCTGGAAGACCGCATTCTCCTCAGTCCGGCCGCGCGGCGCTTGTTGGACCAGGCGCGGCGGCTCGCCGTGCGGACGGAGAGCGAATGACGCCGCTCGACTGCCCCGTCTGCCGCGCACCTTTCAAGGAGGTCCTGATGGACGGCGTGCTGATTGATGTCTGCACCCGGTGCAGCGGCGTGTGGCTTGACCGCGGCGAGTTGGAGCGGTTGCTGCATCCGGTGCGGCGCGATAACGCCGGCGCATGCCTCGGCGGGCCCGCGGGCACCCGCCACGGGAAACCCGACCGGTGACCGAACGCGCCTTTGAAGCCGTGGCACCGGTCCCTTTCGCGGCGCGCATGCGGGCCCTCGCCGAAGCCAGATGGTTCGGCCTCTCGATTGTGACTCTGATCGTCGTCAACGCGATCATACTCGGCCTCGAAACATATCCTTCGGTGGTCGCCGCCTACGGGCCGATGCTGAAGGCCATTGATCATGTGATCCTGTGGATCTTCGTCGCCGAATTGTCCGTGCGGCTGATCGCGGCGGGGCGGGCCTTTTTCAAGGACCCGTGGAATCTGTTCGACACCGCCGTCGTTGCCATCGCATTCGTGCCGGCGAATGAAGCATTCGCGGTTCTCCGCGCCCTGCGGGTCCTGCGCGTTCTGCGCCTGATCTCGATTTTCCCGCGCTTGCGCCGTGTCGTGGAAGGCTTGGTCGGGGCGCTGCCCGGCATCGGATCGATTGGCGCCATTCTGACGATCCTCTTTTACGTCTTCGCGGTCATGGCCAGCAAACTGTTCGGCGCCGCCCATCCGCAGTGGTTCGGGACCTTGCAAGACTCCATGTTCAGCCTGTTCCAAATCATGACGCTGGAAGGCTGGGCGGACATGGTGCGAGAGGTAATGAAAACCGCCCCGTACGCGTGGATCTTCTTCATTGTGTACATCTTGGCGTCGACCTTCACCGTGCTGAATCTGTTCATTGCGGTGATCGTTGACGCGATGCAACGCCAGCATCAAGATCAAGAGCAGGACGGTTTCGCGCGCATCGAGGCGCAGCTTGCCGACCTTCAGCAGAAAATCGCCCGCCTGAGCAGAGATCCGCGTTAGCGGCGCGCGCCGGTTGGGTGTCGAGCGCCCCTGCGATACAGTGCCGCCATGTCCGATGATCGGCCCTTCGTGAGACCTTTGAGCGCGGCGGCGCCGGTCCTTCCGCCGCGGCCGTTGATCGTCTTTGATCATGTATGCGGGCTATGCGCGCGGTTTGTACGGTGGGTGCTCCGGCACGACCGGCGCAAACAATTTCTGTTCACGCCCGCACAAGGGCCGCTCGGCCAGGCGATTTACGCCGACCTCGGGCTCGACCCAACGCGGCTCGAGACCAATCTGATCGTGATCGACGGCGTCGCTTACGGGAAACTGGCGGGCTTGATTGAAGTCGCTTCAAGACTTGAGGGTTATGGCGGCAGGACCGCATTGTTACGCTTGGTGCCGCCGGCGATCGGGAATTGGGCGTACGACCGCGTCGCGCGGAATCGCTATGCCCTGTTCGGGCGCACAGACTCCTGCTGGACCCTTCCGGATGGGGCGGCGGATCGGACAATCTGATTTGGTCAGGCGATCCGCGTTTGCAACCAGATGATCGCGGGGTACGCCGCGATCCAGGTCCAAAAAAACCGATTCAGTCCGAACAGACAGGCATTCGCCAAGTGAAATAGAGCGGTCAGCGATAAGCCCACGATCAGAGCGGGTTTTGAGAAGAACGCGAGCGGGAACATCAGTTCCAGCAGCATGACGGCCCACGACATGCATTGCAGAAGTGCCGGGCGCTTCGCCCATGCGCGCACGCTTTCGCTGACGGGATAGACGGAGAACGCAAAGACCTGCCGGAGCGCCGCGCCGCTGCGCCACTCCGGATTGACGATCTTCACCCACCCGGCGATGAAGTAGGACAACACCAGCTGCGCGCCGAGATAACCGAAGGCGAGCTCCCGCGCTTTCTCGGACGGAAGAAGGTGCGCTAGCATCACGCACCAGAGCGCCAGCAGCCCCATGCGGTCGCTGCCGCCATTATAGGGTCCCTGAAAGCGGCGAAGCATCGCGAGCGACAGGGCCGCTAGTCCTATCAAGGGATAGGGCGGCGCGATATTCACCAATAGAAGCGCACATAAAATCCCGCGCAGGGCAAAGAGCAGCCGCTCGTCCGGGAACCGTCGCAGATGTTCCGCACTTTGCTGCAGGAAGGCGAGAGCGAGCAGAGCTTCCGTGAGTCTGAGGGCCGTCTCGAAGGTCATGCGCCGACAATATCCGCGATGCGCCGGCACGCGGAGACGAAGGCGATCTCCTTGACGATGACGCCGTGCTGTTCGGAGAGAAGCGCGATGCGAAACTGAATCCACGTCGCCGCGTCTGTCTCGGCGGTTGTGTCGCGGATATCCGCGCCAACCCGGCGGAAGATTTCGTTTACGCTATGCGCGGTCGGGTCCGCCAGCAGCCGCTCCGCGCAGCTGACAACGAACAACGTCTCGTTCCACCGCGCATTCCAAAACAGGCGCATCGCCAAATCCGCCGGTGAGATGCGCTGTGGACGCGGACGAAACTCCAACCAGATCCTGTCCGCTGCGCCAGGATTCGCAAGCAGCGCGTATTCAATGCGCGGCGATGCGGCGATCACGTCGAAGAAATTCCACGACGGGATCAGGGCGGGAAGGAGAAGCTTGACGGTGGAGAGCATGGACAGCGGTTTAAGGATGCATGTTTAGGTCAACCGCATAGCCGCCGTCATTGACACCCCGGCGCTTCGCGTTCCGTGCGCTACTTCTTCACAGGTCCAAAGGCGGACGGGGCACGGCGATGCTTGGTGGCCTGCTCGTAGATCGACGCCACTTCAATCACCACCGGCTCTTCTCCGGGGCCTGCCCAAAATGAGATCCCATAGGGCATCGGGTTCTTCAGCATCGTTTTCTCTGTCTCGTTGGCGACGGAACGGTAGGCGTCTTTTTTATCGTTCAGCTCGAACTTGGGCTCATACATGACGCTGTTGAACCCCGCCGGCACGGTGATCTCGGGGATGCCCAAGTCGGCGCTGGTCGGGAAGCGGCCCGTCGGCCGGTTGTTGATCGCCGGCTGGCCGGGGCCGCCATTGAGCACCGGCGGAATAGTGATGGTTGGATTGACCAGCACGTCGAGCCGATTCTGGCGCATCACCTTGTCGACCACCAGGCGCATCACTTCGCGCATCTTCATGCGCTGCGTGATGCCTGGGGATGCGATGTCGAACTTATTCGCCGTGTTCGCCATGGCCACCTTGTGGGACTCCGCGTAGTGCTTCCCGTTGGCCGTGAGGCTGTACCAATCCGTGATCCGGCTATCGCCTCTGCGCATCAAATATTGCTGCATGTGATAGCCAAAACTATGGATCGGGGGCGAAGCCGTAACCCGGCGGATATTGAGCTCCTCCGACAAGGGCGCCTTGTTTTCCGCCAGTTTGGCGATGTAATCGCGCGTGCCGATATCGAAGCCGTTCACGGCGAAGGCCGGCTTCTCCGCGGGTTTAGCGCCTTCGTCGCCCTCCTCGCCGCCGCCGCCGCCGGCCGCGGTGAAATATTCCGGCATGTGGATCGGCAGCACTTCGGCCAGCGCCTGCTGGAACGTGTACGTCATATCGGCCACGTCGGGATCGTTCGGATATTTCGGATCGAAGGACTCGACGATCTCTGCGCCCAGCTGATCGCGCAGCACCTTCTTGATCTCGGTATCCACTAGGTCGCTAATGACAACGTCGTTGGCGGTATGTTTGACCATGTATTCGCGCACGATTCCCACGCGCAGCCCCGCGAGCGGCTTCGCCCCCTGCCTTGCGTTCGCCGCGCCGCCGACGAACGAGCTATACGGCGTCTTCGAGATCAGATTCTTCGGCAGCGCGGTGTAGATGTCGCGCGGATCGAAATACCCGCGCTCAGGATCTTTGATGGCATCGAGCACGGCGGCCGCGTCCTTGACGCTGCGGCAGTGAATGCCCGCGCGATCGAGGTATGGGTCGGACCCGATGGCGCCGCCGTAAGAGATCAGCCCCTTGGTGGTGACCATCGAGACGATGCCCGCGCGCCACGCGGGCTGGCGGCACGATCCGCCGGTCTCTTCGCAGATTGAGCAGGTGACGAGGTTTGCGCCGACCGAGACCGCCGAGCCCGAGCTTGAGCCGCCGGTCTCGCGCTGCGTGTCATAGGGATTGCAGGCCGACCCGGCCCAGCTGCTGCGCGCACCGCCGCCGTAGATGCGGGTCTGCGCCTTCGCGGCGCCCGTCCCGGCGGGGTTGCTGGGACCGGCGTTATATTCATGCAGATTGGCTTTCGCGTAGATGATCGCACCCTTGGCGCGCAGTTCCGCGACCACTGTCGCGTCCTCGGGTGGCGCGTCCATGGCGTAAGCGACATCGGCCCCGCCGGTGTTGCGCATATCTGAGGTGTCGTAGACATCCTTGAAGGAGAACACGGCGCAATACATCGGCATCGCCTTGAGATCCGGCGTGCGGCCATATTGTTTGTCCAGCGCAGCGGCCCGCTCCAAGGCGTCCGGCTGCTGACGGAACTTCTCGCACACCGCCGGCGCGCCCGGCGGGAGCGGCGATCCCGGCGCCGCGTCGAAGGCGCCTTGGCAAGTCACGGAACGCTCGCCGCGAATGTTGAGAGTGCTAAGGGCGTTGAGCTGACCTGCGTCGGGAATTCCGACCAGCATGCCGCGCTGCTGGACAACCTTGGGATCGGAGGCGGTTGCCTCAAGCCGGCCGTATTCGATGGGCAGTCCCTTGTATTTGTCGAAGTCCGGCAGAATCTTGCTCACCGCGACGGTGGCAGTGGGGAATTTAAGCGGAGAACCCGCGCGCACCGTGCCGGGCTTGTTTTGCACCGGCGCGCCGTCCTTGGTGACCAGCGCCGTGCAAACGCCGTTGTAGGCCTTGGCGCGATCGATATACGCCTGCACCACTTGCTGGCAGGTGGTCTCACCGCTCTGGATCGCGGCCTGAATGCTCTCGATACTGGCCTCTTCGACCTGAAACGCGAAGGTTGGGCCCGACACACCGGCGCTGAACACCGCCAAAATCGCGGCAGAAAGATTACGCAGTCCCACGACACGCCCCCGATGACTGATGCGAATTGCGAGGCAATTCATCCTTGAAACGCTCCGGCGCAAAAGCGCGGTTGCGAGCCCGCGTGCCGGCTGTCGCGCGCTCCACCCGGCGAGATGTGCTTACGCGCGATGGCGCCCGCGTGGTTCAACGTATCATAGAGGCGCGAAAGGATGTTGGCCGTCCGCCTCGCCGGCGGCTGCGGGTTCGGAGATCGCTGTCAGACTGCAAAGAAGGATATGGCGGCGGTTGCAGTCGGAATCGCAAGAAGCTCCGTCAAATTGCTCCAGATTCCCTGCTAACAGGGAAATAAACAGCGAAAAAATGCGAGTTCCCGAACCAGATTAACCGCCAACTCCCCGGGATATCTTTGTAATACGGCGATTTTTGCGGCCGGCATCGGGCGACGAGAAATCCAAAACAGCGAATTATCAGGGAATCGGGTGTCTTTAACCGACTAACCTGTGGCATGGCTGGAATTGTTAACGCGGCGGCGGTTCGCGCTTTAATGTTTGCAGCTCATCTTTTAGGTCTGACCGCAATCGCTGCACAAACTGGGATGCCATTGCAGAGTATCGTTGGCCTGGTTCGCAGAATGTAAGCAGTTTGTTCCATTCAGTCGTGGCCATGCCGATCCAGTCATTTTTATCTTCAGCCGATCGCGCAGAACCGATTTTTGCCAGGCACTTCTCTAACTGAGCGCGGTGGTATGCCAATTCCCCGAGACGCTCTGTTCGCTCTTGTACCAAGTCGAGTCTATTTAGCCCGTAGACTTGGATTGACATCGCTCCATGCGGGTCGGGGGCATCACCGCGCTTGACGGGAAGCACTACCGCGACATCAGCAATAGCGAACTCGATATGGTCGGAGGGGTTGGCTTGTGTTGGATCAATCAGTAGCGCTTGTTCGTCCGCAAAATTCTGGAACTCCGGCAACACTCTTTGTGCGATTACGGGGAACTGGGTCCCCTTTCCAACGAGCTCTGTAGCCTGCTGACGCCGCGCCTCCTCCATAGTCATCCCTGGAGCAACTATTTTTTGAGCGCGACTTCGGTTGCAGTCGATGCAACTAGGAAGAAGATTTTGCCAGCTTGCGGCAATCCACCAATACCCCGGATGAGGCGGAATGCCTTCAAGTCCACCTTTGGGTCGGAAATGTTCGACCTCCATTGGCATCGCGGCAGCGTATTTTGTCTCGCAATAAGCACACTTGGAAACGAATAAGCGATTGAGCGCCTCCTTGACGTCAACGCTCTTATAAACCTTGAATTTGAATGCTTTGCCCGGGTTTGCAGCGTAATAAGCGCGCGCGCGATTAAGCTCGTCAGTCGCCGCACCTTCCGGCCGCAAGGAAGCTGGAATGGGCTCAGCCGCTCTATCGACGCGAATCATTTGGCTCTGCCGCTTCCAACGCGGCAAAAAAGGCATCAAGGGCATCGTGCCGCGCTTGCGTGCGCGCCTCAGGGCCGCCGCCTCTTCTAGACTCTAGATATTTCTTTAGCGCTTCCACAGCCAGCTGTTGCTCTGGTCTATCCCCTATAAAAATTGAATCTAGCAAGCTCTGACCGGCTTCCGTCGATCCAGCGCTCCGCTCGATTAGACGGTCCACGTACCGTGCGACGCTGAGTTCAGCCTCTAGATCGGCTGTACTGTTAAGGCCAAAGTAGTCAGACGTCAGCAATTGCTCGGCTGTCAGCGCCCGAGGATCCGGCAAATCGCTCAGCAGGGCGATACGCTGCTCTTCGTCCCGTAAAACAACCTGCACCTCTCCTGCTTCCATGCCGCGAACACAAAGCGGATCATGCGTGGTCACTATAAACTGCACGCGCGGCAAGGCCTTTCTTAGTGCTCCCATGATTCGGAGCTTCCAGCGCGGGTGAAGGTGGGTTTCAATCTCGTCGATTAAAACTATCCCGCCCGCGGTCTCCAGCTGGTGCGTATGCTGCAGGAGAATTCGCATTGCATCGATAGTCGTTGCAAAGATGGACCGGTATCCCTCGCTCAATCGGTCGAGAGGCGTCAATTGACCGTGCGCTCGCACACAAATGCCGAGCTTTTCATCACGCACAATATCGTCGTTAAATTTTAGGACTAAAATTTCTCGTAACGCTCTCGCGACAGCAGCGAAGTCATTTTCCGAGAGGGTCCTTAGCCAATGGCCAGGATCAGGCAATACCGTTTGAGGCTTGAATAACCCCCGAACGGCAGCAATCCGAGAGTTCACGGGCTTCTTCTGGCCAAAGAACCGATGTGCTCCGTAGGCACTTATCGAGAATAGGGGGCCAGCCTCACCCTCGAATGTAGAGGGATCAACTTCATCGATTCTTATCTCAGCTGGAACTTCATTCTCGTAAAAGCTGACCGAGATATGGCTTGGCTGCGCCTCCACAAGTTGCCATCGCCGCCCGTCACGCCTTCTCAAATAGTCAGACGGCGCAAGGGAAAGCCTGTTTGCTTCGCGTGGCCCAATGACGGCCAAAGCAATGGCCTCCAAGATCGAGCTCTTCCCTGCAGCATTTTCGCCCAACAGCATCAGGCATGCTGCATCGTCCTTGGTGTGAGGACGCCTCCTAGGAAGCTCGACCACCAAATGCTCTATTGCCTTGAAATTACGAATTTCGATTCGGCGGATGGACGTTGGAATTGCCAAGCTATAGGAGCGATACTCCCCGGGAGAGGCCGCCAGTCGATACTCGGCAATTTCACTTATTTCGTTCTTCGATGCGTTACGCTGTCGACGTTCGTGTATATCCTCATCGATCATCTTAAGCGCGGAAACCAGAATTTCGCGATCTACCGTCCGGGCGTAACGCGACAACGTGTTTTTGATCCCCACAAAGGTTGGAGGCCGTTCGCCAACACGGCGCGCAACCAGCTGCGTATATGCGTAAACAAGTATGCTCGCTGCACCCGAGAATTCTGAATAAGACGCGACAAACCTATTGATTGATGGGAGAGCCTCGATCGAATCGCCAAGCCCGGCCATGTAGCTCTTTAAATGCCGGAATTGCTCGGCTCTTCTGGCTGCTAGCGAAGAACGATTGAGACCAACTGCATCTACGGTCGCCACACCGCGCGCAGTAGTTCCGAAGCAAGCACCAGAGAAATCAAATAGCAAATGCCTTTCCGGTTTATCAATGGTGGGGTCCAACAGCCCGGCGCGTTCGATGCGTCTTACTTCGTCTATTGTCGAAAGAAGAGGGGCGCGATCACCCTCTATTGGAAAGAGGTTCTGCTTACTGCTTACACACGCGGAGCAGACCGGCAGTATATTTTGCCACTCATAGGCCAGCCACGAATAATGGTGGACGCTATCGCTGTTGGCGCCCGCCGCATTGCTGATTGGCCGAAAATGATCGACATTGTCATCCGCCGTTAGAAACGTCTCACAATACGCGCATTTCTTCGCAAAGAGACGCCTCAGCTTGCCCTGCACTTCCTGGTCAAGAAATATCGCCTGATCTATCGGCACGCGCCTAGTTTTGCGTAACGCGTCATCAAGCCGCAGAACCTGCTCGATTTGCGATTGCGCTTCGCGAGTTCGGTCGCTCCGCAGCACCGATGGTACAGAAATGCCGTTCTTACTAACGTGACGCACGCGTTCTATCCATTAAACATACAAAAACATCCCGCAAATTCCGCGAAAGTGCATCCAGCCGTATGCTCTATTCTCCCATTACATCACTCGGCATCTTGTGCGCTTTCTACGGCAGCCTTATCGACAATCCGCGGCAGGTTCTCGGCCAAGGCCAATACAGTTGAAGCTGCGCCTTTGGCGGCCATCCGGCGAAACTCTGCCTCGACCTCGGCCACCTTTGATGAAGAGCCATCGCCGGCTTCTTTGAGCAAGCGCAACGCTCGCTCAAATCCCAACATCAAGATGCGCATGCCGAGAATGTATTTCTCCGTAACCACGTTGCGTGCCGTGTCTCCTTTTTGAGACATCCGATATTTCAAGTGGTAGGCATTGTCGTAGTTGATCTTATAAACGGAGCCTTCTTCGCCAAGGTCCTCGATAAAACCCCCATCGTTCTCGTCGAATCCTTCGGGCCACTTTTGCGTGTCGTCCTGGCCTTGCTTCCGACCATCCTTAGTCATGAGTCTATAGGGCGGTAAACCTAAGGTGGGGCGGCGGTCATTGCCGTTCTTCTTGTTGCCGTTACTGCTTTTGCCGTGATTGGGGGGAGTGCCCGGAGGCTCCGGAGACGGAGGCCTCGGCGGCTTCGGCACCGCAATAGCCGGCTCGGCGATTCGTATCTTGATGGTGTCTTCGACGGCTTGAGGCATGGAGGGATCAAAAAGGCCGATCCGGACTTCAAACTCATCTCCGACTTGTGCAGCACCGTCTAAGAGCTCAAAAACGAACGATATGCGTCCGTTTTTGAGCCAGTAGCGGTATCGGAATTTCGACGAAATCTCCTCATCGATTAGTACCTGACCGGGATTTTCAGCTCGCTGGAAGTATCCATTTTCCGCGTCGGTCGTTGCCGAGACCGGCTTCGATTTGTTGATGGGAATTTCGACGCCGAATTCACGGGCCTTCTTGTCGAACTGCAAGAACGTCGGGCTGTATTTTCCCTCGAATGCGTTACCCGGCTCCGGGTTGTCATTCTCGCCCCCGCCTGCGGGTACATAAATGACCGGATCTTTGTCGTTCAGGAGCTTCGCGAGATTGGGATCGCTGTCGACCAGCTTCTGAAATAGATCATTGCGCTCTGTCTTAGCGGCTTGCTGCAACTCTTCCCGCGCGACCTTTTGTTGAAGGTCTCTCAGAGCTCCGGAGTCTTTGATTATTTCCGTCACGAGTTGTTGATAGCGCTCGCCGACAATGGTGTTTCGAATGTGCTCACGGTCGCCTTTCCAGATGTCGTTGTGAGCCTCGAACGAAAGCTCGCTGGCATCAGCTATGATCACCACTCGGTCTTTGAGTGCCGGAAATCCACAGCTCATCGACAGGTAGCCGCGAGTTTGCTTGAACTGAACCTGTCCATTAACTGAGTGGAATACGCGGCTGTTGGATTTCTGAAGCCAGCCGGGGATGTCGCGTTTTAAAGGAATTGCGCGGACCGATATCTTTCCCATCTCCGGATCCTTAATAGACCCTACATCTATCGTCTCGCCGTCGGCAGCTTCGGTGTCTTCGTCGTCGGTTTCGGACGTTTCCTTAGCGGATCTGACCAACAAGAACTCCATGCCGTAGAACGGCCGAGGGTCTATCCCCAAGGCTCGGTCACCGGTTCGCTTGCGGTCGGGCGCTTGCCTGAAGTCGAGGATACGAAAAGGTAAGATTGTCTCGACGAGGTTCTCTATGAGGGCTTCACGTGAACCGCGGAAACCGGACGCAAATTTCGTTCCGATTTGATAGTCGTAGAGCTTGATAATCGTTCCGGTTTCGAGGGCGATTTTCTCGTACTTCTCCTGCGACGACGTATTGAAGGGATATAGAGCTTTTTCCTCGAAGGACGGAATGTCCTCAGTCGGCAGAACAAAATACTCCGCAATAGGCATGCCCCGGCCCGGGCGTCGGCGCATGAGAGTGAATCCCCAGGGTGATTTTTTGTCATATCGACGGGACACTATCAGTTTGTACCAGTGGAAACCGCAGTACCCGAGCACTCCTGATGAACCCATATTGAACTTGCCTTGAACAAAGGCGATGTCCTTCTTGTTGCCCTTGCTCAAGGATAGGAATGTGTCTTCGAATTTCTCGGGCGCCTGCCCTTCGCCGTTATCTACAAACGTGTAGCAAGGTAGCCCCGCCTTCTTGCTTTTCGCGCCCGTTACGCCGATCACCAGATTGCTCTCGGCGAAATCACGCAACCATGCGTCATCCGAACCAAGATTGATGAGCTTCCCACCGTGAATCGGCTTAACCAGCCGATCGACCGCTTCGTACATAGTCTTAGGAGCGGTAGGACCTTTAGGATCAATGCCGGCCAAGCGCGCGTGCTTGAGCAGAACAGCGTCGACCATGTTGGTCATCAACTCGGTAAGCGCTTTACCGCCGTCGGATGCTTGATTCGACGTGACGTTGAAATTCGTTTCGCGCTTATCGAGCGGAAGCCAATTTTTCGAGTCCTGCATTTCCGGAATTGAGGCGACGATGTCGTCGACCTCGCGCTCTGATTCCGCTGACAGCAGTCGAAGACAGAGCTGCTTACGCTGAAGCTCATTCATGAATGCGCCCACTACTCGAGGGAGAAGGTGGAGAGATTTTCTCGTGAGCTTGCCAGCTCAAATCTCTTTCGACACGCATTCAATTCCGCATTGAGTGCCTTGAGTATCTTGGCGACATCTTCGTCCTCGAAGTCATAGTTCGAGCGATTCGCAAGATTTCCCACCAACTGAATCGCCTTAATAGCGCGGGGAACTCGCTTATTTGCGAGCCTAATGAATTTATCACGGTCAGCTTTTGTCATGTGCTAATAGGTCCGATTTGTTTCGTATATTTATAACATGTACGAAATTTTTGCGAATTGTACACAACAAATCATGATTGACCTGAGCTGGGCGGCTTTTGAATCTTGAAATTTAGTGTTTTATCAGTGCCTTATGTCTTCATTTTGCGAAAGTTCGCTCCAGACAGCGCATCATTATGGGGGTATCGAGATAAAAGTTCTTCTTTTGTTCTTTATGGCATGATGTATTATCAGTTGATCGCCATCGCCCGCGCTGAGAATCCCAGCAATAACAATAGTTTCCGCCGCTGGACTCAGATTGCATCGTAGAGGTAGTGTGGGCGATTAGTCGGGAACCGCTAGATATAGGGGCTCTACGGTGCCGAATTACCGGTTAATTGATTTATTTTGCGGAGCGGGCGGCATGACGCTCGGCTTCAATTCAAAGCGGTTTTGCGGTGGGTTTGAAAGCGTCTGGGCCGTCGATAACGACAAGGCGGCGCTGGAAACCTACAAAGCCAATTTCGGCGATCACACGCTGTGCGGCGACATCGAAAACATCATTCGTGAACACAAGATTCCCAAAGCGGATGTGGTTATCGGTGGACCGCCTTGCCAAGGGTTCAGCCTGCTCAATAAGCAGCGATCCGGCGATGCACGGCGCGCGCTTTGGCAGCCTTACATGGACATTGTCGAGAAGTCGCAAGCCGCGGTTTTCGTAATCGAGAACGTTGCCGAGCTTTGGCGCTCGCCCGAATTGGAAGAGATACGTGCCCGAGCCGTGGAAATGGGATTCAGAACGGTGGGATGCGTTCTGAACGCAGCCGATTATGGTGCTCCCCAAACCCGTAAACGCACCGTGCTGATCGGCTGGAAGAGCAAGCTACAGGAGCCGAGCTTCCCGCCCTTGCGCTCACACAAGGCTCCGGGAACGATTACAGAATCAAATGTGCCTGATTGGCTGACGGTGCGCGACGCTATTGGAGACTTGCCGGCACCTGTCGGAACAGAGATCCGAGCGGACAAGGCGCCCTTAAATCTTCACTTCGGTCGCACGCCTACTGCGCTGAGCATGAAGCGCTATCGCGCTGTTCCGATCGGCGGCAATCGGTTTGACTTGCAGAAGAAGGCGCCGCATCTGACACCGCAGTGTTGGATTAGAAAGACTTCCGGCGGGACCGACCTATTTGGACGTCTTTGGTGGGATCGCCCCTCGGTCACTATCCGCACGGAGTTCTTCAAACCGGAGAAGGGGCGCTACCTACACCCGGAAGCCCATCGGCCGATTACACATCGTGAGGCCGCACGGCTTATGGGTTTCCCCGATACCTTCAAATTCAAAGGCACAAAAATCGAGATTGCACGTCAGATCGGCAACGCCGTTCCGCCGCCGCTCGCAGGAGCAATTGCTGAAGTCGTTCTGCAGATATTGAACGCACGCCAAGCCCGCAGCAAAGCGGCCTAAGCTATTTCTGTTTCTCACGACGATGTACGTCGTCGTGACACACGTTACATAGCGTGATCAGATTGTCGGCATCATTCCCACCGCCGCGGGCATGATGCTGCATATGATGCAGCTCCAATATGCGTGGGTCCGCGCGATTCCAGACATCGTGACTCCAGCCGCATTTCTCGCCCTTCGGCAAGACATTCTGGCACTTATACGCGTCGCGTTTCAGGACTTCTCGACGAACCGGATCGGCAATTTTGCGGTCATGAGTCGGCGCCTGTCGGTCTTGTTGGAGTACATAGACGCCGACCGGAAGTTCAGGAGCGCCGGTGTTTTGCGTCAGAATTGGCCACCCCTCTTCCGTCCTTAACTCACGGACACGGCGGGCCCATTCCGAACGATCTTTAGCCAAGTAGCTCAACTCGTCGTTGGTAACGCGCTGACCGACGTTTCGACGGAAATACGCCAGAATTTTATCTTTGACGCTCGCATCCGTTTTGCGGATTTCATTGGCGACTTCCCACCTCTTTGCAAGGTCGACATCCGCCGTTGTCGAGCGAAGTAGATATTCATCCGGCCGAAGTTTGATCTGTTCTTCGCCTTCCCAGGGTTCAGGCTCTTCGCCTAACCCTTCGGGCCGTTCCGTTACACCGGTAATGATGTCCCAGCCGCCCTCGACCCGAAGTTCACGCACACGTCGGGCGTACTCGCTGATCCCCGCGACGATCATGAGTTCTTCGCCAGTCACTGGGCGACCGACATTGAGTTTCAAATACTCAAGAATGCGAGCTCTTGCAGAGCTGCCGGCGCCTGGTCCCAATAGTGAGGCGCCCAAATCCATGAGCAAACCATTGGCTTCTACGAGGCGCTGCACCTTCTCGCGTATGTCGCCGCTTGGGGATGGATCGAAGCCGGCAAGAATCTCGATAAGACGTTTTAGAAGGGAGTCAGGGGCTACCTGATTTTTCTTTTTCGACAAGACGTGGAGCCCCCAGAAACTTTTGCAGCCTTTTGGATAGTTTAGCTAAATCGCGAATCTCGCACTGCCAAAGGGTAAGGGACTTGATGCCGAGCTTCGCGATTGCGGCGGCATTCTTCCGGTCCCGAGCCTTATTCTTACCGATCTTCTCTTGCCAGAATACCCTGTTTGTAGAGGGCAAGTCTGCACGCGAGCACCCTGCATGGCCGTGCCAGAAACAACCCTGAATCTGAATGGCTCGTCGGCGCTTCGAAAAATAGATATCCGGTTTTCCGGGAAGCTCTTTTGCGTGGAGTGTGAACCGGTACCCCATGCCATGCAGAAGCTTCCTCACTGCCAATTCCGGCTTGGTATGCTTCGACCTAATCGAAGACATGATTCGGCTGCGTTTTGACGGCTCGAAGACGTCGACCATAACGATCCAATTTCCACGGGCTGAGCAATGAATGTACTGCTCGGGCCTCTAGGAAAATAGAGCTATTGGCTGCGGGTGAGTGAAGTTCTCGAACTTGCGGCGAATAGGTCGATGACGGCCGGATTCTGATCCGGCCGTAACGTCGCCTACTCCTTCCCGCTATCGTCGGCGCCATCCGGGGGCGGCTGTCGCGCTGCCAGCGCCTCCCGCAAGCGCTTCATCTCCTCCTCCTTGGCGGCCGCTTTAACGGCGAGACGCGCACGAATGTCTTTCCAGTCCCGGTCTATTTCTTCCCGGCGCTTCTTTTCCTCAACCTCCTTGGCCTCCTGTTCCGACGCCCGATCTCGCTCGCGATTCATCAGGAAGCCGATCGCTGCCCGATTGCCCTCGGCTATCCACTTGCGCAACATCGCCTCGCGCCGGGACATCTTTGTGGTTTTGCCGTTAGCGGTAACCTTGACGATTTCCCCTAGGATCTGCTCCAACAAGTCGTAGGTCGTCTTGGGCTTTTTAGGCCGGCCGTTACGATTTCCCGTTCTTCCCTTGGACCACTGATATTCCGTCGGCGGCTTTCCATAGCCCACCTTGTAGGGCTTCTCCGCTTTAGATTTCGAACCGGCGTCATCGTTGTCGTCGGACATGATCACCTCCTTCACGCAGCAATAAAGGTGACGCCGTCTTGGCGGACGGCCACTTCGCCCGTGACCCGTTGCCAGCGCCGGATGGCGACATCGACAAACAGCGGATCGAGCTCGATAGCACGACACCGCCGACCGGTGACTTCGGCAGCTAAGATCGTTGTGCCGCTACCGCAGAACGGGTCTAGGACGATACCGCCGCGCTTCGAGCAGTCCCGGATGGCATCGGCGACCATTGCCACGGGCTTCACCGTAGGATGCAATTTGAGCTCGTCCATGCGCTCGCGCGTGAGCGCATTCATCCCGGCATACGACCAGATATTGGAGCGATGCCGGCCGGACTCGCCGAGACCGAAATTGTTGATGTGCTTGCCGGAACCGTTCTTGTAGACCGCGACCAGTTCATGCTGGGAGCGGTAGAAGCTGCCCATGCCGGCGTTGGTCTTTGCCCATACGCAGATATTTTTCAGCTCTGCATAATGGCGCTGGGCCGCGGTCAGCAGGTCCATTAAGTGGCGCCAATCCATACACAGGTAATGGATCGAGCCATCGCCTGAGAACTTTACCAGCATCGCAATGAATGCCTCTAGAAAGGCAATGAACTGCTTCGCCGTCATCTCGCCGACGGCCATCGCGAACTCGCGATGTTTGATCCGTCCCTTGCCCATAACGTGGCCCTCGATCGGCACGTTGTAGGGCGGATCCGTGAACACCATCTGCGCGAGCTCATCCGCCATCAGCGCCCGGTAGGAAACTTCATGGCGTGCATCTGCACACATCAGCAGATGGTCGCCGAGGCGCCAGATATCTCCGGGTCTTGCTTGTGGAGACCCTGTTAAGTCCGGCAACTCCAGTTCACCAATGGACGGTTTATCCGCCGCGGCCGGCGCTTCCATGATCTGATCGATCTCGGCGTAGTCGAAGCCGGTGGCCTCGATTTCGAATTTACTGTCGAGAAGTTCGAAGAACTCAAGCCTCAGGATCTCCGCATCCCAGCCTGCCTCTTCGGCAATCTTGTTGTCTGCAAGTGCAAGTGCCCGAATCTGCGTAGGCGAGAGCCCACGAATGCAAACTGTGGGCACCTCCGTAAGGCCAAGAACTTTGGCGGCTTCTACCCGGCCGTGACCCGCGATGATCATGCCGTTTTCATCGATGAGCACGGGAATAGTCCACCCGAACTCCTTGATAATTATGACGAGCTTGCGGATCTGTTTGCGGGAATGCTTCCGGGCGTTGCGAGGATTTGGAACCAGGTCGCAAATCGGCCGAAGTGTCGGTGCGAGATTGTGGGAGAGGATGTTAGTCGTAGATGCATTGAGGTCATGTTTACTCATCTCGGAATCTCCGATGGGGCGCAGATGCGCCTGGTTAAAAAAGGAGAATCCGGACACCCTTGGTTTCCAGATTGATTCTAGACTTTGGAAACCACATCCTTGATGTGGTGGAGCCGCTGACTGGACGACAAAAAGCCGTCACCGCGTTTGTCAGCGTGATCTTTCGCCTTGCGCAAGATCGGGAGTGAGAGCCCCCTCAGGGCAAGCTCACAATCAACACGGTATGCCCGACGACATTCGCAGTCAATGGGTGCTGTGGTGTTGGCGAGTTACCTAAGTCCGTACCGGCGGAGAATGGCGATGCCGCCCGGTGTTTCTGGTCCGAGGCTGGCACCGCGTGTCATTCCGCCTGAATAAATAATAATGTTCGGGTTGGATGTGGGAAGATTCCACACCGCGGCTTGGCGCGTAACGATGATTGTCTTCTCTCCGGCAACTGCAGCCGGCAACAAGCGGCCTTGAACATAGTTCCTCACCGCTTGAACGGACGGCAATCGGTTGAGCAGCGCGTGCGCATTGAACACCGGTGAATGATACGGAACGAGTTCGACGAAGGCCAAGCGCCGAGAAATATCTTTCAATGCCTCAAAGTAATGGCCGTTATGCTTGCGCGCGGCAACCTCCGATATGACTGCCCGAAGCTTCTTTTCCCACCACATAAACCCGCTGTGCCAACACAGTCTTGGGTCAAGGAAATAGAATGGGAAATCGTTAGAGCCAAAATCCTGTCTGAGAGACGTTTCTACACGGTCTCGAAATTCGGCATCTCGAACCGCGTAGTAGTCGACGATATTGAAGCCCGGATTGAGCAGTAGGATCACGATGTCGGCGTTCCTCAAATCACCGCCGTAGGGTGTCGGCAACAGCGACAGGTGGAAACGGGGATCCGCAAAGTCGCCAAAACGCGGATGGGCGAGGTACCGGTCAAGGTCGGTTGCCTCGATGTCGGCAAACTTTCCGTCCTTCAGCACCGGCAGATCATCCGGATGGACGAAAGGTGCTGAGGTCGACTTGTACTTTTCCCAGAATCTGACGAGTTCAACGGGCATTGCGTGGCGGCTGGAGCTCGAGGTCTGCGCCAAGGAATGCTCGGTCCAGCGCGAATGTCCAGGAAATACATACTATAGTTGATAAACTTATAGTATGTAGCTGGCCGACCTTTGCGCATGGACATGCGCAAACTCGTTGGCCGGAATGTGCGGCGCCTGCGGGAAAAAGCCGGGCTTACTCAGGAGCAATTCGCCGAGCGCTCGGGCTTTAGTCAGCAGTATTTGAGCGGGCTCGAACGGGGTCTGCGGAACCCCACAATCGTGACCATTTACGAACTGGCCTCCGCTTTAGGCGTGAATTATTTGGACCTCTTGCGGCCCAGCCGCGGCAAGTAGACTCAAAATCGGCGTATATTCAGACTGGACTTACGAGCCCGGTGGAGCGGTACTCGCGGGTAATGAAAGCTCGCAAATCCGACTATCGAAACGCCGTCCAGGCCCTCTTCACGACGGCGACCGAGATTCTTGAAGACGCCCATCCCGCCGCAACCGTCGGCCAATCTATGAAGCGAAGTCGAGCCCAGTACGTGCGAAAGGCGCGCGAACTCACAAGATCGGCGCAGAGGCTCGAGGCCTGTGCGAGGGCAATCTTGAAAGCCTGCGATTAAGCCGGTCCCGAGTGACTATGGTTCTTCGCACCATCTTGAAAAGAACCGGGATCGATTTTGGTAGGCGCCCGCAGTTAGAAATTTACGGAGATATTCACCTTGTCGACAGAAACGCCGAAGGCTTCAGCCACCATTTTTTTCGCAGCCTGAACTGCTTGATCGGAGATTTCGGGCCGCGGCGGCGAAGTAGGCCGCGATCCCTGTTCAACCGGTGCTGCATGGAATTTCAGCCGATAACCTTCCCACTCTTTAGCGACCCTTTGAAACGGATAGCCGCGCTCGTCGAATCGAAGCACTCTTAGGTCCGTCGGCCTCAAATTTGCGAATTGAAAACGCGCTTCGTATTCCTGTTTCATCCGATCGCGGTAGGCTGCGGCGGGAACCTCATAAACCATGATCGGGTCAGCGGGACCGTTTTGCACGGCAATGGCGACGTAGTCGGCCTTGTCGAGACCGATGAATTCGGAGTCGGCCTTCTCGCCGACCGTTCGCTGCATGACTTGCCCCTTGCTCCCGGTTTTGACGACCACTGAAGCGCCATTCGGAAGTTCGATCCGATACTGATTATTCGCCCCCCACATCCGGGACTCACCATGTTTAGCTTGAATGGCAGCATGTGCGGCTTGAACAAGGGTATTTGATTGGGGCATCCGAACCTCCTTATTTGGTCTTATTTCTCTATATTTCATAAAAAGCCTTCAAAGTAAATAAGTGCCTAACAACTTTGCCGGCGCCTGCTCACCGTGGAATTCGCAAGTATCTGAAATTTCTGCTGAAATCTTCTGAGAGTTCGCCTTTTTTGTCGCTTTTCCCTGGCTATCGGCGGGGAACGGAGCGTGCATCCTGACGGTCGGGGATCGTCCCGGCCAGTCCAGGAAAGTCCCAGATGCACAGTCTCAAGTCCCTTCTCAGATCCAAACCTCCCCTCGTTTGGCCACAACCGCCGTCCGACAAAGCAACGGCCATCCGCAAGCTCGTCCAGGATTTGGAGGTCGCTCCCCTTCCCAAGCTCAGAGATGCTTGGGCTCAACGCTACGGAAAGCCCGTGCCCGCAGCGACAAGCCGGAAGCTGCTGCTGCGCATGCTCGCGTGGCGTATCCAAGGCGACGCATTCGGAGGGCATAAGCCCGAGATCCTTCAAATTCTCACAGAACCGATCGTACGACGCCCTAAGACGCCGATGGATGCGGCAACAGATATGAAGCTACGGATCGGCACGGTTCTGAAGCGGGAGTGGCACGGCCGTGAGCATCAGGTTGTCGTAAAGGCGGAGGGCTTTGCTCACGAAGGCAAAATGTATGGGACCCTCTCTGAAGCGGCGCGTGCCATTACAGGCACGAAGTGGTCCGGACCACGCTTCTTTGGACTTAAGGATACCAAGAACCGAGTTAAGGGAGCGGCGCAATGACCAAACCCAAGCTCCGGTGCGCCATCTACACACGCAAGTCTTCCGAGGAGGGCTTGGAACAGGACTTCAATTCCCTGGATGCCCAACGCGAAGCCTGTGAAGCCTACATCACGAGTCAGGTCGGCGAAGGCTGGACTTTAGTCCGTCAGCGTTTTGACGACGGCGGCTTCTCCGGCGGCAATATGGATCGACCAAGTCTGAGAAGCCTACTTGAGGAAATTGATGCGGGGCGTATCGACGTCGTCGTTGTCTACAAGGTCGATCGGCTCACACGTTCGCTTTCGGACTTCGCACGCATCATCGAACAGTTCGACGCCAAGAAGGTTTCGTTTGTATCCGTCACGCAGTCATTCAATACCACTACTTCGATGGGCCGCCTTACCCTCAATGTGCTTTTGTCCTTCGCGCAGTTTGAACGTGAAGTCACCAGCGAACGTATTCGCGACAAGCTTGCCGCCTCGAAGAAAAAGGGCTTGTGGATGGGCGGCAATCCGCCGCTCGGCTATGAGGCGGCAGGACGCACGCTCAAAATAAACAAGAAGGAGGCTAAGATCGTTCAGCTGATTTTCGAGCGGTATATTGAGTTGAAATCCGTCGATGTGCTCTCCCGCGATCTCGCCGAACGGAAGATCAAGAGCAAGGCGTGGACATCAACCCGCGGCCGGCAAATGGGAGGCTATACTTTCACGGGCGGAGCAATTCGCCACTTGCTTCAGAACCCGATTTACCTCGGTTTGATTCGCCATAAGGAGCAAACATATCCCGGTCAACATAAAGCGATCGTTTCCCAAGACCTGTGGGACAAGGCACAAAAGACATTCGAAGAAAACCGCTACGAGCGCAAAGCTGAGCGAGTGAGAGCAAAGGATGAATGGTGGCTCACAGGTAAGATTTTTGATGCCGCCGGGCGACCCATGACACCAACGTTCACGTCGCGAACCACGGGAATCAGATACAGGTACTACTTCGTGAAAGGTGCCACCCTAAGCGTAGCCACTCCCAAGGGAAGCATTACACGCATCCGTATGGAAGTCGTCCACAGCATTGTAGGCGCGGCCATGACGGAAGAGCTTAAAAGCCGTGGCGTCGTATCAGTGCCTGTCGCGGACGCTGTGGAAAGAGTTGTCGTTGATAAGACCCGCATTCGGATTGATGCACAGCTGCCGACAAAGATGCGGCGGTCGAGAGGAGAGGTGGAGAACGCTCAAAAGCCGACAACGTTAGTGCGTATCGAGGTCCCGGTACGGATTGCGAAGCATGGTCAGCGTTCGGAAATCGTAACTCCTCCCGAGCTGGGACTGGCGCAAGTCGATGCCCGGGTTATCAAGGCTCTACAGCTCACATGGCAATGGCGCCAAGAGCTTGAGAACGGCATCTATGCAACACCGGAACTGCTAGCTGAGGCAAAAGGCATTACGAAGAGATACGTAAATAAGATGTTGCCGTTGGGTTTCCTCACACCCAAGGACGTTATGGAAATAATAAATCGCAACTGACGCTGATATTAGCGGGCTATGTTTCGCTGCAACCACAACCGAGAGCTTATTCTAAGCTCTACTTGTAAGCATCTCGCGCACCTCGGCAATCAAAAGCGGCGAGAGCCCCAATGTTTCAAGTGGTCGAGATCGCAACCAATTCAAGGCGCCAACCTCATCAAGATCCTTGCGGGGCGATTCTTCATTCAACTTCATCGCAACAACGCGTGACAAGCCCAGAGAAATGAAGCTGACCATCGTTTTGTCCGATGCTCCTACTTCGAGATAAAGCGGCAACGTAGGAATAGACGACACAAGGTCTTGGAGGCCTGCACTCTCAAGTCCGTGTACTAAAAGAGTACTATAGCAACCGAAGAGGCGGACCGCTTGAAACCGAATATCTGTTTCTATCAGGTCTAACGTTTCTCGAATCACCGTGCGAACCGATTTACTCGGCGCACGAGCGATACGCTCCTCAATAATGGCTGGAAGCGCAACGCCCTGCATCCACTTACGTGCCATAAGCGCATGGAACCGATGGAGATTTTTCGTTGTATCAATACCGAGAATCAGCTCATGGCAAATTTCAAGAATATCAGCGTAAGACTGAAAGGAATCGGGCTCGCGGGGATGGAGAGGGATTAGGGATTGCGCTGCACTTCGGCTCTGCCCGATTTTCGCCGTAAGGCGATCATATAGGCGCTGCTGCTTGTGCGCGGAAATGTTGGGTGACCGTCGCAATATATCTTCCGGCAACGAAACCTGTGAACTCGCGCGCGCTAGCGCCTCGGCCAACTGCCTTGGAACGACCCCATCTGGCGCCAGTCCCATGCGTTCAAACGTCTGGGGCAGGGCGCCCCGCTTGAAGTCGGTATACAATCGTACAAAGGCCGTCTCTAGGCCAACGTCCACCGACTTACCCGTAACGTTGTCGCCGATGACTGCGATGAGTCCCTCTCGCGCTTCATTGATACTGGTCTCCATGGCAGGAACAACGACGGCATCGCGCGGCCCGTCTAGCGGCTTTTTCTTCCACTGCTCATAGTCGATGAGAAAGATATTTCCGTGGAATTCACGCTGGAGCCGACCCGCGCGACCAGCCAAATTCCAAAAATCTGTCGAACCCAATGTCTTATTTCGCCCCTTTTCCGGCGCGAAGATAAAGATGTTCTTGGCTGGCAGATTAACGCCTTGAAGCAACGTACTGGTGCAGACCAGAAAGTCGATGTCCCCGGAAAGTGCCGCGGCTTCAATAGCGCGCCGCAAGTTCGTGGGAATGTTCGAATAATGGAAGCCCACGCCATACTTTACGCATTCCACAAGCGTATAGTTCTTATGCACGACCTCCCCAGCGAGCTCAGCTAAGGCGGCACGCCCCTCGGTAGGGGCGCGCTCACTCAGTAAGTCGGCCAGCTGTGAAGCGATTTTTTCAGCTTCCGCTGCGCCGTTGGCGTAAATGATGTTGGAATGTCCCTTCCCGAGCTGAACCGGGATGTGCACAAGCCGTTCAGTGCGGCTGGCGATAGTCTCATCGAGTTGCAGTTTGGCCACATCGCGGGCGGGCGCCGAGCCGTCGCCTAACGTCTGGATTAGAATTTTTCCCTTGGCGGCCGACTCAACTTTCGTAATCAGAAAATTCTGCGCAACGGCAGGCTCACCTGAAGCCGATTCTTCAATATCTTTGAGACCAAATAGTCGCCCAAACAGCGCAAGATTGCGGATCGTCGGACTTGCGAACAGAACCTGAGCATCAGAATTTCGTGATAGTAGATCGTCGATAACCCACTGTAAGAGCACGCCGCGCGAGCCGTCGGCGATGGAATGAGCTTCATCAACAACGATAACCGTGGCCCTAAAGTCAGGATGAGCATTGAGTGTCAGTTGAAGGCGTTCTTGCGTCATCACATAGATGGCTTGCGGTGGAAGTTGAGTGTCAGAGTCCACCGGTACCGTAATGATGGGTGGGGGCAACCGTTCCAGCGTCTGAAATTGGGCGAACAAATCACCTTCAACCTGGGCAATCAGAGCGCGGGTGGGCACGAGGTAAACAACCGTCATGGGAGCGTCGCTAACAAAGCTCTCTGATAAAAAGCTTTGCAAAACGAATGACTTTCCAGCCGAGGTCGGGGCAGCAAGAGCTACGCGCCGGCGCCCAGTCAATTTCTGCCAAAGGTCGTACTGAAAGTCGGTAAGAAGGATCGTTTTACCTCCGATAACAATCTCGTGCGCGGCCGCAGCAGCCACTTCCTCCGCGGCAAGCAGCAACGGCAAATGTCCTTGTGCCGCTTTGACCTGCGCGCGCGTACTCATCGACGGGAAGTTTGCAAGACGGGTAAGCACAACACGGAGCGCTTGATCGAACGGCGCTTTATCAGCACCGAATTGCTCGAATGCCCAAGTTGCAGCACGAAATGCGGTACGCCGATGTTCGGCGTTTTCTGAACAGGCGAGGATCGCCGCTGCGCGCATCAACCTTGCCGCATCTGCGATGGTCAACTCGGGTTCCTGGGCTTGACCGATTTCGTGCTTCAGCCAGGAAAGTTCGAGGCGCTTATAGGCCTCGTGGAAACGGGGATTTTCCCAAGTTTTTTCAACGAGCTCTTGCACTATGGCTGCCAACCGATTTTCTGTTGGAACATCGTGCGGAACTCTTCGACGGTCGGCAGGGGAAAAAAGAAAAGTTCGATCTGTTGTTTGTCGAGTCCTGCCTTTCTGAACGCTGCGGCGACCTTAGGTGCCAGAACCGCAAGCCTGGCCTTCGCCAACTCTCGGAAGGCATCTTCCGCTTTGCCGGCGTCACCGCCAGCAGCTTCCTGAAAGCCGTCAAAGTTGAACCCAATGAGACATGTCACCACGTCGTGACGCTCGTTGTATGCCTCATCATGCGGATCCAGGTACTGAAGCAGCGCGGCCTTGCTGGGTTCGTTCATTGCCGAGAAATCGATGTGACGCTTCACAAGCTGAAGCTCATGCTCCGTCTCCGCTGGCGTTAAGGCTTTTGCGATCGAGGTGGCAGCAGCGGTGATCGCAGCATCGACGTCGGCATGAATTTTAGATTCACCCCAGTAGATAAAAAGCCGGGAAGATTTAGGGCAGTAACGGACGTGCACGCCGTCCGACCCATAGACGGGCATTTGGGGATTCGTTTTTAACGTCATCTTGGCGATGATCTGGGGCGCCTCGAGGACCCACTCGGTGAGGAGGTACAAGAGCAGCTCCCCCGCCTCGCCGGTACGCTTTGTCGTCTTCTGAGCCTTGATAAACAATGCAGCTGCGGCGGCATTGAGTGCTGTGGTCTTTTCCTGGAACGCTTCAGCTGAGACCTTACCGTAGAGATCGATGACCTCTGCACGTTCCTTGTTGCTGAGTGCGAATGGCGTGAGATGCAGATAAATGGCGTTGACCAGCTCTTGCACCGTCGCCTTGCCCTGGCGAAGCGCCGGAAAATGCAGGCGCAGCGTCACGCCATCGCATTCACAAGTTACTTGGTGTTCAAGCGCGCGGATGCGCGGTGCAAGGCGCGAATAGTCGCGCTTGAGCGCAGCTAGAGCCGCCTCTAATTCCACGTTTGCAACGGTCGCAGAGCCGTCTTTCATCCCCAAATGGTAGCCGCAACCTTTAATTGAGTCTATGTTTTGAGCACGCGTGCGTTCATCCTAGCAGCTCCTTGTTGAGATTTTGGGCGTACCCGACAGGAATCATGTAGTTCGCCTTTCGTATGGAACGCCTTCACTTACTGTGAGCGAAGCAGCCGTCGAAGCCGCGTTGGAGATCATAACGGCGGAATTTCCCGGCTGCTCATTTGCCACGTCGCCTCAACCCAATTGAGGCAATGGAAGGGTGGGGACACGAAAAATGGGTATGAAAGATTACATGTTCGAGCTCTTCGAACTCGAAATCACGTATCACGATCTCATACGGCGTTTGCTCGAAGAGGCGGGGTACCGCATCAGGATGGAAAGTCGCCACCCCGGACCGGGCTCTCAACAGACCGGCGTAGATTTCATTGCTTACCCCGATCCGGATGTGGACCAAGTCGAACGAATCATTGATGCGAAACTGTATACGTCGCCAAACGGTATTAGCGAGGTTCTCGAAAACGCATGCTTATCGCTAATGCAAGAGAAGAGCACCAACACTCCGTCCAAAGCCGTTCTCATCGTCAGTGTGCCAATCAGTACTCGACTTAAGACAGCCGTACAGTCCAAACATAATCTGGAGATCTGGGATTTGATGGAGCTGGTTCGCCTCATGGACGGGAACCAGAAACTTAAGGCGGATTTTGCTGCATTCGTGCGTGACGCGAATATCCGATGGGACGATAGCGATCCCGGCGCCCTATTCGGACTTCCCCCACCTGATTCAGAAAAACCGGCCTCGGGTAAACGCCAAGGAGAGAGACTTGCTGACGACCTCATAGCTTTGAAGGCGGGTGGTGGCGCGGCGGCACTTCGCTTCGAGGAGCTGTGCACCTCGGCATTGATCTATCTTTTCTCGGAGAACTTCGGGAACTGGCAAAAGCAGAACAGGGTCGAGGGAGGCTTTCATCGACTTGATCTGATCGCGCGATTGGAACCACAGCATAAGTTTTGGTCCTGGATTGAACGAGACTTCGGAACGCGTTTCGTTGTGTTCGAATTTAAGAACTACGGCGAAGCCCTATCTCAAGATCAAATCTACACGACCGAGAAATATCTATTCACGACCGGACTACGTTCCGTAGCAGTCATCGTCGGAAGAAGCGGCTTTAACGAAAGCGCCCAACATGCGGTAAAAGGTGCGTTACGGGAGAGCGGCAAGTTGATGATCTGCCTTTCAATGCAGAAATTACTCGACATGCTGCGCGCGAAGGACAGAGGCGACGATCCCACGAATTATCTCATCGAGATCGTAGACAATTTGCTTATGGGTTTGGGGCGTTAGAATTGAAGAGAGTTAATGTTCTCACGCCCGAACCAATTGTCTAACGCACGCAAGCAGCGCATTCAAAATTTTTGTTCCCGGAGACTGATTGAACAACGCGCCTAGCGCGCAGTCGCGGAGACCGGGGAACTTGGCCAATCTAGGTGGAGAATCGCCGGACTGAAAAATCCCGGCTTTCTCAGACTGAGGTCTTTTGGAGAATACCCGGAGGGGCAAAATGCCCGAAGAATGCGCCTAAGTTCGGCGGCTAACTGGGAACCATTCTTTAGTTCCAGAAAGCGTGGCGGAGCGCAGTCGGTATCGAAATAATCTGTCACGCGCGGGGTACAGCATTTCGATAGCCACAGATTCTTTTCTGATTCGTAAGAAGTCCGCAAAACATCGGCACATCTCGCATTCGTCGCCGATCAGCAATCTCCCAAATTTCTGGGGATCAAAAACGCGACGTCATTCTCAGGAACTATGATTTCGAAATGGCTGAATGCTGTAGCGCGCGTTAGTGCCGAAATCTCTATTCCTGGAGACCGCGAAAAACTGCGCGGCGACCACGCAGTCGCGGAGACTGGGGAACTGCCAAAAAAATTCTGGAGACTGTCGGGTCGCGAAGTGGAGATCTACGAGCTCCGCGTGCGCAACCGGAGACCAGAAATCGCGCGTTTCCGCCGGAAACACGCGATCTTCTAAGCCACTGATATTATTCAATAAAGTGCGTGGCGGAGGGGGTGAGATTCGAACTCACGGTACCCTTGCGGGCACACTGGTTTTCGAGACCAGCCCAATCGGCCACTCTGGCACCCCTCCGCAGGGGCACACTCTATATATAAGTGAGCGTGCGGCCGTTTTTGGCAGGGGCGGAACCTAACCGAAGATCACCCATACCGCAACAGCGGCCTGCAGCCGGCGCGGTTCGATTAACCGGCTGAATTGTCGTCGCTTTTGTTAAAGGACGCCGCCGCGCCGGCCGCGTCCTTGGCTGCGTCTTTCACCTGGCCGCTCGCTTGACCGGTACCCTGTCCGTTCACCGGTGGCGCGCAGCGCGCGAGCAGGTCGCGGTAGTGATCGCGCACCCGCTCCAGGTTCATCCGGTTCAGGAAGGCCGAGTAGGCGATGTAGGACACCAGGAACCTCAGATCGCGCGCCCACGGCGGCAGGAATTGCGGGAACACACACAGCCCGTGGGCCGCCAGCGTGGTGATCGCCGGCATGTCTTCGATGTCCATCTTGCCCGCAAACAAAAGACGGATGGTGTCGACGCGCGTTTCCTGCACGGCGATGCGCAGAAAGTTGTGCACTCGCACGAGGCCCTCGAGGTAAACCGAATCCTTCGTGAACGGCGCGCCGCCTTCCACCATGCCGCCGCGCACGATGCGCCGGGCGTTCTCGAACGCGCTGAAATCGTCGTGCGTGCGCGCGCGGAAAAATTCGTAAAGCTCGAGAAAGTCCGCGCCGTCCATCGCCATTTGAATCGCGAGCACCCGGTCGGCGAGGCGCAGCATGCGCGACGGATCCATCGCGCCCGAGATCAATTCGGCAAACACCGCAAGGCCTTCTTGCGTGCGTGTCGTGCCGGGATGTCCCGCGCCCAGAAACGGAAACGACGTCTGCGCCGCGCCGTTCAGCGACGTCGCGATATGAACAAACGCTTCGTGCTGCACAAGCTGCGAGATGTCGCGGTCGGAAAACGCGGCGTCCTTGCGCAGGCGGATGTAGCGCGCGCCGGCGAGCGCATTCGAAGACAAGTGATCGAGGATTTCGATCTTGGGCGCTTGATCGCCGAAATGGCGGTTGAGAATGGCGCCCATGCGCGCGCCGAGCTGCGCCGCGGTCAGCGTGCGCGCATCCTTGGCGTCGAGATTGATTTCAAGATTGTGGAACGAGCCGAGCACGTAATCGAGCATGCGCGCGAGGTCGAGCGGGCGCACGTCGCATTGCAGGAGATCGGCCTGCGGCGAGCCGTACAGCTGCACGGATTTGACGTGGAACTGCTTGGTGCCGATGCCCGCGAGCATGTCGGCGCCCACCGCGATCACGTCGGCACAGCGGCGCAGCCACTGCTGCACGGGCCCGTCGCCGTCGATCTTGGTGCGTGCGGCGTCCAGGCACTCGTGGACCGGCGCTGCGTTCAGCGGGGTGTATGAGACCTTCGGCAGTTCCTTCGCCCCGGCGGCGAAGAAGCGTTCGGCCACTTCGGGGCCCCAGGCTACGGCGCGCAGGACACGCACCGGCTTTTCGGCCTTGCGCAGCAGCTGGGCCGCCGCGATCAGGCGCTCGATGGTGGCCGGGGACAGCCGGTCGGGGGCGAACCCGAGGTCCAGGGGCGGTTCTTCGTGAGACTCGGGAGCGGCAGAGCCTTCCATCGGCTAGGTCCGGGGGCTGGAGCCGGCCAAAGTCGCCCATGGCCGGGCCTTGGTGTGGAAAAACGCCTTCTGACCAAGGTGAACCATAACCCCTAACTCATTGTTAACTATTAACAAATGAGCCCTACAAAAACCGCGCCGCGGGCTCTTTATACCGGCCTATCGCCATTGACTTGGCAGGCCTCGCGGTATATTCACCCCGCTTCCGGCGCGGACCCTTTAATCCCCTAGCGGATTCGAAGGCCGCCCTTTTCGTTTGGCTTAAGGTTCGACCATGTTCGCAGTAATCAAGACGGGCGGCAAACAGTATCGCGTCACGAAAGATGACGTGATCGCCGTGGAAAAGTTGGATGCCGACGCTGGCGCCACCGTGGTGTTCGACAACGTTCTCGCCCTGGGCGACAAAATCGGCGCGCCGTCGGTTGCCGACGCGAAGGTCGCAGCCGTGGTCGTGCGCCAGTTCCGCGACGACAAGAAGATCATCTTCAAGAAGCGCCGCCGTAAGCACTATCGCCGCCGCACCGGCCACCGTCAGAACCTGACTCTGGTGAAGATCACCGACATGGGCCTGGGTCTGGCCGTCACCGCCACGCCGGCCGCCGCAAAGGAAAAGAAAGCCGCTGCGCCGAAGGCCGCGAAGAAAGCCGCTCCGAAGGCGGCCGCCGCCGAAGGTGAAGCGAAGCCGGCCAAGAAGGCCGCCGCGAAGAAGACCGCTGCAAAGAAGGCCGAAGCCTAATCGGCTTCCCACGTAAGTAAGGAGTTTAGGCAATGGCACATAAGAAATCCGGCGGCTCGTCCTCGAACGGCCGCGACACAATTGGCAAGCGCCTTGGCGTGAAGAAGTTCGGCGGTGAGGAAGTCCTCGCCGGCAACATCCTCGTGCGTCAACGCGGCACCAAGTGGCACCCGGGCAAGAACGTCGGCCTCGGCAAGGATTACACCATCTTCGCGCTGAAGGACGGCAACGTCAGCTTCAAGACCGGCGCCAACGGCCGCGTGTACGTGTCCGTGATGCCGAAGGCCGCGGCGAAGGCGAGCTAACGCAAGCAGATGCATCCCGTCGGCATCTGCCGGCGGCGTATCGAGACAAAAAGGAGACGGGAAACCGTCTCCTTTTTTGCTTTTGGGGAAAAGCTCATGATCGACCTCAGTATCCGCACGCAACGTCTCTCCTTGCGCCCGTTTGTCGCCACCGACGCGCCGCGCGTGCGCGAGTTGTGCGGCGCATGGGCTGTATCGCGCATGCTTGCCCGCGTCCCTTTTCCTTACCCGCCGGGCCTCGCCGAACATTGGATCTCATCCCACGACACCCTTCGCTGCGAGGGACGCTCGTTTCCGTTCGCGATCACGCTCCATAACCGCCTGATCGGCTGCGTGGATGTCTTCGAAGAAAAGAATCAGGGGCGATTTACGCTCGGCTACTGGATCGGCGCCTCCTATTGGGGATTCGGATACGCCACGGAAGCGGGCAACGCGGCCCTGGGATTCGCATTTGGATGGTTGGGTCTCGCGGCGCTCAGCGCCCAGCATTACGAGGACAATCCCAGCTCTGCGCGGGTGCTGGCAAAGCTGGGATTCGTCGAAACAGGGCGCAGCCTGCACCCCTGCCTGGCGCGCAAAGCCAATGTTCCTGGCGTCGACCTCGAGCTAACCCGCGACTCGTGGCGGGCGAAACAGGTATAAGGGCGCCATGAAATTCCTGGACCAAGCCAAGATCTATATCAAAGCCGGCGACGGCGGTAACGGATGCGTCGGATTCCGGCGCGAGAAGTTCATCGAGTTCGGCGGCCCCGACGGCGGCGACGGCGGCGACGGCGGCGACATCATTTTCGAAGCCGCCCGCAACCTGAACACCCTGATCGACTTCCGCTATCACCAGCACTTCAAGGCGGAGCGCGGCGAGAACGGCATGGGCAAGAACTGCACCGGCAAGGACGGCGCGGATCTTGTGATCAAGGTGCCGGTCGGTACCGAAATTCTGTCGGAGGACCGCGAGCAGGTTCTCGCCGACCTGTCCAAGGACGGCGACCGCATCACCTTGCTGCGCGGCGGCAACGGCGGCTTCGGCAACGCCCACTTCCAAGGTCCGGCTAATCAGGCGCCGGACTACGCCAATCCGGGACAGATTGCGCCCGAGGCCTGGGTGTGGCTGCGTTTGAAACTCATCGCCGATGTCGGCCTCGTCGGTTTGCCGAATGCGGGCAAGTCCACCTTCCTCGCCACCGTCACGCGCGCGCGCCCGAAGATCGCGGACTATCCGTTCACCACATTGCATCCCAACCTCGGCGTCGCGAAAGTCGCCGAGCTGGAATTCGTGATCGCCGACATTCCCGGGCTGATCGAAGGCGCGCATGAAGGCGCCGGCCTCGGAGATCGTTTTCTCGGCCATATCGAACGATGCGCCGTGCTCTTGCACCTGATCGACGGCACCGAAGAGGATGTGGCGGCGGCCTATAAGACCGTGCGCGGCGAATTGAAGGCCTACGGCGCGGGCCTCGCCCGCAAGAAAGAGATCGTCGCCCTCAACAAGGTCGATGCCTTGACCGACGAGATGCGCGAGGAAAAACGCGCGGCGCTTGCGAAAGCCAGCCGCAAGAAACCCGTGCTGCTCTCCGGCGTGTCCGGCGAAGGCCGCGACGAGATGTTGCGCGCCCTGGCGAAGATCGTCGAGAAGGCCCGCGATCCCGACGCCAAGATGGACGAGGAAGACCTCGATGAAGACGCCGCGGAGAATGCCGGCGACGGGAGCTGGCGTCCGTGAGTCTCTCCGCGTTCGTCACGACATCCAAACGTCTGGTCGTGAAGATCGGCTCGGCGCTTCTGGTCAACGAAGAGACCGGCGCGCTGCATCAGGCATGGCTGGACGCGCTCTGCGACGACATCGCGCGCGCCCATGCCCGCGGCCAGGAAGTCGTCATTGTCACCTCGGGCGCCATCGGCATCGGCCGCGGCCCGCTGGGGATGCGCGGACGCAAACTGCGGCTTGAGGAAAAGCAGGCCGCGGCGGCCACCGGTCAGATGCGCCTGACCCACGCCTATCAAAGCTCGCTGGACCGCCACAACATCACCGTCGGGCAGGTGTTGATCACCCTGGACGATACCGAGAACCGCCGGCGTTACCTGAACGCGCGCAATACGCTCGATACCCTGCTGACGCTGCGCGCCATCCCGGTCATCAACGAGAACGATTCCGTCGCCACCGCCGAGATCCGCTTTGGCGACAACGACCGCCTGGCCGCGCGCGTCGCGCAGATGATCAGCGCCGATACCCTGGTGCTGCTGTCGGATATCGACGGGCTTTATACCGCGGACCCGCGCCTGAACAAGGACGCGGTCCTGGTTCCCGAAGTGCGCGAGATCACGCCGCAGATCGAGGGCATGGCCGGCGTCACCACCACGGGTGTCGGTTCGGGCGGCATGGTGACCAAAATTATGGCCGCCAAGATTTGCATGGCGGCCGGCTGCCGCATGGCCATCGCGCCCGGCAAGCCAATGAACCCCATGACCGTGCTGGAAAACGGCGGCCCGTGCACCTGGTTCGTTCCGAGTTCCGAGCCGCGCACGGCGCGCAAGCGTTGGATCGCGGGCAATGTGCAAACGCGCGGAACCATCATCGTCGATGACGGCGCCGCGGCGGCGCTGAAGAGCGGCAAGAGCCTGCTTCCCGCCGGCGTGGCCGACATCGCGGGCGATTTCGAACGCGGCGACGCGATCGAAGTACGGACCAAGGATGGCCAGATCGTCGGCAAGGGGTTGTCGGCCTACGCCGCCTCGGACATGCGCATGATCAAGGGCCATAAGTCCGAGGATATCGAGAAGATCCTGGGGTATCGCGGACGCAGCGAAGTGATTCACCGCGACGACCTCGTGGTTGGTTTCTAAGCGAGATCGAGGATGGACGGACAAGCCCCTGCTTCAATCGCCGCTCTGATGGACGAGATCGGCCGTAACGCACGCGCCGCGGGCCGCGTCCTCGCGAACATATCGACCGATGACAAAGACAAGGCCTTGCGCGCGGCCGCGGCCGCGATCCGCGCCCGCGCGGAAACCATCAAGGCGGAGAACGCGAAAGACCTGGCCGCGGGGCGCGCGAAGAATTTAACGCCGGCGCTGATGGACCGCCTGGAACTCAACGACGCGCGAATCGCGGGCATGGCGAAGGGGCTTGAAGAGATCGCGGCGCTCCCCGATCCCGTCGGGCAGGTGATCGCCGCGTGGACCCGTCCGAACGGTCTTGAAATCCAGCGCGTGCGCACACCCCTGGGCGTTATCGGCATCATTTATGAGTCGCGCCCGAACGTGACCGCCGACGCGGGCGGTCTGTGCCTCAAGGCCGGCAATGCCTGCATCCTGCGCGGCGGCTCCGAGAGCTTCCATTCCTCGCAAGCGATTATGCACTGTCTACAGGAGGGCCTGCGCGCCGCGGGTCTCCCGCTGACCGCGATCCAGATGGTCCCGACGACGGACCGCGCCGCGGTGGGCGAGATGCTGACCATGACCAAGCATATCGACGTGATTGTCCCGCGCGGCGGGCAGTCGCTGGTGGACCGCGTGATGCGGGACAGCCGCGTGCCGACGTTCCAGCACCTCACCGGCCTCTGCCACACCTATATTCACAGCGCGGCGGATCCGGACAAAGCGCGCCGCATTGTCATGAACGCCAAGATGCGGCGTACCGGCATCTGCGGCGCAACGGAAACGTTGCTTGTCGACGAAGCTGTCGCGGCCGGCATCCTTCCGCCGATCCTCGACGACCTCGTCAAGGCCGGCTGCGAAATCCGCGGCGACGCGGCGGTCCAAAAAATCGATGCGCGTGTGAAGCCCGCGCAGCCGGAAGACTGGGATACGGAATATCTGGACGCCATTCTGTCCGTGAAGACCGTGCTCGACCTGGAGGGCGCAATCGCGCACATCGTCGCGCATGGGTCCGAACACACCGAAGCGATCATCACCGAGGATCAAAGCGCGGCGGAGCGTTTCATGGACGGCCTGAACAGCGCCATCGTGATGCACAACGCCTCGACCCAATTCGCGGACGGCGGCGAGTTCGGCATGGGTGCGGAGATCGGCATCGCCACCGGGAAAATGCACGCGCGCGGCCCCGTCGGCGTCGAACAGTTGACGACCTTCAAATATAAGGTGCGCGGTGACGGCCAGATCCGCGCGTGAGATCCCGGCCTTCGGAGACCGGCGCAACCGGCGCGTTGGGCTCTTGGGCGGCTCGTTCAATCCGGCCCACGGCGGCCATCTCCATCTCAGCCGCGAAGCTTTGAAACGCTTGCGGTTGGATGAGGTTTGGTGGCTGGTGAGCCCCCAGAATCCCTTGAAAAGCAGCGCAGGTATGGCGCCCCTTTCGCAGCGCCTCGGCCAGGCGCGCCAGGTCGCAAACGATCCGCGCATCCTGGTCACCGACCTTGAGCGCCGCCTGGGGACGACACGCACCGCGCGCACCCTCCGGGCCCTTGCCCGCCGCTTTCCGAAGATCGATTTTGTCTGGTTGATGGGCGCGGACAATCTGGCGCAAATGCCACAGTGGTGGCGCTGGACGCAGATATTTAAGGCCGCGCGCGTTGCGGTCTTCGACCGTAGTCCCTATTCTTATGGCGCTTTGACCGGCGCGGCGGCGACCCGCTATCGGGCGTCGCGCACGGGTCGGGCGGCCACACTATGGCACCGCGCGGCGCCGGCGTGGACCTATGTCGCCATGCGGCGCCATCCCGCGTCCGCCACCGCGATTCGTCAAGCCTTACGCTCAAACCTCTAGGAGACGACCATCCCTAAGACCCAAGACGTCCCCGATCTGGACACCATGCTCGGCGCCATCCTCACCTCGCTCGATGACGACAAGGCGCAGGATATCCTCACCATCGATCTCGTCGGGAAGACCAGTATCGCCGATCGCATGATCATCGCGTCGGGCACCTCGGCGCGTCAGGTGTCGGCCATGGCCGAGCACCTGGTGCAGGAGCTGCGCGAGATCGGCGTGAAGGCCCAGACTGAAGGCGAAAAGCATGGGGATTGGGTGCTGCTCGACGCGGGCGACGTGGTTGTGCATCTCTTCCGTCCGGAAGTGCGCGCGTTCTATCAGATCGAGCGCATCTGGTCCTCGCCGTCGCCGACGACAGCCCAACCGAAGAAGCCGGCGAAACGCGCCTGAATACCGGAGCGCTCCAGATTGTCGTTGCCGCCGTGGGCAAGGCGAAGGCCGGCCCCGAGCGCGATCTTTACGACAGCTACGTCGCGCGCCTGCCCTGGCGTGTTGAGCTGAAAGAGATCGAGATCAAGAAAGACCTGGCCGTGGACGTGCGCAAAGCCCGCGAGGGCGAAGCGTTGCTGGCTGCGGTGCCGCCCGGCGCGCGCCTTGTTGCGCTCGATGAGCGGGGCCGCGCCGAGGGCAGCGAAGCGTTCGCGGCCCGCCTGGGGCGGTGGCGTGATGACGGCATCCGCACCGTTGCGTTTGTCATCGGCGGCGCCGACGGGCTCGACGAAGCGGTGCGCAAACGCGCGGACTTCGTGCTCTCGTTCGGCGCCTTGACCTGGCCGCACATGTTGGTGCGGGCCATGCTGGCCGAGCAGGTCTATCGCGCGCAGAGTATTCTCGCGGGCCACCCCTATCACAGGTCGTAACGTGACACCGCTGCCATACAGTTTCGCCGCTCTCGACCGCGCCGAAGTCTTGCGCGGCAATGAGGATCGGGTGCGTGCCTTGCGCGGCAGCGCCGGCGCGCGCTTCCTCCCGGTATGGAAAGAGATGCACGCGACGGACGCGGCCCAGCGGCCTTTGTCGTTCGGGCCCGAGGTGCTGACCGGCGCCGGTGAAGATGTGACCATCGTCTTCCTCGGCCTTGCCGGCGAGACGCCTTGGTTCGCGCTGGCCTACGCGGCGCACGAGACACCGCCCGACATCGGCGCCGCGGGCTTCATGGGCCTGCGCGAACTTTGGGCCAACACGGAAGACGCCGTTGCGTCTAAACTCGTCTACGCGCGGGCCATGGCCATCTGGCACCTCAATCATCCGCACTGCAGCCGCTGCGGCGCGCCCACGCGCGCGACGGAATCGGGCCACAGCCGCACCTGCACCAGCAGCGTATGCGGCCATCGCACCTTTCCCCGCACAGACCCCGCCGTGATCATGCTGATCACCGATGGTGAGCGCTGTCTGTTGGGGCGGAAGGCGGAGTGGCGGCCCGGTCAGTATTCGACGGTCGCGGGCTTTGTCGAACCCGGGGAAAGCATCGAGAACGCCGTGCGGCGCGAAGTGGCCGAGGAAACCGGCGTCAAAGTGGGCGCTGTTCGCTACATGGCCTCGCAACCCTGGCCGTTTCCCTCGTCACTGATGCTGGGCTTTCGCGGTGAAGCGCTCTCTACCGCGATCAGCCGCGACACCGACGAGCTTGAGGACTGCCGCTGGTTCACGCGCGACGAGGTTCGCGCCGCTGAGACCGGACCGGGCACGCTGTTGCTGCCCCACCGGTCCTCGATCTCGCGCTGGCTGATCGAGGGCTGGCGCGACGAGACGGCGTCACTCTGAGCGGAACGGATGGGCCGGATAGGCCCCGAAGATTTTCACTTCCTTCGAGAAGAACCGCAGTTCTTCCAGCGCCAGCGCCATGGCGCGATCCTTCGGGTGCCCGTCGACATCGGCATAGAACTGCGTCGCCGCGAAGTGGCCGTCCACCATGTAGCTCTCCAGCTTGGTCATGTTGACGCCGTTGGTGGCGAAACCGGCCAGCGCCTTGTACAGCGCGGCGGGAACGTTGCGCACCCGGAAGACCAAGGTCGTCACATAGTTCACGCCCGGCTTCGGGCGCACATGCTCGGGCTCGCGCGCCATCACCAGAAACCGCGTCGTGTTATGCGCCGCATCTTCGACGTTGGCCGCCAGCGTCTTCAGCCCGTAGATCTCGCCCGCGAGTTTGGAGGCAATTGCCGCGACCGTGGGATCATTGAGTTCGGCGATGTCGCGCGCGGCGCCGGCGGTGTCGGCCGCGATCACCGGCGTCAGCTTCTTCGCGCGCATGAACTTGCGGCACTGTCCGAGGGCGTGCACATGGCTGAAGACCGATTTCACCGTCTTCAGGCTGGCGCCCGGAACCGCGAGCAGGTGGTGGTTCACGCGCTCGAAATGTTCACCGACGATATGCAGGCCGGACAAGGGCAGCAGGCGGTGATTGTCGGCCACCCGCCCCGCCACGGAGTTATCGACCGGGATCATGGCGTAGCGCGCGCGTCCCGTCTCGACCGCGGCGAACGCGTCTTCGAACTGCGCGCACGGCAGCACGTCCATCTTCGGGAACATCGCCCGGCACGCCAGGTGCGAGTAGGCCCCCAGCATGCCCTGGAAGGCGATCAGGTTATTCGCGGCGCGGATCTTGGCGCGCGCGGACTTACGCCGGATCATGTTTTACGCCGCGCCGAGCAGGCGCCGGGCGCGTTCGAGGTCGGCGGGGGTGTCCACGCCCAGCGGAATCGTATCCACCAGCGCCGCCGCCATCCGCATACCGTTCTCGATGGCGCGCAATTGCTCGAGGCGCTCGCGCACTTCAAGGATGGTCGGCTTCAGGGTGACGAATTTGCGCAGGGCCGCGCGGCGGAACGCATAGATGCCAATGTGGTGATAGTGGTCGCCCGGGCCGGACGGGATGAGATTGCGGCTGAAGTAGAGCGCGGGCCCGACTGTGGCGCCGGGTTCAAGAGACAAGGCGGCTTTCACCACGGCGGTATCGGTCAGCTCTTCCGCGACCGTGATGCGCGCGACCACGGTGGCGATGTCGATGACCGGATTCGCCAGCGGCGTCACGGAGGCGGACACCAGCTTCGGTTCCAGGGTCGGCAGGTCCCCCTGCACGTTGACCACGACGTCGAATTTCCCGGCAGGGTCGTAGATCTCGGCGGCGGCATGGACCCGGTCGCTGCCGGACGGCAGCGCGGGGTCGGTCATGACGGATTCACCGCCCGCCGCCCGGATGGTGTCGGCGATGGCCTGATCGCCGGCGGCAACAATGACCGGACCGGCGTTGGCCTGGACGGCCCGGCGCCAGACATGAACGATCATCGGGGCGTCGCCGATCATGGCCAGGGGCTTATTGGGAAGACGTGTGGCGCTGAGGCGGGCGGGAATGACGATGAGAGCCGGCATGGGGGGTGTCGTCCGGGTTACAGCTGTGAAGCGATGGGCGCGGTCTGGTGGGCCGGACACATAACAGGACTAAGGCCCTTGTTCCAAGAGGTTATGGCCCGTCGGCGGGTCGGTGTGGGCGGGCGGCCGAGCCGCGGCTGGGGCGTTGATTCGTATTGAGATTTGGCCTTAGACCGATTATTCAGAGCGCGAATTCTGACCCGTGGGGATCTGTATATGAGTTTTCTCGATAACCGTACGTTTCAGGCCGTTGTTAGCGCCTTTTGGCTCGCGTTCCTGGCCGTCCTGGGCGTGAACATCGTTGGCGACCTGATCATGCCGGAGAAGGAAACGGTCGAGAAGTTCGGTTACCCGGTCGAAGTGCCGGAAGTTCAGGCGGTCGCCGCGGCCGGCCCGGCCGATACCGCCCGCCCGAACATCATTCCGCTGATCGCGGTGGCCTCCGTCGACGACGGCGCCGCCGGCTTCCGCAAGTGCACCTCCTGCCACACGGTCCAGGAAGGCGCCAAGCCGATGACGGGCCCGAACCTGCATGGCGTCGTCGGACGCCCTGTCGGCTCGTTCCCCGGCTTCAACTACACCGACTCGCTCAAGTCCATCGGCGGCGAATGGTCCTACCAGAAGCTCGACGACTACCTCGAGAACCCGAAGCACCTCGCGCCGAAGGGCTCGATGAACTTCGCCGGCCTCAAGAAGCATGAAGAGCGCGCCGCAGTGATCAAGTTCTTGATGAGCAACTCGCCGGCCGCCCCGCCGCTGCCGGAAGTTCCGGCGGACGCCCCGGCTGCGGCCGAAGCGGCCCCGGCTGAAGCCGCTCCCGCGAAATAATTCCGCTCTCACCGGATATGGGCGACGACAGGTTCACCAAGGCCTGCGTCGCCCTTTTTCATCGCCTCGCTGACACCAGCGGGGCGATTGTGCTTTCGCACTTCCGCACCAACGTTCCGGTGGACGCGAAATCGGACGCCACCCCCGTCACCGTCGCGGACCGCGACAGCGAATCGGCGATGCGCGAGCTGATCGCGCGCAGCTTTCCCGACCACGGGATCATCGGCGAGGAACATGGGCGCGAGCGCGAGGATGCCGAGTGGCTGTGGATCCTCGATCCGATCGACGGCACGAAGTCTTTCATCAACGGCGTGCCGCTGTTCGGCACCCTGATCGGCCTTTGGCAGCGCACGGCGGCCGAGACGCTTCCCACGCTCGGCTGCATCAACCATCCGGCCCTCAAGGAGCGCTGGCTCGGGGGACGCGCCCACCCGACGACCTTCAACGGCGCACCGGTTCAAAGCCGGCGCGGCGTGCCCCTCGGGCAAGCGGCCGTCTACACCACCGCGGCCGAAGCTTTCGCGCCGGTTGAAAAGGATGCGTTCAACCGTCTGAGCGCCGCCGTGCGACAGGTCCGTTACGGCGCGACCGACTGTTACCATTACGGCATGGTCGCGTCCGGATGGACCGACATCGCCTGCGAGGCGGGCCTCAAGTTACACGACTACGCAGCCGTGGTGCCCGTGCTGGAGGGCGCCGGCGCGCGGATCACCGATTGGAATGGGGCACCATTGGCCCTAGAGTCCGAAGTCACCGTTCATGGCCAAGTGCTGGCCAGCGGCGACGCCACCCTTCACGCGGCGGCGCTCGCGGCCCTGCAAGGCTAGTTCCAGCGCGAACTTTTCGAGGAGGACCGAAGATGAGCCGTATGCTTGCAATCCTGGGTGCGGCGGCAATCGTCTGCGCGACATCGCCCGCGGACGCCATCGTGCGCGGCAAGCCGGTACACGGGATCGCGATCCATGGCGAGCCGAAGTACGGTCCGAATCAGCCCTTCGGCTATGTCAATGTGAACGCTCCCAAGGGTGGTACGCTCACGCTGCCCAACGCGAATGACGCCACGTTTGATACGTTCAATCCCTTCACGCTGAAAGGAAGCTCCGCCCGCGGCGTCGGATTGATGTTCGAGACGCTGATGACGGGCGGCGCCGACGAGCCGTCCGGAAGTTACTGCCTCGTGTGCGAGACGATCGAAGTCGCTCCGGACAACGCCTGGGCCGAGTTCAAGATTCGCAAGGAGGCGCGCTTCTCCGATGGCTCGCCGATGACCGCCGACGATGTGGTGTTCAGCTTCACAACCCTGATCACAAAAGGCGTACCCGCCTACCGCGTTTATTACAGCGAGATCGAGAAGGCCGAGGCGCTGGATCCGCGCACCGTGCGTTTTACCTTCAAGAACAAGAACAACAACGAACTCGCCTCTATCATCGGCCAGCTCCCAGTCCTGTCGAAAGCCTATTGGAGCAAGCGGGACTTCGAAGCCACTACGCTCGATATTCCGCTGGGCAGCGGTCCCTACATCATCGATACGTTCGAGGTCGGCCGCTTCATCACTTACAAGCGCAATGAGAAGTATTGGGCCAAAGACCTGCCCATCATGAAGGGCTTCTATAACTTCGATCGCATCCGTTACGAATATTTCCGCGACGACACAGTCCAGTTCGAAGCCTTCAAGACCGGCGCGTACGACATCCACTACGAGGCGACGGCGCGGCGTTGGGTCACCGAGTACAACTTTCCGGCCCTCAAGGACGGCCGCGTGAAGAAACTCGAGGTCACGTCCGATCTGCCGATGCGATCGCAAGGGTTCACCTTCAACCTGCGCCGCGCAAAGTTCGCCGACCGGCGCGTGCGCGAAGCGATGAATCTCGCGTTCGATTTCGAGTCCCTCAACAATACCATCTTCTATAACCAATACACGCGCCTGCGCAGCTATTGGCAGCATTCGGAACTCGAAGCGAAGGGCCCACCCTCACCGGAGGAACTCGCTCTGCTTGAGCCGCTACGCGGCAAGATTCCCAATGAAGTCTTTACGCAGGAATTCAAACAGCCCGTCACGCAAGGCAAAGGCGCGCCGCGCGAGAATCTCCTGAAGGCCAGGGACCTGCTGCAGCAGGCTGGTTGGGTGAACAAGGGCGGAGCCTTGGTAAACGCCAAGACCGGCGAGCCGTTCACCTTCGAGGTCTTGCTGATTCAGGAAAGCCTGGATCGCATCGTTCTGCCGTGGTTTCAGAATCTCGAGCGGCTGGGAATCAAAGGAACGATCCGCGTCGTTGACACTAGCCAATACATCAATCGCCTGAACGACACCGATTTCGATGTGACCACCGGCGGCTACTCCAACAGCCTTTCCCCCGGGAACGAGCAGTTGGAATTCTGGGGAAGCGCCGCGGCCGAGCGCAAGGGAAGCCGCAACATCGGCGGCGTCAAGGATCCCGCGATCGACAAGCTGGTCGAAGTGATCATGAACGCCAAGGATCGCCCAAGCTTGGTCACGGCAACGCGGGCGCTCGACCGCGTACTGCAGTGGAACTATTTCACTGTCCTGCACTACCAGCCGCAGTCGGAACGATACGGGGTCTGGACCAAGTTGCAGCACCCGGCCCGGTTCCCGCTGACGGGTATGTCCACACCCGACGCCGCGATTGAAACCTGGTGGATGGATCCGAAGGCGGCCGCCGCCGGCGCGAAGTGATGCGCGCGGCAAGCTTCGCCTTCGCCCTCGCGCTGCTGAGCGCGGGCGCCGCTCACGCTTACGTCGTCGGCAAACCCGTCCATGGCCTCGCCTTGTACGGCGAGGTGAAATATCCCGCCGACTTTAAACATTACGATCATGCCAACCCCGACGCGCCCAAGGGCGGGTCGTTGACGCGCGCGGCGATCGGCACCTTCGACAGCTTCAACGCCTTCTCCTTCAAAGGCAATAAACCGCACCCCGGCGTGATCCATTACGCCGGCAACGGATGGTTCTTCTATTTCAATGAACCGCTGATGACCCACAGCGGCGATGAACCGTTTTCCAACTACTGCCTGATTTGCGAAACCGTGGAACTTGCGCCGGATCGCAAGTCGATAGAGTTCGCATTGCGTCCGGAAGCGCGCTTTCACGATGGCAGTCCGGTCACTCCTGAAGACGTGATTTTCTCGCTCGAGACACTCGTCAGCAAGGGTCATCCGCTCTTTAAGCTTTATTGGGGAGATGTCACCAAAGCCGAGAAGACCGGCGACCGCAAAGTTCGCTTCACCTTCAAGGACGACAAGAACACAGAGCTGCCGATGCTCATGGGCGAGTTGCCGGTACTGAGCAAGGCGTGGTGGGAGACCCGGGATTTCGAAGCGGGCACGCTGGAGATCCCCAATGCGACCGGGCCTTACCGCATCGACCGCTTCGAGGCAGGCCGCTACTTCGTGCTCAAACGCGACCCGAACTATTGGGGCAAAGACCTGGCGGTGAATCAGGGCGCCTACAATTTCGATGAAATGCGCGTCGAGTATTACCGCGACGCCGACGTCGCGCTGCAGGCCTTCATGAAGGGTCTGGTCGATGTGAATATTGAGGTGGACCCGGCGCGGTGGGCGATCGGTTACGACAAGGCGCTGATCGATGCCGGTGCGATCGTGCTTGATTCCTGGTCCACCGGGCAGCCGCAGGAGAGCTACGCCTTCCTGATGAACCAGCGCCGCCCTCAATTCGCTGATCGCCGCGTGCGCGAAGCGCTCGGATTAGCGTTCGATTTCGACGGAGCGAATAAGACCGTCGGTTATAATTTAATGGAGCCTTTTTCGAGTTTCTGGCAAGGCTCGGAACTGGCCGCGAAAGACCTGCCGAAGGGTGAGGAACTCGCCATCCTCGAGAAGTTCCGCGGACGAATCCCTGACGAGGTCTTCACCAAGCCGTTCGCGCCGCCGCGAACGCCCGATGAAAGCGCGCTCCGTCAAAATCTTCTGGAAGCGCAAAAGCTGCTTGCGGCGGCGGGGTGGGAAATTCGCAATGGCGTCCTGACGAACGCCAAGACCGGCGAAGCCTTCCAGTTCGAGATTCTCTTGCGCTTGCCCGGTTTTGAGAAATGGGTCGGGCCGTACGCGCGAAACCTGGAGCGCCTTGGCATCAAGGCGTCGATGCGGATTGTCGACCCCACGCAATACCTCAACCGCATGAACGAATTCGACTTCGACATGACGGTGGCCGAACAGCCTTATTGGGGCGGCATGAGCAATTCGCCCGGCAATGAGCAGCGCGAACAATGGGGGTCGGCCGCCGCCGATCGTCAGGGCAGCGAAAATTGGATCGGCGTGAAGGATCCGGTGGTCGACGAACTCGTCGAAATGCTGATCAAGTCGCAAACGCGCGCGACCCTTGTCGCCCATACCAATGCGCTCGACCGCATTTTGCTTTGGGGCCATTACGTCGTGCCGAGCTATTCCAAGCCGGCGTTGTGGTGGGCCCGGTCCGGAAAGTTGGAGCGGCCCGCGATTACGCCGCTCGCGGGCCAGCATCCCGCGCTATGGTGGGAGAACAAGGCCAAGGCGGAAAGGATCGCCGCGTACTTGCGCGACCGGAACGCGAATTCCGGGAACGCGGCGGGGGGAAGTTCACGCCTCCCCCTGATGGCCCTTGCGGGAGCCTTGGCGGTTATGGTGCTCTTCATGATCCTTCGCCGCCGGCGCGCCTAGTTGCGCGACACCTAAGGGAAACCACGCTTGAAATCTCGCGGTCAGGCCTTACGGGACTATGTGATCCGGCGACTCCTGCTGATGATTCCGACATTCCTCGGAATCACTTTCGCAACCTATCTGCTTTGCCAATTCGTGCCCGGCGGCCAAATCGACCAGCTCCGCCTTTCCTTGGCGGGCGCCGGCGGCTCGCAAGCCGCGCGCAGCGTCACCTCGGGCCGGCCGCAACTCGTCATTCCCGATGAACAGCTCAAAGCGCTGGAGGAATACTATGGCTTCGACAAGCCCTTCCTCGTCGCTTACGGCTTGTGGCTGGGAAAGACGGTGACCGGGGACCTAGGTCAATCCTTCCGCTACAACGAACCGGTCCTCACGGTGATCGCGGAACGCCTGCCGATTTCGATCTACTACGGCATCATTACGAGCATTTTTGTCTATGCGATTTGCATTCCGCTGGGAATCCTCAAGGCGATCCGCCACCGCAGCGCCATCGACAATGCGACCTCTGCTTTGATCTTCATCGGCTATGCCGTCCCTGGCTTTGCGCTGGGCGCCGTCATGGTGAATATCCTTTCTGTACAGCTGGATTGGTTTCCCCTCGGCGGGTTCCAGTCGGTTGGGGCCGGCGAACTTTCACTCGGGCAGCGCATCGCGGATGTGGTGTGGCATTCCATCCTGCCGCTGACTGCCTATTTGGTAGGCGCGTTCGCCGTGGAAACAATGCTCGTGAAAAACAGCCTTCTTGAGAATATGAGCGCGGATTATGTGCGGACCGCGCTCGCCAAGGGACTGAATTGGCGGCGCGCGGTTTTTGTACACGCACTTCGCAACTCCCTCATTCCCATTGCCACCTCGATCGGCAGTTTGCTCGGCATTTTTCTCACGGGCAGTTTTCTGATCGAGCGCGTGTTCAATATCCAAGGGATCGGGCTTCTCGGTTTTGAGGCGATCCAGACCCGCGACTTTCCGGTCGTGATGGGAATCCTCGTGATTTCTAGCGTCGTCCTGATGCTCGGCAATCTTCTTTCCGATCTCGCGGTCGCGCTTGTCGATCCGCGCGTGAGATTTGAATAGCCATGGCCTGGTTCAAAGTCGACCCAATCACCAAGCGGCGTTTCGCGCGGTTCCGGCGCATCAAGCGGGGCTATTACTCGCTTTTGATACTGCTGGCGGCAATCGTTCTTTCGATCTTCGCGCCATATCTTGCCGAAAGCCGCGCCCTCTTGGTGATGTACAAGGGCGAGGCGTACTTCCCGACCTTCACCTACTTCAGTATGGCGGTCTTTCAACAGACGCCCCCACCCGGCTGGCAGGCGGCAGACCTCGAGACGGACTATCTCCGCCTTCAGCGCGAGTGGCGCCTGGAGCACGATCTGTATCAGCGCGAGATTGCGCAGCCTGGCATCGACCCCGCACCCGTCAATGCGAAGTACCCAAACCGCGACAATAAAGTTCTGATGCCGGTGATACCGTGGGACCCGTTCCAAAGCGACTTTTGGTATACCGAAATCCTCAACGAGGTTCAGGAACGGCTCTCGGCAGGCGACCGGGACGAAGCCGTCCGGCTTGCGCGGCGCGATAACCTCGATGAACTGGCGAACCTGATTGAGACAGGGGAAATCGACCGCCTTCTTGCCGACCCCGAGCGCGCGCCGGGCGGAACTCTGCGAAACCTCGCGATGGCGGGAACCGTAGCGTCGATTGCCCACCTCGCGAAGCCGGCGCCGAACGCGCCCGATGCTGATCGAGAGCATTTCCTCGGCACCGATTCCCAAGGCCGTGACGTCGCGGCGCGCCTGCTTTATGGATTTCGCATCTCCATTTTCTTCTCCTTGATTCTTGTGTTCATCGGGCAGGTGGCCGGGACGTTTATCGGGGCGCTGCAGGGCTACTTCGGCGGCCGGTTCGATATCGTTAGCCAGCGCGTGATCGAGATCGTGGTGTCGATCCCGTTTCTTTATGTCGTTATTATTCTTGCGGCCCTGATGGTGCCGAGCTTCTGGATGCTTCTCGGCATCATGGCGCTCTTCCAGTGGATCGCGATCACCTTCTATATGCGGACCGAGATGTACCGCGAGAAGACCCGTGAATACTGCTTGGCGGCCAAATCCTACGGCGCCTCGCACTTCCGCATTATCTTCCGCCACCTCTTGCCCAACTGCTTGACGCCGCTTGTGACCTTCACGCCGTTCCTCATCGTCGGCGCGATCTTTTCCCTGACTGCGCTGGATTACCTTGGCTACGGACTGCCTCCGCCGACCCCCAGCTGGGGCGAAATGATTGATCAGGCTCTGGATGCGAATAACAGGGACAAGCTTTGGCTCACCCTGGCGCCGTTCACGGCCATTACGCTGACCCTGCTTGTCGTCACATTTATCGGAGAGTCCGTACGCGAGGCCTTCGATCCCAAGCAGTACGCTAGGTACGAGTGACGATGAGCCGTCTTTTACGCGCCCTTTTTGTCATCACGCTGTTTTCGGCAGCGGCGGCGCACGCGCAATCGGATGCCGACCCGAAAAAACTGGTGGAAGAGGCCGCCCCCGTCGCCCTACCGCCTGACATTATATGGGAGACCAACGATACAGCGCCGCTGATCGGGTCCGAGAAGGCCATCCGCGGAGGACGCCTCACGGTTCCCATCGGAGCCTATCCCTTATCGTTGCGACTGATTGGACCCAACGCTAACGATTTTTTCTCGGGTTGGAATCGCACTTTCGCCCTCATGGACAAACATGGCGGGCTGGTCACGCAGCATCCAACGACGGACGCTTTCATACCTATGCTTGCCACGCACTGGTCCATCCAGAAGGACCAGCGGACCATCTTCTTCAAGTTGGATCGTGACGCGAAATACTCGGATGGTCACCCCGTCACCGCCAACGACTACGTCTTCACGTGGCGGATGATGCAATCGAAGTTCATCCTCGATCCCTTCTACAACAGTTTCGCCGAGCAATATCTGGTCTCCGTTGACCGGATCGACGACTACACACTGCGGATCGTCGGCACACGCCCAAGCTGGCGGCCGCTTTATGACTATGCCGGTTTATGGCCGACGCCACTTCACGCCACACCGGCGGTGGATAAGGACTGGGTCAATAAAACCAACAACGAACCGCTGGTCGTTGCCGGGCCCTACGTGATCTCCGATATGAAGCGTGGAGAGTCGATCACCTTCAAGCGCGTCGACAACTGGTGGGGCGACAAGAAACGCTACTTCAAGGGTCTCTACAACTTCGATGAGATTCATCTGCGCGTGATGCCCATCGAGCGCGAGATCGATTATCTGCGCCGGGGCGAAATCGACCTGACCACCGTGGGCTCCAAGGTCTGGTACGAGGGGATGGATTTCCCCGAAGTCCGAAATGGCTGGCTTCGCAAAGCGCGCATGTGGGTCGATCGGCCCAAGGGCATGCTGGGCATGCAGATGAATCTCGAAGCACCGATCTTCCAGAATCGCGATTTCAGGATCGCGATGCATTATCTGTTCAATTACGACCGCGTGAATCGTAATCTGCTTTATGGTGAGACGTATCGGAAGAATTCCTTCTTCGACGGTACGATCTATGAGAATCCGGACGTTGAGTCGCGCCCCTTCGACCCCGCCAAGGCGCGCGAATATCTCGCGAAGGCGGGATTCCATCGTCCGAAGGATATCGGCGGGACCGGCTTCTTGGCGGCGCTGAAGCGAACGCTGCGGGGATTGATTTTCACGCGGTCGGACTCGGACGACATCCTGGTGAACGACAAGGGCGAACCCGCCGCATTCACCATGATTCATTACTCGAAGAATCTCGAAGCCGCGCTCACGGTCATCCAGCAGGATTTCCGGCGCGCCGGGGTTGATTTGAAGCTACAGCTTCTTGAGCCTGGAGCCGCGTTTCAGAGAATGCTCGAGCGCAAATTCGAAATGAGCTTCCTCGCCATGAACGCCAGCTACTATCCGGATCCCCGGCAGTATCTGCATACGTTTTTCAAGGCCGAGAAAAACAACAACAATTTCTGGGGCTTCGGAACCAAGGAAGTCGACGACCAGATCCAGATTTATGAAGAGAGCCTCGACGCGGAGGCGCGCACGGCGGCGATGCACCGCATCGATCAGGTCGTTCATGACGAGGCCTTCTACATCCCTTTCTGGGACGTGAAGTTCATGCGCCTGGTGTATTGGGACTACCTCCAATTTCCGGAAACCTATCTTCCCAAGCGGGCCGAAGATTCCGTCGATTGGCTGGTGTACTGGATCGACCCGAAGAAAAAGGCTGCGCTCGCCGAAGACATGCGTGCCGGCAAGGCCTACCCGGTTGACCCCGAGGTCGATAAGGATTTTTACGACATCAGGCAGAAGGCACACTAAGTGGCGCTGCTTGAAATCGAAAACCTGAGCGTGGGTTTCAGGACCGAGGCGGGCTTGCTGCGCGCCGTCGACCGGGTGTCCTTTACGCTCGAGAAGGGCCGCACCTTGGGACTCGTCGGCGAGTCCGGATGCGGAAAAAGCGTCACCGCGAGTTCGGTTCTGCGCCTTGTGCCTTCGCCGCCGGGCGAGATCCTCGGCGGACACATCCGCTTCAATGGCGCCGACATTCTGGCCATGAAACGCGAAGACCTGCCGCGCCTGCGCGGCAAGGATATCGCGATGATCTTTCAGGACCCCATGACGTCGCTGAATCCGGTGTTCACCATCGAGAAACAGCTCGGCGAGGTTCTCGCGCTGCGGTTCGGCCTGAAAGGCGAAGAGGCGCGGGCGAAATCGATCGACATGTTGGGAACGGTGGGCATTCCCGACCCCGCGCGGCGGATCGTCAACTATCCGCACGAGCTCTCCGGCGGGATGAAGCAGCGCGTGATGATCGCCATGGCGCTGATGTGCGAGCCGCAGCTTCTGATCGCGGACGAGCCCACGACCGCTCTGGATGTGACGGTGCAGGCGCAGGTGCTAAATCTCATGCGCGGCCTGCAATCCCGAACGGGTGCGTCCGTGCTTTTCATTACCCACGACATGGGAGTCGTCGCCGAGATGTGCGACGAAGTTGCGGTGATGTACGCCGGACGGGTGGTCGAGAAGGGCGATGTGCGCAGCATCTTCAAGTCTCCGCAGCATCCCTACACGAAAGGTCTTTTGCGCAGCCTCCCCCAAAAGGGCGGCCGGAAGAAAGCTGAATTGCCGACAATCGAAGGTGTCGTGCCGTCTCTTTTGAATCCGCCACCCTATTGCCGTTTCGCCGAGCGATGCTGGAAGCGCAAGGAATTGACCGAGGCGGACCAGAAACGTTGCTTCACCGAGGATCCTCAACTGAGACCTGCGGGGAATAGCGTCGCGGCCTGCCATTTTCCGGTCGGCGGGGCAGTGTCATGAGCGAAGCACCGCTCCTGGTCGTCGAAGACCTGAAGAAATTTTATCCGGTGCGCGGCGGTGTCTTCGCGGCGAAGGTGGGCGACGTGCGCGCCGTTGACGGCGTCAGCCTTACGGTCCGCGCGGGGGAAACCCTCGGCCTGGTCGGTGAATCCGGCTGCGGCAAGTCCACCCTTGGCCGTACCATCATGCGGCTGGAAGAGCCCACGGACGGCCGGGTGCTGTTCGAAGGCCGCGACGTCGCGAACGCGTCCAAGAGCGAGCTGTTCCAGATCCGCAGGGACATCCAGGCGATCTTTCAGGACCCTTACTCGTCGCTCAACCCGCGCATGACTATTGGCGAGATCGTGCGCGAGCCCCTGGAGGTTCACAGGATCGGAACGAAGGCCGAGCAGATCGAGAAGGTTCGCGCACTGCTTGAAACCGTCGGTCTCACCGGCGAAATGCTCGACCGCTACCCCCACGAGTTCAGCGGCGGGCAGCGCCAACGCGTCGGCGTCGCCCGGGCGCTGGCCCTCGATCCCAAACTTGTGATCGCCGATGAACCAGTGTCGGCGCTCGACGTCTCGGTGCGCAGCCAAATTCTCAATCTGATGACGCGCCTGCAACGGGAGCGGAATCTGGCCTATGTGTTCATCAGCCATGATTTGTCCGTAGTCGAACACATCAGCGATTCCATCGCCATTATGTATCTTGGACGTATCGTGGAATCCGGCCCGGCGGAGACCGTTTTTGCCCGCCCGGCGCACCCCTACACCCGGGTCCTGTTGTCGGCGATTCCGATCGCGGACCCGGACCAGCGCCGAACCGCCGTGCCTTTGCAGGGGGAAGCCCCGAGCCCGATCGAGCCGCCGCCGGGTTGCCCGTTTCATCCGCGTTGCGCTTTTGCCATCGACGCCTGCCGCTCTCTGGTGCCACCATTGGAACCGACGCCGGATTCGCCCGTTTTACCCAAACCTCACCTGGCGGCTTGCATTCGCAAGCACGAGATCTGAACGACCTAGGAACGATCCCTTTCCGTGTTCGCTTACATTGTCCGCCGCCTGGCTCTGATCCCGCTGACGCTGTTCGGCATCATCACCCTCAACTTCATCATCGTGCAGGTAGCTCCTGGCGGGCCGGTTGAGCGCGTGCTCGCGCAGCTGCGAGGCATCGACGCCGGCGCGACCAGCGCGTTTACCGGCGGCGGCGGCGACATGGTGGCGCGCGGACCGTCATCCGGTCCCAGCAGTGCTTACCGGGGCGCGCAAGGTCTTGATCCGGAGTTCGTGAAGTCGATCGAAAAGCAATTCGGCTTCGATAAGCCGGCGCACGAGCGCTACTTCCTGATGATGAAGAACTACGTGGCTTTCGATCTAGGCGAGAGTTTCTACCGTACCATCGATGTCGGCGACTTGATTCTTGAGAAGATGCCTGTGTCGATTTCGCTCGGACTCTGGTCGACGCTGATCATCTACATCGTGTCCATTCCCATGGGCATTGCGAAGGCCGTCCGCGACGGCAGCCGCTTCGACATCACGACGTCTTACGTCATCGTCATCGGTTATGCCGTGCCGAGCTTCATGTTCGCGATCCTGCTCATCGTTCTCTTTTCGGGCGGGAGTTACTTCAACTGGTTTCCGTTGCGCGGCCTGACGTCGGACAATTTCGAGAGCCTCTCGCTGGGTCAAAAAGTGCTCGACTACTTCTGGCACCTGACGCTTCCGGTACTCGCGATGGTGATCGGCGGGTTCGCGTCCCTTACCATGCTGACGAAGAACTCCTTCATGGAGGAAATCAACAAGCAGTATGTGCTGACTGCGAAGGCCAAGGGGCTCACCGAGCGCCGAGTTCTCTACGGTCACGTCTTCCGGAACGCGATGCTGATCGTCATCGCGGCGTTTCCCGCGACGCTGGTGGGAATGTTGTTCACGGGCTCGCTGCTCATTGAGGTGATCTTCTCGCTCGATGGGTTGGGGCTGCTGGGTTACCAGGCGATCATCGACCGCGATTATCCCGTCATCTTCGGGACCCTGTACGTTTTCAGCATCATCGGGTTGCTGCTCAACCTTGTCAGCGATCTTGCCTACCACGCGGTCGATCCGCGCATCGACTTCGAGGCGCGCGCCACATGAGTACCTTCACCGATCGGCTTTCGGCGCTCAACCGACGGCGCTGGATCAATTTCCGCGCCAACAAACGTGGCTATTGGTCGTTCGTCGTTATCACCGTGCTTTTCGTCCTGAGCCTGTGCGCCGAGCTGATTGCCAACGACCGCCCTCTGGTCGTGAGTTTCAAGGGCGAGCTCTATGCGCCCGTGATCAAGGACTATCCGGAAACCGCGTTCGGCGGGGTCTTCGAGACACCGGCGGACTATAAGGACCCATACCTGAGGGACTTGATCGCCGCCGATGGATGGATGCTTGAACCCCTCATCCCGTACAGCTTCGCGACCATCGACTTCAATTTGGGCCAACCGGCCCCGGCGCCGCCGTCAGCCCGGCACTGGTTCGGCACCGACAATCAAGGCCGCGACGTGCTCGCCCGCCTCATCTACGGGTTCCGCCTCTCCATGCTGTTCGCCATCGCCCTCACCGTGGTCTCCACCCTCATCGGCGTCGCGGCCGGCGCGGTGCAGGGCTACTTCGGCGGCTGGGTCGATCTCACGTTCCAGCGCTTCATCGAGATCTGGAGCGGACTGCCACAGCTGTTCATCCTGATCATCGTCTCGTCCATCGTCCTGCCCGGGTTCTGGACGCTGCTTCTGGTGTTGCTGTTGTTCAGCTGGACGGCGCTTGTGCCGGTGGTGCGCGCCGAGTTCCTCCGCGCCCGCAACCTCGATTACGTGCGCGCCGCCAAGGCGCTCGGCATGGGCGATGTCATGATCATGGCCAAGCACATCCTGCCGAACGCCGTGGTGGCCACGGTCACGTTCCTGCCCTTCATCATTTCCGGCGCCGTTGTTGCGCTCACTTCGCTCGACTTCCTCGGCCTCGGCATGCCGCCGGGGTCTGCTTCGCTCGGCGAACTGCTGCGTCAGGGCAAAGAAAACCTCCAGGCGCCGTGGCTTGGGCTCACCGGCTTCTTCGTCATCGCCGGCATGCTCACCCTTCTCATCTTTGTCGGCGAAGCGGTGCGCGACGCCCTCGATCCGCGCAAGACCTTCTCATGACCGACGCGCCCCTTCTTGAAGTCACCGATCTTGCCGTCAGCTTCGGCCAAGGCGCCGGAGAGGTCGCGGCCGTCAAAAGCGCGAGTTTCACCCTGCACAAGGGCGAGACCTTGTCCCTGGTCGGCGAAAGCGGCAGCGGGAAGACCGTCACCGCGCTGTCGATCTTGCGCCTGCTGCCTTATCCGCGCGCGCGCCACCCCAAGGGCCGCATCACCTTCAAGGGCACGGACATTGTCGGCGCCTCGGAAGACACCATGCGCAAGATCCGCGGCAATCGGGTCGGAATGGTGTTCCAGGAACCGATGACGTCCTTGAACCCGCTGCACAACATCGAGAAGCAGGTGGGCGAAGTCCTCGAAGTTCATGGCGGCCTCGACGGGGCGGCGCGGCGGGCGCGCGTGCTGGAGCTCTTGCATCTCGTCGGCTTGCCCGAAGCGGAAACCCGCCTCGCCGCTTTGCCGCATGAGCTTTCCGGCGGCCAGCGTCAGCGCGTCATGATCGCGATGGCGCTTGCGCAAAGCCCCGACCTTCTGATTGCCGACGAGCCCACCACCGCCCTGGATGTGACCATCCAGGCGCAGATCCTCGATTTGCTCAAGGATCTGCAGAAACGCCTCGGCATGGCGATGCTGTTCATCACCCATGACCTGTCCATCGTGCGCAAGCTGGGCGGCAAGGTTTGCGTGATGAAAGACGGCCTGGTCGTCGAACAGGGCGACGTGGAAACGGTGTTCCGCACGCCCGCGCATACCTACACGAAACACCTCGTCGCGGCCGAGCCGAAGGGCGCGCCGCCGGCGCCGGTGACAGACGCCCCCGAAGTGATGGGCGCCGACGATCTGAAAGTCTGGTTTCCCATCAAGCGCGGCGTGATCCGCCGTACCGTCGGCCATATCAAAGCCGTGGACGGCGTCACCCTGTCGGTGAAGGCCGGCGCCACGCTGGGTGTCGTCGGCGAAAGCGGCTCGGGCAAAACCACGCTGGGGCTCGGTCTTCTGCGGCTCACTTCGAGCGAGGGGCCGATCCGCTTCCAGGGCACGCGCATCGACGGCCTGAACCGCCAGGAGCTGCGCGGCCTCCGGCGCGATATGCAGGTCGTGTTCCAGGACCCCTACGGCTCCCTCAGTCCGCGTCTGACCATCGGCGAGATCGTCGGCGAAGGCCTGCTCGTTCACGGCATCGGCACGCCGGCCGAACGGCGCGACCAGGTGGCCGAGGCGCTGCGCGACGTCGGCCTCGACCCCGGGATGCAGGACCGCTACCCCCACGAGTTCTCCGGCGGACAGCGGCAGAGAATCGCCATCGCCCGCGCCATGGTGCTGCGGCCCAAGTTCCTGATGCTGGACGAGCCCACCAGCGCCCTCGATGTCTCGGTGCAGGCGCAGATTGTCGATCTTCTACGCGCTCTTCAGGCCAAATACACCCTCGCGTACCTTTTCATCAGCCACGATTTGAGGGTGGTCCGCGCGCTGGCGAACGATGTCATCGTCATGAAGGACGGCAAAGTGCGCGAGAGCGGCCCGGCGCAGCAGATTTTCGCGTCCCCGCGGGACCCCTACACTCAAAAGCTGATGGCGGCGGCGCTGGAGCTGCGCACCACCTAGAGGGCTCCTAAGAGCTTCTTAACCATTAGAACTTTAAGGTGAAATGGCAGAACCGTGGGCGCATAGTGGCTCCACGAGGGTGATGAAATGGCCGACAGAGACCAAGAAGACTCGCAGCAGGCGATTTATAACGTCGACGTCGACATCTCGGTTGTCCTCGGCCAAGCGAACCTGCGCGTCAACCAGCTCCTGAAACTCGGCCGCGGCGCCGTGGTGGAACTGGAACAGCGCACCTCCGACCCTGTGGAAATCTTCGCCAACGACGTCCTGATCGCGAAGGGCGAAGTCGTCATCACCTCCGGCGACAAGATCGGCGTGACCCTCACCGAACTGGTGAAGTCGATCTATAACACCGCCGGCAAGTAATCTTGCCCTAGATCGCGGCGGCCCGATCTTTTAAATAGCGTGCAGCCCATGACGACCCGCACGCTCTTTCATCACCCGCTTATGCCGACGGCCCGCAAGGTGCGTCTCGCGCTGCATGAAAAGCGCCTCGAGTTCGCCGATGCCGTCGCCGATCCCTATGTGCCCGACGACGAACTCCTGGCGCTGAACCCGGCCGGCGACTTGCCCGTATTGGTGGACGAGAACGAGCAGATCGTTTGCGGCACGCAGGCGATCTGCGAGTACCTCGAGGAGGTCTATCCCCAGCCCAATCTGTTGGGCCGCTCGCCCAAGGATCGGGCGGAGGCGCGCCGCCTGGCGGCCTGGTTCGACGAAAAATTCAATCGCGAAGTCACGCAGCACCTGGCCGGCGAGAAGCTGACGCGCCGTCTGTTCGAGAATGGCGCGCCGGATTCGCGGGCCTTGCGCGCGGGGCGCGAGAATATCCACACCCACCTCCAGTACATCGCCTGGCTCACCGAGCGGCGCAGCTGGCTGGCGGGCGACGAGATCACCTACGCCGATCTGTCGGCCGCCGCCCATATCTCGCTGATCGATTACACCGGCGACGTGCCCTGGACCGACCATCCTTTGACCAAGGAATGGTACGTGCGCATCAAGTCGCGGTTCAGCTTCCGCTGTTTGCTGCAGGATGTAGTGCCGGGGATCGCGCCCGCGGCGATCTACACCGATCTCGACTTCTAGCCGCTACTTCTTCGGCTCGGGCTCGACCTTCACGTCCAGCCGCTCGATATTCGCGCGCGCCGCTTTGCCGGCTTCGGAATCGGGAGCAATCTGGATAATGCGCAGCCAGTCCTGACGCGCGTCGTTGTCCCGCCTCTTCATCTTGTAGATGATCCCGCGCTCCAACAGGCCGATGATGTTGTGCGGATCGAGGGCCACCGCTTGTTCGGCGTCGATCAGCGCCACATCGACATCGTTGAGGTGACGCCGGGCGCTGGCCCGGAAGGCCAGGGCGTCGGAATTCTTCGGGTCGATCGCCAGCGAGGCGTCGAGATCGCGCACGGCATCTAGATATTTGCCGGCGTCGGCGTAGGTCGCGGCGCGGTCGACGAGAATGTAGGCGTGCTGATGGTTTTTCACCGGCATAGCCTCAAGCGCCTTGCTTTGCGCCGCCAGCGCTCGCGTGAGATCGCCCTGCAGCAGCCACGCCTGACCGGCTTGCGACAGGACACCCGCTTTCACGGACTCGTCCTCGTTGAGATTCGCCAGCGCCTCGAGCCGTGTCGCGGCTTCGCTGTATTCTTTCATCCCGATCAGGGCGATGGCCTCGCAATGTTTCGCCGGCGGCCCGCCCCCCAGCGTCAACCACTTGCCCGCCATCTCGTAACCCTTGTCGGGTTCGTTCTTGGCCGTCATCAGGCAGACTTCGTAGGTGTGCGACGGATTCTCGGGATTGGGCGTGGGCGAAAGCGACTGCGCGGGAGAAAGGGCCGCATTGCCGGTGGCCGCGCCGGCGGGACCGGCGACAACCACAAAGGCCGCGATCAGGAACAGCCGGCGCATCATGCGTGTCCTTTCAAAACCAGCTCTTCGACAAATCCGCACAGGCGCTCCAGATCCTGGGGCCGCGAAAGGCGGTGATCGCCGTCCTTCACAAGATGGACCGCGACATCCTCGCCCGTGATCCGTTCCGCCAGGCGCAGCGATGTCGGCCACGGCACCGCGCTGTCCTTTTGGCCGTGTATCAGGCGCACGGGACAGGAGATCGCCACGTCCTCCCTCAGCACCAGATTGCGGCGTCCGTCCTCGATCAGATGCCGCGAGATTCGGTACGGGCCATCGTCATATTCGCTGGGAAGCTCGACCGCGCCGTTCGTCAGCAGCGCCTGCCGCTGCTCCGAGTCGAACTCCGCCCACATCAGGTCCTCGGTGAAATCCGGAGCGACCGCGATCCCGACCATGCCCTTGATCCGGTGCGGGCGCGCCAGCGCGGTTTTCACCATCACCCATCCGCCCATGCTCGAGCCCACCAGCACCACCGGGCCTTCCGTCAGTTCATCGATCACCGCCAGCGCATCGTCCACCCAGCGCGAAATGCCGCCGTCTTCGAAGCGGCCGCTGCTTGCGCCGTGCCCGAACATGTCGAACCGCAAGAGCGCGTAACCGGTTTTCTCCGCGTGCCGCGCAAGCGCTTCGGCCTTGGTGCCGCCCTTGTCGGACCGCAGGCCGTGAAGGAAAACGACGGTCGCCTTGATCGGGGCCCGCGATGACGCCGGTTGATACTCGTATGCGATCGACGCTCCATCGGAGCGCCGGAATTCCAACGCCGCAGCCATCGAATGCGCGTCTTACCCCAGAAATCAGCCCACTTTTGTACTATCACGCAGGCAGGTTTTTTCCTATTCAGTTTCGAATGGATTAGACTGCTTTCCACTTAGGATCGTGAGTTGCGCGAATGTTGCTACGAGAATTGTAGTCACGGCGCGGATATGGGGTCAGATGCGCCTTCGTGCGGGCAACGCACCGGCGAAGGATGACGATACAGGGGTATGAGCGAAGTATTGCACGCAAAGAAGACCGTGCTGCAGGTTCTGCCGAGTCTTGTAAGCGGCGGCGTCGAACGCGGCACGATCGATGTCGCCGCCGCTTTGGTGCGCGCGGGCTGGCGTGCGCTCGTCGCGTCCGAAGGCGGCCCGTTGGTGCGCGAGCTTGACCGCGCCGGCGCCGAACATATCGCTCTGCCGCTGAACACAAAGAATCCCCTGCGCGTGAAGGAAAACATCGAGCGTCTCGCCGACGTTATGCGCGCACAGAATGTATCGCTGGTCCATGCGCGCTCACGGGCGCCGGCGTGGAGCGCGCGCGAGGCCGCCAAGCAAGTGGGCATTCCCTTCGTGACCACCTTCCACGGCATTTACAGCCTGGGTCCCTTCGGTCTGAAACGCTTCTACAACCGCGTCATGGCGGACGGCGAGATCGTGATCGCGGTGTCCGACTTCGTGCGCACCCACCTGATCGAGAACTACAAGATCCCGGCCGAGCGCATCCGCGTGATCCACCGCGGAATCGACACCGCCGCCTACGACGAAAAGAACATGACCTCGACGCGCCTGATTCAGGTGGCGCAGAAGTGGCGTCTGCAAGAGGCCGGGCAAGTCATCATGCTGCCGGGGCGCCTGACCGCGCTGAAGGGTCATGACATTCTCATCGACGCCTTGGCCGAGCTAAAGCGCCGCCGCGGCGGGACGCTCGATGTCCGCTGTCTCATGGTTGGACAGGGCGCGCATGGCTTCGCCGAACGCATTATGGGCCATGCCGCTACGCGGCGCGTGGACGGCAACGTGCAAGTGATCCAGGACTGCAACGATATGCCCGCGGCTTATATGGTCACGGACGTCGTGGTCGTCGCCTCGACGCGCCCGGAGGCCTTCGGACGCGTCATCGCCGAAGCGCAAGCGATGGGGCGGCCGGTGGTCGCCTGCTCGCACGGCCCGACCGCGGAGATCATCGAGCCGGGCGTGACGGGCTGGATGTTCACCGCCAGCGATCCGCTGTCGCTCGCCGATGCGCTCGAACGGGCGCTCTCCCTGACGCGCGAGGAACGCGACCGTCTTGCCCTGCGCGCCTCGGAACGCGCGCGTACCCTGTTCAATAAGGACGAGATGTGCGCCAAGACCCTCGCGGTCTACGACGAAGTGCTGGCCAAACACGCGATGTCCGGCGCGGCTTAGGTTCATGGCAACAGAGAGCATTCTGGTCGTCCTAACATCGGGGCTCGAGCGTCTCGTGCCGGCGCTGGGCGCGCTGGCGGCCTTGCGCGCCTCACATGCGGGCGCGGAGATCATCATCCTGGCGGCCACGGAGTACGCCGAGTTCCTGCGCACCTCGCCCTACGCCAATGAGGTCTGGGAGGACGACACGGTCGGATCGCACAACTTCCGTCGCTGGCGAAGCCTGCGCGCCCGCCTGCGCAGCCGGGAGTGGGCGCGGGTGTACGATCTCGACGCCAATCGCCATTCGACCCACCTGTTCTGGCTGCTCTACGGACGGCGCGGACTGTCGCCCGCGCGCAGCTGTCTCGCCTGGTCGGGGATCATCCCGGGCACCTTCCTCGCCTGGACCAACCCCCACCGGGAGCAGATGCATGTGCGCGACCAATGGGCCGACCAGCTCCGCCAGGCGGGAATTCCCGTGGTCCCCGCGACCGACCTGTCCTGGGTGGCGCGGCGCGTGGCCGCGTTCAACGTCCCCTTCCGCATGAACGAGCCTTATCTTCTGGTCGCCGTCGAGCCCGGGCCCAACGGCCCCTGGCCGCGCCTGGGCGAGTTCGCGCGGCTGGCGGCCGCCGAAGACCGGGTGCTGGTGGCCGTCGGGCTGACGCCGCCGGAGGATTTCGATGCCTTGAAGGCCAGCTGCCCCGGGCTGGTCGATCTCGTCGGCAAGGCGACGCTCAATGAATTGGTGTTTCTGGCGTGGGCCGCCGCGGGCGCGGTCGGCGCCGACAATGGCCTGATGCATCTCGCCGCCGGCGCGGGCTGCCGCAGCGTGGTCCTTTACGACGCGAGCTCGGACCCGGCGCTGGTGGGCCAGCGCGGCTCGCGCGTGACCATCCTGCGCCGGCCACACCTTGGCGGCATTCCCGCGACCGAAGTTCTCGCGGCGCTAAAACGCCTATAATTCCGGCCGCGTTTCCTCTAAATTCCGGCGCCAATTTTGCTGAACTGCCGGGCATGCGGGACATGCCCTAAACCCTTAGATTTCAAGGCCCCATGGTTGCCATTACTCTTCCGGACGGCAGCGTCCGGACCTACCCGAAGCCCATCACCGGCGCTGAACTTGCCGCCGATATCGGCCCCGGCCTCGCCAAAGCCGCGCTCGCCCTTAGGATCGACGGCGAGATGAAGGACCTGAACCTGCTGCTCGATCGCGACCTCCGGGTCGCCATCGTCACCAGGAAGGACCCCGACGCGCTGGAGTTGCTGCGTCACGATGCGGCGCACGTCATGGCCGAAGCGGTGCAGGAGCTCTACCCCAACACGCAAGTGACCATCGGCCCGGCGATCGAGAACGGCTTCTACTACGACTTCGCCCGCGACGAACCCTTCACCCCGGCCGATCTCGAAAAGATCGAAGCGCGCATGCGCGAGATCGTCGATCGCGACGAGCCGATCGTGCGTGAAGTGTGGAAGCGCGACGAGGCGGTCGCCCACTTCAAGGAGATCGGCGAGAAGTACAAAGCCGAACTGATCGAAGCCATTCCCGCCGGCGAGGACGTGAGCGTCTATCGCCAGGGCCAGTGGAAAGATCTGTGCCGCGGACCGCACCTGCCCTCGACGGGCAAACTCGGCAAGGCTTTCAAACTGACCAAGCTGGCCGGCGCCTATTGGCGCGGCGACGCCAAGAACGCGATGCTGCAGCGGATTTACGGCACGGCGTGGGGCGATGAGAAGCAGCTCAAAGACTATCTCACCATGCTGGAAGAGGCGGAAAAGCGCGATCACCGCCGCCTCGGCAAGGAAATGGACCTGTTCCATCTTCAGGAAGAAGCCCAAGGCGCGGTGTTCTGGCACCCGAAGGGCTGGACGCTGTACCGCACCCTGCAAAGCTACATTCGCGGCCGCCTCGAGAAGGCCGGCTACGTCGAAGTGAATACGCCGCTCCTGATGGACAAGGTGTTGTGGGAGAAGTCCGGACACTGGGACAAGTTCCGCGACGCGATGTTCACGTCCGAGTCCGAGGAGCGGACCCTCGCCGTGAAGCCGATGAATTGCCCGGGCCACGTGCAGATCTTCAATCAGGGCATCAAGAGCTACCGCGATCTGCCGCTGCGCATCGCCGAGTTCGGCTGCTGCCACCGCAACGAGCCTTCGGGCGCGCTGCACGGACTGATGCGCGTGCGCGCGTTCGTGCAGGACGATGCGCATATCTTTTGCACGGAAGAGCAGATCAAGTCCGAGACCAAGGCGTTCATCGAACTCCTTCAGTCGGTTTACAAGGATCTTGGGTTTACCGAGATCCGCGTGAAATTCTCCGACCGGCCGCCGACCCGCGCCGGTTCGGATGCGACCTGGGACCGCGCTGAAACGGCGCTCCGGGACGCGACCGACGCCGCCGGCCTCGAGTGGACCCTCAACCCGGGCGAAGGCGCGTTCTACGGGCCGAAGCTGGAGTTCGTGCTGCGCGACGCCATCGGCCGCGACTGGCAATGCGGCACGCTGCAATGCGACTTCGTTCTCCCGGACCGCCTGGGCGCCCACTACGTCGGCGAAGACGGCGCGAAGCACACCCCGGTGATGTTGCACCGCGCGATCCTCGGCTCCTTCGAACGTTTCGTCGGCATCCTTGTGGAAAACTATTCGGGTAAGTTCCCGCTGTGGCTCACCCCCCTGCAAGCCGTTGTCTGCACCATCACGGACGAAGCGGCCGGTTACGCCAATGAGGTGGCCGCGACCCTCCAAGCGGCTGGAATCCGGGTCGAAACCGACCTTCGCAACGAAAAGATCAACTACAAGGTGCGCGAACACTCCCTGACCAAGGTTCCGGTCCTGGTGGTGGTCGGCAAGAAAGAAGCTGAAACCCGCACGGTGGCTTTGCGCCGCCTTGGGGGGGCCAACCAAGAAGTCCTTGCGCTGCAAGAGGCAACCGATAGACTTAAATCAGAAGCGGCGGTTCCAAGCGTCTAAGGACGCTCCGGGCCGTCGCTTTCCGTATGGGCGGGTTCAATTGAAAGTCCGCCCGCACGCTCCGATATTCACGTCACGCATCCCGTCATCAACAACGTCAGGAGACTGATACATACCTAGATTTGACCAGCCCGCGCCCTCGTCCTCGTCCAGTAAGGACGGACCGCGCGTCAATGAGCAGATCAACAATCGCACCGTGCGCCTCATCGGCCACGACGGCGCCAACTTCGGGGTCGTTGAACGCGAGTTCGCCCTCAAGCGAGCCGAAGAGGTGGGCCTTGATCTGGTCGAAATCTCTCCCAACGCCGACCCGCCGGTCTGCAAGATCCTCGACTTCGGAAAGTACAAGTACGAAGAGCAGAAGAAGAAGAACGAGGCTCGAAAGAAGCAGAAGGTGATCGAAGTTAAGGAGATCAAACTTCGTCCCAACATCGACGACCACGATTACGACGTGAAGATGCGCGCGATGCGCCGCTTCCTCGAGGAAGGCGACAAGGTGAAAGTCACCCTGCGCTTCCGTGGCCGTGAAATGGCGCACATGGAGCTGGGCTATCAGCTTCTCCAGCGCGTGAAGGCCGACTTCGAAACCGACGCAAAGGTCGAACAAGAACCGCGCTCGGAAGGCCGCCAGATCGTCATGGTCGTGGCGCCTCGCTAAAGGCCAAAGTTCGGCGCGGTGGAACCACACCGCGCCGAAAAAGTTCCGGGGGGAGCTATGTCAGAGGGGATTACCGCGCGCTGGGCGCCGTACCAACTCAGCATCCTGCGCATCATGTCGTCGCTGCTGTTCATCGCTCACGGCACGCAGAAGCTTTTCAATTTTCCGATAAGGCCTGTGGCCGAGGGCGCCGCGCCGCCGGCTTTCGAGCTGTTCTCCTTGATCGGGGCCGCCGGTGTCCTCGAGTTCGTGGGCGGCGGCTTTCTCCTCATCGGCCTGTTCACGCGGCCTGTGTCCTTCCTTCTCTCCGGCATGATGGCGGTGGCGTATTTTATCGCCCATCACCCCCGCACCTTTTATCCCGTGAACAACGGCGGCGACGCAGCGATCCTGTTTTGCTTCATTTTCCTGCTGTTGTTCTGCGCGGGCGGCGGCCCTCTCAGCGTCGACGCCATCTTCGCACGGCGGCGCGCCGAAGCGGCCGCGGGCTAGGCCGCGGCGGCCCGAAGCCGGGCGCGCTTATGCCCGACCTTCACCGCCACCGCGACTAACAAAGCAAGGAACAGTGCCATATTCGCCGCCTGAACGAGGCCGACGGTGCGGGCGCCGAACGCCGCGAGCGCATGGACGCGGGCAAAGCTCTCGTTAATCAGGGCGCCGATGAGCATGTAGTAGCTCACGACCATTCCCATCGGGTGGACATAGGCCCACGGGGCCTGCGCCTGGCGGCGCGCACCCGTATAGGCGAAGGCCAGCGCGACGAGGGTCACCACCGCCATCCAGTGAAACCGGTTGAAGCCCGGCGCGATGCCCGCGATCGGCGCATAAAGTCCGAGGGCCGTGGCCGCGCCGATCACCATCGAGACCAGATACCAGCGGCCGATGCTGCGGTGGCGTTTCGTGCCTTTTGCCGCGGCCAGAAGATACAGCCCCGACGGCAAGGCGATGATGCAGGCGATGGTGTGAATCCAGCCGAGCACGGAAATATCGAAAAGCCTCATGTGCTTTCTCCCCCGGTTGCGTTGTCCAAGACGTCACGCAAATAGGCGACGTGACGCGTGAAAGCTTGTTTGCCTGCGGGCGTGATCATCACGCGCGTGCGCGGCTTCTTTCCGATGAAGTCCTTTTCGACAGTGACGTAGCCCGCGGACTCCAATGTGTTCAGGTGACTGCCGAGGTTGCCGTCGGTCGCGTTCACGATCGCCTTCAGACGCGTGAACTCGAGCGCCTCGTTGGCGGCGTTCAGGGCCGACATCACTTTCAGCCGCACGGTCTGATGGATGATTTCGTTCGGCTCCATGACTAGGCCCGCCGCAGCCAGAAGCCGCCGAGCACAAGGCCGCCGCCCATCACGATGGCCATCCACAGCGAAAGGAAAGGGGCGAGGGCGAAGTAGCCGACGAGGGTCAGGGTGCCGACCGCTGCGCCAAGCACGACGTAGCGCGGCCACGTCCAGATGCCCATCAGGACATAACTCAGCGCGACGACAAGCGCCGGGAACGCCGCGAACTGGTTCGGGTCCTTCGGCCGCAGGACGGCGAATACCGCCACGTAGAACACGAGCAGCGCGGCCCAGGTCCAGCCGATCCGCGGACCGACGCGGTCCCGGGCGTCCCGGTTCGCGCGCCGCGCCATGATGAAAGTCGCGATGGCGCCCACGAGCGAGAGCGGAAGCCAGATCGCGCCATAGGTCGGGTTGAGCGCGCCCGCGCCGTACCCGACCATGCAGATGACGCCCCACATCATCAGGATGGGGGCCCCGATGGCGTAACCCTTCAGTTCCTTCGACCGCGCTGCGACCGCCTCGATCTCTTTGAGGGCGTCGGCGGCTTGATCGCGTGAAATAGTCATGTCAGCTCCTAGAAAACTCTGTGATGCAGAGTTTGTATCTTTTAAAAGAGTACTCTGTCAAGCAGAGTTTAACCCTACACGCACAAGGTCCTTACCTTGCAAACACGCCGTCTCGCGGGTATAAGCGCGCCTTCCTGGCCGTAGGGACGATATCCACAGGTCAGAGAAAGGGGTCGGAGCGTGTCTCCGAGTCCACCGGTTCAAGGCTAAAAGGCCAATAGTTTTAGGCTTTTAGGGCATGCCTTCGGGCCGGGTCCAATAAACCGTCATGCTGATTGAAAGGACGCAAAATGCCCAAGATGAAGACCCAAAGCTCCGCTAAGAAGCGGTTCAAGGTTACTGGAACCGGCAAAGTGAAGGCCGGCGTCGCCCACAAGCGTCACCGCCTGATCTCGAAGCCCAAGAAGATGAAGCGTCAGAATCGCCGCACCATGGTGCTGGCGAAGCCGGACGGCATCATCATCAAGAAAAACTTCCTGCCGTACGCCTAAACCTCACCCTCACGGAGCACGACCATGTCACGCGTTAAACGGGGCGTTACCAAACACGCTCGTCACAAGAAGGTCCTCGAGCAAACCAAGGGTTTCCGGGGCCGTCACGCCACCAATTACAAGATCGCGAAGAACCGCCTCGAGAAGGCGCTGCGCTATCAGTACCGCGACCGCCGTCTGAAGAAGCGCGACTTCCGCGCGCTCTGGATCCAGCGCATCAATGCCGCCGTGCGTCCGCTCGGCCTCACCTACTCTCGATTTATCAACGGGCTCAAGAAGGCCGGCATCGAGCTCGACCGCAAGGTTCTCGCCGACATGGCCGTTCGTGAGCCCGCTGCTATCGAAGGTCTGGTGAAGCAGGCCCAAGCCGCGCTCGCTTAAATTCTCGTCGAGACGAAGTCGGTAAAGGGGCGGCCTTCATCGGGCAGCCCCTTTCCTTTTTTCCTGTCTGAGAAAGTTCCATGACCGACACGATCGAGAAACTCCGCACCGAGCTGCTGACCGCCGTCAGCGACGCCGCCGAACTGACCACGCTGGAAGACGTGCGCGTCGCCGCCCTCGGCAAGAAGGGCCGCATCACCGGGATGATGAAGGACCTCGGCGCCATGGCGCCGGAGGAGCGCAAGGCCGCCGGCCAGCGCCTCAATCTCCTGAAGGATGAAGTCGCCGCGGCGCTGGACGCCAAGAAGGCGACGTTCGAAACCGCCGCGCTGAACGCGCGCCTGGCCAGCGAAAGCATGGACGTGAGCCTTCCGGTCCGCCCGGAGCAGAAGGGCTCTTTGCACCCGATCAGCCAGACCACCGCGGAGATCGCGGCGATCTTCGGCGAAATGGGTTTCGAGGTCGCGGACGGCCCGGATATCGAAGACGACTTCCACAACTTCACTGCCCTCAATTTCCCGCCCGGTCATCCGGCGCGCGAAATGCACGACACGTTTTTCCTGCCTCCCGATTCGGACGGGCAGCGCTATCTCCTGCGCACGCATACGTCGCCGGTGCAGATCCGCACCATGATGACCAAGAAGCCGCCCATTCGCGTCATCATTCCGGGACGCACCTACCGCTGCGACTACGACATGACGCACACGCCCATGTTCCACCAGGTCGAGCTTCTGGTGATCGACAAAGAAACGAACATGGCGCATCTGCGCGGCTGCCTGCAGGAGTTCGTGCGCACTTTCTTCGGCATCGACGATCTGACGACCCGTTTTCGTCCTTCCTTCTTCCCCTTCACCGAACCGTCGGCCGAGATGGATATCGGCTGCTCGCGCGCCGGCGGAGAGCTGAAGCTGGGCAATTACGGCGATTGGCTGGAAATCCTCGGCTGCGGCATGGTCCATCCAAACGTGATCAAGGCTTGCGGTCTTGATCCCAACGAATACCAGGGCTTCGCCGCGGGCATGGGCATCGAGCGCATCGCCATGCTGAAGTACGGCATCCCTGATCTTCGCACCTTCTTCGAATCGGATCTGCGCTGGCTGCGCCATTACGGGTTTGCCGCGCTCGATGTCCCGAGCGTGACGGGGGGGCTGGCGCGATGAGCAAGGCCCCCACGCGGCCCAACGTGCCGCCCGTCTACGCGCATCTGCCGCAATGGGCCTTCGGCCACACCAAGCAGGAAGCCGACGAATTGTGTGCCCTGGTCCTGGACGGCAAGAAGGTCGCGACCTCGGCGGCGCTCTATCATTTCGAAAACGAGGAACCGCCGGAGCCCGGCGACAAGGCCGTGATTCTGGACGGCGACAGCCGCCCACGCTGTGTGATCGAGTTCACGGAGGTCGAGCCTGCGACCTTCAATGAAGTGGACGCGAAATTCGCCTTCGACGAGGGCGAAGGCGATCGCTCGCTGGCGTATTGGCGCAAGACTCACGAAGCGTTCTTCAAACGGGAAGGCTATTTCGCGCCGGACATGCTGCTCCTGTGCCAGCATTTCCGTGTGATCGAACGCCTTGAGTATCGGAGGATGGCGCCGTGAAATTCACTCTTTCGTGGCTGAAGGAACATCTCGACACCACCGCCAGCCTGGATGAAATCTCCACCAAGCTGACCGCGATCGGACTCGAGGTCGAAAGCGTCGAGGACCCCGGCAAGGGCCTTGAACAGTTCGTCGTCGCCCATGTGGTCGAGGCCAAGCAGCATCCCAACGCGGACCGCCTGCGGCTGTGCACCGTGAACAGCGGCAGCGAAACATTGCAGGTCGTGTGCGGCGCTCCCAATGCGCGCACCGGCCTCAAGGTCGTGCTGGCGCGTCCTGGCGTGGTGATCCCGATCACCGGAGAAGTCCTGAAGAAGGGCAAGATCCGCGATGTCGAGAGCCAGGGCATGATGTGCTCGTACCGCGAATTGAAGCTCGGCGAAGATCACGCCGGCATCATCGAGCTGCCGGACGACGCGCCCGTGGGCGCGCCGGTCACCGAGGTTCTGAAGATCGATCCGGTGATCGAGATCAATCTCACGCCCAACCGCGTCGATGCGCTCGGCGTCTACGGCATCGCGCGCGATCTGGCTGCGGCCGGTCTCGGAACCTTGAAGCCTTTGAAGGCCGCGGCTGTAGCCGCAAAAGCCGCGACATCGCGCCGAATCGCCATGGGGCTGGGCGCCGGCCATGAACATAAGTGCCCGCAGTTCGTCGGCCGCACAATTCGCGGCGTGAAGAACGGCGAGAGTCCGGCGTGGTTGAAAGACCGCCTGCAGGCGATCGGGTTGCGCCCGGTGTCCGCCATCGTCGACGTCACCCAGTATCTGACGATCGATCTGGGCCGTCCGCTGCATGCCTTCGACGATGCCAAACTGTCCGGCGACATCGGCCCGCGTCTCGCGAAGGCGGGGGAAACGATTCCCGCTCTGAACGGCAAGACTTACACGCTTGAAGAGTCCATGGTCGTGATCGCGGACGCGGCGGCCGGCCTTGGCATCGGCGGAATCATGGGCGGCGAGCCGTCCAGCGTCACCGAAGCAACGACCTCGATTTTCTTGGAATCGGCCCTGTTCGACGCGAAGAACATCGCCGAGACGGGCCGCAAACTCAGCCTCAATACCGATGCACGCTACGCCTTCGAACGGGGCGTCGACCCCGCGTCGGCGATAATGGGGATTGAAGCGGCGACCCGCATGATTCTCGATCTGTGCGGCGGCGAGCCTGCGGAGATTGTCGAAGGCGGCGCGGCGCCCAGCTGGAACCGCGCCATCGCTTTCGATCCGGCGCGCGTGAAGTCGCTTGGCGGCGTCGAGCTGCCGGACGTCGAAATGAAGGCGATCCTGATGCGCCTCGGGTTCACGGTGTCGGGGTCGGGAACAGCCTGGCAGGTTGTGCCGCCGTCGTGGCGCACGGACGTCGAAAGCTGGCAGGACCTCGTCGAAGAAATCTTGCGCATCTACGGCTACGACAACATCCCGGCCATCCCGATGCCGCGGCCGTCCATGCCGAAGCAAGTCCTCACCACAGATCAGAAACGCTGGGAAGTGGCGCGCCGTACCCTCGCGGCCCGCGGACTGAACGAAACAGTCACCTGGGCCTTCCTCGCGCGCGCACACGCCGAGAAATTCCTGGGCGATCATCCGCTGGTGCTGCTGGCCAATCCGATCAGCTCGGACCTGGACGCGATGCGCCCGTCGCTCATCCCCAATCTCGCGGCCGCCGCCGGACGGAACGCCGCGCGCGGCATGCCGGATGTTGGATTGTTCGAAGTCGGTCCGCGTTTCGAGGGCACGAAGCCCGGCCAGCAGAGCCTGGTCGCCTGTGCGCTGCGTGCGGGGCACACCTCCGCCCGCCATTGGACCGGCGCGCGCCGGCCGGTGGACGCGCTGGACGCCAAGGCCGATGCCGTCGCCGCTCTTGAGGCTGCGGGCGCGGGAATCGCGGGTTTGCAGACCGCGGCGGGCCACTCCGGCGGAACACCGGGCTGGTACCATCCTGGCCGCTCAGGTGTTTTGAAGCTCGGAAATCAGATCCTGGCCGCGTTCGGCGAACTTCATCCGGCGATCTTGAGCGCGCTTGATGTGAAGGGACCCATTGTCGCCTGCGAAGTCTTCCTGGAACGCATTCCGCCGGTGAAGAAGAAGGGCGTGGGCGCGGCGCGCCCGCTCTTGAAGGCCTCCAACTTCCAACCGGTGGAACGCGATTTCGCGTTTGTCGTCGACGCCGCGCTTCCGGCCGACACGCTCCTGCGCGCCGTACGCGGCGCGGAGCGCGAGTTGATCACCGATGTCGGTTTGTTCGATGTCTACGAAGGCCCTCACGTGGGCGAGGGCAAGAAGTCGCTCGCTATTGCGGTCACCCTTCAGCCGAAGGACACGACCCTGACCGACGAACAGATCGACGCCGTCGGCAAGAAGATCGTCGCCGCCGCCGAGAAGACCTGCGGCGCGAAGCTGCGCGCTTAGGAACCCTTTCAGATAGTTGTCATGACCGACCTCGCGAACATCCGTAACTTTTCGATCATCGCCCATATCGACCATGGGAAGTCGACGCTGGCCGATCGCCTGATCCAATACTGCGGCGGGCTGACCGAGCGCGAGATGACCGAACAGGTCCTCGACAACATGGATATCGAGAAGGAACGCGGCATCACCATCAAGGCGCAAACCGTGCGCCTGATGTACAAGGCCAAGGACGGACAGACCTATCAGCTCAATCTCGTCGACACGCCCGGGCACGTGGACTTCGCTTACGAAGTCAGCCGGTCGCTGGCAGCCTGTGAAGGCTCGATCCTGGTGGTGGACGCCAGCCAGGGCGTCGAGGCGCAAACGCTCGCGAACGTCTACCAGGCCATCAACGCCAATCACGAGATCGTCCCGGTCCTGAACAAAATCGACCTCCCCGCGGCCGATCCCGAGCGGATCCGCCAGCAAATCGAAGACGTCATCGGCCTCGATGCCTCAAACGCGGTGCTCGCCTCCGCCAAGACAGGCATTGGCATCCAGGAGGTGCTGGAAGCCATCGCCATGCGCCTGCCGCCGCCGCAGGGCGACAAGACCAAGCCCCTGAAGGCGTTGCTGGTGGATTCTTGGTACGACCCGTATCTCGGCGTTGTGATTCTGGTCCGCGTCAAGGACGGCGTGATCAAGCGCGGCACCAAGATCCAGTTCATGTCAACGGGCGCCTCCTATCAGGTCGAACGGGTCGGCGTCTTCACGCCCAAGCGCGAAGAGATTGCCGCCTTGAATCCGGGCGAACTGGGCTTTCTCACCGCCAGCATCAAGGCCGTCGCGGACGCCAATGTCGGCGACACTGTTATTGACGAAGCCAATCCGGCGGCGGAACCGTTGCCGGGATTCAAGGCTAGCATTCCCGTGGTGTGGTGCGGGCTCTTCCCGACGGACGCCGCGCAGTTCGAAGTGCTGCGCGAAAGCCTCGGCAAGCTGCGCCTCAACGACGCGAGCTTCCACTTCGCCATGGAAAGCAGCGCTGCGCTGGGGTTCGGTTTCCGCTGCGGCTTCCTCGGTCTCCTTCACATGGAGATCATCCAGGAGCGCCTGGAGCGCGAGTTCAATCTCGACCTGATCACCACGGCGCCCAGCGTCGTTTACCGAATTCATACGACCGACGGGAACCTGCACGAACTGCACAACCCCGCCGACATGCCGGACGTGACGCGCATCCGCATGATCGAAGAACCGTGGGTGAAGGCCACCATCATGGTGCCCGACGAACACCTCGGCCCGGTCCTGAAACTTTGCACGGATCGGCGCGGCGAGCAGATTGACCTGACCTACGTCGGCAATCGGGCGATGGTGGTTTACCATTTGCCCCTCAACGAAATCGTCTTCGACTTCTACGACCGCTTGAAGTCGATTTCGCGCGGCTACGCCAGCTTCGACTACGAAGTGGGTGAATATCGCGAGTCCGATCTCGTGAAGGTCAACATTCTGGTGAACAACGAACTCGTCGACGCTTTGTCGTTCATGGCTCACCGCAGCCAGGCCGAAGGCCGCGGCCGTCAGATCTGCGAGCGCTTGAAGGATTTGATTCCGCGCCACCTGTTCAAGATTCCGGTGCAGGCGGCGATCGGCGGAAAAGTCATCGCGCGCGAGACCATCAATGCGCTGCGCAAGGATGTGACGGCGAAATGCTACGGCGGCGACGCGTCGCGTAAGCGCAAACTTCTCGATAAGCAGAAGGAAGGGAAGAAGCGCATGCGCCAATTCGGCAGCGTCGACATTCCGCAATCCGCGTTCATCGCGGCCCTGCGCATGAACGACGAGTAGGCATGAAAAAAGGCGGCTCGGTGAGCCGCCTTTGACGTTTGCGCGGGTGCTTTAGGCGCGGTGGAAAACGCGGCGGCGGGCGCGGCGCTTCCGGCAGAAATGTGCAAGTGCGAAGCCGAGAACGCCGATCACTACCCAGGCGGGCATTTGCATGATGCCGGCACCGGCCGCGGCGAGCACTTCGACAGACCCATCGGCGGCGCCGAACGAGGGGCTTTGGCCGACCAGAAGTGTCCACAGGTCGACGGTGGCCAGGCTGTCATACGCGCCCATGCCCAGCGCCATCACGGCCTCCGCAGAGGCCATCAGGATGGCTAAAATCATTAGAATCCAGCCGCTTACGCGTCCGAACACCACAGGAACCCCACACCCACGCTCAGAACTTACCCCGGGTATGAGATATACCCGATAACACGCTTAAATTACAGGGCTTTTTGCCTTGGTTTTGACGAGAAACTATCAACGTATGGTGGGTATCGCCTTCTGTTACCCCAGGCTGTGGATAACGGGGACAACTGGAAGTGCAAAGGGGGCTATGGAATCGCGCCCTTCGGGGCCCGAAAAACCCGAGTCGACCGGGAAAACATCTCGTAATAGTCGTGTTTTTTCCCGACTCGGGACGAACCGGCGGCTCAAGAGCCGGCGCGGGGCCGGTTCTGGCACTCTGCCGCGGGCGGTTGACCGGCAAGCAGAATGGCGGAGGGAGAGGGATTCGAACCCTCGATACCCTTTTGGGGTATACACACTTTCCAGGCGTGCGCCTTCAACCACTCGGCCATCCCTCCGGCGCGACTCGGTCGAAAGAAGGCGCAGAACCTAACCGAGCGCCCCCGGGGCCGCAATCAACTTTCTCAGGCTTTTGAGCGCCCTGACGTAGGTTCTTCTTGAGCTCACGCCCGGCCGCGCCGGGTGCCCTTTTAGGAGTGTCCATCCATGATTCACGGGTCCTGTCTGTGCAAAGCCGTCAAATGGACCTTCGCGGCCGAACCCGACGGCGCGACCGCCTGCAATTGCACGGCGTGCCGGCGTTACGGGACGCTGTGGGCTTACGGATACGAGGAGGAAGGCGTCGAAGTCTCCGGCCGTACGAAGGCGTTCGTGCGCGGCGAGGCCATCGCATTTCATTTCTGCCCGGCCTGCGGCTGCGTGGCTTTCTGGCGCGGACAGACCGTCGACGACAGGGGACGAAAACGCATCGCCGTCAATCTGCGCCTCGCCGAACCCGAAGCGGTGGCGCATATCCCCATCGATCACTTTGACGGGCTCACGACGTTCGACGACTTACCGCGCGACGGCAAATGCGTGAAGGACCTTTGGGCGTGAAGAACAACGGGGTGTGACCGTTTACGGGAATAGCGCGACAAGGCGCGGTCCCACCAGACGCGTGAGGACGAGGGGCATGCGCTGCCACAGGCGCACGGCCATATCGAACTTGGGATTGGTCTGGGTGAAGTTCGGCATCTCGCGCCGCTTCACCAGCATCACTTCATAAGGCAGAGGACGGGGCGTTGCGCCCCAATGCTTCTTGAATTCGTAGGGCCCGGACCCGACTTTGCTGCGCCCGAAGTCGAACACGTCAATGCCGTTCTGCCCGGCCCACGAGATGTGATCGAAATACATGAAGTCATTGCAGTTCAACTTCCAGCACTCGCGCGAGGATGCGGCGTAGTAGGTATGCATCTGGCGCTGGTAGATGAAGTTGAGACTCGCCGCGACCACTTTTCCATCCAGAAGCACCTCGCGCACATCGACTTCATCGCCGAACTTCTCGGCGATGGTCGTGAAGAAATGCTTGGGGAAGACCGGTGTGCCGTGGCGCCGGTATGTCTCGAGCAAGAGGCCGTAAAAGGCATCCAGGTTCGCGGCCTTCCGCGTGGTGTAGCCCTGTTTGAGCGCCTTGCGCACCACATTACGGGTCTTCTGCGGGAGCGAGGCGAGAAGCTCGTCCGGCGTCGCGGGCTGCACGTCGCGCGTGAACGTCACGTAGCGGTCGATTCCATCGAACCCCGAGACTTGATGATCGAAGCTGTTGCGAAGTTCCGCATGCTCGACGTACTCACGCCGGGCGAGCGCTTTCATATGTTCGCGCAAGGCGTCATGCGCGGCGTCGTCGCTTGCAAGAATTCCGCCGTACACCGCGAACGGCGTTGAGATCAGCACTTTCCCTGTGACGAAATTGTCCACCAGGAACAGCGGTAACACACCGACGATCTCGCCGTTCTCTTCGGCCACACGGTATTCAGGCTGATATCCGAAGATCGCGCACAGGGTGTCGTGCCACGCCATCAGGTGGAAGGGACTGCCCGAAGGATGCGCGCGAACAAAGAGATCCCAGCGCGCACGGTCGGTCTTTTCGAGAGGTCGGCAAGAAATCACGCGGCCGTTTCCGTCTTCTTCTTGTTGCGCCGCTGCCGTTGCAGGTTCGCGCGTTACACCATGCAACGCTCTGTGCGACCCAAAAGGTTCGGCGGGAGAGCGCTGCTGAAGACGCTAACGACGCAGGCGGCGGGACGGACTCCGGCCCGGCTGTAAAAGTTTCCGACAGGCCGCGCGGAAGAACGCCTCAGTCACGGGAAAGGCGCGGCCTCTCAAGGCAAACGGGCAAAAGAAAAAGGGCCGCCCTCGCGGGCGGCCCTTCGTGTCTTCGCAGGCGAAGCGGCTTAATGATGATGGTCGTGGTCGTCGTGATCCATCTCGCCGTAGTTTTGCGCCGGCATTCCGCCGCCGCCACCACCGCCACCGCCGCCCGTGCGCGGCTTCACCGGCGCGTCGGCGATCATGGCTTCCGTGGTGATCAACAGGCCCGCGACGGAGGCCGCGTCCTGCAGGGCTACGCGCACGACCTTGGTGGGATCGATGATGCCGGCCTTCACCATGTCCTTATATCCGCCTTCCTGGGCATCGAACCCAAAGTTGGTGTCTTTGCTCTCGAGGATCTTGCCCGCCACGACAGCGCCGTCGTAGCCGGCATTGCTGGCGATCTGGCGCACCGGCGCTTCGAGGGCACGGCGGATGATGTCCACACCGACCTTCTGGTCGTCATTGTCGACCTTGAGGTTCTTGAGAGCGCGGGTTGCATACAACAGCGCCACTCCGCCGCCCGGCACAATGCCTTCGGCCACCGCGGCGCGGGTCGCGTGCAGCGAGTCGTCGACGCGGTCCTTCTTTTCCTTCACTTCCAGCTCCGACGAACCGCCGACTTTGATCACGGCGACGCCGCCCGCCATCTTGGCGAGGCGCTCGTGCAGCTTTTCCTTGTCGTAGTCGGATTCGGATTCCGCGATCTCGCGGCGGATCTGGTCGCAGCGGGCCGTGATCTCGGCCTTCTTGCCGGCGCCGTCGACGATGACGGTATTGTCCTTGTCGATGCGCACCGAGCGGGCGCGACCCAGCATCTTGAGCGTGACCTGCTCGAGCTTGATCCCGACCTCTTCGCTGATCACTTCGCCGCCCGTCAGGGTGGCGATGTCTTGCAGCATAGCCTTGCGGCGGTCACCGAAGCCCGGCGCCTTCACTGCCGCGATCTTGAGGCCGCCGCGCAGCTTGTTCACGACCAGGGCGGCAAGAGCTTCGCCTTCCAGGTCTTCCGCAACGATGAGAAGCGGCTTGTTCGATTGCACGACAGCTTCGAGGATCGGCACCATTGGCGCGAGGCTCGAGAGTTTCTTTTCGTGGATGAGGATGTACGGATTGTCGAGTTCGACAATCATCTTGTCCGGGTTGGTGATGAAGTACGGCGAGGTATAGCCGCGATCGAACTGCATCCCTTCGACGACATCGAGCTCGGTTTCGATCCCGCGCGCTTCTTCGACGCTGATCACGCCTTCCTTGCCGACCTTATCCATCGCTTTGGCGATGATGTCGCCGATCTCGGACTGGCCGTTGGCGGAGATGGTGCCGACCTGGGCGATTTCCTTGTTGGTCTTCACCGGGTTGGAGCGCTTCTGCACGTCGGCGATCACCGTCGCGACCGCTTTGTCGATCCCGCGCTTGAGATCCATCGGGTTGATCCCGGCCGCAACCGCCTTCGCGCCTTCGCGCACGATGGCTTGGGCCAGAACCGTCGCGGTGGTGGTGCCGTCGCCGGCGAGGTCGTTGGTCTTGGACGCAACTTCCTTCACCATCTGGGCGCCCATGTTCTCGAACTTGTCGGCGAGATCGATTTCCTTGGCGACCGTTACGCCGTCCTTCGTGATGCGCGGCGCGCCGAAAGTCTTCTCGAGGACGACATTGCGTCCCTTCGGACCGAGAGTGACTTTCACCGCATTGGCGAGGATGTCGACACCGCGCAGCATGCGCTCGCGGGCGTCGCGGGAGAATCTTACGTCTTTAGCAGCCATTTTCATTCGCTCCAGTGTTTCGCGCGTGCCTTCACGCGGCCGTCTTCGTTGCGACGCGAGTCTTGAGGTCCAATTGAGCTTGGTTCGGACGTCCCCACGCGCCCACGACGGGCGAGGTAAGACGCGCTCATTTTCCCGGCAAGGTCCCGCGCCCGCAAAATTTCGCCAGGACTGTTAGCAGACTCCGGGCTAGAGTGCTAATGAATTGATTTAGCTGAGTTAATTGACCGGACCCGGGCCGATTCGGCAGCGATTCGGGCGCACTGGCCGCAAAAAAGGCCCGGCGGAGCGCCGGGCCTTTCACCTTCGGTTTCTAAACCGTCACCCCGGAGGCTGTCAGGGGAAGCTTGGTGGGCGCCTTACCGGTCAAGGCAAGAACCGCGTTGGCGATCGCCGGCCCGATGGGCGGCACGCCTGGCTCGCCCACCCCTGTCGGCTTCTCCGCCGACGGGACGATATGGACCTCCACCTTCGGCATCTCGTTGATGCGCAGGACATCGTAGCTGTTGAAATTGGACTGCTCGACCACACCGTCCTTCAGCGTGATTTCACCTTTCAGGATCGCGCTGAGGCCATAGCCGATGCCGCCCTCCATCTGCGCCCGGATCACGTCCGGCGTCACCGGCACGCCGCAATCCACCGCGCAGACCACACGCTCGATCTTGATCGCCCCGTTGGCCGCACGGCTGATCTCGGCCACCTGCGCAACGAAGCTGCCGAAGGATTCGGCGACCGCGATGCCGCGGGCGTGGCCTTCGGGAAGCTTGGTTCCCCAGCCGGCCTTTTCCGCGGCAAGATCCAGGACCGCGCGGTGACGAGGGTGGTTTTTCAGAAGAGCGCGGCGCGCTTCGAGTGGATCTTTCTTCGCTTCGCGCGCGACCATGTCGAAAAACACCTCCGTCGCGTAGGCCGTGTGCGTGCTGCCGACCGAGCGCCACCACAACACCGGCACGCCGACATCGGTGGTATGCGCTTCGACGGCAAGATTTGCGACCGCATAGGGAAGATTGGACGCGCCTTCGACGGTGGTCGCATCGACGCCGGGCCCCGCGAAGGGGGTTCCCTTCATGATCGACTGCCCGACGATGCGATGCTGCCACGCCACCAACTCGCCTTTGGCGTCGAGGCCGGCGGCAAAGCGATGCAGATACATCGGACGATAGCGTCCGCCTTTGATGTCGTCTTCGCGCGTCCAGATCAGTTTCACCGGCATGCCTTGCGGCAGCGCCTTCGCAATCTCTACCGCTTCCACGATGTAGTCCGATCCGAAGTTCGCGCGCCGGCCGAAACTGCCGCCGGCGAGCAATGTGTAGATGCGCACCTTATCGGGCGTGACTCCCGCCGCCTTGGCGGCGTTGCCCTGATCCACCGTTTGGAACTGAGCGCCGGCCCACACTTCGACGCCGTCGGCGTTGATGCGCGCAACCGCATCGAGCGGTTCCATCGGCGCATGGGCAAGATATGGAAACTCGAATTCGGCCGTGACCGATTTGGCGGCGCCCTTCAGCGCCGCCGCAACATCGCCTTCGTTGCGCGCCGACACGCCCGGCTTATCCGCAAGCTTGCGGTATTCGGCGAAGATCTGCGCGGTTGAACGTTTCTCGGCTTTGCTTTCATCCCATTCGATCTGCAGCGCATCGCGCGCTTTCATCGCGGTCCAGAAGGAATCCGCGACCACCGCGACGCCGCTGGAGATCTTCGTCACCGCCACAACGCCTTTCAGGCCTTTGGCGGCTTTGTCTTCGACGGCTTTCACCGTTGCGCCGAAGCGCGGCGCGCGGGCCACGGCGGCGTAGACCATGCCCGGCAAGGTGACATCGAGCGCGAAAATGGCCGTGCCCTTGGTCTTGCCGTCATTGTCGAGGCGCGGAAGATCGCGACCGAGGATCGTGAAGGCGGCGGGGTCCTTCAGCGGTACATCGGCCGGAGGCGTGACGGTCGCGGCGCGTTGGGCAAGCGACCCGAATGTGGCCGTCTTGCCGCTGGCAGTATGACTGACCACACCGGCCTTCACCGTGATCTCGTTCGCCGGAACCTTCCACATCTGCGCGGCAGCGGACACGAGCATGGCGCGCGCGGTGGCGCCCGCCTTGCGCAGCTGCTCCCAGGAATTGGCGACCCCGGTGCTGCCGCCGGTGCCCTGCATGCCGAAGGCGAGGTTGGCGTAGAGCTTCACATCGGCCGGTGCAGATTCTGCGCGCATCTGCGACCAGTCCGCGTCCAACTCTTCGGCGACGATGGCGGCGAGCCCGGTATAGACGCCCTGTCCCATTTCGAGGTGTTTGACGATGACAGTGACCGTATTGTCCGGCGCGATCCGCACGAAGGCGTTCGGCGCGAACACCGCCGGGGCCGCGGCTTGCGCGACGCGCGAACCGGCGGGTGTCCAGACAAAGGCGAGCAGGAGCCCCGCGGCGCCCGCGCCCAGCAGGTCGCGGCGGCTGACTTCGGCAACGGACTGCGCCTCTGCGGGCGCGGCGGGAAGGGCGAAGATCGGCTTGTTCATGACTTAACCCTCCATCGTGCGCGCGGCGTCGTGGATCGCGGCGCGAATGCGGTGATAGGTGGCGCAGCGGCAGATGTTGCCGCTCATAGCGTCGTTGATCTCGGCATCGCTCGGCTTGGCGTTCTGCGAGAGAAGCGCGACAGCCGACATGATCTGGCCGGACTGGCAATAGCCGCACTGAACCACGTTCAGCTTCTGCCAGGACGCTTGGACGGCGGCGGCGGCTTTCCCCTCGAGGCCTTCGATCGTCGTGACGTGTAGACCTTCGACTGCGGAGACGGGCGTGGTGCAGGCGCGGATCGCCGCGCCGTCGACATGCACCGTGCAGGCGCCGCAGCTGGCAATGCCGCAGCCGAATTTCGTGCCGGTGAGTCCCGCCTTTTCGCGGATCGCCCAGAGCAAGGGCATTTCGGCGTCGACGTCGAGCGCGACCGCTTTGCCGTTCAGGTGGAACGAAACAGCCATCGGAGGCCTCCTGGAATGAAAGATTGAAGGCCCATTTTAGCAGGCTTTTTGGCGCTTCGTCAGGCTCGTTGCGGATGACACTTATGCGTCATTTTCCGCTTCGCCGCGCTAGAGGGTCATGGCCAGGTTGGCTACGACCGCACCGGGCAGGCGCATGGATTGGGTCGAGCGCGCCTCATATGTGCTGGTGGATACGCGCAAATCCCGTTGGGATGTGAGGGCGACCAGCCCCGTGCCGAGAATATTGTACAGGGTATCGTCGAACCGCATGACATTAAGCGGCGCGACGATTTCGCCGTTCTCGACCCAGAAGGTCGCAAAGCGGGTCATGCCCGTGAGACGGCAGGCGTTCCGGTCGGAGTAATTCGTGTACCAGAGATTCCCGACGTAAACGCCGGTCCCTAGGGTCTTGAGGATGTCTCCGTCCGCCAGATCACCGGGCGCCATATCCAGCGCAACCGGGGACTCGCTGCCGTCGGCGCCGTTTTGCGGCACCCCGAACTCAGCGGCTGACCGCGGCGAGGCGAGCGCGCTTGTGTAAGCGCCGGCGGTGATCAGCGGCACACGCGCCGGCTTCACGAAGCCCTCTTCCTGGAATCCGGGCGCGAGACCCTCGGCCGTGTTCTCGGAGAGCGTCACGCGCGGGTCTAGCTTCACGCCTTCCGAAATCATGCGGATGAACGGCGAGGTCGCGGTCTTTTCGGACGCAAGACTGAAACCGCCCCAGGACAAAAGCCCGAACAGCTCCTCAAGCGCCGCCGGCGCGAGATACACCCGATAGGCGCCGGGCGTGATTGTTTTTGGCGGCCGCGCGAGAGCCGCCAGCCGCATCTTCGCGCCGTTCATCTTCGCGGCGAAAAGGTCAGCGTCCCATGCCGTTCCGGCGTGGTCGACTTTTACCGCCTTATCGCTTTGAAGATAGAAGCTGAGGTCGGCCGCGAAGGCGTGGACGGTATCCCAGTTGCGTTGACCGAAACTGTTCGCGAAGCCGCGGTGGATCGGACCGCTGGCATACATGCCGACAAGATCGTGCCCCTTTCCGGCCGCCAGGACCGCGGACACCGCTTCGTCCTCCGCCGGCAGTTGGTTCGGCATGACCCGCGTCGTCGACGCAGGCGTTTCATTGAAAAGGAAATGCGGATCCTCGGGCGTATCGGTGAGTACATCGCGCAGCGTCGCGACCGCCGCGCGCACCGCATCGCGGTCATCGGCGCCCGTGAGCGTGATGGACTGGGACGCATGCCGCTTGCCGTGGAAGAGTTCCAGCGACAGATAGCGCTGGCTCACGGCGCCGGCCTGACGGACCGCCGAGCGATTGAACCGCACGAAGTGCGAGTCCTCGCCGGACACATTGGCCAGGAACCCTTCGCCCGCGCGCAGCGACGATTGAATCAGATCGGCCAGATCGAAGAACTGGTGTTGCATGAGGGCTCAGCCGCCGCCGAAAACTTGAACGTCGGCAAACAGACCGGCGGGCGTCGCGTGACCGACGCGGATCGCCTGATTGGGCTCTCCTTTGCCGCAGGTGGGCGTGCCGTGAACGACCACGGTCGAGGAATCGCCCAGCCCCTTGAGGCTTCGCCAAAAGGTGGCGGAGATTCCGCGATAGTTGGGGTTCTTCACCACCGCGCCGACTTTCCCGTCCTTGACGAGGCGCGCACGCTCGCAGCCGAATTGGAACTTGTTGCGGCTGTCGTCGATCGACCAGGAGGTGTTGGTCTCCATCACGATGCCGTCGCGCACCTGGGCAATCAATTCGTCCAAGGTCGCGGTCCCAGGTTCAATGTTGAGGTTCGCCATCCGGTCGATGGCTGGCCGGTTCCAATTGCACGCCCGCGAATTGGCGACGCCGGGGATGTTGATGCGCATTTGGCTGGTTACGCCGCCGAGACCGCGTTCCAGCATTCCGGCGCGGATCAGGTACTGTTTAGTTGCGGGCGCGCCATCGTCGTCGAAGGCATAAGCCGCCGCCTCGCCGGGAACGCCGGGGTCAAAGGTGACATTGAGAAGATCTGACCCATACCGGTACGTGCCGAACATATCCGGCGTCACGAAACTTGTTCCGGCGTAATTGCGCTCATCGCCGAGGATGCGGTCGAGTTCCAGCGGATGTCCGATGGACTCGTGAATCTGGATATACATCTGGTCCGGCATCAGCAGCAGATCCATGACGCCCGTCGGGCAGTCAGGCGCCGCGAGCAGTTCGAGCGCTTCTTCCGAGATGCGCTCCGGCGCTTGCCAGAAGCCGACGTCGTCGAGCACATCCCAGCCGCCTTGCCGCATGACACCGCCGCGGGCGAGTGTGCGGGTTTGCGTCTCGGCGCCGTCGGAGGCGCTTGCTGAAAGTCCTGGAATGACGAGACCGCGGCGTTGACGGATGTAATCGCCGCCTGATGTCGCCAGCACGACGTCCTCATCCGTGAAGGACACATACGCGGCCCAGTCGACGATCTTATCATCGCGTTTCAACGTATCGGCCGCGGTCTTGAGGCTCTCGAGCTTTGCGCCGCGGCTGAGGGCGTCCCAGCCCTGTCGCGGCCGGTCTTCGCGCTCGAATTTTACAGCCGCCGCCTGTCCGGGGCGCGGCACCGCCGAAGGCCCGACCACCATGCGCCCGGCCACACGCGCGGCCCAATCGCGCGCGGCGCGCCCGGCGGCCGAAAGACCGGCGCTGCTGACATCCGAGGTGGCGGCGTAACCGACGCCGTCGCGGACTTGGACGGTGACCATCGCACCGAGATCGTCGCCGAGGCTGACCGGATCGACAATGCCGCGCGTCACGGAAAGGGATTCGCTGCGGCTGCGCATCACGCGGATCGACCAGGCGTCGCACGCGGGCGCTATGGCCGCGAACTTCGCGGCGATGTCGGCAGTGGCTGTCATTGCGGCAGCGTCTTTCTCAACCAGTTGATGATGTCGTCGGTCACGCGTGTCTCGTAACCGTCGAAGGAGTTGGTGGCGCCGGTGGCGCCGCCATAGAAGATATAGGTCCCTTTTTCGCCCACCGCTTGGGTGAATTGAATCAAATATGCGCCCTGCATCAGCGGGTCGCGCGAGCCGCCAAGGGAGAGAATGGGGATCGGCGCGTTGGCGACCAGGCGCGTATGCACGGCTTTCGAGTTGGGGCCCCAATAGCTGAGAAAGCTATCGGCATAATAGTAGGTGAATCCGGAGCCCGGGACCGACAACACCATCGGTTGACGGGCGTCCTCTTCGTACGTGGCCTGCGGGAAGGGCGTGTTGATCAAGCGACTGGCGCCCACGCCGTCACGGACAGCCTCGCCGGCTTCAAGCACGGCGCGGGCGTAACGATCCTCCCCCATGGCGACACGCGCGTGCGAAGGCATATCGCGCATCGGCGCGAGATAGACCGCCGCTTTGATCCGCGTATCCTTGCTTTCATTGAGATAGTAGCTGAACCAAAGTGCGCCGGTGGAATGCCCCGCGGCGACGAGGTTGGTGTGGCCGCGCACGCTCATGAAATTCACCCACGCGGCTACGTCCTGGGGGATGTCTTCCAGCTTGCCCTTCACAACGCCCCGGAACCCGGAGGCGCGGGTCTGGAAGGCGAGCACCGTATAGCCGCGCTGCGCGAGACGCTGGCCCAGCCAGTGGGGCGCGCCGCGCATGATGTCGCTCGTCCAGCCATGTGCGATCAGGATCGCCGGGCGCGCGCGGTCCGCGCCGACGGCGGGCGCGTAAAGCACGCCTGCGAGCGGCGTTCCGTCCTTGGACGTTGCGTCCACGATCGTCATCGTCGCGCGCGGCGGCGGCGCGAGATTGAGACGCGCCAGCCAGGCACCGGTATCGGCGATCACTTGATCGCGCACGGCCGCAAGATCGTGTCCGGCGCCGGGGTAATATTTCACGTCGATCTGTTTGGAGAGAAACGCGACGGCCTTCAACCGTTCGAGGCGTCCCTTCGGGACCGCAGGATCGCGTTCGCCGGCGGCGAGGAACATGGGCTTGTCGATGCCGGCCATATTGGCCGTGAGCGAGGTTTTCGCCGTCGGGCCATACCAATCGAGAAAACTTGTCGGCGTATAGATGAGGCCGTCGCCGAGGTCGATGAACTCGCCTCGCCCTCCGGTTTGTACCGCCTTGGACGCCGCCTCGACGGTGGCCCAATATTTTTCATCGCCGATGGACGCGCGCCAAGACTCCGCGAGGTCCGTGCTCGGCGCGAAGGATGCCACCGCCTTGATGCGCCCGTCCGCGGTTTCGGAGAGGTAACGCGCGGCGAGCAGCGAGCCGAGTCCATGGCCCGCGAGCACGATATTCGAGAAGCCGCGCACCTGCAGAAGATCGACGGCGGCGCGGACATCGGCGACGGCGTCATCGAATCGGCTGAAGGCGTACGACTGGGCGTAGCGCGGCTCGAGAATGAGGCTTGTATATCCCAGTCGCGCTAGCCCCCCGGCAACGTGGCGGAGGGTGGCGCTCGGCTGCACCGCGCTGACGCCCGGCCCGTCGGGCAGATGGAGAATCGCCGCGCCGCCGGGATTCACGCCGGTGGCGGGGTAGGTCATGACGATCGGCAGCGTGACGCCGTCGTTTGTGGTGACGGTGCCGAGTTCGAAGACGGGCGCCAGATCGGCGGCAGGACGCGGGGCCGCTGTCTGCGCATGCGCGTGCGACGCAATCGTAAGCGCCTGAAGTGCAATGGCCACGAAGGCAAGAATGGTTAGAGCCGCCCGCTTCATCCCGTCATCTTTCAGGTCGTCTCATGCATCCTTGTGCGGCAAAGACATTTGCGCGCACAAGTGCGAAACGGCGCGTGACTGAAAGCCCGCCGTGAATTTCCTGTTATAGTACGGCGAAAATATGATGGGCGCGGAGCACTTCTTGGGGAACGTTTTTTAATGGCCGCAGATATCTCGCGCGGCGAAGGCGCTCTTCCGACGCCGGGTCTCGCCTGGGAGCGGGGCCACACCCCGATGGCCGAACGCTTCGGTGACATTTACTACAGCCGCGACGGCGGCCTCGCCCAGAGCCGGCAAGTGTTTCTCGGCGGGAACGATCTCCCGCAAGCCTGGCAACACACGCCATACTTTGTTATCGCCGAACTCGGGTTTGGCACCGGGCTTAACTTCCTCGCCGCTTGGGACCTGTGGCGCCGCACGCGCCCGCCGGGCGCACGTCTGCACTACATCGCCGTTGAGGGATTTCCGCTCTCGCCCGGCGAGCTGCGCGATTGCGTTGCGCCGTGGCCTGAGCTTGCGGACGTCGCGCGGGGATTGCTTGCCGCATATCCGGATCCGCAGCGCGGCTTCCTGCGCGTATTGCCGGCGGTGACGCCGCAGGAACGCGGCGACTGCACTCTGACGATCCTGTTCGGGGACGCCGCGGCGATGCTGGGGCAGTTGGAAGCCGATGTCGACGGGTGGTTCCTCGACGGGTTCGCTCCCGATCGCAATCCCGACATGTGGAGTGATGCCGTCTTCGGCGAGATGGCGCGGCTGTCCCGGCCGGGCGCGACAGCGGCGACTTACAGCGTGGCGGGCACCGTGCGCCGCGGACTTGATGCGGCGGGCTTTGATGTCGCGCGGGCACCGGGCTTCGGCGGCAAACGGGAGATGTTGCGCGCACGCTTTCGCGGACAGACCCGGCCGTCTGCGCTCCAGCCATGGTTCGCGCGTCCCCCTCACGCCGCAGCGCCGGGCCGCGCGGCGATCGTCGGCGCTGGACTCGCGGGCGCCCATACGGCGGCCGCGTTGTCGCGCCGGGGCTGGCGCACGACGGTCGTCGATCAAATGGGAAAGCCTGCCGGCGGCGCCTCCGGTTGTCCGCGCGCGGTGATGGCGCCCCGGCTGACCGCGGCGCCGGCGCATGATGGGCGGTTCTACGCTGCCGCGTGGCGCTTCGCGCTGAGCGAACTTGAGGGCCGCCATGCGCGGGTTGGAACTTTACAGATCGCCCAGGACGGCGACCCCGCGCGCTTCGACGACATACTATCGGCGGCGGTGTTGCCTGCCGCGATGCTCTCGCACCTCGATGCCACGGAAGCATCGGACGCGGCGGGGGTGCGACTTTCACACGGCGGTTTGTACTTTCCGCAAGGCGGCTGGCAGGAGCCGGGCGTCATTTGCACGGCACTGACGGCCTCTTCCGAAATGCGCTTGGGCACTATTGTTTCCGCGCTTCGCCACGACGGCGGGCACTGGCATCTGCTCGACGCGGACGGACGCACGCTGCTCGAGGCCGACATTGTCGTGCTGGCCGGGGCGCTCGGCGTGAAGGACTTTCGCGAAACGTCCTGGCTTCCTATTGAAGCGCGCCGCGGCCAGTTGACCATCTCGGCGACGAATGAGAAGGCCGCGGCGCTGCGCACGGTGCTCTCCTACGGCGGTTACGTCACGCCGGCACATCACGGCTTGCACGTGCTTGGCGCGACCTTCGACCACGAGTCCGCGACCGATGTTCGTCCCGGCGATCACGCCCGGAATTTCCAGGACGCGGCGCGGATCGTGCCAGGTCTGTTTGAGTCGCGAAGCGATGTGAGCGGCTTCGCAGCCGTGCGGTGTATGTCGCCCGATCATATGCCGATAGTCGGTCCGGTGCCCGACCACGGTCCTTATCTCGAGGACTTCTCCGCGTTGCGCCACGGTCATCCGTGGGCGCGCTATCCGCACGCGCGGTATCAGTCCGGCCTGTACGTGCTGACGGGCCTGGGCGCGCGCGGCGCTGTGTCAGCGCCGCTCGCCGCGGAACTGCTTGCCGCACAGATCGGCGGCGAACCGTGGCCGTTGGAGCGGGATCTTGTGACTGCGCTGCATCCAGCGCGGTTTCTCGTGCGCGAACTCAAGCGGCGCGAAATCTAGATTTTTATTTTGGATGGGGCCGCGACACGCGGGGTGGGTGAGTAGCGGGGGTATCCCGCGCGTCGCGGTATTGGCGTGAAGGTCGAGGAAGTTCAGGTCAGGGCCGAGATGAACTATGTCCATCTACGCGGACGGGCGATTTTCGATGGGTCGAGTGACCTCGACCCTGACCTCAAATTCCTCAAGCGCAGGTCTCTCAGAAAGATCTTCTCCCGCCCGCTTTGGGTCAGGCCCGAAAACGGGCGGAAGAAGATAAAAGCCTCAGAAGGTCATCGGGGTAGGATCTGACTCGTGGCGATGACGTTCGAGGCCGGATCACAAAGTCTTCCTGAACACGGTCTCGAGGTTGGCTCGTATCTGTAGAGTGGCTACGCTCCCCTAAAATGGTGTGGGAAAAATTCCCACGAACACGACGAAGCGTACTCCCGCACCCCATCGGGAGTCAATAAAAAAGTGGGAAAAATTCCCACGACCGTGTATAGAAGAGTCCCGTCGTCACCCCCGCTTGAGATAGACCGCCCCTCCTGATGCCCCCCCAGGAACCCATTGCAGGCTTACCTAAGCCTTTGATTTCAGCCCTTCGCCGGTTGCTGCGACCATTGGTGCGGCTGCTGATCGCCAAGGGCGTGGGCCTGGCCGCCCTGATGGAGCTTCTGAAGGAAGCTTATGTCGACGTGGCGCTGAATGAATTTCCGGTCGAAGGGAAGAAACAGACCGACAGCCGCGTCAGTCTATTGACCGGAGTGCATCGGAAAGACGTGAAACGCCTGCGCGAAAGACCGACGGAAAAGATGGCGGCGCCGCGCTCGATCGGCCTCGGCGGACAGATCGTGTCGCGCTGGCTGGGCTCGAAAGAGACCACCGACAAGAAAGGTCAGCCCCTTCCGCTGCCGCGCAAGACCGATTCGCGCGGACCATCCTTCGAGTCGCTGGTGTCCGGCGTTTCCAAGGATGTCCGGCCGCGCGCTTTGCTCGACGAATGGTTGAGACTGGGCGTGGCCCATCTGGACGAGGACGACCGGGTGGTGCTGAACCGCATGGCCTTCGTGCCGGAGAAAGGGTTCGAGGAGAAAGCGTTCTACTTCGGGCGCAACATCCACGACCATCTGGCCGCGACCGCCCACAACCTGTTGGAAGAGGGCAACCCCACCCTGGAGCGCAGCGTTCATTACACCGGGCTGACCGAGGAGTCGGCCACCGAGCTGGCCGAGGCCGCGGAGCGGTCCGGCATGAAGGCTCTGTTGGAAATGAACCGCTTGGCGCTGGAACTTGCCGAGAAAGATAAGGGCCGCGCAACCGCGACACGGCGTATCAATTTCGGCTTGTATTTCTTTGATGGCGCTGCAAATTTCAATAACTTACGCCCGGATTCCGATGTGCCGGGCGAGCATGTAACTGAAGAAGAGTCGGGTCGTTAAGCCGGGTTGACCGAACGCCAACCCGCGAAGGACGTCGAGCTGGGGCAATGATAGGGGCGAGTACCCTGCGGCTGTGGGAGCGTGGACTGCATCGTCTTGCGGTCGCGGCCGTGCTTTGCCTGATCGGCGCCTGCTCCACGAGCGGGTCCGGACCTTCGCAGATGGCCGAGCGCCGTAACGGCGACGGCATCGGCGGCACGGGCGCGCCGAATACCGTCATGGCCGCGGCCGACGGCAAGAAGAACGGCGACGGCATCGGCGGCACCGGCATCCTCGGCACCATCTCGGGCTTCAGCTCGGTGATCGTCAACGGCGTGGCGTGGGAATTCGACCGCCACACCGCCGTCGAGTCCGACGGCAGACCGTCGTCGCTGGAAGAGCTCAAGGTCGGCCAGGTCATTCAGGGCGTCGCGCGACAGCGCGGCGACAAGTACTTCCTCGACACGCTCGAGATCCAGCATGCGGTGACCGGCCCGATCGGCGCGATCGATCACGGCGCCGAAACGATGACGGTGCTGGGCCAGAAGGTGAAGCTGAACCTCGCCGGCGACAAGGAAGCGGTGGACGCGTTCCGCACGCTGCAGGCCGGCGACATGGTCAGCGTCTCGGGTCTGCGTCTTGAAGACGGCACCATCGTCGCGAGCCGCGTCGACGAACAGTCCAAGGACGACGGCCGCGTGTTCCTGCGCGGTCTGGCCAGCGTCAACGGCGCGAGCGTGCGCGTCGGCGAACTGACCATCACGCCGAGCAGCGACACCGTCGTCGCCGCGCCCGTGAACGGCGGCCAGGTGTTCATCAGCGGCCGCATGATCAACGATCAATTCGTGCCCGACGTCGTGGCCGGCGCGAAGGCGCTGCCCTTCGGCCGCGAGGTGAACGACGTCTCGCTCGAAGGCTACGCGCCGACGAAGACAGCGCCGCTGTCGATCCAGGGCATTGCCGTGCAGGGCGCGTCGCTGCCGCAAGGCACCGCGGCGGGGGACCGCATCGTCGTCACTGGACATATCGCCGGCGACAACAGCATCGCCGCGACCGCGATCACCAAGGTCCGTACCGTCGTCACGATCAACAAGGCCAACGGATCGCTGCGTCCCGCCGCCATGCGCCCCGAGACGCGTCAGCGTCCCGACCGCGTCGCGCCGCCGGCGCGTCCGCCGATCGACCGCCCGCAATCGCTGGACGTGCCGAAGCCAGAAGTGGTGCGTCCGACCGTACCGGAACGCCCGCAGATCGAACGCCCGCAGGACGTCGGTCCCACCTCCTAAGGCAGGCCGCGTAAAGCGGGCCTAGGCGCTTACCACTGATACGTCAGGAATGTACCGCCGCCGGCATCGGGGCTGTTCTTGGAAAATCCAAGCATCCCGTAGATGTTCATGGACGCGCGGTCGCTAAGCTTGAAGTTGGCATAGACCGTGCCTTCCTGCGGCGCCGCGGCGGTCGGGATCGAGGACTGCCGGACATCGTAGTAGATACCGGTCGAGACCCGCGGCGTGAAACTGTACTGGACGCCGACGGTGCCATAGACGACATCGCGCAAGGTGAAGCCCGACGGCTGGCCGGTGAACCGGTAGCCAATCGCGGCGAATGGCACGACCTTCCCCAGCGATGTGGCGATATCCATCTGCACCGACTGATCCCACTCGCCCGTGCCAAGGCCGTCGGTGAAGCTGGCGGTGGGGACTTTGATGCGCGCGGTCAGATCGATGAACACATTGTGCGCATAGAGACTCTCCACCGAATAGCGGGCGTAGAGGTTGATATCGCCCGGACCGGAGGCGGAGCCGGAGGTGCGCACCGGCACCGTGCCGACGGACGAGCCATCGAGGAGCAAAGCAGGCCCCGACACACGCAGCCACGCCACATCGGCCTTCAGAGTCCACGGCCCCTTGGTCGCCTGCAAGGTCGCCGGGACGTAAAGGACTTCGGTCGCTTCTGCCGCGCCGTACTTCCCGGAGCTAAAGTCGAAGCCGGTGGTGGATTTGAATCGCCAGAAGGCATCGGCGAACGTGTCCTGCGCGGCGGCCGGCGCGGCCTGAGCGAACGCAAGAACACCAACGAAAGGCAGAATCCGGTCACGCATGGAGCCGGAGTATATCTCACGGGCTAATTTTTTTGGCGCAGTTTCGCGACGTCGGCGCTGAGGGTGGAGATGAGATCGCCACATTCGCTGAGCACCTTGGCTTCGGCGCGCAGGATGGCCTCGAAGGCCGACGCCTTGAGACCCACGACGTCGATGTCCTCGCCCGCGCCTTCGATCTTCGCGGCATCGAGCACGATATCGATCAGGCGCTCGGCCGCATGCAGGCGACCCCAGAGATAATCGTTCTGCCGGTAGGCGAGGCAGAAGAACGCGCCGAAGTGGTGGAACTGGATGCCTTTCAAGGTCGCGGAGGCATCGCCCTTGCGCAAGGTCTGCGAATCGTCGGGGCTGAGGCGGTCGACGCGGATTTCATCGAACTCGTCGAGGTCGCGCCAGTTGGTGATGGAGAAGGTCAAAACGTCCCAGACCGCGAAGCCGACGTAATGCTCCAGCAACTCGCGGGCGGCGGCCACCGGCAGCGGCGGGATATCCCCGGCGCCGCGCACCAGGGTTGCGAGCAACGAATCGGTGCGCGCGTTGTCCTCCTCAAGCGCCATGTCGTCGGCCAGCGAGGCGAGGGCTTCGCTGATGCGCGGTTCGAACGTCTGCGCGACCGCCGTCGAATTCACCGCGAGAAGCGGGTCGGTCTCCATGGCGCGGACGATGTCGCGCACCACAGCTTTCACGCCTTCGGTGGTCCGGCGCGAAAGGCCGTGTTTGGCATCGCTGACAGCGGCGCGCGCGGTCATGGGCTGCAGCAGCGCCAGCGCGTCGTAGAGGCCCGCCTTCACGTAGTCGAGGCGATCGGTCCTCAATCCCTGGAGCGCCGGATCCGACAACCGCGTGTAGAGATGATTGACGGCGCGCACGACGAACCGTACGCGGCGCTGGCGGTATTTGACGTCGAAGCGCAGCAGGAATTTGACCCACGGCGGAGGTTCGCCGGACTCCGGCGGACGGAGCAGGGCCGAAGGAGACGGAAACACGCCGGTCAGAGTGGCCCAGCGCTCGATGATGGTGATGACCCGCGCGGATTCCGCCGTGTCGCGGCCGTAGCCGCAGATCTGCGCCACCATGGCCGCGACGTCTTCGATCACCGCCGTCAACTTGAGGCGCAAGTATCCTTCATAGGCGAAGCCGGTTTCGGCGCGGGCGCGATTGTTGGCAAGTTCGCGGTAGCGGCCGATATCCTCGCCGGTGACATCCGGACCAAGGGCGTTGCCCGCGATGGCTTCGGCGATGGCGCTCATGTGCGAGCGCGCCCCGTCGACCACCATCTGCAGGCGGCGCACTTCGGCGTTGTAGGTGTTCACCCACGCAAGATCGTCGTGGATCGGCTCGTTGCGGGGAATGTCGGACAGCGCGCCTTTGAGGGTGGTGAAGAATCCGGGCACGTTGGCCGAGGACCGGTCCTTGGTCGTCTCGGGATGCGGATCGACATAGAGCAGGCGGCGGTCGACGTGACGATAGGCGGGCCGGCCGCGGATGGATTCAATCGCCTGCGCGAACGGCTTGTTGTTGAGAACGCTGCCGTCGATGAAGGCCGCTTCGCCGGGATTGAGGTTGGCGAGGAAATAGGGCCTGAAATTCCGGTAGAGGAAATCGACGCGGCTGTTCCACGACAGGCCGCGCTCGGCGATGAGGGTGTCGATTTCGCGCAGCTGCATCGGCGGGAAGGCGCCTGGGAATGAGGATGTCGCGCGCGCGCCGAAGACCAGGCCGGGCAGTCCGTCGCGGTCGAAGGCGCTGTTCTCCTGGCCGCGCGGCCAGTGGCGATAGGAATAGCGCAGCACCTGGCGATGCTCGCGGTCGCGGATGACCGGCGGATTGTGAATGGGCGTATCGGTGACGTAGCCGCGGAAATCCGTGACCGTCACAAACAGATCGAGTTGCAGCCCCGCCGGCACCAGCGAACTGCCGGGTTCATGCGGCTCGCCCATGGCGGCGAACCCGTCGTAGAGCACCTTGGTGAGGTTGTAGCCGTCGAACGGCGGCTTGAACCAGCGCGAGCGCAGGAACATCGACAGCTTGGCCTTCAGCTCCGCGTTGCCCTCGAGGTCGTCGCGGAACTTCTGCAGGAACATCCAGACGAAGGGGCGGAAATACCATTTGCGCCACGGGCCCGCCTTGACGTGCATGGGCATGAGCTCGGCGACATCGGAGTGCTTCAGCCAGAAGTCGCGCAAGGGGTCGATGTCGAGATCGTGCGCCATGGCGCGCGCGAGGATGACGCCGTTGATGCCGCCGGCGGACGCGCCCGCGATGATATCGACCACGATGCGCAGATCGAGCGTCTTTCCGATCTGGCGTAGGAGTTCGAAGTAGACCGCCTCGGTGTCGACGGGATCTTGCCGGGGCTGCGCCACCTGAGCGTAAGGAACACCCGGTTCGGCCTTGTTGGTGTAGGTGTGGAAGTCGCGCGAGGCGCGAACCAGCTTCAGAATCTCTTTCGTGATGCCGTGCATATACACGGCCAACGAAACGCCGCCGTAACACACCAACGCAAAACGAAGCTCTTTCTCTTTCAAACGGCCGCTCCCCGCCGCGATCTGGAACGATCGCCCCAGCACACGGGCAAACCCGCGCCCGTTACACAACTGGTATAGGAGTTTTGGCGGTGCAGTGTCCAGCCGAGCGGGCCGTGTCGGGCCCGCCCGGCGGATCGTCTGCTATTCGGCCGGCTGGTGGCCGAGGTCGTCCGCGTCCCGGTCCTTCAGCGGATGGCGGCGTTCGTAGTCGCGCAGCTCGGCGGCCGCGCGGCCGGGCGAGCCGGTGTTGCGGGCGATGAGCATGTAGAAGGCCGGGATCACGAACAGGGTCACGACCGCGGCGAAGGACACGCCGGTGAAGATGGTGACGCCGAGCGGACGGCGGCCTTCGGCGCCGGCGCCCGTCGAGATCATGAGCGGCACCGCGCCCATCACAGTGGCGAGAGCGGTCATGATGATCGGACGGAGGCGGGTGAGCGCGCCTTCGATCAGCGCTTCGCGGAAGGAGCGGCCCGCGTCGCGCAGCTGGTTGGCAAATTCGACGATCAGAATCCCGTTCTTCGCCGCAAGACCGACGAGTACGATGATTCCCACTTGCGAGTAGATGTTGATGCTTTGGCCGAACAGCGCGAGGCCCAGCAGCGCGCCGAACACGGCGAGCGGCACCGTCATCATGATCACCAGCGGGTGCACGAAGCTTTCGAACTGCGCCGCGAGCACCAGGAACACGACAATGAGCGCGAGGCCGAAGCTGATGTAGATGACGTAGCCGGTTTCCTTGAAGTCTTGCGCCTCGCCGCGCCAGACCAGTTCGGCGGTCTGCGGCAGGATCGGCTTCGCGATGGCTTCGACTTCGACGATCAGATCCGAAAGCTGAACGTCGATGCGGGGGTTGATAAAGAACTGGATCGCGCGCTTGCGGTCGATACGCGAGAGGTTCTCGGCGTAAGTGCCTTCCTCAAGCTTGATGACGCTGGCAAGCGGGATCAGCTCGCGCGTGGTGTCGGAACGCACGTAGATGTTGGAGACATCCGTGGGGGTGCGGCGGTCTTCCAGCGAGCCTTGCAGCAGCACGTCGTACTCTTCGCCGTTGTCGACAAAGGTGGTGACGCGGCGCGAGCCCATCATGGCGGCAAGGGTGTTGCCGATGGTTCCCACCGAGACTCCGAGATCGGCGGCGCGTTCCTGATCGATGCGGATACGCACCTGCGGCTTGGCTTCGATGAAGTTGTTGCGGATCTGCGCGATCATCGGGCTCTTCTGCAGGGCCGGCATCAACTTGTCGCGCCAGTCGCGCAGTTCTTCGTAGGTCTGGCCGGAGACCGAGAAGCTGATGAAGTTCCCGCCGCCGCCGCCGCGACCACCGCGGCCGCGCAGCTGCGGGGAGATCTGCGCGCCGGGTACCTTGGCGATCTTCGGCGCGATTTCCGAGATGATCTCCTGGGCCGAGCGGCGCTCGTTCCAGTCGGTCAGGCGCAAGGACACGCCGCCTTCGTTGCCGGGGCTTTGCACGCGCTCGGTGATGCGCATGATCTCGCCCTTTTCGGCGACCGGCTTGATCAGAGCGGCGACCTGCTCGACGATTTTCTGGGTGTAAGCCAGGGTCGCACCTTCGGGCGAACGGATCTGCACGTCGATGGCGCCGCGATCTTCGCGCGGCTGGAATTCCTGCGGCAGGACCTTGAAGAGGACGATCACGCCGAGCGTGATGGCGCCGAAAGCGACGAACACCCAGCGCGGATGATTGAGGATCGCATTCAGCCCGCGCTCGTAGGAGTCCTTCAGGCGCAGGAAGATTTCCTCCGACTTATGGGCGACCTTGCTGTTGTCGAGATCGGGCGTGAGGATCTTGCTGCACATGACCGGCGTCAGGGTCAGCGAGACGAACATCGAGAAGGCCACCGCGACCGCCATGGTCACGGCGAATTCGAAGAACAGCTTGCCGATGGTGCCCGGCATCAGCATCACGGGCACGAAGGCGGCGCATAGCACCATCGTCGTGGACATGATGGCCGTGCCGACCTGGCGCGCGCCGCGGTAGGCGGCAAGCATCGGCGGCTCGTTCAACAGCTTCATACGCCGGTGGATGTTCTCCAGCATGATGATGGCGTCATCCACCACGAGGCCGATGGCGAGCACCATGGCCAGGAGGGTAAGGATGTTGATCGAGAAGCCGAGCGGGGCCAGCACGATCGCCGTGCCTATCAGCGAGATCGGCACCGTGACGGCGGGAATGAGCGCGGCGCGGAAGGTGCCGAGGAACAGATAGATGACGCCGACGACGAGGATGCCGGCGACGACGAAGGCGACTTCCACTTCGTGGAGCGCGCCTTCGATGAAGTCCGCCGAGTCATTGCTCGCCACGACTTCGAAGTCGGACGGCATCGTCTGCTGCAGACGCTCGACTTCCGTCATGATGGCTTCGCTGACATCGAGGGTCGAGGAGCCCGGCTGCTTGGTCACGCCGATGGCGGTGCCGAGCTTGCCGTCCTGACGGAAGAGCGACTTATCGTCGACCGAGCCGATTTCGATTTTGGAAATCTCGCCGAGACGAATCAGATAGTTGTTGGTCGGGCTGCGCGTGATAACGAGGTTGGCGAAGTCTTCCGGCGTGCGGAAGGTGCGCATCGTGCGCATGGTGTAGTTGCGCTCGGCGGATTCGAGCATGCCGGCGCCGAGTTCGACGTTCTCGCGGCGCAGGGCCGCTTCCACGTCCGCGACCGTGATTTCGCGCGCCGCCATGGCGCGGCGATCGAGCCATACGCGCAAGGACTTCTCGCGCGCGTTGCGCAGTTCCGCCGCCGCCACGCCCGGGATGGTCGCGAGGCGCGGAAGGACGTTGATGTTGAGGTAGTCGGCGACTTCGAGCTGGGAACGCTTATCGGAGTAGACCGCGATGGTGACGATGGGTTCGTCGTCGGCGTCCATCTTCTGCAGCACCGGCGGGCGCGCGTCGCTGGGCAGGCGGCTGACGATACGGCCCAGCTGGTCGCGGATGTCGTTGGCCGCTTCGTCGAGGTTATGGCCGATGACGAATTCAAGATTGAAGCCGGCGAAACCGTCGCGGGCGAAAGAGCGGATGGTCTTGAGGCCGGGAACCGAGCCGATCTGCTGCTCGACGATCTTCGTGACTTTGGTCTCGACCACTTCGGCCGAGGCACCGGGGTACTGGACGTTGACGAAGATGGTCGGAGTGTCGATGTCGGGCGTTTCGCGCACCGGCAGGCGCATGCCCGCGAACAGACCGAACACGACCAGCAGAAGGCTGGTCACGATGGCGACGACAGGCCGCCGGATGGAAATATCCGATAAAATCATAAGTAGCCCTCCCGCCTAACGCGGCGGATTGCTCGTGGTATTCAGCTCGGTTCGACGACGCGCGAGGCGTGCTGATCCGTCGTTTCGGCGCGGTTCATGATCTCGACCTTCGCGCCGTCGTTGAGATCCTGAAGGCCCTCGCGAACGACGAGGTCGCCTTCGTTCAAGCCCGCCAGGACTTCGACGAAGCCGAGGCGGCGGCGGCCGATCTTCACTTCGACGCGGCGCACGGTGCTGTTTTCCGGGTTCACGACAACCACGTATTGTTTGTCGTTGGCCGGGTCGAGCGCGGCTTCCGGGATCATGAGGGATTCGCGCTGATCCTTGATCAGCTCGACCACCATCAACATTCCGGGACGCAAACGCAGGTCCTTGTTGTCGATCTCGGCGCGCACGTTAACGGCGCGGGTCGTCGGATCGATGCGGCTGTCGACGGCGATGACGTTGCCCTTGAAGGTCGCATCGGCGTAGGCGGCCGTGGTGCCTTCAATTTCGAGGCCCGGCTTCAACGAGGCCAAGAAGGTTTCAGGCACCGCGAAATCGAGCTTCACCTTGGAGATGTCGTCGAGCGTGGTGACGACCGTGCCCGGGCTCACCAGGGCGCCGACGCTGATGCGGCGCGTGCCGACGATGCCGGAGAACGGGGCGGAGATCAGGCGGTCGCCGGCGCGCACGCGCGCCGCGGCGACGTTGGCTTCGGCTTTCTTCAAGGCGGCGGTCTGCTCATCGACGCGCGCCTGGGAGATATGATCGTTCTTGGCGAGAACGAGCGTGCGCTCGAGCTCGCTGCGCTGCTGCTCGAGATTGGCGAGTTCAACATTGAGCTGCGCGGTTTGCTCGCCGGCGTCGATGGCGGCGATCTCGCGGCCCTTCTCGACCGTCTGGCCGTCCTCGAAATAGATCGAGCGGATGATGCCCTGCACCTTGGCGGTGACGTTGACCGACTCTTGCGCCATCACCGTGCCGAGGGCTTCGATCCGGTCGGAGAAGGTCTCGCGGGTCACCGCGACGACGTTGACGGGGCGCGGGCCCATCTGGCGGCGCGGACCATCGGATCCGCCGCGCATGAAGGCAGCCCAGCCGGCGGCGGCGACCACCGCAATGACAGCAACAATAAGGACCGGACGAGGTAACTGACGCAGAGCCATGAAAATCGAACCCGTACAAACGTGGTGGCGACGCGCGGACCCATCGAGGGGCCCCCCGCCACTCACCCCGGGATTTCGCTATTGGAGGTTTATACCAGAGGCTCCTCCCGAAGCCATGGCACCGGATGTAACTGTGGGTAACACACGGTTAAACCTCGATTTTTCTATATATGCCGGGATTTTTGTGCGCCGCCCAGTGACAGGAACGTGAGGACCGCGAGAGTCCGTCGCTTTTTCGGGTCGAAAATGTCGCGATTGTCGCCCAATGAATCATGGACTCGGGGGTAGGCCCCCAAAAAAACACCCCGCCATGAGGCGGGGTGGGAAGTTAGGGTAATGGAACTTGTCAGCAGTTATGCCGCCGCCCGTCGCTCCGGAATGCGGCACACCCTTTTTCTGACAGAGCGTGTGGATTCAAGGACCTGCGACTTCTGACAGGTCGGGCCAAAAACGGCCTGTCTGTTCTGACAGGTCAGACTGAGTCATCCACAGGTTGGATGCGAAAGGCTCTCAACTGAGGTGTTTGAAGTCCTCGGTGGCCCGAACCAGAGCGGCTCTGATTCCAGGCTCCATGGAGGAATGGCCGGCGTCCGGAACGACGCGGTACTGGGCCCCCGGCCAGGCGCGGGCGAGACGGTCGGCCGCCGCGATGGGGCAGACCATGTCGTAGCGCCCCTGCACGATCACCGCCGGGTGGCGGGCCAAGAGGTGCATGTTGTTGATGAGCTGGTCGGGCGCGAGGAAGCCGTGGTTGACCATATAGTGCGCCTCGATCCGGGCCATGGCGAGCGCGCCGGTATAATACTGGTCGTGATCGCCGCCGCGTCCCGCGGCCGGAATCAGCCGCGAACAGGCGTTTTCATAGGCACACCACGCGGCGGCAGCCGGGCGATGCACGAGCGCGCTCGGATCAATCAGGCGCTTGTAATAGGCGTTCAGAAGATCGTCCTGCTCGGCGGCCGGGATGAAGGACCGGAACGCGCGGTGCGCCTCGGGAAAAAAGCGGCCCATGCCGGTGGCGGCGGGCACCTGCGCGCCGTGGGCGTGGCCGATGAACCACGACACCTCGTCGTCGGTGAAGAGGAAGATGCCGCGCAAAACAAAGGCGATGCAGCGTTCCGGGAAGGCCTGCCCATAAGCAAGCGCAAGCGTCGAGCCCCAAGAGCCGCCGAAGACGACCCAGCGTTCGACGCGCAGATGCCGGCGCAAGGCTTCCATGTCGGCGACGAGATGCGCGGTGGTGTTGTCGGTGAGATCGGCCTCGGGCAGCGAGCGGCCCGATCCGCGCTGATCGAACAGGATGATGCGGTAGCGCGCGGGATCGAAGAAGCGGCGATAGGCCGGCGCGGTGCCGGCGCCGGGCCCGCCATGTACGAACACCACGGGCAAGCCTTTCGGATTGCCGGACTGCTCCCAGTAAATGCGATGCGGCGCGCCGACATCGAGCATGCCGGAGGCGTAGCTGTCGAGCGGCGGAAAGAGCGGGCGTTCGTCGCCGCCCTTGGCGAGCGGACGCGCGGCGGTCTCCAGCCCGGTGTTTTCTAGCGCGGCGATGGGCCTGTTTCCTTGCATGCGGGCGCGGCGCCCGAGGTGTTCGAACGAGGTTCGATCTTAAGCTCGAATTTAAAGTATATCGCGGCGCCGCGGCGATATCGACTTTTCAAGGGCCCGATTTTATCGTGCCGCCCGCCCGCCTGCTTGCCCGCCGGCCTGATCGCGTGATCGAGGCTCGGCTTTCCACGAGAGCGTATGCCCGTTCTGTTTCTTATCGTCTTTGTCGACACCCTCGGCTTTGGGCTGCTGCTGCCGCTGTTGCCGTTTTACGTGCAGCGGATTGGCGCGACGCCCGATGTGATTACCGCGGTGCTGGGCCTTTATTCCTTAGCACAGGTTATATCGGCGCCGCTGTGGGGCCGCCTCAGCGATCGGTACGGACGCAAACCGATCCTGACGATGACCTGCATCGGACTCGGCCTCTCCTACGTCATCCTGGCGTTCGCCGAGTCATTGCCCTTGATCATCGCGAGCCGTGTGTTCGGCGGACTGATGGCGGGCAACCTGGCGACGGCGCAGGCCTACGTTGCGGACGTGACGACACCGGAGACGCGCGCGAAGGGTCTTGGTCTGATCGGTGCGGCCTTCGGCCTCGGCTTCATCGTCGGCCCCAGCGTCGGCGGCCTGCTGGCCGGCGCCAGCGTCGAGGGCGCCGACTACCGCCTGCCCGCGCTGGCCGCCATGACCTTGAGTTTCGCGGCGGCCTTGAGCGCGGCGGTGTTCCTGAAGGAGAGCCGCACGCCGGGAGAGGGCAGGGAAACACGCGCGAGCTTCGGCGAGAAATGGCGCGTGGCCTTCGCGCGCCGCAGGCTGCTCGTGCTTGTGGCGATGGGCTTTGTGATCATCACCGCGTGGGCGCAGTTCGAGACCATCTTCGGGCTGTGGTCGAACCGCGTGCTGGCCTTCGGGCCGCGCGAGATCGGATTCATGTTCGGCTTCATGGGCGTGGTGAACGCGCTGACGCAGGGCCTTCTGATCAACCGCCTGACGCGCAGCTTCGGCGAAGCGCGTCTTCTTCTGATCGCTGGCCTGTTGTTCGTCTCTGGCTATCTGGCCGCGGCGCTGACCTCGTCGTTGCCGGCGCTGGTTGTGTCCTGCGCGGTGCTGTCCTTCGCGTTCGCCTTGTTCAATCCCTCGGCGACCAGCCTTGTCTCGAAGGAAGCGGCGAGCGGCGAGCGCGGCGCGGTGCTGGGCTCCTACCAGTCGGCGGCCGCGCTGGGCCGCGTGGTGGGCCCGGCTTTCTCCGGCAGTCTTTTCGCCGCCGGGGCCAGCCTGCCCTACCTTGTGGCGGCGCTTCTGGCCGGGGTGGGGCTGGCGCTGATGACCGCCCTCAAGAAGCGCGGCGAATAGTATTGCCTGCCAAGGGCTTGCCGCCCTTGACGGCGGCCTTCAAACACCCAAAATAAGGGGATGCGCCGGGCCAATCCTGGGCGGCGCTTAAGGGCGCCGCCAGGCGGGCTCGGAGTTGCAATGACCAGAGTGAATCTTTTCTCAAGTCCCCACCTTCTCGGCTTCGACCATATCGAGCGCGTGCTCGACCGCGTCGCCAAGACCGCCGGCGAAGGTTATCCGCCCTTCAACATCGAACAGACCGGCGAGCATCGCTTGCGCATCACGCTGGCCGTGGCCGGCTTCGCCGAAGACGATCTCTCGGTGTCCGTCGAAGACAATCAGCTTGTGGTGCGCGGCAAGCAGCAGGACGACAGCGCGAACCGCGTCTATCTTCATCGCGGCATCGCCGCGCGCCAATTCACGCGCAGTTTCGTTCTCGCCGAAGGCATCGAAGTGCGCGGCGCGGAGATGGTGAACGGACTTTTGCATGTGGACCTTGAACGGCCCGTGCCCCAACCCAAAGTAACCCACGTCGAGATCAAGAGCGCCACCCGAAAGAAAGTCGCGGCGAAAACCATCGACGTGGATCCGCAAAGCGAACGCGGCGACACCCGAAAATAGCCACAATAGGCGCCTAGGTTTGAATCTAGTCCACCGGCGGTATCGCCTTCAGGGATGCCGCCTTTCATGATCGCTCGAAAGGAGGATCATATGTTCGAGAAAGACTTCAAAGCGAAAGCCGAGACGAACGACCTCGTTCCGGCCGCGACCGACACCTCCGAGACGGATGCCGCCGATGGCGGCGCGACACGGGTCGATCTGGCCCGCCTCGGTCTCGACGAGATCGCGTATATCCGCCAAGCGATCGTGAACAACGAGAATGTCTGGGCGATCTTCAACGCCTCGGGCGAACCGATCGGCGCCGCGCAGACCTTCGACCAAGCCTGGGGTGCGGTGCGCCAGCACGATATGGAACCGGCGCGCGTGCACTAACCGCATCGCCACCTACACCAACCTCACCCGCGGACGGGTGTGAGCCAGAGGGCGCCGCAGAGATGCGGCGCCCTTTTTCGTTGGGCGCGCGGGGAAGCGGCACGCCGCGCAAAATGCGTGAGGCGGGTTGGGAGCGGCGGCGCGGCTGTGATAGAACGGCCCTCGGGTCCCCGTAGCTCAGCCGGATAGAGCACCAGATTCCTAATCTGGGGGTCGTGCGTTCAAATCGCGCCGGGGACGCCACTTTTATCCCCCCGGCAGACTCGTGGCACACTAAATCCTTGCATCGAGGTCGTACTCGCTAACGTGAGTAAGGCTCACAGCAATGGAGTGCGGGGACGCGGCCTCAATTCAGAAGCGCGTCGGTCGTAACGGCTATCTTGTATGCCCGCTTTCCTGGGAAGCCCCGCGATAGAGGACATCCCGTCGTAGTGCTAAATTAAGGACGCGACTTTTGCATCGCGGCTTCGGGCTATCCCCTCACTATGCTGCGATAGCAGCATCTCACGCTCTTGCTTGTACAAGTAATGCCGATGGTACGTGGCCAAGGCGGCACTTACGTTAGAGTGGATGAGTTAGCTTTCTGATGCGCCAACCTGCACTTCTTTCCAAAGCTCTTCCATATCGACTTGGCTATTCTTCAGGTCGATCTCGGACCGGCCGGAAATTTTACGATACGCTCTAAGCATTAGAGTCGCCGCCTCATCGTGGTCGGTCGCATGGATCATGTGATACATGGTCCTGCCAAGCCGCTTGCGATTATGAATCGCGTAGGGACGCGCATAGCGATAGCCCAACTCATTTTTGAATCGGTCGGCGAGAAGGTTGGCTCGGGCGATTCCCTGCATGCCTTGCAACGACCGCCAATCGGTTTGGCCCCACCACCGGTCTAACTTCGCTGCCGTCTCCGGATTTCGCACAGCCGCTATAGAGCGATCGAGCCAACCCGTCGCCAGGAAATAGAATATTTCGATCTTGGTGTCGCAGGTTCCGAGATTCGGTTTGTGTTCTGCAAGCCGGACGACCGTTTTCCATTCACATTCGAAGGTGCGTTGATCCAAAAGAGCGAAGGTAGCGGTTTTCGTAGTTATCCGAGGAGACGAGAGAACATGCTCGACCGTCTTGTTGAAGTCCCCCTGGACAACACTAATGCGTCTTTGAGCAGAACGATTCAACGTGGCGATCTCTTCCAGCAGGGCTATGCCTTTTGGATCGAGATCGCAGAGCCAGAAATCTCTCATCCACCTAGGTTCGGTCTCCAAAACTAACCTGGCTGAGCAAATCTCGACATGATCGCGGCGCCGAGGGGCCGCAAAACCGTCGATGTAAGTTCCGTGCCTTGTAATAAATACGAAGAGCTTGAGATACTCCTGGATGAGGCGCGCTTTTTCTTCAGACCAGACAGGATATTGTAAGGACTTAAAGTCCTTATCGACTCGCCGAGAAGTCTCAGGAATTTGGTCCAGCGAAAACAGCAGCGGCTCACTCACGCGACCCGGGCCTTCGGAAGACCATCCCAAGTCGCGCCGTCAAGCAGTCGGCCAGTAGCTTTCTTTCCAAGCCGTAGCATAGGCGTACCGTCAGCGGCAGGAGCACTCCGTGCTTTTGCGAGGTTTAGACCCTGTCCGGGGCCCCAATCACCCCACTGCTTAAAATGAAAAGGGATTTCTGCCGCCATGCATTGATTCATCAGATTCAGAAACCACGATGGACTTGACGGACGGGCCTTCGGACCACTCTCACCACCCGTGATGACCCAGTCGATAGCGGAGGACCACGGAGTGATGTCCAGGGGCCCGAGGAGTGGCTCGGCTGAAATGAAGCGAACCTTCGCAGGGAGTGTGGCGAGTTCGGGCAACCGCACGGCAGCCCATTCTTGATTTTCGACCGTAGTTCCTACCCAAACATTTCTGGGCCAATCGCGGCCCCAGGGGACCTTCTTCCTTACTAATTCGGGGCGCTTGGTAAGAAGGAGCCAATCCAACGCGGGCGTGTCATCCACCAATGACCAAAGTCGCGTGCGCCACGGGTCGAGCTCATCTCGGTCCTCAAAAACGTCCGCCATAGAAGCGCAAAAAACCCTGGCGCGCTCTCCAGATGACAAGGCGGCTGCGTTCCATTTCAGTGGCTCGCCCCAGTGCTTATCACCGAAAAATCTCCGCTCGGAATTGATTCCCCAGATTTTTTTGCCGACTCGTTTGGCCCAAGCTTCTGCGTAGCAATGCTTGCACGCCGGTGACAGCTTTACGCAGCCCCACCAAGGGTTAAAGGTATGGGTCGTCCATTCGATTTTGGAATTTTTGGCCATTTCACTGATACATACCGCATTCGCGTTTTGCCTACCAGTTCTCCCTTTGTTCAGGCATTTTCAGTGCGCCGCAAGCACCATTAGCGGGGCAGATATTCCGCCTACCCGGAACAAAATTGCAGGAGCTCGTGATGAGGGGGACTTTCAAAGCGCCCGAGATACATAGCGTTGAGAGTTTACTGAAAGAGATTAAGAAGCTGGGGAGGTCGCATGAGTGGATATATCGAGGAGTGTGTAGCGCGAACCACGGACTTTTGCCGAAAGTCGGCTGGGTCAGAAAGGACCCTACTGACCCGCCAATCTCGGTGCCCGAGGAACAAGAGGCTCTGAGGCAGTTCAAGAAGCGGGCGCGCGCGCACTTAGATATTAGGCTCGAAAATGATACGGAGTGGCTAGTGCTGGGCCGTCACTATGGGCTGCCTACACGCCTTCTCGACTGGACGCGCAGTCCGCTCGTCGCCGCGTTCTTCGCAGTGGACAATATCAAAAAGGGCGACCATGGCCTCATGTACGCTGCTCGGCAACCGCCCTTAGTGAATGTTGGCGAGGCATCGAAGCCATTCGAGATCAAGGCCGTGAAACTAGTGGAGCCACCGCACATTTCGGACCGGGTCGCCAGTCAGAGCAGTGTAATGACTATTCACAATAATCCTCAGGCCATGTGGTCGCCGGCTGACATTAAAATTTTCAAGTTTCCGCCGAGGTCGAGCTTAAAAAAGGTCAAGTATGAGTTGGATGACCTCGGGATTAACTATGCATCGCTCTTCCCAGGGGTAGATGGGGTGGCGCGACAAATAAGTTGGGAAATGAAGCGGAATCGCCTGATGCGCTTTATCAGCCGAAAATAGAGATATAAGCACGCAGGCATCAGGGCGGCCGTGGCACCCTTTTGGCACATGCGCCCCGATAATGGGTGGTATCCACGGATACCTGACGAAAGCGCGGTTACGAGTGTTGTCCAGGTTTGTTGCGAAATTCGATCACCCGTAATCCTCACGTATCGCCTCCCCCAAATTCTAATCTGGGGTCGTGCGTTCAAATCGCGCTGGGTCACCACTTCTCATGCTATTCAATTTCGACGATTTGGGTGCGAGCCACTGCGCGGGATTTGAACCATGCCGCTTGAACGCGATAAGTCCGTGCACGATGTCGTTCTCGTCGGGTCCCTCGATTATTATTTCAACCCGGTCGCGGAGGCGGTCGCCGCCAAAGGGCACACTATCGTCCGCTACAACACGCCGGCGGATTTTGTGGCGAAGCCCGACGCGCTGGACAATGCCAGCGTCCTTTATGCGGTCGGCTATTGCCCGGTCTCGCGCGCGGTCATGGCCCGCGCGCCGCATTTGCGGGCCGTGATTTCGCCGTGGACCGGCACCGAAGGGTTCGACGAGCGGGCGGCCACCGAGCTTGGCATCATCGTCGGCAACGGTCAGGTGCCTGAGAACACCGACGCCATGGCTGAAGCCACCGTGCTCATGATCCTCGCGTGTCTTTACGACTTCAACACGACGCAGCAGCGTTTCCAGACGCAGGACGTATGGGCCGTGCCGCAACTGACGGCGCGGCAGCTCACAGGCAAGACCCTCGGCCTTCTGGGCTATGGAGGCATTGCCCGCGGCATCGTGGCGCGGCTTGCGGCGTGGGGCGTGGGGTTTCACGCCACGACGCGCCATCCGCCGGTGGAAAACCCGCATGGCGTGCGCTTCATGCCGCTTGAGGAGATGCTGGCCGCGAGCGACATCGTTTGCGTGCTGGCGCCCCTGACCGATGAAACCCGGGGCATGCTGAGCGCCGCGCGCCTGAAACTCATGAAGCGCGGTTCGATTCTTATTTGCACCTCGCGCGGCGGCATCATCGATGAGGAGGCCTTGGTGAAGCTCAGCCATGAAGGCCATTTCAACGCCATCGGGCTCGACGTTTTCGAGAAGGAACCTTTGCCGAAGGACAGTCCGTTGCGCGGCTTGAAAAACGCGGTGCTGACCCCGCACAGCATCGGTCTTACCCGCGAAGCGCGCGTGAAGTCGGTTGAAGCCAGCGTGGCGAACGTGCTGCGCGTGCTTGAGGGCGAGCCGCCGCTTTACATTCGCAATCCGCAGATTCTGGAAGCGTGGCGCGCCCGGTGGACGTAGGTGCGTCCGCCTTGAAGTGACAGCCTCAGCGCACTTCGTCCGTCATTTTGCTTTTGCGTGCCTGGCGGCGCGGCTGAGAAAGAAGATGAGAGAGACACCTAGGCCGTGTCCGCGTTCATCCCGGAGCGGCGCGATCATTCCGTGCCCGGCCACCCGCACGCCTACGCGAGCTTGATTTTCAGCTCGGGCGGGGTCGCATGCTCCTGGATGAGGAGGCCGCCGCTTCGATAGTCCTCGGCGAGCTTCTCGATCTCGGGCGGAACGATTCCGTAGGAGTGCCAAATTTTGACCGGTCCGAAAAAGTGCCCGACGTAGGAGGGACGCAGGTTCCAATTGAGGGGCAGCACGAAGGGCGAGATGCCCACCTCCTCGATCGCGGCCGCGAAGCCGCATTGATCGTTGTAAGACATCTTTCCGTGCTTGCCGTCCTTCACGAAATACAAGGACGAATCGATCTCGCGCGCGAGACGGCGCCAGGCGTCGAAGACCGGCCGCGCCTTCTTGGTGAAGAACAGAACACCGGTGTTGTATTCGATCATATCGGGCCGGTCGCCGAGACCAACGTAGCGCGCCGCCCACGGCACCTCGCAGATGCAACACGCGAGATCGAATTTCGCCGCCTTCTCGAACCCGAAGTCGAGACGATCCAAAACGACCGTGTCCGCGTCCAGGAAGAGCGTCTCGTCGAACGGCGTGCGCTCGAGCATCTCCGTCTTCTGGACAAGGCCTTGCACCGGGTCCGGAGCCGTCAGTCGAATCACTTCGACCGGCAGCTCCGGGTGTCGTTTTTTGAGGGAAGCGATCGAACGCTCAAGCGCTACTTCGACCCCTCCACCCCACACCATGTAAAGAACACCTCGTGTCATGGAGCAGCTATAGCGGGTCCGGCCCGCTCGTTCCACACCGGCGTAACGGACGTTACTGCGTTTGAAGACAGACCATTTCGCACCCGCCGAATGACGGATCCTCCGGACTCTCCCTCGTTCAGGGATGCGACCGGGCAGACGCGGCGTCTCTCACCTTCCCCTCTGTCAACTTAGCTAGTCACGCTTTTACGCGGCACGCGGCAGCGGAAAATCAGGGGAATAGCGCGGCGTCTCAGCGGCTTAGACTGCCGCGTGATTACGCGGCTGCCGCGCGGCAGGGAGTCCCGGTTGCTTGACAGCCCGCGCGCGGGCGCGGCGGCGATGGCCGCCGCGCAGGTCACGTTTGATATACGATGTCAAAGAGCGGCCGCCCCCACGAGGCGCGGGGACTCGCATTAGGATGCGCCCACGGGCGATTTTTCGGCCAGCGATTTTGGCGGCGGGCGCGGATTTAATGATTCAAAAAATCGGAGATGTGCCTGGGGCGAGTCGCGCGCGCAGAGGCGCGCGCCTTCGAGCCACGCGCCGCGCGGGCTTCGCTAGAGCTTGCGGTCCTGGCTGAGGATGGCCTGCAATCCGAACAGGAGCAGCAGCACGCCGAGGAAGATCTCGCTGCCGACGAGCAGGCGGGCGACGGGGGTGCGGGCGAGGAGATCGCCATATCCGACGGTGCTGAGGGTGACGACGGACAGATAGAGGCCTTCGCCGAAGGACAAGCTGCGCGGCGCGCCGCCGACGTCGAAGTTCGGGACGTCCGAGACCCGGCCGATGATGGTGTAGAGGCAGCCGTAGATCAGGACGAGCAGCGAATAGACCGTGAAGAAGGCGAAGGCGGGACGGGCGAGGCGCGCGGCGTTGGCGAAGAAATCCTCGGACAGGATGGCCGTGCTGACGATGAAGGCGGCGATGTCGCGGGCGCTGAGGAGCACGGTGAGCGCGATGATCCCCATGGCGATGAACAAGGCCAGGGCTTGCTCGCCGGCGGCGGCTTCGCGGATGGGCAGGACGAAGGAGGCGATCGCCACGAGGAGCGACGGCATCATCCAGAAAATGCGGCCCAACAGCTGCTCGCCGGTCAGGCCCGCTTCGCCCGCCTCCACGGCCTTGGCGATGCGGCGGCGTTGCCACAGCACGCCGCCGAGGAAGCCGACAAGCGGCATCACGAAGGCCGCCTCCTGCGCATGGGGGCCGGCGCCCGGGAAGTTCTGCTCGATGAAAAAGACGAACACGCAGGCATAGATGCCGATGGAGTTGGCGAAGACCGCGGTGAAGAACTTGCTGCCCGGCAGGACAAAATGGAACACGCTGGCCAGGACCATGGCCGAGACCCCGGCGGCGATGGCGATGCCGGGGTTGGTATTGCCCAGACTGAGCGCGATGAGCGCAAGCAGGAAGAAGGTGAACACCAGGGTGGCGACGAGCCGCTGGTGGGTGTTTTTCGCGCGGGCTGTCATCGCGGCCCGCCTGTGATCGTTCGCGCGGTCATGCGCCGTTCTTCAAGGACCGGCGCAGGGCGCGGCAGACGGTGTCCATGACCTTGATGCGGGCGAATTGTTTGTCGTTGCCTTCCACCAGCGTCCAAGGCGCATGTTTTGTGCTGGTGCGCTTCACCATGTCGTCGACGGCGGCGGTGTAATCGTCCCACTTCTCGCGGTTGCGCCAATCCTCGGCGGTCAGTTTCCACTTCTTGTAGGAGATGGTCTCGCGCTCCTTGAAGCGGCGGTACTGTTCGTCCTTGGAGATGTGAATCCAGAACTTGACGAGGATGCGGTTCTGCGCGGTCAGCTGGCGCTCGAAGTCGTTGATCTCGTCGTAGGCGCGCATCCATTCCTCGGGCTGGGCGAAGCCCTCGACACGCTCCACCAGCACGCGCCCGTACCAGCTGCGGTCGAAGAGGGTGATGCGTCCGGCCTTGGGCACATGTTTCCAGAAGCGCCAGAGATAGTGATGGGCGCGCTCCTCCTCGCTGGGGGCGGCGATCTGGATGACGCGGAAATCGCGGGCGTCCATGGCGCCCGTGAGCCGGCGGATGGCGCCGCCCTTTCCGGCCGCGTCGGGGCCTTCAAACAGGATGACGGCGGATTTGCCCTCGAAATGCAGGCGCCGGAACAGGCGGCCAAGGTCGGCGCGGCCCTGCTGCAGACGGTCTTCATAGTCGTCGTCGCTGAGGCGCTTGGAGAGATCGAGACGCGCGAGCGCCGAGCCGCGGCGGGATTTGGCGGCGCCGCGCGGGGGCGCGGGCGCGTCCGAGCTTTTCTCGAGGGTCTTCAGGCTGGCGGCGATGCGCGAGAGCTGTTCGCGGCGCGCCGCGTCCTTGGCGGCTTTCAAGGTTTCGAGTTTCGCGCGCCGCGCGCGGCGCTGCTTGATGTGCCGCGCCAGGGAGTCGCGCAAGGTGGTGAGGATGGTCAGAGCCCGGGCGCGCGGGTCGGCGGCGTCGATGGAGATCCACGCCCGGTCTTCCGCTTGCGTATAAGCCACGGCCCGCACATGCGCCTTGTGCAGCTTGCCGTGCTGCTTGAGGTGCTTCCAATCGGTCTTGCTGATGCGCCAGGCGGTGGCCTCGTCGTTCTCGAGCTCGGTCATGCGCTTCTTGAGCGCTTTCTTGTCGAGATGAAGCCAGAACTTGAGCAGCAGCGCGCCGGAGTCCGCCAGGGTCTGTTCGAAGGCGCGCACTTCGTCGAGTTCGGCGTGGAACTTGCGGCGGCCGATGTCGCCGCCGGCCAGGGCATGAACGGGATGATGATACCAGCTGCCGACAAAGAGGCCGATCTGGCCATTGGGCGGAAGATCGCGCCAGTAGCGCCAATAGTCGGGACGCTGCGACTCCTCGTCGGTGGGGGGGCCATAGGCGCGGGTGATGATCCAGCGCGGATCGAGCCATTCGGTGATGAGGTTGAGGGATTCGCTTTTGCCGGCGATCTCCGAGCCCGCGAACAGGAGGAGCACCGGGAAGTCTTCGGATTTGAGCTGGTCCTGCAGCCCGAGCAACTGCGTGCGCAGCGTTTTGGCGACGCGGTCGAAATGCGCGCGCGAGATTTTTGGCCGCGATGCGCGCGCCTTTGGATGCGCGGCGCGTGAGTTCTTGGGACGCGATTTCGGCGTGCGGGTCATGTCTGGCGCCTTCCCCGGCGCTTCGCAGCCGAGTTCGATCCCGACCATAACGGCCCCCCAGGCCGGGGAATTGATTTCGGTCACTTTCACCGAGGCCGCTTGTGGAAAGGCGGGCGCGCGCGGGCTATAGCTGGCGGCATGACGACGCGCGTGAATGAATTCGGACAGGCGATCGGCGCCGCGGTTGATGCCCGCCCGCGCGCGCTGCCGTCGAACGCGCCGATGGTCGGGCGGACCTGCCGCCTGGAGCGGCTGGCCGCCGACCGGCATGGGCCGGCGCTGTACGCCGCGCACCGCGAGGCGCCCGATTGGCGGGACTGGACCTATCTGTTGCGGGAGCCGTTCGAGACCGAGGCCGCCTATCTGACGTGGGCGCGGGAAAGCGAGACGTCGCGCGATCCGATGCCCTTCGCGGTGATCGTCGATGACGCGCCGGTGGGCTCCCTCGCTTATATGCGCATCGCGCCCGAACACGGCGTGATCGAGGTGGGGGACATCCGCTTCTCGCCGCGCCTGCAGCGCACGGCGGCGGCGACCGAGGCGGTCTATCTGATGATGCGCCGGGCGTTCGACGAACTGGGATACCGCCGCTTCGAGTGGAAATGCGATTCGCTGCACGCAAAATCGCGCGCCGCGGCGGAGCGGTTCGGTTTCACCTATGAGGGTCTCTTTCGCCAGGCGGTGATCTATAAGGGCCGCACACGCGATACGGCGTGGTACGCGGCGATCGACAGCGACTGGCCGAAGCTGCGCGCGGCCTTCGAAGGCTGGCTGGCCCCGGCCAATTTCGACGCGGCGGGACGGCGGCGGCGGCGCCTCGCAGACTTTCGCGAGATGTAACAAGGCGACCGGGCCCCGCCGTGACGGCCGCTCAACTGATTTTGCATTTTCGTGACGCGCGGACGCCGCTATGGTCCGGCTGCGCGCTCCACCGCCATCTCCTGCGGGGCGCAGACCTTAAGGACCGCCGAGACCCGATGATGATCCGTCGCTTGATTCCGCTGGTTATGACCCTGTTCACCGCGGGCCCGGCCCTGGCCGCCGAAACCTTCCGCGATTGCAGCCAATGCCCGGTGATGACCGTGATCCCGGCCGGCACCTTCAAGATGGGATCGCCGACGGCGGAGCTGAACGCCAACGAAGGCCCCCAGCATACGGTGACGATCCCCAAAGCCTTCGCCGTGGGCATCTACGCGGTGACTTTCGACGAGTGGGACGCCTGCGTCATCGAAGGCGGATGCGAAGGCAATTCGCCGTCCAGCCAAGGATGGGGGCGCGGCAACCGTCCGGTGATCAACGTCAGCTGGTATGACGCACAGGCTTACATCACCTGGCTGAATCAACGCATCCTGACCTCGGTGCGCAGCGGCGACGATTCGGAGCCGCCGCCGCGCGGGCCGTACCGCCTGCTGACGGAGGCGGAGTGGGAGTACGCGGCGCGCGCGGGAACCACCACGTCCTATTATTGGGGCGAGGACCGCAAGAAGGGCATGGCCAACTGCGACGGCTGCGGCAGCGAGTGGGACAATAAACAAACCGCGCCGTCAGGCTCGTTCCCGCCCAACGCCTTCGGACTTTACGACATGGCCGGCAACGTCCTGCAGTGGACCGAAGACTGCTACCACGAGAACTATGTCGGGGCGCCGACGGACGGATCGGCGTGGAAAGCGCGGATTTGCGATGCGCATATGATGCGCGGCGGCTCGTGGTTCAACAGCACCTATTACATCCGCGTGACGCAGCGCTTCATCGTCTCGCCGCACTTCCGCGCCAACAACGCGGGCTTCCGCGTCGCCAAGACGATTGAATAGTCTTCCAATCGAATAGCGTTGCTGCGGAATAGTCTTCCGCGGCTTGGGCGCTGCTTGGGGCGCGGTTAGACCGGGTCGACGCCGTCACGGGTGGCGAAGTCGCGCACCAGAATCTCGGCGAACAATTTGTCGAAGGACGCCGCCATGGCGTCGCTGAAGATGGGATCGCGGTCGCCGGAGCAGGAGGCGGAGACCTGCGCCCATTCCTCGGGGCTCAGCATATGCACGGCGGCGGGGTAGAGGTGCGCCTCCTCCATTTCCATGTGGCGCCGCTCGCGCGCGGTGAACTTGCGCAGACGCTCGCAGAAGCCGGCGACGGCGGGCTCGTCCTTGGCCTCCAGGGAGTGCGCGGCGGCGGAAACCGCCGCCAGTTCCTGATGCAGCTCGGCATGCTCCTCGATCGCATTGAAGAGCTTGTCCGCATCGCGCGTCAGGTGGTGGCGCAGGGCGCCGTAGACCGCATCTTCCATCGGGTGATGCACCTTGCGCGGGTAATCGCGGAAATATTTGAGCCCGAGCGAAATGATCGGCGCGGCGCTTTTGTGTCCGTCCTCAAGCGCGTCGGCCTGACGATCAAGCATGTCCAGGATGAGCGAGAAGTGCACGTGATCGCGCCGAAGTAGCGGGACGGTGAGCGGCATGGTGCATCCAGGTTATGAATCGCGCCCTTTTGAGGAGCGGGGGGATCATGGGTAATATGCCGCTGCCCCTCATTGATTGGCGTCAACCGGCGCGCGCCGGACAAAGGCGCACTCACACGGAAAGAGACCCATGACCAAGCCCAAGGTTTTCGCGATGAGTTTCGCCAGCGTTTATCCGCTGTATGTGGCGAAGGCGGAGCGCAAGGGGCGGACAAGAGCCGAGGTCGATGCGGTCATCCAATGGCTGACGGGCTATAGCGCGGCGGAGGTCGACGCCCATATCGCGCGCAAGACCGACCTGGAGAGCTTCTTCGCCGGGGCGGCGCGGATCAATCCGCTGCGCGCTCACATCAAGGGCACGGTGTGCGGGGTGCGGGTGGAAGACCTTGAAGAGGGTACGATGCGCGAGATCCGTTATCTGGACAAACTGATCGACGAGCTGGCCAAGGGCAAGGCGATGGAGAAGATCCTGCGCACCGGGTAGCAGGATCTACTGCAGCGGCACCTTCGCCCCGTCCGCCAGCCACTGGGACCAGAACGCCTCTTCCTCGGCGATGACCGATGCATCCTCGGGCGTCATGGCGACGGTTTTGGTGATGGGCTGAAACTGCGGGCCGTGCAGGCCGGACATCATCGTTCCATCGACGGCTTTGACGAAGAGATAGACTTCGGGCACACGCAGGTGGCTGTTGAAGAGAATGTAGCCCTTGTCGCCGATGATGAAGGCATTCACGGCATGCTGGACGCCGTCCTTGGTGATGACGAGATCGGTGATGGGCAGCGGATGATCGCCGAAGCCGAGACGGTCGGCGATATCGCCGCGCAATTCGCTTTCCGCGCCGAGGGCGCGGGCTTTTTCGAACAGGGTCTTCAGGTCGACGCCGGGTTCTTGCTGCGCGTGGGCGACAACGGGCCACAGCAACAGGACAATGAGAACGGCAAAGCGGCGCATCGGCATCTCACGAACGCTCCAGAGGACGCCTTCTTAGCCCGTCGCCTGGGCAACCGCCAGCGGCCGCAAAGGCGGGCGCTTATTTGAACGTCGCGGTCGCAATATGGTCACCGGAAACCACAATCGTGCACACGGTGCCGTTGGCGCCCGAGACGCTGGTGCAACCGCCCCACCCCAGGAAGTCGACATTGAGGCCCGACGGCGGCGTGGCGGTGAGCGTGACGACGTCGCCGCGGGCACCTCTAACCTGAGACTGCAAACTCAGCGGCGGCAGGTGGACAGGCCGACCATGCTGTAGAGGGGGCAGCTGCCCATGGCCGCGGTGAGGAGCGGAATGATGCCGATCCAGCCGACCCAGTTCCAGCCGGTCTCGTGGAAACCGACGGGAATGGCGTAGGCCAGGAACACCAGCCCGATGATGACACGTAGCGCGCGATCGATGCCGCCGACATTCTTCTGCATAGAGAGGCCTCCTCCGGTCAGGACTGGCGCAGGGTAACCGCGCCGCGACCGCCGCTCGTTGACGACAATCAAGCGCCGTCAGTTTGCCGGGACGAGGCGGAGGAACAGTCCGCCGTCGGTGAGCAGATAGACGAGACCGTCGGGGCCGACCCCGACATCGCGCACGCGGTCGATGCCGCGCACGATCTCTTCCTGCAAGACCTGCCGGTCGTTCTTGAGAACGATGCGATAGAGCGAGCGGTACTTCATGGAGCCGACGAGGAGATTGCCCTTCCACTTCGGGAAGGCGTTGCCCTCGTAGAAGGCGATGGCGGAGACGGCGGGCGACGGCGCCCAGCTGACGACAGGCTGCTCGACGCCATCCATCTCCGGCATGGCGACACGCGGGATGGAATCGTAGCGGTGGCCCCAGGTGACGACGGGCCAGCCGTAGTTGGCGCCCTTGCGGATGATGTTGATCTCGTCCCCGCCGCGCGCGCCGTTCTCGGACTCCCACAGCGTGCCTTTGGAATCGAAGGCGATGCCCAAGGATTGGCGGTGACCGTAGCTCCACACCAGCTTCAAGGCGCCCGGCACATTGACGAAGGGGTTGTCGGGCGGCGCGCTGCCGTCGTCGCGCATGCGCAGCACCTTGCCGTTGGGGTCGGCGAGATCGAGCGAAGGCGCGTCCTCGGGCGGACCGTTGTAGATGTTGCCGGAGAAGCCGAGGGTCATGAACAGATAGCCGTTCTTGTCGAAAGCCATGCGCGCGGTACTGGCCTCGCCGGTGGGCGATTCGAACAGAAGCTGGTGATCCGTCCAGCGGTCGTCCTTGATCTTGCCGCGCACCACGCGCATGACGAAACCGCGCCCGGCGGGATTGGCGTCGGCGATGGTGAGGTAGATCCAGCCGTTGCGCGCGTAGTCCGGATGCAGCGCGATGTTGAGGATGCGCCGGCCGGGGCCTTGCAGCGGCGTGCCGATGGGAATGCCTTCGATCGCTTTGGGGAGAAGCTTGCCGTTTTCGAACACGCGCAAGGTGCCGGCGGTCTCGGTGATCAGGGCGCGGCCGTCGGGGAGGAAGACAAATGCGTAAGGGGACGCGAGCGTGGCCGCGGTTTCGATCCTGAAGCGGGCGGACTCCGTTTCCTGTACGGCGGCGGGGACCGTTTGCACCGAGCGGTCGACCACGAGCGTTGCGACGAACACCGCGCGGATATAGGCGACGAGATCTTTGACTTGGGCGTCGGAGAAGTCGAAGGCCGCCATCTTGGGCGCGAAGCCGCCGCGGATCGCCTTGGCGATATCGGCGTCGGTGCGGCCGTGAATCCAATATTCATCGCTGAGGGACGGGCCTTCGGCGCCCACGGCGCGGGCGCCATGGCAGCCGGCGCAATGCTCGGTGAAGATCTTGGCGCCGGGAAGCGCGGCGGCGGGATCGGGCTTGGCGGAGCTGGGCGCGCGCACGATGGCGCGGGTTTGCGTCGGTGCCGCCGCCTCGGCCGCGAAGGATGAAGAGCCCGCGATCATCAGCATGCCGCCGACCACAGCCGCGATCCATCGGTTCATGGCTTTCCCCTTGTCGCCCCATTTCCCGCCGTGGGGATGATACCGGCAAAGCGGGCAAAGGGCAGCGGCGATGTGCGGGACGTGAGGCCGCCGGCGCGAGCGCTTTAACTTAAGGCACCTCGTGAAGGAACGTTGGCCGCTTAAGGAACTTTGGCTGCTTAAGGCACTTTGGCTTCGGGCATCTCGTCGATCAGGAAGCCCTGGAAGTTGCGGATGCCGAACTCCTGGGCGATTTCCAGCGCCGCGGGATCGTCGACGCGGCTCATCACCATGGTGATGCCGCTGTCGAGGGCGTTTTTGACGAAGTCGCGGTGGGTGGCCGAGAAATTCTTGAGATCGCCCTTCCAATGCACCTTGGCGAAGTTGGGACCGACCATGGTGAGATCGAGCGCGCCCATGGTGTCGGGGAAAATCTGATCGACGGCGATGCGCCCGCCGCGCGCGAAAATAAGATCGCGCGCCTTTTTGAATTCTTCGAAATAGGTCGTGATCATCGGCTGGGGAATCTCGAAGGTGATGTTCTCCACCGAGATATTGCGGATGGCCGCGTCGAAGGTCTGCGTCAGGATCGAATGGACATTGAGATTGAGGGAGCTGGGCACGCCGGTTTGCGGCAGATAGGCCAGCGAGCGCAGCATCAGCTGGTCGAGCATATGCGTGAGCGACTGGAAGGCGCGTTTGGAGCCGCGCATCTCGACGCCCGGGAAGAATTCCTTACGCAGCAGGTCGATGCTGACGAAGAACTCGCGCATGGCCGGCGCCATGGGCTGGCGCTCGTCGCGCAAGAGAATGGTTTGCTGGCGCACGAATTTGTCGACGAACTCCTGCGGGCCCATGTCCTTGAAGGCCTTGGCGACGCCGCGGATATCGTCCTCGGTGAGGCCGCGCGCGCGCGCAAGCTCCGGGGCCGGGCGGCCGCGGCGGCGGTCGGAGAGATTTTCTTCCTCGGCCTCCTCGAACAGCGGCAGCGGCTCGACCGCCATGTCGGACGCTTCGGCCGCGGGTGACGCGACGGCGGCAGTGGGATCGCCGTCGGTCCAGGCGACATGGAGCGCCCGGTTGAGCATCTTCTCGACCCCGTCCACGGTGAGGCGGCTGCAGTAACGGTCGAAGACGGGGGACGCGACAAAACCCGGCTTCCCATCGGCGCCGGGGTAGATAGCGATGACGGCGCCGCTCCACTGGGCCTTCTGCGCGGCGGCTTCCACCGCCTGCACGGCTTTTTTCTGACGCTCGACGCCCAAGTTGGCGAAGGAGGCCGGGAACGGCGCGATGATGAGATCGTTTTCGGCCGCGCGGATATGCGCGACCTTGAAGTTGGGCAGCGCCTGGGCAACCCCGCTGGGATCGAGCGCCTTGATGATGGCGGCGCGGACGTTTTCCTTGCCGAGGCCGCCCTGGATGAAGCCGGTGACCTTGGCGGCGGTGGCGGCGCGCACGACCGCGGGGTCGGGCGATTCGAGCAAAAGGATGCAGCTTAGATATTGGAGCGTCGTGCCCCAGCGGCCGGAGCGGAGATTGGCCAGGAACTCGAGGCCGGAATTGGCGGCCCGGTGGGCGCAGATGACGCAGTCGACCGGGGTGCGACGGTCCTGAAGCACACGGAGACCGATCAGCGACGATGTCGCGACATGGACCGCGGGCGCGCCTTCCGACACCAGAAAGCGGCGCAGGGCTTCGCCGACCGCAGCCTCCGAATCGATCACCAGAAATCGCGTCCGGGCCAGGATCGTGCGCTGGGGTCGTGGATCTGTCGTCATGAGGTGGCGGTCTCGGCTCTCTTCAACGGGCGACGTCCGCGCGGGGGAATCGGCGGGGGCCCGCACTATAGCGCCGCCGCGCGCGTAAAACAGGCGCAAGACGCGGGGGAAACACGGCTGTTACCAGGCCCCGGTGGGGGCAAAAAGCCTCAGTAGAACTGCCGAGGGACGCCTTTGCCCCACGATTGATTTGAGGTGCGTCAAAGTTGTCTTTCGCCGTTTCGCTATTCCTGCCCCAGGACTGACGGCAGGACATCACATGACGCGGCATCATCCCGGACCCGGCAAAGAGCGCTTTTTCGGCGCGGACGAGATCATCGTGAGCAAGACCGATTTGAAGGGGCGGATCACCTACGCCAACCGGCTTTTCATCACCCTCGCGGATCTGGACGAGGCGCGCTGCATCGGCGCGCCGCACAGCATCGTGCGGCACGGCGACATGCCGCGCTCGGTGTTCCAGCTGCTATGGGACACGATCCAAGACGGCCAGGAGATCTTCGCCTACGTGAAGAACCAATCGCTGAACGGCGACTACTACTGGGTCTATGCGCATGTGACCCCGACGCTGAACAGCGCGGGCGGCATCATCGGCTATCACTCCACGCGCCGCAGTCCCGACCGCGACGTGCTGCAGCAGAAGATAATGCCGCTGTACGACAAGCTGCTGCGCGCGGAGCAGGCGGCGGCGGATCGCAAGGACGGACAGCGCAAAGGCGCGGCGCTGCTGTGCGACATTCTGAAAGCGGAAGGAAAGTCCTATGACGAATTTGTCCTCACTCTCTAGGGTCCGGATTTTCCTGGGCGCGAGCGGCCTGCTCACCCTGGGCGGCGTGGCCGGCGTGGGCTTCGAACTGCCGGCGTCCGTGACGCTCGGCGTTCTCGGCCTGGGCGCCGCGTCATGCGGCGCGGCCTTCTTCGCCCTTGCCGCCGTGACGCGGTACATCGGCCGGGTGAGCGACGCACTTGCCGCGGTAAGCCAAGGCAATCTCGAGGTACGCTTGCCGCTGGCGGCGGAGCATGGCGCATTGGGGCGGCTGGGCGAGAGCTACAACGACGCGACCGATCACGTGGACGCTTATATGCGCGAGGCGTCCGCCTCGCTGCACTATGTGAGCCGGAACCAATATTTCCGTCTGATCGATCCGCGGGGTTTGAAGGGTTCGTTCAAGGCCTCGTCCGAGGACACCAATACCGCGGTGAAGGCCATCGGCAAGAAGGTGGCGAGCTTCTACCGCGTGGCGAACGAATTCGAAGCGACGATGGGCGGCATGTCGACCTCCTTCGCGGGCGCGGCGACCCAGCTTGAAACCAGCGCGCAGCGCATGCAGTACGCCGCCAAAGGCGCGGTAGAGCGGGGCGCGTCGGGCTCGGAGTCCGCGGGTCAGGCGAGCGCGCAGGTGAACACGGTGGCGGCGGCGACGGAAGCGATGGCGGCCTCGATCCAGGAGATCAACAGACAGACCGTGAGCGCGTCGGACATGAGCGCACGCACCGTGACCGAAGCGACACGCGCGGCGGAAGTGATTGCCGGGTTCGCCGATGTCGCGACGCAGATCAGCCAAGTGGTGGGCTTAATCAAGGAAATCGCCGAGCAAACCAACCTGCTCGCCTTGAATGCCACCATCGAGGCGGCGCGCGCGGGCGAAGCGGGCAAGGGCTTCGCGGTGGTGGCGGGCGAGGTGAAGAACCTGGCAAGCCAGACGGCGAAGGCCACCGGCGAGATCACCGAACGGATCGCAACCATGCGTGTGGCCAGCGCGGATTCGGTGAGAGCAATCACCTCCATCACCGGCGCGGTGCGCAACATCAGCGAAGTGGCCGACGCGATTGCCTCCGCGGTCGAGCGTCAGGTGGCCGCGATCCGGCAGGTGACCGAGAACGTGGAAGGCGCGACGATGAGTTCGAACGCCGTGCAGAGCGACATCGGCGCGGTGCGCGAGGCGGCGCAGCACACGCATAGCGAAGCGTCGATGGTGCTGGCGGCCTCGGCGGAGATCAAGACGCAGGCGCAATCGCTGCGCGGCGCGGTCGAGGCGTTCGTGGTCGATCTGCGGAAAGTGGTTTAAGCGCCGCCGCCGTTACTGGCGGATATCGGGCTCCACGAGCTGCTTCAGATTCTGCAGCGATTCCTGCCAACCGAGATAACAGGCCTCGACCGGGATCGCGTCGGGGATGCCCTCCTGCACGATGCCGATCTCGGTGCCCACCATCACCGCCTTCAAGGTCACCGTGATGTTCATTTCACCCGGCAGATGCGGATTGTCGAAGCGGTCGGTGTAGCGGACGGTCTTGCCCGGATCGAGTTCGGTGAACACGCCGCCGAAGGAATGGCTGTCGCCGGTGGTGAAGTTGCGGAAGGACATTTTGTACGCGCCGCCGACCTTGGCGTCGTGGGCGTGCACCGTGCAGGTGAACCCATTGGGCGGGAGCCACTTGGCTTTCGCATCCGGCTCGATAAAGGCGCGGTAGACTTTGTCGGGCGTCGTGGCGAAGACACGGTGGAGGCGGACGGTGCCGGGCATGGGCAATTCCTTTATAAGTGACGAGGTCCGCGACTAAGGCGCGGACGCCGCGTCGTAACGATAAATCTTGCCGCCCTTCATGACAAAGGTGACGCGCCGCAGCGCCGTGATGTCGGCGAGCGGGTCCCCGTCCACGGCGATCACATCGGCCTGCAGGCCCGGCTTGAGGGCGCCGGTTGTGTTTTCCAGCCCGAGCGCCTTGGCGTTGCGCGAGGTGGCCGACACCAGCCCGGCCATGGCGGGCCATCCGTTCTGCACGCGGAAGATCACTTCCTCGGCGTTGCGGCCTTCGGCGCCGGCGACAGCGTCGGAGCCGGTGAGGATGTTGAGCTTGGGCGCGGCGGTGAACATGGTTTTCCAGCGCGGGCCCTGACCTTGCACAAAGGCTTTCATATTCACGAAGGCTTCGGGCGTGTAGTTGCCGATGCCGGTGTAGTTCTTTTCGTGCACGATATAGTTCTGGGTGACGACGCCGACCGTCGGTTCGAAGTTCACGCCGTTGTCGGCCATGAGCTTGAACATCGGCGGCGTGGCGAGGGAGCCGTGCACGACAGTGGTGCATTTTCCGGCGACGACGCGCTGGATGGAATCATCGCCGTGGGCGTGCACCCACACCCGCAGGCCCTGCTTCCGCGCTTCGTCGCACACTGCGGCGACAACCTCCGCGCTCAAGGTGGCGCCGCCGCCTTCGCGCGAGCTTTTGGAGGCGAACATCTTGATCAGGTCCGCGCCCTCGGCTTTGCGCGCGCGAACAAAGGCGCGCGCGTCGTCGGGCGTGGCTTTGATATCGTTGAACGGCGTGCTGGAGGTGAGCAGGCGCGGACCGATGAGATCGCCGGCGGCGATTTCGCGGCGCAGGCTGAGATCGTCGGCCGAGCCGATGCTCTGTACGGTGGTGTAGCCCGCCATCAAAGTCTTCTTGAGGTTGCCCGCCCATTTCAGGGCCTGCTGCTCGCGCGGGACCTTCGACATGTCGGCGCGGCCCTCGTCGTTGAAGTGCCAGGTGATATGCACATGGTTGTCGATCAGACCCGGAAGGAGCGTCGCGCTTTGAAAATCGACGGCCCAGGGGCCTTTCGCGCCGGCCTCGACGCCGGTGATCTTGTCGCCCTGAATTGTGAGGGTGGCATCCGTGACCACACCGCCGGCGCCATCGATCAGGCGCGCGGCGTGAATGCGAACGGGAGCATCGGCGGCGTGTAGCTGGGTGTGAAACAGCACCGTGGCGGTGGCGGCAACGAAAGAGACCTTCATGAGAACCCCCTTTGCTGAAGCGGCAATCTTAGCCCGGCGCCAAAAGGCCCACCAGACGCGCAGGGCGGGGGATGCAATTGGCAAGGCCTCGGGATAGCCTTCCGGTGACCGGCTATCATCAGGACACACCCCCTTGCCCAAAACCGCACCGCGAAAGAGTGTGAAGAAGCGCCCCGTCAAGAAGGCGGCGCCGAAGCGAAAGGCCGTGGAGAGCGCATCCGCCGCACCGCGGCTGATCGACGCCCGGATCAAGGAGCTGGACGACTGGCGCGGCGCGATGCTGGCGCAGGTGCGCGGGTTGGTGAAGGAGGCGCTTCCGGACGTGGTCGAGGAATGGAAATGGGGAATTCCCGTCTGGTCGCGCGACGGCATCATCACCACCGGCGAGGTCTATAAGGCGGTGGTGAAGCTCACCTTCGCCAAGGGCGCGGCGTTGAAGGACCCTACCGGGCTGTTCAATTCAAGCCTGGAAGGCAAGGTGCGGCGCGCCATCGATCTGCGCGAGGGCGCGGCGATCAACGCGAAGGCGCTGAAGGCGCTGCTGCGCGCGGCGGCGGACCTGAATGCGAGTGCCGCGCGCGGCGCGAAGACATCGGCGAAAAAACCCGCGAAGAAACCATAGTGATTTTCGCACGCCGCGGTTAGGGTGCCGCCCTCCATGCCGACACCCCTACACGTCCTCGAACATACCTTCGGCTATACGTCGTTTCGCGGCCAGCAGCGCGAGGTGATCGATCACCTGGTCGCGGGCGGAAGCGCGTTCGTGCTGATGCCGACCGGCGGCGGGAAGTCGCTGTGTTATCAGATCCCCGCCCTGTGCCGGCCCGGCGTCGGCATCGTCGTCTCGCCCTTGATCGCGCTGATGCAAGATCAGGTTGCGGCGCTGAGGCAGGTGGACGTGCGCGCCGCCGCGATCAATTCGGCGGCCTCGTGGGACGAGGTGCGCGCGACCAAGGACAAGATGCGCGCCGGCGAGATCGATCTGGTCTATGTGGCGCCGGAGCGCCTGATGACCGGCGAGTTTCTTTCCCTTTTGGCCGAGACGCCGCTCGCCTTGTTCGCCATCGATGAAGCGCACTGCGTGTCGCAGTGGGGGCATGACTTCCGGCCCGAGTATATGCAGCTGGGCGCGCTGGCGGAGAAATTTCCCGCGGTGCCGCGGATCGCGCTGACCGCGACGGCGGACGCGCCCACGCGCCGCGACATTGTCGAGCGCCTGAAGCTGCAGCAGGGCAAAACCTTCATCGCCGGGTTCGACAGGCCCAACATCACATACACCGTCGTCGAGAAAGACAATCCGCGCGCGCAGCTTCTGGCGTTTATCCGCGCGAACCACGGCGAGGATGCCGGCATCGTCTACTGCCTGTCGCGCCGCAAGGTCGACGAGACGGCGGCCTGGCTGAAAGGCGAAGGCTTCGACGCCCTGCCCTATCACGCGGGCCTGACCGCCGAGGCGCGCGCCGCCAACCAGACGCGCTTTCTGCGTGAGGAAGGCGTGGTGATGGTGGCGACGATCGCCTTCGGCATGGGGATCGACAAACCGAACGTGCGCTTCGTGGCGCATATGGACCTGCCGAAGAACATCGAGGCCTATTATCAGGAGACGGGGCGCGCCGGACGCGACGGTCTTCCCGCCAACGCATGGATGGCCTACGGGCTGCAGGATGTGGCGCAACAGCGCGGGTTCATCGAGGCGGCGGAGACGACGGACGCGCAGCGGCGCATCGAGCGGCAGAAACTGAGCGCACTGCTGGGCCTGTGCGAAGCGACGCGCTGCCGCCGGCAGGTGATGCTGGAGTATTTCGGCGACACCTGCCAGCCCTGCAACAACTGCGATACCTGTTTGTCGCCGCCGCGCACCTTCGACGGCACGGCGGCAGCGCAGAAGGCGCTGTCGTGCGTGTACCGCACCGGGCAAAGGTTCGGCGTGAATTATCTGATCGAAGTGCTGCTGGGCGCGGACACCGAGCGGATCCGCATGTTCGGGCACCATGCGCAAAGCACCTTCGGGATCGGCAAGGACTTCAACGCGGTGCAATGGCGCAGCATTTTCCGGCAGCTTGTGGCGGGCGGATTGCTGTCCATCGAGCCCGACTCCCATGGCGGTTTGAGCATCACCGAACAGGGGCGGGACTTCCTGAAGGGCCGGGAGACGCTGGCGCTGCGCGAGCCGCGCGCGACAAAAGCGGCACGCACCAAACGCGGCGCAGCGGCGGCGGTTCATGCGGTGGGCGAAAAGGACGCGCGCCTGTTCGCCGCCTTGAAGGCGCAGCGGCTCGACCTCGCGAAAGAGCAGAACATTCCGCCCTACGTCATTTTCCATGACAAGACCCTGGCGGCCATGGCGAGCGCCAAGCCGCGCACGCTGGGGGACATGGCGATGCTGAGCGGCGTCGGCGACGCCAAGCTGGCGCGTTACGGTCAGATTTTCCTGGAAACGATCCGTCCTTATCTGGAAGACGCGTAACAGACGCGTCACCGCGCCTCCTCTAGCGCGGCGGGCGCGGTTCCTTTTAGATGGGGTGTGACCTTATCGAAGGAGAGCCTCAATGCCCGTGCCCAACGTTCCCCGCACCAGTCCCTGGACCCATAGCCGCCAAGCCGGCCTGGCCGACGATATCGATTTCGAGATCAAGGGGCAGGAACTGCAGTTCGTGGAAATCGAACTGGACCCGGGCGAAAGCGCCATCGCCGAAGCCGGCGCGATGGTGTGGAAGGACGCGAGCGTCGCGATGTCCACGGTATTCGGTGACGGCAGCGGCGGCGCGGGCGAAAGTTTCACCGCCAAGCTGCTCGGTGCGGGCAAACGCCTGATCACCGGCGAAAGCCTGTTCACGACGGTGTTCACCCACACCGGTCAGGGCAAGGCGCGTGTCGCCTTCGCCTCGCCGACGCCGGGGGCCATCCTGCCGCTGCGCCTGGCGGACTACGGCGGCCGGCTCATCTGTCAGAAGGATAGCTTTCTGGCCGCGGCCAAGGGCGTGTCCATCGGCATTCATTTCCAGAAGCGCGTGCTGACGGGGCTGTTCGGCGGCGAAGGCTTCATCATGCAGAAACTGGAAGGCGACGGCTGGGTGTTCGTGCAGATGGGCGGCACTGTGGTGGAGCGCGAGCTGCGCCCGGGCGAAGAACTGCATGTGGACACCGGATGTCTCGCCGCGCTGACGCCGGACGTGGATTTCGATCTGGTCTCGGTCGGCGGCGTGAAGAGCATGGTGTTCGCGGGCGAAGGCGTGTTCTTCGCGCGCCTGCGCGGGCCCGGCAAAGTGTGGATCCAGTCGCTGCCGTTCGCACGGCTGGCGGGCCGCATGCTGGCGGCCGCGGGCGGATACGGCGGTCAGAACCGGGGCGAAGGATCGGTGTTGGGCGCGCTGGGCGATATCGTCGGCGGGAACAGATAAACGCAAACACCGGGGAAGCCGCGTGGGCTATGTGGTGTCCTACGACGAGGCGTTGAATGCGCCCAGCAGCGAGATCGCGCTCGACAGCGGCGAGCATGTGCATCTCGCCCTCGGCAAGGAGGGGTTGGTGATCAAGCTGCTGGCGCGCCCGGGCGCGGCGGAGCGGATTTTGTTTCAGGCCACACCGGCGACCGCGGCGAAAATCTGTGACGGTCTGTTTGCGATCGAGATCGGCGGCCGCACGACGCCGTTACAGATTCTCATGAGCGCGGTGGTGCAGCTTCCGAGCGCCACCGCCGTGGAAACCGCGTTCCGCGCCGCCGCGCGGGCCTAGAATTTCGCGGTGACGTAGCCTTCGGGGCTGATGGGCCAGGCGGGATTCCACGCCACTTCCCAGGCATGACCGTCGGGATCGGCGACATAGCCCCGCAAGCCGCCGTGCGGCGGCTGATCGGCGGCGCGCAGAAGCGTTCCGCCGTGCGCCGCCAAGCGGTTCAACAGCGCGGTGACTTGCAGGGGTTCGGCGACATTGTGGGCGAGGGAGAAAGCGCCGGGTGCGGGCGACGCGGGGCGCTGCATGTCGTCCGCGAGCTTGGGCGTCAGCCATGTGCCGAAGACGAAGCCGTTCATCTGATAAAAGACGATCTCGTCCGTATCGAGGACGGGATGCCAGCCGAAACCCTGGACATAGAAACGCTTGGAGCGAGCAAGATCCTCGACTCCCAAGGTGATGACGGAGACCTGCTGCTGCATGCCGCTAGGCTTTCAGTTCGCGGTACCAGGCTTCGAACGCGCGTGGATAGAAGACGTTGCTGAACAGGGCCCATTGGCCGAGGGATTCGGACAGCATGAAGGTGCGCCCGGCGTCCTCGGCGCTGACGCCGGCTTTGAACGACTTGCGCGCACCGGCCTCGACCTCGTTCAACACGGCGATGTAGCGGTCGAGGTCGCGCGCCTTTGCGAGCGCGCCGTGGCCGGGGACATACACCGTGTCCTTCGCGCGCTTCAGGCCGCGCACCGCGGCGACGAACTTGGAGGGCGTTGTGTCGACATAGTTGGGGAACATGGCGTTCCAGACGAGATCGCCGCAGAAGACGATGGACGGATCGTCGAGTTCGACGGTGACGTCGCTTTGAGTGTGGCCGCCGCGCGGAACCACCTTCACGGTGCGTCCGCCGAGATCGAGCACGGTGGGACTGTCGGCGGCAAGCAACACCGCACCGTTCAAGGCGGCGGCGCGGGCGGGCGGGGCGCCGGGCGTTTTGGCGTCGCGGCCAACGACAATGTCGCGGGTGACGGCGGTGGAGTGCAGCAGGCATTGCGCGCCGCCCGACTGGAAGCCGGCGATGCCGTTGGCGTGATCGCCATGGTGATGCGTGAGCACGACGTGGGTGGGACGTTTGCCGGTGAGTTCCATGGACTTGGCCGCAAGCCATTCGGCGCCGGCGGGGGTATTGAACCCTTCCACCGCGAGCACGCCGTTCTTGCCGGCGATGAGCCCGCCGTTGGCCAGCGTGGTGCGATCGCCGTCGAGCGGCCGGGAGATCACGGCCCAAACGCCGTCGCTGACCTTTTCGAGGGTGCCGAAAGGCTCGCGGGCGACCACCTGGCCGAGGGACTCGGCGGCCCATAGTTTTCGCGCGGCCACCGGCATGGCGGCGGCGGCGAGCGCGAGGTGGCAGGCGCAGGTCACCGTTTTTCCGAGGAAGCGGCGGCGTGTGTGCGTCATGGGGTCCCCCTGTGGATAGGCGCCAAGCCTATACCGCGGCGCGCGCGGGCGCGAGAGCGCCGGGCGGTGGGATGAAGTAGTGGAGCGGGGGCGTCCCGTTGAGACTCCGGCAGGTCTTTGCAAAGCCAGTGTTATTCCCCCGGCGGTCGCGGCATAGTGGGCGCCATGGCTTGGATGCGTTTTTCTTCCCGCGTGGTTGCCGCGGCCCTGGCGTGCGCGATGGTCGTCGCCCCGGCCGGCGGCAGCGCCGTCGCGGCCGACGACGACATGGCGGTGGACTTGGCGCTGGTCATGGCCGTGGACGTCTCGCTGAGCATCGATGAGAAGGAAGCAGCGATCCAGCGCAACGGCTATGTCCACGCGCTGAAGGATAAGCGGGTGACCGAGGCGATCCGCTCCGGCCCCATCGGACGCATTGCCATCACCTATGTCGAATGGTCGAGCGTCTATCATCAGGTGCAGGTGGTGCCGTGGCGCGTGATCTCCGACGCCAAGACCGCCGCCGCTTTCGCCGACGAGATCGCGAAAGCGCCGATCAAGCCGGGCAGCACCACCAGCATCAGCGCCGGCATCGACTACTCGGTGAAGCTGTTCGACAAGAACGGTTACGACCCGAGCCGCAAGGTGATCGACATCTCGGGCGACGGCTACAGCGATTACGGCCGCCCGGTGAAGGATGCGCGCGACGACGCCGTGAAGAAGGGCGTGACCATCAACGGCCTGGCAATGATGTTCGAACGGCCGAAATGGAAACAGGAAGTGCCGGAGGATCTGGACCGGTACTACAACGAGCAGGTCATCGGCGGGCCGGGCGCGTTCTTCGTGACCGTGCGCACGCCCAACGATTTCAGCCAGTCGCTGCTGCACAAGCTGGTGCTGGAAATCGCCGACGCCGCGCCCACCCGCGGCGGGCGCGATATGTTACTGCCCGCCGAATAGGCCGAGGCGCTTAAGCTAAACGTCCAGGTTACGGACTTTCAGGGCGTTGTCCTGGATGAAGTCGCGGCGGTGTTCGACGACATCGCCCATCAAGGTGGAGAACACCTCGTTGGCTTCATCGCCGTGGCTGACCTTCACCTGCAGCAGGGTACGGACGTTCGGATCGAGCGTCGTTTCCCATAGCTGGCTCGGGTTCATTTCACCCAGACCTTTGTAGCGCTGGATGGTGACACCCTTGCGGCCGTGCGCGAGCACCGCCTGGAGCAGGGTCACCGGGCCGCTGATGGGAACCTCGTCCTCTTTGTACTTGAGCATCGCGTCGCGGGTGTAGGTGGTCTGCAACTCGGGCGCGAGGCTGTCCAGATGGCGCGCTTCGGCCGATTGGAGCGTGCGGGCGTCCAGCGTGTGGGTTTCCGTCACGCCGCGCAGGGTCCGGGTGAACTTGAGGCCACCCCCGGGCGCGGCTTCACCGTGCCAGCCCTTCTCGTATTCCGTTTCCAGATGATCGAGGCGCTTGGCGACATAGTCGGCGGTCTGCTGCGCCAGCTCCTGCTTCGACAGCACTTCGAGATTGAAGGCGCCGGCGATGGCGCATTGTTCGACGATGCGCGAGGGCAGGGTGCGCGAGAGCATCTCGAGACTGGCCTTGGTCTCGCGCGCGCGGTGCACGAGGCGCTTCAAATCCTCGCCGCCGATCTGGCCGCCGCCCGAGGTGACGAGCACGGCGTTCACGAGGCCGGCGGCGATGAGATGCTCCTCCATCGCCGCGTCGTTCTTCAGATACACCTCGGACTGGCCCTTCTTCGCTTTGTAGAGCGGCGGCTGGGCGATCAGGAGGTGACCGTTTTCGATGATCTGCGGCATCTGGCGGTAAAAGAACGTCAGCAGCAGGGTGCGGATGTGGCTGCCGTCGACGTCGGCGTCCGTCATGATGATGATCTTGTGGTAGCGCAGTTTGCCGATGTTGAACTCTTCGGGGCCGATGCCGGTGCCGAGCGCGGTCACCAGCGTGCCGATTTCGGCCGATGAGAGCATCTTGTCGAAGCGCGCCCGCTCGACGTTCAGGATCTTGCCGCGCAGCGGCAGGATGGCCTGGAACGCGCGGTCGCGGCCTTGTTTTGCCGAACCACCGGCCGAGTCACCCTCGACGATGAAGAGTTCGGATTGGGCGGGGTCGCGGTTCTGGCAGTCGGCGAGTTTTCCGGGCAGCGACGAGATATCGAGCGCGCCCTTGCGGCGGGTGAGTTCGCGCGCCTTGCGGGCGGCTTCGCGCGCCAGCGCCGCTTCGACTACCTTGCCGACGATCTTGCGGGCTTCGGACGGATGTTCCTCGAACCAGGTGCCGAGTTTTTCGGTGACGATACTTTCGACCACGGGCCGGACTTCGGAGGAGACCAGCTTGTCCTTGGTCTGCGAGGAGAACTTGGGATCGGGCACCTTCACCGAGAGCACGCAGGTCAGGCCTTCGCGCATATCGTCGCCGGTGAGGGCGATCTTCTCCTTCTTGCCGCCGACGCCGTGTTCGGTGGCGTAGTGATTGAGCGTGCGGGTGAGCGCGGCCCGGAAACCGGCGAGATGGGTGCCGCCGTCGCGCTGCGGGATGTTGTTGGTGAAGCACAGCGTGTTCTCGTGATAGCTGTCGTTCCACTCCATCGACAGTTCCACGGTGATGCCGTCCTTCTCCGCCTGCATGGTGACCGGCGGATCGTTCAGGGCCTGCTTGGTGCGATCAAGATAGCGCACGAAGGCTTCGATGCCGCCCTGATAATAGAGATCCACCGACTTGCGCTCGGTGTGGCGCGCATCGGTGAGATTGAGGAAGACGCCCGAATTGAGGAACGCGAGCTCGCGCAGGCGGTGCTCCAGCGTGCCGTAGTCGAATTCGGTCTGGGTAAAGGTTTCCTTCGAGGGCAGGAACGTCACCTCGGTGCCGGTCTTATACTGCCCGGCCCGCTTGCCGTCGGCGACGCGCGGCGCCTCGCCCACTTCCTTCAGCGGCGCTTCAGCCTCGCCGTGCTTGAAGCGCATGAAATATTCCTTGCCGCCGCGCCAGATGCGCAGATCCAGGCGCGAGGAGAGCGCGTTGACCACGGACACGCCGACGCCGTGCAGACCGCCGGACACCTTGTAGGAGTTCTGGTCGAATTTTCCGCCCGCGTGCAGCTGGGTCATGATGACCTCGGCCGCCGAGACGCCTTCTTCCTTGTGGATGTCGACGGGGATGCCGCGGCCGTTGTCGCGCACCGTGCAGCTGCCGTCGCCGTGCAAAACGACTTCCACCAGATCGCAATGGCCCGCCAGGGATTCGTCGATGGCGTTGTCCACGACTTCGTAGACCATGTGGTGCAGACCCGAGCCGTCATCGGTGTCGCCGATGTACATGCCGGGACGCTTGCGCACCGCGTCGAGGCCCTTGAGGACCTTGATCGACTCGGAGTCGTAGGCTTTTTCGGCAGCGGTCGCGCCGTCGTTTTTGAGGGCTACTTCGGGACTGCCGGGCGGAGGATTCATGAGGACTCTTGCGAGGTTTTTTTGGGTCGTTTTTTGTCGGACTAAATATAGGGAATCGCGACGGGAAATGCACCCTTACTGTAGGGTCCGGACGGGCGTCACCGCGCCTTGATCGACGTTGAAAAGCTGGGCGGATTCACCCACATCCTCGAACAGCGCCGGGTCGGTGCCCGTCATCCAGGCCTGGGCCGCCAAATCGCGCAAGGCGGCGAACAGCGCGGTGCGCCGGCCGGGGTCGAGATGGGCCGCGATTTCATCGAGCAAAAGCACCGGCGGGGAGCCCCTTTTCTCCCGCTGCAGGCGCGCGTGCGCGAGCACGATGGAGATCAAGAGCGCCTTTTGCTCGCCGGTTGAACAGAGCGCGGCGGGCTGTCCGTGCGAAGGATGCGGCTTGCCGTCGACGGCGGGCGCGATCATCGCCACGCCGAGATCGGACCGGTGCGGGCCCGCCCCCGCGCCCAGGATGCCGCGCCGTTCGTCCCACAGGCTTGCGCGCATCTTGTCCTCGGCGTCGACCGCGGGCATTTCGGCGAGCCAGCTATCCACGGCGCCGACGAGCTTGAGGCTGGCGGCCGGAAACGGCCCCGCCGCCGCGGCAAGGGCGCGCGACAGGCGAGCGACCAGATCGGCCCGCGCGGCCGCCAGGGCGACGCCGTGGCGGGCCATGGTGTCCTCCAGCGCGGCGAACCAGGCGGCGTCGGCCACCTCCTCGCGCAGCAGCTTCGCGCGCTGGCGGTGGGCGTGGTCGTAGGCGGCGATGCGGCCGGCCTGGTCGGCGTCGAAGGCGGTGACAAGCCGGTCGAGGAATTTGCGACGCGATGCGGGGCCGTCGAGAAACAACCGGTCCATCGCGGGCGTCAGCCACACCACGCCGATCTGACGGGCGATCGCGGCGCCGCCCTTGGCGGGGTGGCCGTTGATCTGCACGGCGCGGCGCTCGGGCGCGCCCATCGTCAGGCCGGTTCCGACCTCGGTGAGCCCGTCGGGCCCGGCGATCGCGGCATTGACGCCCCAGCCGCTCGCCTGACCCTGACGGCCGACCTGGGACAGCTTCGCCCCGCGCAGGCCGCGGCCGGGCGCGAGGAAGGAAATGGCTTCAAGAAGGTTGGTCTTGCCCGCGCCGTTGGCGCCGGTGAGCACCACGGATCCGGCGCCCACGTCCAGGCGCAGGCGGGCGTAATTGCGAAAGTCGGTAAGCGTCAGCCGCTGGATATGGACCTGGTTCATGGCTCCCGGCGCTGCGTCCTGGGCGGGCGGGAGAAACGCGGCGCGCGGCGTGTGAGGAACGGTCCTCACACCCGCATCGGCATGAGAACGTACATCGCCGACCCGTCGGCCACATCGCGGATCAGCGTCGGCGAAGCGGCATCGGCCATGGTGAAGCGCGCGGCGTCGCCTTCGATCTGCCCGAGGATTTCGAGCAGATAGCGCGAGTTGAATCCGATCTCAAGATGACCGGCGGCGTAGGTGGCTTCGACTTCCTCGACCGCGTTGCCCGCTTCGGGGCTGGAGGCGGACAGGGTGATGAGCCCCTTCTCGCACTGCATTTTGATCGAGCGGGATTTTTCCGAGCTGATCGCCGAGACGCGGTCGACGGCGTCGAACAGCGGCTTGCGCTCGGCTTCGAGCACCTTGTCGTTGCCGGTGGGGATCACGCGCTCGTAATCGGGGAAGGTCCCGTCGATGAGCTTCGAGGTCAACGACACATTGTCGAAGGCGAAACGGATCTTGGAATCGGAGAGGGAAATCGTGATCTCGCTTTCCGTCTCGTCGATCAGCTTGCGCACTTCGATGACGGCCTTGCGCGGCACGATGATGCCCGGCATGCCGGCGGCGCCCTGCGGTAGCGGCAGCTCGACGCGCGCGAGGCGGTGGCCGTCGGTGGCCACGGCGCGCAGCACGGCGACGCCGTCGCTTTTGGCGGCGTGCAGGTAGATCCCGTTCAGGTAGTAGCGCGTTTCTTCCGTCGAGATGGCAAAGCGCGTGCGGTCGACGAGGCTGCGCAGGTCGGCGGCGGCGAGGCTGAAGGTGTGGCTGAAATCACCGCCGGTAAGCGCGGGAAAATCCTCGACCGGCAGGCAGGCGAGGTTGAAGCGCGAGCGGCCCGCGGACAGGGCGATCTGGCCGCCGTCGCCGGTGGTCGCGATTTCGATCTGCGCGCCCTCGGGCAGCTTACGGACGATGTCGTACAGCGTGTGCGCGGGCGCGGTGGTGGCGCCGGGCTTGCCCACTTCGGCGGCCGTGGCTTCCACGATCTCGATGTCCATGTCGGTGGCGTTCAGGGCCAGCTGCCCCTTGCCGGCGTCGATCCGGACATTCGAGAGAATGGGGATGGTGTTGCGCCGCTCGACAACGCTTTGGACGTGACCCAGCGACTTCAAGAGAGCCGCACGCTCGATGATGAGTTTCATGGTGTAAGATCGTTCTGATTGGCGCGTGAAAGACGAAGAGGGACGACTCACCCTGTCCCCAAGGGGTCGCTATCGCACCATATTACACATACAAAGTACAGCGCCGCTAAGACCTTTTCGCGGCCTTCGCAGACGCCCCGCGCGGGCTGTTAATTTTTCCGCCGCAGCGGCGCGGCAGCGCCTAGCTTTCCAGCATCCGGGTGAGGAGTTCGACGTCCTCGGCGAACGCCGTATCGGCCTTCACCAGTTCCTCGATCTTGCGCACGGCGTGGATCACGGTGGTGTGGTCGCGGCCGCCGAAGGCGCGCCCGATTTCCGGGAGCGAACGGGACGTCAACTGCTTGGACAGATACATCGCCACCTGCCGGGGACGGGCCACCGCGCGTGAGCGGCGGGCCGAACTCATGTCGGAGACGCGGATCTTGAAGTGTTCCGCCACGCGCTTCTGGATTTCCTCCATCGTGAGACGGCGGTCATGGGCGCGCAGCAGGTCCTGGAGCAATTCCTGGGTGGTTTCGAGGGACAGCGAACCGCCGACCAGCTGGGCATGCGCCACCAGGCGGGTCAGGGCGCCTTCCAGCTCGCGCACATTGGACGTGATCTTGTGCGCCAGGAATTCCTTCACCTTTTGCGGCACGGCGACGCCGAGCTGTTCGGCCTTCGCATCGAGGATGCCGAGGCGCAGCTCGAAGGTGGTCGGGTGCAGATCGGCGACGAGGCCGGAGGCGAGACGCGAGCGCAAACGATCGCCGATCTCTTCCAGGCTCGACGGCGACTTGTCCGCCGACAGCACGATCTGGCGGCCCTGGTCCACGAGCGCATTGAAGGTGTGGAAGAACTCTTCCTGGGTCGCGTCCTTGCCGGCGATGAACTGGACGTCGTCGATCATCAGCACGTCGACGGACCGGAACTGTTCCTTGAAGGAAACGGTGTCCTGGTTCCGGAGCGCGCGGACGAAGGAGTACATGAACTTCTCGGCCGAAAGATAGATCACGCGGCGATGCGGCGTGCGCTGGCGGATTTCCCAGGCGATGGCGTGCATCAGGTGGGTCTTGCCGAGACCGACGCCGCCATACAGGAACAACGGGTTGAAGCTGACCTGATCCGACTCCGCCACGCGCTTGGCCGCGGCGTAGGCGAATTCGTTCGGTTTGCCGACGACGAAGTTCTCGAAATTATAGCGCGCGTCGAGCGGCGCCGAGAGATCGGGCCCGAGGGCGCCGTTCTGGGGCGCCGACTCGACCATCGGGCGCGCCGGAACGCGCGAGAGTCCGGCCGGGCGCGCGGCGGGCGCCGCCACCGGCGGCGCGTTCGTCATTTTCGGCGCTTCGGCCCGCGGCGTTTCCGGTTTGCCGGCATCGACCTTCAAGGTGACCTTGCGCACGGACGGATTCTCGCCGTTCCACAGCGCGCGAATCCGCTCGGCATAATGGGTGGTGATCCAGTCGCGCATGAAACGCGTGGGGACGGACAGTTCGACTTCGCCGTCGCGCAGACTGGTGGCGACGATCGGAGTCACCCAGCTCTTGTAGGCGGAGTCGCCGAATTCCTGCTTGAGACGCGTTTTGACACGATCCCATTCAGCCTGGTCGATGGCTGCTTCATTCCCACGTTTCACGCGACGTGATCCCCTCGATACTTAAATGGCGGACATCCGATTATCGAACGACGGGATTTTGAAACCCGCTCCGCCGCCCGATGAATTTTCCGCCGTAACCCGCACCCCGAAACCCGACAGTCTTAAAACGCATCGCGATATGTACGGTTGCCATATCTTGACCGTTTTCCCCCGCATCCTTCCCGCGCGCCCATGTTGTTTTGTGCAATTCCAAAACAGCATTGATCTTCGAGAGCCGAACAAATTCGAGAACAGCTCTGTCTGAAACGCGCTTAGTGTTCCTGATGGTTTTTTTGAAGACATCGCGGTTTGTTCGTGGACGCTTGAACACCCGTGCGACGTCTGTTGGCGTCACTGTAATTGCCCGAACGCACGAGACAAGCGCAAAGATGCGCTTGACAGAAAATGCTCAAAACCGCGCGCGATTTCACGACAAAAAATGTATCCGTCACGCAACATCATTGATTCACAACAGCTTCGAAGTCGCGCGCGGGTTTTTAGCGCGCGCGTGACTCGGCAGACTCGGATTTTTCGGAAGGCACAAAAGAAATATGCGCGCCCCTAAGGAGCGCGCATGATTTTCTGTGACGCTTAGATTTTTTTTAAGCGGCGAGCTTCTTGATGCGCGCGGACAGGCGCGACAGTTTGCGCGACGCCGTCTTCTTGTGGATCACGCCCTTGTTGGCGCCGCGGGTCAGTTCCGGCATCACCTTCTTGAGAGCGGCGAGCGCTTCGGTCTTGTTGCCGGCGGCGATCGCTTCTTCGACCGCTTTGACGAACGTGCGGATGCGCGACAGGCGCGCGTGATTGATCGTCGCGGCGCGGGCGTTACGGCGGATGCGGACTTTTGCGGACTTGTGCTGGGCCATCGAGTCTTACTCTGAATGCGTCTGTGGATAATTTGGAACGCGGGCTTATAGGGGATGGCATCTTCGCCGTCAACGACGACAGGGCCGGGAACGGGAGAATTAAAGATATTCGCCCTTTAAACCGGCTTTAACTCACGTCTGGCAGGCCGGGCAATAAAAGGTCGACCGGCCGCCTTGTATGATTCGCCGCACCAGCCCCTTTCCCTTGTTGGGTTTGCCCTTACCACCGGTGCCGGACTTCGCCGCCGTCCCGCCCGCCTTGCCGCAGGAACACGACTCGCCCTCGCGGCCGTAGACCTTCCACGCGTGCTGGAAATAGCCGAGTTCACCCGAGGGCTGCACATGGTCGCGCAAGGACGACCCGCCCGCGGCGATGGCGTCGTTGAGAACCTTCTTGATGGCCGGGACGAGGCGCGCCGCGCGTTCGCCCGCGACGGTTCCGGCTTTGCGCAGCGGCGAGATCCCCGCGAGATAAAGACTTTCGCACGCATAGATATTGCCGACGCCGACCACGATACGCTGGTCGAGCAGCGCCGCCTTGATCGATGTCTTGCGGCCCTTCAGCGCCGCGGACAGAACCTCGGGGGTGAATTCCCCCGTCAGGGGATCGGGGCCGAGATGGCGAAAGAGTTTGTGACGCTCGAGTTCTTCGCGCGGGACGAGGGTCATGAGGCCGAAGCGGCGCGGATCGTTGAAGCGGATTTCGGCGCCGTCGTCGGTCGTGAAGATCACGTGGTCGTGCTTCGCGGGCGCGCCGGCCTTTTTCTGCACCACCATGCGCCCGGACATGCCGAGGTGGACAATGAGAACATTGCCGTCATCGAGATCGAGCAGCATGTACTTCGCCCGGCGCCGAATCTTTTCGACCGTGCGCCCGGTGAGGCGTTCGCCGAACCGCGGCGGGAACGGAATCCGAAGATCCTTGCGGCGCACGTCCACCCGCGCGAGGCGATGGCCTTCGAGAACACCCTTGAGGCCTCTGCACACCGTTTCGACTTCAGGCAGCTCCGGCATCCGTTTTCCTTTGGTGCTTCAAGGCCGTGAGTGGCCTTTATAGCAGCATTCCTCTATGGTCCGGCTTATGAACGATTCCCCCGGCGGCGGCACCACACACTTTGGCTACCAGACGGTTCCCGAGGACGAAAAGGTCCATCTGGTCCGGGGCGTCTTCGATTCCGTGGCCTCCAAATACGACCTGATGAACGACCTGATGAGCATGGGCGTTCACCGCCTGTGGAAGTCGGCGATGGTCGATTGGCTGGCGCCGCGCGCGGGCCAGCATTTCGTCGATGTCGGCGGCGGCACGGGCGACATCGCCACGCGCATCCTGTCGCGTGTCGGCGCCGCGGACGCGCCGGTCACGGTGTGCGACATCAATCACGAGATGATCACCGTCGGCCGCGACCGGTCGCTGGACAGCGGTCGCCTTGCCGGCATCACCTGGGTCTGCGGCGACGCCGAGAAGCTGCCGTTCCCGGATATGAGCTTCGACGCCTATACCATCGCCTTCTGCCTGCGCAACGTGACGCGGATCGACAACGCCCTGGCCGAAGCGCGCCGCGTTCTGAAGCCGGGCGGGCGATTCCTGTGCCTGGAGTTCAGCCGGGTCGTGGTGCCTTTGCTCGACAAAATCTACGACGCCTATTCCTTTAGTGTGCTTCCAGCGCTCGGGAGTCTGGTGGCCGGCGATGCCGGATCCTACCGCTATCTGGCCGAAAGCATCCGCAAGTTCCCGTCGCAGAAGGAACTGTTGTCGCGCATGGAAACGGCCGGATTGCGCGAGTGCAAAATGCGCAACCTGTCGGGCGGCATCGCCGCCCTGCACTCCGGCTGGCGCGTCTAGGCATGCTGCGCGACCTTCGCAACTTCGCGCGCCTGTGGGCGATCGGCCGCACGCTGGCGCGCCATGACGCCCTGTTCCTGCTCAACATCCATCCGGCGGGCGCCTTCGTTGCGAAAAGCTGCGGGCTATTGTGGCGGCCGAGCCGCGATGTCAAAGCGCTGCGGCCGGGATTGCGCCTGGCCATGGCGCTGGCCGAATTGGGCCCGACCTTCATCAAGTTCGGTCAGGCGTTGTCGACGCGCGCCGATCTCTTGGGGGACGAGGTCGCGGCCGATCTTTCGGAATTGCAGGACCGGCTGCCGCCGTTTCCCTTCGCCGAGGCCCGCGCCGCCATCGAGGCGGATTTTGCCCGTCCCATCGGCGACATCTATCGAAGCTTCGAAGAGGCGCCTGTCGCGGCCGCCTCGATCGCGCAGGTTCACTTCGCCGTCACCAGCGACGGCGCGCCCGTTGCGGTGAAGGTCCTGCGTCCCGGGATCAAGATGGCCTTCATCCGGGACATCGACCTCATGTTCTGGATGGCGGAGAAGGCCGAGCGCTACGCGCCGAAGCTGCGCCGCCTGAAGCCGCTGGAAGTGGTCGAGACCTTCGCCGAATCGGTGAACCTCGAGATGGATCTGCGCTTCGAGGCCGCCGCCGCCCAGGAAATGAAGGAGGACTTCGCGGGCAGCGAGATCCTCTACGTGCCGACCATCGACTGGCAGCGCACGTCGGAACGCATCCTGACCATGGAGCGAGTCTTCGGCATCCGCGTCGACGACCGCGCCGCAGTGACCGCCGCCGGCGTCGATCCGGTACAAGTGGTGCGCAACGCCGCCGAGATATTCTTCCGCATGGTGTTCGACCACGGCTTTTTCCATGCCGACATGCATCCGGGGAATCTGTTCGTGACGCCGAAGGGCACCGTGATTGCGATGGACTTCGGCATCATGGGACGCGTCGATAGCGAGACTCAGAAAAACCTGGGCGAGATGCTGCTCGGGTTCCTGACGCGCGATTATAAACGCGTGGCCGAGGTCCATATCCGCGCCGGGTTCGTGCCGTCGGAGAAGGATGTCGATACCTTCGCCCAGGCGTGCCGCTCCATCGCCGAACCGATCCTGGGCAAGCCGATCGCGGAAATCTCCATCGCCAAGCTTCTCGGTCAGCTGTTCCGCGTGACCGAGACTTTCAACATGCAAGCGCAGCCGCAATTGCTGATGCTGCAGAAGAGCATGCTTCTGGCCGAAGGCGTGGGCCGCAACCTCGCGCCCGAAGTGAATATGTGGGAACTGGCCCGTCCCCTGATCGAAGGCTGGATGCGCGCGCGCCTCGGCCCCGAAGGCCGCACTGTCGATGCCATCGCCGATGCCATCAGCACCCTGCGCGCCCTGCCGCGGGTCGTTGCGCGGATCGAAGCGATCACCGCGGATATGGAGCAGGGCGGCCTGCGCCTTCATCCCGACACCGCGCGCGCCATCCTGGGCCAAGCGGACGAACGGCGGCGCGAACACCGCTGGCTGTTCTGGGCGCCCTGGATCATCGCGGCGATTTTGGGAGCGGCGCTGATTCTGGATTAGGCGGAGTTTCAGTGAGGGAGAGCAGGCGATGAGCGTGCTGACCATTTACGGCGATTCGATCTCGGGCAATTGCCACAAAGTGAAATTCGCCGCCGAGCTCACCAGCACGCCCTTCCGCTGGATCGAGACCAGCGTGCTCAAGAAGGAAACGCGGACGCCCGAATTCCTGGCGCTGAACCCGGCCGGTCAGGTGCCGTTCGTGGTTTTGCCGGACGGCCGCGGCCTCGCGCAATCCAACGCCATCATGCTCTACCTGGCCGAAGGCTCGCGCCTGATCCCCGCGGCCGCCTATGAGCGCGCGCAGATGATGCAGTGGTTGTTCTGGGAACAATATAGCCACGAAACGGCCATCGCCGTGCGGCGCTTCCACAAGCATATCCTGAAGAAAAGCGACGCCGAGATCGATCCCGGCTTGATGGCGCGGGGCGAGGCCGCGCTGACGTTGATGGACAAACATCTCGCCGGACGGACCTATTTCGTGGGCGAGGGTCTGACCCTCGCCGACCTCGCGCTGGTCGCCTATACGCGCTTCGGCCACGAAGCGGGGTTCGATCTGCAGCGCTGGCCGCAGGTGCGCGCCTGGGTGGCGCGCGTGGAGAAAGACCTGGGCGCGGAAAGCGCCCTCCCCTAAGCGCCCCTATCTGGGATAAAATGCGATACCATGAACACTATCATGCGCGACCTCACAGCCGGACCGACGCCGTTGTTGGAGAATAAACGCATCCTTCTGATCGTTGCCGGCGGTATCGCCGCCGTGAAGGCGCCGGACCTGATCCGGCGTCTGCGCGAGCGCGGCGCGTCGGTGCGCTGCATTCTCACCAAGGGCGGCGCGAATTTCGTCACACCGCTGACGCTGGCCTCGCTGTCGGGCGAGAAATGCTACCAGGACCTGTTTTCGCTGACCGACGAAAGCGAAATGGGTCACATCCGTCTCTCGCGCGAGGCGGACATTCTTCTTGTGGCGCCGGCCACCGCCGACATCATGGCGAAGATGGCGCACGGCATGGCCGACGATCTGGCCACCACAGCGCTGCTGGCGACCGACAAGCCGGTGATGATCGCGCCGAGCATGAACGTGATGATGTGGACGCATCCGGCGACGCAGGCGAACCTTCAAACCTTGCAGGCGCGCGATGTGCGCATCGTCGGGCCCGGCGCGGGCGATCTCGCGTGCGGCGAGGTCGGCGACGGCCGCATGGCGGAAGTGCCGGAGATCATCGCGGCGCTGGCGCGTTTCTTCGCCAAGGCGCCCAACCGCGGGCCGCTGTCGGGCCTCAAGGCCCTTGTCACCAGCGGACCCACTCACGAACCGATCGATCCGGTGCGCTACATCGGCAATCGCTCTTCGGGCAAACAAGGACACGCGGTGGCGGCCGCCCTGGCCGAGCTTGGCGCCGATGTCACCTTGGTGTCGGGCCCGGTGAACGAAGCCGACCCCGACGGCGTGAAGATGGTCCATGTGCAAACCGCCAAGCAGATGATGAAGGCGTGCAAGGATGCGTTGCCGGCGCAGATCGTCGTGTGCGCGGCGGCCGTGGCCGATTGGGCCGCGGAAGCGCGCAGCGAGAAGATCAAGAAAGACGGCAGCGCGGCGCCGACGCTGAAGCTGTCCGAGAACCCCGACATCCTCGCCACGCTGGCGCAGGCGGGCCCTTTACGACCCGATCTGGTGGTCGGCTTCGCGGCCGAAACCGAGAACCTGATCGAGAACGCCAAGGCGAAGCGCGCGCGCAAGAACTGCGACTGGCTGCTGGCCAACGATGTGTCACACGTGAGCGGAACCTTCGGCGGCGACAGTAACACCGTGCATCTTGTGACGGCGGACGGCGTGGAAAGCTGGCCGACGCTGAAAAAACGCGCGGTGGCCGAGCGGCTGGCCGAGCGCATCGCCGCCGCCTTCAATCATCAATCGCAACATCAATCCTAGAGGCTGTTCCCTTGGCTATCGTCGTCTCCGTTTCGATCAAGCGTCTTGAGCACGCCTCCGACCTTCCCCTGCCCGCCTATCAGACCAGCCAATCGGCCGGGATGGACCTGTGCGCCGCCGTAAGCGCGGATGTGGTGATCGAACCGGGCGCCTACACGTTGATCCCGACGGGCTTTGCGATTGCCTTGCCCGCAGGGTTCGAAGCCCAGATCCGGCCGCGCTCGGGCCTCGCCGCGAAGAACGGCGTGACCGTGCTGAACACGCCGGGCACCATCGATGCCGACTATCGCGGCGAGATCAGCGTGATCTTGATCAACCACGGCAAGGCCGCCTTCACGGTGACGCGCGGCATGCGCATCGCGCAGATGGTGGTGGCGCCGGTGCGGACCGTGATGCTGGAAGAGAAAGAGAGCCTGGACGACACCGCCCGCGGCGCCGGCGGATTCGGTTCGACCGGCCGCCACTAGCCGCAGAATGGATTTTTCCGAAGACCAGATTCACCGCTACGCCCGCCACATCCTCTTGAAGGAAGTCGGCGGCGTCGGACAGGAGAAGCTTCTTCGCGCGAAAGTGCTGCTGATCGGCGCGGGCGGTCTGGGATCGCCGCTGCTGCTGTATCTGGCCGCCGCGGGCGTGGGCACCATCGGCGTCATCGACGACGACACCGTCGACCTGTCCAACCTTCAGCGCCAGATCGCCCATACGACCGACCGCATCAATATGCCGAAGGTGCAGAGCGCGGGGCGCGCGGCGACGGCGATCAATCCCGATGTGAAGGTGGTGGAATACAAAGCCCGCCTGACGGCGGAGAACATCGGCGCGCTGATCGCGGACTACGATCTGGTCGCCGACGGCAGCGATAATTTCCCCACCCGCTTTCTGGTGAACGACGCCTGCTACTTCGCGCGCAAGCCGTTGGTGTCGGCCGCCGTGCTGCGCTTCGACGGCCAGCTTTCGACCTTCAATCCCCATGCGGGCGGCCCCTGTTATCGGTGCCTCTATCCGGAAGCGCCGCCGCCGGGCGAGGTCCCAAGCTGCGACCAGGCGGGGATCTTGGGCGCCGTGGCGGGCGTCATGGGCACCTTGCAGGCGACCGAGGTTCTGAAAGAACTTCTCGGGATCGGCGACACCATGGCGGGACGTCTCTTGATCTATGACGCGCTGGCCACGGCCTTCCGCACCGTAAAGGTGAAGCCGGACCCGGAATGCAGCCTGTGCAGCCCGAAGGCGACCTTCCGCGATCTTCGGCATCATCTGGTGTAGCCGCCTAACACCTTAGAAATGCTGAGATAATGCGGCGGGCCTTGCTGTCCTGCCGATTTGGGCTTACTTCCCGCCCTCATGGCTCCGGACACAGCACCGCTTCTTCAGGACACCCGCCTCAACCTCGTCGGCCTCGCCCGCGAAGCGTTGACGGCCGCGCTTGTGGAAAAGGGCGAGAAGCCGTTCCGCGCCAAACAGGTCTGGCACTGGATCTATCATCGCGGCGCGACCGAATTCGCGCAGATGACCGACCTGTCGAAAGATCTTCGCAGCAAGCTGGAGAACCACTTTGTCGTCGCGCGCCCGACCATCGCGCGCGAGCAGACCTCGGTGGACCGCACGCGCAAATGGCTGATGCAATTCGCCGACGGCCAAAAAGCCGAAGCGGTCTTCATTCCGGAAGAAGACCGGGGCGCCGTTTGTATTTCCTCGCAGGTAGGCTGCACGCTGACCTGCCGCTTCTGCCATACCGGCACGCAACGTCTGGTGCGCAACCTGACGCCGGCGGAGATCGTCGGGCAGTTCATGGTGGCGCGCGATTCCTATGGCGAGTGGCCGACTCCGACCGACGAGCGCCGCATGCTCTCGAACATCGTGATGATGGGCATGGGCGAGCCGCTCTACAATTTCGAGAACGTGGCGACGGCGCTGAAGATCATCATGGCCGACGACGGCATCGCGCTGGGCAAGCGGCGCATCACTTTGTCGACGTCGGGCGTCGTGCCGGAGATCCGCCGCTGCGGCGCGGAGCTGGGCGTCAACCTGGCGGTGTCGCTGCACGCGCCGGACGACGACACGCGCTCGCAGATCATGCCGATCAACAAGAAGTACCCGCTGAAAGAGTTGATGCAGGCCTGCCGCGATTACCCGGGCGCCAGCAATGCGCGCCGCATCACCTTCGAATATGTGATGCTGAAGGGGATCAACGACACGCCCGCGCACGCCCGCGCGCTGATCAAGCTGGTCAAAGACATTCCGTGCAAATTCAACCTGATCCCGTTCAACCCTTGGCCGGGCACGCCGTACGAATGCTCGGACGAGGCGACGGTTGAATCGTTTGGCCAGATGCTGTGGGACGCCGGCTTCACCGCGCCGGTGCGCACGCCGCGCGGCCGCGATATCCTGGCGGCCTGCGGCCAGTTGAAGACCGATAGCGAGCGCCTGTCGGCCAAGGAACTGCGGCTGCGCGCCGAGCAAGAGGCGCAAATCGCGCAGAAAGCCTGGGCGGAAAAAGAAGCGACCCTCTAAGCCGCGTCCGCCCGAAATCCATTAGCCCAACAACGACACCACCAGACGCGCGATCTCGGCGTGCGCGTCGTTGAGCGTCGCACTGTCCGCGCGCGAGCCGGACAGATAGGCCGCGATCACAATCGGCTTGCGCCCCGGCGGCCAGGCGATGGCGACATCGTTGATGGCCGCGCGCGTTCCCGTGCCGGTCTTGTCGCCGACCTTCCAGTCCTTGGGCAGTCCGGCGCGCAAGCGCGCAAGGCCCGTGGTCGAGGCGACCATCCAGCCGATGAGCGTATCCTTGCCGGCCCGCGACAGGACATCGCCCGTCAGGACCGTCTGCAGGGTTTGCGCCATGGCGCGCGGGGTGGTGGTGTCGCGCTGGTCGCCGGCGAAATTGGTGTTGAGGCTGGGCTCGTTGCGATCAAGGCGGGTGGACTGGTCGCCGATGGAGCGGCAGTAGGCGGTGAACGCCGGCGGCCCGCCGACACGAGCAAGCACAAGGTTCGCGGCGGTGTTGTCGCTGACCTCGACCATGGCGCGGCAGAGTTCGGCGACCGTCATGGCGCCCTTGGCGACATTGGCTTTGGTCACCGGCGCATATTCCAGAAGATCGGCCTCGATCAGGGGCAGGGATTCGCTGAGCTTCAACTGGCCCTTGTCGGAAAGGCTGAGGCATTGCGCGGCCAGCAGCCATTTGAACGTGGAGCACATCGCAAAGCGCATATCCGGCCAATGGCCGACAAATTTTCCCGTCGCGGTGTCGATGGCGCCGACGCCGACCATGCCGCCGATCCGCGTCTCGAGCGCGGTGAAAGGGTTCGGTTCGGCGGCGAACGCACTGTGAGATCCCACACCGGCGGCGCCCGCGGCGGTCAGGAACAGCCGGCGGCTCAGCGTTAGATTTTCTGTACGATTTGGCACGTCATCTTCCTTCACGCGTGGCCCTTGCGAGCGGGGCCCCTCGCCCTATACTGCGCGCCGAATTTCGGCCCGCACCTTTAGGCCCGCAGATTACGGCGGATTTGGGGAGTTCCTACATGGCGAAAGCAAAGAAAGTCGTCCTTGCCTACTCGGGCGGCCTCGACACCTCCATCATCCTGCGCTGGCTGCAGGTCGAAAAGAACTGTGAGGTCGTGACCTTCACGGCCGATATCGGCCAGGGCGAAGAACTGGAACCGGCCCGCAAGAAGGCCGAACTGATGGGCATTCGCCAGATCTTCATCGAGGATCTGAAGGAAGAGTTCGTGCGCGACTTCGTGTTTCCGATGTTCCGCGCCAACGCGCTGTATGAAGGCGTGTACCTGCTGGGCACGTCGATCGCCCGCCCGCTGATCGCCAAACGCCTGGTCGAGATCGCCAACGAGACCGGCGCCGACGCCATCTCGCACGGGGCCACCGGCAAAGGGAACGACCAGGTCCGCTTTGAACTGACCGCCTATGCGCTGAAGCCGGACGTGAAGGTGATTGCGCCGTGGCGCGAGTGGGACCTGACCTCGCGCACCAAACTGATCGAGTACGCCGAGCAGCATCAGATCCCGATCCCGACCGACAAGCGCGGCGAAGCGCCGTACTCCATGGACGCGAACCTGATGCACATCTCCTACGAGGGCAAAGCGCTCGAGGATCCGTGGACCGAACCCAGCGATGAGATGTTCCGCCTGACGGTGTCGCCGGAAAAGGCGCCGAATACCCCGGAGTATGTGGAAATCGAATTCGTGGGCGGCGATCCGGTGGCCGTGAACGGCCAAAAACTGTCGCCGGCCAGCCTGCTGGCCAAGTTGAATGAGATCGCGGGCCGTCACGGCGTGGGCCGCCTGGACCTGGTTGAGAATCGCTATGTCGGCATGAAGAGCCGCGGCGTTTACGAAACCCCGGGCGGCACAGTGCTGCATGTGGCGCACCGCGCGATGGAATCCATCACCCTCGACCGCGAAGCGATGCACCTGAAAGACGAGCTGATGCCGCGCTACGCCAAGCTGGTTTACACCGGTTATTGGTTTGCACCGGAGCGCGAGATGCTTCAGGCGGCGATCGATCAGACCCAGAAGCGCGTCACCGGCGTCGTACGCCTGAAGCTGTTCAAGGGTCTTGCCAGCGTGGTAGGCCGCAAGTCGCCCAACAGCCTTTACCGCATGGACTATGTCACCTTCGAGGAAGACTCGGTTTACAACCAGTTCGACGCCGAAGGCTTCATCAAGCTGAATGCGTTGCGTCTGCGCCTCGGCAAGATGGCGCAGCAGAAATAAGCCGGATGAAGGCCGTCGTCTTCGATTGCGATGGCGTGCTGATCAACAGCGAAGAGCTGTGCCTGGACGTTGAACTGGAGAGCCTGAACGAGATCGGGCTGTCCTTTGAACGCCACGAATACGTCAGCCGGTTCATGGGCATGACCAGTGCGGATTTCTACGCGGCGCTGGACGCGGATCTGCGCGCGAAATACGGGCGTCCGTTGCCGGACACTTTCCCCGACCTTCTGCATCAGCGCACGTGGGCGGTGGTGGAATCCTCGCTGGCGTGCATTCCGGGCGCGCCGGAAACGGTGCGCGCCTTGGCCGTGCCGATGGCCGTGGCCTCGGGCTCGAATCCCGACCGCCTTGCCATCAAGCTTCGCAAGGTCGGCCTGTTCGACCATTTCGCACCGCACATCTATTCGGCGCAGACCATGCCGCGCGGCAAACCCGCGCCGGACGTTTATCTGCACGCGGCCGCGCAACTGGGCATCGCGCCGGACGCCTGCATCGCCGTGGAGGATAGCGCCAACGGCGTGACATCCGCCCGCGCCGCAGGCATGGTTGTGGTTGGCTTCACCGGGGGCGGTCATTGTCCACCGCGCCAGGGCGAGCTTCTGCGCGGCGCTGGCGCATCGCACATCGCCGCCGACATGGGTCAGCTATTGACGATTTTGCGAGGTGCGCTGTGACGGGGTTCATTGCCTGCTCCACCGAGGACCGCATCCTCACGATCCGCTTCAACCGGCCGGAAAAAAAGAACGCCATCCTGCGCGCGATGTACGGCGAGGCCGCCCAGGCCTTGAAGGCGGCGCAGGCCGATCCCAACGTGCGCGTGGTGGTGATCACCGGCGAAGGCGGATGTTTCACCGCGGGCAACGACCTCAAGGACTTCCTGGAAGTTCCCCCGACCAACGAAGAGGCGGAAGTCTTCCAGTTCATGTTCGCGCTGTCGGCGTTCACAAAACCAGTGATCGCAGCGGTGAACGGCCTCGCCATCGGGATCGGCACCACGCTGCTGTTCCACTGCGATCTGGTCTACGCCGTGCCCGAGGCCACGTTCCAGATGCCGTTCATCAATCTTGCGGTGGTGCCGGAGTTCGCGTCGTCGCTGCTGGTGCCGCGGCTGGTGGGACGCGCCGCGGCGTCGGAGCTGTTGTTGCTGGGCGAGGCGTTCACCGCCGCGCGGGCAAAGGAGATGGGCCTGTTGAACGCCATCGTGCCCGCCGCCGACTTGATGCCCACGGTCATGGGTAAAGCGAAAGCCCTGGCGCAAAAGCCGCCGGGCGCCGTGCGGGACGCCAAGGCGCTGATGCACGCGAGCGTTGCCGAGATCCACAAACATATCGTCGCCGAAGGACGTATATTCGGCGAGCGGCTTCAGACACCCGAGTTCAAAGAGGCGGCTACGGCGTTCTTTGAGCGGCGCAATCCCGACTTTTCGCGGTTCAGCTGATCATGGTGCATATCAACTTCTCCTTCCTCGACCTCGTCGACGTCGAGCCGCTGACCATCGTCGACGTCGGCGCCGCGTCGCTCGACAAGGCCGATCCGTATCATGTGCTGGCGGAGCGGACCGCCTCGCACATCATCGGTTTCGAGCCCGACAGCAAGACGTGCACGGCCCTGAATGCCGCCGGCAAACTGCGCCATTCCTATTTTCCCTTCGCCATCGGCGCGGGCGGTCCGGCGACGCTGCACGTGACGGCGTCGAACGCCAATAGTTCGCTGTATGCGCCGAACGCGGCGCTGCTGAAACATTTCACCACCCTTTCCGACATGCTGGTGGTGGAGCACACCACGCATGTCGAGACTCACCGGCTCGATGACGTGGTGGGCGCGAAGGAGATCGACTTCCTGAAAATAGACGTGCCTGGCGGCGAGCTGGATGTGCTGCGCGGCGCGGCGCGCCTGCTGCCGACCGCGCTGGCGGTGGAGTTGGAGGTGGAGTTCCTGCCCATGTACGAAGGCGCGCCGCTGTTCGGCGATGTCGACGCCCATATGCGCGCGGCGGGCTTTCAGCTGCACACGTTCCTCGATGTCTACCGGCCGGTTTACGCACCCTTGGCGGATTCGCCGCGCAGCCAGAGCCAGGCGATGTGGGCGGATGCGGTTTACGTACCCGACGTGCGCCGGCTGGAGACCTACGGCCGCCAGCGTCTGCTCAAACTGGCGGCGATCGCCCACGAGCTGTACGGCTCGGTCGATCTGTGCGCGCATGTGCTTGCGGACATGCGCCGGCGTGCGCTGGAGGCGCCGCTGGACGCCTACCTGAAGCGCTGCAGCGCACTGCGTTAGTTCGGGATCACGGCTTCTTCGGCAGCGCGAGCGGCACGGCGACATCGGTGACGCCGCGCTGACGGCAGGCCGCCTTCAAGGTGTTCACCATCAGGCAGGCGATGGTCATGGGCCCGACGCCGCCGGGGACCGGCGTGATGGCGGCGGCCACCTGCGAGGCTTCGGCGAAGTTCACGTCGCCGCGCAGACGCCGTTTGCCGTCGGTACTTGGAATCGGGTTGATGCCGACATCGATCACGGTCGCGCCCGGCTTGATCCAATCGCCGCGCACCATCTCCAGCTTTCCCACCGCCGCGACAATGATGTCGGCGGTGCGGCAGGCGGCGGCGAGATCCTTGGTGCGGGAATGGGCGACGGTGACGGTGCAATTTTCGTTGAGCAGCATCAGCGCCACCGGCTTGCCCACGAGGATGGAGCGGCCGATCACCACCGCGTTTTTCCCGGCGAGGTCGCCCAGCACATCCTTCAAGAGCATGATGCAGCCGAGCGGCGTGCAGGAGGCGAGCGTGTCGGCGCCCGCGACGAGGCGCCCGACGCTTTCCGGATGCAGGCCGTCCACGTCCTTGGCGGGGTCGATGGCGGTGATGACTTTCACCTGATCCAGGTGCTTGGGCAGGGGCATCTGCACCAGAATGCCATGCACCGAGGGATCGGCGTTGAGCGTCTTGATCAGGGCGAGCAATTCGTCCTGCGACGTTTCGGCCTTCAGATCGTGCTGGAAGGACGCCATGCCGAGCTCGACCGCGGTTTTCTGCTTGCTGGCCACATAGACGTGGCTGGCGGGATCGTCGCCCACCAGCACCGTGGCGAGGCCCGGCGTGATGCCGTGGCGCTGCTTGAGATCGGCGACGGCCTTGGCGATTCCGTCCTTGAGACGCGCGGAGGCTTCTTTGCCGTCGATGATGCGGGGAGCGGTCATGATGTCATCCAACTTTGAGCGATGGCGGAAAGGGCGGCGGGATCGCCGGCAACACGGAAGACTTTGCGGCGGTCGGTTTCGCCCATGGTAAGGACAATATTGCTTTTCGCGATGCCAAAAGCATCCGCCAGCAACGCCACGACGGCGGCGTTGGCCTTGCCCTTGTCGGCGGGCGCGGTGACCGCGACCTTGAGGGCCAGGCCGTCTTGCGTGGGCATGGTGCCGGAGATGGCGGCGCGCGAGGCCTTGGGCGTCACCCGCACCGCGAGCATGAGGCCGGTCTCGGTCGTGCGGTAGAACGACAAGGCTTACTGCGCGGCCACCACGGGGATGAGCTCCGCGATGATGTATTGGAGCAGCATGATCGCGAAAATCACCACCAGCGGCGACAGATCGAGGTTGCCCATGATGGGCACGTAGCGGCGGATGCGCCGGAACACGGGCTCGGTCATCGCATGCAGGCTGTTGCCCACCATGCGGATGAACTGGTTGTGCGAGTTGATCACGTTGAAGGCGACCAGCAAGTTCAAGATCACCGCAAGGATGACCACCCAGTAATAGAACCCGAGAATCGCGTGGAGAACGCGGAGAATCGGGACGAGGATAACGCTCATGGGCCTGTTCGTGTCCGGTTCGAGGGTGAATCGCTCCGGGGAATTACACGTAAAGGCGGCCCCGGGACACTGAACCTAATGACCGCTGTGGAGGGGCGCAAGTGAGTGGGATTTCAAGGGTTTCATGCGGTTTCGAGTTGCCTTGACTTCTCAAGGCTTTGGCGACATTCTCCGCCCGCTTTCGGCCCCGGGTGTTACACTCGAACGGCTGAAACGCCTGACGTTGGTGCGGGGCTGTAGCTCAGTTGGGAGAGCGCGTCGTTCGCAATGACGAGGTCAGCGGTTCGATCCCGCTCAGCTCCACCATCAACGCTTTCCTGAGTTTTCATAAAGACTGACTGCGACCCCTGCCGCGGGATCGAGCGTTTTTGTTTGCGCGCTGACGCGCGCGGGGCCCGCTCAGCTCCACCATCAACGCAGTCACCTACGCGACTTCCAAATTTCTCCCGCAGTACCGCGTAAGAACCACGTAAGCATGCGGTGCGCGAATATCACATTTATTTATAGAATCTTCCTCGCGGAATTCCACGCGCGCCTGCGGGCAGCCGCGCCCGGGATTTGTCGGGAAGGAAAGCTGAATGAAGAAGTGTCGCCCGTGCGGCAGCCTCAGATTTCCACCTGACTGCCGAGTTCTACGACGCGATTGGGGGGAAGCCGGAAAAACTCCATCGGCGTCGCGGCGTTGCGGGACATCCAGGAAAAAATGCTTTCCCTCCACCGGGCCATGCCGGGCCTGGCCGAGGGCAGGATCGTTTCGCGATTGAGGAAGAATGACGTTTCCATCAGGTCGAAAGTGACGGGGTGGCTGGCGGCCAGCGCAGCCGGAATGTCGGGCTTTTCGATGAATCCATACCGCACGCTCAAGCGGTACAGGCGTCCGCCGATCGATCGGATCTGGACGCGCTCGACCTCGGGTACGTACGGCCTATCTTCAGTGATCACCGTCAGGAAAATCACGCGTTCATGAAGAACGCCGTTGTGCTTGAGGTTATGGAGCAAGGCGCGCGGCACACCTTGATCGCTGAGGGTCAGATACACCGCGGTACCGGGCACCCGCTTGATCCGCTCGGACAATGAATTGAGGAAGAGATCCTCCGGCATGGCATCTTCGCCGACGCGCGCGAGAAGCAGCTCGCGCCCGCGTTTCCACGTCGTGAAGAGCGTAAAGGCAGCCATAGCAATGACGAGGGGGAACCACCCTCCATGCAAAATCTTGGTTGCGTTTGCCGCGAGGAACGCGAGATCGACGAGCAAGAAAGAGCCGATGACCGCAAACGTTATGGCCCGGTTCACCCGCCAGATAGAGAACATGACGAGCGCGAATAACACTGTGGTCGTGAGCATCGTCCCTGAAACCGCCAGTCCATAGGCCGCCGCGAGGTTTGAAGACGATCCGAAGGCAATCACCAGATAGACGACACTGGCGAGCAGGGCCCAGTTCACGACAGGAACATAGACTTGCCCTCTCTGTTCTCCCGAGGTGTGGACGATGGTCATGCGCGGCAGATAGCCGAGTTGCATGGCTTGACACGCGAGTGAGTAGGCGGCGGAAATCACCGCCTGAGACGCAATGATTGTCGCCGCTGTCGCGAGCACGACCATCGGGATCGTCGCCCAGCCCGGAACCATGCGATAGAACGGGTTATCAAGCGCCTCCGGATTACCAAATACGAGCGCCCCTTGGCCGAAATAATTCGCCAGAAGCGCGGGCATGACCGCGAAGAGCCAAGCGCGCCGTATCGGACTGCGGCCGAAGTGCCCGAGATCTGCGTAGAGGGCCTCCGCGCCGGTGACCGCAAGAAAAACAGACGCGAGGATGAGAAAGCCGCGCACCGGGTCGGCAGCGATAAAATTGACGGCATGCCAGGGATTGACCGCGCGCAGAACTTCCGGGTGCTCAAGAATCTGCAAAACGCCCGTGACCGCCAGGGTCGCAAACCAGAGCAGCATGACGGGTCCAAAGGCCGCGCCCACCAGGTTCGTGCCAAATTTCTGGATCGCAAAAAGCGCCACGAGAATGAACACCGTCAGCGGGATCACATACTCGGCGAGCTCCGGCGCGGCGATTTGCAGGCCTTCGACCGCGCTCAACACCGAGATTGCGGGGGTCAACATCACGTCGCCAAAAAAGAGCGCGGCGGCAAAAATGCCGATGACCGCCGCAACCGCCGCAATACGACCTTTGAAATGGTCGGTAACGAGGGCAAGCAACGCCAAGCCGCCGCCTTCACCGCGATTGTCCGCCTTCAGAATGAAGGCGACATATTTGAGCGAAACAACGAAGGTGATTGACCAGAAGACCAGTGAAAGCACGCCCAGGACGTGGCCGAACGTCGGTTCAAGGCCCTTAAAGCTTTCCTTCAGGGCGTAGAGCGGGCTTGTTCCTATGTCTCCATAAACGACGCCGAGCGCGCCGAGCAGCAACGTCGCGTGGGCCGGCTGGGCATGCGGGGAAGTATTCTTTTGTGTGCTGGACATCCGGGACCTTCCTGAGAGGTCCAACGGTGACTTGTCGCACATATAAATTCGAGACGAAGCGCGGCGGCGAAAAATATAAAAACCGTATATGCGCGCGCATGAGTGCTGCGATCCGTCGCCATTACGGAGTAGCATCGGCCACGCATGAATGGTGATAGCACCCCCGCGACGCTCGCGCGTCTTTCAGGCGATTCCGAGGCTGCGCCGGATGTCCCGTCTCGGGGGATCCGATTTTTCAGCGACCTGAAAAAGTCCATCGTTACGGGGACAGGAGCCTTGTTCGTAGCGGCCCTAGGCATTTCTCTCCTGCTGCGGGAGGTGCTGGCGGTGGCGAACGCCGATCTCATTCTTCTCGTCGGAGTCACGCTCACGGCACTCATCTACGGAGCGTGGCCGGCGTTGGCGGCCGCCGCGATCAGCGCGCTTGCCTACAATTTTCTTTTCTTGCCCCCGCTTTACACTTTCACCATCGCGGACCCCGAAAACGTCGTTGCGTTTGCGGTCTTCGCGCTGGTCGCGGTTGTGACCGCAAATCTCGCAACCCGGGTTCGCACCGCCGCAGTGGAGGCGGTCCGGCGAAACGAAGAAACGGAGAATCTATATCAGTTCAGCCGCAAGCTCGCCGAAGCAGTGCAGTTTGAGGACATCCTGGCGGTTATCGCCCATCAAGTAGCCCGGGCGCTCGCAGTTCGTGTCGTCATCCTGTTGCCCTTCGGAGATCGGCTGCGGGTGGGCGCCGGATCGCCCTCGGAGGAGACATTGGGTCCGGCCGACCTCGCAGCGGCGCATTGGTCCTGGGAGCATTCACGCGCCGCCGGCCGTGAAGCGGATTTGTTTCCGGGCGCCGCTTGGTCGTTCATGCCCCTTGCCACGGGACGCGGCAAGATCGGGGTGATCGGGATGACCGCTGACGGCACCGGCGGCCTCCTGACGGCGGATCGCAGACGGCTGGTCGAAGCGCTGTGCGATCAGGCAGCCGTTGCTATTGAGCGCGTAAACCTCGCGGCGGAGGCCGAAAGGATGCGTTTCTCGGCGGAGTCGGCGCGCCTCAAAGACGCGCTGCTCGCGTCCATTTCTCACGACCTCCGGACACCTCTGGCAAGTATATTGGGCGCCGCGACGACCTTGCGGGATTCCAGCGGCGCGCTCTCACCGTCTTCGCGAGAAGAGTTGACCAGCGTCATACAGGAGGAGGCTGAACGGTTGAACCGCCTCATCGCGAATCTTCTCGATATGACCAAGCTGAAGTCCGGAAATTTACCGGTCGCCGCGAGCCCCATCGATGTTGCGGATGTAGTTGGCAGCGCCTTGTTTCGTGCGCGAAGCGTCGTCGCGCATCATCGCGTACAGCTCGATGTTGATCCGGAGCTACCGATGATCAACGGTGATCCTGTGATGCTCGAACAAGTCATTTTCAATCTGTTGGACAATGCGGCGAAGTATGCGCCGGCGGGAACGACGATCTTCATTCGCGCCACATGTGCGGGCGATGTTGTTCAGATGAACATTGAGGACGAAGGGCCCGGCCTCGCGCGTACGGATGTGGAACGTATTTTCGAGAAGTTCTATCGCGCCCGGCCAAAGGATGCGTCGCGGCCCGGTACGGGGCTTGGATTGGCAGTGGCGCGCGGGTTTGTGGAAGCGATGGGCGGGCGAATCGACGCACAGAATCGCGACGGAGTCCAAGGGGCCAGCTTTAGATTGGCGTTCAATGCCGTCCCGAGTCCACTCCGCGCACACGCGTTGCAAAGTCCGATGGCGGATTGATGCGTGTTCTGATTGTCGACGACGAACCGCAGATACGTCGCTTGCTGAGGACCTGCTTGTCCTCGCAAGGCTACGACGTCTTGGAAGCCGAGGACGGCGCCAGCTCTCTCGCGGTCATTGCGAGCGGGAATCCCGACGTTCTTGTCCTCGATCTTGGCTTGGCGGAGATGGACGGATTTGAAGTGATTCAAAGGGTACGGCGTACAGGCTCGCCCTTGCCCATCGTCGTGATTTCAAGCCGGGATGACGAAGCGGGCAAAGTAAGGGCGCTTGATTTGGGGGCCGACGACTACGTGACAAAGCCGTTCGGCGTGAACGAATTGTTGGCACGGGTCCGGACCGCGCTGCGCCACCGGCTCCAGCAAGATGGACTGCGTACGATCTTCCAAGCCGGAGACCTGTCTGTCGATACAGTACGCCACGTGGTGACGCGCCGCGACGAAGAGGTCAAACTTACGCCCCTGGAGTTCAAGCTATTGCAGACCTTGGTGGCCCATGCGGGCAAAGTGCTGACACATAATTTCATCATCAGCGAAGTGTGGGGCGGACATATGGACGTCCAGTATTTGCGAATCTACATCCGATCCCTTCGCCTGAAGCTCGAAGACCAGCCAGCGCTGCCACGTTACATCCTCACGGAACAAGGCGTCGGTTACCGCCTTGTCGGGTCCCAAGAATGAGGCTCTAGGGCAATCGCCGTCTTGGTGGTGGGCCGTCTGCTACCAGAGACACACCCCCGCATGAAGCGCGAGCATGAGGTGGAAGAAATTCGCGCGGCCGTAGAAGCCGCCACAGCTTCGTCATAGGTCGGGCGAAACGGCCTCGATTGAGGGCCGAGAACGGCCACGATGCGTCTTCATATTCGAGGTGTCACGAAAAAGGAGACGACAATGAAAACCGTTGTTCTTGGCGCCGTCGCGTTGAGCTTGCTGGCCGGAACCGCGTTGACGGTCCCGGCGGCGTCGGCACAACAGCATTCCGATCGTTCGTACAACGCTGCGGATTACGACCGCGACGACGATGGTTATCAGCGTTACCGCGGCGAGCGTTATGAGGATCGTTATGACCGCGCCGATCGCGGGCGCGGCGGCTTGCGCGAGGGCGGCATCGTTCCCTACAACCTGCGCGCCGGCGGTCACTATATCCACGAGGATTGGCGCGGCAGCGGATTACGCCGCCCGCCGCGCGGGGCGTCATGGCTGAAGATCGGCGGCGACTTCATCCTGGCCGACGACCGCACGGGGCGCATCCTCGACGTGGAGAACGCGCGCGGCCGCCCGGCGGTGTGGACCGAGGGCGGCGTGGTGCCTTACGAGTTTCGTGTTGGCGGAAAATACATCCACTACGATTGGCGCGGGGCCGGCTTGCCGCCTCCGCGCCGCGGACAGGCGTGGCTGCACCTCGGTGATGCCTTTGTCCTGGCAGATACCCACACCGGTCGGATCGCCGACGTGCGCGACGACGACGGGTGGCGACCGCGCCGCCGATAGGACTCCAGATCAACCGCCTGAATCGCCCAGCCCCTGCGCCGGGCGATCTTTTTGCGGGGACCGCCCTTGCAAGAGGGCCGGCGGCCATGCGCCCGCACGCGAACCCAAAGGAGGGTTCGGGGCGTTCAGTTACATCACTTCTCTGATGTCCGGAGTGCCGCGATTTTCCCTGGGGCGGGCCGTGCTGCGTAGCGAAAAGCTTCTTCTGGCGGCGATCCTGATTCTCTGCGCCGGCCTTCGCGCTTGGCCGCTGCGGTTCGACTACTTCCATCCGGACGAAACCATCGCGGTCGGCGTTGCGCGCCACGTGGTGGATACCGGCGCGCTCGATACCAACTGGAAGAACGCCGCGCTTCCGCCGGACTTCAAGCTGCCGCAGTACAATTTCTCGGGCTACATGCTGAGCGCGGCGGCGGTGGAGGGCGCCGCGCGCGGCCTGTTGGCCGGGGATCCGGAAAAGACGTTGTGGCGGCTGCGCCTCTGGAGCGCGCTTCTGTCCCTGGCGGTGACGGGATTGACCTTCGTTGCCGCGCGCCGCCTGTTCGACACGCCGACGGGATTGGTGGCGAGCGCGCTGGTAGTCCTCAATCCGCTTCTGGTTCAGGACGCTTTCTATGCTCGGCCGGAGCCATTCGTGACGGCGCTGACGCTGGCCCTCGTCATCGGGGGGCCGCGCCGTGCGCCGCTGGTTTGGAGAACGGGCGCGGCCGCGCTGGTAGCGGGACTTCTGATCGCCACAAAGATCTCGATGCTGGCGCTTCTGCCGCTCTTGGCGCTGCCGGAGCGCGCGGCGGAGACCGCCGAGACGTTGACCGCTTACCTCGCGCGCGTTGCCAGAGAACTGCCGATGCGCGCGGGGGCGATCATCATTGGGGTGACGCTGGGCTTTGCGATCGCGGCGCCCTACGCCCTCGTCAATCGCGCCGATTACATGGAAGGCATCGCCTTCCTGATGCGGCAGTACAACGCGCCGCAGTGGCCTTACGGCCCAGGTGAAGCGACAACGTTCGAGCGCCTCGCCTATGTTCTGTCGTACTTCGCGGCGACCACCGGCGCCGTTGCGTTGGGACTGAGCGTGGCCGGCGCCGCGTGGGCGGGCGTGGGCCGAAACTTTCGCGCGGTGGGAATCTTTTTGTGCTGCTTCGCCTTCGCGGCGTGGTTCGCGACCTATCCCACGTTCTTCGAGCGCAACTTCAGCCACATCATGCCGATTGTGCTGATCTTCGCCGCGTTCGGCATTGTCAGGACCGCGCGGCTTTTCACCGCACCCGTCGCGCGGGCGGGTATTGTCGCGCTTGTGCTTGCTGCCGCCGCGTATCCCGCGGCGCGGATGACGAGCCTTCTACTTGTGGAGGAAGTGACGGGCAGGAGCTGGCAAGACCTCGGCGCGCTGCGCGCGCGGCTGACGGCGCACTACGGCGCGCCCCTGACGATCCTGGATGCGCGCGAGGATTTCAAGAATCTCGAAGATCCGAACTTCAGACTCTGCGGAAAGTGGCTGGTCGAGATGCCCCATTATCACGGGCCGCGCGCCGACGCGGCGCTTGCGCAGCTGACGGCGGCCACGGGATTTACGGAGGTCGGCCGCTTCACATCCCACTTCGCCTTTGTGCCGGCGAGCAGCTTGCATACCTATGTGATGCCGACGCGCCTCTATCTCTATCGGGGAAACGACGCTGCGGGCTGTGAGCCGCCGGGCGAGATCGCCGATCCGCGGACCGCGGGGGAGATCCTGCCGGTGCGCATCGACGCGGACGCGGCGTGGACACCGGGCGGCGCCTATCCGACCTATTTCGGCTTCGCGCCGTCGGCGTATCAGGGCACCTGGTCGTGGACCGGCGGGCCGCCCACGGGCGCATTGCGTTACGTATCCGAGGTGGAGGGACTCTCCGACATTTTGGTGCCGTACCTGTCCGGGCCGGACACGCAGGCGCAAACGCTGCGGGTAACCGACGCCGCGACCGGCGCGGAGATTCTCAATCTTGCCCCGCTGCCCGCCTCGCAGGGCTGGCGCTACCGGCGCGTCGCGGTTCCGCCGGGGACAAAATTCATCGCCGTGGAAGCCATCGATAATGACCCCGCACCGACCGCGTGGTTTGCGGTGGCGCCCCCGCACGCGCTGTTGCGCGCACCGTAAGCCTTACGCGGCTTGCGGTTTAAGCGTCATCGGCTCTTTGATCGGAAGATTGGTGAGCGCGGCGAGGGCGGCGAGCAGCGCGTCGACGTACCACATCCATTGATAATTGCCGGTGGCGGCGAAGGTGAGGCCGCCGAGCCAGGCGCCGAAGAAGGCGCCGATCTGGTGTGAGAACAGCGTGAGCCCGAACAGGGTTGCGAGATAACGCGTGCCGAAGAGTTTGCCGACTATGGCGGCGGTGGGCGCGACGGTGGCGAGCCATGTTGCGCCGAGACCGGCGGCGAAGAGATAGAAGGTCAGGGCGGTCTTCGGCGCAGCGAGATAGGCGACGAGAAGTACGGCGCGCGAGGCGTACATCACGAATAGAACATGTTTGCTGCGATAAAAACCCGTGGCCCAACCCGCCACCAGACTTCCGGCGACGTTCGCGAGGCCGATGATGGCGAGCGACCAGCTGGCGACCGAAGGCGACATGCCGCAGAGCGCGATCTCGCCGGGAAGATGGGTGACCAGAAACGCGATGTGGAACCCGCAGGTGAAGAAGCCGGCGTGCACCAGCAGATAACTGCGGTCACCGAACGCGTCCGTGATCGCGGCCTTGAGATTCGCGGGGCCCTGCACCACGGCGTGAACGACCGCATCGGCGGGCTTGCGCAGCATCCAGACGAAGGGAAGCGCGGCCAGCGCGGCGGCCGCGGAGAACCACATGGCGCTGGCCCAGCCGGCCGCGCCGATGATCAGTTGCAGGATCGGCGCGAACACAAACTGCCCCAAGGAACCGCCGGCGTTGGAGATGCCGGCGGCGAGTCCGCGTTTGTCGGCGGGCACGCGGTGCGAAAGCGCGCCCATGATGACCGAGAAGCCCGCCGCGCCTGAACCGGCCGCCGACAGGATGCCGAGCGCGATCACAAACCCAAGGGTCGTGTCCATGGACGAGGTGAGCGCGGAGCCCAGGGACAATGCGACAAGCCCGGCGGCCATGACCCGGCCGGGTCCGTAGCGGTCCGCCAGCGCGCCGGCAACAGGCTGGATCGCGCCCCAGCTGAACTGCCCAATGGCGAGCGCGAAGCTGATGGAGGCGATGCCGAGGCCGGTGCTTTGATCGATGGGCGCGACAAACAGGCCGGTGGTCTGGCGCACGCCGATGGTGATCAGAAGCAGCCCGGCGGCGGCAACGGCGGCGATCGGCCAGGCGTTGTGCGGATGAGACGGATGCGGCGGAGATGGATGAGGCTGGGACATAGCGCGGGACGTTAGCCGATTTTGCCACCGGGCCGGACCCTCAATTCGCGCAGGCAAGCTATGCTGGACCTCGCGCACCGTGCATCTCTCCCTGTTGCGCGGCTATCCCCTTGAGGGGTCTGTCACTACCCCTGTACAACAGAGGTTGTTCGAGAGCTGTTTGGGATGAGCGCGTGGGCGAGCGGGATTTGGTTTCCGTCGTGATTCCGATCTTCGACGAGGCCGACAACGTCGGCCCGTTGGTGGCGGCGTTGATTCCGGCGTTGAACGCGCTCGCCCGCCCCTATGAAGTACTCTTCATCGACGACGGCTCGACCGATGGCACCGCCGAGGCGCTGGCAACGGCGGCGGCGGGAAATGCGAGCATCCGCGTCATCACCTTCAAGCGCAACTTCGGCCAGACCGCCGCGATGATGGCCGGGATCGACCATGCGCGCGGCGCGGTAATCGTGCCCATGGACGGGGATCTGCAGAACGACCCCGCCGACATCGGGCCCCTTCTCGCCAAACTCGATGAAGGCTACGGCGTCGTCTCGGGCTGGCGGCGCGACCGCAAGGACACCTATCTCACGCGCATCCTGCCCAGCAAGCTGGCGAACGGGCTGATCAGCTGGGTTTCGGGCGTGAAGCTGAAGGATTACGGCTGCACCTTGAAGGCCTACCGCCGCGAGGTGCTGGAGGGCTTCCGTCTTTACGGCGAGATGCACCGCTTTGTGCCGATCTACGCGAAATGGCAGGGCGCGCGCATCACCGAACTGCCGGTGAAGCATCATCCGCGCACCAAAGGCAAATCGAAGTACGGCCTCGCGCGCATCTTCAAGGTGATGCTCGATCTGTTGGTCGTGAAGTTCCTGACCCAGTATGAGACCAAGCCGATCTATATCTTCGGCGCCGTCGGCCTGTTCTTCTTTTTCATCTCGTTCATGGCGGGCTTCTACGCGCTGTATCTGAAATTCTTCGCCGCGACGCCGTTCATCGCGACGCCGCTGCCGCTTCTGTTCACCCTGGGCTTCATCACCGGGACCATGTGCATCCTCATGGGCCTGCTGGCCGAGGTGCTGGTGCGCATCTATTACGAGGCGCAGAACAAGACGCCTTACACCGTGAAGGAGCGCACCAATGTCGCGGGCGCGTCCTTCGGGTTCGCGCCGCCGCCGAACGACGTGCGGCGCGTTTCCTAGCGCATGTGCGGGATCGCAGGGTTCGTCGGAGAAGGCACCGCGGCCGACCTGAAGGCGATGGCGGACGCCATCGTTCACCGCGGGCCGGACGGCGAAGGATTTTTCGCCGATCAGCATCTTCCCGTGTTCCTCGCCAGCCGGCGCCTCGCCGTCGTCGATCTTCCCGGCGGCGCGCAGCCGATGTGGGACGGCGCGGGCGATCTGTGCGTCGTGTTCAACGGCGAGATCTACAATCACCGCGCCCTGCGCCAGGAGCTAGAAGCCCTGGGCCACAAGTTCCTCTCGGATCACTCCGACACCGAAGTCCTGCTCTACGGTTATAAGGCCTGGGGTCAGGGCCTGTTCGTGCGGCTGAACGGGATGTTCGGCCTCGCGCTTTATGATCGCCACCGCAAGACACTGGTGATCGCGCGCGACCGGTTCGGGGAAAAGCCGCTGTTCTACGGCACCAAGAATGGCGCGCTGGCGTTCGCCTCCGAGATCACGGCGCTGCGCAAACATCCGGCCTACCGCGCCGCGAGCCCGGCGAAAACGAGCCTGATGAAATTCTTCGCCCATGGGTTCTTCCCGGGCGACCATACGCCTTACGAGCACATCAAGAAGCTGCCGGCCGGTCACATGATGATCGTGAACGCGGCGACGGGCGCGCGTGAGATCAAGTCCTACTGGACCTTCGGCATCGAGCCGGAAACCCCATCGGGCACCCCGGCGGATTGGGCGGCGGAGCTGGAAGCCAAGCTGCGCAAGGCGGTGGTCTCGCGGATGGAGAGCGACGTGCCGCTGGGCATCTTCCTTTCGGGCGGCATCGATTCCAGCGCGGTGCTGAGCTTCGCGAGCGATGCGCGTCCGGCGGCAAGTCTCGAGACCTTCTCCATCGGCTTCAAGGAAGCGAGCTACGACGAGTCCCCCTACGCCGCCGAGGTCGCGAAATATATCGGCAGCACGCATCGCAGCGAGATGTGCGATTTGAGCGGCGCGCAAACGCTTCTGCCGGGTCTGCTGGCGCGCATGGACGAACCGCTGGGCGATCCATCGCTGCTGCCCACGTCGCTGTTGTGCGCCTTCGCGCGCAAGCATGTCACCGTAGCCCTGTCGGGCGATGGCGGCGACGAACTGTTCGCCGGCTACGATCCGTTCAAGATGATCCAGCGCGCCGAGCTTTACGACAGCTTGATGCCGCGCCCGATTCATCAAGCCGTGCGCCTGATGGCGGCGCGGCTGCCCCTTTCGGACACGAACATGAGTCTCGACTTCGTTTTGAACCGGGGACTCATGGGCCTGAAGCGCCGGCCGGCGCTGCGCAATCCGGTGTGGCTCGCGCCCTTGCAGGTCGACGAGATCCAAGACCTGTTCCAGACGCCGGTGAGCGAAGAGGAGTTGTATAGCGAAGTGATCGCGGCGTGGGATGCGTCGCGCGCGACGAGCCCGGTCGACCGGGCGATGGAGTTCTACACGCGCTTCTATCTGACGGACGACATCCTGGTGAAAACGGACCGCGTCAGCATGCATGTGTCCTTGGAGACCCGCGCGCCGTTCCTGGAGAATGATCTGGTCGATTACGCGCGGCGACTGCCGTGGCAGGTAAAGCTGCGCGGCAATATCGCCGGCGGCTATACGACGAAATGGATTTTGAAACGCGCGCTGCACGGACGTTTGCCCGCGCATATCCTCAGCCGCAAAAAACAAGGTTTCGGGATTCCGCTGTCCGCCTGGTTGCGGGAGTGGACGCCGCCGCAAGCCCCCGTGCCGTTCGTGAACGATATGGCCCTGCGCGCGCGATGGGAGATGCACAGGAGCCGGGCGCGCGACGATCGCCGCGCGCTGTGGTGCTGGCTTGCGCTGGCCTATGGCCTCAATTAGTCGCCGTCGCGTCCGGCAAGATCGAGGATCAGACCCGCCGCCGCGCCGAGCAGCGTGAGCGCCAGCAACACGACCGAGAGCGCGAACGCTCCGGCCTCGGGTCCGCCGAGATAGCCGATGGCGCCGACGAGGGTCGCTTCCCGCACGCCGATCCCGGCGATGGAGACGGGCGCCAGCAGAACGATTGAACTGAAGCCGACGACCACGGCCCATGCGGGGAGCGTAAGATCGACCCCGAGCCGGGCGCCGATCAGCGCGGTGATGACCACACATAGTGCTTGAAACACGAGCCCGAGGACGAGGGCGAGCGAAAGACGCCCCGGCTGCATGGAGGCGCGGCGCCACGCGGCGAGCGAAGTTCCGAAGCGGCCGAGCCACGCCGGCATGGGCAGCAGGATCGCGCCGGCGAGCACGGCGATGGCGCCGCCGAGCGCGAGCACCGTGGCGGCGATGACCGGCGGCGCGAAGGTGGTGGACTCAACGCCAATCGCGAGAGCGACCAGCACCAGGAGCGCGAAGATGCCGACAATTTTATCGACCGCGACCGCGGCGAGAATGGCGCCGACATCGCCGCCGTGCTGCATGCGGGCGAGGCGCACCGCCTTGACGGCGTCGCCGGCCAACTGGCCGGGCAGCGCGGTGCCGTAGAGCACGCCGATCATGGTGAAGCGCCACGCCTGCCACGCCGTCAACTCGGGCAAGAAGACCCGCAGCTTGAGGGCGTTGACGCCATGGGCCGCGAAATAGAGTCCCACGGCCAGTGCGACGGTCGCGAGATCCAGCGCGCCGGCCGCCGCCACCGCCTCGCCCAAAGGGATCTGGGCGATGACCAGCCAGAGCAGTCCCGCGCCGACCAGCGTCTTCAAGACAAAGATAAGGGCCGCACGCATACGGAGTTCTCGTGGGATATGGACGCTCAGTGTATTAGGCTGCTCCCACGCAAACTACCACCCCCCTCGCCCGTGACCGCACGCCGCATTCTCTTCATCAATTATGAGTATCCGCCCATCGGCGGCGGCGGCGGCAATGCGATGCGTCACATCGCGCGGGAGATGGCCAAACGCGGCCACGCGCCCTACGTGCTGACAGCGGCTCAGGGTCAGTTGCCGCCGCTTGAGGTGAACGATGGGGTCACCGTGCGGCGCATCCCCGCGCTGCGCCGCCGTGTGGAGCGCAGTTCCGTACCGGAGATGCTGGCGTTCATGGCGGCCGCGCTGCTGGCCGCGCCGGGATATGCACGGCAATGGCGCGCGGAGGCCGCGATCGCCTTCTTTACCCTGCCCTGCGGCCCAGTCGCCTCACTGTTGAAGCGCACGAATGGACTTCCGACGCTTGTCGCCTTGCGCGGCGGAGATGTGCCGGGGTTCGATCCTTTGACCATGAAGACCTATCACGCCCTGACGGGCGGGGTGATCCGCCGGCTGTGGCGCGACGCCGACGCGGTGATCGCGAATTCCGACGGCCTCGCCGCGATGGCGCGGACGCATGCGCCGGATCAAACCATCGGCGTCGTCCCGCAAGGGGCGGACACGGCGGGCATCGCGGCGAAAACGACCTACGAAACCCGCGACACCGTCGAACTTCTGACGGTGGGCCGCCTTGCCCTGCACAAAGGTCTCGATGTTCTTCTGACCGCGCTGACGCAGGTGGCGCCCGATGTGAGATGGCGGCTCACGATCGTCGGCGATGGGCCCGAACGCGCCGCGCTTCAGGCCCAGGCCGCATGCCTGGGCGTGGCGGACCGCGTGTCCTTCAAGGGTTGGGCCACGCGGGAGTCCTTGCCGGAGATCTATCGCGGCGCCGACGTATTTCTGCTGCCCTCGCGCGAGGAGGGCATGGCGAACGTGCTGATGGAGGCGATGTGCGCGGGCCTGCCGAGCATCGCGACGCGCATCGCCGGCAGCAGCGAAGCGGTGGTGGAGGGCGAGACGGGATGGCTCGTGCCGTCCGAGGACGCCCCTGCCCTCGCCCGCGCCATCGAACGCCTAGGCCGCGAGCCGGCCGCGCGCGAACGCATGGGCCGCGCGGCGCGCGCGCGGGTGGAAACAACCTATAGCTGGCCGGTCATCGCAGACCGATGGCTCGACATTGTCGAGCGTATCATCCAAAAACAGGGCGTATGACCGAGCGCAGCGCCGCCCCCGAAGTCGACTACAACGCCGTTTGGACCGGCGCGTGGGACGACATGCGCCGCTACGGCCCCATGGCGCGCCACTCGCGGCGCCTGATGCGCCGCCTCACGGACGATTTGACACCCACATCCATTCTCGACATCGGCGGCGGCGAGGGATCGCTTCTCCAAACGCTGGCGCGGGCGCACCCGGGCGCGAAGATGATGGGGACCGATCTGGCGGAAACCGCCGTCGCCCTCGCCCGCAGGCAAATGCCCGAGGCGGAGTTCGCCGTGCTCGATGTGGTGAAGGAGCGGCTGCCGCGCAGCTTCGATCTGATCGTGTGCGCCGATGTGGTCGAGCATATCGACGACGACCAAAGCGCCCTCAACAATATGGCGGCGATGACCAATTCCGGCGGCCATGTGGTGGTGGCGACGCTGCAAGGGCGCATGCGTAATTTCGAGAAGGACGTGGGACATGTGCGCAACTACGCGCACGGCGAACTTGAAGAAAAGATCCGGCGCGCCGGCCTTGTGATCGACCGCGTGATCGCGTGGGGCTTTCCCTTCTACTCGCCGCTGTACCGCGACTTCCTCAATATCGTGGACAGCAAAGGCACGACCGGCACGTTCGGCCCGATGCGCCGTTTGATCTGCCACGGGCTCTACACGTTGTTCCTTCTCAACAGCCACAGCCGCGGCGACTATCTGTTCGTGCGGGCGCGCAAGCCATGACGGCGTGGCGCATCCCACGTATCGAGACGGCGCGGCTGCGGCTGCGCGAGTTCGTCGAGAGCGACATCGAGACAATGACAAAGATTGCCGAAGACCCCGAGGTCTCGCGCTTTATTACTTTCGATGGACTCCCAAAGGATCGCGAGCATGCCTGGCGGACGATGACCAACCTTATGGGTCACTGGGCGCTGCGCGGTTACGGCATGTGGGCGGTGGAGGAAAAGGCCAGCGGCCGTTTCGCTGGTTACGTCGGGCCCTATTTTCCCGAAACGTGGCCCGATAAGGAAATCGGCTGGACCATGGCGCGGGAGTTCTGGGGACGGGGTTTTGCGACCGAGGCCGCGCGCATGGCGCTCGAATACGCGCGCGACACATTGAAGTGGCCCAAGGTCATCCACGTCATTCATCCCGACAACTGGCGCTCGGTCGCGGTCGCGCAGCGAATCGGATCGGGCCGTGTCGGGGAATGGACCCGCGCGGGGCAGCACCTTCACCTCTACGGCCAGACTCTCTCCTGAGACGAAGTTAAGACGCATTCGCTTGTAACTGCGCCGGCAATTTCACCTTGTAAGCGCACACACTGTTGACCCGTGTGCGATGCTTCGCCGATAACGGATGCGGCGGTTTGCAAGGAGAGACATATGAAGGGCGACAAACAAGTCATCGCGTTCTTGAACACGGTGCTGAAGAACGAGCTGACATCCATCAACCAATACTTCCTGCATTCGCGCATCCTGAAGCAGTGGGGCATGAACCGCCTAGCCGCGAAGGAATACGAAGAGTCGATCGACGAAATGAAACACGCCGATGCGCTGACGCAGCGCATCTTGTTCCTCGAAGGTCTTCCGAACCTGCAAGACCTAGGCAAGCTGATGATCGGTCAGGACGTCACGGAAATCCTGAAAGCGGACTTGGGCCTTGAGAACGCCGCCATCGCGCCGCTGAAGGACGCGATCGCGCACTGCGAGAAGGTCGGCGACTACATCAGCCGCGAACTGTTCGAGGACATTCTCGAATCAGAGGAAGAACATATCGATTGGCTGGAGACGCAGCTCGATATGGTCGAGCGCATGGGACTGCAGAACTATGTGCAGCTCCAGTGTTCTTCGGACGGCAAGGAATAGGGCGGCGCGTTTATTCCGCGGCCTGAAGCAGGGCGGGGCCGGCGACGTCGTCGATCAGGTCCTGCGCCAGGCACATGCATTGGCCGCAGTTAATCTCGACACCGAACATGCGATAGGCGTCCGCGACCGTGCGGGCGCCTTTTTCGGCTGCCGTGGTGATTTGTTGGTCGGTCAGGGCATTGCAGATGCAGACGTACATTCTGGCGGCGCGCTCCGAGCTAACATTGCGAATCACTCGCAACGCAAATCTATTGTCATTGCGAATGATTTGCAAGCGCCGCGTTTCGGGCCGCGCACCGCCTAAATATCTCTGATATAATTTAAGTCGTTGAAATATAACGTTTCTGAAGCAGAGTGCCGTAGAAACCATCGAGGCCCCCGCGCTCCGGCCAGTGGGCCGGCAGGGTATTGAGGTCGCCGGCGCTGTCGATGAGGTGGGGGTCGCCGACGATGTCCTTGGGCAGCGCGATGGCGGCAAGCGACGGCTCGGTCGCGAGGACGGATGTGACCACGGCGCGGCGCTCCTCCGGCTGCAGCGAACACACACTATAGAAGACATAGCCACCGGGCCTGACCATGGCCGCGGCCGCGCGAATCAGCTGCGCTTGTGCTGCGGCAGCCCCCACGGGATCCAGCGCCGTCTTCATCAGCGGAAGATCCGGATGCCGCCGGATCGTGCCGGTCGCCGTGCAGGGCGCATCGAGCAGCACCGCATCGGCCGGCGCGGCGGGACGCCACGTCAGAGCATCCGCTTCGAGCACCTGCGCTTGCAGATTCAAGCGCGCGAGATTGTCCCGCAGCAGGCCGAGGCGCGCGCCGGAGACATCGACCGCGGTCACGGTGTGACCCGCGGCCGCCAACTGCGCGGTCTTGCCGCCGGGGGCGGCGCAGAGATCGATGACCTGCGAAGGCTTCGAAAGGATGTGCGCGAGAATTTTTGCCGGCAGCGCGGCGGCCGCGTCCTGCACCCACCAGGCGCCTTCGGCGAAACCTTTGAGATCCTGAACGCGGCCCGCGTCCGTGAGACGGAGACTGCCGGTGGGCAGTGCCACGGCGCCGAGATCGGCGGCCCATTGCGCCGCCGCCGCCGGATCCTTCAGCGAAAGATCGAGCGGCGGTTCCTTGAGATGCGCTTCGGCGATTGCGCGCGCCACCGCCGGTCCGTAGGCCTCCTCCCAGCTTTTCCAGAGGCGATCCGGCGTAACGAGACGCGCGGCATCCTGCGCCGCGACGAACGACGCGCCTTTCTCGGAGACACGGCGCAGAACCGCGTTCACAAAGCCGGCGGCGGGCGCATAGCCCTGCTTGGCGAGCGCGACGCTCGTGGCCACGGCGGCGTGCGGCGGCGTGCCGAGGAACAAGAGCTGCGCCGCGCCCAGACGCAGGATATCCATCACCGGGTCGGCGGGTTTCTTCGTCACGAACACTTTAAGAACCGCGTCGATCTGCCCGAAGCGGCGCAGCATGGTGGCGACGAGCAGCCGCGCGAAGGCGCGGTCGCGCGCCTCAAGCCGCGCCGTCTGTGCGTCGAAAGCATCGTCGACGCTGCGGTGCTTGCGCAGGACGCCGTCGAGAAGCTGAAGCGCGGCCTTACGCGCCGCGATATCGGAATTGTCGGTCATGCAGGAGCAAAGAGAACAGACCGCCGGCAAAGTCAATGTGGCGGGTCGCGGCGAAGTCCTCTAGGTTCGCCGCATGGACGAGACCCTGAAATCGAAAATCGACGCCGTCCCTTACTGGTACCACAAGATCGCTCTGCCGGGCGGACTGGTGACGCCGGGATGGGCGCCCTTGTATCCCGAGCGCTACGATATCCCGCGCGACATGAGCGGCCAGCGCGTTCTGGATGTCGGCGCATGGGACGGCTATTGGACCTTCGAGGCGCTGAAACGCGGCGCGGCCCATGTCGTGGCGATCGACGACTTTTCCGACACCCTCGGAAAAGAAGGGCTGATCCATCCCAAGTGGCACAACTTCGATTTATGCGCGCAGGCCTTGGGCTACGGTCCCGACCGCGTGACCCGGCGCGAGATGAGCGTTTACGACGTTTCGCCCGAAACCCTCGGCACCTTCGACACCGTGTTTTTCTTCGGCACGCTCTACCATCTGCGCCACCCATTGCTGGCGCTCGATAAGCTGGCGAGCGTGTGCACGGGCGGTATTCATGTCGAGAGCGCGATCATCGACGACTTCAGTCCCTACCGCGGCGGTGTGGGCAAGGGCTACCCCGGCGGCCAGATGGTGATGGAGTTCTATCCGCACAGCGAGCTCGGCAATAATCCGACCAACTGGTGGGCACCGACGCTTCAGTGTTTGGGCCAGATGGTCAACGCCGCGGGATTTCGCGACACGATGGCCTGGAAGCTTGAAGAAGGTCCGACGAGCCCGCCCTACTGCCGCGGCCTCGTGAAGGCCAGGCGCGCCTAGCAGCGCCTGCGCTCTCGCACGCTTCTTAGCCCCACGGACCCGGGCGCCGCGCCGCGGGCCGCGCCCCGCGCACCTGCGCTTCCGGATCCCACGCCGCGGCGACGCTGACGTCCTCGCCGCCGGCACCGCCCGCGAGTTCCTGAAGCTTCTTCACGCGATTGGCCGTGGACGGGTGCGTCGAGAAAAGATTGTCGGCGCCGCGTCCGCTGAGCGGATTGATGATGAAGAGATGCGCCGTCGCCGGATTGCGCTCGGCGTCATTATTCGGGATTTGCCGCGCGCCGCGCTCAAGCTTGGAGAGGGCGGACGCCAGCGCCAGAGGGTCGCCGGTGATCGCCGCGCCGCCCGCATCGGCGCCGTACTCGCGCGCGCGGGAGATCGCGAACTGCACCATCATCGCGGTGAGCGGCGCGAGAATCATGACGGCGAGGGTGCCGATGGCGCCCATGGGATTGCGGTTGTCGCTGCCGCCGCGAAACAGGAAGGCGAAGTTGGCGAGCATGCCGATGGCGCCGGCGAGGGTGGCGGTGATCGTCATGACGAGGGTATCGTGATGTTTCACGTGCGCGAGCTCATGGGCCATGACGCCGCGGATTTCCCGCTCGTCCAGAATCTCGAGAAGGCCGGTGGTCGCGGCGACGGCGGCATTTTCCGGATTGCGGCCGGTGGCGAACGCGTTGGGCTGCGAATTCTCCATGATGTAGACCTTGGGCATCGGCATGTTCGCGCGGCGCGCGAGATCTTCGACCAGCGCGTAGAAGCGCGGGGCGCTGGCGCGGTCCACCTGTTTCGCGCCGTACATGCGCAAAACCATCTTGTCGGAATTCCAATAGGCGAAGGCGTTCATGCCCAGCGCCATGATGAAGGCGATGAGCATTCCCTGCTGCGCGCCGATGAGATAGCCGGCGGTCAGGAAAAGTCCGGTGAGGGCGGCGAGAAGAAGCCCGGCCCGCATCGTGTTCATCGTTTCGATCTCCTCAAAAAGTCTTCGTCCTGAGGTATGTCGCCGCGCGCCGCTGTGCAAGACGTGCCAAAGCCGCGGATCTTCGATAGGGTGAACCCATGACGGATCAAAACGACAGTTCGGTAACACAACCGCCGCCGCTGGGGCTTTCGCCCGAAGCGGCGGCGCTGAAGCCGCGGCCGCCGGCGGCCGGCGGCGCGGCGGCCCCGATGGAATTCCCCCCGGAAAAGGGCGGCCCGAAGGGTCTTGAGCCCACCCGCTACGGCGACTGGGAGAAGAAGGGGCGCTGCTCCGACTTCTAGGCGCGGGCGAAACGACGTCGTGCACGCGTTACATTGGGCGTCGGCGGCGCGACATTTGACCGGGCGCAATGAATGCCGGCCCCGAGTCCCTCAATATATTTTTAAGTCCGGACTGCTAACCGTTTGATTCCGGCCTGGGTCCCGCGGCTGATTTAGGATCGGACCGGGCGATGGGGGTTTGGTGTGTCGTTAGGTGCGTTCCTCGATCTGTTTCGGCGTCAGCGCATCGCGCAGGCCGATAGCGACATGTTTCCACGCGAAGAGGGCGAAGATGCGCTCGGCATCGAGCCCTTGCGCATTCTCATCAGCCCGCTCGCGGGCGATCTCCAAGGCCTTGCCGCACGCCATATCCGCGACCGGCTTTCCGGCCACACCGGCGTTGTCATTCAAGTCGCCGACCGCGCGCTGACCGCGCCGGGCGCCGATCACGGCGCGCCCTTGTTCGTCTCGATGGCGGTCGACCTTGGACGCCGCTGGCTGAAGCGCGAACGCGCCGATCTTCTGATCTGGGGCGAGAGTGTGCCCGCAAAACTTTCGGGCGGCCCCCAGCGCGCCTCATGGCGCTTGCGATTCCTGTCCCTTTCCACCCCGCTACACGCGCAGAGCGCGAGTTTCTCCGCGCTTGAACGTCTGGAAGTGCCGGCGCTGTTCGACGACGCCACGGGCAATCTCGTTTTCGGCGCGGCGTTGGCCGCGGTCAGTGTGGAAAGCGCGGACGGTCTGCGGGCGCGCGCCGCGCTGTTCCGTCCGGTGCTGCGGGCCGCCACGCGATTCGCCGAGGGCGACATGGTGGGCACGGTAGCCGAGTGCGCGACCGCCCAAGCCTGCTATGCGGCGCTGCTGCTTCTCGAAGGAGCGCGGACCGGCAACGACAAGATGCTGCAGCGTGCGGTGGCGGTGTACCAGGGCGCTTTGATCCTGGGCGAAGACGCCTTCCCGCTGCACGAACGCGCCATGATCGGCAGCCACATCGCCGACGCCTTGTCCTTGATCACGGAACTGACGGCGCAGTCGCGCTTCTCGGAAAAGACCGTCGAATACTACCGCGCCGCGCTTGGCATGGTGCGCAAGGAAGTGTTCGCCGACGAATACGCCGCCTTGCATACGCGGCTCGGGCTTGCGCTGCATGGGCTCGCGGCGTCCTCGGGCGAAGCGATCCATCTGAAAGAAGCCGCCGACGCCTTCACTGCCGCGACCAATATCTGGACGATCACCGACGCGCCGGAGCGTTGGGCCGATATCCAGAACTCGCTGGGCGGATTACTCATCACGATGGGACGGCTTACACAACAACCGCCCTTGTTCGACAAGGCAGTCGCCGTGTTCACCAAGATCGCCCAAGCGCGCAGCCGCGCTCAAGCGCCGGCGGTGTGGGCCGCGACGCTGGCGAATATCGGCGCCGCTCTCAAAGAAAAAGGCGCGGCGTCCAAAGACGCCGCTTACCTTCAACAGGCTTTGGAAGCCTTCGACCAGGCGATGCAGGTCTTCACCGAACTCGACCTGGAGAGCAGCGCCAAGGTGGTCGAGATTCAGCGCGGCCAGGTCTTGACGCTCCTGTCGGCCTACCGCGCTTAAGCTTTCGCTTCGCCTCGCGCGTTAAGCCGCGAGCGGCACCGGCGCGAGCGCGCGGGCCGCGGAACGCGCTGCAGCTACGCCCTTCGCAGCGACGTCGGGGCCAATGGCCTGGCCTTCCACCTCAATGAACGACACATCGTTCATTCCCAGGAATCCGAACACCGTGCGCAGGTACGGCTCCTGATGGTTCATGGCCGCAGCCGGAGACCCGCTGCCGTAGAAACCGCCGCGGCTGACCACCACGACAACTTTCTTGTTCTTCAGCAGGCCCTCCGGTCCGTTCGCGGTGTAGCGGAACGTGCGTCCGGCGCGCGCGATGTGATCGATCCAGGCCTTGAGCGTCGTGGGGATGGTGAAGTTGTACATCGGCGCGGCGACGACAATCGTATCCGCGGCTTCAACTTCTTCGATCAGCCGGTCGGCGAAAGCGACAGCGGCCTGTTCCTCGCCGGTGCGCGCGGCGGGCGTTTTGCCGAGAGCCGCGAGGGTCTCACTGGAAAGGTGGGGGATGTTGGACGGGGCGAGGGCGCGTTCGACCACGGCGCCGACCGGGTTCTGGCGTTTCCAGGCGGCGATGAATTCGCCGGCGATTTCGCGCGACTTGGATTGGCCTTCGAACAGGCTGGAGGTGACGAAGAGAAGGTTGCTGTCGGTCTTGGAAGATGTGGTGGTCATGGTGGACCCTCCTGAATGAATGGGCGCGGGTGGCGTGGGGGAGACTTTGCGCTCGCTAACCCATCATGAAAATCGGCCAACTTGTGATATTATCCATCATATTTTATGATGGCTTTATGCTTGACCGTCTCACCCTCGACCAGCTTCGGACCCTCATCGCCGTCGCCGAAACCGGCAGCTTTTCCGCCGCCGGCCGGCGTTTGGCGCGGGTGCAATCCGCCGTCAGCCAGACCATTCAGGGTCTTGAGACCACGCTGGGACTGCCGTTGTTCGAACGGGAGGGGAAGACACCGGTGCTGACGGACGCGGGCCGCGTGCTGCTCGCGGATGCGCGGCGCCTAGTCGAAGGGGCGGAGGCGTTACGCGCGAAAGCCGAACGCATCGCCTCGGACCTGGAGCCGGAACTGACGCTCGCCGTCGATCCGATGTTTCCCGGCGCCCTGGTGCGCGAAAGCTTGAAGGACCTGGCCGGCCTCTTCCCGTGTTTGCCGGTGACGGTGTTCACCGAGGCGCTCGGCGGTGCCGAACAACGCCTGCGCGACGGCGCGGCGCGCATCGGCATATTCACCACCGGCGGCCGTGCGCTGCAGGGCCTGGTCACCGAGGACCTGCCGCCGGTCACGCTCATTCCGGTCGCCGCGCACGATCATGCGCTGGCGCGCGCGCCCACGCCGATCGCGCGGGCGCAGCTTGAAGCCGAGGTGCAGCTTGTGCTGACGGACCGAACGCAGATCACCGCCGGGTTTTCCGGCGGCGTGATCAGCCACCGGGTGTGGCGCTTCGCCGATCTGGCGACACGCCTCGACTATCTGCTTGCCGGTTTCGGCTGGTGCAATATGCCGCTGCATATGGTCGAGGGGCATATCGAGGACGGACGCCTCGTGCCTCTCAAATTGGAAGAGTACGAGAGTCTCTCATTGCCCGTTGCCGTGGTCTACGACCGGAAGTACACGCCCGGGCGCGCGGGCCGCTGGCTGCTAGACGATATCAAGTCCAAGCTGGCGCAGTGCCCCCAGCGCTTTGTCGGCGCGGCCGCCCGCGAAAAAACGGCTAAGTCGAAACGCGGTTCTTGACCAGATCGTCCACCACCGCGGGATCCGCGAGAGTGGAGGTGTCGCCGAGATTACCGGTTTCGTTCTCGGCGATCTTGCGCAAGATGCGGCGCATGATTTTGCCCGAGCGGGTTTTCGGCAGGCCCGGCGCCCATTGCAAGGCGTCGGGTTTCGCGATGGGGCTGATTTCCTTGCTGACCCACGCCGCGAGTTCCTTGCGCAGATCTTCGGTCGGCTCGACGCCCGCTTTGAGGGTGACGTAGGCGTAGATCCCCTGGCCCTTGATATCGTGCGGATAGCCGACCACCGCAGCTTCCGCGACCGTCTTGTGGCCCACCAGCGCGCTCTCAATCTCGGCCGTGCCGAGACGGTGCCCGGACACGTTGATGACGTCATCGACGCGGCCGGTGATCCAGTAGTAACCGTCCTTATCGCGGCGGCATCCGTCGCCGGTGAAATACTTTCCGGGGTAGGCCTTGAAGTAGGTATCGATGAAACGCTGGTGATCGCCGTAGACCGTGCGCATCTGGCCGGGCCATGACGTCTTCAAACAGAGATTACCGACGCCCGCGCCCTCGATCTCATTGCCGTTGGCGTCCATCAGGCACGGCTCGATCCCGAAGAAAGGAACGGTCCCCGAGCCCGGCTTCAGCTTGGTCGCGCCGGGGAAGGGCGAGATCAGGACGCCGCCGGTTTCCGTCTGCCACCATGTATCGATGATCGGGCAGCGGCCATCGCCGACGACGCGGTGATACCAAAGCCAGGCTTCCGGATTGATAGGCTCGCCGACCGAACCCAAGAGGCGAAGCGTGGCACGCGAGGTGCGCTTCACCGGGGCTTCGCCGTCCTTCATCAGCGCGCGCAGCGCGGTCGGCGCGGTGTAGAAGATATTCACGCCGTGTTTGTCGATGACCTGCCAGAAGCGCGATGGATCCGGATAGTTCGGCACGCCCTCGAACATCAGGGTCGTCGCGCCGTTGGCGAGCGGGCCATAGACGATATAGCTGTGACCGGTGACCCAGCCGACGTCGGCGGTGCACCAATAGACCTCGCCCGGCTTGTAGTCGAAAACATACTCGAAGGTCATGGACACGTAGACGAGGTAGCCGCCGGTCGTGTGCAGCACACCCTTGGGCTTTCCGGTCGATCCCGAGGTATAGAGAATGAAGAGCGGATCTTCCGCGTTCATCTCCACCACGTCGCAGCGCGCGCGCGCCTTCTCGGTCGCCGTGTGATACCACACGTCCCGCGGCGTGCTCATCGGCACCTGGCTGCCGGTATGCTTGACCACCACGACATTACGGATGGACGGGGCGTTCTTCAGCGCCTCATCGACGTTCAGCTTGAGCGGAACGGTTTTGCCGCCGCGGCGTCCCTCGTCGGCGGTGATGACGAGCTTGGCGCCGCAGTCGTTGATGCGTTCCGACAGCGACTTTGGAGAAAAACCGCCGAAGACCACGGAATGGATGGCGCCGATGCGCGCACACGCCAGCATCGCAACCGCCGCTTCAATGATCATCGGCATGTAGATGCAGACGCGGTCGCCCTTCGTCACACCGAGGGACTTCAGAACGTTAGCGAGCCGGCACACCGCCTCGTGCAACTCGTTATAGGTGATGTTCTTCGAATCCTTGGGATCGTCACCTTCCCAGATGATCGCGATCTGATTTCCGCGCGTCGCCAAGTGACGGTCGAGGCAATTGAAACTCGCGTTCAGCGCCCCGTCGTAATACCAGCGGATATGAAGGTCCTTCTCGTCGAAGGAGACGTCCTTCAGCTTGGAATATGGGGTGATCCAGTCCAGCCGCCGCCCGGCCTCGCGCCAGAACGACAACGGGTCAGCGCTCGATTCCGCGCGCAGTTCTTTGTAACGGCGTTCGTCGATGATGGCGTTCTTCGCAAACGCGGGCGGCACATCGATGACGATTTCGTCTGACATTCAATCCCCTCCAAGTCCATCGGCGAGGATGATAGCGGGCGCGCGCAGGTGAAGTCACGCCCCCGCGTAATCGGGATCGTCCGCGTGAATGTCCTCGCCGTCGATGCGGATCGGAAAGGGCCTGAGGCGTTCGCCTTTGCACGGGCCGCGAAGACAGAGACCGTTTCCCGGCTCGAAATGCGCGCCGTGATTGGCGCACACCAAAACCGACCGGCCGACATCGAAGAACACATCCGGCTCGGCGTTCAGCGGAAGACGCGCGTGAGGGCAGGCGTTGAAGTAAGAGGCGATGCCGTGCGCGTGCCTGACGACAAAAATCTTTCGCCGCACGCCGGCGTCGGAGACGATGATTTCCCTTGCGCCTGTGGCCGCGAGATCGGCGAGGCGGCACAGGATCATGTTACGTCCGCTTGCGGGACTTCGGCCCCTTGCGTCCGGCCTTTTTGCGCGTGGCCGGTTTCACGGCGCGTTTCGGCGCCGGCGCGGTGCGCTTGGACGCCGGCGCGGTGCGCTTGCGCGACTTGCCGGGCTTCGGGGGCACCGGTTTCGGCGGCGTCGGCTTCGGCCGCGCGGAGGCCGCTTTCGCCGGAGCTTTCGCCACACTCTTCGCCGGGATTTTCCCAGGCGCTTTCGCCAGACCTTGCGGCGGCAGCTTGGTCACGACCGCGCGCTTGCTGATCAAGGGTGCGCGCGGACGCACCACGCGGCGGCGGACGCGGCGGCGTGCGGCGGGCGACGGCGTCGCTTTGCGGCGCAATTTGCGCCGGGCTTTCTTCGCCACCTTGGCGGCCACCTTTGCGGCGGCTTTCGCGGGCCGCGCGATCTTGCGCGGCTCCGCCGACCCTTGACCTTCGCGGCCATAATTGTCGGCGATGCGGACGATGTCGTCCTCGCCGACATATTCGCCTGATTGCACTTCGATCATGTGCAGTTCCACCTGCCCCGGATTGCTGAGGCGGTGGATCGTGCCGGCGGGAAGGAAGGTCGATTCATTCTCTCGCAGCTGAAATTCTTCCTGACCCCGGGTCACGATGGCAGTGCCGGTGACGACAACCCAATGTTCGCTGCGGTGCCAGTGTTTCTGCAGAGAAAGCTGTGCGCCGGGTTTCACGCAGATGCGTTTCACCTTGAAGCGATGCCCTTCATCGATGTTCTGGAACCAACCCCACGGACGGTAGGTGCGCACCTGCGCCGTCGCCTCGCTGCGGCCCTTCGCCTTCAACTGCTCAACGACCTTCTTGACCGCCTGATCGTGCGCCTTATCGGCGACCAACACGGCGTCGGGCGTCACGACCACGATCGCGTTCTTGAGACCGATGACGGCCGTCAGCTGCTTTTCGCTGCGGATATAGGTGTTCTCGGTTTCGAGCGCGATCACATCGCCGAGCGTCGTATTGCCGGTGGCATCGTGCGGCGTCTCTTGATGCAGCGCGCTCCAGGAGCCGACATCGGACCAACCCATGTCGACGGGGACGACCGCCGCTTTATCGGTTTTTTCCATGACGCCGTAGTCGATGGACTGGCTGGGGACTTCGGCGAAGGCTTTTGCGTCCAAGCGGAAGAAGAAGAGATCGTTCTTGCCCTCGGTGAGCGCCCGCCGGCACGCCGGAACGATGGCCGGCTCGCCGCGCTCCAATTCGGAAAGATAGAGACCGACGGGGCATAGGAAGATGCCGCCGTTCCAATCGTAACCGCCTTCGTCCAGGAACCGCGCCGCTGTCGCGGCATCGGGCTTCTCGACGAATTTCTCGACGCGGAAGGCCTTGGCCCCGAGCGCGCCGCCGCGCTTGATATAGCCATAGGCGGTGGCGGGCGCGTCCGGCTTGATGCCGAAGGTGACGAGATGCCCGTCGTGCGCAATATCCACGGCCGCCGCGACCGCGGTGCGGAACGCGTCCGGATCGCGCACGGAGTGATCGGAAGGCATGATCAGCATCAAATCATCGGGTGCTTCTTCGAGCAGCAGCGCCGCGACGGCCGCGGCCGGGGCGGTATTGCGGCCTTGCGGCTCGATGATGACCGCTTTCGCATCGATGCCGATGGCGCGCAGCTGCTCGGCGACAATAAAGCGGTGCGCTTCGTTGCAGACGACGAGCGGCGGCTGAACCTCGAAGACCGCATCCGGGGGCGCCGCGCCGAGGCGCAGCGCGGTTTCTTGAAGAAGGCTCTTCTCGGACGTGAGCGGCTGAAGCTGCTTGGGGAATTCCTCGCGCGAGAGCGGCCACAGACGCGAGCCACTGCCGCCCGACAAAATCACAGGAAAAAGGCGTACCGGTTTCTTCAAGGGATCCCTCTATCTCACGCCGGCCGATTCAAGCGGCCGTTTCACACGCCGTACTCTATTGGCCCCGGGGGCCGGCATCCACTTCATCCCGCAGCGGCCGTTCGAGCAGGCTCTTCAGCATGGCGTCGATCGACGCACCGTGGTTGAGGACCCGATCGATGGCGCTGCAAATGGGCATGTCGACCCCGAGCTTGGCGGCCAGGGTGACAACGGCCTCCGCGGTCGTGACGCCCTCGGTCACCGACCGGCGGGCGCCCAAAACCTGCTCGAGTGTCTGACCCTTGCCCAACGCAACGCCCAAGGAATAGTTGCGGGATTGGGTTGAGGTCGCGGTAAGGACGAGGTCCCCCAGGCCGGACAGGCCCATCAGGGTTTCCGGCTTGCCGCCGCGCGCCACGGCGAGGCGCACGATCTCGGCCAGACCCCGGGCAAGCAGCGCCGCGCGTCCATTGGCGCCGAGCCCCTTGCCCTCGACAATTCCGCAGCCGATCGCGAGCACGTTCTTCACCGCGCCGCCGACTTCCGCGCCGACGATATCGGTCGAGACATAAGGCCGAAAGGCGCGCGACCCGATGGCTTGGGCGACATTGCGCGCGAGGTCCGGGTCGCTGGCGCCGAGGGTGATCGCCGTGGGCAGTCCGGACGCGACCTCCTGCGCGAAGGTGGGACCCGACAGGATCATCAAGGGCGCGCCGGGCAGGCATTGAGCGACGACGTCGGTCATCAGGGCCGAGGTGCCGCGTTCGATCCCTTTGGCGCAGATGACCACGGGCACGCCGGACTTCAGCAGCGGCCGCAGCTTTTCGCATGTCGCCCGCAGATGCTGCGCGGGCGTAACGAGCAGGAGGATGTCGGCGTCCGCGGCGGCGCCGAGGTCGGTGGTGGCGGCGATGCCCGGTTCCAGGGCGACTCCGGGAAGGTAAGGCGTATTGCGTTGATGCTGGTTGATCTCGGCGGCGACCTCGGGCTCCAGGGCCCACAGGCTCACATCCCGTCCCGCGCGGCGTCCCACCACCGCAAGGGCGGTTCCCCAAGCTCCCGCGCCGATGACTCCCAGCTTTTGCATGTCGCTATTCTATTGTTTTGCCAAAGTCTTGGCACGAGGTAACGAGTCTGTCCATGGCCGGAACGAAAGCCCCTCATCCGCCGTTGCGTGCGGGTCCTTTCGTGTTTAGATGACTTCATGACCATCCTTCTGACAGGCGCCGCCGGGTTCATCGGCTTCCATGTGACCCGGCGCCTTCTGGATGCCGGCCACGCGGTCGTCGGCATCGACAATTTCAATTCCTACTACGACGTACGCCTTAAGCAGGCGCGCTGGGCGATTCTGGAGAAGCATCCGTCGTTCACGGGACGCCGGCTCGACCTGGTTCACAAAGACGCGGTTCTGTCCTTTTGCGATCATGTGCAGCCCTCGCACATCATCCATCTCGCCGCGCAGGCGGGGGTGCGCTATGGCCTGGAGAATCCGCAGGCTTACGCCGACGCAAATCTCACCGGCTTCTTGAATGTGCTTGAGGCCGCGCGGGCGCTGAAGACGCAGCATCTGGTCTTCGCCTCGACAAGTTCTGTATACGGCGCCAACAAGGCGATGCCTTTCGCCGAGCATCATAGCGCCTCGCATCCCGTGAGCTTATACGCCGCCACCAAGCGGGCGAACGAACTGATGGCGCACTCCTACGCTCACCTTTTCAAAATCCCGGTCACCGGATTGCGCTTCTTCACGGTCTACGGACCCTGGGGGCGGCCCGACATGGCGCCGCATAAATTCACCGCGCGCATCTTCGCCGGAGACCCCATCGACGTTTACAACGGCGGCAAGATGATGCGCGACTTCACCTTCGTCGACGATATCGTCGAAGGAGTCGTGCGGGTGACGCATCACATCCCGGTTCCCGACGAAGGATGGAACCCGATGGCTCCGACACCTGACGGTTCGGGTGTCGCGCCCTATCGGATTTTCAACATCGGCCGCGGCGCCCCCATCGACCTGATGGACTTTATCGCTACGCTGGAATCGCACATCGGCAAAAAAGCGGTGCTGAACATGATGCCGATGCAGCCCGGCGATGTGGAAGGCACTTGGTGCGACGTCAGCGCGCTGCACCGCGCCGTGGGGTATCAGCCTTCGGTGTCTTTGGAAGAAGGCCTCGGCAAGACCGTCGCGTGGTTCCGCGAGTATTATAACGTCTAGGCTTTGACGCCCGCGCCGCGCGCCGGTGGCGCGGTGGGATCCAGCGGCCAGCGCGGGCGCGCCTGGAAATCGAGACCGTCGGTCAGTCCCAGTTTGAAACGTTCGAGCGCCGCCCAGGCGATCATCACGGCGTTGTCGGTGCAGAGGGACAGGGGCGGCGCAACGAAGGCGAAACCGGCCTCGGCCGCGCGCCGCTCAAGCTCAGCCCGCAGCATCGTGTTGGCGGCGACGCCGCCCGCGACCACCAGACTGCGCCCCTCGTAGTTTTCGGCGAACATCTCCAGCGCGCGGCGAACGCGGTCGCCGATGGACTCCGTCACCGCAATTTGGAACGACGCGGCAAGATCGCTGATATCCTGCTCGCTGAGCGGACCCGGCGGGAGATTCTCCACCGCCACGCGCACGGCAGTCTTGAGCCCGGAGAAGGAAAAATCGCAACCCGGCTTTCCCTTCATCGGTCGTGTGAAGGCGAAGCGGGTCGGATCGCCGGTCCTGGCGGCGCGCTCGATCGCCGGTCCGCCGGGATAGCCGAGCCCGATCATCTTGGCGACTTTGTCAAAGGCCTCGCCGGCGGCGTCGTCGACCGTGGTGCCGAGCCGGCGATATCTTCCGACGCCTTCGACCGCCAGCAATTGGCAGTGCCCACCGGAGACCAACAACAGAAGAAACGGAAAGGCGACGCGATCGGTCAGCCGGGCGGTGAGGGCGTGGCCCTCCAGGTGATTGACCGCGACGAACGGGATCTTGTGGACGGCCGAGATGGCCTTCGCCGACATAACGCCCACCAGCACCCCGCCGATCAGCCCCGGTCCGGCGGTGGCGCCGACGGCCGCCAGGTCCGCGAATCCGACGTTGGCCTCGCGCATCGCTTTGGCGATGAGGCGGTCAAGATGCGCAAGGTGAGCGCGCGCCGCCACCTCGGGCACGATCCCGCCGAACGCAGCGTGTTCGTCCATCTGGGACAACACCGCATGGGCGAGCACCTTGCCGTTCTCGTCAACGACGGCGGCCGCGGTCTCGTCGCAACTGGTTTCCAATCCGAGGACAATCATAGGCTTTCCACTTAAGAAGGTAGGCTCTACAACGTTTGTGAAATGAACGCCAGGAAACGGCCATGCGGGTTCTGATTACGCAGCCGGCGCAGGAAGCTGCGGTCTCGGCGAAGGCGTTGGCCGCCCGCGGCCATGAGCCGATCGCGATTCCCCTGGTGACCGTTGAGCGCGAGAGCTCTCCAAACATCAATCTGGCCAGCGCACAGGGTTTTCTGGCGACCAGTCCCGAGGGCGTGCGCGCCCTGGCCGAGCACGTGGGCGTGCGGACCTTTCCGATCTTCGTCGAAAGCGAGCTGAGCGCGGCGGAAGCGCGGCGCCTGGGATTCAAAGAGGTGCTGGCGGCGAAAGACGACGCCCAGGACCTCGCGCGGCTGATCGAACGCACACTGAAGCCGGCCAACGGCGCGCTTGTATATGCCTGCAGTACCGCGGCCCCTGTGAATCTCTCCGCCATGCTGGGCAATATGGGGTTCGCGGTCCGGCCGTTGCCCCTGTACAGCATCAAGCGCGTCGCCGAGATCCCCGCCGCATTGCGCGAGAAATTGAACCGCCGCGAGATCGACGCGGCGCTGTTTCTGTCGCCCGACGAAGCGCGCGCCTTTGTCACGCTGTTGCAGCGTGACGAGACAGCCCCCGCCACCGCCGGGCTTAAGACGGTTGCGGCGACGCCCGCGATCGCCGCGCCGCTGCGCGCGCTGAATGGCGCCAGCGTCACGGTCGCGGCGGCAAGCGATCCCATCAGCATCTGGGCGACGCTGGACGGCGAGCTGATCGACAAGGTCGAAGCGGAGCGCCGCGAGAACGAACGTAAGGCCAAGGAAGAAGAGACGCGCCGCCGACTCGAGGAAGAGCGGCTGCAAAAGGAAAAGGCGGACCGCGAGCGGGCGGCGCGCGAACGCGAGGAGGCCGAGCGCCTGGAGCGTGCGCGGCGCGAGGCGGAACGTGAGCGCATCGCCAAAGAGGAAGCGGAGCGCGCCGAACTTGCGCGGCTCGCGCGGGAAGAAGAACGCCGCGTTCGCGCCGAGGAAGAACAACGGCGCAAACAAGAGGCGGAACGGGAGCGGGTGGAGAAAGCCGCCCGCGAAAAAGCCGAGCGCGAGCGCGTGGCGGCCGAACGCGCCGCCGCCGAGGCGGCCGACCGCGAGCGTCGGCGCAAGGAACAGGAAGAACGCGAGCGCCTGCGCGCGGAACAGGAGGCCGTCGCGCGGGCGGAGCGCGAGCGCCTTGCGGCGGAGAAAGCGGCGCGCGAGCAGGCGGAGCGCGAGAGGATCGCGGCGGAGCGGGCGGAACGCGAACGGGTGAAGGCCGAAGAGGCCGCGCGCGCCAAAGCGGAAAGGGACCGCCTTGAGGCGGAGCGAGCGGCAGCGGAAGCCGCCGAACGCGAACGCCTCCGCAAAGAGAAGGAAGAGGGCGAGCGCCTGCGCGCGGAACAGGAGGCCGTCGCGCGGGCGGAGCGCGAACGCCTAGCGGCGGAGAAAGCGGCACGCGAGCAGGCCGAGCGCGAGCGGCTCCGCATCGAGAAGGAAGAACGCGAGCGTCAGCGCGCCGCGGAAGAAGCGCGCCAAAGAGCGGAACGCGAGATGATCGCGGCGGAGCGCGCGGAACAGGATCGGCTGCGCCGGGAGCGCGAAGAGCAGGATCGCATCGCGCAGGCCGAGCGCGAACGCGCCCGCCTAGAGCAGGAGGCGCGCGAGCGCGCCGAGCGTGAGCGTATCGCCGCCGAGCAGGCGTCGCACGAGAAAGCGCTTCGGGAACAAGAAGCCCGCGAGAAGGCGGCGCGCGACGAAGCGGAACGGCAGCGGCTGGCCGCCGAGAGGGCTGCCTGGGAAGAGGCGGAGCGCGTGAAACGCGCAGCCGAGAAAGCGGAGCGCGACCGCCGCGACGCCGAGCGGCCGGACCGCGAACGCTCCGCGCAGGAGGCGCGCGACAAGGAGCGGGCGGAGAAGGAGCGGCTTGCGCGGGAAGAGGCCGAACGGGCAAGGGCCGAAACGGCGCGCCTTGCGGCCGTGCGCGAGAAAGAAGCGAAAGCCAAGGCCGAACGCGAGCGCGCCGAGCAAGCGCGGATCGCCGCCGCGCGTGAGCAGGAACGCTTGGAGCGCGAGCGCCTCGCGCGCGAAGAGGCGGAGCGCGCAAGGGCCGAGGCGGCGCACCTTGCGGCCGTACGCGAACAGGAACGGCTGGAGCGCGAGAAAGAAGCCAAAGCCAGGGCCGAACGCGAGCGCGTGGCCCGCGAGGCCCGCGCCGAGGAAGAGAGAAAAGAACGCGAACGCCGCGCCGAAGAAGAGCAGCGCGCCCGTGCCGAACGCGAGGAGGCGGCGCGTCTCGAGAAGGAGCGTCTCGCTCTGGAGAAAGCGGAGCGTGAGCGGCTCAAGGCAGAGGCGGCGGCCCAGGAGGGCGAGCGCAAACGCATTGCGCGCGAAGAGGCCGCGGCGCAGCGGGCCCGCGAAGAACAGATCCGCCGCGAAGAGGCCGCAAAGGCGCGCGCCGAGGAAGAGCAACGCGCCACGGAGCTGGCCGCCCGCCGCGCGCGGGAGCAGGAAGAGAAAGCCCAGGCGAAGGCTGAACGCAAACGGCGAGCCGAGGAAGAAAAGGCGCAGGCCCGTGCCGAGAAGGCCCGGTTGAAAGCTGAGCGCGCGCCCACGCGCTCTTGGTTCGCGGTGCTCTTCGGTGGGGACGCCTCACGCACGGAAAATCAACAGCCGCACGTTCAACAGCCCGACCCCCGGTGGACCATGGAGATCGGAGACGATCCGCCCGCCGCCGATCCGGCTTCTCGCGATTCGCGTCCTGTTCCGCCATCACCCGACATCCCCGCCGCCGCGGTAGCCTCCGCCGCGCCCTTCTGGAATGATAAGCCTATGAACGAACCTGCACGCCAAACCAACGAGCCGGATGCGCCTGCGAAAGCCGCCGCGGAGAGCGCCGCCGTGCCGCAGGCCTTGCAGGAACTGGAAGAACTTGTCGCCCGCGAGAGCGGCGATACCGCCAATATCCGCGCCGAATCCCTGGCCGATGCGAAACCGGCCGGGCGGAGCGGCGGCGGCCGTTCGGCGCAGCTGCTGGCGGAGGACGCGGCCGACGAGCGTATGCG
>JAYRKY010000030.1:0-42155 GCA_041905525.1 Rhodospirillaceae bacterium
CATCAACTACCCGGCGTGAACTACCCGACTTGCGCTCCCGTGAGCGGCCGGACGCCGCGGGGGACACCGGGCGGCGTTCCGATTCATGTGTGGCAGTGAGAGACGCCCGCGATGCGGCACCTGGATGAAGCCTTGCGCTCAACCTGGCTTTCGTCCGCTAATGCAGGTCTTGCGGAGAGGGCTTGCGTTCGCCTGCGTAGCCGGCTTTGAAGCCCGCATCCAGAAACGGACGCAACGGATCATCTGCGAATTCGTAATCGACCCAAAGTTCGCGGGCATATTCTTGCCGCGAGCGCGGCCAGCCGGTTGCCCGAAGTGACATCGCGAGTTCATAGGCCATCTCAATAGCCTGTTCGGGTGTGGTGGCCGGCGTAACCTGGAAGGGCATAGGGACCTCGCGTTTTTTTCACCTTCTCTTCGCCGTGCGGCCCATCATCGGGTGGCAGGAAGGCTTCGAGGAGCAAACGCAAGGTCTGCCGCTTTTGTTTCAAGATTCTCTTGTTGCGCGAACGGCGCAAAAAAAGACGCCGGGTCGGCGGACCCGGCGTCTTCGAAGCTGGCGTCACTTTAGCAAGCGAACGCCGAGGCTAGTCCATCACAATTTCGACGCGACGGTTCTGGGGCTCTTTCACGCCGTCGCCGGTCTGCACGAGCGGCTCCGACTCACCTTTGAACATCACGACGATCTCGGAATCCTTGAAACCCTGCTTGATGAGCGCGGCTTTGACCGCGCGGGCGCGGCGTTCCGACAGGGCCAAGTTGTACGCCGGCGTACCGGACGTATCGGCGTGTCCGGTCGTCGAGATGCGAACCTTGCCGTTCTTCTTCGCGTAAGCAGCGGCTTCCTGAATGACCTTCGCGGCGTCAGCGCGAATGTTCGAGCGATCGAAGTCGAAGAACACCAGGAACTTTTCCGGCACCGGCGGCGGAGGAGGCGGCGGCGGCGGGGGAGGCGGAGGCGGCGGGGGCGGCGGCGGTGGGGCGGCGACTTTTGCCGCGACCGGGGCCGGCGCCGGCTTGGCAAACGAGAAGCGCAGACCCACGAGGACGTTGTGGCTCTTGTTGTCGTAGTCCGACATCATTTCGGTGCCGCGCGACGCAAAGTCCATATTCGGCGCCACGATGTAGCGATAGTCCACAAACCAGGCGAGACGGTCGCTGATCGGGCCTTCCACGCCGGCGATGCCTTGCCATTGCAGGTGCGTATCGGTGTTGTGATAGATCGGGCCGAGACCCTGCACGCGGCTCAGCTGCGTTTCGGCATAACCGAGACCGAGGCCGAGGTACGGGGTCACGCGGCCGCCCATCGGCTGAAAGTCGTAGATGCCGTTGATGCCGAGATGCCACGCTTCCGTGTCCCCGGAAGCCGGATAAGCCTGGAGCGCCTTCACATCGGCGTCGCGATAGCCGAATTCCAGTTCGAGGCGGAAGCCAGAGTCCATCTTGTAGCCGCCGGCAATCGTGCCGATCCAGCCGTTGTCGAACGAGAACTTGCTGCGCGGGGCCGAGGTCGGCGCACCGGTCAAGTCGACGCGATCGTGCTGCGGCATATTGATGCCGGCGCCGAGAGAGAAGTATCCGCCCGGATCGACGGCCTGGGCCGACGTCGAGATCGCGGCACTGGCTGCGGCGGCCATGAGCGCGAAGCGTAGTCTTTTCATTGTGTATTCTCCGATAAAGCGTATGCGAAGGGGGATCGCAGACGGACGCAACCATGGCGACAGGACTGCCACGCCGCAAGGCTACAAACACGTCTTTTTGACTTATTTGTCAGAGTGTTGCGCCGATACAATAATAACGTGTACCGGGCAATATCCCTCCGCCACATGAACGCGGGGCCAAAAGGAAAGGTTCCCGCGACACTTTCAAGATTTTTGGCGCTCAACCGGCGCCGCGCCCATCTCGCATGGACGCAGCGGCGGGCGACTCGCGCTAGCTCACGAGTTGCGGCGGGATCGGACGGTGTCCGGGTGTCTCATGGTGAAAGACTTGCCCCAGATCGCGCGCGTTCACCCGTTGTCCGCAGCAGCCGCAGCGGTAGGACAGGTCGCGCTGGTGCGAGAAGGGGCCATCGAAGGGCTTCGCAATTCGTCCGGAGAACGGATTGTCGAGCTTGAGTGCATGAATGATGGGTTCACCGATCATGAAGAACTAACGCACAGACGCGAATTTGGTTCGTGCGGCAACCTCGGCAACATTGCGGCAATCAGCGTGAAGAGATGGCTGAAGACATTGTTCGCGCGTCGTGTGGTCGCAACGCTCCGGGCAACTTTAAGGACAGTGCGCCGTTATCCCCCGGGTGCGCAGGCGTTCCCTGCGCCGTTGGAGCGCGAGCGGGCGATGTACGCACTTTTTCTCGAACAACAAGATGGCCACCTCGAGTGGTTCTGCGCCGCTCCGGACGAGGAGCGCGCGCGGGTCGTCGCGCGGTTTTCCTCGAAATACGGAACCAGCCCTGTGGTCGTGATGAAACAATCTCACGGCGCGGCCACCAGCATCGCCGCGTTTCGCGACGGTCACCCGATCCCTCTGAAACATTGAGACGACGGCGTGGCGGATGCCACGTTTTAGCCTGATTTTACTGACGTTTTTTGATGTTCGCCGCGGAACTCCGCGCGCCACCTCTCCGTTTCTTCAGCATAACGTCGTCGCTTTTCCGCTGAAGAGAGTTTGTCATGTTTCGTGTCGTTTTAAGTATCGCCGTGTGCGCGCTGCCGTTGACCATGTCGGTGGCGCAGGCTCAGTCCTTTGGACAGGATTCTCCCGGAGTTGAAATCGAAACGCCGGCCCCGCTCGGACCGCCGAAATCAATCACACAGCGGTATGTGCCGCACGGCGGATTGCCCGCGCGGGGCATCGCCTTGCTTATCGATGAAAATAGCCTCGCACCTGCAGCTACCCCGTCGGGTCCCGTGATTGCTGTGACTTCTCCCGCCCCACCTCCCTCCACAGCAAGCCTCCCGTATGGGAGCCCTGTGATCGTTGTCTCAAACATGAAAGGTATCGGCCGTGAATAAGAACCGTGTTGAAGGCGCCGCGAAGACCGTCGCGGGCCGGGCTAAAGAAGCAATGGGTAAAGCCGTCGGCGATCAAAAGATGGTCGTGGAAGGCAAGTCGGCCAAAGCTGTCGGCAAAATGCAGAACGCGGTCGGGGGTATGCAGGATGCGGCAAAGAAAACGAACCGGGATTCGCGCCGCGTCCATTAGTCCACGCCTCGAATTTTCTCGTGTGACGCCGGGTTCCCCCACTTGACCGGGGAGCCCGGCGAATTATTTCGCCGGGTGGTTGGACGTTCCCTCCCCGGAGGATGCGCGGTCATCCCTTGCGCGCACAGGCCGGTGAGCGGCGCCCACCGTCGGCTTGTATGACATGAGGAGAATCGATGATGACCCGAGCGGTAATGGGCCTAGTCGCGGCCGCCGTGCTCGTTGCAAACCCGGTCCTGGCGGCGTGTGACGCCGCCCGCAATCCCATCCCGTCCACCCGATATGAGATGAGAGGCGCCGAGGTCGTGGACAAGGAGACCGGACTCACCTGGCAACGCTGCAGTGTTGGACAGACGTGGCAAGAAGGACAGGGGTGCACCGGGGCCATAGAGGAATTCGATTGGAAGGGGGCCAAGAGGCAGGAACGCGGCGGCTGGCGGCTCCCCACGCGGGAGGAACTGGAGACGTTGGTCTCCAAAGCGTGCTCTCCCTCCATCAATCCGGATGCATTCCCGAACTTGGATCCGCTGAAGCTCTGGTACTGGAGCGGTAGCCAGACGGAGCGCGACTTGGCCTGGCTGGTGCAATTCGGCGGCGGTGCGATCTTCAATGGTTACCAGACCTCTTCGAATGCCGTGCGGCTTGTGCGCGGAAAATAAGGCTTTCGGGGTAGCGCGGAAGTTACCGCGCTACCCGTCGCTACCCCTCGAATCACCTTGCGAACCATTCTTAATTGCAATACACCGGTTGAACTGGTTGTCGTTACATTAAGGACGGTTCCCCATGTGGGCGCAGGCTTCGGGTCTCTTCCGCCATTTCGCTTTCCTCGCGGCGCTCAGCGCCGGCGGAGCCCTCGCAACCCCTGTCCAAGCACAACAAGCGGCGCCCGCGACCGTCGCCTCGTCCTCCGATCCAACCGCAGACGTCCGGCAAATCTGGCAACTCGTTGACTACATCGCGGTCGATTATTCCGGGGCCGTGCAAGACGGCGCGGTGGTGAGCGACAGCGAGTACGCGGAGATGACCGAATTCGCGTCCACCGTTCACCAACGTCTCGCCATTCTGCCCATGAAGGAAGGACGCCAGGCGCTGATTGCAAAGGCTGAGGAGTTGATGGGCGCGATCGCCAATCGTGCGGCGCCCTCCGAGGTCGCGGGTCTCGCCAATGGACTAAGTGGCGCGCTCGTCGCGCTGTATCCGGTGCCGGCTGCGCCTGCGAAAGCCCCCGACATGGTGTCTGCGAAGGCGCTCTATGCCGAGAATTGCGCGGCATGCCACGGCCTGGAGGGACGCGGAGACGGGGAGACGGGGGCGCACCTCGATCCGTCCCCGATTGCCTTTACCGATCACGAGCGCGCCCGAGTCCGCAGTCCCTTTGCCCTCTATGAAGTGATCACCCAGGGCGTTGCCGACACCGGTATGGCGAGCTTCGAGCAATTGCCCGAAGATCAACGGTGGGCACTGGCCTTCTACGTCGGCAACATGTCCGCGACCGATCAACTGCGTTCCGAAGGTGAGAAACTGTGGCAGGAGAGCAGCGCTGTTCGTGCCGCGGTGCCGGATCTCGGTGCACTGACCGCGGTGACTGAAGAGAAACTCGCCGGTGCGATCGGCCCGGAGCAAGCGCGGGCTGTTACGGCGTATCTCCGTTCCTCCCCCGCCGCAGCCGATCGTCCGGCGGCGGAAGGTGGTCTCACGGTTGCCCGCGCGCGGCTCGCGCAGAGCGTCAAGGCTTACCAAAGTGGTGATGCGCGTGGCGCAGGTCAACTTGCACTGTCCTCCTATCTCGATGGTTTCGAACCCGTTGAAGGGGTGTTGAGAACGCGTGACGCCGGCCTGCTCGCCCAGGTCGAAACGGCCATGGGTGAATACCGCACCCGGATCAACGCGGGCGCCCCGGTCGCAGATGTGGAAGCGCAAGCCGCTGTCCTGCGCGGCCTCTTCGATGCGACTGACGCCGCCCTCTCACCGTCGGCCGACGACGGCACCGCCGCGTTCCTCGGCGCCTTCACCATACTTGTGAGAGAAGGCGTGGAGGCGCTGCTCGTCGTGGTCGCCATGATCGGTTTCCTCACGAAAGTCGACCGCCGCGATGTGCTCCCTTATGTGCATGGTGGATGGGCGGTCGCGCTGGGCGCCGGTGTGGTGACATGGGCCGTCGCGGCCTACGCCTTTGATATTGATGGTGCGAGCCGCGAATTCACGGAAGGCTTCGCGGCGCTGTTCGCCGCGATCATTCTGGTTGCCGTGGGCATCTGGATGCACGGCAAAAGCCTCGCCGGGCGGTGGCAAGCCTATCTCAAGCAGCAGATCTCATCGGCGCTCAGCAAGAAGTCCGCGTGGTTCCTGTTCGGGCTGGCCTTCGTCGCCGTCTACCGCGAAGTCTTCGAAACGATCCTCTTCTATATCGCTCTGTGGGCGCGTGGGAACGTTGGCGCCATTGTTGGCGGGTTCTTCGCGGGCGTTGCGGTGCTTGCTGTGATCACGGTCGTGATGCTGAAGACCAGCAGGCGTCTGCCGATCTCGCAGTTCTTCGCCTGGAGCTCCGCGCTTGTGGCCCTTCTCGCCATCGTTATGGCGGGGAAGGGGATCGCGGCCCTGCAAGAAGGCGGGCAGCTGCCACCAAGCGTTGTGAATTTCCCGCGTTTTGAACTGCTCGGCGTTTACCCGTCGCTCTATTCGCTTCTCGCGCAGGCGGCGGTCATTATCGTCATCGTTTGCGGATACCTCTACAACACGCGCAGCGCGGCCCGCGAGCAGGCAAAGGTCGCCGCCTAATCAGCCAAATAGAAAGCCGGCCAGCCTCACGGCTGGCCGGCTTTAATTGGTCCGCCTTCGGCTAGCGGAGTGTGAATTCCTCTGTCGTGGCGATGAGGCTGATGAGCCGGCGGTAGTTGTTTTCGATGGTCGCCGCCGGGCGCCTGTCGCGAATGGCGGTGGGTGCGCCATTGGAGCCTGCCTGATCGCCCACCAACACGTTCATATTTCCCTGGGGCAGCAGGTCGCCGGTCATGCGCCGGACCCAATATTCGACCGTCGCCGTCGGCGACGTCGCCGCCGCGGCCGGCGTTTGCTGGGTCAAGCTGGTCTGGACTTCGCGCCAGTTCGGAACTTGGAAGAGCAGGTTCCATGTGGAGAGGTTCGCTCCGGTGGCGAGCCAGTATGCATTGAAATCCGGCCGCCCGTCCGGCGCAGGCCACGCGAACAAGCCGTCAGTCAGGCGATCCAGCGCGGTCGCTGCCGTCGTACCTGCCGTTAAGATCGAATCGGTTGTGCGCAGCAGAGCGATGATCCGTTCGTAGGGCCGGCGAACCTTTCCGACCGGGTGCGCGTAGATCTCATCGCCGTGCATCACAATGGCGCGCAAAACCTGAGCGATCTGATCGGGTGCGTCTTGGTACGTCCGGAATGCCGTCACGGCACGGTCCAGGGCGGCCGTCGGAATGACATCGCCGAAAATGCGCTTGATGAGGCGGCCGCACACATGGCGTGCCGTGGCGGGGTGAGTCGCGATGGTATCGAGCATCGCGCGGCCCTGCGCCATATCGCCGACGATGTTGGCGAGGTTGCGCCCCAGCAGCGTCGTGGCGCGGGTGTTGTGCTGGGCGGCGTTGTAAATGAATTCGCCGGTGTTCGGCAGAGTCTGATTGCTTGCGTTGCGCTGACCGGTCTGGATTGTCCAGCCCGACAAAGCGCGCGAGCCCTGGATCACGTCCTGGTCGGTAAAGCCGGCCGGCGTGCCGTCGGGAAGGCGCGGGGCGGGCGTGACGTCGCCTTTCCCGTAATAGGCATCGCCGCCCAACGTGTGCAGTTCCATGATTTCACGGGCGTAGTTCTCGTTCGGCGTCGTCGAGGTGCTCAGATAGTTGTCGAGGTAGATGAGCATCGATCCGGCGGTGGCCGTCGCCTCAAGGAGTGTGCGGAAATTGCCGAACACGTTGGGGCGGATGGCAACGCGGTCAAACACCGGAAGAAGGGCGGTCGCGGGCTCAGCCTCGTTCTTGCTGATGTTGAAATGATTGTGCCAAAAATCGACCATGAATTCGCGCAACTGATAGCGGCTGTGCGTGTTGCGCATCCACGTCGCCGACAACAACTCCTGCCGGATACGTGTACGCTCGGATCCCGAGATCGCCTGACTGCTCGCTTGACGATTGATGTTCCAGAGATCGGGGACAGGCAGATTGAGGTAGTTAAAAGGGCGGAGTTCATCGACGGCGGGCCATGTGCCTCGCGTCGACGTAGGATCGGACGCCGCATAGGTGATGCGCATGGTCTGCGCGGCCAAGTGCGTCGCCATGTCAAAATCGTCGCCGGGCGGCGGCCGAAGCTGGTCCTCGAGCCACGCTTGCAATCCGGTGAAGCTGACGTTTCTTTCCTCGAGGTCGCGCGCCCCGAAGGTCAGACGATTGAGCGCGATGCGATTTTGCGTTGGCATTCTGCCCTCTGATGATTACGCGAAAAGGCCGAGCGGCGCATATTTCAGGGTCGGGAAGACGGTCGACAGTTTGGCTTCCGCATGACGCTTGACCAGGATTTCGGCGAGCACTTGCCGATAGTCGGTCGTGATCGCCAAGTCGCCGGAGACCAGCGCCGCCGGCGCGAGGCCCGGCCACGTGCCGTATATTTTCCCACCCTTCACATTGCCGCTGAGGATCAGCATGCCGGATGCGGACCCGTGATCGGTTCCCTGATTGGCGTTTTCTTGGAAGCGGCGGCCGAACTCGGTCATCGTGACGAGCGTGATGCGGTCCTGATAGTTGGCCATATCGGTCCAGAATGCGGCAAGCGCGCGTGAAAACTCTGTGGTGCGCGTCGCGAACTCGGCGACCAGATTGTTGTGCATGTCCCAACCGCCGTAATCGACGGTGACAACATCGACGCCCACGTTCATGCGGATGAGACGGCCGACAGCCCGCAAGGACTGCGAGAAGCTGCCATTGGTGTATCCGGCTGTGCCCGAGGGATCCTGAAAACCGGTAAGTCCGGCCTGAACGTCCTGGATCGTGGTCAATGTCTTGAGTGCGGAGTCCTTGTACGGCGTCCGCGCTCCTGCTCCGTTGATCAAACGCATAACGTTGGCGTTCGCCGTGCCGCCGGAGACGTTGAACGACGCCGGGTCGGAGATCGCGACGGACGCCGACTGACTCAGGAGCGATGTCGGTGTGGTCGATCCTTGGGCCACCACCGACAAGTCGGCAGGCACACCGATCGAAGCCGTGTGGCGCGCGAGCCATCCGGAGTTGACAGACGGATCGGCATCCGCCGTGCCTTTCTCCATGTTGTCTTGGCACGTGAAGTGGCTGCGGTCGAGGGTGTACAGGCCGGTTGCGTGCACGAAAGCGAGTTTACCGCTGTCGTAAAGCGGTTTCAGTTCGGGTGCGCTAGCGCTCAGATAAAAGTCCGTGCCGTCCAACGTGCCGACGCCGATCCCGGCAGTGGTACCGGTGAGTTGGACGCGGATCGAGCGGCGGGCGTTCTGATAGAACGGGTCGCCCGCGGGCGAGAGCATCTGCAGCCAGTCGCAGGCGCCACGTTGGAAAACCACAACGAGCACATCGCGGGCCGGCGCGCCGTCCGCGGCGAACGACACATTCACTCCCGGCGCAATGGAAAGACCCGCTGCGGCCGAAAGACCGGAGAGAACATGACGTCTGGAAATCTTCATGGGACCATCCCCTATGCCGGTTCTGTCATCACCGCGAAACCAACCGCGGCAGCGCCTGTTCTGGCGCGCAATGCATGTAAGGACAGGGCGTTGTCCGGCTGAGCGCCATACGGCCGCTCAACGCTGTTAACCCCTTCGCGGGCCGCCGTCAGACACTTCAGTGCGACGCGACCAGCCACTCTTATCGTCGGAAGCATTCTTGCCCCTTTGAACGCCGCGAGCGGAAGGATCCGTCGCAACTCCCCCAACACGAGAAAAAGTTTACAACCCCTGGCTCTTGAGCGCCACCGCAACAATCAGGTTCGGCCCACATTGCACGCCACCCGCGGACTCGTCGCCATCTACGCTAACTTACTGAAATACATGATAATTAGGTTAAGTTTGCGCGGTCGCCATCCATAGAAAAACGCCCTGCCGCCGCCGCCGTTGCAACTTTTATGATAGCGAGTCGCGCGCGTTCCTCACCCGTTGTGCCTGCGGGGCTATCGGCTCACCGGGTTTGTTTGCGTGCGGCAAGAGCGGCTTCAAGGGTGTCCGCAACCCTGGCCATGATCTCAATGCGCGCGAATTTTTTGCTGTTGGCCGGAATGAGACGCCACGGGGCGAAAGCAGTTGATGTCCGCTTCACCATATCGTTCACCGCGGCGACGTAGGCATTCCAGTTGCGGCGATTGTGGAAGTCGTCGGCGGTGAGCTTCCACTGCTTCGCGCGATCATCCTCGCGGTCCTTGAAACGTTTCTGCTGCTCGGCCTTGCTGATGTGCAGCCAGAATTTTTGCAGCACGATCCCGGACGACACCAGTTCTTCCTCGAATGTGTTGATCTCACCGTAAGCGCGAGTCCAAGCCGCTTTGGGCGCAAGGTTGTCGACCCGTTCCACAAGCACGCGCCCATACCAACTCCGATCAAAGATCGTGATGTGGCCGGCGCGGCCCAGTGCACGCCAGAACCGCCAAAGATAGTGATGCTTGCGTTCTTCCTCCGTCGGCGCGGCGATGGGCACGACGTTGTAATTGTAAGCGCTCAATCCGTAGGTGAGCCTGCGGATGGCGCCTCCCTTGCCGGCGGCGTCCCATCCTTCAAAAACCAAGACCGACGAAATGCGGGCGTCGCGTGCCGCTTGCTGCGCCTTGTACAAACGGCTTTGCTGCGTGTGAAAGGCGACTTGGTAAGCCTCGTCGCTCATGGATTGCGAGAGATCGATCGAGGCGAGAATGTCGTGCGCCGGAGGTTTGCGCATCGGGGCGGTCCGGGCCGGTCTGGGCGTGCGGCGCTTGAGTTGCGCGGCGAAGCTCTTGCTCAGGATGTCCAAGATATCAAATCGCCGCTGGTTGGCATCGCGGCCGCCGATCACATGCCACGGCGCTTGGTCGGTGTTCGTGCTCGCGATGATATTCGCGGCTGTTTTTACATACACGCTGTAAGGCGGCTGGGGCCGCCACGCGTGGTCGGCGGGCCGGATTCCAAAGACAGGATCATCGCACGTCTCTTCGTTGCTCTTCTGGCGATGATGGCGTTCGGACAAGTGAAGCCAAAATTTCAGAATCAAAGCCCCGTCGTCGGCCAAGGTCTGTTCGAATGCCGCGATGTGGCGCAGGCGGTCATCGCCCCGTCCCACGGGACGCGCCGGATCCAAGCCAAGCAGCTGACCGTACCAGCCCTCCAGATACAGCCCCATCGATCCCGCCGCCGGTAGGCTGCGCCAATACCGCCAAAAGGGGGGACGCTCACGTTCTTCCTCGCTGGGTGCGTCGAAGGCATGGGTTTGCACCCAGCGCGGATCCATCCACGTGTTGAGGACGTTCAGAGTGTCGATGACGCCGGCGCCCTTTACACCGGCCAAGACCACGATCACCGGAAACTGGCCCTTAATGCGAATCTTCTGCTGCAGTTCGATAAGCCCAAGGCGTAAGTCATCCTTAAGCTTGAGAAACTCTTCGTCCGGCATGGTCGCGGACCGTTCCGCCACCTTGAAGATTTTGGCGGCTGGAGAAGCTTTTGCTGGACTCACGGGCACCTCTGGGAAAGCAGGGGCTGGTATGCGCCGAGCCCGCTTGGAATCCGGGGAAGACTATTGTATTTCCGGCCCCACCCCGGCGCGGGATGCCGCGGGGCCGTTCCGGCCCGCTCATAAGCCGCATCCCAACTTATGTATAAGGAAGTGAAGCACCCCATGGCAGTTCGTGTCGCACTCAATGGCTTTGGCCGTATCGGTCGAATGGTTTTCCGCGCGATGGTCGAGGCGAAACGCTCGGACGTCGAATTCGTCGCTATCAACGACCTCGGTCCGGCGGAATCCAATGCCCATCTCCTGCGCTTCGATTCCGTCCACGGACCGTTGCCGGCGGACGTCAGTGTCGAAGGCGACGACATGGTCGTCAACGGCCAGCGCATCAAGGTGCTGAAGGAACGCGACCCGGCGAAGCTGCCGTGGAAAGATCTCGGCATCGATATCGTAGCGGAGTGCACCGGCATTTTCTCCGATAAGGAGAAGGCTCAAATCCATATCGGCGCCGGCGCCAAGAAGGTGCTGGTGTCTGCGCCTTCGGCGGGCGCCGACCTCACCGTTGTCTATGGCGTCAACCACGACAAGCTCAAGAAAGAGCACAACGTGGTCAGCAACGCCTCGTGCACCACCAACTGCCTCGCGCCCGTCGCGTACGTGCTGCATCAGCTCTTTGGCTTGCAGCAAGGTTTCATGACCACGATTCACGCCTACACGGGCGACCAGTCGACGGTGGACACCCTGCACAAGGACTTGCGCCGCGCGCGCGCCGCGGGCCTCAGCATGATCCCGACCTCCACCGGCGCCGCAAAGGCTGTCGGTGAAGTGCTTCCGGAACTGAAGGGCAAGCTCGACGGAACGTCGATCCGTGTTCCGACGCCGAATGTCTCGGCGGTCGACCTGAAGTGCGTGCTCGCGAAGGCCGTGAAGGAAGACGAGATCAACCAAGCGATGATCGATGCGGCGGCCGGGAAGACCTTCAACGGCAGCCTCAAAAACGTGCTGGCCGTCAATTCATTGCCGCTGGTTTCGATCGACTTCAACCACAACCCGGCATCGTCGACCTTCGATCTCACTCAGACGAAGGTGATGCCCGGCAACTTTGTGCGTATCCTCTCCTGGTACGACAACGAGTGGGGTTTCTCGAACCGCATGCTCGATACTCTCGTCGCTATGGGCAAGCTGCTCTAGTCGATTTGCTGCGTCCCCTTCTCTCCCGGCGGGAGAGAAGGGGCGGCGCTTCCCCATCTCTTAAACCGCGAGCTGAAATGGCCTCCTTTAAGACTCTCGACCAAGCGCATGTTGAGGGAAAGCGTGTCCTCGTGCGCGCCGACCTGAATGTCCCGATGAAAGACGGCCGCGTCAGCGATGCGACCCGCATTGAGCGTCTCGCGCCGACGCTCAAGGATCTCATCGCCAAGAAGGCCAAGGTCGTTGTGCTCTCTCACTTCGACCGCCCGAAGGGCAAGCGGGTTCCCGAGATGTCATTGAAGCCGATCGCCGCTGTGCTTGCGCAGGTGATCGGAGCCGACGTCGCATTCGCGGACGATTGCATCGGCGACGAGGCGAAGAGGATTGTGGACGGCTTACAACCCGGCGGCGTCGCGCTCCTTGAAAACCTCCGCTATCACAAGGGTGAGGAAGCGAACGACGAAGGGTTCATCAAGGACCTCGCTGCGCTCGGCGATATCTACGTGAACGACGCGTTCTCGGCCGCGCACCGCGCGCATGCGTCCACGGAAGGTTTGGCGCATGTGCTGCCCGCGTACGCCGGGCGCCAGATGCAGGCCGAACTGGAAGCGCTGGCGAGCGCGCTCGACAATCCGAAGAAGCCTGTCATGGCGATTGTCGGAGGTTCGAAAATCTCGACCAAGCTCGACGTCCTCAACAACCTGGTCGAGCGTGTGGACCTCTTGGTGATCGGCGGCGGGATGGCAAATACGTTCCTGAACGCCCAAGGGATCGATGTCGGCAAGTCGCTGTGCGAGCGCGATCTGGCCGAAACTGCGCGCGGCATTCTGGAAAAGGCCAAGAAATCAGGCTGTGAGGTTGTCCTTCCCAGCGATGCCGTGGTCGCGGACGGTCTCAAGGACGGCGTTGCAACAACCGTCGTCAAGATCCAGGCGGTTCCTGCGGATCAGATGATTCTCGACGTCGGACCGGCGAGCGTGCAGACGCTTAAGGACAAGATCGGGGGATGCAAAACCCTGTTGTGGAATGGCCCGCTGGGCGCTTTCGAGATTAAGCCGTTCGATGCCGGCACGAACGCGATTGCTAAGGCTGTCGCGGCGCAGACTGAAAGAGGCGCGCTCATTTCCGTCGCGGGAGGCGGCGATACGGTTGCCGCGCTCAACGCAGCGAATGTTGCGGACGCTCTGTCTTATATCTCTACCGCCGGCGGCGCCTTCCTCGAATGGATGGAAGGCAAGGAATTGCCGGGCGTGAAAGCCCTGGAGGACTAGCCCATGTCCCAGCTGCTGGCGATTTTCGCAACCGTCTTCTTCGCCGAGTTGGGCGATAAGACCCAACTGGCGACGGTGCTGTTCGCTGCCGACAAGGAACAATCGCGGTGGCTCGTATTCTTCGCGGCGGCCGGCGCGCTTGTGCTTTCCACGGCCATCGCCGTGATCCTCGGAACGTTGGCCGAGAAATACCTTACGGCGATCCCGCTCAAACTCATCGCCGGCATCGGCTTTGTGGTGATCGGCGCTTGGACCATCTGGGGCCACTACCACCCTTAGCCCCCCTCGGTGCGTCGCACCGGAGCGTGATCACCGTGGCCTGTGCTAGGCTGGCGCGATGAAGTCCGCCTTGCTCTACATCGCCGCCGCCGCCGCGGAAATCGCAGGATGCTTCGCCTTCTGGGCGTGGCTTCGGCTCAATGCCTCCGCCCTGTGGGCGCTTCCCGGCCTCGTCAGCCTCTGCGCCTTCGCGTGGCTGCTGACGCAGGTCGAAAGCAGCTTCGCCGGTCGCGCTTTCGCCGCCTATGGCGGCATCTACATCGCGGCGTCGCTGGTGTGGCTCTGGCTCGTGGAGAAGTCCCCGCCCGATCGCTGGGATCTCGCGGGCGCCGGGCTCTGCCTCGTGGGGGCGGCGGTGATTATCTACGCCCCGCGCTAGTCTACTCGAGGCCGTTGCGTCCCATTTGCAGGAACTTGTCGCGGCGGCGGGCCCGCAGCTGACCAGGATCGATCCGCACCAATTGATTCAGGTGCATGTCGACGGCTTCGCGGACCGCGGCAAACGTCGCGTCCGTCGCACGGTGTGCGCCGCCGATGGGCTCGGGAATGATTCCGTCGATGACGCCAAGCCGTTCCAGATCCTGGGCGGTGAGGCGCAGCGCCTCCGCAGCCGTTTTGGCCTGCGCATGGTCGCGCCACAAAATCGAGGCGCAGCCTTCCGGCGAAATCACCGAATAGATGGAATGCTCAAGCATCAGAACGACGTTGCCGGTGGCAAGCGCGATAGCGCCGCCGGAACCGCCTTCGCCGATGATGAGCGAGATCAGCGGGACCCGCACGTTGAGACAGGTGTCGATGCACCGGGCGATCGCTTCGGCTTGTCCGCGTTCTTCAGCGTCGACGCCCGGGTAGGCGCCCGCCGTGTCGACGAAGGTGATAATGGGGATGCCGAAACGGTCGGCGAGTTCCATGAGGCGCTTGGCTTTGCGATAGCCTTCCGGGCGCGCCATTCCGAAATTGTGCTTCAGGCGGGTTTCGGTGTCGCGGCCCTTCTCCAGACCGATCGCCATGACCGAGCGGCCCAGGAAGCGGCCCAGCCCGCCAATCACGGCGGCGTCTTCGCCGAAGCTGCGGTCGCCCGCGAGCGGCATGAAGTCGTCGATAAGCGCTTTCAGATAGTCGACCGTATGCGGCCGGTCGGGGTGACGCGCGACCTGGGTCTTCTGCCAGGGAGTCAGTTTGGCGTACGCGGAGCGAAGGTCTTTGTCGACGCGCGTCTGCAGACGGCTGACTTCCTCGGCGATGTTGATGCCGTCGGTGTCCGACAGATGCCGCAACTCGGCGATCTTGCCCTCGAGTTCGGCAATCGGTTTTTCGAAGTCCAGAAAGTGCATGGCCTACGCTAGCTCCACACTCACGTTCCGGTTTACCCCGGAATCTTAGGCTGCGGACGCTGTCCTGTGAACCTTGGATTAAGGTTGCGCCGCAAGAGGCGCGTAGAAATGACGGTGGAAGGTTAAAAAGTCAACCTGCGGGCGATCCATGCCCCCGACATGTAGCAGACGTAATGTGATAGCTACACAACCTGTTGTGGATACCGATGGAGGCCTGAGACGATCTCCTCGAAATCCTTCTCCTTCTCCGGCGTGATCAGGCCATTGCGGATGGCAAAATCGATGATCACGAGGCCGACGTTGAACTTGAACCGGTTCGTCGTCCGCACCAATCGCAGCGCTTCCTTCACCGGCACCAGTTCGAACCCTACGATCTCCTCCGATGGTCTTGGTTTTTCGCGCGCCGGCATTTCCAGGTCGAAGCAGAACAAGGTATCGGCGCGCAAACCGCCGTCGCGTTCGCAGGCGTACGTGATCATGCTCGCCGGTTTGTCGCGCCGGGCGCGCGCCGCACCGATCGCCGCTTCTTCCTGGCATTCCTTGACGACGTTTTGAATCAGCGAAAGCCCCGCGGGCTGTCCGCCGGCGACCATATTGTCGAGTTTCCCGGGCTCGATCATGCGATCGGTGGCGCGCGTGCCGATCCAGAGATGAAGGCCGTCTTTCGCCTTCACGAAGCCGTTCACGTGAACCCCATAAGCGCGCACGCCGAACGCCGCCACCAGACCGCGGTCGAGGCGGAAGTATTCGTCCTCGCTCCAGCGATTCTTCACGGCATACATTTCCTTGCGGAGCCCGGGGAAAAGGCCCGTCTTACGCAGATCCGAAGCGATGTCCTGCACCGCCTCCGTGCGCGCCTTGGGCGTCTTGAGTTTGGGGTTCAGCGCAATCCCGCCTTTTGCCCCGACGAACACCTTGCCCAGGCCTTTCAGGACGCGGACGCGTTCGTGGGTGATCCATCCCACCTGCGTTCCATCGACCAGAAACGGGGCGAACCGTTTCGGCCGCCAGCGGTTGCAGAGGTTAATTTTATCGAGATAGCTCATGAAAGTCTCACTCTAGCGGCGTGCGCAAGAAAGTCCGATTCTATCTGAACGCTGTTTGCTCTAGAATCACTCATATGAAAGAACGCATCCCGTTTATCGTCGCCGTCGCCGTCACCGTGATCTGGCTTGCGATCGTGGGCCTGTATTTCTCGCAGATGTCATGGCCCGGCGTGATGGCCCTCGATCCGATGGCGCTGGCCGCGTTACTCACCGCCACGGCCGGTCCGCTGGTGGCGCTGTGGCTCGTCATGGTCGTGCTGGAGCAGCGCCGGGCTGCCGCGCTCATGATGCAGCGTTTCGCCGACCTCGCGAACCAGGAGCGCCGCACGCAGCAGCAAGCCGAGACCCTCGCGCGCTCCATCACCGAGATTCAAAAGCAGTCCACCGACGCCCTCGCGGCGGATACGCGCAAACTTGCGCTGCGCGATCTCGCCTCCAGCGCCGCCGTCTTGGCGGAACGCTTGGGTGTCATGAAACGCGACATGATTGCCGCGGCGTGGACACGGTTCGGCGCTGGCGATACGGCGGTCTTCGTCCAAGCTTTCCTCAATTTCGCCGGCTCGCATCCTGATATCGCCGAGCGCATCGGCGAGGCCGCCGTGCGCGATCAGGCGGCGCGGGCCGCCCTTGCTAGCTTCGTGCGCCGCTACGAACAGATCGCCGATCTGGCGCGGGGCGACAAGCTCCTGCGCGCGGTGATCGAGGACGGGGCGCTTGGGCGCGGGTATCGGCTTTTCAAACAAGCGGACGATCTCGCCGCGCTCGCGGCCCCGCCGCCCGTGCCGGCGGAGGAGGCCGCGGACGATCTGCGCGAACGCCTCGACGGACTCTCCCGCCGCCTTGAACCCGCCGGGACCGACGTGTGATGAGTGGATGGCTCCGCGCCCTGTTCGGCGAAAAGCCCAAGCCGAAAGCGAACAAGCCGAAGCACGAGACCGTGCTCGCGCCGTCCGAGCGCGCGGCGCTCTTGAAACAAGCGATGGCGGCGCACCGGGCGGGCCGCTCTCACGTCCGGGATATGCTCGAGCGTCAGCTCGACGAGTACCGGGCGAAGATCCCCCGTCCAGGCCGCGACCCCGAAGCGACCGCGCGGATGCTCAGCCTCCAGCAGGCGGATGGATCCCTCAAACGCCTGATGGGCCATGATTTGAAGCGATTCCTGGTGCTTGTGGGGATCCGTGAGTTGCTGGATGGGGAGGCGCCGCCTCCAAAATCGACTCGCACCCTAACAAAGCGTTGATAATTCACGCTTTTCTCTGAGGCGTTTACGGCCAGAGTCCCTTGACCGCTAGGCCCTCAACAGGTACAACGCCGGGCTTTCCGGGGGTCCCTCAGGTGGGAAACCCCGCTTTTATAAAGGATTTGAGCCATGGCACGCCGTTGTGCAGCCACCGGCCGCGGCGTTCAAAGCGGCAACAACGTCAGTCACGCCAACAACAAGACCCGTCGCCGGTTCCTGCCGAACCTGCACCAGGTCACGTTGCTCTCGGACGTTCTGCGTCAGCGCGTGCGTCTGCGCGTGACCTCGAACGGCCTGCGCACCATCGAGAAGCGCGGCGGGATCGATGCGTTTCTGCTTTCGACGCCCGATGCGAAGCTCGAAGAGAGCGCGCTCGTGATCAAGCGCCGCATCAAGCGCGCCCAGGCGAAGGTCGCTGCCTAAACGGCGCGCCGAGACCCGAATACAAAAAAGCCCGCTGGCGACAGCGGGCTTTTTTATTTGTCCGATTTCACTTCGCCGACCCTAGTACGGCGCCGGACGCATGTGCCGGCGAGGGGTGCGAAACCTTCGACAACCAGCCGGTCCGCGCAAGGCCCGCCTCGGCTTCAGCCCACGACACATCGAGCGCGTCTTGCGTCCAATGGCCGGCGGAGCCTTCGTCGCACCAGTGTTTCAGCTTCGGCATCGCCTTCAGGTGCGCCCCGGAGGCCATGAACGCGCGCATCGCCGCTTCGTCGCGCCAGACCGTCTTCGTCCAAAAGATCTTGTCGGGCCCGCCGCGAAGATCGATCGAAAGGCAGCCTTCCGCCGCGCGAATCTGGCGGTTGCAGCGGCTGGTGTGCCACGCGAACGGGAAGAGGAACCAGAAGCTCCTCAGGCGCAGGCGCGTGATCGAAACGTGTGCCATCGGACAGTCATACGCGAGGTTAGCGGCTCTCCGCCAGCGCGCCGCCTTGAGCGCGCGCGACGTTCGTGCGCACCGCGGCCTCCAGAGTCGGAGCACCGGCGTCGTTCAGGTCGGCGGCGACCGTCCACCGGCCATCGCGTTCGGTGATGACGGTGCGCGCGTCTGCGGCCAATGCAGCATCGCAGTAAGGTTTCGCGTCCTCAGCTTTGCCGACGGCGAGATAGGCAACGCAGAGGTTTTGGCGCGCGATCAAATGATTCGACGGCTGAGTCTTGGTCCGCAAAACATCTTTCGCGAAGCGGATAGCGTGCGTGTGCTGGCCCTTCGACAGCGCTTCTGTCGATTGATTGACCAGCGGCGAGGACGCGGACCAGAGCGCCTGCAGATCTGCGGCTTTGGCCGGGGCCGTGAGGGCAAAAACCGCGGCGCCGAGCGCGACGGCGGCAAAAGAGAGCCTAAAAAACGCCTTTTTTTCCATGGCTTATCTCCTGGCGAACAATTCGTGAAGCTCTCGCTTCAGACGCAGGGGAAAATAGGCTACAAATCTATGAATACCATTCCCCAAAATGGAATATGAGCGGTAAACATCATGAATAACCTGGACTGGAGTATCCTGCGGGACTTCATCGCCGTGGCGGAGACGGGGAGTCTGTCTCAAGCCGCGCGCAGGTTGCGTTTATCACAGCCGACATTGTCGCGCCGGATCGCAGCGCTTGAGGAACAGCTCAAGGCGCAACTCTTCCAGCGTACGCCGCGCGGCCTTCTCCTGACGGACGCAGGCGAGCAAGTTCTCGCCGGCGCGCGCCGCGTTGAAGAGGAAGCGCTCGCTATCGAACGTCAAGCCGAGGCGGCGCATCAAACGCTCACCGGCACCGTGCGCATCTCAGTCACTGAGGGCCTCGGCTCGCTCTGGCTGCCGCGCAAACTCGCGGCCTTCCACGCTTCTTACCCGGGTGTGTGCGTCGAGGTGCTGGTCGATAACAGGACCGTCAATCTCATTCGCCGCGAAGCAGATATCGCCATCCGCATGTTCCGGCCCGAACAGCCGGACCTGATCGCGAAAAAGGTCGGGGACCTCGTGATGGGTTTATACGCCTCGCGCGGTTATCTCGATCGTCACGGGCGTCCCACCAAGCCCAGCGATCTGAAGGACCATTATCACGTCGGGTTCGACGAAAGCATGAGCAACCATCCGGGCGTGCAGAAGTTGGAGCGCAATTTCACGCCTGAGCGAATCGTGCATCGCTCGTCCAGTTTCGTCGGACAGTTGACGGCCACCTTGGCCGGGATCGGGATCGGCGCGCATGATTGCGTTCTCGCCGACGCCGAACCGGCGCTCGAACGCCTTCTGCCGGACGTATTCCGGCACGAAGTCGAAATCTGGCTCGTCACGCACGCCGATTTGCGGCGCAGCGCGCGCATCCGCGCGGTCTTCGATTTTCTGTCCGATGTGATCGCCGCGGACCGGAATACCCTGACGGGTCGAACGGTTCTGAACGCGGCATGACGCCGCCCTTCGAGAAAAATTCATTGCGGCGATGAATAAGAATACATCGCAGCAAAACTAAATTTCACCGTCCAAAATCTGGATTTCTTTCCCCGCTTCACCGCGCAAGATTGATGCGATTGCCGCTCGATGAATTGCGAAATTGCGCGCGGCGGGGTTCGATGGTGTCGAGGCGCGTCTTCCCGCGACGCCTCGCGAACGTCGCGCCGCCGCGCGCATAAGCGCCGACATCTCAAGAAAATCGCAAGCTGACTTACGGCAGCATGCGCTTCATGACGCCGTCGTGCTTGACGAAGTGATGATAGAGCGCGCCCAGGATATGCAGCGCCACGGCCCCGATCAGGACATAGATAAGGGAAATATGTACGTCGCCGGCCGTATGCGCCCAGGACGTTCCCTTTTCCGCTAACGGCGGCAAGGGGATCGCGCCGAACAGGACGACTTCCCAGCCGCGATAGTTGGCCGCGGCCCAGCCGAGCACCGGGTTCACGATCACCAGCGCGTAGATCACCACGTGCGTCAGAAGAGAAAGCTTGCTCTCCCATGGGCTTAATTCGGCTGGCGCGGCCGGTCGTACCATCCGCCATATCAGGCGGAGGAGCATCACCGCCAGAATGCCGACGCCGATCGAGAGGTGCCAGGAGACCAGGCCCTCGTTGGGCGTCGTGCGCCCGATGTGCGGCATCAGCCAGCCCACCGCGTATTGCGCGATCAGCCCTGCGACGATGCACCAGTGCAAAAGCTTCGCGATGGCGTCGTAGCCACCTTCATTCTTTTCAGCCGCCGCCGTCGCGCTCGCCATTGTCGCTCCTCGACGCGTTTACCCCATCTCACCACGCGGGCGTAACCGCGCCATTGATTTCCATCAGCCCTAAGGGGCGACGCTGTGTAACCGTTACGACGGGTTACGAATTGATTCCAAGGCTTTCTTGCCGGCGCCGCGGGTCGTGATACCTTTTTTGGCGCGGGCCGGGCCCCTCTGGCGGAGAAAAACATCTCTCCGCGATGTCGGACCGCATCGGGGTTTCTCGGTGCTGGGTCCATGAACGCCCGTCCCCTCCGAGCGCTCCGAGCTTATCCACCCTTTGAGAGGAGAGTGGCTATGGCTGCGTTCGACTATCACAAGTTTCGCCTGTTCGTCGTGCATTCCAAACTGGAACGGGCCATCGCAGAAGAGCGGAAACACCGCAATCCCGATCACCTCCGACTGTCGTACCTGAAACGCCTCAAGCTCGCGGTGAAGGATCGCTTGTCGCGAACCACCCGCAGTCACCAGCCGGCGTAAACCGATCCCGCGGCTATCGCAGAAGGAAGGCGTTTTCGGTGGCGGGGCATTTCCCTTTCAGGCCGCCGGCGACATCCGTCCTTTCGAGCAGCGCAATACCGTAGGCGCCTGCGTAGAGACGCGCGACTTCTTCGTCGGGGACTGAAAAAGGAGGGCCGGGCATCACCGCCTGATCATAGGTGAAGGTGATCAGGAACTGAGGAGTCCGCCCGCAAAGTTCAACAATGTGCTTCGCGTAGCGCGTTCTCATGTCCGGCGCCAGGGCCACCAACGCCGCGCGATCATAAATGAGGTCGACGCGGCCAAGCATCTCCGCCGTGACGTCGAAGATATCTCCTTGAAGGACGTCGATGTCGGCGGCGGCGTAACGGGTGAGCGTTCCTTCTGCGGACTTGGCCGGCGTCACGTTCAGCTCGGCGAAAAGCTGTTCGACGGCCAGCGCGTTGAGCTCGGCGCCGACGACCTTGTATCCGCGCGACAGCAGCCAATGGATGTCGCGGGTCTTTCCGCACAGGGGTAGGAAGACAGCGCTGCCCTCCGGAAGGGCGAGCGCAGAGAAGTGCTTCAGCAAAAGCTTGTTGGGGGCGCCTTCATGGAAGGCGATTTCGCTTCTTTCCCATCGCTGATGCCAGAACGCATGTTCCATCGTGCAAAGCCTCCGAGCGGCCGCCGGGGTTTAGAAGATCGAAGGCGCGCCCATGGCGCCGCGGCGGGCCCACGCATCTTCCTCGAAAAGGTCGGTCAGCTGGCTCATCACCGCGCCGCCCAATTCGTCGGCGTCCATCAGCGTCACCGCCCGCCGGTAGTAGCGGGTTACATCGTGCCCGATCCCGATGGCGAGAAGCTGGATGTCGGACTCGTTCTCGATATAGGAGATCACTTGCCGCAAGTGATGCTCAAGGTAATTGCCGGGGTTCACCGAGAGGGTGGAATCATCCACCGGCGCGCCGTCCGAGATCACCATCAAGATGCGGCGCTGCTCGGGGCGCATGGCAAGGCGGTTATGCGCCCACGCCAAAGCTTCCCCGTCGATATTCTCCTTCAGGATGCCCTCGCGCAGCATCAAGCCCAGATTGCGGCGAGCACGGCGCCAGGGCGTATCCGCGGCCTTGTAGATGATGTGACGCAAATCGTTCAAACGGCCCGGCGTGGGCGGCTTCCCGCTGTCGTTCCACAGGCGGCGCGACTGACCGCCTTTCCACTGACTGGTGGTGAACCCCAAAATCTCCACCTTCACGGCGCAGCGCTCCAGCGTCCGCGCGAGAATGTCCGCGGTCATGGCGGCAATCGTGATGGGCCGCCCGCGCATCGAACCCGAATTGTCGATCAACAGCGTCACCACCGTATCGCGGAACTCGGTCTCCTTCTCGCGCTTGAACGATAGGGAGTGGGTTGGGTTCGCCACAATACGCGCAAGGCGGCTGGCGTCGAGCAGGCCTTCCTCGAGATCGAAGTCCCAGCTTCGGGTCTGTTGCGCCATCAGGCGGCGCTGCAAGCGGTTCGCGAGGCGCGACACAACGCCCTGCAAGTGCGCCAGCTGGCGGTCGAGCTGGAGGCGCAGGCGAACCAGTTCTTCGGCATCGCAAAGGTTGGCCGCATCTTCCACCTGGTCGAACCGGGTGGTGAACATCTTGTACCGTTCTTCCTGGGGGCCTTGGTTATGGCCGGGACGCGGACGCGATTGCTGCGCGTCGGCTTCGGCTTCCGCGGCCTCTACGCTCGGTTGGCCCTGGGACTCAATATCGGACTCCGCCTCTTCGCCCTGCACGGTCTCGCTGCTGGCGGGCGTCTGGCCTTGATCGTCGCCGTTGTCCGAACTCTCGTCTTTCTTGTCCTGATCCTCGGACTCCTCGGGTTTGGACTGCTTCTCGGACTCGTCCGTCCCGTCTTCATCCTCGTCCTGCTCCAGCTCCTGCGCATCGTCGTTTTCAAGGTCGAGCGCCTGGATCAGCTTCCGCAGGATGTCCGCGCTTGCTTTTTGATCGTGGATGTTCGCGGCCAGTTCCGCCAGCGACACATCGAGCTTTTCTCCAAACGCCTGCTTCAGGATCGTGCGCACATGCGTGCCGATGGCGCCCAGCGGTGCGCCTTGGCACGCGTCGTGGATCAGAACTTTCAGCGCGTCGCTTCGCTCGATCTGCTCATAGGATCGCGCCGCCTGATAGCCTTCGAGCGATAGCCGCTGTTCCAAAGCGCCCGCGAGATTGCCGGACACGCCTTTGTATTGCTGCGCGCCGAGAACCTCCACGCGCGCCTGTTCCATGGCGTTGTAGGCGTCGACCGCTTCCTTGTTCACCGGCATGCGCCGTGCGTGCACGCTGGTGCTGTGATGGCGCAGCTTGAGCGCCGCGGCGTCTGCGGCGCCGCGCAGCCGCGTCACGGTGTCCTTGGTCAGCTTATGCGGCGGCGACGGCAGGCGAACTTCGCCCGTGATCGTCGCGCCCTTTTGGTTGGCCGACACGGGTGAGTAGATCACCGTCAGTTCGCGCTTGTTGGCGATGCCTTTGACAGCCGCGGTTGTCGCGGCCTTGAAGGCCTCGGTGCGCGAGGGGCCTTTGTCCGATCCGGAGTAAGGCGGCTTCATGGTCTGGCTAGGCAACCGCCTCGACGGCGCTGCCGGCGATGTCTTCACCGAAACAGCGCTGATAGTACTCGGCGATCACGGGGCGTTCCGTTTCGTCGCACTTGTTGAGGAAGGTCACGCGGAAGGAGTAACCGACATTGCCGAAGATCTGGTTGTTCTCGGCCCAGCTGATGACGGTACGCGGCGACATGACCGTGGAGATGTCTCCCGAGATGAAGCCCGTCCGCGTGAGATCTGCGACTTCAACCATCGCCGAGATGGTCTTCTTGCCCGCGGGCGTGTCGTAGCCCTTCACCTTCGCCAGCACGATGTTGGTTTCTTCGTCATGCTTCAGATAATTGAGCGTCGCCACCACATTCCAGCGGTCCATCTGACCTTGGTTGATCTGCTGCGTGCCGTGATAAAGACCGGTCGTATCGCCAAGCCCGATCGTGTTGGCGGTCGCGAACAACCTGAACGCGGGGTGAGGACGGATCACCTTGTTCTGATCCAGAAGGGTCAGGCGGCCTTCCACTTCCAGCACCCGCTGGATCACGAACATCACATCGGGGCGGCCGGCGTCGTATTCGTCGAAGACGAGCGCGACGGGGCGTTGCAGGGCCCAGGGCAGCAGGCCTTCGCGGAATTCCGTCACCTGCACGCCATCGCGGATCACGATGGCGTCCTTGCCGATCAGATCGATACGGCTGATATGGCTGTCGAGGTTGATGCGAAGGCACGGCCAATTCAAACGCGCTGCCACCTGCTCGATGTGCGTCGACTTGCCGGTACCGTGATATCCCTGCACAAGCACGCGCCGGTTGTGCGCGAATCCCGCAAGAATGGCGAGGGTCGTGTCGTGGTCGAAGCGATACGCGGGATCGATATCCGGCACGTGGTCGCCGCGGGTCGAAAACGCGGGCACCTTCATGTCGATGTCGAGCCCAAACACGTCGCGCACGGACACCTGTTTATCGGGCACCGTCATCGCCAGGTCGTCACGCGCACTCTCGATCCGCTTGCTCATCACGCTCTCTCACGCCTCTCGTAAAGATGGGTCTTATGGCATGCCGGGAAGCCTCGGCAAAGGTCGCTTCCAGCCTTGAATATGGGGGGTGGAACGGCCCGCCGAAAGCCGAAAATAGGCTATTCCGCGACTTGCGCGGCGGCTTTCAGGCCGGCGCGAAGCGTCCGGTAGGCCTCGTTGATGACTTTCATCCGGCTTTCCGCTTCCACCGACCCGCCGTTGGCGTCCGGGTGATACTTTTTCACCAGGGCTTTGTAGCGGGCCTTCAGCGACTCCATGGTCACCTGGCCGGTCAGGTCCAGCACCTTCATGGCGCGCGTTCTGGCCGCCGCGCCGCCGGGCGTGGCGCGCGCTTGCGCGTCTTCCGCCCGCGCCTTTTTGCGGTCCTCGAAATCGGTACCTGATGAGAACCCGAACGGATCGTGCACCCGCGCTCCGGGACGGCCGCTCCGATAACCGGCCCCCAGGGTTCCCAATTTCCACGTGGGCCGTTCCCAGGTCGCGGCACTGCGGATTTCCGCTTCGAGATCCGCCACCGACGCACCCGCGTGAAAATCCCAGCGCGCGTTGTAGGCGCGTACGTGTTCCAGGCAAAACATGACGTAATCCGCGAGTCGGCGATCCCTCGGCGCGCGGTACGCGCCGGCGCCGGCGCATCCTTCCCAGGCGCACGGCGTCGAAGCCGCACTTTGCGCCGTGGAACAGGTGAATCGATCACGTGTTTCCGACATGGGACGAATATGGTGAGCGGCCTGAAAATCCGCAATCTTGTTTCTTTTTGGCGCCTATGCTTGTTCGTCTGTAGGAGACGCCATGACAACATATGCCGACCGTATTCGTACGAAACTCACCGACTCGCTGGCGCCGACACGCCTCGTCGTCGAAGACGACAGCAACCGGCATCACGGGCACGCCGGCGCTCATCCGAGCGGTGAAACCCATTTCAATGTCACGGTGGAATCGGCGGCGTTCTCAGGAAAGAACCGCGTCGCGCGCCAGCGTTTGGTCTATGAGATCCTCGCTGAAGAACTGCGCGAGCGTGTCCACGCGTTGTCCTTGAAACTCACGGCCCCGGGAGAGTAGCGGCGCACGAGGGAGATTTACTCGCCCCGATAGAACTCCGGAAATTCGCGCTTTACGACAGGGCTGTTGGTGGCCCAGGTGTGGCACGTATTCAGAAACGGCGGCATCGCACGCGGCAGCCCTTGGGCGCGCGCCTCGCTCTGCCGCTTGAGGCGTGCGCGCACGGTGCTCTGCAGCAGCGTCGTGGCCAGCGGGCCGATGAGCGAGCCCATATGGGTGCAGCCATTGGTGCCGCCTAGGAGAGCCGCCACCTTCTGCGTGAAGCCCGGTTTGATCACCAGGCCGGTCAACTGTTCATAGTTGGGTACGATCGCCGGGCACATACGCCACGGGTGATAATCCATCGCCGCCTCGGACCTGGTGACGGCCATCTTGGCGTCGACCGTCAGGCGCAGATGCATGTCGTGAATCGGTTCCCCTGCCGGAATCACAGCGCCGCCGCCGCGCTCAGCTGGATCCCAGTTGCTGATCGTATCCGCCTTAACGTCGACAAGGCGGCCATCTACATCCCACTGGCCGTCCGCGCGTTCGTAACCTTCGCAGACAATCGTGCGGGTGTGCCTCAAGGTGCGGGGTGCGGGCGGGGGCAAGGGCACTCGTCACTCCCCCGTGTAAAGGCTTGGAAATTGCGAGCGCGTGACCTCGCTATCCGATTTCCACGCGTGGCACTGGTTCACGAAAAAGGCGTTGACGGGTTCACCGCGCGCTTCCCGGTCCTTCAGCGCCTTGTAGCCCTTGGGCGACAGCAGTTGATAGGCCGTATTCGCCATCGGACGCAGAAGGTCGACAAGGTGCACGCAGCCCTGCGTTCCGCCAAGGGCTTCGCGGACCGCCGACGTGAATCCCTTGCCGAGGTTCAATCCAACGAGACGTTGGAAATTGGGCGTGATGGAGGGGCACATGTTGAAGGGCGTGTGGTCCATCGCCGCCGCGACTTCGCGGATATTGAGCGCGCCATCGATGGTGATGCGCAGGCCCATGCCGTGCACGGGGACTCCGGCTTTCACTTCGCCGCGGTCCGTGCTCTGAAAGTCATAGGTTTTGGCGTCCGTCAGCCAACCGTCGATGTCAAACAGACCGTCATCGCGCTCATAACCTTCGCAGGTGATCGTGCGCGTGTGAACCAGTTCGCGGTCGCTGGGCGGCGTGAGGGGCATCCGGCCGATATACGCGCGCCTCTGAGACCTCGCAAGCGCCAGGCTGTTCTAGCTGCTATGCAGTGAATTGCCTTTAAGCTGCGCCGTAGCTTTCGCCGTAAATATAGGCGTTCCGGTCCTTCAGGTCCTGCTCAAGTTCCCCGTTATACACCGCATAAAGATCGCGCACCGAGACCATGCCGACCACACGGCCCTCATCCACGACTGGAAGGTGGCGATAATTCCGGAGTTTCATCAGGCGTACCGCATCGGCGGCCGTGTCGGACGGGGCCAGCGTGTCGGGGTCCGTCGTCATGATCTCGCGCACCGCGGTGGTGTCGGGATCAAGGCCGGCCGCAACCACACGTACTGTCATGTCGCGCTCGGTCAGGATTCCGACCAAGTGCTCAAGATCCATCACAAGGACCGCGGCGATCTTCTTGTCGCGCATCGTGCGCGCGGCATGTCGCACGGTGTCGCGAGGCGATACACGGTACAAAATCTGGTCGCTAATGACGTCGGGGACGATTCTTCGGATCATGGCGCGCTCCTTCAATCGGGTTGAAAGGGTAAGCACGACAAGCTCGGCGGCCCTTTGGCGCGGACGCGCAAAGCCTCCTCAAGAACGAAGCCTGAGTGTGATGCCGTAGCCGCGTGCGGTCAATGGCGCGCGCGGTTACAATCGGGCTCAGCCGGATCGGTCGGCAGCCATGGCCTCGGAGGCGCTTTCGTCTTTGGCGCGGGGGGGCGTGACGCGCACCAGCGTCAATTGGTTGCGAGAGCGTCGCAAAACCTCGAAACGGAATCCGTGAAAAAGGAACTTCTGGCCCGGGTCCGGGATCGTGCGTGCTTCGTAAAGAATCAGACCCGCGACGGTGGAGGCTTTTTCGTCAGGCAGTTCCCAGTCGAACTCGCGGTTCAAATCGCGCAACGTGACGCTGCCATCGATGATGTACGACCCGTTGGTCTGCGGACGGACGCCGGCCACCGCAACATCGTGCTCGTCGCGGATATCGCCGACGATTTCTTCCAGAATGTCTTCAAGCGTCAACGCACCCAGAAGCGAGCCGTATTCGTCAACGACCATGGCGAAGTGCTCCCGCCTTGCGCGGAAGGCGTTCAGCTGGTCCAGGAGCGTTGTCGTCGAGGGAATGAACCAAGGTTTGATGGCCAGCCGGACCACGTCGACTTTCTCGGCTTTGCCCTCGACAGATTCCAGGGCGCGCAGAAGCGCTTTTGCATGGATCAGGCCAACGATGTTGTCCGGCTGATCGCGCCATAAGGGAATGCGCGAATAGGGCGAGGCGGCGACTTGTTCGATGATCTGCTCGATCGGCTGATCGGCATCGATTGTCACGAGCTTCTGACGATGCACCATCACGTCGCTTACAGGATATTCGGCTAGGTCGAGCACGCTGCGGAGCATGGCGCGCTCGTGTTTGACCTCGTGAATGATTTGTTTATCGGCCATCTGGACTTCGATGGCGCCGCGCAGCTCCGCCAGCACCTCCTTTGCCGAACGCGAGACGGTCGTGCTCAGTTTGAACATGCGCAACGCGCCGTTGACGAAATACTCGATCGCGGCGTTGAACGGCTTGAAAAGCCTCATGAGCAGGTACATCACGCCGGCGCATTTCAACGACGCCGTCGTGGTGTAAAGGAGCGCATAGGTCTTCGGCAGGATCTCGCCATAAATGACGACGAGCACGGTCATGATGGCTGTGGCGTAAAAAACGCCCTCATTGCCGAACATCTCGATCATTAGTCCCGTCGTCAGAGCTGACGCGAGAATGTTGACCAGGTTGTTGCCGAGAAGGACCGTGGAAATCATTTCCTCGCGTTCGTCCAGCAGCTTCACGACCGTTCCGGCGCGCGCATCCCCTTCGGACTCCAATTGATGCATCAAGGGTTTCGATGCCGTCGTCAGTGCGGTCTCGGCAACGGAGAAGAATGCCGCGATCGTCAGCAGGAGGAGAACGGCGAAGAGTACGAAAATCATGGCAAGTTCCTCACAAGGAACGCGGTGGATTAAGCGGCGAGAGCGGCGCTGAGGGTGGCTTCAAGCGCGTCGGCGGGCACTTCGCGGGACAGGAAGGCTTCACCGATACGCCGCGCCAGAACGAAGGTCACCGCGCCGTCCTTCATCTTTTTATCTTGTGCCATATGCGCCATAAGCCGGGCGGCCGTGATCGGCCCGTTCGCGCTGGTGCGCGGCGGCGAAGTCGGTAACCCGACCGCCGCGAGATGGGCACGGACGCGCGCCGCCTCCGCGGGGGTGCAGTGTCCCAGCCGCGCCGATAACTCGAAGGCCAACACCATTCCAATGGCGACCGCTTCGCCGTGCAAAAGGGCCTCGCCGTACCCCATTTCGGCTTCCAGAGCGTGCCCGAAGGTGTGGCCCAGGTTCAGAAGCGCGCGAATGCCGCCTTCTTTCTCATCGGCGGCGACGATTCTGGCCTTGGCGTCACAACTGGTAACGATGGCCTGGCGCAATGCAGCTGGGTCGCCGCCCAGCGCCGCGGGCCCGTTGTTTTCGAGCCACGCCCAAAAAGCGGCATCGCCAAGGAGTCCGTATTTGGCGACCTCTGCATATCCCGCCAGAAGTTCGCGGCGCGGCAATGTGGCGAGAACATCGGTGTCCGCGATGACCAATCGCGGCTGATGAAAACTTCCGACGAGGTTCTTGCCCGCGCCGGTATTGATGCCGGTTTTCCCGCCGACCGAACTGTCCACTTGCGAAAGCAGGGTGGTGGGAATTTGGATGAAGTCGACGCCGCGCAAGAGAACGGAAGCGGCGAAGCCGGCCAAATCGCCGATGACGCCGCCGCCGAGTGCGACGATCATGGTGCCGCGCTCGCATTTGGCCGCCAGCATCGCGTCCAGAAGCTGCTCGAGATGTTTGAAGTTCTTGCTCGCTTCGCCGGCGGGAACGCTCGCATGATCGACCCGGATGCCGGCCGCGGCAAGATTTCCGGTGACAGCGTTCAGGTAAAGCGGTTCGACATTGCTGTCCGTTACAATGAAAGTGCGCTTCTGCGATAGGACGGGAGCCATGAGCGCGGCCGCGCGCGCGAGCAGCCCGGGGCCGACATGAATATCGTAAGCGCGGGTTCCCAGCGGCACACGTACGAGCGCCGTATCGTCCGACAAAGATGAAGCCATGGGGGCGATAGGCATTGCCGCTCAGTCTTTCGTCATCAGGGGTGCGCCGAGAAACTGCTCGACGGCGGCGAGAACGCGTACGCATGTCAGGGTGGGGTTATCGTGCCCTGTTTCGACCGCGATATCGGCCTGGGCGTAGATGGGGTAGCGCGCGTCCATCAAACGCGCGAGGACTTCACGAGGGTCGCTGCCATTCAGGAGAGGGCGGTGCGTTCTTCCGCGCGTGCGCTGGGAAAGCGTATCGAGATCGGCCTTCAGCCAGACGGAAACCCCGCGCTCGCGAATGAGCGCGCGGGTATCCGGATCCATAAAGGCGCCGCCGCCTGCGGCGAGGATGCTTGGGGCGCCATGCAGAAGGCGGCTCATGACGCGGCGCTCGCCGTCTCTGAAATAGGGTTCACCGTATTTCTGGAAGATTTCCGCGACGGTGCAGCCCGCCGCCTGTTCGATCTCGGCATCGGCGTCGATGAAAGGCACGCAAAGTCGCCCGGCGAGCCTTCGGCCAATACAACTCTTTCCGGCGCCCATCAGCCCGACAAGAACGATGGAACGATCGAGCGGGCGCGCGGGGATGTTACGCGGCGCGGCGCTTGGTTCGCTCGTCGTCTCGGTTTGGGCCGACTCACTCATGAATCGCGTAACTCAAGGCCTTGTCATATCAATTAAGTCTTTGGTTGCATGGACATTATCACAGGCGTTCAGTAGTGTCTGCCCAACGGCTAGGAAGTCAAATAAGGGCTATTGGGGCATGGTGAAATTCGTCGTTCTGGGTGTGCTTGCGCTGGTGGTGGCGGGTGCCATCGTTCTGACGACGTGGGATATGCCGGCGCCGACGACCACCATTGAGAAAGTGATACCGAATGAGCGCTTCAACAAATAGGCGCGGCGGATCGCGAGGCGCGAAGTCCGCGGCGTTCGCGCTCGCCGGCGCTGTACTCCTGCTGGCGCCGCCGGCTTTCGCGCAAGCCGCGCCGGTCTCGCTCCTGCCTGCGCAGGCCCCGGCTGCGGCGTCAGACCCGAACGCCGCGCCGCCTCCGCCCGTGCCGGATGATGCTCTTCCGCCTGAGGAATCGGCGGCGCCGGCGATATCGGCCAGCAGCCTCGAAGCCCCCAGCACCGATCGGATCGGGCTGATCGACGCCGCCGGGGGCGGGTTCGCCGCCAATATGTGGCGCGGGACAGACCTTGAGCTCCTCCGGCGTGTGCTCCCGCAACTTCCGCGGCGCATGGACTCTCTCGCGCAGCGCCGTCTGGCCCGTGCGCTTCTCCTTTCGGCGGCCGCTCCTCCCGCGTCATCAGGGGCGGCTCCCCCTGTCGTCGGCATGGATGCAGGCGGCCCTTCCGCCGCCGCTCCTCCGGCGCAATGGTTGCTGGAAACGCGGCTGATCGGTCTCGCCGCCATCGGGGATTGGGACGATGCGCTCGCCTTGATGGATCTTGTCCCCGCCGATCAGATGACGGACGGATTGCGAAAGCTGCGCGCCGACGCCTCGTTGATCACCGGCAAGACGAACACTGCCTGCGCCGAAGCCCAGACAGCGCTGAACGCCACGGGCGATGCGTATTGGCAGAAGGTTCAAATCTACTGCAACTTTGCCAATAACCAGGCGAGCGCCGCATCTCTCGGGCTGTCCGTGCTCCGCGAGCAAGGTGTGCAGGATCCGCTGTTCTTCTGGACGGTCGACCTACTGAACGGCAATCGCCGCTTAAGCCCGCCAAATCTCGGCCGTCCGGATCCCGTGCATCTCATGATGCTGGCCAAGGCGGGCGGGCCCGTGCCTGACGCCATCATTCAAGGGGGCGATCCGACGACGCTCGCGGTCGTCGCAGGCATTGCTCCCCCGCCCGACGATAAGAACGATAAAACACCCGCCGCGCAAAAGGCTGAGCGCGCGAAGCTCGCCGCGGAGTCGCGCGTCGTCATCGCCGAGCGCGCGGTGGCTGCCGGCACGCTGGATGCCGAGCGTTTGCGTCTCCTTTATCGCCAGATGAACATCAAGGATGAAGCGCCTCCCGCACTTGCAACGGTATCCGTTGCGACAGTGCGCGAGCGTGTCTTCCTCTTTCAAACAGCGCTGGCCCAAAATGTGCCCGCCGCGCGGGCCGAAGTCATCGCGCGGGCGATTGACCTCACGCGTGCAGACCGCGGCCGGCAGGGCCCGGATCTCATTACGGTGGGACGTCTTTACGCGCCGCTTATTCTCGAGATTTCGCCGAGCCCGGATCTCATTTGGTTCTCCGGCGCGGCTGCGCGGGCGCTGCTCGCAGCGGGCGAACTCGAAAAGGGCCGCGAATGGTTGGCCCTGGCGAGATCGATGGCGCGGACAAGCATAGAAGCCGGTCAGATGGCCGATGGCCTATGGCCGATCGACCGCTTGCTGAACGAGGGACCGCACGAGCGCATTCCACCGCAGGCGCTGCAGGCGTGGCGCGAAACTGTGGCGCAGGACCGGCGTTCGGAAAATCTCGGGATCCTTTTGAATCTTCTGGCTGCGGTGGGGGAACCCGTCACCGCCGCCGACTGGCTGCCGGCGATGGACAATGCTCCCGCGCCGCCGACGATGGCCGTAACGCCGCCGCGCATCGTCAATGGGCTGAAACTCGCCCAACACGACAAACGCGTGGGTGAGACCGTTGTCTTTGCGCTGCTTGCGCTTGGTGAAGAAGGTCCATCGGCCGTAGAACCGGCAGCCTTGCAGGAGGTGATCGCGGCCCTAATGTCCGTTGGACGGGAGCACGATGCGCGGGCTCTCGCCGTGGAAGCGCTGCTCGTTCAAGGGCTGTGAGCAGGCACGTCGAGAACTTTCTCGAGATGCTCGCGGTGGAGCGTGGTGCGTCTCCGCGAACGCTTGAGGCCTACCGGCGCGATCTCGATGACATTACAGGCGTTCTCAAAAGCGACCCGGCAGTCGCCGACGCGGATGGGCTGCGTCGCTATTTGCACCATATGAGCGACTTGGGACTGGCGCCCCGCACGGCCGCGCGCCGGCTGTCGTGTTTACGGCAGTTCTACAAATTCTTGTACGCCGAGGGTGTCCGTGGCGACGACCCAGCCGCCTCCCTTGAAAGCCCCCGGCTTGGCCGGCCCTTGCCGAAGTATCTCACGCCGGAGGAGGTCGAACGGCTTCTTGCGGCAGCACGCGGGTTGGAAGGCCGTCAGGCGCTCCGCGCAGCCGCGATGCTTGAACTGCTTTACGCGACCGGCTTGCGCGTTTCGGAACTCGTTTCTCTCCCCCTGACCTCTGTCCCGCGCAACAAACCAACGATCATCGTGCGCGGGAAGGGCGCCAAGGAGCGCATGGTGCCGGTCGGGGATGCGGCGCTCTCGGCTCTTGCCGCCTATCTGGACGTTCGCGAGAGTTATATCCCGAAGGCGACGAAAAGCTCGCGCTGGCTTTTTCCGTCCGATAGCCGGGAAGGGCACGTGACCAGAGCCGGGTTTGCTCTATTGCTGAAAGAGATCGCGGTTGCCGCGGGCGTCTCTCCTTCCCGGGTTTCACCGCACGTTCTGCGGCACTCTTTTGCAACTCATCTTCTCGCAAACGGCGCCGACCTGCGGGCTCTGCAGCAAATGCTGGGGCACGCGGATATCTCCACGACTCAAATCTACACTCACGTTCTTGACGAACGGCTGCGCCGGCTGGTCGCTGACAACCATCCGCTAGCGAACATCAAGTTGTGACGCATCGCCCCCTCCCGGAGAGGGAATGCTGGGCGCATCTTTGAGCGGTTCGTCGGAGTTCTCACTCTCGTTCGGATTATCGGAGGCGCCGTCATCCCGAAGCGAGACGCTTTCGGGCTTCGGCGTCGGGGCGTCCACGGTTTGATCCGTCTGAGCCTCCTCCGCAATCGCCGGTGCTAGCGGCAAAAGCTTTGGCTGACGGACGGGCTCATTCCCGAGCCGGACATCGAAGCGGCGCACGAACATTCGCCACCAGACGGGATTCCCGATCCGAAGCGCGGAGGTTACCTGTTCGTGCGCATCTTTGGTCGGCAAAAGGCGCGCCGACGTTTTCGGCGAGCCGAGAAGGATGCGCATGATCTTGGCGATGAGGAAATCAGGGACCTTGCCATGGAGAAGAAGTTGCCCCATGCCAAGCCGCCCCATGACACCAAGAACGACACTCGAAACCCTTACGTCGTGCGCTGCCCCCGCTGCATCGGCTTGTGCGAGCACTTCGCGCAACAAGGCGTCGGACTTTGTTTGAGGGAAGAGATCGACGATCTTGCACCCCTCCAATGCGACAAGACCCGCGAAGTACCACGGGTCCGGCTTGGTCAGAATGGGACGATAGTGCGAATAGCCCGATCGGTGCTTTGAATTCACTCGGACGAACCCGGACACTTCCATCAAATCGCTGACGAACCACGCGGCTGCATCCTCAATCGAAAGCATTTTGCGATTCTTGGGGGGCGGTGGTGGAGGCAAGCTTCCCCGCCGTCCTTCCCGACCTTTGCGGGTCATGCTTCGCCCGGCGGGAACGCGGGGTTTTTGTTCGGCGGCCTCGGGCTTTTTGTCGGTGGCTGAAGCGTCGCTTTGGGACGCTTCGGGTGTCGGGTCCCCTTCCAGGAGGGGCAAAGGCTCCGCCGGCTCTACCGCCGCTTCGGTCGTCTTCACGGCACCATCCGCCGCCACGCTCCGCGCCTCGGCAGCCTCGCCAACGAGGGGCTGTTCCGGCTTTACGTCGGTCTCTTGCGGATCCCCATCGGCCATCGAAGCAACTTTACGCGATATAGCGAAATCGGCAACCGCTTCGCAGTAGAATGACCGGGCAACCTATGGTTAAAGGCGTGCGCGATTCCAAACTGAAAGAATTCAAGTGCCGCCGCTTTTGACCCTATCTGACGTTCATCTCACCTTCGGCGGAACGCCGCTTCTGGAGGGAGCCGAACTTGCGATCGGCGCGCGGGAACGTCTCTCGCTGATCGGGCGGAACGGCTCGGGAAAATCGACACTCCTGAAGATCGCCGCTGGGATCGTTGAAGCTGATCGCGGCGAGCGCGTGGTCCAGCAGGGTGTCTCCGTGGCGTACCTGCCGCAGGAACCGGACCTCTCAGCCTACTCCAGTGTGCTCGACTACGTGGAAAGCGCCTTCGCCGAACACGACGATCCGCATCGCGCGCGCACGTTGCTGAATCACCTTGGCCTATCGGGCGAAGAGAATCCAAAAACTCTTTCCGGCGGAGAAGCCCGGCGCGCGGCGCTGGCGCGCGTACTGGCCCCACAGCCCGACGTTCTTCTGCTCGATGAGCCAACCAACCATCTCGATCTTCCGGCCATCGAGTGGCTGGAAGATGAATTGAAAAGATCTCGTTCAGCGTTGGTGCTCATCAGCCATGACCGGCGTTTCCTCACAAACCTCGGCACGGCCACGGTGTGGTTGGATCGCGGCATGACGCGCCGCCTTGAGCAAGGCTTCGCGGCGTTCGAGGACTGGCGAGACGATGTACTCGCGCAGGAGGAACTTGAGCGGCACAAGCTGGATCGCAAGATTGCGGCCGAAGAGCATTGGATCCGTCACGGGGTCTCAGGTCGGCGAAAGCGAAATGTGCGGCGTGTCGCACAGCTTGCTGACTTGCGGCAGGAACGTCGGGAGTCCCGGCGCGCGGCCGGTACGGTGGAGATGACCGCCACCGACGCCGCGCTCTCATCCAAGCTGTTGATGGAGGCGAAGGGCATATCTAAGTCCTTTGGCGAACGGACTGTCGTGCGCGACGTAAGTCTGAGCGTTCTTCGCGGCGACCGCGTTGGCATTGTCGGTCCAAATGGAGCCGGGAAAACGACATTGCTGAAATTGCTCACTGGCGAGCTCACGCCAGACACGGGCACGCTGAAGCTGGGAACAAGTCTCGAGATCATCACGCTCGATCAGCGCCGCGAGTCGCTCGACGTCAACGGAACGCTGATGCAAAACCTTACGAGGGGGCACGGCGATCAGGTTATGGTCGCAGGTAAGCCACGGCATGTCGTCGGCTACATGAAGGACTTCTTGTTCACGCCCGAGCAAGCCAATACCCCGGTCAGCGTTCTCTCGGGCGGCGAGCGCGGACGGCTGATGCTCGCGCGGGCGCTATCGCAGCCCTCCAACGTCCTGGTGCTGGACGAGCCGACGAACGATCTGGATCTCGAGACCCTCGATCTTCTGCAGGAAATGCTCGCGGACTATAGCGGCACGGTGCTTCTCGTGAGCCACGACCGCGATTTCCTCGACCGTGTGGCGACGAGTGTTGTGGCCTTCGAAGGCGATGGCCGGTGGCAGCTCTACGCGGGTGGCTATTCGGACATGGTGGCGCAACGCGGCTATGGCGTTCAGTCGTTGTCGAATCCCGTTCGCCCTGCGGCCAAACCGGAGAAGAGCGATGCGGAGGATGTTGCGCAAGCCGAACGCCAGCAAAAGCGCAAACTCACCTTCAAGCAGAAGCATGCTCTTGAAACCTTGCCGGGGCGCATGGAGCAGCTTCGAAAAGAGATCGCCGCCGCGAACAAAAAGCTGGCGGATCCGGCGCTATATGCGCGCGATCCGAAGGGATTTGAGACCGCCAGCGCGGCTCTTCACAAAGCGGAAGGCGATTTGGCCGCTGCGGAAAACGAGTGGCTCGAGCTTGAAATTCTGCGCGAAGAGATCGACGCCGGCGCCTGACGCCGCCGCCCAGCTGGCCTTACGTTTTCTCCAGTTCCTCGCGCACGGGTCCGTGCGCGCGTATGCACAACGCCACGCTGGCGACGAGGAGAATGATCGCCGTCGTCTCAAGACGGGTGGGCAAGCGCTGCTCCCAGGCGAAGCCGTAGAGGAGGGCAAACAATGTCTCAAAAAGGATCATTTGTCCGACGAGCGTGAGGGGCAGGTACCGGCTGGCCATATTCCAGAACATGTTTCCGACGATCGACGCGGCGAACGCGATTCCGGCGGCAATTCCTATGAAACGGATCCAAGCTGCACCGTCGTGGACGATGGAGGAAAGCAGAAATGCAGGGATGAGGCATATCAACGCGAGTGACCCGGTGACGATGCCGCCGAGCAGATTCCACTCGTGGCTTGAAATATGTTTCATCCGCGCCAACCAACGCGCGTTTGCCACCGCAAAGGCCGTCCAGCAACAAAGCGCTCCGAGCGCGGCGGCGACGCCTAAGACCCTTGTGCTGTCATCCCGGGCGGGACCTGGGGGAGTCTCAAGCGAAATGCAAATGATGCCGAGAGCGCCCAGGAAGAGAGAGGGAGCCAACTTTGTGAGTGAGATCGCGCCGTCTTCCCTGGTTCCTATCACTGTCACCGTTACCGGCAGGAATCCAATGATCACCGAGGTCATGGCAACGCCGCCAAGCTGAACGCCGGTTCCGAGCAGAAAAAAATACACCAGGTTTCCGACCGCGCTCATCCACGCGAGTGCCCACCACTCCCTGGCACCTAAGGTGCGGACAATGGCGCGCCAGCGAGGCGCGATCAGCGCGGCCGCGATGAGGCCATAGCTCACATATCTGGCGACGGCCAATTGCAAGGGGGTGAAGTCCGGAGTGAGGGCTGGAGCCAGAAAAACTAACCCCCACACCGCTCCAGCGGCAGCGCCACACCCGACGCCCAGCAATGTTTTGCGCGGGTACATGGTTGGTTTCACGGGCCTAGGTGAAAAGTCGCGCCATATTTGCTAACAGTACGGGCATCACTACCATCCGCGTTAGAATCCCATGTCCGACTATTACGTGAGTTTAAACGATCCCGCGACGGCAAAAGAGGTCGCGGAAAGATACGGATTCTGCCATGTGAAAGGCGTCTTTTCTCCGGCTGAGATGATGTCGTTGGAGAGGGATTTGGCTTTTGCGCACTTGGAGTTCGAGGGAAAGGTTCCAGATCTTTATTCCACGCCGTCGCTTCAGTGGTTACTTTTCGACGAACGTATCCGGTCCTTCGCCCACGCCTTGATGGGAGAGAAACTGGTATACTATCGGGAGACAAATGCGGCCTATGAGCACCTGCCGGGTCCCCTTACAACGAAACCCTTCAACGTCTATCACTGTGATGCACGCGGTAACTCTGCTGCCCTTTCCGGCGCGCCGATAGCAGATGGAATTTACCCCGCCTACCGCTTTGGTATTTATTTTCGGAATTACCGAGATCATAGCGGCGGCCTAAAGGTGGCGCCGGGCAGCCATCTGCGTGATTATGGATATGACGCAAGCTATAGCGTCAAAAAGAACGTGGCGGAGTTAAGTCACGCGAGGCTCCGTATCGGCTCTCGCAGTTATAATATTCGCGTCCCGCCAATGGAAATCTACAATGTGCCGTCGGTTCCGGGCGACCTCGTCATTTTCAATTTGCGTTGCTTCCATTCTGCCGGTGCCATTCGATTGGCCGATAGACCAAACCTTGCGCTTCTTCCGATGCTCGAAAATTTGCTGCCTATAGACCTTTGCCTCCCACCGCCGATCGGCACGCGCAACGCGATTTTTCTTGATTACGGAGCGCCGAAACCGGCGCTGGACTATTACATTAAGTGGCGTGCGGTCACGAGTATCGCCGCTGAAACGAAGGTCCGATATACCTACGGACTGGAGACTCCTGATTGGCTCTCAATCAGGGACGACAAAGTGATAGCGCTTCTTGCCCACAAAATTGTTCAGGAGCGGACATCTACGAGCAAAGATGAGTCTGATCTTGTGGCATTGTGTAAGGCGCACCGAGAATTCGCGCCGGAACACGCACTCTTTGACAAGTTGTCTTTCGAAGCGAACCTCAGGTCCGGAAGCTCGAACACGGCACAGGCCCTAGCCCAGGACATTGTTCAAAGGGTCCAAGCCCATATCGAATTTGAGCGCAACTCAAAGTGAACACCGCTATTGGATTGGGGACCGCTACCGCACTATTGAGATTTGGCCGCTGACCATCTGCAGAGAGGTGAATTTCTCGAGATCACGTACATGCCCCACCTCTAGACTCTCGGCACTTAGGTTGCGATCGAGTTCAAGTCTCTCCAGAGAAAGAATATACTATCGCTGTCGCGAGCGAGGAGAGGGCGATGAACGTGGGCTCAGGACTACGCGGATCCTTTCCGCTCACCGCGGAATCGATTGATCGAGAAGTGAAATACATCTCCCCGGGCACCTTCGGCCTCGGCGTTCTCGGCCACGACGGCCGCTTCATGATGCTTTTTGTGGGAAGATCGGACACGGACGTTCGTAAGGCGCTCAAATCCTTCATCGGAAAAGCCAATCGGTTCAAATTCGAATACTACGAAGAGCCCGAGAAGGCTTTTCTCAAGGAATGCGAGCTTTTTCATTTCATGAAACCGAAGGCGAACAAGGTCCATCCTCAGCGAAGCGAAGGCATGCCGTGGCGGTGTCCAACCTGCGGCGGTTGCTGAGGATATGGGCCGCAACTTGGCGGCTATAGTTGGGTTTTTTCCCCATTCCGTACCGATCGGCCGGGTGGTACAAAAACGCCTATGTCCAAGGGTCAAGATGCATCCTCAGCGATAAAGCAGCCGTCGGCCGCGCTGGTGCGTGCTGTCACGCGCATGCTGGGTCCGCTGGTACGGCTTCTCATCGCACGCGGGATCACCTTTTCCTATCTCTCGGGCCTTCTCAAAACGGTCTACGTCGCCGAAGCTGAGAAATCGCTGGTTGCCGCCGGCGAGGTCCCCACCGTGAGCCGGCTCTCGATCGTGACCGGTCTTCAGCGCAAGGACATCAATCGAATCCAATCTGAGCCGCCGCCCGAGGAAAGCCCGCCCGCGGCCGTGTCTTTGGGGGCCAGGCTCATCGGGATTTGGACCGGCGACCGCAAGTTCCGCACCGCGAAGGGATTGCCTGCGCCGCTCCCGCGCTCCGCCAAGGGCTCTGGAGCGTCCTTTGACGCGCTGGTCCGGAGCGTTTCGACCGACGTATCTCCCCGCGTCATCCTCGACGAATGGCTTCGCCTCGGCCTCGTGTCATTCGATGATCAGGAGCATATTCGTCTGAACGCCGGCGCATTCGTCCCGCAGCGCGGCTTTGACGAGAAAATCTACTTTCTTGGACGCAATGTCGGGGATCACATTGCCACCGTTGTTCATAACGCGCTGGGTGAGGGAGACCCACATCTCGAGCGGGCGGTTTATTATGACCGCCTGACCGCGGAGAGCGTGCAGAAGCTGCAGAAGCAGGCAACGGACCTCGGCATGAAGACGCTGCTGGCGCTCAACAAGGAAGCGCTGAAGTGCGCCGACGCCGACGAAGGCAAGCAAAACGCCACCTACCGCATGGCCTTGGGCATCTATTATTACCAAGGCCCCGACGAACCGGCCCGCGAAGAGACGGACAGACCAAAATGAACCCGACGTTGCGCCTTCTGGTGGGCGCGGGGGCGCTATTCCTGCTCGCGAGCTGTGCATCGGGCTCCCTTCCATTCGCGTCCTGTAGCTTTTCTCCCCCGGCGCCGCGCTCCACCGACGCGCTCCAGCGCATTTCGTTTGATCGGGGCATAGGGGGCAGCGGCATCAGTAACGGCGATCGCGGCTTGGGCGGGTCGGGTGTGCGCGCTGGAATCATTGGCGTTGTGACTGGCTTCGGCTCGCTTTGCGTCAATGGCTATGAGATCGAATTGGATGAGACCTCTGTTGTGACCTTGGAAGGTCGCCGCGCATCGGAGGCCGATATTCATCTTGGCCAACTCGTGGTCGTAGAAGCCGACCAGAGCCGCGGCAATCTTCGCGCGGCCCGCGTGGACGTACGGCTTGCGGTCATGGGGCCGGTGGAAAAAGTCGATGCCAGCGGAGCAAGCTTCACGGTTCTTGGTCAAACCGTGCGTCTCTCAGAGATCGGCGCAAAGACTGGAGAGAAAGTGTCAGCCGGCGATTGGGTGGCAGTGTCGGGACTGCGGGACAGGGACGCCGTAATCGAGGGCACATCCGTCGTGAAGCTGCCTCAGGCGGGAACGTTTGCGATGGTTGGAGGCACCGTCCGCGATGGGCGGGTGGGGGGGCTCGCCATCGGGCCGCAGGCGCCTGCACCCGGCGAAACTGTTGTCGTAGAGCTACGCGCTAAAGGCCAGGCGCTGCAGGTGGTGCAAGTCCATCCTCAGCCGCAAACCTTCAGTGCCGACGTGCGCGAGGTTTCAGTCCAGACCTTTGTTCCGGGCGAGCGGCTTTTAGGTCTCAGCATATCGCCGACCGGCGCCCCGGCCCCGTCCGGCAAGCCTGTTCAGCTTGAAGGGCGCCTCGTCGCGGGCAATACCGTCGTGCCCAATCGGACGGTTGTGCCCGACCTGCCGCGCGAAGGCCAATTCGCCGTCCGCAATATCCTCATGGACCGCGATGCCATCTTCCGTGGCGTTTCGCCGGCCGGCCCGGTGCTGCCCGCGCTCGTACCGCCGACGCTGCCGACCGAAACCAGACCGACGGCGCCGCCGCCGTTGTAAGAACCCCTCCCACGCGGAGTGCGAGGGGTTGGAAGACGGCCGTTGCCGAGCGTTAGAAGCGCTGGCGATACGTCAGTGAGATGGTGTGGCCGAGATAGCCGCCCGCCTTTTCCGCATCATAGTCGAGCGAAAGGATCGACAGACGGCGTTCCCAGGCGGCGCCTATGCCACCGCTGAGGATGTTCGAGGCGGGTATCGCGCCCGTCAGGACGAACGGCTTGCCGTTCCCCGATAAAATGTCGCCAGCCACAAACCGTGCGCGTGTGATTGTCGCATCGCGGTTGAATTCATGGGCGTAGTCGACGCGCGCCACCAAAGCCAGCGTGTTGGCGGTATTGAACTGAATCCGCTGTTCGGCGGTTGCGCCGCCGCCGCCGCGAATTGACGTGAACGAGCGGCTGTCATAGCGAAGATCCACAGCCGGTCCGCCCCCGTTCTCTTCATAGGAGTTGCGGAAGATGTTGTGATACGCGCCGCGGAGGTAGGTCGTCAGCACGGTGCTGCCGAGGTTCGTCGCGGTGCCCACGTCGAGGACCCCGCTCCACTGATAGCCCGGCGATTTACCGTCGGTCGAGCGCTCGATGGTCTCGAATTTCACGGTGCGGCCGTCGCTGTACTTGTTGAAGCTGTAGCCGAGAGTGCCCTGGATGTAGGCGACATCAAAGTTGCTACGGCCGTAGAAATCGAAGCTGGTCGTCGACAGCTTCACCTTGTCGGTCGCGCGGTTCTTCTCCTCGGCATTGCCGAACGTCTGACTCACACTCATGCCCACGATGGTCTCATCGCCCATGATTGCGTCGACACCGGCGGCAATTCCCAACGAGAATACATCGTAACCCGGGACCGTGCCCTCTCCGTCGCCCGAACCGAAG
>JAYRKY010000031.1:0-39464 GCA_041905525.1 Rhodospirillaceae bacterium
AGCGCACTATGTAAAGACCGCCATCGATCTCGCCCACGACACGGCCGCGCGGGCAGAGGTGCGTGGCCAAATAGAAGAAGCCCAATCCACGCTTTTCGGGGATTGGGCTTCCATTCGGGAAATCGAAGAGTTCTGGGCGGCGGCGGTCGCCGCGCGCCACTAGCCGATTTATTTCTTTTTCGCCTTGTCCGCGTCCACGGCGAGCTGCATCCGGATGATGCGGTCGGGATAGGGAACGCGGCCGTTGGCGCTCGGGTCGCCCTTGCGGATTTTGTCGACAAATTCCATCCCCGAGACGACCTGGCCCCACAGCGTATAGTTGCCGTCGAGGTGGGTGCTGTCAGCGAGCACGATAAAGAACTGGCTGTCGGCGCTGTTGATATTCGCCGCGCGCGCCATCGAGACCGCACCGCGGACGTGGCTTTCCTTATTGAACTCGGCCTGGATGTTCTTGCCCGAACCGCCGGTACCGTCGCCCTTCGGGTCGCCCGTCTGCGCCATGAATCCATCGATCACGCGGTGGAAGACGATGCCGTCGTAGAAGCCCTGGCGGACCAGTTCCTTGATGCGCGCAACGTGCACGGGCGCGAGATCGGGGCGCATCTTGATCACGACGCGGCCGTACTCGAGATCCATATAAAGCGTAAATTCGGGGTCCAATTTAACAGGCTCCTTCGGTGGGGCTGGTGCGACAGGCGCGACCGGTTTCGCCGCGGGCGCTTGAGACGCCGGCTGGCCGGTCGGGCTGGGTTTGGGTTTCGGCGGCGCGAGCGGCGCCACGGCGGGAGGCTTCGCCTTCGCGGGCGGTGCGGCGGGCGATTGGGCGAACGACGAGGCGCTGAGCGCGACGCTCACGAAGAGCGCCACGATGAAGGCGGCAACGGCGGAAAAACGCAGATGAAACACGGCGCGAGGTCTCCTCGAACAGACGGCAAGTCATAGCCGTCCCCATGCCCCGGCACAAGAGATCAGGGCGGGAAAGTCCCAGTCCGGGAAGCGCTAAAGGGCTAGGAAAGCTTGTATTTCCGGCGCACGCGGCTGTGAACGCCCGCGGGCACGAAGGTTGAGATATCCCCGCCCAGGCGCGCCACTTCCTTCACAAGGCGCGAGGCAATGAACTGGTTGTTCTCCGACGCCATTAAGAACACGGTCTCGACCGCCGGATTGATACGCGTGTTCATGCCCGCCATCTGGAACTCGTATTCGAAGTCCGACACGGCGCGCAGGCCGCGCACGATCAGGTTGGCGCCCATCTCCGTCACGAAATCCATCAGCAGCGTATCGAAGGGCACCACATCGACCTGCATGCCGTCGAGCTTCAGGGCCTCGACCTCGGTACGGCACATCGCGACCCGCTCCTTCAGCGAGAACAAGGGTCCCTTACCGGCGTTCACAGCCACGGCGACGATCAACCGGTCCACGAGCCGCGCTGCGCGGCTGATGATGTCGAGATGGCCGTTCGTCACCGGATCAAACGTACCCGGATAGACGCCGATGCGCAGTCGCCCGCCCATCTGCGCACGTGCGGCGGGCTTGCGCGATTGTGTCTTCGCCATTGGGACTCCCCCTTTGCGCCGCGGATAACGGCCGGGACGATTATACGCTTTCCGCCGCCTGCTCTTCAGCACCGTTTTCTTCGAGCGGCAGGTGCGCCACCGACGTCACATGCTCGTCTTCGCCGGTGGCGAAGAGCGTGACGCCTTGGGTGGAGCGGCCCGCCGCACGAATGTCGGCGACAGGAATGCGAATCAAGCGGCCGGCATCGGTGATCATCATCACCTGATCCTTGTCGGCCACCGGGAACGAGGCGACCACCTCGCCGTTGCGCTTGCTCGTGGCAATGGAGACGATCCCCTGCCCGCCGCGTCCGGTGATTCGGTACTCGTAAGCAGAGGTGCGTTTGCCGAACCCATTGCGCGTTGCGGTGAGGATGAATTCCTCAGCCGCGCTGAAGCGCTTGAATTCCTCGTCCGTCAGAACCCTCGTAGAGGACACTGCTTCGGCCGCATCTTCGGCGCCCGCGTCCTCGGCTTCGTCGGCGCCGCGGAGCTTGCGCGCCATACGCAGATAGGCGTCGCGGCTTTCCGTGTCGAAGTCCACATGCTTGAGGATCGACATCGAGATGACTTCATCGCCCTCGGCGAGTTTGATCCCGCGCACGCCGACCGACGAGCGGCTCTGGAACACGCGTACGTCCGACACTTCGAAGCGGATACACTTGCCCTGACGCGTGGAGAGGAGAACGTCGTTCTGGTCGTTACAAGTGCTGACCCCGATCAAGCGATCGCCACTCTCCTCGAGCTTCATGGCGATCTTGCCGCTGCGATTGATGTTCACGAAATCTGAGAGATCGTTACGGCGCACTGTGCCGCCGGAGGTGGCGAACATCACGTTGAGCTGATCCCACGTGCTCTCGTCTTCCGGCATCGGCATGACGGTCGAGATCGTTTCGCCTTCTTTCAAAGGCAGAAGATTGATCATCGCCTTGCCGCGGCTCTGCGGGTTGCCGACCGGAAGTTTGTAGACCTTCAGCTTGTAAACCATACCGAGGGTGGAGAAGAACAGAACCGGCGTATGGGTATTGACGATATAGAGCGCCTGAACGAAATCCTCTTCCTTCGTCGCCATGCCGGCGCGGCCTTTGCCGCCGCGGCGCTGCGCGCGATAAGTCGACAGCGGCACGCGCTTGATCCAGCCGGTATTGGTGACCGTGACCACCATGTCTTCGCGCTGGATCAGGTCTTCGATATCGGTCTCGAATTCCAGTTCCTCGATGCTGGTGCGGCGCGGAGTGCCGTACTCGGTCTTCATCTCCTGCAGTTCGTCGCGCATGATCTGATACAGGCGCTCGCGGCTGCGCAGGATGTCGAGATAGTTGGCGATGGCCGCGCCGATCTCTTTCAACTCGGCGTGGATCTTGTCGCGCTCAAGGCCGGTCAGGCGGTGCAGGCGCAGATCGAGGATCGCCTTCGCCTGCTCTTCGGAAAGCTTATAGGTCCCGTTCACGACCTTGCGGCCGGGCTCGTCGATCAGTTCGACCAGCGGTTCGACGTCGGCGGCGGGCCAGTCGCGCGCCATCAACTGCTCGCGTGCAACGTTCGGATCCGGCGCGGCCCGGATGAGGCGGATCACTTCGTCGAGGTTTGCGACGGCGATCGCCAAGCCGACCAAGGTGTGGGCACGGTTGCGCGCCTGCTTGAGTTCATACACCGTGCGGCGACGGATGACCTCCTCGCGGAAGGCGATGAATGCCTGCAGAATCTGGCGCAGATTCATCAGTTCCGGGCGGCCATTGTTGATTGCCAGCATGTTCACGCCGAAGCTGGTTTGCAGCGGGGTGAACTTATAGAGCTGGTTCAGCACGACGTCGGCCACGGCGTCGCGCTTGACTTCCACCACCACGCGCACCCCGCGGCGGTCGGACTCATCGCGAAGATCGCTGATGCCTTCGATGCGCTTTTCGCGCACCAGTTCGGCCATCTTCTCGATCATGGCCGACTTGTTCACCTGATACGGAATCTCGGTGATGATGATGGCTTGCTTGTCTTTGCCGGTTTCCTCGATCTCGCAGCGTCCGCGCATGACGACGGATCCACGCCCGGTCATCATCGCAGCACGGCTGCCGGAATGTCCGAGGATGATGCCGCCGGTCGGGAAATCAGGCCCCGGAACAATCTCCATCAGGCGTTCGTCGGTCGTGGCGGGGTCGTCGATCAGCGCGCAGGTGGCGTCGACGATTTCGCCGAGGTTATGGGGCGGAATATTGGTGGCCATCCCGACGGCGATGCCGCCGGCGCCATTGACCAGAAGATTGGGAAAGCGCGCCGGGATGACGACCGGTTCGCGCTCGCTTTCGTCGTAGTTCGGCTGGAAATCGACGGTGTCCTTATCGATGTCGTCCAGCAGCGAATGCGCGGGCTTGGCGAGGCGCGATTCCGTGTAGCGCATCGCCGCCGGGGCATCGCCGTCCATGGACCCGAAATTGCCCTGCCCGTCGATGAGCGGCACGCGCATCGAGAAGTCCTGCGCCATGCGGACCATGGCGTCATAGATCGATTGGTCGCCATGGGGGTGGTACTTACCCATGACGTCCCCGACGATGCGGGCGGACTTGCGGAAGGGCTTGTTGTACTCGTAGCCCGCCTCCTTCATCCCGTAGAGAATGCGGCGGTGAACCGGCTTCAGGCCGTCACGCACATCGGGCAGCGCGCGGCTGACGATCACGCTCATGGCGTAATCGAGATAGCTGCGGCGCATCTCGTCTTCGATGGTGACGGGCGTAATATCCAAGGGGGTCGGCTTCGGGGTCGTTTCGGTCACCGGCTCACTCGCTGAAATTCAAAAAATGCGTTTGGCTCCGGCCGATTTGCTGCAATGCACAAGCCGAACAGAAGATGTTCCGGAGGCCTATGGTTTTGATCAAAATCGCCGCCCGGAGCCGGGCGGATTGGACCCACAAAATCTAGCAGATCGGGACAGTCCGGCACAACCGCCGCGAACCGAGCGCCGCGGCCCTGCCACGCCGGGAAAAGACGCGTCAAAAAGCCTCGTCTTTCGGCCTTCCGTTGAGGATGCACCGGACGACCCTACCGCCGTCGAACTGCTCGCCCCACGCGCCACAACACCCCGCCATTGGAGCTGAGCCCGACTCCGAGCCCTTGTGGGTCGTGCCCGAGACCGAGATCCGGAAATTCGGACCTCCACAGGCTCTGCTCCGAGGCGATGACCGCGCCCGGCCGATTGTCACAAATGCTGCGGCGCACAATGCCTGCGCCGCCTAGGTATTTTTGCCAAAGGCGCGCGGCGTGATACGAACATTCACCGCAAAGGGGAATTCGCATGGCGCTGCCGGAGCTGTTTCGCAATCGTTTGAGTGTGCCCGTCGTAGGCGCGCCGATGTTCTTAGTCTCACGTCCGCAGTTGGTGATCGCGCAATGCAAGGCCGGCGTGCCGGGCTCGTTCCCGACCTTGAACGCGCGGCCCATCGAGCAGCTCGACGCGTGGCTCACGGAAATCTCCGAGGCCCTCAAGAACGATCCGAAGGCGGCGCCCTATGGCGCGAACCTGATCGTCCATAGAACCAACACGCGCCTCGAGCAGGACACGGATCTTGTGGTCAAACACAAGGTGCCGTTCGTCATCACCTCCGTAGGCGATCCGACCGAACATGTGAAACGCATCCACAGCTACGGCGGCATCGTGTTCCACGACGTGACGACCATCCGCCACGCGCAGAAGGCCATTCAAGCGGGCGTGGACGGCCTTATCCTCGTGAGCGCGGGCGCCGGCGGCCATGCGGGCACCATGTCTCCGTTCGCCCTCGTGGCCGAAGTCCGCCGCATCTTCGCGGGCACGATCCTGCTCGCCGGTGCGCTTTCGAACGGCGCGCAAATCAAAGCCGCGCAGCTGATGGGCGCGGACCTGGGCTACATGGGCACGCGCTTTATCGCGACGAAGGAAGCCTCGGCCGACGATCAGTACAAGGAAATGATCGTCCAGAGCACGATGGCCGATATCGTCTACACGCCGTACTTCAGCGGCGTTCCGGCGAACTACCTCAAGCATTCGATCACCATGCGCGGGCTCGATCCGGCGGCCGTCTCCGGCGTACGGCAGGGCGCAAACCTCGGCATCGACGAGCGTCCGGATGAATTCAAAGCCTGGCGCGATATCTGGTCGGCCGGGCATGGGGTGGGGACGATCGATGATGTGCCGTCGGTGGCCGATCTGGTGGCCCGCCTGAAGCGCGAATACGACGCGGCGAAGGTTTAGAAGGCCTCGCCTTAACTACAGTTTAGCTCGATTTGACAGGCATTTGCGCGAGGGGAGCCTCTACTCTACGCGCCTTTTGTTGCAGCGCAATAGCCTTGTTGCTGCGACGCAAAAACTTCATTGGTCACCGGCCTGCGCGGCTGCGATCCTGACGGGACTTTGGGACCACTCCCGAGCCAGGATCTTAGCCATGAAATTCGCTCTGGCGCTGACATCGTCTCTTCTCACGGCCCTCGCGCTCACGAGCGCGGCGCGCGCGGACTCCTACACCGATCTCATCGGCAAGAGCGCGCGGGCGATCGTCGCTGAGAATTGGCGCGCCGGACTTTCCGCCGCCCGCGATGTGTTGGACATGCCGAACCTCACGGCCGTACAACGCGCCGAGGCTTTGACCCACCTCTGCATCCATCTCACCCAGATCGGACGCGCCGGCGATGCCATGCGCGCGTGCGACGAGAGCATCGCCTTGAACGGCTCAGACTGGGGCGCCTACGTGAACCGCGGGAACGCTCATGCGGCGAATGGCAATCGCATCGCCGCCACGTCAGATTACCGCAGGGCCAAGGACTTAAATCCCGCGGCGGCTGTCACTGATATTGCCGAGAGCATGAAGCGCGAGACGCCCTTCGCTTTCGGACGCCCGTCCGAAACGACGGGTCCACAACAAGCGCAAGGCGAGCAACGCCTCGCCGAATGACAAAATACGAGAGGGGTCGGGGGACGCCCGAAAGGGGCGCACTTACGGGTGCGCCCCTTTTGCTTGGCCAACGCTCAGTGCGGGAAATATTTCGCGTAGACCTTGAGCGCCGTGATCAGCAGCGAGGACGCGACCGACGTCGAGCCCAGGAAGAGCGTTACGGCGCCAAAGATCTTGCGCGTGCGGAGTTCGGCGTCGAAGGCCGATGTGATCGCGAGACCGGTGAAGCCGACCAGATAAAAACTGGCGCCCACCATGAGCCCGGCCGCGAGGGGCGCGTCGTCCATGGCGCCGATAGCCGCAAGCAAGCTTGCGACAAACGCGGCCAGCATGATCCAGAGAAGTTGCATGGGTTCGCGTGGAGCCGATTAGAACGGAATATCGTCGTCCATGTCGTCGCGGGCCGGGCCTTTCTTCGAACCGCCGCCCATGCCCCCGCGCGGCGCGTCCATCGACGGCCCGGAATCCCAGCCGCCGCCGTCGTCGCCCATTCCACCGCCGCCGCCGCCACCACCGCCGCCCTTGCCGTCGAGCATCGTCAGTTCGGAGTTGAAGCCCTGCAGCACGACTTCGGTGGAGTACTTTTCCTGGCCCTGTTGGTCGGTCCATTTGCGGGTTTGCAGCGAGCCGCAGACGTACACTTTGGAGCCCTTCTTGAGGTAGCGCTCGGCGATATCGGCCAGCTGGCCGAAGATCACCACGCGGTGCCATTCCGTCTTCTCTTTGCGTTCGCCGGTCGCCTTGTCTTTCCAGCTTTCCGACGTGGCGAGGGAAAGGTTCGCGACCTTCCCGCCGTTCTGCATGGTCCGGACTTCGGGGTCTTTCCCGAGATTACCGATAAGGATGACTTTATTGACGCTGCCGGCCATTGCTAACTCCGAGGGTGGAACGTGGTGAAACGTCTTACAGGGTAACTCAGGTCTTTACCATCACGACAAACGAGTCGAAGAACCGGCGGGCGGCGAAGTCCGGAAACACGTCCGCCGGGCCGGAGACCAGAAGCTCGTAAACCATACGCCGGGAGAAAACCAAGCGCTGGCGATACATGCGTCCGTCCAGATAGACGTGGCGCTGGTAGGTCGGCAGGGTCCCGTCGATCCGGTCCCAGTCGGCGAGGTCGAAACCGTTCTGCTGCGCCATCTCATAGGCACTTCGCTCGTCGCTGCGGCGGCGCTCCACCGCAACAACGGAAAATCGAAGGGTTCCGCGCTCCACAGTGTAGGCCTGCGGCGTGATGACGCCCGCGGTGATGTAGCCGGCGGGCGTGATGGTGAAGGCCCCCGGCGCCTCGATCGAGAAGCCGCGCACCCAGTCGACATAGCCATGCCAGTAATCTTGCTGCAGGGGTGTATGCGCCACACCCTTCGGAAGCGTGGAGCAACTGGGCAGCACCAGAATCGCGAGCAAAACGACGAGAATCCGGGTCATTGGGTTTACCTTTCCAGCTGGCGACCTATATGGAAGATCGAACGCGGAATAGCTCGCGCCAAATGCGCGAAAACTCTAGCAATACCAACACCTTATGACTCAAAAGAGCGCCCTGCGGCGGCCCTTAATCTCGCGGGCCCGCAAGGGAAACATAACGAGAACATCTAAGCCTTTTCCCGCGCCTCTGGCAAGAGCGGAAACGGCGGCTATTTCTGATTCCCGTTCCTTACGCCGCCCGCCCTCAAGGGGCGGTCAGCTTGAAGGAGGAGAAGAACCGCTGGGCCTGCTGGTCGGAAAAGGTCTTTTGCGGGCCGACCGCCATGAGCTGATAAAGCGTCCGGTCCTTGAAGATCAGGCGGACGACGTTGCGTTGGCCTTCGAGGACGAACTCGGTGTCGAGCGCGGTAGTGCCGTCCGAGCGCGGTACGGGCTTGCTGGCGGTCCCGCCGAGTTCCTTCGCGATCGCCTCGATGGTGCGCTTGTCGCTGTCCGGCCGAGCCGCGACGGTGACGCTGAAGTCGTTGCCCATGTCGGACCCGACGTATGTTTGCGCCGTCACCATTTCGCCGTCGAAGTTCATGTTGGTGTACATCGACATGAGGAGGCCGGGCGTCGTGATCTGGAAGTCGTGCTCGGCGATGACATGCGAGCGCCACGGCGCCGTGGTGTAAACGCGCCCTTCCGTCCGCCAGCCGTACATGAACGCGAGCATCGCGCCGGCCAGCAGAACGACCGGAATGATAGCGAGGAAGCGGACCTTGGGATCCATCCGACGGATATTGCGCAAACTGTCGTCGTCGTCTTCGAAACTCACGCACGCGCCTCCAGAACTGTCACTTGCCGCTGAACCGGTTTCCGCATAATAACGAACGCTCCACCGGAACAGAACGAGAACTTTTGCCCCATCACCACTTTATCCACAGCGGTGAAACGGGCTCGCTCCAAACCTTGTATTCGGACACCATGCCCAAAGATACACATCGTTCCCCGAAGAAGAACATCGTTCACGATATGCTTACCGACATCAAGGTCCGCGGCGCGCGCGAGCATAACCTGCGCAGCGTCAACGTCGACATTCCGCGCAACAAACTGGTGGTCGTCACCGGCCTGTCCGGTTCGGGCAAAAGCTCGCTCGCGTTCGATACGATCTATGCCGAAGGCCAGCGGCGTTACGTCGAATCCCTCTCGGCCTACGCGCGCCAGTTCCTGGAACTGATGCAGAAGCCCGACGTGGATTCCATCGAAGGCCTCTCGCCCGCGATCTCGATCGAACAAAAGACCACAAGCCGCAATCCGCGTTCGACCGTCGGCACGGTTACGGAGATCCACGACTATATGCGCCTCTTGTGGGCGCGCGTCGGCGTTCCGTATTCGCCGGCGACCGGCCTTCCCATCGAAGCGCAGACCGTGTCGCAGATGGTCGACCGCATCATGGCGATGGGCGAAGGCACCCGTCTTTACATCCTTGCGCCGATCGTGCGCGGCCGCAAAGGCGAGTACAAAAAGGAACTGCAGGAGCTGCAGAAGAAGGGCTTCCAGCGCGTCAAAGTGGACGGGACCCTGTACGAGATCGGCGAAGTCCCCGCCCTCAACAAGAAACTGAAACACGACGTCGAAGTCGTGGTCGACCGCGTCGTCGTGCGCGGCGACATCCAATCGCGTCTCGCGGACTCGCTCGAAACCGCGCTTGGGTTGGCCGACGGCATCGCTTTCGCCGAAAACGCGGATAAGCCCGGCGAAGAAGGCCGGACGGTGTTCTCGTCGAAATTCGCCTGCCCGGTGTCCGGGTTCACCATCGAAGAAATCGAACCCCGCCTCTTCTCGTTCAACAACCCGTTCGGGGCCTGCCCCACGTGCGATGGCCTCGGCGTGAAAATGCTGTTCGATCCGGCGCTGATCGTGCCTGACGAGGAGCTATCGGTCGAAGACGGCGCCGTGGCCCCGTGGTCGTCTTCCTCAGTCCCCTCGCCTTATTACTTCATGGCCCTGAAGGGCGTGCTGGCGCACTACGGCTGCAAGGTCGACGTGCCGTGGAAGAAGCTTCCCGCCAAAGTGAAGACGGCCGTGCTCTTCGGCACCGGCGACGACGAAGTCGCGATCAAATACTCCGACGACGTCCGCAAGTACGAAACGCGCAAGCCCTTCGAAGGCGTGGTGAACAATCTGCAACGCCGCTGGCGCGAAACGGACTCCTCGTGGATGCGCGAGGAGCTTGAGCGCTACCAGACCAGCCAGCCGTGCGAAGCCTGCGGCGGCAAGCGTCTGAAGCCGGAAGCCCTTGCGGTGAAGATCAACGCCAAAAACATCGCCGAGGTGTCGGAGATGTCCATCGCCGACGCAGGCGCCTGGTTCGGCGGGCTTCAGACCAAGCTGACCACGAAGCAGATGGAAATCGCGCGCCGCATCCTGCGTGAGATCGACGACCGTCTGCACTTTCTGAATAACGTCGGCCTCGACTACCTGACGCTATCGCGAAACTCCGGGACATTGTCCGGCGGCGAGAGCCAGCGCATTCGCCTTGCCTCGCAGATCGGCTCCGGTCTGACGGGAGTTCTCTATGTGCTCGATGAGCCGTCCATAGGCCTTCATCAGCGCGACAACAATCGTCTGTTGGAGACGTTGCGGCGCCTACGCGACATCGGGAACTCCGTACTCGTGGTCGAGCACGACGAAGACGCGATCCGCACGGCGGACCATGTGATCGACATGGGCCCCGGGGCGGGCGTGCATGGCGGCCAGGTTGTGGCCGAGGGCACGCCCGACGACATCATGAAGAACAAGGAGAGCCTGACCGGCGCCTATCTCACGGGCACGAAGTTCATCCCGGTGCCGAGCGAGCGCCGAAAGGGCAACGGCAAGAAACTCACCATCAAGAACGCGCGCGCCAACAATCTGAAGAATGTGACCGTGGACATTCCGCTGGGCATTCTGACCTGCATCACCGGGGTGTCCGGCGGCGGCAAGAGCTCCCTCACCTTGGAAACGCTGTACAAGGGTCTCGCCAAGGAACTCTACGGCGCACGCGATCTTCCGGGCCCGCATGACAAGATCGAAGGCATCAACCAGCTCGACAAGGTGATCGACATCGATCAATCGCCTATCGGCCGCACGCCGCGGTCGAACCCGGCGACCTACACCGGCGCCTTCACGCCGATCCGCGATTGGTTCGCCGAGCTGCCGGAAGCCAAAGCGCGCGGCTACGCGCCGGGGCGGTTCAGCTTCAACGTCAAGGGCGGGCGCTGCGAGGCGTGCCAGGGCGATGGCGTCATCAAGATCGAAATGCACTTCCTGCCCGACGTCTACGTCACCTGCGATGTATGCAAAGGCAAGCGCTACAACCGCGAGACGCTCGAAGTACACTTCAAGGGCAAAAGCATCGCCGACGTGCTCGACATGACCATCGAAGAGGCCGTCGATTTCTTCAAGGCGGTGCCGGTCATCCGCGAGAAGATGGAACTGCTGAAGAAGGTGGGCCTCGGTTATATCCACCTCGGCCAGCAAGCCACGACGCTTTCGGGCGGCGAAGCCCAGCGCGTCAAGCTGGCGAAAGAGCTTTCAAAACGCGCCACCGGCCGCACGCTTTATATCCTGGACGAACCGACGACAGGCCTGCACTTCGAGGACGTGCGCAAGCTGCTGGAAGTCGTCCATACGCTGGTGGACCAGGGCAACAGCGTGGTGGTGATCGAGCACAATCTCGAAGTCATCAAGACGGCGGACTGGATCATCGATCTCGGGCCCGAGGGCGGTTCCGGCGGAGGCCGGGTCGTCGCCACTGGGACACCCGAAGATGTAGTGAAGGTGAAAGAGAGCTACACCGGCCAGTTCCTGAAACAGTGCCTGGATGCTACGCCGAAGCCGGTGAAGAAGCGCGCCTGATCCACTGTCAACTTAGCTTGTCACGTTTTTACGCGGCACGCGGCAGACGAAAAAGGCGCTTATGTGAAGCCGTATCAGGGACTTCCACTGCCGCGTAACTACGCGGCTGCCGCGTAACTACGCGGCTGCCGCGCGGCAGCGGAACGGGCTTGCATAACTCACGCTGAGACGTGCGCTGCGCGCAACGCTGGTCGTCACTTGATTCACAATGTCAAACAGCCGCGCGCGCGGCCCGCCGCGTGCGCCTGAGCATGCTGCGCGCGAAGCGGATTTTTTGTCATCCGAACTTTGTGCGGGCTGCAAATTTAATGATTCAAAAAATCGGAAATGTGCGTCGCTGGAGTCGACAAGATGGTTCTCCCGGACGCGTTGGAACGACCCTTCCCTGGCCCTCGCCTTTTTGGGGGAGGGGAAAAACGCGGGAGAAAGAAAGAGAAAGAGAGAGAGTCGCTACGCCGGTTCAAGCCTGACGACGGAGGTGAGGCCGCCGCCGGCGCGGTCGTCGATGGCGAGGTAGATGAAGCCGTCGGGGCCTTGGCGGACTTCGCGGATGCGGGCGTAGCCGGGTAGCAACGCGGGCCGTTCGAGCCCGCCGACTTGGTAGGTTTCGCCGACGCGCTCGAGCTTCAGGCGCGCCACGCTTTTCGCGGCCAGCGCGCCGAGGAACACGTGACCTTTCCATTTCGGGAATGCATCGCCGGTGTAGATGATCAGGCCCGACGCGCCGATGGCGGGCACCCAATATTGCAGCGGCTGTTCCATTCCCGGCTTCTCGCGCGCTTCGTGGATGGCCTTGCCGCCGTATTGCACGCCATAGCCGATCACCGGCCATCCGTAATTCTTGCCGGGCTGTATCAGGTTGAGTTCGTCGCCGCCCTGAGGGCCGTGTTCGGTTTCGAACAGTTCGCCGGTTTCGGCATTGAGGACGAGACCCTGCGGATTGCGATGTCCATAGCTCCAGATTTCCGGGAGCGCGTCCTTGCGGCCGACGAAAGGATTATCTTTGGGAACCGTGCCGTCTTCATTGAGACGCAGCACCTTGCCCTGATGCGACATCAGGCTTTGCGCCGGATGGGCCGCGCCGACGAAGGGATCGTGGCCCCGGTCGCCGACCGTGAGGAAAAGATGTCCTTTGCCGTCGAACACCATCTTCCCGGCGTAGTGAGGGCCCGCCGCACTCCAGGCTTTGGCTTCAAAGATCTCCTTCACATCCGTCAGGCGTTTGCCGTCGAACTTGCCGCGCACGACAGCGGTCGTGCCCTGGCTGCCGTCGGCGTTCGGCTTGGAGAAGCTGAGATAGAGAAGTTGGTTCCGCGCGAAATCCGGATGCGGCAGAACCTCAAGCAATCCGCCCTGCCCCATGTAGCGCACCTTCGGCGTGCCCGGGATCGGCGTGGGGTCGAGTTTTCCGTTGCGCACGATGCGGAGGTTGCCGGTTTTCTCGGTGACCAGCATTTCCCCGCCGGGGAGGAAGGCGATGGACCAAGGGTCCTTGAGCCCATCCGCGACGGTGACGATGCGGAAGTCGTGAAGTTCGGACTTCATGACCTGCGCCTGGGCGGCGGTGGACAGTCCGATGCAGACGGCGATTGCGAGCAAGGAACTCCGCATAGGAGCGATTCCCTCTTGTTTGAGTTGCGCTCCAGTATGTCGAGCAGACTTCCGAAAGCAAAGCTGTAAGCATGTTACATTTGCTTTCAAATCAGATGCTTACGGTTACTTTTTACGGACTTTCGGCGCGGCGAACGACGGCGTGCCTTACACGTAATGCCTGAGTCTGCGGGTTCTATGTTCCCCTCAATCCAGCGGCTACATTTTCAATGAGATATTCAACCCGGCTCAGGCGTTGCTATAAGCAGCGCCCTCGCCCGCCATTCCGGCGCGCCGCCGCGCGAACCTCGTCCAGGCAAAGGTAAACGTGATCAAGTCCGTTCTCGATGCGGTACGTGCGGCCACTCTCGCGGACCATCAGCGCACCGAAGACAATTTCGCGAGCCTGCTCGCCGGTCTTCCGAACACCTACGCTTCCTATCTTCTTGTGCATGCCGCGGCGTTTCCGGCGGTCGGCCGGGCGCTTGCGCCCATGGCGGAATGGACGCCATGGGAACTGCGCTGGATTGATCTGCAAGCCGACTTAAAAAGCCTCGGCCTCGCGCCGCCCGTTCCTCTCGACATCGCGCCCGCCCGCACCGCCGACGAAGCCCTCGGCATGATCTATGTGCTTGAAGGGTCGCGCATGGGCGGCGCCTTGATCCTCAAGTCAATTCCGGACGATCTGCCCGCGGCCTATCTGCGCGGCAGCTTGGATGTTTCCCCGTGGAAGCGACTTAAAGACATTCTTGCAGGAGCTGAGCCAGATCGTGCTGACGGTGTGGTCGCCGGAGCCCGAACCGCGTTCGGCGCTTTCAGCACGGCGGCCCACGCGCACACGGTGCGCGCGGCATGAGCGCGGAGGCGGCGTCCCCCAAGGTCGATTTGACCAATTGCGACCGCGAGCCGATCCACATCCTGGGCGCGGTGCAGCCGTTTGGATTCCTGATCACCGTGAACGCCGAGTGGACCGTCACCCGCGCCAGCGAGAATCTTCCTGAATTTGTCGGACAGTCCCTGACACATATCCTGGGCGCGCAGCTTGAAACGATCTTCACGCCGCAGGCCATCCACGCCATCCGCAATCGCGTCACACTGTTGCGCGGCGCCGATGCGGTCGAGCGACTGTTCGCGCTGCAACTCGCCAAGGACGGGCCGCTGTTCGACGTGGCGGTTCACTTTTCCGGGCCGGCGCTCGTCATCGAAGCGGAACCTCATCAGGGCGAGCATCTCGACGTCACGAACCAAGTGCGCACGCTGATGGCGCGCTTGACGCAGATGGACTCCATCCCGGCGTTTTACCGGGAGGCCGCGCGTCAGGCGCGGCTCCTGACGGGGTTCGACCGTGTGATGATCTACCGGTTCGACCATAGCGGCGCCGGTGAAGTCGTAGCCGAAGCCTTGCGCCCCGGCGTCGACAGCTTCCTGGGGCTGAACTATCCGGCGTCGGACATTCCGGCCCAGGCGCGCGCACTTTATGTGCGCAATCTCTTCCGCATCATCGCAGACGTGAAGGCGAAGCCTGTGCCGCTCCTGGCGGCGGCGGCGGACAGTCAGGCTCTGGATCAGTCTTTGTCGCTGCTTCGGTCCGTCTCCCCGATTCACATCGAGTATCTGACGAATATGGGGGTCGATGCCTCGCTTTCGATCTCGATCGTCGTGGAAGGCCGCCTGTGGGGCCTTTTCGCGTGCCACCACTATGCGCCGCTCTTACCAAGTTTTTCCCAGCGGAGCGCCGCCGAACTGTACGGCCAGATGTTCTCGCTGATGCTGGAAAGCCGCGAACGGCGGGAAGCGAACGACTTCGAAACCCGGGCGCGGGCCGCCGTCGACAGGATGATGGCCTCCATCAGCCAAGACCAAGGCTTGATCGGCAACCCGCAGTGGCTCGGCGATACCGTGATGGACATCATTCCGGCGGACGGCGTCGGCGTCGTGGTGAATGGGGCGATTGCGCTGACGGGCCTCACGCCGAGCAAGGCGCAGTTCACCGAGATCGTTACGGCGCTAAACGATGTCGCGAACGGGGAGGTCTTCACCATTGATCATATCGGGGGATTGGTCCCCGGCGCGGACAGCTACGCGCACCTGGCCGCGGGCCTTCTTGCAATTCCCTACTCGCGCTCGCCGCGGGATTACGTCGTCTTGTTCCGCTCCGAGCGGCTGCGGACGGTACGTTGGGCCGGCAATCCCGAAAAGCCGGTGGAGTACGGACCGCACGGCGCGCGCCTGACGCCGCGCAAGAGTTTCGAGGAGTGGTCGGAAATGGTGAAGGGCAAGGCGATCCCCTTCTCCGCCTCGGAGCTGCGCGTCGCGCGCACGATCCACACCGCGCTCTTCGAGGTGCTTCTGCGTCTGTCGGAAGACTTGGATCAGGAACGCCGGCGCGCCTACGAGCAACAGCAACTCCTTATCGCGGAACTGAACCACCGCGTTCGTAATATCCTGGCGCTGATCCGCGGATTGATCTCGCAGAGCAATCGGGAACAGACCAGTACGGAAGACTTCATTCGCACGCTCGACAGCCGCATCCAATCGCTGGCGCGGGCTCACGATCAAATCACCGCACGCCAGTACGGCCCCGGGCCCCTACGCGAACTGATCGAGTTGGAGGTCTCGGCCTATGCGAGCTTGCAGAAGAACCGCGTCGGCCTGACGGGCGTGCGCGGCACCTATCCGACGCGCCCCAACCTTGCCGAAGGTCCGCAATGTCCGGGCTTCACCATCAGCAATTACCGCACCCACGCCTTCGAAGGCGGACGGGACCAACAGTTGTTCGCGCTGTGCGGACAGGCGTTCGAATACTACAAGTGGTATCTGAACGCGATCGACCAGGGCTACAGCGAAGCCGACGCCAACCGCACGTACAACGCCCACGAGGGCGCGGTGCGTAACTTGAAATCGATGTGAGACCGGCCATGCGGACGCAGATCGTTCTTGCCGCGGCACTGACCGCGGCGATCGGGTGGGGCGCGGCGGCCTTCGCACAGGACTCCGTGCAGTATTTTTATTGCTACGTTCCGAATGCCGCCACCGGCACCGTCTATATGACGCAGACCCTGCCGGTGGGTCCCGTCAGCGAGCGCGGGAAATACGGCGAAGAGTATGCGGCGTATCTGCGCGGTGAAGGTCTGGTGAGTCCCAGTGCGCGCGGATACTGCACCATGCGGGCGACAACCGCCGAGATCGCGACGGCCCGCCAGGATATCCAGGGCGGCTATTGCCCCGAGTGCAATAGCGCGACGCGCTTCACCACCGCGCCGTGGTCGCGCCCCGGCATGAAGAATGCGCCCGAGCCCAAGACCGCCGATGCCGCGATCCAGGCGGTCATTCCGCAGCAACCGAAGCAGACAGTGCCGCTCGCGCCGGAGAAGGCCCCGGCCCTGCGTTTGGCGGTGATGGGCAACGATGTGACCGGCGAAGTCCTGGTGGTGACCGGCCCCAACGCGGAGAAAGCCGCGGAGGACGCGGCGGCGACAGCTTTTCCGACCACAGGCTGGAAGAAGCTGGCGGCCTCGGAAGCGTCGGGATATGGACTCGCCCTGTGCGTCGATGGACCGCCGATCAATTTCTTCGTCGCGGAAGGCGCGCCGACCATCGCCGACGCATTCGCCGAAGCGGCGATGCAAGCGCGCGCGTATGCCAAGCAAACCGGAAAGCGCCCCTATCTTTGCAAACACTGGCATATCAAAGAGCCCGGCTACGTCGAGCCGGTGTGGGAGTCATCGGTGCTTGGCACGATCAAGGGCGCGATCCGCAAGGCGGTGACCGAGACCGACGAATGCACCGCGGACACCGCGACCTGTAAAGAACGGGCGAAACACGTCTTCGTGACGTGGGGCGTGCGCGGCTAAGGCGTCGGATTTCTTTACGAACGCATGCAGCTAATAGGCGACGACGCGCAAGATACGCGCGGCACGTCATTGTTGGCATGGCGGTTGCTACACGTGGGGATGTCCCCTCACCGCAGGATACGCCGCCATGTTGAAGTACGTCTTGGCCGCCGCGACCTTCCTTGTCGTTCCGGCCCTCGCCGCCCCGGCCGCCGCCGCACCCTTTGTCGACATACGCGCCGCTTGGGGCGCTACTCCGACCGAATGGGCGCCGCTGCCGGAGGGGCTGACATTCGGATGTTGGGGCGACGCCTCCGCCGGGCCGGGTGGGTGTGGGAGAAGCCTGACCTTATCCGACGCGGTGACCACATCAGGGACCAGCGGCGCATCGGCCCTAGGAGGCGTCGTGATCACAAATACCTCCGGCCAGACGGTGAACGGTTTCGCCGTTATCAATGTGTGGTTCAGTGCGTTCAATCCCGGCGGGCCCGAAGTTGGATTGGGGATCGACGATCCTTCGACCCAATGGGCCGCGTTCACCAGCAGCGTCTCGGGCGACGTGTCCGACGCCCACGCCTGCGCGGTCGGATACCGCGGATCGTATGGAACGCAATTTTCCGCGACGACCTGCGGCGTCACCGCGCCGGACTTCAGCCAGCTCGACCTGTACGCGGACTTCACCGACTTCATGCCCGGCGACGAACTACGGTTCACCTTCGGGCTCGACATCGGCGCGGTCTTCGACCTCGACGGCGCCCCTGCACGCGTTCCGGCCCCCGGCTCCGCAGTGCTGCTCATGGGTTTCGGGCTGGCCGGACTGGGACTTCGCCGCCGGCGCGCCATCCGCGCCCTGTAGAAACGTCTGAATTTCTCGGTTTTCCGGGGCCCCGCGCCCGCTTTACAACCGGCGAAATTTCGCTATGGTGCGCGCCATGCGTATGACGCCGAAAACGACCACGACGAAAAAAACGACCACCTTAGGTGGGGCGTCGGGGGCGTGCGCGTAAGTACCGCAAGATAAAAGCACACACTCAACAAAGGCCCCGCCGGTTTGGACGGGGCCTTTGTTGTATCAAGCGCTCCGGTTCGCCCGGTTCACACAGGAGAAGAAAGATGTCTGCCTCAAAATCCCCCAAGAACGTCGGCGTCGTCGGTGCGACCGGCCTTGTGGGCGAGTTCATGTTGTCCATCCTCGCCGAGCGGAACTTCCCGGTGAACACCCTGCGCCTGTTCGCCTCGGAGCGTTCGGTAGGCAAGATGCTGCGCTGGAAGGACCGCGAGATCGCGGTGGAAGACGCGGCGACGGCGGACTTCCGCGGACTGGATATCGTGTTCTTCTCGGCCGGCGGATCGACGTCGAAGGCCTTGGCGCCGAAGGTGGCCGCGGCCGGGGCGATCGTGATCGACAACTCCTCCGCCTGGCGCAAGGACGCGGACGTGCCGCTGGTGGTGTCGGAAGTAAACCCGCACGCCCTCAAGCATATCCCCAAGGGTATCATCGCGAACCCGAACTGCACGACCATGGCCGCCATGCCGGTGCTGAAGCCCCTGCACGAAGCGGCCGGGCTGACGCGGATCATCGCGAGTACCTATCAGGCCGTGTCCGGCGGCGGACTTGCCGGCATTCAGGAACTTGAAGCACAGATCCTGGCGGCCGGGCCGCAGTCGGCGGCCTTGTCGCGCAAGGGCGACGCCGTCGACTTGGGACCGCATAAGAAGAAGTGGCCCCAGGGCATCGCCTTCAATGTCTCGCCGCTCAATTACATCTACGTCGAAGACGGCTACACCGAGGAAGAACTGAAGCTGCGCGACGAGAGCCGCAAGATTCTGGAGATCCCGGGCCTCGCCGTTTCGGGCACGTGCGTGCGCGTGCCGGTGTACACGGGACATTCGCTGTCGATGAACCTGGAGTTCGAACGCCCGATCTCGCCGGAGCAGGCGATCGCGCTCTTGGAGAAGGCACCGGGCGTGGTGGTGACGGAAGTCCCCAATCCTTTGGAGGCGACGGGGGCGGACCCCGTGTTCGTGGGCCGCGTGCGCAAGGATCCGACCGTGAAGCACGGCCTCGCACTGTTCGTGGTCGGCGACAATCTGCGCAAGGGCGCGGCGCTGAACGCGATTCAGATCGGCGAGCTGCTGTAGACGGTCGCAAAAGAAGCGGGCGGCGTTGAAACGCCGCCCGAACTTGAAGAAAAATAGCGGGCGGCGTATTCAACGCCGCCCGCCAGGCAGGAAACGATCCCTAGGATGGTGTGACGTCCTAGAGACGCTTCACCTTCTCAAGACCGCACGCCATCGTTCGACTTAACGGCGACCGCGGGAAGAACGGCCGTAATCCTCATCGTCGTCGTCGCGGGAGCGTCCCCGGCCACGTCCACCATTTCCGCCGCCGCTGTTGCGTCCGCGCATGCTGGCGGCGCGCGAATGACCTTCGGAATCTCCGAACCAGCCGCTCTCGCCGTGATCCGGATTCCGCCAGCCCCGGCGTGACGCTTCCGAATGACCTTCGGAGTCACCAAACCAGCCGCTGTCGCCGTGGTTGGGGCTTTGCCAACCGCGACGTGAGGCTTCCGCGTGGCCTTCGGAATCGCCGAACCAGCCGCTGTCGCCGTGGTCCGAATTCTGCCAGCCGCGGCGCGAGGCCTGCGAGTGACCTTCTGAATCGCCGAACCAACCGCCACGGCCGTGGCCGCGACCGTCATCGTCGTCATCGCGCGAACGTCCGCCGCCACGATTACCGCCACGATTGCCGCCGCTGTTGCCTCCACGGCTCCTCATGCGCGCGGCTTCGGAGTGGCCTTCGCTATCGCCGAACCAACCGCCGCGGCCATGACCACGGCCCTCATCGTCGTCGTCATCGCGCGAGCGCGACGAGCGGCTGGACATGCCGCGCGAACGCGAGCGGCTGTCCTCTTCGTCATCGTCGTCGCGGGAACGCGACGAGCGTCCCCGGGACCGGTTGTCGTCTTCATATCCTCTCATGCCTGCCATCTTTTTCTCCTTTGATAGCGATTGATCTGCTGACGCTCTCTCTCTTGCGACACGAAAGCGGCGCTGCTCAGCCACAATCCTTTGGGCTGGAGAGAGTTCCGACAGACAGTTACGTTTCAACGCGAGCGGTCATTGGCGCACATCCCTCGCCGCATGCGCGGACTCGCGAAGGTTCCACGGCCGCCGCAGAATCAATTTCAGGCGCATGAACGGATTTCATATTGAAGCCCGCGGAGACGCCGGTATCGTGCTTCGCTTTAGAGCGGCGGCGTGACTGCTGGCGGACGGCGATAGCGCGTGGCCTGCTCAAAAGCGTGGGCGATGCCGATGAGTGCGCCTTCGCTCCACTCCCGTCCCAGGAACTCAACACCCACGGGCACGCCCAGCGGAGCGTCGATGGTGGGAGAAGAGAACCCGCCGGGCACGGTGATGGCGGGAAGTCCCGTTGCATTGGCGAGGACGCCGTTGCGCTCGAGTTGTTCGTCGCCGACCTTCGCCACCAGCCGGCGTTGATGCGGATAGACGATGGCGTCCAGCTTCTGCTGAGTCATCGCGGCCTGCACCGCCTTGCGCAGGTTGCCGCGCTTGGTGAAGATCGCGGCGTATTCGGGCGCGTCCATGCTTTTCACAAGGGCCGCCTGCACCTGGGCCGCGACGGCGGGGCCATAGCCGCCGCGGGCGACATAGGCCTCGAACGAGGCGATGGGCCCGCCGAGCGCCGCGAGATACCGATCAAGTCCCGCCTTCATCTCGTAGTCGCCGAGACCGACATCGGTCGTGAGCGTCGCGAGATCCGGAATCTCGATATCGAACACGACGGCGCCGCGGTCCAGCAACATGTCAAGCGCGCGCGCCATGACGCGATTGACCTCGGCATGTATCGTGTCGCGGCCGAAGACGGCGCGCAGGACGCCGAACCGCTTGCCCTTGAGGCAGGCGGGATCGAGAAAGGCGGTGTAACTGTTCGGCACATGGCCGGCGGCGGCCTCGGTGACCGGATCGGCGATATCGAACCCCGCCATGACATCGAGGGCACGGGCGAGATCGCCGGCGTTGCGCGCCATGGGACCCGCTTCATCCTGGGTGAAGGAAAAGGGCATGAGTCCGGCGCGGCTGACAAGACCGCGCGAGCCGCGCAGGCCGACCAAGGCGCAGGCGGAGGATGGCGAGCGGATCGACTGATAGGTGTCGCTGCCGATGCCGAACACCGCGAAGTTGGCGGCAAGTCCGGCGCCAGTGCCGCCGCTGGAGCCACCCGGCGTGCGCGTGAGGTCGTAGGGGTTTAGCGTCTGCCCATGCAGCGAGCCGGCGCTGGTGCCGGCCACGGCAAGTTCCGTGAGCGCGGTTTTGGCGAGAACGATGGCGCCGGCAGCCTTCAGACGCGCAACGACCGTGGCGTCCTTGCGCGGCTGGGAGTCCTTCAAGGCCAGCGCGGACCCGGTGGTGGGCATATCGGCGGTGTCGAAATTGTCCTTCACCAGGATCGGAATGCCATGAAGCGGCCCGCAGGCGGCGCGATTGTCGCGCCAGCGGGCGTCGAGAGCATCGGCGAGGTCGAGCGCGCGCGGATTGAGGGTGATCACCGTGTTGAGGCACGGCCCCGCCTGATCGAAGGCAGCGATGCGGGCGAGATAACGTTCGACGAGCGCGCGGCAGGTCAGGCTGCCCTCGCCGAACGCCTGATGCACGGCGGAGATGTTTGTCTCGTCCACTTCGAAAGCGCGCGGCATCGCGGGGCGTACTCGGGTGTTGCGTAGGCCGCGATCATACCCCGGCGGGACCGGGGTGGATTTACTTCTTTTTGATCTTCTTTTTCGCGGCCTTCTTTGAGGCAATCTTCTTTTTCGCGGCGGCCTTGCCGCGCTTCGCCTTGGCCTTTGGCGGCTTCGGCGCCGGGAGGTCCCTCGCGGTGACCCGAATCAGATCGGACAGCCAGTCGCCGTCCTCCCAGAGGTCACCATCGATCAGGAAATACGGCTTCGCGCCCGGATAGGGATGACCATCGCGCGGGGCGCCAAGGAACGCGCGTCCGGCGGGCGTGGGCTTCACGAACAACTGATCGTCGCAGACCAAGGCGACAACCTTTCCGCCGCAATAGAGCGCGTACTCGCCGAACATCTTCTTGAAGGTGATCCGCCCGGCGCGGCCCAACTGATCGAGAAGAAAATCGACGGTGTCCTGCCGCGAGGCCATGGCTTAGCTCTTTCGTGAGGGGCCGATCAGGTCCCAGAGATTGCCGTAGAGATCGGCGAACACCGCCACCGTGCCGTAAGCCTCGGCGCGCGGCGAACGGACAAAGGTGACGCCCCGCGCGGTGTAGGCGGCGTAGTCGCGGTCGAAATCGTCCGTATGCAGAAACATGAAGACGCGGCCGCCCGTCTGATCGCCGATGCGCGCGGCTTGCTGCTCGTTCGCCGCCCGCGCCAGAAGAAGGCGCGCATCGCCCTTCTCTCCGGCCGCGTCCGCGCCGGGCGGCGCCATCACCACCCAGCGCTTCTCGCCGAGCGGCGTGTCCTCGGCGAGGCCGAAGCCCAACTTGTCGCGATAGAAAGCGATCGCCTCGTCATAGTCGCGGACGACAATAGTGACGAGCGCGATCGGCATCGGCGCGGCCGGACGCTACTGAGACAGCCCCTTGAAGAGCCACTTCTGCACTTTTCCGCCGTTGGCTTCGGAGGTGTAGATGTTGCCCTTCGTGTCGGACGCCAGCAGATGCAGGCGCAGGAACTGACCGGCATAGGGTCCGGCGTGCCCGAAGGCGGCCTCGAGGATGATCTCCAGGCTCTTGCGGTCGAGGACCGTGACGCGGAAGTTGGCGAGATCGGCCACATAGAGGAAGCGCTGGTCCTTATCGGCCGATAGCGCGAGGCTGAAGGACGTACCGAAGCTGGAGCGCGTGGCGCGGTCGATGAAGACTTCCTTCTGGAATTTGCCCTGGATGTCGAACACCTGGATGCGGTTGTTCTGGCGGTCGTTGACGTAGACCAGGCCGTCGTTGGCGATCTCGATGCCGTGGACATTGTTGAACTGCTGCGGCGGCGGGCCGTCGAAGCTGCGCTCGCGCGGCGCGCTGTCGTCCGGCTTGTTGCCGTAGGCGCCCCACATGCGCTTGAAGCGCCCGGTGTCGGCGTCGACGACGATCACGCGGCGGTTCACATAGCCGTCCGAGATGAAGGCTTCGTTGGTCTTGGGCCACACCACGACCTTGGTGGCGTGGTTGAGGTTCTCGGTGTCGAGACTGCCCTTGCTCATGTTCGGCTTGCCGATCTGGAGCAGGAAGCGTCCGTCCTTGGTGAACTTGAGGCAGTGATTGTCGTCCTTCTTGGCCTCGCGATTGTTCACATAGCCGCAGATCCAGACGTTGCCTTTGTAGTCGACGGTGATGCCGTGCTCGCCCTCGGGCCAGTCGTAGGAGGCGGCGTCGGGCGTCGGCGTGAAAGGTCCGCCCCAGCCCTGGATGTAATTGCCCTCGGCGTCGAACTCGGCGACCGCCGGCATATACGTGCAGCACACCGAGCTGGGCGGCGACTTGGTGAGACCGAGCCACTCGGGATTGGTGTTCCGTTGGCGCGAGAGGATCCAGACGTGATCGTTGGAGGGATCGACGGCCACGCCGGCGGGATCGCCCATGATCATGTTGTTGGGGAACTGCTTCGGCCAGTTCCGGTCGAGCTCATGTTTCGGATAGGGACGCTTGGACGCGTCGGCGGCAAGCGCCGCCAGCGACCCGAGTGAAACCGCGGCCGCAAGAACCGTAACCAGCACCTTCCTCATCAAGCCCCTCCCCTTGAAAGAGGGAAAGACTAGCCCGCCGCCGAGGGCCGGGACAACGACCTTCGGCGTAGCGGGCGGCTCATTAGGCGGCGACGGCGGCGGGTTTGGCGGGGAGGAACGGGTCGGCGAAGATGTGCTTGGAGGCGAGGCCGGCCAAAAAGGCCTTGCGCCGCATGCCGTTCACGAATTCGGGCGCGCCGCAGAGGAACAGGCGGATGGCGGTCTTCTCGGCCGGAAGCGCGCCGAGCACGGCGGTCTCGATGGCGCCCGCGATACGCCCCTCGCCGCCCGCGCCGTTGAGGACGCACGGGCTGTAGCGGACATTGGCGTTGAGGCTTTCGAGCGCGCGCAGCTCCTGCTCGAGATAAAGGTCGGGCTCGTTGAGCACACCGTGGAACAGATGGATCGGACCCTTGTGACCTTGGGCGAGCGCGGCGCGCAGCACCCCGTAGAGCGGCGCGAGCCCGGTGCCCGTGCCCGCGAGCACCAGCGGATAGTCCTGCGCCCCTTCGGGCACATAGAAGCATTTGCCGGCGGGGCCGCGCACAATGAGCGATTCGCCAAGATCGGCGTCCATGAAAAAGCGGCTCATGGCGCCGTCGTTCAGCAGGCGCACATGGAGTTCGATGAAATGATCGGCGTCGGGGTTATTGGCGACGGAGTAGCTGCGCGCGATGCCGTCCGGGGTGAGCAGCGTGACGTACTGACCCGGCTCGCATTCGTAGGGCGTCGGCGTGATCAGGCGCACGCGCATGACGTTATGGTTCAGCATCTCCTTGGCGTTGATGACGCTGTGGGTGTCGAGCATGGCGTGGTTCGGCAGGCTGACGCGCATGTCGCCCTCCGGCTTGCATTGGCAGGCAAGGAACATGTCCTGCTTGATATAGGCCGGTTGAAGGTCCTTCTGCGCCGTCTCCGGGATCGTGCCTTCGTCGGCGTGCATGAGACACGACTGGCAGACCCCGGAGCGGCAGGCATGCGGGACCGCGATTCCATTGCGCGACAAACAGTCGAGGATGCTTTCGTCGGGGGAGGCCTCGAACTGCGACGAACCGTAAGAAACGCGAACCGGCATGAACCTAACCTTCAACACATGACAAAGGCAGAAACGAAACCGCTTAGCGGTCGAGAACGTCGTTGCGCACACTGTTGGCAATGGCGGCGACTTCGGCGATGTCGCTGTCCTTCACGCCGAGTTCCTTCAACGTGGCGCCAAGCAGTTCGACAATGGCGTCGACGTGGCTGTCGTTGAGGCCGCGCGCGACGAGATGCTTGTGGCCCTTGCGCATGTCGAGGCCCGTGTAGCTGTTGGGTCCGCCGAAGGCCATGGTCAGGAAGGCCTTTTGCTTGGCGATCTGACGGTCCATGTCGACGTTGTCGAAGAAATGGGCGACGCGATCGTCCGAGAGGACCTTGCGGTAGAAGATGTCCACGGCGGCGTTGACGGCGGGCGTGCCGCCCAGGCGGTCATAGAGAGATTTCGCGGGAAGATTCACGGCTTGGCTCCTTTTGGTGTGCTGTGAATGAAAGGGACGGCGCCGCGACGGAGGCGAGAGTCTTGCCCTCCAGCGCGGTGAGGAAAGCGCGGGTGGCGTCGCCGAGCACGTGTTTGAGCCGGCAGCCACGGGCGATGCGGCAGGTGTTGCGCGCCACATCGAAACATTCGACGGTATGAAAGTCGGCCTCGGTGGCCTTCACCAGCTCGGCCAGAGTGATGTCCGCGGCGGGACGCGCGAGGCGCAGACCCCCGCCCCGCCCCTTGGCGCTGACGATGAAGCCGAGGCGCGCGAGGTTATGGGCCACTTTCACCAGATGGTCGCGGGAGATGCCGAACCACTCGGCGATTTCGCGCACGGAACAGGCCCGGCCGGGGTTTTCCGCGAGGTAGAGCGCGACGCGCAAGGAGTAGTCGGTGAATTGAGTGAGGCGCATAAAACAAGGGTTTCTAAATATGTACGCCCCATACATATTCAAAGCCGTCCGGGCCCGAATTGATTCCGGTCAACTCGGCGGGCGAATATGCGAACCGGCCGCACACTTTTTTCGAGAGAGCGATGAACCCCCTCACCTGGAGCACCCGCCGCATCCTTTTCACCGGCGTCGTCGCCGCGATCATGACCATGACCCTCACCGTGGGCGTGCGGCTGATGAAGGCGCAGGTGGCCGAGCGCGACGCCCCGGCCCGCGCCGACGACCGCCGGCTGGAAGACCTGCAGCGCATCGCCGACGCCGCGACCGAAGTCTACAAGAGCGAAGGCGCCGTGCCGCAGACGCTGGACGAATTGCAAACGAAAGTACGCGGCCTGCGCACCGCCGATCCGGAGACGTTCGAGATTTATGGCTACCGGGTTATCGAGCCCGGCAAGATCGAAGTCTGCGCGCGGCTACAGGACGAGCATCCCGGCACAGCGGCGGGGAAAGATGGGCGGAGGTGTTTTGAGGTGGGGATGTGAGGCCCGCCTTCGCTAAAGCTTCGGCGGGGCACTCGTTGTCGTCGACCTATTCGACGACAACCCGCGGAAAATAGAAGCTCACAATCCAGTTCGGCATATCCACAATCTCGCTGATGCGGAGGTCGCCGCATACGCTGCAGAGCATGTAGGCGTCGGGCGGGGAGAAGCCGTGCTGGGCGACCAAGAGGTCGATCATGTTCGCGACCGCAGCGCGGGCGGCTTGCATGAGGTCGGGGCCGACGCCGGTAGTGACTTCGTAGCCTTTCTTATCGAGATGCGTGGTGACGGGGCCGGGCGTGGTGAAGCGCGGGCTTGAGAGCGGCGTCTTCTTCACGAGGTCGAGTTTCACGGCGACGTTCATCGGACTTTCGATGGCGGTGCCGCAGACTTCGCCGTCGCCTTGGGCGGCGTGGGTGTCGCCGATGGAGAACAGCGCGCCCTTCACTTCGATGGGCAGATAGAGGGTCGAGCCGACCGCGAGATCGCGAATGTCGATGTTGCCGCCGACATGGCGCGGGGGCACGACGGAGTGCACGCCCTTCTCGGCCGGCGCGACGCCGATGGTGCCGGCGAAAGGCTTGAGCGGCACGCGCGCGTTCTTGCCAAAGAGCACGGGCGCGAGGCTGGCGCTGTCGTATTTCCAGACGTGCAGTTCGGGCTCGGGGAACTGGTCGGTGAGCAGACCGAAGCCGGGGATGAGCGCGGTCCAGCCCCAGCCGGACGGTTCAAAGCCGAGCAGCGTGATCTTGAGCACGTCGCCGGGTTCGGCGCCGTCGACGGCGATGGGACCGGTGACGGGATTCACCTTGCCGAAGTCGAGGGTGGCGAGCGAGGCCGCGGTGCTGTTCGGGTTGAACTGGCCGGCGCTGGAATCGGTGCACTCGAGAAAGAGCGTGTCGCCGGGCGCGACGGTTTTCACCGGTGGGAGGGCATTGTCCCAGCCGAAGTGGTGATGATGGCGGTGGATGGTGTGTTTGCAGTCGAAGAGAGACATGGGCCAGCCTCGCTAAAAACAGAAAACAGATATCCCTGGATCTTTGGCCGTGGGGGCCTTCGGCCCAGGATGACCAGAAGAGAAAACCTTACTGCTCGGCGAGTTTTTCGCCGGGGGCTTGGGGCCAGTCGAGGGCGGCGCTGCACCAGAGTTGGCGTTTGGGAATCAGTTCGCGGCGCTGTTTGAGGGGGCCGGCGCGCAGGGTGATCTGCGGCGCGGCGGGCGCGACACTGGCGGAATAGAAGCGCGTCGCGCAGGTGGGACAGAAGGCGTGCGCGCGGGCGCGGCCGCTGGCGGCGGTGGTCTTGAGGTAGATCGCGGGCTGCGCCTTGGTGAAGTTCACCTTGGCGTCGACGGTGGGCACGCTGAAGGAAAAGGCGGACCCCGCCGTGATCTGGCAGTCATTGCAGTGGCAGATCGAGCATTTCGCCGGATCGACCTGCGCGGTGTAGGTAATGGCGCCGCAGTGGCAGCTTCCGTCGACGTGCATCTGGCGATCTCCCCCTAAAGGTCCGGCCGCTTTTTCGGCCCGCGGTCACGGTACGCCGGGGCCGTGAATCAGGCAACTCCATGGCGAGACAGGGTTTCTTTCCCCAAAAAAAGTGAATGCCAGCCCCGCGAAAAATGGGGCTCGCGCCCATTTCCGCGCGTGATATCACTCCGCTCATGGGGCATGGGGAAATTACCCATAACGCAAGAAAGACATAAAAATGCACTCGACCACACAGAAACTCCCGATGATCGCCCTCGCCGGCACGATCTCGTTCCTCGCCACGCTTTCGTTCTTCACCACCATGAGCGCCCCCGCGAAGGCAGACTCCCTGCTTTCGCAGCTGCCCATGCCGGGGTTCGCCGATCCCTTCGGCAAGACGCCGATCCTGGGCTATACGCCCGGTGAGTCGCAAATCCGCCTCGCCAACATGCGCGACCAGGGCAGCGTGACGAATTACATCTCGATCTGGGGGATGGACGAAAAGAAGTGGCTGGGCACGGTACAGGTGGACGTTCCGGCCAAGGCGTCGCTGACGATCGAGCCGCACCTGATGCTGCAGACCTTCGCCCCGGTGAATTGGAGTCAGCCGGTCGCGCTCTATGTGGAGAACGGGCGCGAGCGCCAGCTGTGGCAGCATGTGCGTGCCAAGGCGGGCAGCAACGACCTTCATGACATGAGCGTGTGCACCTATTCGCCGCATGCCGACTATATCCCGGCGGGTCAAACCGTCCTGAATGCCGCGATCAGCCGCGTCGGGCCGCTGCACTCCCTGGTGAGCGCGCATAACTTCAGCGAGCAGGACGCGGTGTTCGAGGCCCGTCTGTACAATGCCGAGACCGGCGCGTCGCTGGGCAAGGTGGAGATTCCGCTGGCCGCCCGCGAAAGCTTCCGCAACACGGCGCTGTGGCTGTTCGATCATGCCGATCAGATCCACACCCAGGCGGGCGATACACCGGCCTCGATCAATATCGAGTTCGTGCAGAAAGCGCCGCAGGACGGCGCGCGGGTGTCCGTGGCGCACTGGGTCATGGATTACACCACGGGCGAGACGGTCAATCTGTCGAACCCCTGCCCCCTCACCGGCGGCACGATCACCATTCCGCCGCTGCCGGCCCCGCAAGCCGCGCCCGAGAAATAGCCTTTCCGAGAGGTGCGGACGGCGCGGCGGTGGCTCAATCCGCCGCCGCGCGTGCCGCGGCAGTATCCGGGCCGGTCCGTCGCCGGTCCGGATGCTTCTTCCCCCTTGGAAAGCGCGGGCCCGTGTAACAAGCCTTGCGTGCAATGAAAGCGAGCTATGCGGACTGAAATGGACGTGACGCCGGTCTGCATGGATCGTCCGCAAATCGGTGTGTCCGGGCATAAATCCCGCAGAGTCCCGCGGGTTGGCCCGGAAGAGCATCAAACAAAGTGAAAGGCGGGCGCGCCCGAATTTCACAGGCTGAAATTGCGCGGGAGCCTTTAGAACCCGCGCTCCCCGCCAAAAAGAAAGAGCAAAAACCATGGCAACCTCACTCTTCTTCCTCCTGACGATCTCCCTGGCCCTGTCGCTCGCGTTCGCAGCGGCCTTTTCCCTGGCCTTCTCCGTGAGCCGGGCGCCCGTGGTGCGGACCGCCCTGCTCACCTGCATCGCCTTCTCGCTGCTGGCGATGGCGCCGCGCGCGTCGTGGGCCGCGACCCATGTCGCCCAGCGCACGGCGATCGTGAATGTGTACGCGGGCCAGTCTTCGGTCCGCATCGCCAACACCGGCACGGCCCCCGCACGCCACGAGATCGAGATCTATGGCGTGAGCGACCGCGCGCCGATCGGCCGTTTCGTTCTCGAAGTGCCGGCGAAGGCGTCCCTCGCCTTCCGTCCAGAAACGATGATCCAAACACTGACGACGGTGAATTGGGATCAGCTGCTGGTGCTGTATGTGACGACGGCCGCCGACGGCCAGCTGTGGCAACATGTGCGCCAGTACCCGAACGGTGAAACGGTGAACGCGTCCGTGTGCGCCCCCGCGCGTTCAAGCGGCACCGTCGCGGCGGCGGGTCCGCTCGTGGCCCTGAACGTCAACTCGGAACGCGCGGCGCCGCTGGCGTCCTTCGTGACGCTGCACAACCCGACGGACGCGGCGCTCGAATTGGACGCCCGCCTCACGAGCGCGAAGACCGGACGTTTGATCGGCACGGTACCGGTGACCCTGGCGCCGCACGAGACCCTGAACCGCTCCGGCCACTTCTTCCAGACCACGGCCGGGTGGTTCTTCCCGGACGAAGCGCAGTTCAATCTGGAATTCGTGCCGCGCGTGGCCGGTTTCGGGGCGGACCTGTTGATCGATCACACGATGGTGGATCTGGTGAACGGCGAACGCACCAGCCTGGCCAATCCCTGTCCGGTGAAAGGCGGCGTGACCGCGCAGGTGGCCGGTTAGCGCCTCGCTCAAAAAGCAAAAGCGCCCGCAGCCAGCAGGCTCCGGGCGCTTTTTTGGATATCGCGCGATTACTTCGGGATGGGGCCGCCGCGCAGGGGGCTGACCGACAAGGCGACACGTTGCGCAACGCATAGTTTAAGGGCTTCGAAATCCTTGAAGCGCGCGGCGTCGTAAAACACGTAGACCAAGCGGCCGGCCGCGGTGAAATCGGCGAGGCCCAGCCGCCCGCCCTTGTAACCGGCCTTGCGCACGCGATCCTCGATGACATGAAGGATGTCGATGATCGGCAGGTTGCGGCGGCGGCAGTGCTCGAGCACGTCGAGACCGTCGACGGTGTCGACCGCGCAGCCTTCCTGCGTGAGGATGTGGTTGAGATAGTCGTAAATGCCCAGCACGACGCCGGGCTTGCCGGCATGGTGCGTCGTCCAACTTTCTTCGATGGCGTTGATGACCGACGTGACGTCGTCGCAGTGAATCGGCGCACGACGCTGGTGCGCTTGCAACTGAATCAAGGCCCGTCTCCTTGTTCATACAAAAGGGATGCGGGATTGCCCCCGCGCTTCTAACGCGAGAGATGAACGAAAGTTGAGAGTTCGCGCAAAATAAACGGTGCGCCGCTGGAACGCGGCGCACCGTTGCCGTGCAGGTTGCAATCCGCCGCGCCGATGCGGCGGCCTATTCCTTCGCACCGCCGAGCGCGGTCTCGGGAACATCGAAACTGTCGTCGTCGTCTTCGTAGCCGCGTTTCAATCGCGCGGGCCGCTGCGGTTTGTGCGCACCCTTACGAACGCTCGCGCCCGGGCGCTTCGCGGCGGGGGGCCTTCTCGTGGTCATCTGTCTCGCTCCGTGTGCTCATGTTCAATTCGCCCCCGGATGTCCCCCGTCGCCGCGGCGCCATAAGCGCCGCCGTCTCTGCCTCAGATCTCTCCTTCGCTTTCATGTCCGCCTCGGCGCGCGCGATGCCGATCTCTTCGAGCCGCACGGCGAGACGCTCGAACATCGGCGCGATCTGTCCGTCGCGTACGCTGCGGCCAAGCCCGCGGATATGCGCGGCGCGGTCGAACCATTTCGTGCCGTCGGCGGCGTTGCGTCCGCGTTTGCCGGTCGTTTTCGCCATCGCAAATCCAAAGCCTCGCCGCATGCTGGATGCGGACGATGCGCCCTTTAAAAACACACTGAAAACGTAGGGATATTATAGCGCTTTCGCACGCCCCGGCCCGCGCGGAATCTGCAGCGGCACGCGCTTTTTACAGGCTTGAAATATAAGCCCGGCGCTCATTTTTGGTGGTGATGGCGGGAACTATTTTCGCGCGTTCGGAACGACGCCTACCGCACAAAAACACAACCGCTCCGTGCCGCCGCAGCGGCCACCAGAGCGGCCCGAGATTACGGCTTCAATTCCGTCCAACCCGGCGGAATCTTCGCGTCCTGTCCCAGCGCCTGGGCGACGTTCTGATAGATGGGTTTACCCTTGTAGACCCACTGCATATAGCCGTTGCCGCGATCGAACAGCGTCCACTCGGCTTCCGGCTTAGCTCCGGCGCGGGCGCGCACCGGCGACCAGTCTTCCTTGCACTCTTCCGTGCAGGTGGATTTGCCCGGCTCGTCCTTGTCGCGCGTGTAGAACGGATGGCCGTCGGTGGTGGAGAATTTATAGATTTTCTTCCCGCTCGCATCCCGGTCTTCGAAAACACTGACCTCGACGGGGATGAAATCGGGAATCTTGTCCTGCGCAACAGCGGTGCGGGAGACGGTGGCGGCGACGGTTCCGGCGGCCAGGGCCGCGCTTAAGGCAATGTGATTCATACCCTTAATCTAGTTAGGACCATTGCAGCCGTCCAGGGAAAGGTATGCGGTGCTTTTGGGCTATCTCAACTTTAACGGGCGGCGGAAATTTGCATGACTCGCGGCGATTCTTTTGGCGCGAGAACCGAAGAGGACACTTCTCCCTCTAGCTGGTATGATTCCGGCGGGGTTGAGCGATATACGGCCTGGCTGGGCCGCGGGGCAGAGATGAGTGAGCCGGACTCCGCGCCAGGCGGTGAACCTGGTTCCGATATTCTTGCCGCCTACCGGGCGCGAATCATGCGCCTCATGGGATTCGCGGCGAGCACGTTCCTCTTGCCCTTCGCGATCAACAATTTCATCCAAGCGCGGTACGCCCTGGGTTTCATCCTGGTTGCGGTGATCACCGTGCTGGCGACCGACGCCATCGCAATCCATCGCGGCAAGCGCGCGCCGATCCCGTTCAGCCTGCTGCTGATTCCAATGGCGGCCGGCATCGCGCTGTCGCTGAAGCAGCAGGGATTCTTCGGCGCGCTGTGGAGCTACCCGGCGGTGCTGTTCTGCTACTTCGTGCTGCCGCGCCGCGCGGCGACCATCTGCAGCGTTTGTTTCAGCGTGTTCGCGTCGGCGATGGCGTACGTTTACGTCGGACCGGAGATTACGATCCGCTTTGTCGTGACCCTGGCGCTGACGGTGGTGATCATCAACATCATCCTCAACATCATCAGTCAGCTGCAGCAGGAACTGGTGAGTCAGGCGTTGACCGATCCGCTGACGGGCGCTTTCAACCGCCGCCAGATGGACCTGTCCCTCGCCGACGCCATCGAACGCAACCGGCGCACGGGCGCGCCCGTGTCGGTGCTGATGCTGGACATCGATCACTTCAAGAAGGTGAATGACGACTTCGGCCATCGTGTCGGCGACGTGGTGCTGAAGGGCCTCGTGGCGCTGATCAAAAATCGCTCGCGCAAACTGGACCGGCTGTTCCGGACCGGCGGCGAGGAGTTCCTGCTGCTGCTGCCGGACACGCGCGCGGGCGCCGCCGTGAAACAAGCCGAGGCGCTGCGCAAACTGGTGGCTGAGTCCAAGCTGATCGAGCAGCGCCCGGTCACGATCTCCATCGGCGTCGCCGAGTATTGGCCCGATCAATCTCAGGAGACCTGGATCCAGACCGCCGACGAGGCCCTGTATCAGGCGAAGAACCAGGGCCGAAACAGGGTGGTGTGCGGGTCGGCGGATTCCGATTCCATGCCCGGGCTGTCGGAGCCGGCGGAACGTAAATACGGGCGCGCGGGCTGAGCCGCCTTCACTCCGCCATCATTGCTTCCGGAAATTCAACACAATCGCCCGTGAGGCTAGGCTTGCCATTCAGCCGCCTGGGGGCCTGCATGCCATCCGTTTCCGCCGGTGCCACTCCGGCACCACTTTGGACACCGCTTTTTGCCGCCGCGATCATCGGGCTGTCCGCCTGCGAAGGTCCGGCCGAACCGGCGCCGCCGCCGCCCGCGCGTCTGGGCGTGACGCTGGTCGACGCGCCGCCCGCCGCGGCGGCGATCAAGGAGAAGGAAACGGCTACTCGCCGATAACCTCGCCGGCCGCGGCTTTCGCGCGCGTCGAGCGCACGACGACGGGCACGCGCATATTCTCAAGCGCCCGCAAAGATTCCTGATCCTGATACGTGCGCCACAACTCGGCGATGACAAGAATGGCGAACGCGCCGATCACCACCATCATGGGCAGCGAAACGACGAGCGGCAGCGTGGCGAGGCTGATGAGACCTCCCAGCAGGACCAGCAGAAAAACAATCAGGGTGGCCATAGCACTTACTCACTCAGCAGGACGCCGAACAACGGAACGGAAACGAAAGTCTTACCCGGGGCCGCCGGCATCACCAGCCGGCGGCCCTGGCAGAACGCGCTGCTAGTTGACGACCAGATCGTTGTCGACCCGACGCACGCCGCGCACGGACGCAGCGATGTCTTCGGCGATATACGCATCGCGCAAGGACTCCACCTGCCCCGTGAGCTGGACGATGTTGCCGTATGTGGTGACGCGGATGGTCGAGTCACGCAAGCGCGGCTCGTCGAGGATGGCAGCGGCGACCTTCGAGGTCAGCGCCGCATCCTCAAGATATTCACCCCGGCTGTCGTAGTAATCGGCGCGCGCGCGCTCGTAGGCGGTCGGAGAGCTGCCGCACGCGGAAAGCGCGAGGGGCGCGAGGGCGACTGCAAGGACGGCCGCCGGGGTTTTCGAAAAGCGAAGCATTCGAGGAAGCCTCTCAAACTCGGTGTAAAACGCTGCGAAGCAACGTCGCCTGGAGAACGCGGCCTCTGAGGAAATGGTTCCGCGCGCGGCACGCTGGGCGTGTGCCTTTGTGCTGACACAAAGCGGCGTGGGATGTGGGGGTTATGGCGACTGAGCGGTGAAGCATAAAGTGAAAACGACCCCTCCCTAACCCTCCCCTTTCAGGGGAGGGGAAAATATGACCCCCTCCGGGCCTTTCCCTTTCAGGGGAGGGAAAAAACAGCGGGGCGACGCGGTTATGGCTCACTTTTCGCTACGTAGAATCCCCAATTTTCGCGCGGGAGAGCTTCCGGCAGTTTGGGTCGGCGTTCTCGTGCCGGCGGAGGGAAGCTGGGGGAAACAGCGGTGGGATTTCAGTCCGCTGCACGGGGACGCACAAAGGAGTTTTTACGATGATGGCGACCGCCGCGGCTTTGAGTTGGAGAGAATGCGTGAACCTTTCGGATATGACCGAAGAGGAGCTGGCCGATCTGGCGATCAACGGTTTCGACCCGGATCTAGAGGACGCCGATCTCGATCACTACCTGGTCATCACCCCGGAGGGCCGTCTTTCGGTGCGCACGGCGCTCGGCAGCGATCTTCACGATGCCGTAACCAGAGGTGACGTACATCGCAGCGGTACGCTTAAACAAATTCTTCTTCGTTTCATGCAAATCTACGTTGCCCGAACGACCTAAAGGAGATCCGCGATGTCTTCCGAGACCGATTCCAAAGGTGCAGACCATAAGGGAGACGTAAAGGCCCCGCCCAAGCCGCTGCCGTCCAAGCGTCCGCGTCAGGAGGACGACGAACCGGCCGCCGAAACGGCGGCGCCCGTGAAGCAGAAGACCCTGCCAACCGGCCTGTCGCGCGCCATCGTCATCGCGACCTTCATCTTTTCGACTGCCTATGCCTGCGTCGGCCTGTTCGCCGACCGCTATGCGATTTCACCGGTGCCGAATTCGGCCAACGCGTTCGTCTATCGCGTCGACCGTCTGACCGGCGCTCTTGAGCTTTGTGGAGCCCAGCAATGTTCCGTTGTCCGAACCACCGCCGCGGAGTAGCGGCGCGCCGTCCTCAGAGCGTCGCGGGCGGACGCCGGCCGCTGTACGGCATCCGCGTCCGCTGCGCGCCGCCGAAAGACGCCGACGGCACGGCGCCGGCGATCATCCGCCCCAGCGCCGAAATTCCGAAAGTCTTGAACTAGCGGCTTACTTTTCGAGCGCGCGCTTCAGCGCCGCGAGATCGTCATCCACGCGGCGCATCGCCGCCGTGAAGTCCGCCTCACCGACAATGGCCGGCTTGGTATAGGTCGCCACATAGACCGCGCCGCCGCCGGCGGCCACGACCCGCGCCCCCACCGTCCACTGGTGTCCGCCCGCGTCGATCAGCGTGTGATCCAAAATCCCGGTTTCAGACTCGCTGCGGGTGATGCCGCCGCCTATCCACGGGCTTATCGGCTTCTGCGCGGTTAGGTGCTTGAACACCGACGCCGCATCGCAGGCGATGGCGATGGACTTGGTCGCCGTCGTGGGCAGCCGCACCGCGCCGCGCTTCGCGCCGGCATCGCCGGCTTCGTAATTCTCGCGGATGTCGTAACGCATGAGGGCGTCGTCGATGCTCTTGGACGCGAGGGCGCGCCAGAAGCCGAGGGCCTCGCCCTGCTCGAACGGCCCGTAGACCTCGAGTTCCTTGCCCGGCGCAAGGCGCGTGAAGCTGGAGTCCGCATATTCGCCGCCGACCACCCAGTAGCTGTTCTTCTTCTCGCCGACCTGTTCGTCGGACGAGATGAAGTAACGCACCATGGCGTTGTCGATGCTCTGGCCGGTGAGTTCGCGCCAGCGCACCTTGGCTTCGCGCTCGGTGGCGAAGGGGCCGTAGGTCTCCAGCTTGGTGCCGGGGTAAGGCTCGCGGAACGAGGTGTCGGCGTATTCGCCGCCGACGACGTAAAAGCGCTGTTCGGACATACTACCAAATCACGTGGGAATTCAGATGGGTCGCGTTCGGGGTGCGGACCATACACCACATTTTTCGCGCGTTGAAGTTGCCGCTTTTGGCCTTATGGTAGCCGCCATGACCGTTGAAAAACCTATCCATATCGTCGGCGGGGGCCTCGCGGGCAGCGAGGCGGCCTGGCAGATCGCCACAACCGGACACCCGGTTGTGATCCACGAAATGCGACCCGTTCGCATGACCGACGCCCATAAGACCGAGAGCCTGGCGGAGCTGGTGTGCTCCAATTCCTTCCGCTCGGACGACGCCGACTATAACGCCGTGGGGCTGCTGCACGCGGAGATGCGGCGGTGCGGCTCGCTGATCATGGCGGCCGCGGACGCGCACCGGGTGCCGGCCGGCTCGGCCCTGGCCGTGGACCGCGACGGGTTCGCCGCGGCCGTGCAGGAAAAGCTTCTCGCCCACCCGCTGGTGTCCGTCGCCCGCGACGAAGTGGCCGGACTGCCGCCCGAGGATTGGGAGAGCGTGATCGTGGCGACGGGCCCCCTCACCTCGCCGGGCCTGAGCGCCGCCATTCGCACTGTCACCGGCGAAGACGCTTTGGCCTTCTTCGACGCCATCGCGCCGATCGTGCACAAAGAGTCGATCAACATGGACGTCGCCTGGTTCCAGTCGCGCTACGACAAGGGCGCCGAAGTGGAAGGCGGCGGAGCCGACTATATCAATTGCCCGCTGGACAAGGCCCAGTACGAGGCGTTCGTCGATGAGCTTCGGCGCGGCGGGAAGACCGAATTCAAGCAGTGGGAAAAGGACACGCCCTATTTCGATGGCTGCCTGCCGATCGAGGTGATGGCGGAGCGCGGGCTGGAGACGCTGGCGCATGGCCCGATGAAACCGGTGGGTCTGCGCGACCCGCGCACCGGTCACCGCCCGTGGGCGGTGGTGCAACTGCGTCAGGACAATGCGCTTGGCACCTTGTTCAACATGGTGGGATTCCAGACCAAACTGAAACACGGCGAACAGGTGCGGATCTTCCGCATGATCCCGGGCCTGGAGAACGCCGAGTTCGCGCGCCTGGGCGGCATTCATCGCAATACCTTCATCAATTCGCCCCGGCTGCTGGACCAGACGCTGCGCCTGAAGGCGCTGCCGCGGCTGCGCTTCGCGGGGCAGATCACGGGCTGCGAAGGTTATGTGGAGAGCGCGGCGGTCGGATTGATGGCGGGACGTTTCGCCGCCGCCGAACGCATGGGCCGCGCGCCGAACCTGCCGCCGGCGACGACGGCGCTGGGCGCGCTGCTGGGCCACATCACGGGCGGCGCGGATGCCTCCACCTTTCAGCCGATGAACATCAACTTCGGCCTGTTCCCGGACCTCGACGCGCGCGACGGCAAGGGCCGCCCCTTGCGCGGCCGTGACCGCAAGAAGGCCGTGGCCGACAGGGCGCGCGCGGATCTCGACGCCTGGCTGGGCGCGAAACTCGCGGCCGAATGAGCGCCTATTTCAAATACCTGATGCGGACCTGGTACTTCCGCATTCTGCTGACGGCTTACGCCTTCTTCGTTTTCTTGGGCGTGATGCCCAAGGCGCCACCGCGCGGACGGTTCCAGAGCATGACGGAGCATCTGCTGCTGACGGTCGGAAATTCGCTGGGCGGTTTTGTGGTGCTCGCGGCCGTGGTGTTGGCCGTGTGCGGCGTATGGGCCGCAGTAGCGGCTTCGCGCGGGGCGAAGGCGCCGCCAATTCCCGAAACGACCTCGGAACAGTAGAGGCCGTTCAGTAGCGGCCGGTGAGACCGTTCCAGATCAGCCGCCCGACCGCAGGACGCTGCAGGGCGTGGCGCGGATCGAAGACGTCGTATTTCCGGCGGCGCAATCCTTCAAGGTAGGAGTCCGCGAGCACGGCGGGCAGAAGCGCCGGCAGGGCGCGGCGGTCGATGTCGGCACGGTAGGTGCGCGCCTTGTCGAGATGGGCGCGCGCGGTGTGGGTCACCTGTTCGATCACCGTGCCCAGCCGCGCGGCGTTGCGGCGCTCCTGCACATCGTGGGGGGTGAGCGCGGCCCCGGTCAGAAGGTCCTGCGGCAGCGGCACGCGGTTGGCCTTGGCGTGAAACAGCACCGCGCGCATGAGCCCCGTGAGCGCCCAGGCGATGCCGACATGGCGGCCGGCGGCGCGGCTGGCGTCGTCTGCGGCGCCAAGCACTTCGAGCGCGAGGGCGGTCAAGCGCGCCGAGGTGCCGTCGGCGTAGCTTTCAAGGTCCGCGACGTCGGCGAATTCCTCGTCGCCGACGTCCCGCTCCCGCGTCTCGAGCAGCGTGTCGAAATGGGCGCGCGACAATGTGCGGCGGGCGATGGCCGCGGCCAGGCCCTGCACCACCGGGTTTCCCTTGGGCGGCTCGCGCCCCTCGTAAATGGTGGCGACGAGGTCGCGCCACCACTGCAGCTTCATGCGCCCGATCAGCTGCTCGCTGACGCTCTCGCGCACCTTGGCGACTTCGGCATTGAAGGCGTAGAGCGCGAAGAGATCCTCGCGCACGGCGGCGGGGGCAAACAGGGCGCAGAGATAGCGATCGTGATCGTCGCGGCGGACTTGGTCGGCGAGATAGCTCATGCGGGGCGAATCGTCCTGGTTAAGGATTTGAGTTTATTCACTTTTTGTCCCGGTGAAGTTTGCACCGTGCGCGAAATAGAGTAACATGGCAACCCTCGCACGGGGCGATGGCCCGCCTGCCCGCCCGCGTCCTCGCATGCTGGCTCAAAACAAGGGGAATCCCATGAGTGCCGTTCTTACCAATCTGCGGAATACCGTCATCGCCTCCAGCGTTCTGGCGATCATTGTGTTCCTGATCGTCGGTCTCGGCCGGACGTCGTTCGACATTAACTTCTGGTCGTGGCTGTTCCGCTACCTGCACGTGGCCGCCGGGGTGATGTGGATCGGTCTGCTCTGGTACTTCAACTTCGTGCAGATCCCGAGCATGCCGAAGATCCCCGACGAGCAGAAGCCCGCCGTCGGCAAGGTGATTGCGCCCACCGCACTGTTCTACTTCCGCTGGGCCGCCATGGTGACTCTGATCACCGGCCTCGTGGTGGCGCATCTGCAGGGCTATCTGGTCGACGCGCTGATGC
>JAYRKY010000032.1:0-39425 GCA_041905525.1 Rhodospirillaceae bacterium
AGCGTGACCGGATCGCCGTTGTAGGCGATCGAGACGTTGCCGCGGAATCTCGGAGCCGTCAGCTTGCCGCTGAACGGCGCGATGCCGCCCCAGCCGCCGACAACGCCGGCGCCGTCATAGACGCGACCGTCGATATCTGTGGTCTTGAGACCGAGGACGTAGCTGCCCATGGCGCGGATCGCGATTTCGCCGCCCATATCTTCGCTGATGTCGGCGAGCGGGAAGCGATAGCTGGTTTCGAAGTCGATCCCGTCGGCCTTCTGGCCGAGGAGGTTTTCCGGCTGGGTCACGACCAGGAAGATCAGACCGGCCGCATCACGCTGGATGGCATTGCACAGAATGGTGTTGCCGCCGAAGCAGAGGTCGATCACCTGCTGCGACGTCGGGGCCTGCACGGTGCCCTTCACGTTGATGTTGTAGTAGTCGACCGAGGCCTGGAAGCCGTGGAACCACGACGGCGCCACGACGACGCCGATGCCGGTGGTGTCGGCCTTTTCCGGCTGCAGGTTGGCATTGCCGCGGGTCAGCGAGAACGAGTTCGGAACCTGGCTATTTCCGCGGAACGGATCGGTGAGCACCGCACCCGAACCGGTCTGGCCGGCCGTGAACAGTTCGCCGAGGTTCGGCGCGCGGATGTCGCGTGAACGCGTGGCGCGGAAGCGGATGTCCGACATCGGCGTCCAGGTCATGCCGACCTTCCAGGTCGTGACGTAACCGGACGTGGAATAATCGGTGGCGCGGACGGCCGCGTTCAGGTCCAGTTCCTCGGCCCAAGCTTCGTCGCGCGCGAGCGGGATGAGGGTTTCGAGGAAGCCTTCCGTGACGTGGAACTTACCGGTGCTGGCTTTGTAGTTGCCGGCGAAGTACTCGGTGCGCTCGTCGCGCGCCGAGGCAATGCCCTTCACGCTTTCCGTGCGATGTTCGACGCCGACAGCGACGGACACCGGACCCGCCCACAGTTCGACCGGCTCACCGTTCATGCTGAACGCCGCGACGTTCTGCTTCAGCGATTCATAGCGGTACGAGGTACCGACAGAGTACGCCAGAGCCTTGGCGTCGTTCACGCCGATGCCGAACGGGTTGTACGGCACGCACGCCGGATCGTCGTTCGTGGTGACGGCGTCGGTGTTCACGCGGCAGGCCGGAGCGCCGTTGAAGATCACGCTGTCGAGCGCGCGGAGATAGCCAGGCGTCCAGGCATTATTGCGCGTACGTGGCGACAGGCCGGTCTGGCTGTGCTGGGCGTAGGCGTTCCAGGTCCAGTCCGTGTCGGCCATGTTGAACGAGCCATCGAGGCCGCCGGAAACGGTGCGCGTCGTACGGTGGTAGTCACCGATGAAACGGCCCATGTCGGCGTGGGTGGAGCCCATCGTGAACGTGGTCAGGCCCAGGGTCTGCATCTGCGTGCGCAGAGTGGCGGGCATGAACGCATTGTCAATGCGGATGGTATTGTTGCCGAGGCGGCGGTTCGGGTTGGCGGTATTGAGGGCGTGCGAATTCGCCCACGACGCCTGGACGAAAGCCGAGACGTTGTCGCTGATGTCGTAGCTGAGACGTGTGAAGGTGACATAGCGATTGAGGCGGCCGTTGAGATCGAGGCCATTTTCAATGCGCGAGTACTGCCAATCGCCGCCGAGCTGGAAGTTATTCTGCAGCGAAGTGCCGAAGTTGTAGCCGCTCAGCATCGTGCCGCCGGGACCGAAGAAGATGCCCTTGAGCGGGCCGGCGGTGATGATGCCGCCCGGGGTGCCGTTGATGAGACCGACTTCACGCGCAACGTAGTGCTGCGGCGCGCCCGGCACGCCTGCCAGGAATTCCGGCGTAAACGTGACCGCGGCCGGAAGGTCGCTCCAAGGACGACCGCCGGTGCCGCTGATGCCGTCGTTATGGCTGTGCTCGCCCGAGAACAGGAAGTGGCCGCGGCCGTTCGCGAACGGCGTGCCGTAGGTAAGCGAGGCGCTGTAGTTCTTGTCGTCGCGGTACTTCGTCATACCGCCCTGCACTTCCCCCTTGATGCCGGTGAAGTCTTTGTCGAGGACGAAGTTGACGACGCCCGAGAGCGCGTCCGAACCGTAAGCCGCGCTGGCGCCGCCGGTGACGACGTCAACGCGCTCGATCAACGCGTTCGGGAATTGGTTGATGTCCGGGGCGGAGTTGCCGGAGGTGAGCGCCGAGTTGATGACGCGCTGACCGTCGAGCAGAATCAGGGTGCGGTTCGTGCCCATGCCGCGCAAATTGAGCTGGCTGACACCGGTCGCGCCCGAGGAGAGATTGCCGTTCGCGGAGCGGGTCGAGGCCGACTGCGTGAACGCCGGCAGCGTATTGACGGCGTCGGCGATATTGACGGCGTTCATCGAGTCCAGTTCTTCGGACCCGAGCACGGACACCGGGGTCGGCGCCTGATAACCATCGCGCACAATTCGCGAACCGGTGACGACGATTTCGTCGACAGCGGCGGCGGGAGCAGGCGCGGCTTGCTGCGCGGAGGCTTGGGCGGACATCGAGCCCACAATGAGGGCGACGGCCGAAGTCGTAACGAACGAACGCGCCTTAATGCGCGCCGCCAAAGAAACGGTCATAAAGAATATCCCCTTCGAGAATTCAAAGTTGGTTTCCGAGCTCTGTAACAGCGCCCGTGCCGCTTGCCGTTTAAGGCAAAGGGAGCAGCCCCATAAAGGAATCGGTTGCTGCTGACAACCTTCCTAAAAAACTCAAAGGTTTTTGAATAAGTCTTATTCAGCGCGTGAAATGCACGGCATCTAAAGGCCAATATCCCGAAAAAGAAACGAGGCAGTCTCGAAAGACTGCCTCGCTGTTACAACGATTGCGCCGATGGTGTGTGTCTAGGGCAACACCACGCGCGCCGTAAAATTAGAACGCGAAGCGGACCCCCGCACGGTACTGGCGACCCAGGATGTCGTAATCCTTGTTACCCATACCGTTGTAATGCACGGCGCCCAACGATCCGCCGATGACGGGCGGCGCAGCATTCAGCGCGTTTTCCACCGTGACGAAGGTTTCGATTCCCTCGATCGGCGGCTTGTACGTGAACGCGAGATCCAGCGTCGTCATGCTGGTGATGCGATTGTCGGCGGTGCGGATCGTGGGCTTCTGCAAGGTTGATGCGGGGCAACCTGTGTCGCACTCGACATAGTTGTTCCCATAAGTACCCGCCCCGGTGTAGCGGATGGTGGCGCGGGCGGTGAACGGCTCCAGATCGTAGGAGAAAGCCAGCGTGCCGCGGAACTTCGGCGCACTCAGGCCGGTGATGTAGTCGTTGCCGCCGAACTGGCCGACCGCGCCCACACCGTCAACGACGTATCCGTCGGTCTTCTGCGTGCTCAAGGTCAGAACCCGTGTGGCGAGCACGCGGATCGAGAAGTTACCATCCCATCCGTCGACGATATCGGCCATCGCGAAGCGGTAGCTGGCTTCCAAGTCGATCCCTTCGGCTTGTTGACCGATCAGGTTTTCAGGCTGCGTCACAACCTGGAAGATCAACCCTGTCGTCGCGGGCGCGATTGGCGCCGAGCGCGTGATGCGGTCGCACAGATCGGGGCGCGTCGTGTAGCAAAGGTCGACGATCGTCTGCGCTTGTGGGGCCTGCACAGCGCCCTTGATGTCGATGTTGTAGTAATCGATCGAGAACGCGAAACCAGGGATGAAGGTGGGCGTAAACACCGCACCGAGACCAATCGTATCCGCTTTCTCAGGCTGGAGGTTCGGATTGCCGCTGGTGATCCGGAAAGACGCCGGAATGTTGACGTTCAGGAACGGATCGAACAGCGGATTGCCCGAGTTCGCTTGGCCGCCGGCGAAGAGCTCGCCCAGGTTCGGGGCGCGGATATCGCGCGACAATGTGCCACGGAAGCGCAAGTCATCAACGATCTGCCAGGTCGAGCCCGTCTTCCAGGTGGTGACATATCCCGATGTCGAGTAGCTGGTGGCCCGTACCGCACCGTTTATGTCCAGTTCACGGGCCCACGGCTGATCTTTCGCCAGCGGGATAACGGTTTCCACGAAACCTTCCGTCACCGTGTATTTGCCCTGTGTGGCTTTGTAGTTGCCGGCGAAGTACGAGGTAATGGCGTCCGCGGCGGTCACGATGCCACGAACGCTTTCGCTGCGGTGCTCGACGCCGAAAGCCAGCGAGACCGGGCCCGCCCAAATGTCGAACGGCTCGCCGTTGACGCTGAACGCGGCGACTTTCTGACGCAACGATTCATAGCGGTAAGAAGTGCCGGTGACATAGTCGAGAGACGACTGATCGTTCACGCCGATGCCGAACGGATTGTACGGACGGCAGCGGGCGTCGTCGTTGGCCGGATCGGCGTCCGCGTTGACGCGGCAGACCGGGGCGCCATTGAGGATCACGGAGTCGAGCGCACGCAAATAGTTTGCGGTGTGGCCGTTGAAGCGGGTACGCGGCGACAACCCGGTCATGCTGGACTGGTAGTACGCATTCCAGGTCCAGTCATTGCCGGCGAACTCGGTGGTGCCGTCGATGCCCACGGACCAAACGCGGATAGTGCGGCGATTGTCCGAACGGAAACGCTTCATATCGGTATGTGTGCTGCCCATCGCGAAAGTGGTGATGCCGAGCGACTGCATCTGAGTCCGGATGGATGCGGGCAGGAAGGCATTATCGATGCGGATCGTGTTATTGCCGAGACGGCGGTTCGGGTTCGAGTTGTTGACCGCGTGCGCATTGCCCCACTGGCCGTCGACATACACCTTCACGGTGTCGGTCAGATCGTACTCCGTACGTGCATAGGTCACATAGCGGTCGACGCGCGTACTCATGTCGAGACCGTTATCGATCCGCGAGTACTGCCAGTCGCCGTTCAACATGATGTTGTTGGTCTGGACAGAACTGAACTGGCCCCACTGGAAGCAACACTCGATGCTGCCGCCCGGTCCGAAGAAGATCCCCTTGAGCGGGCCGGCGGTGATGAGACCGCCGGGCGTCGCGTTCACCAGACCGAAATTGCGGCCGACGATGTACTGCGGAACGCCGGGATTCGTGGTCGGATGCCACGCCGGGTTAATCATGAAAGCAGCGTTGCTGTCATTCCAGGCACGCGGGAGACCGCTAATGCCGTCGTTATGGCTGACTTCGCCGCCCACCATGAAGTGCGCGCGGTCGCCTGCGAACGGCGTGCCGTACGCCAGGGAGATGTTGTAGTTCTTATCGTCGCGGTACTTCGTCATACCACCTTGGACTTCGCCCTTCAGGCCGTTGAAGTCGCGGTCGATGACAAAGTTCACCACCCCGGTCAGCGCGTCCGAACCATAAGCGGCGCTGGCGCCGCCGGTGACCACGTCGACGCGTTCGACAAGCGCCTGCGGGAAGGAGTTGATGTCGGGAGCCGAGTTGTCGGCGGTCAGGGCCGAGTTGATTACGCGGCGGCCATCAAGAAGGATCAGGGTGCGGTTGGTGCCGATGCCGCGCAAGTTCAACTGGCTGACGCCCGCTGCGCCGGAGGAGAGATTGGCGGTGGACGTGCGCGGTGTCACCGAGCGTGCGAACGCCGGCAGTGCGTTCACGGCATCGGCGATGTTGTTCGCCGCCAGCGCATTCAGTTCGTCCGCGCTCATCACCGACACTGGGGTCGGAGCCTCGTAACCATCGCGCACAACGCGCGAGCCGGTAACCACGATCTCATCGATCGAGGCCGCCGGGGCCTGCGCGGGCTGCTGCGCGCTGGCTACCTGCGGAACGGCCGCCATCAAAATTGCGAGGGCCGAGGTGGTCGCGAGTGTGCGCGTCTTGAATGGCCGTGATGCAGTCATGTGATTCCCCTTCCCAGGAATTGCGATGTATCGGAATGTTCCGACCGCGGATGACGCGGGCGCACGAAGACGAGCGCCCGCACGCCGCGTGCGGTGATCAAACACTAGAAAATCCAGTCTCCCCTCTCGCGCGCCGCGCCGCGGCCCGCGCTTCCCTAGAACACGTATATGTTACGGGCTCTCACGCGAATTTTATGCGCGCGCGCGCGAAGCGCAACAAGCGTTTAGTGCTGCCCAGCGAGTTTTACGAAGTGCGGTACATAAGGCACAGTTTGTAACAAGTTCGGACTGCAAATGACCCGGCATCAAGCGCGCGGCCGAATGGTAGGGCGGCAGCGCCGCCCCCTCTCCCGCCCTCAGGACGCAAAAAAGGCGAGGCCGGGAGGCCTCGCCTTTTGAAGTTTCGGAGCACCGCGCCTGACGACGCGGCCCCCGTTGTTGCTCAAGCTAGAACGAGAAGCGCATGCCGGCACGGTACTGACGGCCCATGCGGTCGTAGTCCGTGTTGCCCATCGTGTTCCAGTGGGTCGAACCGCGGCTGCCACCGATGATCGGCGGCTGCGTGTCGAGCAGGTTTTCGATGGTCATGAACAGCTCGATCTTCTGGTCTTCGAACGGCTTGTAGGTGCCCGAGAGATCGACCGTGGTCATGCCGGAGATCTGATTGTTTTCGATCGTCGGGGCATTGACGGTCGAAACCGGGCAACCGGTGGTGCATTCAATGAAGCCGTTGCCGTACACACCGGCCGCCGTGTAGCGGACCGTGGTGCGGACAGTGATCGGATCGCCGTTGTACGCGATCGACAGGTTGCCGCGGAACTTCGGGGCCGTCAGCTTGCCGCTGAACGGCGGGATACCACCCCAACCGCCGACAACGCCGACGCCGTCGTAGGTGATGCCGTCGGTGTCCTGCGTATCGAGCGTCAGCACGCGGCTACCCATGGCGCGGATCGCGATTTCGCCGTCCCAAGCTTCGACGATATCGGAGACCGGGAAGCGATAGCTGGCTTCAAAGTCGAGACCGGAGGCCTTCTGACCGATCAGGTTTTCCGGCTGGGTGACGACGGTGAAGATAAGTCCCAGCGGCTGTCCGGCGGCCGGCGCGGAGCGCTGGATCGCCTGACAAAGGACCGTGTTACCTTGGAAGCAGAGGTCGATGACGGTCTGGGAGGACGGCGAGTTCACCGAGCCTTTGACGTTGATGTTGTAATAGTCGACCGAGGCCTGGAAGCCTTCCAGGAAGCTCGGCGCCATCACAACACCGATCCCGGTGGTGTTGGCCTTTTCGGGCAACAGGTTCGGGTTACCGCGGGTCAGGGTGAATGTCGCCGGGTTCGCGGACGGTTGTCCCTGCGCGTTCGGGATGAACGGATCAAGCACAGGCACGCCCGAACCCGTCTGACCGGCGGTGAAGAGTTCGCCGAGGCTGGGGGCGCGAATGTCGCGTGAACGTGTCAGGCGGAAGCGCAGATCGTCGATCGGACGCCAGGTCGCGCCCACCTTCCAGGTGGTGACATAGCCGGACGTCGAGTAGCTGGTCGCGCGAGCCGCCGCATTGAGGTCGAGTTCGCGGGCCCACTCTTCGTCGCGCGCGAGCGGAACGACCGTTTCCACGAAGCCTTCCGTGACGGTGTACTTACCGCGGGAGGCCTTGTAGTTACCGGCGAAGTATTCGGTGTTTTCGTCGCGCGTGGTGGCGATGCCGTCGACGCTTTCGGAACGATGTTCGACACCGAACGCGAGCGAGACCGGGCCGGCCCACAGGTCGAACGGTTCGCCGCTGGCGTTGAAGGCGGCAACGTTCTGCTTCAGCGTTTCATAACGATAGCTGGTGCCGTTGACATAGTTGATCGCCTTCGCATCGTTCACGCCGATGCCGAACGGATTGTAGGGCACGCACGACGGATCGTCGTTCGTGGTGACGGCGTCGGTGTTCACGCGGCAGGTCGGCGCGCCGTTGAAGATGACGCTGTCGAGGGCGCGGAGGTAACCAGGCGTCCAACCGTTGTTGAGCGTGCGCGGCGACAGGCCGGTCTGGCTGTGCTGGGCGTAAGCTTTCCAGGTCCACTCGGTGTCGAAGGCATTGGTCGTGCCGTCGAAGCCGCCGGAGACGCGGCGGACGGTACGGCTGTAGTCACCGATGAAACGGCCCATATCGGCGTTGGTGGTGCCCATGTTGAACTGGGTGAGACCCAGAGTAACCATCTGAGCGCGAACTGACGCCGGCAGGAAGGCGTTATCGATGCGGATGACGTTGTTGCCGAGGCGGCGGTTCGGGTTGGCGACGTTCACGGTGTGCGAGAACGACCACTGTGCGTCGACGAACGCGGTGACCTCGTCGGTCAGATCGTAGCTGGTGCGGAAGTAGGTGACGTAGCGATCGATCTTACCGGCGATGTCCTGCCCGTTTTCGATACGCGAGTATTGCCAGTCCCCGCCCTTCGCCAAGTTGTTGCCGACGTTCGTGCCGAAGTTGAAGCAGCACAGCACATTGCCGCCAGGGCCGAAGTAAATTCCGCGAAGCGCGGTCGTGGTGATCACGCCGCCCGGCGTACCGGCCGAGAGACCGACATCGCGGGACACCATGTTTTCCGGCACGCTCCGGCTCTGGCCGGGGCCGGTGCCGTAGGCGGGATTCAGGTGGATGGAGGCGGGCAGATCCGCCCAGGGACGGCCGCCGTGGCCGCTGACGCCGTCGTTATGGCTGACTTCGCCCGACAGAAGGAGATGGCCGCGGCCATTGGCATACGGACCGCCGTAGGTAAGCGAGGCGCTGTAGTTCTTGTCGTCGCGGTATTTGGTCATACCGACCTGGACTTCGCCCTTAATGCCGGTGAATTCCTTATCGAGCACGAAGTTGACGACGCCCGAGAGCGCGTCCGAACCGTAAGCGGCCGAGGCGCCGCCCGTCACGACGTCGACGCGCTGGATGAGCGCGTTCGGGAACGAGTTGATGTCCGGGGCCGAGCCGCCCGAGGTGATGGCCGAATTGATGTAGCGCTGGCCATCGAGCAGGATCAGCGTACGGTTGGTGCCCATCCCGCGCAGGTTCAACTGGCTGACGCCGGTCGCACCCGACGACAGGTTACCGTTCGCAGTGCGGGGGTTCACCGAGCCGGTGAAGCCGGGAAGGATGTTCACCGCGTCGGCGATGTTCACCGCATTGAGAGAGTCGAGTTCTTCCGCACCGAGCACGGAGACCGGGGTCGGGGCTTCGTAGCCGTCGCGCACGATGCGCGAACCGGTGACGACGATTTCGTCGACAGCAGCGGCCGGCGCCGGCGCGGCGGTCTGGGCCTGCGCGCCGGATGCCGCGACAGCGGCGAGCGCGACCGCGCTCACGGTCGACAGCGTGAAAGCCTTGGCGCGACGACGAGAACTACTCAAACGAATCATAAAGAACTCCCTTATTGAAGCGCCCACGCGCGGGCGTGGGCGGGACAAACCTGTGACGAAACACGCGCGCATGAGCGCTCGCAGTTCGGTTATCTTGGATGGATACTCACTCTCTCCCGTGAGCGGCCGGGTGGGCCGCCCCCATTTCCCTGAGGACGCCGTAAGGCGGACTCCCTACGGCTTCATTACGTATTTTTCCCGGGAGAGACAACAGGTTTGAATGACTATTACGTGCATCCGTTCCCATTCGGACGCCCGTTTAAGCTCATCTAATTGAAAAGGGCGAGGCCTGCACAGCAAGCCCCGCCCTTTTCGTTTCGCCTACGTACTTTTCTTAATATTTAAAACGAATGCCCGCGCGGTATTGGCGGCCGACGCGATCGTAATCCGAGTTCGCCTGACCGGACCAGTGCGTGGACGAACGGCTGCCCCCGATAATCGGCGGCTGCGCGTTTGTCAGATTTTCCACTGTGCCAAAGACTTCGATGTCCTGTTCCTCGAACGGCTTGTAGCTCGCCGACAGATCGATCGTCGTCATGCTGGGGATATGGTTGTCCTCGATGGTCGGCGCGGCAGTCGTCGAAACCGGACAGCCGCTGCGACATTCGATGAACCCGTTTCCGTAAACACCGGCCCCGGTGTAACGGAAGGTGGCGCGCACAGTGAGCGGATCGCCGTTATAGGCGACCGATAGGTTGCCGCGGAATTTCGGCGCGTTCAGCTTGCCGCTGAATGGCGGAATGCCGCCCCATCCCCCGACGACGCCCACGCCGTCGTATGTCACGCCGTCGGTGTCCTGTGTATCGAGCGTGAGGACGCGGCTGCCCATGGCGCGGATGGCGATCTCGCCGTCCCACGCATCGACGATGTCGGCCAGCTGGAAGCGGTAGCTGGCTTCGAAGTCGATGCCGTTTGCCTTTTGCCCGATCAGATTTTCAGGCTGCGTGATGACCATGAACACCTGTCCGAGCGTGGACGAGATGGGATCGCCCGCCACCGGCGGATTGCGGATGATCGCATTGCAGAGCACGGTATTTCCGGCGAAGCAAAGATCGACCACCGTCTGCGCGCTCGGCGCCTGCACCGAGCCCTTCACGTCGATATTGTAGAAGTCGACCGACGCCTGGAAGCCCGGAAGGAATTGCGGCGACATCACCACGCCGATCCCGGTCGTGTCCGCTTTTTCCGGGAGCAGGTTCGGGTTGCCGCGCGTCAGAGTGAAGTTATTCGGACGGGATTCCGGCACGCCGTTGGTGGCGCGGAACGGATCGAGCAGCACGCCGCCCGAGCCGGTCTGCCCGGCGGTGAACAATTCGCCGAGGCTGGGGGCGCGAATGTCGCGCGAACGCGTGACGCGGAAGCGGAGATCATCCACCGGCCGCCAGGTCAGACCGCCTTTCCAGGTGGTGACGTAGCCGGAGGTGGAGTAGCTCGTCGCGCGTACGGCGGCGTTCAGGTCGAGCTCTTGCGCCCACTCCTGATTGCGCGCGAGCGGCACGACGGTTTCCACAAACCCTTCCGTGACGTTGAGTTTGCCGGTGCTCGCCTTGTAGTTCCCGGCGAAGTACTCGGTCGCTTCGTCGCGTGACGTCGCGATGCCTTTGACGCTTTCGGTGCGGTGTTCGACCCCGAACGCCAACGACACAGGGCCGGCCCACATCTCGAACGGCTCGCCGTTGACGTTGAAGGCCGCAACGTTCTGGCGCAGCGATTCATACCGGTAGGAGACACCCAGAACGTAATCGAGCGCCTTTCGATCGTTCACGCCGATGCCAAACAAATTGTAGGGCACGCAGGCCGCGTCGTTGTTGTTGGGGTCCGCGTCCGCATTCACGCGGCAGGTCGGCGCTCCGTTGAAGATCACGGAATCGATGGCCTTCAAATAACTCGGAGTGTGCGCGTTGTTATAGGTGCGCGGCGAAAGGCCCGTCTGGCTGTGCTGAGCGTAGGCCTTCCAGGTCCAGTCGGTTTCAAAGGCGTTGAAACCGCCATCGAGGCCGCCCGATACGCGGCGCACGGTGCGGCGGTAGTCGCCGATGAAGCGGCCCATGTCGAGATGCGTGCTGCCCATCGAGAACTGGGTGATCCCCGCCGCGAGCGCCTGCGTGCGAACGGAGGCGGGCAGGAAGGCATTGTCGACGCGGATGGTGTTGTTACCGAGGCGGCGGTTCGGATTGGCGACGTTCACCGTGTGGCTGTTGGACCACTGCGCGTCGACGAAGGCCGTGACGTTGTCGGTCAGGTCATAGCTGGTGCGGAAGTAAGTGACATAGCGATTGATCATGCCCGAGATGTCGATGCCGTTCTCGATGCGCGAATATTGCCAGTCGCCGCCCTCTTGCAGATTGTTGCCCACGTTGACGCCGAAATTGAAGCAGCACTGCACGACGCCGGCGGGACCGAAATAGATCCCTTTCAGCGGGCCGCTGGTGATGATGCCGCCGGGCGTACCGGCGGACAGGCCGACATCGCGGCGCACGACGTTCTGCGGGTTGCTGGTGCTTTGGCCCGCGCCGGTGCCGTAAAGCGGATTGATCATCACGGCGGCGGGCAATTCGGCCCACGGCCGGCCCTTCGTTCCCTTGATGCCGTCGTTGTGGCTGTGTTCACCGGACAGGAGAAGGTGGCCGCGGCCATTTGCGAACGGCGTACCGAAAGTGAGTTGACCGCTGTAGTTCTTGTCGTCGCGGTACTTGGTCATCCCGGCTTGGAACTCGCCCTTCACGCCCGTGAAATCCTTATCGAGCACAAAGTTCACGACACCAGACAGCGCGTCCGAGCCGTAGGCGGCGGATGCGCCGCCGGTCACGACGTCCACGCGCTCGACCAGCGCATTCGGGAACGAATTGATGTCTGGGGCGCTGCCGCCCGAGGTCAGCGCCGAGTTGATGTAGCGCTGCCCGTCGAGAAGAATAAGCGTGCGATTGGTGCCCATACCGCGAAGATTGAGCTGGCTGACGCCGGTCGCGCCCGAAGACAAATTGCCATTCGACGTGCGTGGGTTCACCGATCCAGCAAATCCCGGAAGGATGTTCACCGCATCCGCGATGTTGACCGCGTTGAGAGAGTCGAGTTCTTCCGCGCCGAGCACGGAGACGGGGGTCGGAGCTTCGTAACCATCGCGCACAATGCGCGAACCTGTGACGACGATCTCGTCGAGCGATGCGGCAGGTGCGGCGTTCTGCGCGTGTGCAAAGGTGGCGGGAAAGCTCATCAGCGCGGCGGCGCTGACCGTGGAACAGGCCACCGCTTTAAGACGACGAGACAAAATAAGCTGAGCAACAGACATAACTATCTCCCCCTGATGTCCGGCAAGGCGCCGGCATAAAACATTGAATGGAACGGTTCTAAAAATCCTCCTGGCGCGGACATGACACTCGGCTCTTCGCATTGCACGCGAAGAGCCCACGCCCTCTCCCATCAAACGGAATGCAGCAATTGCTATGCCAAGAGCTTTAGCTCGGCTAAATCTGTGCGATCCCTTTGGACTCGAATATATTTCCAGGGAAGCTATAGGCTCGGTGCCCGCTGACCGGCGAGTTTCCGCGCATTTCGCGATTTACGTGCGCAAAATTCCGCTTAGGTGCAGCGCCACAAGACCTCAAACCGTGGGCGCGACAAAGGCCATCATTTGGCGGATTGAGGCCTCGAACTGCGGCGGCGGCGGGGGCGTTTGCTGGAGCCCAGCGAACAGGTCCTTGCCCGCGAGCCATTGCGCCTCGGCATCCGGCGCACTCAGCGCCACCGCAACAGCGCTGTTCATCTCATAGACACCGTCCCGGAGTCCCGCCAGCCGTAGCGCCGCAAGCAGCAACATTCGGCACGCGTAAAGCACCGAGATGGAATCGTTCGGCATGGGAATGTTCGGCGTTTCGCCGCGGGTGAAGGCCGCGAGACAAGCGTCGAGGTTGGTCGAGACAAAGCCGCGACATCCCAGGGGCCGCGCCGCGTAGATCGAACAGATCGCATCGTTGAGGAGCGGACAAAAAATATTACGTCCGAGACGCTCCTCCAGCGTCAAGCCACCGGCTTGGCGCGCGACCTCCGCCACGGCGGCCACGACCTCGGGCCGCTTGCGGATTTGCGCCGCCACGTAGAAGGCTTCCGGAGCCGTCACGACGACCATCTGCGAGCAGCAATGGGAACACCCCTTCCGGCACGCCAACAGCGCCTCGGCCTGCTTCGGCACCGTGCGATCGTGGAGCGCACCGATATGCGCGACCGCATCCGACGACGGCGACTTCGCGCCGTGCGCGCGCAGAGCGTGGACGAGATAGCGCAGGTGCGCGGCCATGGACCTCGGGTCACCGCCCATGTGGAGCGGTTGCGACAGGAAGGGCTTATCCTGCCGCTGCAGATCGCGTCGCTCCGTGCGTGAAAGCCTTGAATTCATGCGCGGACCATACCCGCGAGGCCGCAGAAACTCTATTGAATTTCGGGCCGATTGCGAACACGCTGACCCCTTCATTGCCCCGGGGGGACAAACTCATGAAGCGCCTTGCCATCGCCGCCGCACTTCCCGTCTCAGCCATCCTGCTCATGGGCGCCGCCGCGCCGCCGACGACCCCCGCGCCCGTCGATCCGGCGAAAGTCACCGTGGAGACGACAAAATTGGGGCCCGGCGTCGCGGTGCTGTTCGGCGCCGGCGGGAACATCGGCGTGTCCTACGGCGAAGACGGTACGTTTTTTGTGGACGATCAGTTCGCGCCCCTGACTCCCAAAATCCTGGAGGCCACCAAGGCGCTGGACCCGAAACCGGTGCGCTTCGTCGTGAACACGCACTGGCACTTCGATCACAGCGGCGGGAACGAGAATCTGGGAAAAGAAGGCACTGTCATTGTCGCGCACGACAACGTGCGGCGACGGATGGCCGTCGAAGGATTCATCGAAGAACTGAACGCGAAGTTCCCCGCCTCGCCTCACGCCGCCCTTCCCTCGGTCACTTTCGCGGAAGGCGTCACGTTCCACGTCAATGGCGACACGTTGCAGGTGGTCCACGTCCCGCCAGCACACACCGATGGCGATGCGATCGTCAAATGGCAGAAGGCGAACGTGCTTCACATGGGCGACGTCTACAACGCCTCGGGCGTGCCTTTTGTAGACCGGTCTTCAGGCGGCACGGTCGCGGGCATGATCGCAGCGATGGACATCGCCATGGGGTTCGCAGACGACAACACGAAGGTCGTGCCGGGGCACGGCAAGATCAGCACCAAGGCCGACATGAAAATGTACCGCGACGGTGTCGATGCGATGTTGAAGCGCGTGGCGGCGGAGCAAAAGGCGGGCAAGACGCTCGATCAGGTCCTCGCCTTGAAGCTAACGTGGAAAACGCCGATGGGCACCGAGATGCCGGCCGACCGGTTGATCAGATCGGCCTACAACGAACTCGCAAGCGCCAAGAAATGACGTCAGCTGGTTGCGGCACTGTGCGCACTTCGCGCGCAGTGCTGACAGCAGAACACCGAACCGCGCGCCTCGACGCCGTGACCGATGATGCGGCAATTGCAGTGTTTACAGCACGGCGCAAGCGCCGAAATCGCGCATTCAAAACTGTCGAACACATGCGTCTCGCCGGCCATGACAACCTCGAAACTGTTCGCGTAATCGTTGCCGCATTTTTCACAGATGGCCATGCCGCATCTCCTTGATCAGGAGCGAACGCGCGCGGCCGGTCCCTGTTCCTGAGGATCAGGCGATCGGCTGATAAAGTTTCTCGGCGCGGGTCTCGAACGCGGACACCATCCGGTGAACCGCCTCCTCGAACAGAACGCCGATCAGCGTCTGCAGCAGGCGCGATCGGAACTCGAATGAAAGATAGAAATCCACCTCCGTGCCATTCGGGGACGGGCTGAACTTCCATTCATTGCTGAGATGCTCGAAAGGTCCGGTCAGATAGCTGACCGTGATCGCCTTGTGCGGATCGAGTGTCACCCGACTGGTGAATTGCTCGCGCACCATTTTGAAACCAACCTGCAAATCGGCGATGAACGAACTTGGCGTTTCGCGCCTGCGGATCCGGCAGGCGACGCACCACGGCAGAAACTCCGGATACCTTTCGACGTCGGCGACCAGGGCGTAAACCTGCTCCGGCGTATACGGCAGGATGCGTTTTTCGCGGTGGATCGGCATCAGGTCTTATGACCGCGCGAGGCTCTTCTCGCGCGCATCCCGCAAACGCGCGAAGTCGGCGTCCGCGTGATAGGACGAGCGCGTCAGCGGCGTCGCCGACACCATCAAGAATCCCTTGGCGCGCGCGATCCGCTCATACTCTGCGAACTCCGTCGGTTCGACGAAGCGCTCGACGGCCGCGTGCCGCATGGTCGGCTGCAAATACTGCCCGATTGTCAGAAAGTCGACGTTGGCAGCGCGCATGTCGTCCATGACTTGCAGCACTTCTTCTTTGGTCTCGCCGAGCCCGACCATAATGCCGGACTTCGTGAACATGTTCGGCACAATTTCCTTCACCCGCTCGAGCAGGCGAAGACTGGTGTAATAGCGAGCGCTCGGTCGGATCTTGCGGTACAGGCGCGGAACCGTTTCAAGATTGTGATTGAACACGTCGGGACGCGATTCTGCGACGAGATCAACGCAGCCAAGCTTCTTGCGGAAGTCCGGCGTCAGAATTTCGATGGTCGTGTTGGGATTGGCTTCGCGCACGGCCTTGACCACGGCCACCCAGTGATTGGCGCCGCCGTCCTCAAGATCGTCACGATCCACCGACGTCAGCACGACATGCTTGAGGCCAAGACTTCTCACCGCTTCGGCGACATGCGCCGGCTCCTCGGCATCCACGGCTCCCGGCTTGCCAGTCTTCACATTGCAGAAGGCGCAGGCACGCGTGCAGATGTCCCCGAGGATCATCATGGTCGCGTGCTTCTGCGCCCAGCACTCGCCGATGTTCGGGCACGCCGCCTCTTCGCACACAGTGTGCAACTTGAGGTCGCGCATGAGCCCCTTGGTCTCGTGATAGGCCGGAGATACCGGCGCTTTCACGCGAAGCCACGAGGGCTTTGGCTGACGCGGCTTGTTTTCCGCGATGGGTTTGACGTTGGTCATGGGCCTTAATCTAGCATACCGCCCTAGAAATTAATCGCCTTCCCGTACGCATCAAGTACGGACTCATGCATCATTTCGGAAAGGGTGGGATGCGGGAATACCGTGTGCATCAGGTCCTCTTCCGTGGTTTCGAGGGTCTTGGCGATCGTATAGCCCTGAATCATTTCGGTGACTTCCGGCCCGATCATGTGAGCGCCCAGCATCTCGCCGGTCTTGGCGTCGAACACGGTTTTCACGAAGCCGTTCGTATCGCCCAGCGCAATCGCCTTCCCGTTCGCGATGAACGGATAGCGTCCGACTTTCACCTCGTGCCCCTTCGCTTTCGCCGCCGCTTCGGTCAGGCCGACGCTGGCGATTTGCGGGTGGCAATAGGTGCAGCCTGGGATCCCGAGCACGTTGAGCGGGTGCGGATGCAGGCCGGCGATCTTCTCGACGCAAATCACGGCCTCGTGGCCCGCCTTGTGCGCAAGCCACGGCGGACCGGTGAGGTCGCCGATGGCGTAGACGCCCGGCTCGTCCGTCTCGCAGTACTTACCGGCGATGACGTGGGTCTTCTCGACTTTGATCTTCGTGTTCTCAAGGCCGATGTTCTCGACGTTGCCGACGATACCGACGGCGGAGATGACGCGCTCGAAGGTCAGCGTTTCCGTCTTGCCGTCTTTCTCGATGGTGGCGGTGACATCGTTGGCGCCTTTCTTCAGCGCCTTCACCGCGGCCTTGGTCTTGATGACCATGCCTTGCTTCTCGAACTGTTTATGGGCGAAGGCAGAAACTTCGGCGTCTTCGACCGGCAGAATCCGGTCCATCACTTCAACGACCGTGACCTTGCTGCCAAGGGTCTGGAAGAAACTGGCGAACTCAATCCCGATGGCGCCCGATCCGATGACCAGCAGCGTCTTCGGAAACACCTTGGGCACCAGCGCGTGGCGATAGGACCAGATGAGATTTCCGTCCGCCTCCATGCCCGGCAACTCGCGCGCGCGCGCGCCCGTCGCCAGGATGATGTGCTTGGCCGACAAATCGGCGACAGGCTTGCCATCCTTCTCCACCGAAAGCTTGCCCTTCCCAGCCAGCTTTCCGTGACCCTCGAACACCGTGATCTTGTTTTTCTTCATCAGGTGTTTGATGCCGCCATTGAGCTGGCCGGCGACGGCGCGCGAGCGCTTGACCACAGCGTCAAGGTCGAACGTCACGTTATCGGCCTTGAGGCCGTAATCTTTCGCGTGCTGCATCAGATGATAAATCTCGGACGTGCGCAGCAGCGCCTTCGTCGGGATGCAGCCCCAATTGAGACAGATACCGCCGAGCAGCTCGCGCTCAACAATGGCGGTCTTCATGCCGAGCTGGGCGGCGCGGATCGCGGCGGTGTAACCGCCCGGGCCACTGCCCAGGACGATCAGGTCAAAGGTGTGTTGTTCGGCCATGGGTCTGTCCTAGAGCAACATCCGCAACGGGTCTTCCATGATGCGCTGGAAGGCCTGCATGAATTCGGCACCCACCGCGCCGTCGACCGAACGGTGATCGCACGAGAGCGTGCAAGTGACGACATTGGCGACAACCATCTGCCCGTTCTTCACCACCACGCGCTCCTCGCCCTTGCCGACCGCGAGGATGCCGGACTGAGGGGGATTGATGATGGCCTGGAACTCGCGGATGCCGAACATTCCGAGATTGGAGATCGAGAAGCCGCCGCCCTGGAATTCATCCAGCTTGAGCTTCTTGGCTTTGGCGCGGGCCGCAAGGTCGCGCATCTCGGTCGAGATCTGTGCCACGCTCTTCTGATCGGCGTTGCGAATGATCGGCGTGATGAGTCCGTCCGGCGTCGCGACGGCCACTGAGATATCGACGTTGTCGTACAGAAGCACGGCGTCGTCGGTCCAGCTTGAATTGACCTGCGGAACTTTACGCAGCGCCAACGCGACGGCCTTGATCACGAAGTCGTTGACCGAAAGTTTCATCTCGCCTTCGGCGCGCTCGTTCAACTTCTTACGCAGGGACAAAAGCTCGTCGATCTGACAATCGAGCGAAAGGTAGAAGTGCGGGATGGTGCTCTTGGCTTCGGTGAGACGTTTGGCGATCGTCTTGCGGACGCCGCTGTTGGGCTGCGCCTTGTACGGCTGGCCGAAGATGTCCACGGTCGAAGAACCGCCAGCCGCGGCCGCCGGTTTGCGCTTTGCGCCGCCGGCAATCGCACGCTCAACGTCCACGCGGATGATACGCCCGCGCGGGCCGCTGCCCGCGATGTCGGCCGGATCAAGACCCGCGTCTTTCGCCAGACGCCGCGCGAGCGGGCTGATGAAGATGCGCTCGCCTTTTGGCTTCGCGGGCGCAGCCGCGAGCGCAACCATCGGCGCGGGGGCTTTCGCGGCGGGCGCCGGCGAAACGGCCGCGGCCGGCTGCGGTGCCGGAGCAGGGGCAGGTTTGGCCTCTACCTTTGGCGCCGGGGCTGGCGCCGCTTTCGGCGGCGGAGCCGCGCCGAGCTTCTCGCCCTCATCCAGCAGGATCGCGATCGGTTCATTCACCGAAACTTTTTCGGTGCCTTCGGGAATCAGTATCTTCCCCAGGACACCTTCATCCACGGCTTCCATTTCCATGGTCGCCTTGTCGGTTTCGATTTCGGCGATGACCTCGCCGCTCTTGATCTTGTCACCCTCTTTCTTCAGCCACTTCGCGAGCTTGCCCTCGGTCATCGTGGGCGAAAGCGCGGGCATCAGGATTTCTGTCGACATGGGGCCCTCGCCTTACCGGTACATGGCGGCTTTGGCGGCGGCGACAATGTCGTCCACCTGCGGCAGCGCCATGTATTCGAGGTTCGCCGCATACGGCAGCGGGACGTCTTTGGCGCACACGCGGCCAACGGGAGCGTCGAGGTAATCGAACGCATGCTCCATCACCAGCGCGGCGATTTCCGAACCGATCCCGCAGGTGACCCACCCCTCTTCGCAGTTGACGATGCGGTTGGTCTTCTTCACGGACTCAACAATCGTGCCGACATCCAGCGGGCGGATGGAGCGCAGGTTGATGACTTCGGCGTCGATGCCTTCTTCGGCCAATTTCTCGGCCGCCTTGAGCGCCTTGCCGACCATGATCGAGTAGGCCGTGAGGGTGATGTCTTTCCCCGGCCGCTCAATCTTGGCTTGGCCGATGGGGATCACCAATTCGCCTTCCGGAACCGGGAAGCTTTGACCGTAGAGAATTTCGTTCTCGAGGAAGATGACCGGGTTCGGATCGCGGATGGCGGCCTTCAAGAGGCCCTTGGCGTCTTCGGCCGACCACGGCGAAAGAACCTTGAGGCCCGGAATATGTGCATACCAGCTGGCGAAGTCCTGGCTGTGCTGCGCGCCAACGCGGGCGGCGGCGCCGTTCGGACCGCGGAACACCATCGGGCTGCCCATCTGGCCGCCGGACATGTAAAGCGTCTTGGCCGCTGAATTGATTAGGTGGTCCATCGCCTGCATGGCGAAGTTGAACGTCATGAACTCGACGATCGGCTTCAGGTTGCCGAAGGCGGCGCCCACGGCGAGACCCGCGAAGCCGTGCTCGGTGATGGGCGTATCGATGACGCGGCGGGCCCCGAACTCCTGCAGCAAACCCTGACTGACCTTATAGGCGCCCTGATACTCGGCGACTTCCTCGCCCATCAGGAATACGGTGTCATCGGCGCGCATTTCTTCGGCCATCGCGTCGCGCAAGGCTTCACGCACGGTTTGCATCTTGGTCGGACCGGTCGGGACGTTGCCCTGCGGCGCAGCTGCGGGCGCCGGCGGCGGCGGAGCAGCTTGGGCGGGCGCTTTGGCTTCCTTGGGCGCTGTGTCGGCAGCCGCTTTCGGCACCGAGGCGGCCGGGCCGTCTTGAATGGACGCGGCGCTTTCCCCTTCCTCCAGCAGCACGGCGATCGGCACGTTCACGGCGACGCCTTCGGTCCCTTCGGCCACCAGGATCTTGCCCATGATCCCTTCGTCGACCGCTTCCATTTCCATGGTGGCCTTGTCGGTTTCGATCTCGGCGATGACCTTGCCGGTCTGCACCTTATCGCCTTCCTTCACGAGCCATTTGGCGAGTTTGCCCTCCGTCATCGTCGGAGAGAGGGCCGGCATCAGAATTTGAACGGACATTTTCTATCCCCTCCCCTTAAGCGACCAACACATCGGTCCAGAGTTCCGACGGATCGGGCTCGGGGCTCTGCTGCGAGAACTCGGCCGCGGCGACGACGATATCCTTGATCTCCTTGTCGATGGCTTTGAACATCTCCTCGTCCCCCGCCTTCATGGCGATGAGCTTGGCGCGCAAGCCGTCGATCGGATCGTGTTCGGCGCGCATCTTTTCCAATTCTTCCTTCGTCCGGTACTTCGCCGGATCGGACATGGAGTGGCCGCGGTAGCGATAGGTTTTCGCCTCCATCAGCACCGGGCCGTTACCGGCGCGGATGTACTCCACTGCTTCGAGACCCGCTTCGCGAACCGCCATGACGTCCATGCCATCAACGACCATGGTTTTCATTTTGTATGGTACTCCGCGCGCGGCGAGGTCGCCGCCGGCGGTCGAACGCTCGACAGAGGTCCCCATGCCGTACTTGTTGTTCTCGACGATGAACAGCACCGGCAGAGACCAGAGCGAGGCCATATTGAATGATTCATAGACTTGGCCCTGATTGAAGGCGCCGTCGCCCATGTAGGCCATGGCGAGACCGCCATCACCTTTGTACTTGTGCGCGAATGCAAGGCCGGCGCCGATCGGCACCTGCGCGCCGACGATGCCGTGGCCGCCGAAGAAACCCTTCTCGCGGCTGAACATGTGCATCGAGCCGCCCTTGCCCTTCGAGTACCCGTCGCGGCGGCCGGTCAGTTCGGCCATCACGCCTTTCGGGTCCATGCCGCACGCAAGCATATGGCCGTGGTCGCGGTAGCTGGTGATGATGGAATCGCCCGGCTTGCAGCAGGATTGAAGCCCGACGACCACCGCTTCCTGACCGATGTAGAGGTGGCAGAAGCCGCCGATCAGGCCCATGCCGTAAAGCTGGCCGGCGCGCTCTTCGAACCGGCGGATGAGAAGCATCTCCCGATAGAACCCCATCAGCATCTCGGCTGTCGGCTTGTCGGAGGCGCTCTTCGGCGCCGGCTTCTTCGTGGCCATGATCAATCTCCCGTTGGACCTACCCCATCGAAGCGCGGAGTCTGCCAGCGTGTGCACTGCACGGCCAACGACAAACAGGAGTAAGTGGTTGTGATTCCGCATCTTTGGCAGGTGCCGGCGTCAAATATTTCGCGCACGCGCGCTCAAGAGACATTTTCTTACGTGAATTGAATAAACTTTAGATTGCTAACTATGTTTTAGCCCGAATCGCGAGCGGGGATAAAATAGCAAGATATTTAAATTTAGGGGGCCTGCGAGGGCATGGAGGGATTTGGGACGATCAGATCGTCCTTCGCCACAACACCGAGCATGGCGCGGGCGCGCTCTTCCAGCATGTCGCGGTCGAGGCTTTCCGGACGCAACAAGCTGACCCGATGTTCCAGCTTGCGCTTCTCGGCCGTGACGTTCGCGAGTTCGTAGTCCGCCTTCTCGATTTCGTAGCGGAGATTCCACCACGCGATGAGTCCGCGGTCGCCCTGGACGGCGTGATAGCCGAAATAAGCTATCAACGCGGCCCCGGTGAGCGGCCCGAGGACGTGACTAACTTTCGAACGAAGATTGTCGCGGCGCGTGATCATGGCGCTATCGAATCACGCAGGAGTCAGGCGGTCAATGTGGCAATTTTGACTCACACACGATGCGGCGAAGACTCAGTCCTCGGGCCTTCGCCGCGCACGCGAAAACGATTCGACTCTCACTCATCACCCCCGCTTGCGCGGGCAGACACGCGCGACGCCTAGCCCTTCAGTCCGCGCTTCTTCTTGAACATCGCGCCGCCGTACACGGCGGCCGCCCCCAGCTCGCCTTCGATGCGGATGAGCTGGTTGTATTTCGCCAAGCGGTCGGAACGCGAGAGCGAGCCCGTCTTGATCTGCCCGCAGTTCGTTGCGACGGCGATATCGGCGATGGTCGCGTCTTCGGTCTCGCCCGAGCGGTGCGAAAGGACGGCGGTGTAGCCGGCCTTGTGGGCCATTTCGACGGCCCGCAGAGTCTCGGTCAGGGTGCCGATCTGATTGACCTTGACCAGGATCGAGTTGGCGAGCCCCTTGTCGATCCCGTCCGAGAGGCGCTTGGGATTGGTCACGAACAAGTCGTCGCCGACCAACTGGCATTTGCCGCCGATCGCCTTGGTCAGTGCGGCCCATCCTTCGAAATCGTCTTCCGCCATGCCATCTTCGATCGAGACGATGGGATAACGCGAAACGAGATCTTCGTAGAATTTCACCATGCCACCGGCATCGAGGGTTTTTCCTTCCCCTTCCATGACATAGCGGCCGTCTTTGAAGAATTCAGTTGAAGCAGAGTCAAGCGCCAGGACGATGTCGACGCCCGGCTTATAACCCGCCGCTTCGATGGCCTTCATGATGAAAGCGAGGGCCGCGTCGGCGCTGGCGAGGTTCGGGGCGAAGCCGCCTTCGTCGCCGACATTGGTGTTGTGGCCCGCGTCCTTCAGCTGCTTCTTGAGCGACTGAAACACCTCGGCGCCCATGCGGATGGCGTCGGCGCCGGTGGAGGCGCTCACCGGCATGATCATGAACTCTTGGATGTCGATCGGATTGTCGGCGTGGGCGCCGCCGTTGACGATGTTCATCATCGGTACCGGCAGAATATGAGCGCCGGCCCCGCCGATATAGCGGTAGAGCGGCAGTCCGGCTTCGATGGCGGCAGCCTTCGCCACAGCCAACGACACCCCCAGGATGGCGTTCGCGCCGAGGCGCTTCTTGTTGGGCGTGCCGTCCAGACCGATCATCGTCTGGTCGATCTTCACCTGATCATTGGCGTCCAGGCCGCCGATCGCGGCGAACAGCTCGCCGTTTACGGCCTCGACCGCTTTCAGCACGCCCTTGCCGCCGTAGCGGGACTTGTCGCCGTCACGAAGCTCGGCCGCCTCATGTGCCCCGGTCGAAGCGCCGGATGGAACCGCCGCGCGGCCGAAAGCACCGCTTTCAAGGGTGACGTCCACCTCGACGGTGGGGTTTCCGCGGGAGTCCAAGATTTCCCGGCCGACGATTTCGACAATGGCGCTCATGACGGCATCCTCTCTGCTGTTCTTTGCCCTCCCCTTACAGGGGCGCAAGACGCTGTTCAAGGTGCCAGGGCGAAGTTCTAGTCGAGGAGGTCCCGATGCTCGCTGTGGCGGCGGAACCAGGAACTGGCGTAGCCGCAAAGCGGCACCACTTTGAGCTGCCGCGCCCTAGCTTCGCCCGCCACCCGCTCCATCAAGCGGCTCGCCGCGCCGGTGCCGCGCAGGGGCGGTGCGGCCTCGACATAGGGGATGAGCATCTGGCCATCGGCAATCCGGTAGCGGGCGTAGGCGAGATGGCCCTGCTCCGTGAGCTCAAAACGTCCTTGAGCGGCGTTGTCGGAGAAGGTCCCGTCCATTCCCGCACCTAATGGCTCTCGCCGGGCGGGTGGGCCAGCCGTTCGACATAGGCGATGCCGACCGCCGACAGGATGAATACACAGTGGATGATGGTCTGCCACATCACCCCTTTTTCCGAGAAAGCGGCGCTCGGGCTGCCGAGGCCGCCGGCCTCGATAAAGGTGCGCAGCAGGTGGATGGACGAGATTCCTATGATGGCCATGGCCAGCTTGATCTTGAGCACGCTGGCGTTCACCTGATCCAGCCACTCGGGCTGGTCGGGATGGCCATTGAGGTGAAGGCGCGAGACGAAAGTCTCATATCCCCCGACGATCACCATAATGAGAAGATTGGAGATCATCACCACATCGATCAGCCCCAGCACGATCAGCATGATCTCCTGCTCGCCGAAGGTCAGCGAGTGCGTCACGAGGTGCCATAGCTCCTTGAGGAACAGGAGCACATAGACGCCCTGGGCGACGATCAGGCCGAGATACAGAGGCAGCTGAAGCCAGCGCGAGGCGAAGATCAAGCCGGGGAGCGGACGCAGCTGTCGGCGTTCGGAAGTATCGGACATGGATGTGTTCAACGCGCTAGAGGACGACGGGATTGGCTTTCGCCACCTGATCGAACGCTTTCAAGGTCGCCAGGATCCCCGCCATATCTTTCAGATGGATCATGTTGGGGCCGTCCGAGGGTGCGCGATCCGGATCCGGATGCGTCTCCATGAACACCGCCGCGACGCCGACCGAGACCGCCGCGCGGGCAATGACCGGGGCGAAGGCCCGATCGCCGCCCGAGCTTGTCCCCTGGCCGCCCGGCTGCTGCACGGCATGCGTGGCGTCCATCACCACGGGATATCCGGTTTTGGCCATGATCGGCAGGCTGCGCATATCGGTCACGAGCGTATTGTAGCCGAACGATACGCCGCGTTCGGTGACGAGGATGCGCTCGTTGCCGGTGGATTCGACCTTCTTGACGACATTTGCCATGTCCCAAGGGGCAAGGAACTGGCCCTTTTTCACATTAATAACCGCGTTGGTTTTGCCCGCTGCCACCAGAAGATCGGTTTGGCGGCACAGGAACGCGGGGATCTGGAGGACATCGACCGCTTCGGCGACCGGCGCGCACTGATCAATCTCATGGATATCGGTGAGCGTCGGCAGGCCGAGGCTTTCGCGGATCTCCGCGAACACGGGCAGAGACTCCTTGAGGCCGATCCCGCGCTTGCCGGACACGCTGGTGCGGTTCGCCTTGTCGAACGAGCTTTTGTAGATCAGGCCGAGGCCCGCCTTGGCGGCGATTTCCTTGAGGGCCGAGGCGACTTCCAACGCATGGGCCCGGCTCTCCATCTGGCACGGGCCGGCGATGATCGTGACGGGCCGATCGTTGGCGATGGTCAGATTGCCGACGGCGACGGTTTTTGCGGGTGTTTTTGTGTTCATGGGTCGGGAATATAGTGCCTAAGTTGCATGGCCGCCATGCCTACGGGCGGGGTGTTCTGGCGAAGGGTTATACGCAACTCTCTCCCGCAGCCACTTACGAGAGCGAAAGGAGTTCCCCATGTCCGAGCACACGGCAATCGTCGAATGGGCAAAACCGGCGGCGGAGTTTTTGAAGGGTCACTACTCCCGCGAACACATGTGGAGCTTCGACGGCGGCGCCACCGTGCTGGCGTCGGCCTCTCCCGCCGTGGTCCGGGCGCCCTACTCCAATCCGGCCGGGGTGGACCCCGAGGAAGCTTTCATCGCCTCCCTGTCCAGCTGCCACATGCTGACCTTTCTGGACCTCGCGCGGCGCAAGGGCTTCGCGGTCGAGCACTACCGCGATGAGGCGGTCGGCCATATGTCCAAGTCGCCCGAGGGCGTGATGTGGGTGTCGGAAGTGACGTTGAACCCGCGCATCACCTACAGCGCCGACAAAAGCCCATCGCCGGCGGAGGAACAAGACCTCCACCACGCCGCTCACAAGCTTTGCTTTATCGCCAATTCCGTGAAGACGGACGTGAAGGTGGCGCCAGCGGCCTAGCCGCGGCGCGCCACCCACTTCGTCACGATGCTGTCCGCGCGCGTGCGCACCTGCGGCGGGAAGCTTGCGCCAATCCGCTCGATGTCGGCTGTGAGAATGCCGCGCGCGCTGGGGTCAATGGCGTCCAGAGAGGGGTTCTTGAGGGCGATCGAGAACCACACATAGGAAATCACGATGTCGGCCTCGACGCCGGCCCCATCGCGGTACGCCACACCGAGACCGAGTTGGCCTTCGGGGTGGCCGCTTTCGGCGGCTTGGCGAAACCACTTCACCGCTTCGACATTGTCGTGCGGAATGTCGTCCGCGGTGGAAAGCAAATTGGCGAGGAAGACCTGAGCACCCGTATGCCCCTGCTCCGCCGCGCGGCGCGACAACTCAACGGCGGCGCCCTCGTCCTTGGGTCCGCCTAAGCCGCGCGAGTGCAGCACAGCCAGGCCGTAGCGCGCTTCACGGATATCCTGGTCGGTCGCGGCCGCATACCATTTGCGGGCCTGAACGAAATCCTGAGTCACGCCATGCGCTTGCTCGTAGCAGCGCGCCAGCGCGGTCTGGGCTTCAGGGTGCCCCTTCTCGGCGGCCAGCTTGTACCACTTCACCGCTTCTTCCGGCTTCTGCTGCGGACTGCCGAAGCCGCCGTCCATGATCGCGCCCACCACGTATTGGGCGAACGGCACGCCATCCTGGGCGTAGGGCATGACCAACGTGAGCGCGCGATCGTAATCCCCGCTGCGCAGGGCGAAATAGGCGTCATCCAGCGGCGCGGCCTGGGCCGCGGAGGTGGAGAGCAGGAATGAGATCAGGGCGGCCTTGGCGAAAAACGTCTTCATCTTTGAGGCCACCTATTGCCTGAGGATTAAACGAGCCGGCTTTGCCGCACCGCCGCCTCCACGAAGGAGGTAAACAGGGGGTGCGGTTCGTGTGGCTTAGACTTTAGCTCAGGATGGAACTGGACGCCAATAAACCATGGATGGTCCGGGTACTCCACCATCTCGGGTAGCACCCCATCCGGGGACATACCGCAGAAGGTTAACCCCGCGTCTTCCAGCTGTTTTTTGTAGTTTATGTTCACTTCGTAGCGGTGGCGATGGCGCTCCTCGATCGTGCGCGTGCCGTAGATTTCTTCGACCCTCGTGCCGGGTTTCAGGGCGCACGGGTAGGCGCCCAGACGCATTGTCCCGCCCTTGTCGCCGCGTTCGCTCCGCTTCTGAACCTCGTTGCCCTTGACCCACTCGGTCATCAGGCCCACCACGGGGTGCTTCGCCTCGCCGAACTCGGTCGAGCTCGCACCCTCCAGACCGACGATGTTCCGCGCGGCTTCGATCACGGCCATCTGCATGCCGAAGCAAATGCCGAAGTAAGGCACCTTCCGCTCGCGCGCGAATTTCGCCGCCTGAATCTTGCCTTCAGCGCCGCGCTCGCCGAAACCGCCGGGGACCAAAATCCCATCGACATGCTCCAGATGGTTAACCACGTCTTCGCGCTCGAAAATCTCGGAATCGATCCAGTCGAGTTTGACGTGAACGTTGTTGGCGATGCCGCCGTGCTCCAGCGCCTCGGACAAGGACTTGTATGCGTCCTTGAGCTGGATGTATTTGCCCACGATCGCGATGGTGACCTCGCCCTCGGGACGGCGGACGCGCTCGACGATGTCGTGCCAGCGCTGCAAATCCGGGTCCTTGTCCACGGGCAGCTTGAAGTGCTTCAGCACTTCCCGGTCCAAACCCTCCTCGTGATAGGAAATCGGCACCTGGTAGATGGTGTCCACATCCATCGCCGGGATCACCTTCTCCTCGCGCACGTTGCAGAATAGCGCGATCTTGCGACGATCGGACGCCGGGAGCGGCCGGTCGATCCGGCACATCAGAATGTCCGGCTGAATCCCGAGACCCAATAGCTCCTTCACGGAGTGCTGCGTCGGCTTTGTCTTCAGCTCGCCTGCGGCGGAGATGAAGGGGATCAACGTAAGATGCATGAACAGCGTGCGCTCGTCCCCAAGCTCGTTGCCGAGCTGGCGAATGGCCTCCAGGAACGGCAGGCTTTCGATATCGCCTACAGTGCCGCCGATCTCGCACAGGACGAAGTCTTCGCCGCGGATATCCGACTGGATGAATTCCTTAATCGCATCGGTGACGTGCGGAATCACTTGGACCGTGCCGCCCAAATAGTCGCCGCGGCGCTCTTTGGCGATCACGTTCGAATAAATGCGACCGGTCGTCACGCTATCGGACTGGCGCGAGGCCACGCCGGTGAAGCGTTCGTAGTGCCCGAGATCGAGGTCCGTCTCCGCGCCATCGTCGGTGACGTAGACCTCCCCGTGCTGGTACGGGCTCATGGTGCCGGGATCGACGTTCAGGTACGGATCCAGCTTTCGCAGGCGCACTTTATAGCCGCGCGCTTGCAGCAGCGCCCCGAGGGATGCTGAACAGAGACCTTTGCCGAGAGAGGAGACCACGCCGCCGGTGATAAAAATGAAACGCGTCATGGGCGACTAATGTAACTCATGTTGCGCGCGCGACAAGCGCCGCGCGCTCTTTCGAAGAAGAAAGTTGTGGATGAAGCGGCGGGAGGGTCTCCTCGCGCCGCCAACGGGGGTTACTTCGGGACCGCCGGCGCCGCCGGGACGGCCGGGACGGCCGGGGCCGCATCGGCAGGAACTTCAGCGGCGGGCGCCGGGGCTTCCGGCGTTTCCATCACGCTGTCGCTGACTTTCGGAACCGGCGCGCCGTTCGTGGTCGCGGCCGGCGCGATGATCGAGGCCGGCGCCGTATGATTATTCCGGGCCAGGAGGGCAAGCGTGATGCTGGTGGCAAAGAAGGTGAGCGCCAGGATCGACGTCGCGCGCGTCAGCGCATTCGGCCGCGAGCGCGGCTGCATCATCGAGCTGAGGGACACGCCGCCGCCAAAGCCGCCGCCGGCCGCATTTCCTTCAGTCTTCTGCAGAAGAATAAGGAAGATCAGAACGGCGGTGACGAGCAGGTGAAGCGCTAGAACGACGGTGGTCATGGATCCTCGGGTGACAAAAGCAGGCGTCTTGTAATCTGTTCGACCGCCGATGGCTAGTCGCGTTTCAGATAGGCACTGACCGGGCGAAAAGCGAGCCCGGCCAGAATTAATTATTGTTTTTCAGATGGTTATAGATCAGCGGCGGTAACGCACGCCGGCGATACAGTGGAGGGCGGCCACCTTATCCGCTTTGATTTGCGTATCCTTCTTGGGATTGAACTGCCGCAGGGTCACGCCGGCTTTGGACTTTCGCGCCAACCTGCGGACGACCGCCCGGCCATCAGTCAGCTCGGCGACGACATTATCTCCCGCGTCGGCCTTCTCGCTCGGATCGACATAGATCAGCCAGCCCGGCTCGAACGCCGGGGACATGGTCTCATCGGTGATGCGCAGCGCGTAGGCGGTCATCACACGCTTGAGGTACGCGGGACGCTCGGTCAATTCCGAGACACGCGCGCGGTCGATACGGACTCCGCCGGCGGCCTTCAACGTGCCCACCACTGGAAGATCCTTGGCGCCAAATCCCGCTTGGCTCTTGGCCAGGAAAGTCAGGTTCGGAGAGCGCCCCTTCTCCGCTTTTTCGACCGACGGGAATATCACCGAGGTCGCGATGCCCATGGCATCCGCCAGTGCGTCGACCGTCGCCTGCGTGAGAGTCTCGGAGCGCTTGGTGAGGAAGTTGCGGATGGTGCCTTCGGAGATGCCGGCTTCTTTCGCCCAGCGTGCGACCTTGATCTTCCGCGCGGTGATGAACCGCTGGAGATCCTGCCGGCGAAGGTTGTTGGTCTGCTGCTTTCGTTTCATGCGCTACATCTCCGCCGAAGTTTGCGGGTGTCACTCGCATCACAAAAATGAATGCGCGCTTCGGTCTCGCGCGCATCACCCTCACCCCTCGAGGAAGTCTACCTGAGCGGGACCGGGCGCCACAATACGCTGTGGTTTTTATGTTTTCTAAACCGCATTACTCTGCGGAGCGCTCCTGCCGCAATGGCTAGAACACGGCAGGTTTCGCAATTAGGACGGGCAGCTCTCGACAATACGCCAGAACTCGGCGGCGTCGAGGCTCGCACCTCCGACAAGCGCGCCGCCGACGTTTGCTGTGGCGAGGATTTCCGCCGCGTTTGAAGCTTTCACCGAGCCACCGTAGAGAATACGAAGGCCTTCCACCGCGCCGTGACGCGCAGCGAAGAGTTCGGCGATCTGCTTGTGAACCGCCGCAATATCGGTTGTCGTCGCTGTCTTTCCAGTGCCGATCGCCCACACTGGTTCGTAGGCGATCACAATATTCGCATCCGTGGCGCCTTCGGGCACCGACCCCTGCACCTGGCGGGCAATGACGTCCGCCGTCTCACCGCGCTCCCGCTGTGCTTCCGTTTCGCCGACGCAGATGATCGGCGTGAGCCCCGCTTTCAAAGCCGCGCCGGCCTTCGCGCGCACGAGCTCGTCGCTTTCGCCGTGATCGGCCCGCCGCTCGGAATGCCCGACGATGACATACGTACAACCGAGTTCCGCAAGGAGCACCGGACTCACATCGCCGGTATGGGCGCCCTTTTCCTTGAAATGGCAGTCCTGGCCGCCGACGGCGATGGGTGTTCCTTTCGCGACCGCCAGGACAGCCGGCAAGAGCGGCGCGGGCGGACACACGGCGATCTCGGCGGCGCTCGCCACGCCGCGAACCCGCGCGGTCAGTTCGGCCGTCAGCGCTTCAGCGGACGCGGCCGAGCCGTTCATTTTCCAGTTCCCGGCGATTAGATAAGGCATGTGGGTTCCTCCATGACGAGGTTGGTACCCCGGCCCGGCGGCCGGCGCAATCTCTCTAAGTCTTCATGAACATTGGAAAATTTGCCTGCGCGGCGTGCTTGCCCGGCCCACCCCCTCAACTTATGATGCGGCCACCTTGCCGCCCCCTCGCGGCGCCCCTCAATTCGAGTACGAGCGAATGTTCGACAAAATCCGCGCCGCCGTCAAAGAAAGCATCCTCATCAAGATCCTGATGGGGGCGCTTATGGTCAGCTTCGGCATCTTCGGCATCGGCGACTTCATGGGAACGGGCGGCCTCGACCCGAACGTCGCGCTCAAAGTCGGCAAGCGCGAGCTGAACATGGTGGAGTTCCAGCGCCGCTACGACACCCAGTACGCGCGGTTCAAAGAGTCCGTCGGCGGGCAGATCCCCGACAACGAAGCCATGCGCAAGTCGATCATGGACGCGCTGGTCCAGGAACTCACCCGCACGACCCTCGTCGAGGGCGCGGCCGATGATTTGGGCGTTGTCGTCACTGACGAGCAACTGCGCAACCTGGTTCGGCAGATGGATGCCTTCCATGACGATACCGGCAACTTCAGCCAGCGCGTCTATGGCGAAGTGCTCGCGCAAAATAACCTGACCGAACCGGCATTCCTTGAAATGATGCGCGGGGAAATCCGCCAGCGCGCGCTTCTGCAGCCGATCGCGCTGAACGCGGCCGCCCCCGGCTTCCTCACCGACAGCCTGTTCACCTATCGCAATGAAGCGCGGTCCGCGGAGACCCTTTTGGTCCCGCTCAAGACCATCGCCATCACCGACAAGCCGAGCGATGCCGACTTGAAGGCGCTTTACGATCAGAACTCGGCCGCCTTCATGCGTCCGGAATACCGCAAGCTTTCAGTGCTTCAAATCAAGGCGACGGAATTAGTGAAGCCGGACTCCTTCGCGGAAGACGAACTCAAGAGCTACTACGACCAGAACGCCGCGCGTTTCCGCACGCCGGAGAAGCGCCGTGTGGCCCAACTTGTGTTCGACACCCAGGACGCCGCAACGAAGGCCCGCGCGCTCGCGGCGCCGGGAGACACGCTGGCCGCGCTCGCCGCGAAGGCGCAGGTCGGCACCCCGATCGACCTGGGCGAGCAGACCAAGGATTCCATCATCGGCAAGAGCATGGGCGCCGCTTATGAACTGCCGCTGAACGAGATCAGCCAGCCGGTCCAAACCGATTTGGGCTGGCACCTCTTCACCTCCACCGCGATCACCCCGGGCCACGAAACGTCTTTCGACGACGCCAAGCCCGACATTCGCAAATTCCTCGCCGAAGACCGCGGTCTGGACGCCGTGTACCGCGCCTCGACCGATGTGCAGGACGCGCTGGCCGCCGGCACGCCCATGGGTGAGATCGCCAATACCCTCGGCGTTCCCCTCATCACGATCGAAGCCATCGACCAGACGGGCAAGGACCCGTCGGGTGCGCAGGTCCCCGGACTCGTCGACCCGAAGACCTTCCTGCCGACCGCTTTCAGCCTGCCCGCCAACGGCGACAGCGGCTTGAAGGATCTGCCGGAGCGCGAAGGCTATTACGTGATCAAGGTCGAAGGCATCACGGCGGCCGCCCCGCGCCCGATGGAGGAGGTGCGTACGGAACTCACCTCGATGTGGCAACGCGACAAGGCGCTCGCAGAAGCCCGTAAGACGGCGGACACCATCGCAGCCGACCTCGGCGCGTCGAGCGACATGTCGGCGAAAGCGACCAAGGACGGAAAAGTCACCTACGCCCTGCTGGCCACGATCAACCGTTTCGGTCAGCCGCTGGACCGCTTCCACATGGTCGACAACGGCCGTCTGAGCGGCGCTATGCTGAACAAGCTTTTCGCCGCGAAGCCCGGCGAAGTGTTCACCGCCGAGACCACCGAAGGCATTGTCGTCGCGCGCCTGAAGGACGTCGTGAGCCCGCAGGCCACGGGTCCCCTCGGCATCGCGCGCAACCAAATCGCCGGCGATCTTCGCAATGCGGTGACCGGCGACATCATGGAACAGATGACCGCCGAATTCGCCAAGCGCTACCAGGTCGAAGTCAATCAGACGGTGGTCGACCAGATCGTGAAGGCCGCCCGCTAACGCGCGCGGGCCGGGCTTGAAAGCGCTTTAGAATGGATATCTCTCCCGGCCGCTCCGCGTTCGATCAGACGTATGACGCGGGCCGCTCGCAAGTCGTCTGGACCGAATTGCCGGCGGATATCGACACGCCGGTCTCCGTGATGCTGAAGCTGGGCCAGGAGCGCCGCTTCACGGCCCTTCTCGAATCCGTGCAGGGCGGCACGACGCGCGGGCGTTACTCCTTCATCGCGCTTGATCCGGACGTGGTCTGGCGCTGCAGCGGCCCGAAGGCCGAGATTTGCCGCAACGTGCGCGAAGGCGCTCTGCGCTACGAGGCCGAGACACTGCCCGCACTGGGATCTTTGCGCGAGTTCCTCAAGGAATCCCGGATCGAGATGCCCCCGCACCTGCCGCCCAATTCGGCGGGGCTGATGGGTTATATGGGCTACGACACGATCCGCCTGGTCGAGAATATTCCGAACAAAAATCCGGACACCCTGGGAATTCCGGACGGCATGTTCATGCGCCCGACCGTGAATGTGATCTTCGACAATGTCGACGATGTGATGACGATCGTCGTGCCGGTCTATCCCAAGGCCGGCGTCGACGCGGGCCTGGCGTATGACATCGCCTGCAAGCGGATTCACAACGTCATCGCACGCCTGAGCGCCGCGGTGCCGCATACTATTCCCAGCGCCGCTCCCCGCTTTGACGCTCCCGCATCCAACAGCGGGCGCGAGGGCTATCACGCGATGGTCGAGCGCGCGAAAGAGTACATTCGCGCCGGCGATATTTTTCAGGTGGTGCCCTCGCAGCGCTTCCGCCTGCCGTTCGCGCTGCCGTCCTTCGCGCTTTACCGGTCGCTGCGCCGGCTCAACCCGTCGCCCTTCCTGTTCCACCTTAATCTCGATGGATTTTCCATCGTCGGCTCGAGCCCGGAAATCCTCGTCCGGCTGCGCGACGGCATCGTGACCATTCGTCCGATCGCAGGAACGCGTCCGCGCGGAAAGACCAAAGCCGAGGACGATGCCTTGGCGCACGACCTCCTGAACGATCCGAAGGAATTGGCGGAGCATCTTATGTTGCTCGATCTGGGACGGAACGATGTCGGCCGCGTGTGCAAGCCTGGCAGTGTCCGCGTCACCGAGCAGATGGTGATCGAGAACTACAGTCATGTGATGCACATCGTGTCCAACGTCGAAGGCGAAATCGACCCGCGTTACGATGCCATGGACGCGCTGATGGCGGGTTTTCCGGCGGGCACCGTCTCGGGCGCCCCGAAAATTCGCGCCATGGAAATCATCGACGAGTTGGAAAGCGAGCGCCGGGGCTTCTACGGCGGCGCGATCGGCTATCTTTCCGTGAACGGCGAGATGGATACCTGCATCGCCCTGCGAACCGCCCTCGTAAAGGACGGCGAAGTCGTGATTCAGGCCGGCGGGGGTGTTGTTGCCGACAGCGATCCGGAAGCCGAATTCCAGGAAAGCAACAACAAGGCGCGGGCACTCGTACGTGCGGCCGAGGAAGCCGTACGCTTCTTCGCCGGCGGCAATACGTAAGCCGACTGTAACGTTGCGCGCTGTTACCCTCGGTTTCTTGCCGGGCCCATCCACCCACCTTAAGTGAGTCCCAGGTTCGCACACTGGGAGGCGCCGCGATGAAATGTCCTGTCGACAACGAAACTTTGGTGATGACCGATCGCGGCGGGGTCGAGATCGACTACTGTCCAAAATGCCGCGGCGTTTGGCTGGATCGCGGCGAGCTCGACAAGATCATCGAACGCAGCGCCACCGCCGCACCGACGGCTCCACCGCCTCAACCGCAACAGCCTCAGTATCAGCCGGCGCCGCCACCGCCCGGCTATCAGCAGGGCTATGGCCATAAGCCGTATTATAAGAAGCGGGAGTCGTTCCTCGGCGAGCTGTTCGACTTTTAATGGGTCGACGCGGGATCCAGCTATAATTGCGACTTAATCGCGATATTATACAGCAGCAGTTCCCTGGATCCCGCACTCATGCTCGTCGCCATCCCTGACGTTCTCTCACCCGCTCAAGTCGCGGACGCGCGCAAGATTCTCGACGCCGCCGAATGGGTGGACGGACGTATCACCGCAGGGCACCAGGGCGCCCACGTCAAAAACAACAACCAGCTCGTCTCGGGAAGTCCGGCCGCACGCCAGGTCGGCGAGATGATCAATGGCGCGCTCCGGAGCAACACGCACTTCATCTCCGCCGCCCTGCCCCTCCACGTGATGCCGCCGATGTTCAACAGCTACGAAGGCGGTCAGACCTTCGGCACGCATATCGACGGAGCGATCCGCGTGCTGCCCAGCGGTCAGCGGATCCGCACGGATCTGTCCTGCACGCTCTTTCTTTCCGCGCCGGAAGACTATGACGGCGGCGAACTCCTCATCGAAGACACCTTTGGCGCCAAGAGCGCCAAGCTTCCCGCCGGACACTTGATCCTCTATCCCTCGACAAGCCTGCACCGCGTGACGCCGGTGACGCGCGGCCGCCGCGTCTCATCGTTCTTCTGGCTGCAAAGCATGGTGCGCAACAACGATCACCGCGCGATGCTCTATGACATGGACGTCGCGCTGCAACGCTTGAGCGGCGAAAACCCGACTCATCCGTCCGTGATCTCGCTCACCGGTCTCTATCACAACCTTTTGCGGACCTGGGCCGAACCTTAGTCGGCACACGTCCCGCGCGCGGTCAGCCAGGACGTATGGCCGCCTTCTGCGCACGCTTGCGCGTCAAAAATACCTCCAGGCGTTGCCGGAATAACACCCTCCGCCAGAATAGTTTGCATCCAGGAACCAAACTCGCCCCGTAAGCGTCATTCAGCATGATTACCCAACGCGCATGAATACCCCGCCTGCGAGTGCCGCAGGCCGAATTACGCGCGAAACTGGAACCGTTGTTAGTCATGTTGTCCCGGGCGCCGGTCGCAGTTCGTTACGTCTCATTGGCATTGGCGGGAGTTATCGTCGTCGGGGCCGGGTTCGTCGCGGTGGAGTCCCACGGCTCTTTCCTCCAATCGCGCATCCTGACGCAGCGGGCGCAGAACATGGCGTACGCCGTTCAGCCCGGCCGCGCGGCAGACGCGCAGTTTCCCACATCGGGTCCTTTTGACGAACGGCTCGGCTACACAGCGATACCTGGTTTTGTCGACCGCCTCGTCGGCAAAGGCTTCACCGTCGAGCAGCAGGCGGCGCCATCGGAAGAGATGCATGCTTTCGTGCGCAAGGGCGGGTACGCGCTGTACCGGGAGAAGAACCAGGCCGGCCTGAAGATCGTTGACCGCACGGGTCAGCCTATCTACGCGAAGTCGTTCCCTCAATTTGTCTATCCCTCCTTCAAAACGGTGCCGCGTTTGATGGCGGACACTCTTCTCTTCATCGAGGACCGGGATTTGCTCGATGAGCGGTTCACCCGCCGCAATCCCGCCGTCTCTTGGAATCGCTTTGTGGCCGCCGCAGCCGCGCGGGTCCCCGGTTTGGCTGAGATGATTCCCGTTCGCGGCGGCGCCAGCACGCTTGCGACTCAGATCGAGAAATTCCGCCACTCGCCCGGCGGGCGCACCGGCAGCGCGGAGGAAAAACTCACGCAGATGCTGACGGCGAGCTTGCGGGCCTATATGGACGGTCCGGACACCCGGGCAGCGCGGCAGCGCATTCTCGTTACCTATCTGAACTCGACGCCACTAGGATCGCGCCCCGGGATATGGGGAGATCATTGGAATCGCCGACGGTTTGGCGGCGTGGTTCGGCACCGACTTTAAAGAAGCGAACCAGATCCTGAACTCAACGCCGCGCTCGGACGAGGCGCGCAAGCGAAAGGCTCAGGTCTATAAGCAAGTCTTGAGTCTGCTTCTCGCGCAGCGCCGCCCTGCTTACTACCTCGGCAGCGATCATGCCGCTCTCGAAGCTCTTACCAACCGTTATCTGGGCGCCTTGAAGACCGCGGGCCTCATTGATTCCGGCCTGTACATGGCGGTGCGTACCACGCCTTTGAAATTCAGCAAGACGCCCCCCGCGCCTCCGACGGTGTCATTCACCGAACGGAAAGCCGTGGACCTTATTCGAACGGATCTCCTGAACCGGCTGCAGGTTCCAGGGTACTACAGCCTCGACCGTATGGATTTGACCGTCCAGTCCACCATCGATCGCGCCGCACAGCGCGACATCGTACGCGTCTTGGACCGCCTTGATGAACCGGAGTATGTGAAAAGCCTCGGCATGACCGGCGACAACCTGCTAGGCACGGCTGATCCGTCAAAGGTCGCCTATAGTGTCGTACTATACGAGCGGGGCGACAATCACCATGCCCTGCGCGTGCATGCCGACAGCCTCAACAAGCCGTTCAATCTCAACTCCGGGGGCAAACTGATCCTTGGGTCGACAGCGAAGCTGCGTACGACCACCACGTATCTCAACATCATCGCGGGACTCCACGCCAAATACGCTGCCGCCCCGCGCGCGACCCTGGTCGCTTTGGCCGGCAAGAGCGCCGATCCTCTCACAGCCTGGTCCCTCGACTATCTCCTTACCGCGCAGGACACCTCGCTCCAGACTATGCTCGACGCGGCGATGCAGCGCACCTACTCCGCCAGCCCTTATGAGACCTTCTTCACAGGGGGCGGCCAGCACAACTTCAACAACTTCAATAAAGACGATAACGGCAAGGTGCCGACGCTCGAATACGCGCTGCGTCACTCCATCAACCTGCCCTTCATTCGCTTGATGCGCGATATCACGCGCTACCATCTGGCAATGGACCGTGAGGAATTTGACGAGAGCGATCCGTCCCGCAGCCGCGCGGCATATCTGCGCCGTTTCGCGGACCGCGAAGGCCGAGAGTACCTTGGCCGATTTTATGAGGACTATCGGGATCTCTCGCCGGACCAGGCGCTTGAGACTCTCGCAAGCCACACGCGCGCCAAGCCGCATAGTCTGGCCGTTATCTTCAGGTCGGTCCGTCCGCTGGCGAGCGTTGCCGAGTTCGAGACCTTCCTGCGGGGTCGTGTGAACACACCGATCGAGAGCGGCGACATCAAGGCTCTGTACAACAAGTATGCTGTCGACCGCTTTTCGCTTTCGGACCGCGGCTATATCGCGGGCGTGCATCCGCTTGAACTTTGGCTCGTGTCGTATCTCCAAAGCCATCCAAAGGCGACGTGGTCGGAATACACCAGCGCGAGCACCTATCAGCGCCAGGAAATCTACGGCTGGCTGTTCAAGACCAGCCGCAAGCAACGCCAAGACTCGCGCATTCGGATCTTGAAGGAAGAGGAAGCCTTTAACCGTGTCCTGAAGGATTGGCGCACCCAGGGTTATCCCTTTGCGCAAATCATTCCGTCTTACGCCACAGCGATCGGAAGCTCGGGCGACCGCCCCGATGCGCTGGCTCGGCTGATGGGGATTATCCTGAACGATGGCGTAGATGTTCCCGTCGCCAACATCGAGCGGATTTCCTTCGCGGGCGCCACTCCATTCGAAACGGAGATGGCGTTCTTGGCGCCAAAGGCTCCTGTGCGCGTGCTTGCGCCTGAAGTCGCGCGAATTCTGAAGCGCACATTGACCAGCGTCGTTGAAGGCGGCACCGCGATCCGCCTTCACAACACTTTTCATAGTCCCGATGGGACACCGCTGACGGTGGGCGGCAAAACGGGGACCGGTGACAATCGTTTCAAAGTTTTCAATGCCGCCGGAAATGTGATCGAATCTCGGGCGGTCGACCGCACGTCGACGTTCGTATTTTTCCTCGGCGACCGCTTCTTCGGCACGATCACAGCTTACGTGCCCGGCGAAGACGCGGATAACTATTCGTTCACCAGCGCACTCGCCTTGCAACTTCTCAAGGCCATCTCACCGACCATCCAGCGCCTGATTGACGCGCCGCCCGCCCAATCCAACTTCGCTGCGGCGTACGATGTCCGTGACCATCTCAAGGAAGCACGCGTCAGCGTGCCGCTGGACGGCGTGGCCGGCGCACCCACGCCGCTCGCGCGGAAGATTTCGGTCCAGTAAAAGAAAAAGGCGCGCCCATGACCGGGCGCGCCCTTCGATTGTGCGGCGCTGACTTAGCGCGTCGCCGTCTTTTTCGTGCTCGCTGTCTCGAGTTTCGCAACCTTCGCTTCGGCTTCCAACTGAGCCCGTTTCGCGGCGGCGGCTTCGCCGCTCAGCTGATCGGTCTTGGCGAGAAGCGAATCACGCTCGGTTTTGAGCGCGGCATGCGCTGCGCGATATTCTTCAACCTTCTGATGTTGGCTGAAAGCGTAATAGCCGGTACCGGCAAGCGCGATGACGGCGGCGAAAAGAACAGGACGAATGATACCAGATGACATTAATAAACAACGCCTCTCACAATGTTGGATGACGGGCCCCAACCTCGTTGTTATTCGGTTTGTTTTGCCCGCGGGCTAAGTTGCACATTTGCGCCGGTGGGAAAAGCGAAAACTCGCGCGAACACAAACGCGTGAGCGCACATCGCCCTCTCCGCGCCGCGAACTCTCGCTTAAATCGAGCGAGGTGCGCTCATGCAGGCGACGAGATCTTCATCAGCGCCAAACCGGCGACAATCAGTGCGGCCGCGGCGAGTCTCATCGGCGACGCACTCTCATCCAAGGCAACGATGCCGACGATGAACGCGCCGAGGGCGCCAATCCCGGTCCACACCGCGTAAGCGGTTCCTAGCGGAAGCGTTTTCATCGAAACAGAAAGCAATCCGAAACTGACGAACATCGTCAGAAACGTGATCACGGTCGGCCAGAGGCGCGTAAAACCGTTCGACTGCTTCATGAAATACG